>CBDHDW010000013.1:0-1560000 GCA_965261915.1 Candidatus Poriferihabitaceae bacterium | reverse complement strand
AGCGCCTGCCTTGCACGCAGGAGGTCAGCGGTTCGATCCCGCTTAGCTCCACCACTTTTCTGATCTGCTTGACTGACTCTCGAGGTAATAAACAAAAAATAGTCAAAATTGTTGTTTTTTGTTTATTACTTGCGATTTAACTCAGGTTAAATCTTGATCTTTTACAATTAGGGTAGTCAAAGGCGCGCGCAAGCGCGAATTTAACGAGAATGTTATCTACATTTTTTTGTGTTTTTTTTAAAAAACACATTATCGGTAAATTCCGTAAGCGCGGGTACCAAATAGATTATCTGTTTGATTTTAAACAGATATTTCAATTTCAATTTAAAGTATCTTTTTATTTAAATTTTGCATTTTTATGTTACAAAACTCTTTGAGAGTTCAAGCTAATGTAGCTTCAAGTTATTGAAGAACGGATTATTTATGGTTTTTCAGGACTCTTGGGGTTATATGATCAAGCAAAAAAGCGCACATGGTGGATGCCTAGGCGATAAGAGGCGATGAAGGACGTGGTAGTCTGCGATAAGCCCTGGTTAGCTGACAAACTAGCTTTGATCCAGGGATTTCCGAATGGGGAAACCCACCCGCTTGCGGGTATCTTATACTGAATACATAGGTATAAGAGGCGAACCCGGAGAACTGAAACATCTAAGTATCCGGAGGAAAAGAAATCAACCGATATTCCCTTAGTAGCGGCGAGCGAACGGGGATCAGCCCTTAAGCTTTATAAGTTCTAGTAGAACAGTCTGGAAAGTCTGGCCATAGAAGGTGATAGCCCTGTACACGAAAGGGCTTATAAAGTGAAATCGAGTAGGGCGGAGCACGAGAAACTCTGTCTGAACATGGGGGGACCATCCTCCAAGGCTAAATACTACTTATCGACCGATAGTGAACTAGTACCGTGAGGGAAAGGCGAAAAGAACCCCTGTTAGGGGAGTGAAATAGAACCTGAAACCGTGTGCGTACAAGCAGTGGGAGCATGATTTATCATGTGACTGCGTACCTTTTGTATAATGGGTCAGCGACTTAATTTTAGTAGCAAGGTTAACCGTATAGGGGAGCCGTAGGGAAACCGAGTCTTAATAGGGCGTTTTAGTTGCTAGGATTAGACCCGAAACCGGGCGATCTAGCCATGGCCAGGTTGAAGGTCGGGTAATACCGACTGGAGGACCGAACCAACTAATGTTGAAAAATTAGTGGATGAGCTGTGGCTAGGAGTGAAAGGCTAAACAAGCCCGGAGATAGCTGGTTCTCCCCGAAAACTATTTAGGTAGTGCCTCGTGTCTCACTCTTGGGGGTAGAGCACTGTCATGGCTAGGGCTGCATCTCGCGGTACCAACCCATAGCAAACTCCGAATACCAAGAAGTGCAATCACGGGAGACAGACGGCGGGAGCTAAGTTTCGTCGTCGAGAGGGAAACAGCCCAGATCGCCAGTTAAGGTCCCTAAACACATCTCAGTGGGAAACGATGTGGGAAGGCTCAGACAGCCAGGATGTTGGCTTAGAAGCAGCCATCATTTAAAGAAAGCGTAATAGCTCACTGGTCGAGTCGGCCTGCGCGGAAGATATACCGGGGCTCAAGGTGTGTACCGAAACTGCGAATGCGTATTTATTACGCATGGTAGGGGAGCGTTCTGTAAGTCTGTGAAGGTGAACCGTGAGGTTTGCTGGAGATATCAGAAGTGAGAATGCTGACATAAGTAGCGACAATGCGGGTGAAAAGCCCGCACGCCGAAAACCCAAGGTTTCCTGCGCAACGTTCATCGGCGCAGGGTGAGTCGGCCCCTAAGGCGAGGCAGAAATGCGTAGTCGATGGGAATCAGGTTAATATTCCTGAACCGAACATAACTGCGATGGGGTGACGGAGAAGGCTAGGTTAGCCGGCTGTTGGATATGCCGGTTTAAGCGAGTAGATTTGGACTTCAGGAAAATCCGGGTCCTTTAAGATCGAGACGCGATGACGAGCGCTTTTTAAAGCGCGAAGTAATTAATGCCATGCTTCCAAGAAAAACCTCTAAGCTTCAGGTTATGTTTGACCGTACCCTAAACCGACACAGGTGGGTGGGGTGAGAATCCTAAGGCGCTTGAGAGAACTCTGGTGAAGGAACTCGGCAAAATGACACCGTAACTTCGGGAGAAGGTGTGCCTCTGGTAAGTGAAGAACTTCGCGTTCAGAGCTGAAGGAGGTTGCAATAAAGAGGTGGCTGCGACTGTTTACTAAAAACATAGCACTCTGCAAACACGTAAGTGGACGTATAGGGTGTGACGCCTGCCCGGTGCCGGAAGGTTAATTGATGGGGTTAGCACTTGTGCGAAGCTCTTGATCGAAGCCCCGGTGAACGGCGGCCGTAACTATAACGGTCCTAAGGTAGCGAAATTCCTTGTCGGGTAAGTTCCGACCTGCACGAATGGCGTAACGATGGCCACACTGTCTCCACCAGGGACTCAGCGAAATTGAACTTGCTGTGAAGATGCAGTGTACCCGCGGCTAGACGGAAAGACCCCGTGAACCTTTACTACAGCTTTACACTGGATTTTGAATAAGTATGTGCAGGATAGGTGGAAGGCTTTGAAGCGGAGACGCTAGTCTCTGTGGAGCCACCCTTGAGATACCACCCTTGCTTATTCGTGATTCTAACCGAGGCTCGTTATCCGGGTCCGGGACCGTGTATGGTGGGTAGTTTGACTGGGGCGGTCTCCTCCCAAAGAGTAACGGAGGAGCGCGAAGGTACTCTAAGCACGGTCGGAAATCGTGCGGTTAGTGTAAAGGCACAAGAGTGCTTGACTGCGAGACAGACACGTCGAGCAGGAACGAAAGTTGGTCTTAGTGATCCGGTGGTTCTGTATGGAAGGGCCATCGCTCAACGGATAAAAGGTACTCCGGGGATAACAGGCTGATACCGCCCAAGAGTTCACATCGACGGCGGTGTTTGGCACCTCGATGTCGGCTCATCACATCCTGGGGCTGTAGCCGGTCCCAAGGGTATGGCTGTTCGCCATTTAAAGTGGTACGCGAGCTGGGTTTAGAACGTCGTGAGACAGTTTGGTCCCTATCTGCCGTGGGCGCCGGAGACTTGAGAGGAGCTGCTTCTAGTACGAGAGGACCGAAGTGGACGTACCTCTGGTGTTCCAGTTATCATGCCAATGGTATTGCTGGGTAGCTATGTACGGACGGGATAACCGCTGAAAGCATCTAAGCGGGAAGCCCCCCTCAAGATAAGGTCTCCCTTCTGACCACTCGTGGTCAGACTAAAGGGTCGTTGAAGACTACAACGTTGATAGGCTGGGTGTGGAAGTGCAGTAATGTATGAAGCTAACCAGTACTAATTGCCCGTGAGGCTTGATCATATAACACCCAAGAGGCCTGACCTCGAAGGCGTTGTGTAACAAGCAATCCTTAAAAAAACGCTAATGACTACCCTGATTTGTATTTATTTAGACAGCAGATTGATGTCTGTTGTCGAATGAATAACTGAAGCCGATGGCTTCAAGACCAGTTTGTCTGGTGGCAATAGCGAGCGGGTACCACCTGATCCCATCTCGAACTCAGAAGTGAAAACGCTTAGCGCCGATGATAGTATGGGGTCTCCCCATGTGAAAGTAGGACACTGCCAGGCAATTAGATATAAAAAAACCCGCACTGTGCGGGTTTTTTTATATTTACTGCTCGGCGGGTGAAAAAAATGCAAGGCGCATTTTTTGTTCGTCTCTTCCCTGAGACTCACCCCTAACGGGGCTAGCGCGAAAAATTATTCCGAACAATTATTTCGCGAGTGTAGCGAGTCCCAAAGGGATTCGTATCAGGCTGATACAAACCAACCAGGTCGTTATTATCAAATCTGGTGTTTTTCGCATCTGAATCAAGTGGCGACCGGGTCAAGGTCTTTCACCTCGATTCCATCTCTAAATTCTATTCCTGTAATCACCTTCGCGAGGTAGCCAAACCCGCGTAGGCGACGCCATTTTTTCAACCGCCTAAACACCAGATTCGGTTATAACTCAACAAAACCCGCGCACAGCTGATTGCCATGAGCCATAATCTTAAAACCGGGATGAATATTTTCAAACAACTGCAACGTTTACAGGAGAGTTGCGCCTAAATGGGCAATAAAACAGATTAAAACCCACTAAAAGCGGTTAAAAGTGCCGAAATAGAGGCTTTTTTGGTGTCGTATTGATGATTGAGAGAATATGAGCGAAAAAATGAGACAAGTTTATAAAAAATCACGTTGTTTGTGAGTTGCGATGGGTGTTTTGTGGATTATGCAAAAGTCTCATTCAAGCCTTTTTAAGCCCGATTGCCCTAGGGAAATTTGAGCTTTGGGTTGACAATCGTGTTTATTGTGAGTAGCTGATGAGCATGCTCTGTGCAAATTTTGAAAATCTACGTCGAGCAACCGGGATTAAGCTTTGGATGAAATCAATATTTTCTTGATATGGATTTTTAATTTCAAGGACAATATAATTATCATAATGATTTTGGTGGTTGGCTTGAAAACGGCGATATTGAATATGACGGTCAAAAGTTATTCGGATATTATCCAACTGACAATATTCGCGATGATAGCACACCTCGGTTTTTGGCATTAACAAACCATATTGCCCATCATAGACTCCTAAATTTAGTATTTTTTGCAGAGCTGTTTTTGATATAAGTTTACTCGTTTTATAACGACCCTCAATCGCAGATATTTTAATTTCTAGCTGATGAGCGGGTTCTTTTTCATTGGGATAATGGCGAATCCGTATCTTGCGACGAGGCAAGCAGCCTTCTTCGGAATCTGCAAGAATTTGATGATACATTGTATCAAAATAAATGCTGTGAATGATGCGGGTAGGATAGAGTGGTCGCATCCCCTTTTGTATTAATTCCGCATATAATGTTTCAATTTCATAGGGGGTGGCTGAAATCTTTTCTTCCACGCGAAAACTCATATTAGTCTACCTCAATGAATCTGTGAATTTTCATCAGCTA
Source organism: Candidatus Poriferihabitaceae bacterium (assembly GCA_965261915.1). Classification (GTDB taxonomy): domain Bacteria; phylum Pseudomonadota; class Gammaproteobacteria; order Arenicellales; family Poriferihabitantaceae; genus JAIBDK01. The sequence continues at coordinate 1,555,024 of CBDHDW010000013.1, read as the reverse complement.
AATATTTGCCCCGACAGGATATTGAATCAACTTTCAAAATTGCCCCATAAAACTCTTGTTTTTTATTGAAGGCTTCCAAGCATATTTCACTATTTTCAGCTTGTAGACTATCAAGCGTTACAGTGGATGAATCTTTGCTAGCCACGGCAATTAAACTGTGATTTATAATTAATTGATTGCCATTTAAGGTAGAATTCTCGCCAACCGATATGCCCTTATCGCCACATTTCTGTAATTCGGCAAGGGTGATTTGATAATCGCCACCGCTGAGATCAATACAATCATTACCAGCATTCGTAATATTTAATTGTGCAAAATTAAGGCTCGAAAAGTCGACATCAATGGCATCAGCATAAGCATCGCGGATGTTAATTTTTGCTAGGGTCCCTTGGGAATTTGCAATATTGACGCTATCTTCACAACCACCATTTACCGCTGAAATCTGACTGTTATCAAAACTTACTTGATAAAAACTCAGGCAACCCGTTAGCCCTCTTTTATTAAAGCGTTGCGATTTGCTCGGCATTGGGTGCGATTCCTTGAAACTCAATGTGCAAATCTTTAAATGTAGCATCCTTAATGAAAAACCAATCATCATAGCGTGATTGGATGAGTTGCAATTTTTTTCCGCGATAGGTAATTTTTGCATTAACGCTATGGTTAATCAGCAAATTTAATTCTGGCAAATATGTTTCGCGCGAATTTTTGGCTTTTGAGTTTGATTTAGAACCAATATAGATCAGAGCAGGTTCGGTATTGGGTTGCTTGCTTTGTAGAATTTTAACAAATTCGGATCGTTCCATTTCATCAATTAGACATCCTTGAAGAGCGCAAATTTCCACCTTAAAATATGAAGTATCGGCATCGATGGTAATCAATTCAACTGTTTTAGCGTCGGGAAGTTCTGTGAATAAATCATTTTTGTATTTTGTTTTTAATTCTTCGATGGGAATGTGTTTTTTATTTTGAATTTGATAAGATTTTCTCTTTGTTAATAGAACATTAAGATTATGGCGAATTGCAAGCAGCGCATCGCCAACATATTGTTGCTCTTTACCATCGGCAATTAATAATTTTCCGACTCTTTGCGAGAAATCAGAAGCGATAATTTGATCTGTTTTTTTGATCAGGTCGCGAATATCAGCGGTGGTTACTTTTGTGAACAGATGATCAAGAAAAGCGTTAATAGCTGAAAGATTCTTTTCTCCAAAATCAACATTGCCATCATAGTAAATAGGTTCGATATTTTGGGTAAAGCTATTAAGAAAGAATTTTCGATTATGAAAAATTAAAGCATGAGGTGCTTGAAGAAACGATAGAATATCAAATTGCGAACTTTTTTTCTGGATTAGTAATTCTGCAGGAAGATCGGGACGAGTTAGCAAATGTCCGCGATTCATATAAATTTTTTGTAATTTTTTTAATCCTGTTTGAGCGATATAGGTTGCATTCTCTCCTTGATTTGCCCATTTTGCATTGATTAATCGTGCTAAAGATAGGTGGTCTAGTTTCTTGGTACGACCATTGCCATGATAATTCCAAACGAATGTTTCATCGCCTTCAAAAAATGCACTTTCACGCTGTTTGTGTTTCTCCAGCATTTCTTTTGATATTTTTTCTTGAGCTAGCATAATATGATAGCCATTCGTAAGGCCCTGTTTAATAGGAATAAAACGAGTAGTGGGTGCTATATAGCCTAAAGATTGCAATAATTCAGTAAAGATAATTTCATTGCTATAATTGCGCGTTTTTGGCAGGAAGAATTTAAATTGGGTAATATGGGCTAGGTTACCGGTTTTTAGTTTTACATCTAAGCTTCTTATGAGTGTTCTGGTTTTTGCATCAAAGGATATGTGATCTAGCCAATCACCATTTTGTTTAACATTAGCATCATAAGTACAAATTCCAAAAGGATACGTAATGGTAAGGATAGTTTTGAACTTTTTTTTATATTTTTGGGTAATTGTGCCATCACTGGAAGGATGCGTGATAGATTTTATTCCTTGAACAGACCATTTTTTTTGTTTGATAAAACGAATATCAATTTTTTCTATGGTTTCTAATTTTTCGAGTTTAGCTAAATGAAGAGTAACTGCCCAGGTTGTTTTCAAGCGTATTTCAGTGTTGCGATAATCTGATCGGCAGGCATCATCAGTGTTTCGATGATGTTCCATCCTTGTTTTCTCGCCGTTGTGATGACGCTGCGCAGGGTGGCAAAATCCTCTGCCCCTTGTTCAGACCTGAACCCTCCCGATATTTTCTGGCGTAACTTCATCATCCGCAGGTCGCGTTCAGCTTCGTTGTTTGTGAATGGCACGTCGGGATCTGTCAGAAAGCGCAGGGTGCCTTCCTTGTGATCGCGCAATCGTAATGCCAGATTATGTCCTGTCCGTCGCTTCTTGCGCCCCCGTCTTCCGGGTTTTGGCGGCACGAGTGGAGGCAATTCCTCATGGAAATCCAATGCTGCGGTGATGATCCTGTCGTATCGCCGATTAATAAGCGCAACAAGCGGCGTTGAAACCGCCACGCCCTTATCCCGCGCGGCCTGTGTGACATGGTGCGCACGCCGCAGTAGCCTTTGCATCTGACCAGCCCAATCTTCCTGTTCGATTTCGACCAACGCTTGCAGTTCCCGCAAATGGTGTGCATTGCACAACGCATGGGTAACACCATCCAGCGTGAAGTAGGGCTGCCAATGATCATGCACGATACAGCCCGTGAGATTGGATAACAGATTACCGCGTTTGCTGCTGACCCGGTAGAAAGCCAGAAGCGGTGTACAGGCAACGTGAAGCCATTGCAGGCACCCCGTAATCCGGAAACCCGTCTCGTCAAGATGTTTGACGTGGACCTGTTGGGCGATCACATCCTGCAGGTGAGAAGCAACCCCCTTGAGCCGCTCTGATGCTTTGCGGTTCATGGCGGCCACAGTGGCAGGAACCAAAGGGGCATTGAACAAATCGGCCATTATTTGCGCCAGTCTGTCTTCCGGCAGGAAATGGGCGCATTGGAGATATGTTGACACTCCGGCAATGCGTGGCCCGTACTGTACGGGTGCCTTCACCTCCAGAGGAAACGCAGCCTTGGTTGTTTCTCCACAGTGGCCACAAAGGCAGATATGCGCCCGGTGTTCGGTTGTCACCAAGGGCTGTGGCTCGGGCAGGTCAAACACCTGTCGTGCGGCGTAATCCCCGGCCATTGATGGCGATAAGGGCGTGCCACATTGCCCGCAGACAGAAGGAAAGTGATCTTCAACATGATCGGGGTCTGCCGTTTGGCACAGAGTGCTTCCCTTGTGGCTTTTCTGCCCGCCTGACTTTTTACCGGATTTTCTCCGCAGACTTTTGGTTCTGGGTTCAGCCTTGGGCTTCTTTAGGCCGTCGCTTGAAGGCGGCTTGCTACTGTTGCTGCTGTTCAAGCTGAGGCGACGCTCAAGGTCTTCAATGCGAGCCACAAGCAGGGCTATCGTTTGTTCAAGCCGGGCATTCTTCTGCTTCAGCTCTTCATAAGCCTCAACGGAAACATAACCTTTGGGTGCGTCTGGAAAAATCATAATCTTAATGAATCACATCGGGATTCCTCAGGCAAGAGAATTATTCCTTAGGGTACCTGGGCAGTTACGGTGATTACAGGAATAGAATTTAAAGATGGAATCGAGGTGAAAGACGTTGACTAGGTGGCCGCTTGATTCAGATGCTGAAAACGCCAGATTTAACAATAACTCATGCCAAAACGCGCAGGCTATCAAATTTAAGTCGAGCGGTAATCCTGCTTTAGCAGGAAATTAGCTTTGTCACTGGCAAATTATAATTTACCCGATTGCCATGTAAATTGAGCATGATTGAATTCGGCGAGACTAAGGAAGATAAGACTCAAAAAGTTTTAAGGAACTGTGTATCTATTGTCTATTCTGGCCTTCTATAAGCGCCAGCAGGCGCATCCTTGGATAACATGATTTGCCAAAGTTGCAGGTCTCGGGCACGAAAAGCACCAGCACAAATTTTTAAATAGTAATTCCACGTTCGGTGAAAGCGATCAGAATATTGATTCTTGAGTTTGGGCCAGGCACGATTAAAATTAGCGCACCAGGCCATTAAAGTTTTATCGTAATCGGGTCCGAAGTTATGTACATCTTCGATCACTAGTACTCGTTCGGTTGCGTTAGATATTTGTTTGAGCGACGGGATCTCGCCATTGGGGAAAATATATTTTGAAATCCATGGGTCAACGCCGGATCTTGAGTCATTTTTGCCAATGGTATGCAGCAAAAACTGACCACCAGTCTTCAAGCAACGATTAGCAACCTGCATGTACGCTTTAGAATTTTTGTGACCTACGTGTTCGAACATCCCCAGAGAAACAATGCCGTCAAATTGCTCTTTGATATCACGATAGTCCTGAAGCCTGATATCGACAGGTAAACCTTTGCATCGTTCCTTGCCTAATCTGACTTGTTCTTTTGAAACGGTCACACCGGTTACGTCGACGTTGTAATTCTCCGCGGCAAATTTCGCGAAACTGCCCCAGCCACAACCAATGTCTAGAATCTTCATGCCTGGTGTGAGATTCATCTTTCGACATACCAGATCAAGTTTGTCGTACTGGGCCTCATTCAGGTTTTTTGCCCGCGCCCAATAGCCGCAGGTATAAACCATTCTTTCATCGAGCATCGCTTCATACAGGTCGTTACCGACATCGTAGTGCTTTTTACCTACTTCGAAAGATCTGGATTGCTTTTGCAGATTAAACAGATTCGCCTGGAACCAAACTATGAAGTGACTCAGATATTTGTGATTTTCCGCAAGCTCAGCTCGAAGCACAAGATTAATCATTTCATCTACCTGATCGCAATCCCACCAGCCATCAACATAAGATTCGCCCAATCCAAGCGAACCGTTAACCACTACCCGCTTGAAAAATAAATCGTTGTTTACCCGAATATCCCACGGGTTTGCACCATTAATAGACACTCCTGAATCTTCAAGCAGATTCTCAACACGGTTTCTCGCAAACCCGCCATGGGCGCTGGGGCTTGGTACTGTGGCTGATCCGGTCAATCTCTCCTCCAGTAAATATCTTATAGGTGTTTCCTCGGATATGTTGCCTCAACGGAAGCTGTTTGGCAATCCTAACTCGGGATGTACACTGCTTACGGTACTATTTTACAAAAGTTCTAGTGCGCTTCTTTCCAGTTTTGTCCACTTCCAATGTCTACTACCAAAGGAACTGACAATTCCGTAACGCCGCACATTAATTTGCGGGCGATATCGGTCATCTGCTGTTGATTCTCTGGATGAGTCTCAAATACCAGCTCATCATGCACCTGCATGATCATTTTACTGGAAGAATTATTTTCGATTAGCCAGTGATCAATCTTCAGCATGGCAAGCTTGATGAGGTCTGCAGCGGTTCCCTGCATGGGTGCATTAATGGCGGTTCGCTCAGCGTACTGGCGAACGGCCGCATTTTTTGCATTTATATTGGGCAAATTGAGCCGTCTACCAAATAAAGTTTCAACATAGCCATTTTCCCGTGCCAACTCCTTGGTTTGTTCCATATACGCTTTTACCCCGGGATATCGATCGAAATATATTTCGATATATTCTTTGGCCTGTTTTTGTTCTATTTTTAATTGTCTGGCCAAACCGAATGCTGACATTCCGTAGATCAGACCAAAATTAATTGCTTTGGCTCGTCGCCGCTGCTCTGAATCTACGGCGTCGGCGGTGGTTCCAAATACTTCGGCCGCGGTCGCGCTATGGACATCGAAATCATTCTTAAATGCGTTGACCAATCCGGTATCTCCCGAGAGATGCGCCATGATCCGCAATTCAATTTGAGAATAATCGGCTGCAATTAAAATATTCCCGGGTTCTGCTATAAAAGCTTCTCGAATTTTTCGACCTTCCTCTGAACGTATCGGAATATTTTGCAGGTTGGGGTCCGAAGAGGACAATCGGCCGGTTGCGGCCACCGCTTGATGATAGGAAGTATGAATGCGGCCGGTTTTTGGGTTGATTAGTTCCGGCAGTTTGTCTGTATAAGTGCTTTTTAATTTGGCGAGCCCACGATGTTCGAGAATCAGTCTGGGCAACTCGTATTCTTCCGCCAATTCCTGTAGGACATTTTCAGCGGTGGAAGGTTGGCCTTTAGGCGTTTTACGCAGCACAGGAAGCCCTTGTTTTTCATAAAGAATTTGCTGGATTTGTTTCGGCGAACCAATATTGAAAGGTTGTTCAGCAAGCTGGTGCGCCTGGGATTCAATTTCAGACAGTCGGCCGGAAATCTCGGCACTTTGTTTGTGGAGTTGATTGGCATCAATTTTTACACCGTTAGTTTCGGTTCGCACCAGGGTATTGAGCAGCGGCATTTCTATGTCTTCAAAAAGGGACTGCAGTACTTCCTTTTGTTCCAACTGTTCAGTCAGGATTTGGTGCAGCTGCAATGTGATGTCTGCGTCTTCTGCTGCATAGGGTGCTGCGAGGGAAAGATCAACCTGATCAAAAGTAAGCTGTTTTTTACCGGAACCTGCAACGTCGGAATACTTAATGGTTTCCTTACCAAGGTGTTTTAACGCCAGGGTATTCATGTCATGTCTGCTGCTCCCCGCATCAAGAACATATGACATCAGCATCGTATCGTGAGTAATGCCTCTGAGTTCTACACCAACATTAAGCAAAACTTCGGCGTCGTATTTTAAATTTTGCCCCGTTTTCGCCTGATCCGGATCTTCCAGAACGGGCTTCAATTTTTCGATGGTATTCTTGAACGGCAGTTGCTCGGGAACACCGGTGTAAGTATGACCAAGCGGCAGGTATGCTGCTTCTCCGGGTGTTACCGCAAATGAAAGGCCAACCAGATTGGCTTGTTGGGCATCAAGGGATGTTGTTTCTGTATCAACGGCAAAGATTTTCGAGTCTTTGATTTTTTTAATCCATTCGTCCAGTGTTTTTTCGTCAAGGATGGTTTCATATTGCACACGGTGTTGTTCTACAATCTCTGTTTCTGGTGAGTTATTGTGTTCTTCTAACTCCTTGAGCCAGGCTCGAAATTCGAGATCGGCGTAAAATTCCTGTAATAGCACCGTATTCGTATCGAGTATGGTTAGGTCGTTTGGGGTTTGCTCAAGCTCGACATCGCATTTAATCGTGGTCAGCTGTCGGGATAATGCAAGCTGATCGAGATTGTCACGCAAATATTCGCCGACTTTCCCGGAAATCGATTCGGCATTGCCGACGATGCCGTCCAATGTTGAAAATTCGTTGAACCATTTTACCGCTGTTTTTGGACCTACTTTCGGGATGCCGGGTATGTTGTCCGAGCTATCACCAATCAACGCAAGGTATTCAATAATTCGATCAGGCGGCACACCGAATTTATTGACGACACCCTGTACGTCTAAAGTTATGCCTTTCATGGTGTCAACCATCCTGACTGAATCATCCACTAGTTGGGTGAGATCCTTGTCCGAGCTGACGATCATTGTTTTGAATCCCTGATCTGTTGCCTGCTTCGACAGCGTTCCGATGACGTCATCGGCTTCGACGCCTGATATTGAAATCAGCGGCAAACCCATAGCGGGGATAATTTTTTTAATGTATTCCAGTTGATCACGCAAATCGTCGGGCATGGGTGGGCGATTTGCCTTATATTGATCATACAGATCGTGGCGAAAATTTTTGCCCTTGGCATCCATTACTACCGCGATATGCGTTGGTTGGCATTCCTTGAGAAGGCTTCTTAACATATTGATCATGCCAAATATCGCATGCGTAGTTCTGCCGTCCGAGGTTGTTAGCGGATCACGTCCCATAGCATGGTAGGCCCGAAACAAAAAAGATGCGCCGTCGATGAGGATAATTTCTTTGTCTGGAGCCATGCCGAATTCAATATGGGTTTCTAAAATGCACTTTATATTATCTCATGGCTGATATAAAATTATGTTGATATCTCCGGGAAATCACATCTATATAATTATTGGTAACCTTCAGGATTCGTTAAACTAATCATGATAGACTTTGTTCATTAATCACTATTGAGTAGGGCAAACAATGATGAAACAGCTTTCGAGGGTTTTCGGCTTTATACTGACAGTAAGTGTGTGCCAGGGCTCTGTTGCCCAGGGCGAAAATCAACTGATTGTTCCTGATGATTTGACGGCAAACAAAACAGATAAATACCAGCTTCAGGAAACCCGCGTGGGTCATCGTTTGGATCGTGTTACCGTAGCGTGGGAAAATGGTATTACGGAGGTTTACCAAAATCGGCGTGATGACACGATCTGGTCCGCCGAGGAGAATCAACTTGGTGATACCCCAAATGTTCGACAGTGGAGATTGGGTAGTTGGTAGTTGGGGCTCAGCAAAGAATATATAAAACGCTAACAGCATCACTGGTCACCTTAACCATCCTGGTTGGAACCGCTTTTTCATACAATGCCCTGGGGCATGATCACGGCAAGCTGCGAATGTATAAGCTGAACAAAAAAGACCAGCCCATTCGACAGAAATGGTTATCCAAAACCAATGAAGCCGGTTGTCACAATACGCTCAAATCGCGCGCAGTATATCGATTTGCCCAGTTGGGTTTTGACTATTGCGCTTTATATGCCAAAGAAGACTGTGCCAGCGGCAGTGAGGTCTCTGCAACATGGGGCGGGAAAAAATACAAAAATGCTGATTTTGATATAAAAGAACCGCAAATAAATTTGCAGAAGGGGACCGAGTGGTTTCTCAAACCAGATGAGAATGTAACAATCAGATCCTGGTCTTGTGTGTATGGTGCTGACTAGTTGAGGTGCTGGAAAAATCTGCTCCCGCAAGGGGAATGGAGACCGTTACACAAACACCCTTAACATCCATTCGATTTTCAGCCCAGGCTTTACCCTGATGGTACTCGGCGATAAGGCGAACGACATACAATCCAAGACCTAGATGGGAATGCTTCGCATTGGTTTTTCCGTAAGACACCATGGGATCGAATAATTTATCTACAATCGCCAATGGAACTTCATGCCCTTCATTGGAAACCGAGATCTCAGCTGAATTTTCCACTTTCCTTAATCGTACAATGATGGGTCGACCGGGATCGGTGAACTGCACCGCGTTGTCTACCAGTTTATCAACCATTTGCGCCAAATGATCAGGACTGCTTTCGATCATCAACGGCGATCCTGGTAAATCCAGAGCAAAAGTAATTCCCGGATGGCTGCCGCGATAACCGTCCACAAACTCGGCGATTAATTCGCTTAAATCGACGAGTTCTTTTATTTCATCACGCATTGCTTCTTCGAGGTTCGCTGCTTCAGTTAGATTGGTCAAAATCTGCCTGAGCCTGTGTACGCCATTGCGGGCTCGCTGCATATGCTTGTTTCCCCGTATATCCGGCATATCTGATTCCAGAATTTGCAGCGATGAACTAACCACATTTAGCGGGTTATTCATTTCATGGGCCAGCGTATCCGGCATGCCCTCAAGGTAGCGGGTGTATCCCGAAAGCCGCTGCAGCATACTGGTAATACTTCTGCCAAGGTCTCCTAATTCATCTCGAGGATACAATCTCTCCGGGATTTTGTTTTCAAGAACCCGGCCTTCGGACGTAATAGCCTGCTCCGTTGTGTTGTAAAGACGCCTGATTCTGACAGTGAGTCTCCATGCGAAAATAAATAACATTAACAGCACGAAGAAAAATACCAGTACGGTTACCAGCGTTAAACTTCGTAAAAGTTGGTATTGCAGCGCTAATATCGCATGACTGCTTTGCTCAACAATTACCGCACCCATTACATCTTCACCGTTTTTTATCGGGTAGCCCGCAACTACGATTTGCGCTTTTTCATCCAATGAAAGTCGCTCTTCTACTTTTGGCGTACCTTTAAGAATGGTTGTAAAAATCTTATCTGGTCGGTGGGTAACTTCAGGTGATATATCGGTAAACTCTGTCGGTGGGCGCCTAAGCAGATTATCGATGTGTTGCTGAATATTTCGGAAAAACAGAACAAACGGTCCATCGCCTTGTTCAGAACTGGATTCCGTAGGCACGACTGCTGATAAACCGCCAACAACGGCTCTAACCCGCTGTAAGTTGTCAAGAATCCAAATTCTTGACTGCGGTCTGTCCAGTCCCTTGAGTATTTTCGTGAGTTCTGGAGAAGTGATCAGAATTTGACCGGGTTCATCTCCGGATATCTGTGCAGAAGTTGAAATTACCTGACTAATTTCCCGACTTTCTGGGTCATCGACATCGACCACGAAAAAGCCAACTTTAGATCGATCTTTTGGGTCCTGTCGAGGTATACGCAGCTCTATTCGATATCCCCAGTCAGTTTCGGCGAGTTCGGCGGTGAAATCAGTCACATCGTCCCCATCAATGGGCAGTTTCCACTCTTCATCCACCAGAAAAACACTCATACGGCCAGGTTCGGCGGCGATTAACAAATAGCGTTCAAGCTTGCCGCTCGGACGTTGTATAAGCATCCGAACCTGATCACTCGAATCCAGTGAAAAACGCTCTGTGTCTCGATAAATCAGTTGAGAGTCGTCGACCTCAAAAAGCGCGTACAAATACTCTTCGAAATAGCCAATAATATTTTTAAGTGAAAATGAATCAGGGTCGTAATCATTGCCACAGTGCAGCAACTCATCACCGGTGTAGAAACTGGCATGTTGCTGGAGTGATTGCCAGTCGGTATCCAAACCGTCAAGTTGCACAAGACTGTCCAGTTGATGGGCGTACAGATCGTTATCTTCGCCAAGCACTTCAGGTACGCCGGTTTCCGGGTTAAACAAATCAGAACGATCATTTAATACGGTTGCGATACCGTTCGCGCTCAATAAAAGTGCATCCTGTTGCCCCTGAACCAGGAAGCGCTTCATTTCCAGCACGTAGTAATACCCCGTCCAGGGGATCACGAGCAGCGCCAATACGATCCAGATCAGTTTGGATCGGATGCTAAGGGTTCTAAGTGTTCTTACCATTGGCGTATTGAAAGGGCGTAACACTCCAACAGGATTATCTGCCCGCTATTGGTTTTACTGCTGTGTATATAGTTCGCTAGCGTGTTTGTGATCTCTGTTTGACTAGAATGTTTGTACTACTCAGGCTGCCACCGGTAGCCAACGCCGAAAACAGTTTGAATCATTGAAAAACTGTTGTCGATTTCTTTGAATTTTTTTCTTATTCGCCGTACGTAGCCATTAATCGTGTTTTTCTCTACGTAACTTTGCCGCGTTGTCTGCATCAACGCTTCGTACGTTTTCACGTGTCCGGGGTTTCGTGCAAGCGCTTCAATTAACCAAAATTCGGTTAGCGTTAAATGCAGCAACGTCCCTTTCCAGCTGATCGACATGCTGTTTTGGTCTATTTCAAGATCGCCCAATAGCAGCGCCGATGGCTGGTCGGATTCACTTTGAACCGAAGAGGCGATTCTAAACAAAGAAGATACGCGAACCGCAAGAAACTGTAGATTTACCGGTTTGGTAATGTAATCCCAGGCATCCAGCCGCAATCCGGAAACACGGTCAATGTCACTGTCTCTGGCGGTTAAAAATATTATGGGCAATTGCGGGCTCATTTGCCGGAGCTCCCGGCAAATATCAAAACCTCCGTCAATTTCATCTTCCAGCATGATATCGAGAATGGCAAGATCGGGGAGGGATTGGTTAAAGCCGTCCAGTGCGGCTTTTTTGTTTGCGTAGGTTTGTACAACATAGCCCTGGGATTCCAGCGCGTCTGAATAGTTTTCGCGCTGATCTGCGTCGTCCTCAACAATAGCAATGGTTCTGGACAATTTTTGCTCCTGAATTGTGGTGGTTTCTATAGAATTTTCATGTAAAGTATAACGGATAGCATGGGTGAAAAAATAGAGAAAATTCAAGCACATGACTGCCATGATATTACCACTATTTACCCCTGTTCCTGCCATCCTCTTCGGTTGTAATAACGGTACTTTAATTGAACCTGAATTTATAGGATAAACCTGAAGGCAAAAGCATGAAACACAAAGTTTTTATTCCTGTGACCGACGATTTGTTATATGACCATCCAGAATTGATCACTGCTCCGCTACGCCCTTACCAGATTGACAATCCGTGCTTCCATTGGATGGCAACCATTGAGTCTCCTGAAGATGCGCAAAACGACCCCAAAATAAATCTGCGTTTTGACCACCTGACACCGCTTCATCATCTTCAAAACCGGGTGTCTGCTACCGCGCATCAAGCAATATAAAACTTCAATATCCTCGAATACTGATCTAACTTCGTTGATGGGATTTATATCGCCTCGAGGTTGGCGTACGCACAGATCAGCCATTTCGGCCCAACTTCGACAAAATTTACCTGTACGCGTGCGTGAGCACCCTGACCTTCGAGATTAACAATCATCCCTTCACCGAATTTTTGATGCCGCACCTGTTTTCCCGGAATTAAATTTCCCTCGCCATTATCCGAATGGTAATTTCGTACTTGTCCTCGAAAACCGGAAGAACTGATCCGGGACCTGCGGATTTCTTCAATATACTGATCAGGAATTTCAGAAAGAAATCGCGAAGCCTGGGTGTAATTTTCCTTACCGTATAATCGACGAATTTCGGCAAAGCAGATGTATAGTTGTTGCATCGCACGGGTCATTCCGACGTAGCAAAGCCGGCGCTCTTCCTCAAGTCTGCCATCTTCTTCAATGGAGCGTTGGTGCGGGAATAATCCTTCTTCAAGTCCGCACAAGAATACCAGCGGAAACTCCAGACCTTTTGCCGAATGTAAACTCATTAACTGCACGCAGTCCTCCCACTCTTCCGCCTGACCCTCTCCAGCTTCGAGTGCAGCGTGGGCCAGAAAAATAGACAAATCATCGAGATCCGGGTCTTCGTCAGGGATAAAGTTTCGCGTGGCATTGACAAGTTCTTCGAGGTTTTCTACCCGGGCCTGGGCGATTTCACCTTTTCCCTTACGATAGTGATCAAGCAAACCACTCTGTTTAATCGTGTGATCAGTTAATTCCCCCAGCTCAAGTTCAGCGCTTTCCTGTGCGATACGACTGATTAACTCGAGGAAATTGCTTACTGCTGATGACGCTCGGGGGGTTAAACCGCCTTCCACAATAATTTCAGATGACGATTGCCACATCGAGATTTGTTTTTGTCGGGCTCTTTCCCGAATGACTTCCAACGTTTTATTACCAATTCCCCGGGTGGGTAAATTGACGATTCTTTCGAATGCGGGATCAGATTCCCGGTTTGCAATTAATCGAAGGTAAGCTAGCGCATCCTTGATTTCTGCGCGTTCGAAAAACCGCAGCCCGCCGTATACCCGATAGGGGATGCCCTGAGCCAGAAGTTCCTCCTCGAAAACCCGGGATTGCGCATTGGATCGATAGAGTATGGCGCTTTCGTCTCTCCGGTTACCGTTGTCGGCCCAGGCCTGGATATTGTCGACTACGAAGCGAGCTTCGTCAATTTCATTGCTGGCTGCGTACAAACGAATGGGCAATCCTTCCGCTTCCTCTGTCCAAAGTTCTTTACCGAGGCGCCCTAAGTTGTGAGAAATGACCGCATTTGCTGCATTTAAAATATTTCCGGAGGAGCGGTAGTTTTGTTCGAGTCTGAAGACCACCGCATTGTCAAAATCTTTTTCAAAGCTCAGCACGTTCTCTACCCGGGCACCGCGCCAACCGTATATTGATTGATCGTCATCGCCTACGGCAAATAAGCTCTGATGTTTTGCGGACAAGATTTTAATCCACTGATACTGAATCGTATTGGTATCCTGGAATTCGTCGACGAGGATATGTTGAAACCGATTTTGATAGGTCTCGCGAATGGTCTGATTGTTTTTCAACAATTCCAGGCTGCGCAGTAATATTTCAGCGAAATCAACCAGACCAAACCGGCGGCAGAGCTCTTCGTAAGTCGCATAAACCCGATGAAGGGTCTGTTGCTGGCTATCATTACCTGCGGGTAAGTGTTCGGGGCGGCGGGCTTCTTCCTTGTGGTTATTAATCATCCATTGCAGTTGTCTGGGCGGCCAGTAGGCTTCATCCAGATCGAGCTCGCGTAGGACCCGGCGAACCAGTCGATATTGATCGTCACTGTCCAGAATTTCGAAGCTTTCGGGTAATCCTGCTGCTTCATGATGCATACGCAGCAAGCGGTGACAAATTCCATGGAAAGTACCCATCCATAAGCCTCCGGAAGGAATTTGCAGCAATTCTTCAATTCTGCCCCGCATTTCCCTGGAAGCCTTGTTAGTAAACGTAACCGCCATAATTGATAGCGCTGAAACCTGCAAACCCTGGATCAACCAGGCGATTCGGTGGGTTAATACGCGTGTTTTACCGCTACCTGCGCCAGCGAGCACCAATAAGGAGCCGGGCGGTGCGGCAACTGCTTCCCGTTGCGCGTCATTCAGGGGGTCAAATATATGAGAAACATCCATCATCGGATTGTACTGAGTTCAGCACGGCGAGCAAAGCATTCAGGCGAAATTAGCGTGGATATAATGTGGTCTAGGGCAATGTTAGGAACTGGCTCTATCGTTCTGTCGATGAGCAAGGTTAAGGTCTGATTTAGCGATATAATTCAACCATTTTCCGATGCGAGTATAACCATGAACAGAGCCATAGATGATATCGACAGCAGTAAGGTAATCGATAAGGATCGAGCCCACGTGTGGCACCACATTATGCAACATAAGCCTATTTTGGAAGGCGAACCGATGATTATTGTTGAAGGCAAAGGGCTGCGAGTTAAAGACATCCATGGCAATGAGTATCTGGATGCGCTTTCGGGCGGAGTCTGGACGGTAAACGTTGGCTACGGCCGGGAAAGTATTGCAGATGCGGTTCGTGATCAGTTGGCGAAAATGAACTATTTTTCCAACTCTATGGGTAATGTGCCCGGTGCTCACTTTTCAGAGCAGTTGATCGACAAAATGCCGGGCATGAGTCGAGTTTATTTCTCTAACTCCGGATCCGAAGCAAACGAAAAAGGATTCAAGTTCGTTCGTCAGTTAGCTGCGCTGAAAAATGACGGTAAAAAGCATAAAGTCATTTTTCGTGACCGCGATTACCATGGCACTACCATCACTGCGCTGAGTGCAACGGGCCAGATTCAACGAAAAGACCAATACGGTCCGTATACCCCAGGATTTGTTGAATTTCCGCACTGCATGGCCTATCGGGCCGAAAACGGTAATGATCCTGATTACGGTGTACAGGCCGCTCGGGAACTGGAGCGTGTCATTCTTGAAGAAGGCCCCGATACGGTAGGGTCGGTCATTCTGGAGCCGATTACCGCCGGCGGCGGTGTTATTCCGCCCCCAGAAGGATATTTTGAAACCATACAGGAGATTTGCACCAGGTATGGCGTTTTAATCCATATTGATGAAGTGGTTTGTGGTATGGGGAGAACAGGAAAGTGGTTCGGTTATCAACATTACAATGTTAAGCCTGATATTGTCACCATGGCAAAAGGGGTGGCTAGCGGATATGCGGCAATTTCCTGCACCGTAACTACAGAAGATTTGTTTAACGAATTTGTTGCTGAGCCCACAGAAACTTTGCAGTATTTTCGCGACATCAGCACGTTTGGCGGATGTGCAGGCGGCCCGGCTGCGGCACTTGAAAACATGCGAATTATCGAGGATGAAAACCTGCTGAGTAATGTCACACTCATGGGGGAATACGTCATGGATAAATTGTATGAATTGAAAGAGAAATACGAAATTGTTGGAGATGTGCGTGGTAAAGGTTTGTTCGTTGGCGCAGAATTGGTCACCGATAAAGCTTCTAAAAACCCGGTTCATGAATCCATTGCGGCAGGCGTTGTCGCCGACTGTTTAAAGCAGGGTGTGATGATTGGCCGGACGAACAGGTGTTTTCATGAATTTAACAACACCTTGTGTTTAAGCCCGGCCTTAACCTGTACGAAAGACGATATTGATGAAATCGTTACTGCGATTGACAACGCGTTGGGTCGGGTAACCATCTAAACAAAAACCTGATTTTAAAACACCAATGCATGGTTGCATGAATGCACAATATTACAATCATTGGCAGAGAGGTATATTCGTCAAAATCGACGAATTCATTCCCTTAACCCAGCCAAGGTTAGAGGCAGGATAGCAGGTGGTATAGCGGGCGTTAAGAGCCGCTAGTAATCCACATCGTTCTTGGAAGCAATCAGAACGAGTTCTTCTATGGACTCCAGTGCGCCTAGTTGATCCGTAAGGTTATCAGCGCTGATATCATCTTTGAGTGCAACGTCGAAGGTTAGTCCAACGCTACTATAAACAGCACCCTTGGCAGGATCGTGGCGATAGCGGGTAAAACTTCACGTCGCAGCCTGGATAAGGCTGCAATTCACATGATCCCGGCCTGGCGTTCGGAGTTGAAGCTGACGCTTGCCCAACGCCAGTTGGACGGCAAACCCAGCGAGATCACGGCCATACCAGAACGGTTAGACCTCCTGACGCTCAAGGGGCCATTGTCACTATAGATGCGATGGGATGTCAGCGTGATATTGCTGCTAAAATCATCACCAAACAAGCGGATTATGTTTTGGCTTTAAAGGGTAATCAAGGGGCCCTTCGCAAAGACACGGAATTGTTTATGAAAGAACAGGACGCTGTATATTTTGCAAACACAACAGTAACTTACCATGAAACCGTAGAAAAATCTCATGGCCGTATTGAGATAAGAAAAGTCACTGTTTGCCCGGATATTGAATGGCCGAAAGCGCGACACAATTGGCCTGGATTGGAAAGTATCGTGAGGCTTCAATACTGTGCAACACCTCACGACAAGACCCGTTCAGAGACACGCTTTTACCTCTCATCCATGAGCGGTGACGCCAAAACCCATGCCTTGGTGTTTCGGATACCGTTGGCGATCCCTTGGTTACGTTGCTGAGGTTATGGTTGCAGATGCGCCTCGTTCCAATGAAATTGTCATGTGCATGGCGGTCGCAGACGGCGGCAGACCAATACCCTAGGTTGGCAGCGGCCCCATTACGGATTGAAGATCAAATAGGTGGGTGATTACGGCGTTTTTGAGAAAACGTGATTTGAGCCGCACTTTGCAGGATTAGTCGATCTCCTGCAATAGATTCAAACTAGATGGTTATTGAGATGGACAATGGTATTATCGGATCAGAACTGAATATGTACTCAACGAGTACTTCCATCTAAAGAGGTTTACAATGCCACAAGTCAGCACACAATCTACCGATCCGAGAGCCAACACCCAGTACGATTCAAAAGAAATCTGGAGAAAAGACAAGGAGCATCATCTACATCCCTGGACTGACTTTTCTACCTTCAGGGAAAAAGGATCGCTCATTCTGGCGGATGCCGAAGGAGCCTACGTCTCTGATGCAGAAGGTAATCAATATCTGGATGGTATAGCCGGGCTATGGTGTGTCAATGTTGGCTACGGGCGAAAAGAAATTGCTCAAGCCATGGCTGAACAGGCAGAAAAAATGGTGTACTACTCTTCATTTGGACACCATACCTCAATACCAGCTGCGGAATTGGCGCACAAACTGGCAAGTCTTGCTCCCGGAAATTTGAATCATATTCAATTTGGCACGGGCGGATCCATGGCTAATGATACTGCGATCAGAATGATTCATTTCTATTTTAATCGTCTTGGCAAGCATTCCAAAAAGAAAGTTATCACCCGTCACGATGGCTATCACGGAAGCACCTATCTTGCGATGTCCATGACCGGGGTGGCGTTTGATCATCAGGGATTTGACATTATCGAAGACGGTTTGATTCAGAGAATTTCTGCGCCGAACACCTACCGCCGTCCCGAAGGGATGAGCGAAAGCGAATTTTGTGATGCGCTGGTTAAAGAGTTTGAGGACAAGATTAATGAATTGGGCGCAGAAAATGTTGCGGCATTTATCGCTGAGCCCATTATGGGGGCAGGAGGCGTTATTGTGGCCCCGGACGGATATCACGTCAAAATGAAAAAGGTTTGTGAGCAGAACGAGATTTTGTATGTTGCCGATGAAGTGGTCACTGCGTTTGGTCGGCTAGGGCACTTCTTTGCGTCAGAAGATGTGTTCAACATGGTGCCGGATATTATTACGAGTGCGAAAGGCCTTTCTTCAGCTTACGCACCGCTTTCAGCGACAATTCTGTCCGATGCATTTTACGACGTTATCAGTGTTCCCCAGGCGGATGGTGCCATGTTGACGCATGGTTTTACGTATTCTGGACACCCGGTTTGCTGTGCTGCCGCGTTGAAGAATATTGAAATCATCGAGCGCGAAGATTTGTGCGGACATATCCGTGAAGTTGGGCCTTATCTTGAACAGCAGCTTGCCACGCTCAATGATCTGGATATTGTCGGTGATGTTCGCGGCAGTCACTTTATGATGTGCGTGGAAAATGTCGCCAACAAAGAAACCAAAGAGCTATTGGCGCCTGAGGTGCAGGTGGGTAACAGAATTGCAGACGCTTGTGAGAAACGCGGCGTATTGGTCAGGCCAATTGCGCACTTGAATGTTCTTTCACCCCCTCTAGTCTTAAATACGGATCAAATTGATACGTTGGTTTCCACATTACGAGAATCTATTGAAGAAGTGACGGGTGATTTGAGCAAGCAAGGAGTTTTGTAGATCACCATTGTATTCGTCCGGCCCTGGAGTTCCTTAATATCGGCCCAGCAACGGGCTTGATTGTGTCGTTGGGCATGGCAGCCAGTGCAATACGTTTTCAATTGACTATCAGGTAAGCTTACTGAGGTGGTAACAGCAGCAATTCTTGGAATGGGCCGGTGGGGGCAGAACCTGCATCAATCAGTTTTAAACTCCAATCGAATCAAGTTCACTCATGCGTGTACCCGCAGCCCGAGTAAAGTAACGGACTATTGTGCCGCGAATAATCTAGCGTTAACCGATGACTATATGTCGGTTCTACAGAATAAAGACATCGATGCAATCGTTTTAGCTACACCGCATAGCCAACATTTTGAACAAATAATGCATGCGGCGGAGTGGGGCAAACATGTATACGCGGAAAAACCGTTTACGCTTTCTGGTGTCGATGCAGATACAGCGCTGAGGAGCCTGGCAGAAAACGATCTCAAAGTGGGCATTGGGCATAATCGGCGATTCGCGCCTAATACCCAGGCGTTGAAAGCGATGCTTGATAGTCAGGAACTAGGGGAGCTGGTTTATATAGACGGGATGTTCAGTGCGCAAATGGCTGGTGCCAAGGGACAGTGGCGTGACAGTCGTACAGAAAGTCCTGCGGGCGGGATGACATCGCTGGGGATTCATATTGTGGATATGTTTAGATATCTTTGCGGCGAAATCGCTGAGGTTTCCGCCAGCAGCAAGCGACTTCAAACACAATGCGCATTTGATGATGCAACCATCGTGAATGTCAAATTCAAAGCAGGATATTCGGGTGTGCTGACGACACTAACCGCATCTCCCATGCAGTGGTGTTTACGACTGTACGGTACTCGGGGTTGGGTGGAAATTTATGAGCAGGACACGTTGCGGGTAACAAAAGAAGGCAGTGAAACTGAAGTCCACCGCTATCCTGGTTACGACTACCCGGCGTTGCAATCGATCGCTGATTGCCTCGAAGATTTCGCCGGGTCTGTGCTGAACGAAAAACCATTCCTGATACGGCCTGACGAAATTCTGCATTGTACGCAGGTTCTGGAAGCGATAATCATCTCTGTCGATTCGGGAGAAGCCGTTTCAATCTAGATTTGCGCAATAAAAAGCCCGCTCAATGGCGGGCTTTTTGTGAAACCTAACGAGGGTTTATCCCTGGCCCTGGATTCCCCATTTTTCATTCAGCGTTTTGAAATAACCAGCTTCTATTTTCATGCGCATCCAGTTGTTCAGGAAATTCAACCAGACGTGGTCCGTCTGAGGGGTAATGAACGAAAGCGGCAGGCTGTTGGCAACTTCCTGGAACGGGATAGTCAAAGTGTCGTGTGTGCTGGAAAGTTTGCCGGCCTCCAACATACTGGATATGGTGACATCAACACGCCCAGCCAATAATTCTTGCCAATCTCTGGCCGGAGATTCAACTTCTTTTACTTTCGCATCTGGCATGTTCAGTTTGACGAAATCGGCAAATGAAGTGCCCAGGTTGTAACCAATAGTGACATCCGGGCTGTTTAAATCATCCCAGGTGGTGAATCTATCGGCGACTTCCTTGCGGGTTAATGCCAGATATCCTGTGCGACCCCACGGGATAGTATAACCAGCTACCTTTGCACGGCTTGTCGTCATGGAAGTGCCGGTCATTACGATATCGTACTTGTCAGCAACCACACCATTAATGAGAGTCTTCCAGTCTGTTGCAACAAATTCAACCTCTACACCCATATCAGTTGCTAGCTGCTTCGCAGCATCGATTTGGTGGCCCATATATTCTCTGGTTTCTGGGTCTTTGAACGACATGGGGTTAAAGTCCCCGGTTGTGCCAACGCGTAAAGTGCCTGAATCCAGAACTTTGTTGAGCGCAGAATCCTGGGAAAATGCGTTTGTGGATAACAGTAGTGCAGTACACACCGTCAGCACGCCTAATAAACTCTTCTTTAACATGTTCGCCTCTGGTATTTGGATGAATGTATATTAATTGTTTTGGATAAACAGCTTATCACAGAAATATTTTGTCGTCAGTTTGTATTAAGCTGTTGAAGCGCTTGATGTGTAGCATCAATTATCATACTCTGACGTTCGCCAGCCGGTTTTTGCCCTGATGACACAACCGTTTTTGCGACCTCGCGTCCAATGTTTCTAAGTTGAGCCTCTTCTGCTTTTGTAGCAAAAAGATTATTTGTTAATGCTACAACCGTGTCCTGGGTGTAGGTGTTGATGGCGTTATCACAGGAGCGAGGGTGAGTTACAGTATCGTTTTCGTTTAGCTTGCGAATGTTTTTGCGGATCATTTTGCGAAGATGGAATACACCGGTATCGGAACGGCCGTAATTTTCAAGCGCATGTATTGCAATGGGGCGTTGTGAAACTTGTGCTTCGTAGTCACCTGGTTGACGTTGCCGCTCTTCGTAGGGCCTTTCTTCTTCCGTTTGCCCAATAAAATCAATTTTTTCCTTGCCTACCTGAGTTTTGTCACCCCTATTATTTTTATCCAGCTCTGGTCGAAAATAGCGCCAGCCAATGGTTCTGGTCATCGTGTTATTTACCGGGACCATCCAGCGCAGAATAGCCGTTCGTTGAAATAGGGTTTCGCTGTCGGCCTCTTCCCAAATCGCGCCAGCCTGATTTCCATTGGGCAGGATCGATTCGGTGGTTCGAACCCAGATATGATTGTCTATTTGACGGCTTTGTATATTAATCATGCCGAGCGGTGTGTCCATATATTCGATCGTTTGGTCGACACCGGAGGCAGCACCAAACTGCACACCGCTGGAACGGGCGTGCAAGTGCAGCACTGCTCATGGCCACGGGCTGCCAGTAGCGGCGTAAGTATTCGCCACAAGGGGTGTTGCGATCGACATGGGTCAGTTCCGCATCCACAGAACCCGATTGACGAGTGAAATATCCCTGATAACCAGATGGTTTATTGGTTGTATTCACTTGGGCTTGTATAGTGCTATAGTCAAATTGATATCTCGTTGATTAACGATTGTTGAACAGATAATCTGCGGACTCCTCTTTACTGTAAGGCTACGACTCCACAATGACGAATGCAAGCGCCATAGAACTTCAACAGGTGAACAAATGGTTCGGAGATTTGCATGTATTGCAGGATATTGATCTCGTGGTCATGCCAGGTGAAAGAGTCGTAGTGTGCGGACCCTCTGGTTCGGGAAAGTCGACCATGATTCGCTGCGTGAATCGACTAGAAGATCATGAAGGTGGTGAGATCAAAGTGAATGGAATCTTGCTTGACGATAATACGAAGAACATTCAGCAAGTCAGACGTGAAATCGGTATGGTCTTTCAGCAGTTCAATCTGTTTCCGCATCTAACCGTTTTGAAGAACCTGACGCTGGCCCCGATGCGTGCCCGAAAAATGCCGGCTGCTGAAGCGGAGGCATTGGCACATGAATATCTTGAACGCGTGCGAATTCCTGATCAGGCGCACAAATATCCTGGCCAGCTTTCAGGTGGTCAGCAACAACGCGTCGCCATCGCTCGCAGTTTGTGTATGAAGCCGAAAATTATGTTGTTCGATGAACCCACTTCTGCTCTCGATCCGGAAATGATTTCAGAAGTGCTGGATACCATGGTCGAGTTGGCCGAAGATGGTATGACCATGATCTGTGTTACCCACGAAATGGGATTTGCACGAAAGGTGGCCGATAAAATGGTTTTTATGGACGAAGGGAAAATTGTCGAGTCGTCTACTCCAGGGGTGTTTTTCAATTCCCCCGAACACGAACGTACAAAATTGTTTCTCAGTCAGATACTGAACCACTGATATATGAATCGAATAATAAAAATTGGTGGGCTGCTTTTTCTGGTATTGCTGTTGACGGGTTGTGCGAGCTCACAGAAATGGGGGTGGTATGTCATTGATCCGACGATAAAACGCGGCCAGATTAATCTGAAATTTCTAATGTCCGGCATTCCCTGGACAATCCTGCTTACCGTTTGCTGCGTCGTGATTTCGAACGTGGTTGGGTTTCTGGTTAGCATGATGGGTTTGTCGGGGAGTAAAGGGTTGTTAGTGATTTACCGCGTTTACGTCGAGGTTTTTCGCTCCATTCCCCCGCTTGTCTCTATATTTTGGGTTTACTACGGACTACCTATCCTCATTGATGTAGGGCTCGAACCGTTTCCGGCTGGAATGATTGCACTTTCACTTTATGGATCTGCTTTTATGGCAGAAATATTCCGTGGCGGTGTTCAGTCCGTCGCGAAAGGTCAATTTGAGGCTTCGGATGCTTTGGGACTCGGTTATTTTGATACGATGCGATATGTTATTTTTCCGCAAGCCATTCGTCGATCGTTGCCGGCAATGGGAAATCAGTTGGTGATTACCCTGAAAATGACTTCGCTGGTGTCGGTTATTGGTGTGTCAGAAATTCTTCGACGCGGAAATGAGCTCGCGGTTACAGAATACCGCCCCCTAGAGATTTATACATTTGTCGCGCTGCAGTATTTGGTACTAGTCTGGATCGTATCAACTGGTATGCGTCGACTTGAGAAACGAATGGGTGCTGATGAACGGTCAGGGGGATCTGCTTAACCCGGATTATTCACCGGAGGTTTTGGAGTTGCGGTTTTTGTGCGCGGAAACGGTTTCACCTTTGCCGAGGCAAACGGGTTTGTTGCGCGGGCTTTCCGGCGTTTGCGTTTGAGTTTGCAGGTTTCAGTTTCCGGAATTGCCTGGTGCCCTTCCCAGAGCAGCCAATAGGCAGCAGTGTGGAGAATGAGCCGCATCTGGTTGGCGCAGGCGGATGAGCACGATCTGCGGTCGCTCTTCAGTTGGGTTTTGTGGAGTTTGATCAGATTTTCGGCCTGACCGCGTGCACAGTAGCCGCAATCGCAAGATAGCGGGCGAACAAAATATCCGGGAGCAGATGCTGCACGCGTGTCGGATCGCGCTTATCGGAGAAAAGTGCCACCAAGCCGTAGAACGCCAGCATCCGAAGTGATTTTTCCACCGTCAAACGCAGCGGTGACTTTTTTACCGGAAATGGCTGGAAATACGGGGAAAACTAGGGCAATATCGGTCATGGCAGTGGCGCACTTTCTGTCCAGTGTATCGGATGGCTGGTATACCATATTCTTTACACGATATCAGATGGTTACGCTACCGCTGCCAGCTCAGAATCACCGATCCGGTGAATAATCCAGGCTAGGCTATACATGTTAAAAAAACAGAAAAAACTACTATGGCTCGACTATTTGATCCTTGTCTTGTTGGGGGTTTTTGTTGCCTATGTATGGTTCCAAATTGATGGAAAGCTGAACTATAAATGGAATTGGGCCGAAATTCCCAACTACATTTTGCGTTGGGACGAAGTAAGCAGAAGCTGGGTCCCAAATTTATTGTTACAAGGGTTTACCGCAACAATTCGGATCAGTATCTATTCTGGAATTCTTGCCCTGATATTAGGCACTGCTATAGGTATTGGACGTTGCTCCGACAATCTTACAGTGCGTTTGTTGACCCGAACATATGTCGAGGTACTGAGGAATATCCCACCTGTCGTGGTTGTTTTTATCTTCTTCTTTTTCCTATCAGATCAGTTGATCCAGGCGCTTGATGTCGAACGCTGGGCGCGGGGTATTGCACGCCAAGAGGAACAAGGCGCATGGACTTTCTTCTTTGGCGAAATGCGGCACTTTCCCTCGTTGATATCTGGGGTTATCGTGCTCGCGTTATTTGAAAGCGCATTCGTCGCCGAAGTTGTGCGGGCTGGAATCCAATCCATTTCTCGCGGTCAGCGCGAGGCGGCGGATTCTATCGGTATGAGTAGTTTGCAAAAACTTCGCTATGTAGTACTACCGCAAGCACTAAAAAAGGTCACGCCGCCACTGGCCAATCAATTTATTTCACTCATCAAAGACAGCTCAATCGTATCGCTGATTTCTGTACAGGAATTGACCTTTAAAACCGTGGAACTTGTAGCTTCTACACGGATGATCTTTGAAGCCTGGATCACCACAGCTGTATTCTATTTTATCGTGTGCTTTTCCCTTTCACGATTCTTTAGCTGGTTGGAGGATAGGCAGAAGATCGGTGGTAATGAAAATTGAATGTAACTGAACCATTCGTACTCGCACGAGCATGACGGCAGCGACAAACTTATTGTTCATTAGTCAGAACACTAACCAGTAAAAGCTGCAAAAATAAACCACGATTTGAAAATTCGAAATATGGACGGATAGGGCAGCTATCGGAAAATAGGAAGTTTAAACCACCCAGCCGAAATTTACGTTGGGTATAACCAAAGAGGAGATCAATATGAACGAAATCAAAGCAGTTTGTTGGGGAGGCTTGGCGGCCGATGCAGCAACAATGGGGTTCCATTGGCTTTACGATCAAAGCAGGATCAAAAAGGCTGGTGGGGATGCTCCAGAATTTCTTGACCCACACGCTTATGAAGAACTGTATGAGCTGAATATGGAACAGGATTCATTCTTTGTTCATGAGGGGAAAGAGCCTGGCGATCCGACACACTACGGAGATCAACTTTTAGTCGCGCTAAGAACTTTGGCCAATAATAATGGTGAACTTAAGCAAGCTGAATTCGAAAGTGAATTCGCGCGCCATTTCGGCCCTGGTGGCCAATACGTTGGCTATATTGATCGGCCGACAGAGGTTGTTCTGTTCAATCAGAAAAACCGCGAAAGAGAAGCCTATGCCGAAGCCAGAACGTTCGATAACGGCCTGTCTGAAACAGAAAAAGGTGTTCTGGAAGACGAAGTCATGGTGGCCTTCAAGTACTACCAAAAAGACCTGAGTATGAAGGAAAACCTTGATATTCTAGATCGTTGGGTTCTGATCAAACAAGACTATAAACGGGATGATGCGAAAGACGAAAAGCGTATCGAATACTGCAGAAATATGTTTAATGTTGTTTTGGGAAGCAAAAACTACCTGTGTGGCGACGTGGGCGATGATCAGTTCCCGGCGACGACAAAACTTCCTGCTGTTGTTTCGCTATTTCATGACCGTAAAGATTTTTCCAATATCGTCGAATTGAGCGTTCGGTTAACGAACAATAATGATCATGCGGTAAACTACGCAAAAGTTTACGCTGCAATGTTGGCTGCAGCAATTCGTACAAAAAACAAAGATGCTGTTTTGGCCGCTGGTAAGGAAGCTGCGACACCTGAAATTAGGGATGCGATTGATGCTGCACTGAATATGTCCTCTCTGCCAAATACTGAGGTTGCGGAATTTTTTGGACTTAGCTGTCATATGCCATATGGCTTGCCGCAAACATCACATCTGATCGCGACTACAGATAATTATGTAGATGCTGTCAGAAAGAACATTCAGGCCGCAGGGGACAATGCTGGTCGGTCAGTGATGGTAGGTGCTATTTTCGCGGCGCTTTATGGCGTTGGCACCAAAAATGGTGTGCCGCAAGAGTGGATTGACAAGCTTTCCAAGAAGCAGGAAATATCTAACTTGCTTGATAAGCTCGCGGCCTAAGTATCTAAGGCAAGGTCGGACTATCCCTTAGTGACTAACGAAGATCGTGCTAACTAGAACGATCAGGCGCTTTTGGTGCCTGATCTTTTTCTAAGGTTTTTTTGAACTGCTTGTGGGAGATCGGCCGAGCTCTTTGCGCTCACTTATTAAAATAGCTTTCCAGAACGGAGACGTAAGCTGACGACACCTAAAAGAAACCGCCATGACCTTGCTACACGCGTCATCCACGCCGGGCAAGAGCCAGATCCGCTCACGGGCGCGGCAACCATGCCAGTGTATACATCTTCAATCTATGTGCAGGATGGAATTGGACGAAATAAAGGGTACTCATATTCACGAGGAGGCAATCCAACCAAGAGTGCCTTGGAAGCTTGCCTTGCTGATCTTGAAAACGCTGCGGCGGCTTTTGCTTTTCCAAGTGGAGTATCAGCAGCCGCAACAATACTGGAATATTTGCCTACTGGTTCAAAGATTCTAGCGCATCAGGATATTTATGGCGGCGTATATGAACTGTTGGTGAATGTGCGTACGCTTTCGGCTGGGCATAGCAGAGGTAATTTACCCTGGTTTGCCAACGCATCCAGGGCATGTAATTGCGCTCAAACAGATGAGCAATTTCGGCGCTATTATTTCGTTGCGATTAGAGGGTGATGAGGCTCGGATCGAAAAGGTTTTGACAGCCACCCATCTTTTCAAATTCGCGGTTAGCCTGGGAGGAGTCGAAAGCCTTATCCAACGCCCCGTATCATTTACCCATTCAGAGATGCCTGCCGATCAACGGTCGAAATTTGGCATTGGGTCCGAAGTCGTACGTTTGGCCATCGGGATCGAAAATAAGCACGACCTATGGGATAATTTAAAACATGTATTATTGAGCTGACGAACCTAGTCTAGCGTAAGAATTCAACAATTAGTTAGGCGATAGCTGTTAGTGCGTTAATCTGTGGAGCAAGATTAACGCACAGTTTTCTAAACTCTGGTTTTGATTGTAGCGCTTTCATCCAAAAATATAAGCGAACAAGGCCTAGTGCCCATAAGCATTGACGTTGAAGCATAACTTGGCTGGCGCTTCAAACAGGGCAGAAACGCATTGCAATGCTGTTACTCAGAGACCACGATTCTTGCCAAATCTCCGCCACTCTTACGAATGATCACAGTTGAGAAGCTTTTTGTGGCCGAATAAATCACCATATATCGACCAACGAGATGCGAGTCAGCGTGGATTGCCCACGGAGCCATCAGGATTCCATAACCAAAGGGGATGCTAAACGCACTTACCCTGCGGGTTCCGTCGTCTTCGGTCTTCCCAATAAAAAGATGACCGCCAGCTTCTTCGTCTAGCGGCATATGGAAGTGCGGGCGATCGTGCAATTCTAGATATTCACCACCGCCGTGCTTTGTATCCAAAAGGTAATCTACAGCGTAGGTTTGACCAATCGTTGTCACGGTGATTGGCAAGGGAGCATTTGCTTTGAAACTCAGCAGGCCACCAACAGGGACAAGCTCACAGTCATAATATGCGAGATGTTCGGGCGTTGCTTCGGCTTCAGGTATAACCCAAATCCCCAGATAGAGTAGCATCAGCGCTTCAAGGCTCGGTGAATCCCTCTTTCAAGCCTTGTGGCTGGCCATTACAGCAAATTATGGTAGCTAGTGCCGAGAGGTTTACTCAAAAACCGCTGTTCGGTGCATTATCAGTGCTAAATCGGCTATTTTTGACGCACCTGTCCTGCAGAAGCCGTTATTCTTGTTCTATGTCGGGTTAAATGGGCGGCGCTTCAAACTCCTTCAGTGCCAGCAGCACTCGTTCCAGTAGTAGTCGGTGGTTTTCCCGCATTTTTACCAAGAGTTGACGTCCCGTCCTGACCACTTTTGCCGCGATGGCGTACAGACGCCAGCGCAGAGTTATCGCACGGTGCCGGGACAACTCCACCGGCAGCAGAGGACGCATGAGGGCACATAGATTGTAGGAGAGTGCGGAGATTAAAAAGTACAGCACATTGGCAGCAAAATCTGAACACGGCAGGGTGTCACCGCCAAAATCCCGCTTCAGTTCCTTAATCCGGTTCTCGCTATCCTCGGCACGTTGATTGTACCAGTGAACAATCTCGCTATCGCTAAGGCTATCCCGATTAGTGGCAATCGCACGATAAATATAAGCACCTGAGTTTATTTCCTCTGAACTGTTTTCTGAGTTATCTTCTGAATTATCTGATGCATCTAAATCCAGACTCGCCTGGCCGGTAACGGCTGTTCTCTGAATGATAAGGGTGAAGGGTTTTTCATACTCACCGATGCAGAAACTGGTGCGGTAGGTATCCTGACCATTGACCGCTTTGTCTTTTTTATCCAGCAAAGGCGGCCAGTCCGAAGCGCTTGCCGCTGCTATCTGCGCGCGCAGTGCGGCGCTGGTCTTGGCGCGAATGGCATACTCGATACCCTGCTTATCACAATACTCAATGACTTTTGTTTGGTAGCCGGCGGCATCAATACGCAACGCCTTCACGGTACAGTCTTCCGGGAGCGACTGCTGGCATTGCTGGATAAACGGCTTATTATCTTTCGCTGGCGGCACATTGCCTTGACGGAAATCCACGGCCACGATCTGCCCGGTTTCCGCAATATGCCCGACCATCGGCATAAAGCCCTTGTTCTTGTTGTAAGTCCACCGTGCACCCGCTTTATGGGCAATAATCTCGGTGGCATCAATGTCCAGTGTGACTTCCTTACAGCGATGCAAGGCTACCTTCAATAAGGCTTTATTCACCTTTACCCAGGCAGCCTGGATTTGCGGCTGGCTTCCCATTCGCCTGAGCCAATCTCCAATCGTGGTCGCCTGGGGAAGTTTCTTGAGATCCAGCACGGTGCGCAGTGCTTCATCATCCTGAAGGTGGCGAACCTCATCCAGGTGAAAACTGCCTTCATGCTGCATCAGGATGAGGGTCTTGATGAACTCCGAGGGCTTATACCCACGATTGCTTTTAGGCTGGGGGAAGTGCTTGTCGATTCGCTCAGACAGGTTCAGGGAGTCCATTAGTTGAGCAATCGCCAATAAACCGGCACGAGAGGTGAGTAAATCGTTCGTTGTATCGAGTTTGTAGGGTAGAATAGTCATCAGCCTTGAGCTGTGCACCCATTGGGTGATGGTGGGTTTGAGAGCAAACCATTATACAGCCAAGGCTTCCTGCGTTTAAGAGATTTCTATCTGGGGATTGGGGTATAACGAGTTCTGCCCGGCCCTCAGGCATGGTATAACGTCCATTTCCACCCAGGATATTGGCATCTTCAATGGTTAGATCAATTTCTGTATTCCACTCGCCGTCTAACACTGCATGTGGAGGTTCAATGGGGGATGGTTTGTCTTTGATGGTCGTGGCCGTATCTTGAACCATTCCATCCCAACCGAGCCTGTAAATTTGATTTGGAAGGACGTGGCCCATGAAGTGTTCTGTTCGCATGAATGCATCTTCTGATTCACCTGTCCTATCAACAATAAGGGTAGGTAGATCACGCTTGATTTCGATTGGTAAACGACGGATGTGGGCGAGGGGATCGTGTTGATGTTCCATAGTATGTTCAGCTTTCTGAAGGTGAAACTAACCCGTTCTCAATCCGACTGACCATAGCCGCTGAAACGCCCGACCGTTCGGCTAACCAGCGCAGCGATAACCCCCTATGTAAACGTAATTCCTTTAGCGAGTCTCCTATAGCCTTGTCGATACTCTTATTGGCCAGTTTCGTTTCCATTGTCTATCCTGTCAGTCGCTTTGGTAATACCCTACAATATCACCACTTGACGTGACGCCAAGCCCGTTAATCAATCGGTTGGCGTAATTGAAATAGCTGGCAATTTGGTTGATTTCCAGAATTTCGCCATCATCCCAACCTGCTGACCGCAAAGGAGTTACATCCTCTTCTTCGATGCGACCAGGACGAAGGGTTAGCTTTTCGACATATTGTAATGCAGCTAACTCTCTATCGGTGAATGCATTCTCTGGATGCTGTGCGCGTAACGCATTTTCGATTGCTGTGGATCGGGCTTCGTCTCCAAGAAGATGGCGTGCATTTGCCCAATGATTTGCGTAGGAATACGAACAACCATTGAGCAAAGAGACAT
Source organism: Candidatus Poriferihabitaceae bacterium (assembly GCA_965261915.1). Classification (GTDB taxonomy): domain Bacteria; phylum Pseudomonadota; class Gammaproteobacteria; order Arenicellales; family Poriferihabitantaceae; genus JAIBDK01. The sequence goes on along the minus strand of CBDHDW010000013.1, from coordinate 1,524,796 downwards.
ATGAGCCTACTACTTCTTGAAACCAAGTAGGGACAGTGTTTGCTTTGTCATGCAAGCAAGCTCTGTAAAGTTTGACATGTCCATTCATTGTGCTGGGTCGCAAAGAATGGACGCGCATTACATTGTCGACCGTACCGTGTGGGGTGCGCGCAAAATCTAGTGCTGGTTTCAATTTTTGATCTGCATCTTCGTCGGAGATCATCTTAATCCAAGCTGACATGAGTTGTTCCTTAAAGTTACCTAATTACCATCTAACCCAAGCCTATCTTCAGCAAGTTTTCCGGCATCGGTGGCGTTCTGAGTGCCGCGCAAGCAAGTCTGGGAATGAGGTCGTTCAAATCAAAACGACGATTGAAACGATACTGAAATTCTGCCAAGTATCGCTGAGCATATTTAGGTCGAATAGCATGATAGGTACTGCGTAAGGAGCTCTTTAAGTTACCCAGAATTGTATTGACCCAATAGAACTCGGGTTTTTCGACAGACGCTCTCCCGCCGCCGCACACAATCTTGTCATGCAAGCAACCGGCCTCGACAACGGCATTAAAGCACGCCAAACCATCGGAGATAACGGTACTGCCCTCGGTCAGATGTTGCCGACTCCATGACTTAATCGCTTCTGTGCGGAAACCCTTTACGACCGACAACTTAACCCGAACAGGGCAATGATCGGCCGTGGTCTCTACCGCCGCTACAAAAGGTTCTGACCCGTAGCACCGCGTCCCGGCTTGCACCCGCTACGCTCGCCGCCCAAGTAAGCATCATCCAATTCAATCAACCCGGATAGTTTGTTATTGTGATCCCGCTCCATCATCACCTGCATAAGCTTGTGCTTCATCCGCCAGGCGGCATTGTAAGAAATACCCAGGTGACGATGCAGTTTTATGGCCGAGATGCCTTTCTTGTCCTGTGTAATCAGATAGATACCCTGGAACCATAGAGTAAGCGGTAGTTTGGTGGATTCAAAGATGGTTCCAGCCGTCAGTGATGTCTGGCGATTGCAGCGATTGCACTGCTGAAGTTTGCGATTGGTTAACTGGCAGAACTTGTCGTGACCACAGGCCGGACACTGGAACCCTTTGGTCCACCGCCAAGCATAAAGCGCATCGAAGCATTGGTCTTCGGTACCGTACTGTTTGATAAAATCGTTCAAACTAACTCCTTTCTGGAATTACACCTTATTGCGCGCCATGACATACCCCTTATGAATTAAATAGATAGACTGTGATTATATACGGGGTAGAGCGACTTATCTATAGTGGTAATTAGGTAAAGTTATTTGGAAGCCTGCTGAATCAAAATTCGGGAGCAAACTGTGATTCGTATCTTGACATTCAATTGCATATTATGCGACAGTGTAATCGCGGTCGTAGAGCTTACGACGATCGGGCGAAATATTATTTCTAACACCTACTTGAGCTTTGAAATCTGGTTCACCATTGCCGTAGCTTACATGGTGGTGACGCTGGCTCTTTCGATCGGAGTCTCAATTTTGGAAAGGAAATATACCGTCAAGTAGATACGTAACTTACGACTATGAAATCAACTAAGGAGGATGCAAATGAAACTTATACAAAAATTGACCCGGTTAGCCATGGTGGCGGCCATCGCCGTGGGGATTACGGCGCCAGCAAAAGCGCAAAGCACGACCCAGACACTGTCATCGGAAAGTGTGATCGAATCAATCAAACGTGAAGGTGTCCTACGTGTTGGACTTTCGCTATTTAAGCCGTGGTCTATGCGTGACAAGAACGGCAATCTCGTCGGCTTTGAGCTTGATGTTGCGCGTAAGCTGGCAGATGATATGGGCGTGGAAATCGAATTCCAGCCGACTTCTTGGGACGGGATTATTCCAGCACTTGTATCTGGCAAGTTTGACGTGATCATCTCTGGTATGTCAATTACACCAGCTCGTAATCTCACGGTGAATTTCTCCGACCCCTATACTCTCTCAGGCATGGTGATCCTTGCCAATAAAAGCAAAACTGAGGGTTTCAGTGAGGCGGATTACAACAGTGCAAATGTCACCTTTACTGCCAGACGCGGTGGTACTGCGTCTACTGTCATAAAAACGGTTTTCCCTGAAGCTCAACTGCTGCTTTTCGATGAAGATGGTGCGGCGAATCAAGAAATATTAAATGGTAACGCTCATGCAACTCTTGCGTACGAGCCAGAACCAACTCTAGAAATTAACAAGTACCCAGATGTTCTCCATAGACCGTTTGATAATGAGTACCTGCCGTCTGGAGAAGCCTTTGCACTGCGCAAAGGAGACCCTGATGCCTTGAATTACTTCAATAACTGGATTGCCGCTCAATATCGCAACGGATTCTTGGAAGACCGCCAGAACTATTGGTTCCGCTCGCTTGAATGGCAATCTCAAGTAGCTGAATAAAGTAACGCACTGAAGCCGGCTAGTCCGTCGGCTTCAGAGATCGATTGGGACTTGATATAGCCAGATCGTTATAAGTAATCTTGGAGCTTATAGCTAAGGTCGTGTTGCCTTCTTTGAGGTGCGTTGCTGCTTTCAATTATCGACAGGCATTACAGGCATTTTGCGGAGATCTTTTTGTAACGAATTATGTGTTCAGCCTGGTTCGTAGGATTGCATATAGTTTGTGGGAAAGGTGTTTTAACCGCGTAAACCGTTTTATTTAGGGTTTACGGTGGGCACACATAAAGATTGAAGGTAGGAAAATCATGGCCAATAAAGAACTCATGATCAAGGCGACGAACTTAAACAAGTTCTATGGTTCGTTTCACGCGCTCAAGGATGTCAATATTCAGGTCGCCCAAGGAGAGAGGGTCGTGATCTGTGGCCCTTCGGGATCTGGTAAATCGACACTGATTCGTTGTTTTAATGGACTCGAATTTCATAATTCGGGAGATTTGATTGTAGATAAGATTGAGGTCAGCGAAGATTCCAAGAACATTAGGAAACTACGCCAGGAGGTAGGCATGGTGTTCCAGCAATTCAATTTGTTCCCACATCTAACAGTTCTTGAGAATCTGATGATTGGCCCGATGAAGGTTAAAAAGGTTTCAAGAAAACAAGCTGAAGAAATTGCGCGAAACTATCTTGATCGCGTCCATATCCCCGAGCAGTCCGACAAATATCCTACACAGTTATCTGGTGGGCAACAGCAGCGTGTAGCTATCGCCCGCTCACTTTGCATGGAAACCCGAGTGATGCTGTTTGATGAGCCGACGTCCGCGCTTGACCCCGAGATGATCAACGAAGTGCTCGATGTCATGGTTGAGCTGGCCGATACCGGCATGACTATGGTGGTGGTCACCCATGAAATGGGCTTCGCGCGCAAGGTTGCGGATACTATGGTATTTATGGAAGAGGGTCGGATCGTCGAGGTATCACCGCCGAGTCAGTTTTTCACTAATCCATCAAGCGAACGGTGTCGGATATTCCTTGATCAGATTCTGGACACTAGAGATGACGGAACCTGAAACCCACTCCCCAAAGAGCCAGACGTTGCCGCGCCCACTGACCTTTAAGCGAATTCTCAATTCGTTGCCAGTTGCCATTACCATCTATCTAATCGTTATTAGTGTGATCACCTATGGTTCTTTCGTTGGCTCTCAAAGCATGGGCTACAATTGGCAGTGGTACCGCATTCCGCAATATATATACTCTTTCACTGACGATGGCTTCCAATTGGGCGAACTTGTCTTGGGCCTCGCCGCAACGATCAAGCTTTCGGTCACGGCTTTTGTGCTTGCTTCAGCATTGGGTTTGCTTGTTGCCATGTTGCGATTGTCGGGATTGATTGTCGGGACGGCAGTTGCCGTAGGATATCTGGAGCTGATCCGCAATATTCCGCTTTTGGTATTACTCTATCTATTCTACTATGTACTCGGTCCAATTTTCGGGCTTGACCGCTATACCGCAAGTGTTCTGACGTTAGCAGTGTTTCACTCCGCATTAATATCCGAAATTATCAGAGCGGGTATCAATGCGGTGCATGTTGGTCAGCAAGAAGCTGCCAAATCTATCGGAATGTCTACAGCGCAGGCTTATGGCTACATCATCTTGCCACAGTCGGTGCGGTTTAGTCTGCCGCCAATGACGGGTGAGGTGGTACACCTGATCAAGTCTTCGGCCATTGTCAGTGTAATCGCGGTCGTAGAGCTTACGACGATCGGGCGAAATATTATTTCTAACACCTACTTGAGCTTTGAAATCTGGTTCACCATTGCCGTAGCTTACATGGTGGTGACGCTGGCTCTTTCGATCGGAGTCTCAATTTTGGAAAGGAAATATACCGTCAAGTAGATACGTAACTTACGACTATGAAATCAACTAAGGAGGATACAAATGAAACTTATACAAAAATTGACCCGGTTAGCCATGGTGGCGGCCATCGCCGTGGGGATTACGGCGCCAGCAAAAGCGCAAAGCACGACCCAGACACTGTCATCGGAAAGTGTGATCGAATCAATCAAACGTGAAGGTGTCCTACGTGTTGGACTTTCGCTATTTAAGCCGTGGTCTATGCGTGACAAGAACGGCAATCTCGTCGGCTTTGAGCTTGATGTTGCGCGTAAGCTGGCAGATGATATGGGCGTGGAAATCGAATTCCAGCCGACTTCTTGGGACGGGATTATTCCAGCACTTGTATCTGGCAAGTTTGACGTGATCATCTCTGGTATGTCAATTACACCAGCTCGTAATCTCACGGTGAATTTCTCCGACCCCTATGCTCTCTCAGCTTGGGCAAGCAGCAGAACGCCAGCATCCGAGGTGATCTTTCCACCGTCAAACGCAGCGGTGACTTTTTTACCAGAAACGGCTGGAAATGCGGGGAAAACGGGGGCAATATCGGTCATGGCAGTGGGGCGTTTTCTGTCCAGTGTATCGGATGGTTACGCTACCGCTGCTAACTCAGAATCACCAATCCGGCGAATAATCCGGGCTAATCAGGGTTAATTATTTGCTGCGTGGAAAATGAATCTGGATAAGACATCTCCCGAAGGCTACGCCGCAGTCAAAGATATCGATGTAGAGTCAATCCCTGTGATTGATGTTTCGAGTTTGTTTCGCAGCGATCCTAATTATGCAGAAATTGGTATGCAACTTCGCTCTGCTGCAGAGACAATGGGATTCTTCTATGTCAGTAATCATTGTATTGACGGGCAGCTGATGCGCCAGGTATTTTCGGTTTCCGAAAAATTTTTCAATAGTGATGACAATCTCAAAAATCAGGTGAAGGTCAATTCCTATCACCGTGGGCTGCTGCAGGTCGGTGTTTCGAAAATGGAAGATCAGACCCGAGCTGATTTAAAGGAAAGTTATCTTTGGGGGTTGGATGTCGCTGAGAATAGTGATGATTTCCGAAACGGAAATATAATGCTGCCAGCAAATCAATGGCCATCGTTTTTGCCGGAAATGCGAGATATCCTGAATCAATATATGTGTGCAGCGCATCAATGCGGTAAAGAATTACTCAGAGCAATTGCTGTCAGTCTGGAGATTGACCAGGACTACTTTACGGGGTTTTTTGATAAACCCGTCACCCGAGGTTCTTTAATTTACTATCCGCACCAACCAGAAAATCTGGGGGTGGATCAGTTTGGTGTATCACCTCACACAGATTACGGAACCCTGACTTTGCTCGCTCAGGATAGCACTGGCGGTCTTCGGGTAAGGGATCGTAAAGGGGATTGGCTTACTGCTCACCCCATCGAAGGCACACTGGTGGTAAATGTGGGGGATTTGCTCGCCCGTTGGAGCAACAACCGATTCAAATCAACGGAACATGCCGTGGTAAACAATTCTGGCAAAGAACGATATTCCATTGCTATAGCGCTTGACCCGAATTGGGAAACACCAATCAAGCCGGTGATTAACAGTGGTGAAAAGCCGCAATACGAAACGGTCTTGTGCGGGGAATATATACAGGGTCGATTTAATCGTTCCTTTAGTTATCGTACGGATAGTCAGGATGACTGAAGACATCAAAACCGAGGAGATAGTGCAGTTGGAGCCGCGCGATCTGGGGAAAACCGTTTCCGGGCAGCGGGACAAAGGCGTGAAGTCGCCGCTAGCTCAACAAGATTGGGCATACGTTGAGGATTTTAGCCTGGAGAGATTCGCTGGGGATGATTGGGCTTTGCTCGATCAACAACGACAGCTCTATATGCGGCGTGAAAAATCGCTACAGGCCATTGAGATGTTGCTGGCGCAACAAGATGCCGCGTCATTTGGCTATCAGATTAATAATTTTCAACATTGCTTACAGTCTGCAACGCTGGCCATGCACGATAATCGCAGCGTCGATACCATTGTCGCGGCACTATTTCACGATCTAGGTTTTACCGTGTGTAATGAAAGTCATGGCGATTTTTCCGCTGAATTATTAAAGCCGTATGTGCCGCAGAAACATATCTGGATGCTGCGAAGGCATATGTACTTCCAGTATAAATATTGCCCGGGAATAGAAGACCTTGATCACCACTATGCCAGTCGCTGGAAGAGCCACGAGTATTTTGAATGGTCGGATGAATTTGTTTTTAAGTATGATGTTGCGGCAATGAATGCCGATTTTGAAAATGCGCCCGTTGAAGAATTTATGCCTTTGGTTAAAGAGGTCTTTAGCCGAATCCCGAAAACTTTTGAACCCGAATAAATAATGGCTGCCTGGATAGAGATGATTCCTGTTGATGAAGCAACAGGTGAGTTGAAAGAAATGTACGATCTGGTTAAAACACCGCATGGAACGGTGGATAATGTGATGCGTGCACATAGCCTGCGACCGCATACCATGAAAGGGCACGTGACCCTGTATCGCAGCGTACTGCACAATCCGGAAAATGTATTGCCGTTCTGGTTTCTCGAGGTGGTAGCGTCATATACCAGTCATTTGAATCAATGCGAATACAGTTTCAGTCATCACTTTACCAATGCAAGAAATTTGATCAACGATGACGCTAAGTCGGACCTTGTTATGAGCGGATTCGAACAGCGAAACCCGGGACTGGCATTTGATGGGAAATTTAAGGCATTACTCGACTACACCGAAAAACTAACATTGAATGTGGGCGGGATGGAGCGGTCAGACTTTGATAAACTGGTTGCGGCGGGGTGTGACGACGGAGCGGTATTGGAAGTGAATCAGGTGGTGGCCTATTTTAGCTATTCGAATCGTTTGCTGAATGGATTGGGGGTCACCACAAAGGGAGATACCGTGGGCTTTTACAAGAAAGGGAGCCAATAGTTTGCTGAAATTCTATGCGCTTCCGGTTAGTAGCTATTGCTGCAAGGTTCGCATCGTTCTTCGATTGAAAAACATTGAGTTTGAAGAATTCCCACCGTTGGGTGGCAGTTATGCCAGTGCTGAATGGAAATCGTACATGCCTCCAGGCTCAATTCCTGCCATCGAGCAAAATGGTTTCAAATTATTTGATTCTGAAGCTATCGTTGAGTATCTCGACGATCTGGTTGTTGATCCTCCTTTACGCTCTGCAGATCTTGAAGTTCGTGCCAGACAGCGAGCGATATCACAATTTCATAATACCCGACTCGAGCCTACAGTTCGAAAACTTTTCCCCCTGGTTAAGCTACAGAAGGACGAGTCGATAACGGAACAGCTAGGGCAATTAAGATCAGAGTTTATTGCCCAACTGGATTCGCTATGCGGCATATCGAAGTTTACTCCCTACATTAGTGGTTCAAGTCTTTCTCTGTCGGATTGTGGATTCCCTGCATCTATTATGATGAGCAAAGATATTTTTGAGCGGCTTTCAATCGATTTCGATCTTCCCGAGTCAATCTCAAATTGGCTGGGTTTACTACAGGAAAACCCGGTAATCGGCGATGAAATAGCAAAAAATCGGAGAGCAGTTGCCGACTGGATGGGGCAGTTCAGATGATGAAACTGTTAGAAAGCCTACCAGTAGAAGGCTTTAATTGGACTACGGTAAGGATATATTGGGGGGCTGACCCCTGGCAATTTTTTACCTTGAATTATTGTAACTGCCCAGGTTGTTTTTAAGCGTATTTCAGTGTTGCGATAATCTGATCGGCAGGCATCATCAGTGTTTCGATGATGTTCCATCCTTGTTTTCTCGCCGTTGTGATGACGCTGCGCAGGGTGGCAAAATCCTCTGCCCCTTGTTCAGACCTGAACCCTCCCGATATTTTCTGGCGTAACTTCATCATCCGCAGGTCGCGTTCAGCTTCGTTGTTTGTGAATGGCACGTCGGGATCTGTCAGAAAGCGCAGGGTGCCTTCCTTGTGATCGCGCAATCGTAAAGCCAGATTATGTCCTGTCCGTCGCTTCTTGCGCCCCCGTCTTCCGGGTTTTGGCGGCACGAGTGGAGGCAATTCCTCATGGAAATCCAATGCTGCGGTGATGATCCTGTCGTATCGCCGATTAATAAGCGCAACAAGCGGTGTTGAAACCGCCACGCCCTTATCCCGCGCGGCCTGTGTGACATGGTGCGCACGCCGCAGTAGCCTTTGCATCTGACCAGCCCAATCTTCCTGTTCTATTTCGACCAACGCTTGCAGTTCCCGTAAATGGTGTGCATTGCACAACGCATGGGTAACACCATCCAGCGTGAAGTAGGGCTGCCAATGATCATGCACGATACAGCCCGTGAGATTGGATAACAGATTACCGCGTTTGCTGCTGACCCGGTAGAAAGCCAGAAGCGGTGTACAGGCAACGTGAAGCCATTGCAGGCACCCCGTAATCCGGAAACCCGTCTCGTCAAGATGTTTGACGTGGACCTGTTGGGCGATCACATCCTGCAGGTGAGAAGCAACCCCCTTGAGCCGCTCTGATGCTTTGCGGTTCATGGCGGCCACAGTGGCAGGAACCAAAGGGGCATTGAACAAATCGGCCATTATTTGCGCCAGTCTGTCTTCCGGCAGGAAATGGGCGCATTGGAGATATGTTGCCACTCCGGCAATGCGTGGCCCGTACTGCACGGGTGCCTTCACCTCCAGAGGAAACGCAGCCTTGGTTGTTTCTCCACAGTGGCCACAAAGGCAGACATGTGCCCTGTGTTCCGTTGTCACCAGAGGCTGTGGCTCGGGCAGGTCAAACACCTGTCGTGCGGCGTAATCCTCTGCCATTGATGGCGACAGCGGTGTGCCACATTGCCCGCAGACAGAAGGAAAGTGATCTTCAACATGATCGGGATCTGCCGTTTGGCACAGGGTGCTTCCCTTGTGGCCTTTCTGCCCGCCTGACTTTTTACCGGATTTTCTCCGCAGACTTTTGGTTCTGGGTTCAGCCTTGGGCTTCTTTAGGCCGTCGCTTGAAGGCGGCTTGCTACTGTTGCTGCTGTTCAAGCTGAGGCGACGCTCAAGGTCTTCAATGCGAGCCACAAGCAGGGCTATCGTTTGTGCATTCTTCTGCTTCAGCTCTTCATAAGCCTCAACGGAAACATAACCTTTGGGTGCGTTTGAAAAAATCATAATCTTAATGAATCACATCGGGATTCCTCAGGCAAGAGAATTATTCCAAGAGAATTATTCCAAGAGAATTATTCCTTAGGGTACCTGGGCAGTTACGAATTATTTTCTCAAACCGACAGGCTGTTTGGTACAAGTCCGCGTGCGAAAAAATGGGTTTCATCAACATACGAGGGTGATGATTTGAACAGTGAAAATGATAGTATAACGACTGCTGAAAAGAATGTGGCGACGATTTTGGACCAGAACGGTGGCAGACGAAAACGGATTAGTGCAATAATCTCAGGTGGCGGTGTTGCCAGTACAATTGTTGCGTCACCAAAGACCCGGTTGTAGCCCATAGTCGATAATGTTGTTTTGCCGGTCTACACCATCAAGAAACAGCAGGTGGGTGAATCCAGGGCTTTGATAAAACCGTGCAAGAATGGAATTCCTCGCCCGGGCTATCAAACTTTCGCCGCCGATGGATAAAAATGAAAAACTGATCGCCGATCAGTTAAAAGACAGCAAGGAATGGACGTAATCGGTATGCACCATGCCGTTGTAAGCCGGTGTTTCGATCATTAGCGGGGGTTTTCGGAAAACTCAACTCTGCTGCATCAGGTATAAAACTTACAAAAATTCCTTAATGGTGGCTACGCCCTGATTCGAACAGGGGACCCCATCATTATGAGTGATGTGCTCTAACCAGCTGAGCTACGTAGCCATTTTGAGGTGTTTCGTCACGAATTTGAGTGCCGTGAGCGGGAGCGGAGAGTAACGCAAACAGGGGGGGGGTGCAACTGTCGAGGCGGTAAATTTCCTTTGTCATAGCCCCTCCTGATGAAGTTAAAAGGTAACTGCCCAGGTACCCTAAGGAATAATTCTCTTGGAATAATTCTCTTGCCTGAGGAATCCCGATGTGATTCATTAAGATTATGATTTTTCCAGACGCACCCAAAGGTTATGTTTCCGTTGAGGCTTATGAAGAGCTGAAGCAGAAGAATGCCCGGCTTGAACAAACGATAGCCCTGCTTGTGGCTCGCATTGAAGACCTTGAGCGTCGCCTCAGCTTGAACAGCAGCAACAGTAGCAAGCCGCCTTCAAGCGACGGCCTAAAGAAGCCCAAGGCTGAACCCAGAACCAAAAGTCTGCGGAGAAAATCCGGTAAAAAGTCAGGCGGGCAGAAAAGCCACAAGGGAAGCACTCTGTGCCAAACGGCAGACCCCGATCATGTTGAAGATCACTTTCCTTCTGTCTGCGGGCAATGTGGCACGCCCTTATCGCCATCAATGGCCGGGGATTACGCCGCACGACAGGTGTTTGACCTGCCCGAGCCACAGCCCTTGGTGACAACCGAACACCGGGCGCATATCTGCCTTTGTGGCCACTGTGGAGAAACAACCAAGGCTGCGTTTCCTCTGGAGGTGAAGGCACCCGTACAGTACGGGCCACGCATTGCCGGAGTGTCAACATATCTCCAATGCGCCCATTTCCTGCCGGAAGACAGACTGGCGCAAATAATGGCCGATTTGTTCAATGCCCCTTTGGTTCCTGCCACTGTGGCCGCCATGAACCGCAAAGCATCAGAGCGGCTCAAGGGGGTTGCTTCTCACCTGCAGGATGTGATCGCCCAACAGGTCCACGTCAAACATCTTGACGAGACGGGTTTCCGGATTACGGGGTGCCTGCAATGGCTTCACGTTGCCTGTACACCGCTTCTGGCTTTCTACCGGGTCAGCAGCAAACGCGGTAATCTGTTATCCAATCTCACGGGCTGTATCGTGCATGATCATTGGCAGCCCTACTTCACGCTGGATGGTGTTACCCATGCGTTGTGCAATGCACACCATTTACGGGAACTGCAAGCGTTGGTCGAAATCGAACAGGAAGATTGGGCTGGTCAGATGCAAAGGCTACTGCGGCGTGCGCACCATGTCACACAGGCCGCGCGGGATAAGGGCGTGGCGGTTTCAACGCCGCTTGTTGCGCTTATTAATCGGCGATACGACAGGATCATCACCGCAGCATTGGATTTCCATGAGGAATTGCCTCCACTCGTGCCGCCAAAACCCGGAAGACGGGGGCGCAAGAAGCGACGGACAGGACATAATCTGGCTTTACGATTGCGCGATCGCAAGGAAGGCACCCTGCGCTTTCTGACAGATCCCGACGTGCCCTTCACAAACAACGAAGCTGAACGCGACCTGCGGATGATGAAACTACGTCAGAAAATATCGGGCGGGTTCAGGTCTGAACAAGGTGCAGAGGATTTTGCCACCCTGCGCAGCGTCATCACAACGGCGAGAAAACAAGGATGGAACATCATCGAAACACTGATGATGCCTGCCGATCAGATTATTGCAAAACTGAAATACGCTTAAAAACAACCTGGGCAGTTACGTTAAAAGGGGACATTACTGCTTTGGGCTAACCGGGCTAGATTGACCGCGATCACCAATGGCGGGACCATCCCCGATCAGTTTGACTATGATCTCATTCTCCAACCCGATAATCTGAAAATTGGTACTTTGAATGAAGGCTTTTCATTTGAATCGCTACCCGGTGATGTTTTTCAACCAGGCAACACGTCTTATACCAACGGCCCAAGGATTTGACACTTTGTGCTTTCCACGGGGAATTTGAAGTGATTCAGTAGTCATCATCATAGGAGGTATTAATGACAGTAGAGATTATGCGAACGGACAAGTCGGCCTGCGATCTTCGGCGCGCCGCTGCGGCGTGCAGGGACGCGAAAGCGGCCCGACGGATGCTGGCGATTGCGTTGATTTTGGACGGCACTGACCGCAAGACAGCGGCCGAGAACTGCGGGATGGATCGCCAGACGTTGCGTGACTGGGTACACCGTTACAATGACACGGGGATTGAGGGTCTCTCGAACCGGCGTTCGCCAGGACGGCAGCCCCTGCTAAGCGTGGCACAGAAGGCGGAGTTGGCATCGCTTGTGCGTGAGGGGCCGGATCCCGAAACGGACGGCGTGGTGCGCTGGCGGCGCATTGACCTCAAGCGCAAGATTGAGGAGCGCTTTGGCGTTGTCATGCATGAGCGGACCGTTAGCAAACAACTGGTAAAACTTGGTTTTCGACGCTTGTCTGTGCGCCCGCAGCATCCGAAATCCGACCCGGATGCGCAGGATGCGTTTAAAAAAACTTCGCTGCAGAGGTAGCGGCCGTTCTGCCCAAAACGGCCTGCGGCAAACCATTGGAGATTTGGTTTCAGGACGAAGCCCGTCCTGACTTCGACGGTCCACCCCACGCAGATCGCCTACAGCCCAGTCAATACGGGGGTCTTCTGTTGAGATCGATTTGTAGTGCCTATCTAAATATTTGTGTTGGCTTCGGCGATAGCATGGTGTAAGCTCACCCCATGTTTGTTCGCGTTAAATCTACACCCAATAGCCCAAGACAATCGGTTCAGATTGTTTCATCTGTGCGCGTCGGCGATAAGGTCAAGCAAAAGATTGTCCGTTATATCGGCATTGCCATGGATGACGATGAGTTAGTGCGATTGAAAGAGCTGGCCGAAGTCGTCAAGGCGAAGCTTGAAGCCCAGCATCAGCCCGGTTTGTTTCCGCCTGAGGCGGTCGCCAAACAAGTTATTGAAGCGAAAGCAGCCAAAGCCTCCAAAGCCACCTTGAATGTTGACCTGAGGCAGATGGTGGAAGAACAACGGGTGGTGCTGGGCATCCATGAGGTGTATGGCGAGGTCTATCGCCAGTTGTCGTTCGATACCCTGTTGTCGCAAAAACGGTATCGCGCCTCCCATGAAGCCCTGTTCCATTGCGTAATGGCACGTATTGCTAACCCTAAAAGCAAGCGCGGCAGCGTGCAGCACCTGGAGCAGGACTTTGGCGTTTCTTTGTCCTTAGAGAAAGTTTATCGGATGATGGATCAGCTGGACGATAACACCATCAGTCGGCTACAAGCGATGACCTGTGAAGGCACGCGATCCTTGTTACCTGGTGCGTTGGATGTGTTGTTTTTTGACTGTACGACACTGTATTTTGAGTCTTTCAAGGAAGATGAGTTAAAACAAAATGGCTACAGCAAGGACTGTCAAGTTAATCAGACACAGGTCAATCAGCCGCAAGTATTGCTGGCTTTACTGGTCACCCATGAAGGCCTGCCGGTCGGTTACGAAGTGTTCCCCGGCGCTACTTTCGAGGGTCATAGCCTGATCAGCGTTTTGCAGACGATGCAAGCGCGCTATGATGTTAGGAAAATGATCTTTGTCGCTGATCGAGGCATGCTGAATGAAGACAATCTAAGCGCCCTGGATGAGGCGGGCGCTTATTACATCGTCGGGGCGAAACTAAAACAATTGCCAAGTGCGCTACAAACCAGGGTATTGGATAAGTCGGCTTATCAGCCGCTTGGCAAAGACGGATCAAGCGCAGCCGAGCTGACGCATAAGAAGAGACGGCTCATTGTCTCGCATTGTCCAAAGCGTGCGGATAAAGATCAACATGACCGACAAAAGGCAGTCGATCGGCTCATCAAGAAAATCGGCAAAAGCCAGAACCCCAAGAGCTTATTAAATAACTACGGCTATAAAAAGTTTCTGATTATCAAAGGAAAAACCAGCTTAAGCATCAACCAGGATAAAATTGATGCCGAAAGCCGCTGGGACGGCTTGCATGGGGTGATGACCAATTTGCCCGATACGCCGCACCAGGAAGTGTTATCACACTATCGCGGCTTATGGCAGGTTGAGGAGAGTTTTCGCATCACCAAGCACGACTTGAAAGTACGCCCCATCTACCACTGGACACCCTCAAGAGTGCGTGCCCACATCGCTATTTCGTTCATGGCTTTCACCTGCATCAGACAGCTAATGTATCGAATCAAGCTACAACACAAAGCCTTATCCCCTGAAGTTATTCGTAATGCCTTGATTCATGTGCAACATAGTGTGTTCAAACACAAGCGCACCAAACAGCGTTATGTCATGCCTTCTCAAATCAATCCAGAGGCAAAAAAAATCTATGCTGTGATGGGATTAAAAGCGATTACCACAGCTTACCCACTGTACTGATTGATATAATCCTTCAATATCTGGGCATTTGTAGTGCCTAGATATTTTTGTGTTTCCTTATAAATCAATGAGTTATGAGTGTGAACCGTCGAAGTCAGGAAAAAAACTTCGCTGCAGAGGTAGCGGCCGTTCTGCCCAAAACGGCCTGCGGCAAACCATTGGAGATTTGGTTTCAGGACGAAGCCCGTGTGGGTCAGCAAGGGACGCTGACACGTATATGGGCCGAACGGGGAACCCGGCCGCGTGCGCCGCGTGATACACGTTATACGTCGGGCTATATCTTCGGCGCGGTTTGTCCCGAACGCGCCGAGGCTGCTGCGCTGATCATGCCGCATGCGGACACGTCCGCTATGAATGCACATCTGTGCGAGATTGCCAGGACGGTCGCGGCAGGTGCCATGCCTTGCTCATCCTCGACGGTGCAGGCTGGCACGGATCAGCAAAACGGGAAGTGCCAGACAACATCACCCTGCTCAAACTCCCGCCCTATGCGCCAGAACTCAACCCGATGGAAAACGTTTGGGCCTACCTGCGCGCCAACAAGCTGGCAATCTCTGTGTTTGAATCCTACGATGAGATCGTCGACAAATGCTACGATGCCTGGAATTTCTTCGCAGAGGACAAACAGGCAATCACATCAATCACATCACGTAATTGGGCCAAAACAGTCAATCAATAGAGCCCTTGGTATAAGACAAATTGGGTCGTCTGCGCGAGGTTCTGATAATACCCATAAGGTGTTGCCAAGTCCAATATCATGCGCTCGGTATTCGTTGTAATGAGACCGAAAATCCTCCAACCCACAATCTGGATGCGCCGGTCAATCTTCGTCGAAGGGTAAAAACCATACTGTGTCGCGCCATTGGCAGCTCGTAACCGCAATTGCCACAATTATTGAGTGGGAGCGACTCATAGTGCCGTACAAACAAAAGAAAACCACATTGTTCACAAAACTGTTCAAAGGCATTCTATTAACTTATACCAACGGCCCAAGGGTTTAACACTTTGTGCTTTCCACGGGGAATTTGAAGTGATTCAGTAGTCATCATCATAGGAGGTATTAATGACAGTAGAGATTATGCGAACGGACAAGTCGGCCTGCGATCTTCGGCGCGCCGCTGCGGCGTGCAGGGACGCGAAAGCGGCCCGACGGATGCTGGCGATTGCGTTGATTTTGGACGGCACCGACCGCAAGACGGCGGCCGAGAACTGCGGGATGGACCGCCAGACGTTGCGTGACTGGGTACACCGTTACAATGACACGGGGATTGAGGGTCTCTCGAACCGGCGTTCGCCAGGACGGCAGCCCCTGCTCAGCGTGGCACAGAAGGCGGAGTTGGCATCGCTTGTGCGTGAGGGGCCGGATCCCGAAACGGACGGCGTGGTGCGCTGGCGGCGCATTGACCTCAAGCGCAAGATTGAGGAGCACTTTGGCGTTGTCATGCATGAGCGGACCGTTGGCAAACAACTGGTAAAACTTGGTTTTCGACGCTTGTCTGTGCGCCCGCAGCATCCGAAATCCGACCCGGATGCGCAGGATGCGTTTAAAAAAACTTCGCTGCAGAGGTAGCGGCCGTTCTGCCCAAAACGGCCTGCGGCAAACCATTGGAGATTTGGTTTCAGGACGAAGCCCGTGTGGGTCAGCAAGGGACGCTGACACGTATATGGGCCGAACGGGGAACCCGGCCGCGTGCGCCGCGTGATACACGTTATACGTCGGGCTATATCTTCGGCGCGGTTTGTCCCGAACGCGCCGAGGCTGCTGCGCTGATCATGCCGCATGCGGACACGTCCACTATGAATGCACATCTGTGCGAGATCGCCAGGACGGTCGCGGCAGGTGCCCATGCCTTGCTCATCCTCGACGGTGCAGGCTGGCACGGATCAGCAAAACGGGAAGTGCCAGACAACATCACCCTGCTCAAACTCCCGCCCTATTCGCCAGAACTCAACCCGATGGAAAACGTTTGGGCCTACCTGCGCGCCAACAAGCTGGCAATCTCTGTGTTTGAATCCTACGATGAGATCGTCGACAAATGCTGCGATGCCTGGAATTTCTTCGCAGAGGACAAACAGGCAATCACATCAATTACATCACGTAATTGGGCCAAAACAGTCAATCAATAGAGCCGTTGGTATTAGAAGTACCCGGAAATATTAAACAGTCGTTTTCCAGGCCTGCCTTATCAAGGCAGTCAGCAATTCCCCTGCCAATATCAGGCGAAAAAACCACAAATAATAAATGGTTGAAATAATTTTCATCTGATCCATATTACAATCATTGTTATATTGTTTGGAATTCGAAAACTGTGAGCCAATCTTCAGAAAAAATACCGTTTGATGCTGAAAACGTCCGTGATCAATTTCCAATCCTGAGCCGTGAGGTAAATGGACAACCGTTGGTCTATCTGGATAGCGGCGCATCGGCTCAAAAACCGCAATGCGTAATTGACCGAATTTCCCGCTACTACAGCGAAGAGCATGCCAATATTCATCGCGGGGTGCATCAACTGAGTCAGGCGGCAACCCAGTCATATGAGGATGCGCGTGAATCAATTCGGCGTTTTATCAACGCGGAGCATAGCCATGAAGTTTTATTTACCAAAGGGACTACCGACGGCATAAATCTGGTTGCATCGTCGTTTGGGCGAAAATTTCTGAATCCAGGAGATGAAATAATCATTTCTGCCATGGAACACCATTCGAATATTGTGCCGTGGCAGATGATATGCGAAGAACGTGGAGCCAGTCTAAAAGTGATCCCCATCAATCAAGCGGGTGAAATTGAGGTAGATATCTTTGCGTCTTTTCTATCGGATAAAACTCGATTGGTGGCGACGGTTCACGTTTCAAATTCCCTCGGTACCATTAATCCGGTCGAGAAAATAATTCAACTGTCTCACGCCCAAAATATTCCGGTGTTACTGGACGGTGCACAAGCGGTACCGCATATGAAGGTTGATGTGCAGCAACTCGATGTGGATTTTTACGCCTTTTCCGGCCACAAAATGTTTGGACCAACGGGGGTCGGAATTCTGTATGGAAAAGAGACGATCCTGAATCAGATGCCGCCCTATCAAGGTGGCGGAGACATGATTGAAAGAGTGACGTTTGAAAAAACTACTTACAACACACTGCCGCATAAATTTGAAGCCGGTACGCCAAACATAGTGGGTGGTATCGGTCTTGGGGCGGCAGTGGATTTTCTGGATCAATACGAATATTCCGAAATCGCTGACCACGAGAACTCGATACTACAGTATGCCACTGACGAGCTTCTCAAAATCGATGGTTTAAATATCGTCGGTACTGCCGGGCACAAAGCGAGTGTTATTTCATTTAATCTGACTGGTGCACATCCATTTGATGTTGGCACTATCCTTGATCAGCTTGGCATCGCCGTTCGAACAGGGCACCACTGTACCCAGCCGTTAATGGATTTCTTTGGTATTCCGGGTACAGCGAGGGCATCATTCGCACTTTATAATTCTCCGGATGATGTTGACAAACTGGTGGCAGGGGTTAAAAAAGCTGCAACTATGTTGTTGTAATCGGGAGCTTGCTGCGATGTCTACAATCGACCAAATTCAGAGTGAAATAGTGGAGGAATTTGCGTTCTTCGATCAATGGATGGATAAATACGAGTACATCATTGATCTCGGCAAAAAGCTGCCGCTAATTGATGAGCAATACAAACATGAACAAAATCTGGTGCCCGGATGCCAGAGCCAGGTATGGCTGCATGCCGAATCAAAAAACAATCTCGTTCACTTTACCGCTGACAGCGATGCGATCATCACCAAAGGGATCATCGCGCTTTTGATCAGAGTGCTATCCGGGCAACCCGCAGAAGCGATCCAGTCATCACCGTTGTATTTTATTGATGAGATTGGCTTGAAAGAACACTTATCACCCACTCGTTCAAATGGATTGCTTAACATGGTCGCGAAATTACGTACAGTGGCCAGTTCTCTTGCCGTTGTTCACGAGCCGAATGTCACCAAATCGTCTTTAATCGCGGCATGACTTTTCACGCAGCCAATCTACAGCCGACGGCAACGCTAATATGCTTTCGATGATGGCATCAGGTTGACACTCGGTTTGCCTCACTTCTTGCCAGTCCTGCGCCTTCAGATTTACCCAGATTGTTTTGAATCCGCAATTAGCCGCACCTCCCACATCGCTAACAGGGTCAAATTCTTCCATCAAAGCTTTGGACCAGTTCTTTCTCAACCGCGTCAAATCAGGGTGCAATTCAGGAAATCGTTTGAAATAGGCCTGTCTGTGGCTGGAAAGTGTTTGCCGTGTAAAAGCCTCTGCAATTCTTGGCAGTTCTGTTTTCATCCAGTCGAGAAACTTTTGCTCTGCACGATCAATCACCGGGTATATCGCCCACAAGGTATCGTCCAGATCAAATGTGAGGCACTTAATCGTCATAGGCGAGTCGTTAGTATGGGTGTTTCAGGCATCAGATTTCGTTAGCGAATTGCAGGATCAGGATGATAGCGAGAATGGCAAGCAATCCATATAGTGTCTTCTTATAGATTACCGGATCGATATTGTCACCAAACTTCCTTCCCAAACGCAATCCGGCAATCGCGCAAACTGCCAGAGGGGTTGTTTGGATCAGCATCCCCATTGTGGTGATGCCGGCCGCAGACAACACAACAATTTGCGTTACCTTGCCGATTAAAAAGCAGGTGTTTACTACCGGTATCATGCGAGATTTGGAAATTTCCAGACTAAGAAAATAGACAATCAAAATTGCGATCATGACATTGGTAATCCCTGCCGAGATGCCGGAAACAAAACCAAATCCCGCCATAACCAGAAAAGGGCTGGCGGAAACCAGTATCGTCCAGGGTCTTCCCGAATAAGTGGTCCATAAGTAAAGAAAAATGAGTGATGCCAGAGCCAGTCGGAAGGGTGATGGGTCTAGCGTCGCCAGCATATACGCACCCATGATCGAACCGATGAGGGTAAAAACAAACAATACGCCATACTCGCGCAAACTGCTTTTATAGTCATCGCTGCCCCAGATACTGGCAAGGTTGACGCCTATTGTTGGCAGCAACGTAAGCAATATCGCGAGTCGAACATCGAGGAAAACCGCAATTAATGGTGTGGCTACCATCGGAAAACCCAGACCGAGTGCGCCATGTATGACTCCGGCAAGGAATACAACTCCACAAAAGTAGAGAATGTAAGTTGTTGACAGCTCTGTGAGGAAATGCAAGTTTTTGAAATTCGGAGAAATAAACGACGCATTGTAGTGTTTAACGCTGAGATTTACCGGGCGCTTTCAAAAGCAAAGACAAACTCAATTATGCTTCCACAATTTGCCAGTCTGAACCATGCGCTTGTCCTTACTGTTCATGCGAGAAACCGGTTTCATCTTTGCGCCGCGATGTGGGATGCCTGGGCTGCTTACGAACCTTGCTGCCAAAGGTGTTTTCCTGGGTGCTTAATGGGTTTTAAAATAGGCCATCAGGCTTTTAAAAAAGCCCGAGAATATTTTCCGGACGAGTCGTTAGGTTGGTAAAAATAGAAAGTCTCAGACTGCAGTTTAATCGAGATCTGCTACCAGAGAGTTGATGTAGTCGATCCGGGTGCTGGTTTCTTCCTGTAAACGCTGAATTTCTTCCTTGATCAATTCCAACTGATGTTTGCGGTCACGTTTTGCTTTGACAATTTGATCAAGCTCAACCATCGCCTTGTGGACTTCAGGTGAGACTTCGTAAAATATTTGGGTGTCTCGTGCATTGCCATCCCCGGGAGTCATTTTTTCAGTCCGTGGAAATCGAAATCGCTTGCTATCCGGCAGGATAGAGCCCTTTTGTTTGCGGTATACGATACGCAGTATGTCGATATTGTTGATAGTTTGCAAAGAATATCGATCAATGGTCTCGGGTTTTGTTATACCCATTTCATTCAGGGTTGGAAAATCTGACATATCAAGCCTCTTGGTGTGTCCGAGTGTTGGTCTTATTACCTAATCATACACTATGTTGGTTCGTGCTTTGAGGTTGTCATGCTGGGTCCTGTAAAGAAATTAGTTGAAGTTTCTGCTGCCTTGTTAATTGCTTGATCTCATATTCGCGCCGAGAGGCACTGCCTCTGTCGTGGCCAGATTCACTGAATACGATTTTTCTGGGCTTACGCCCGGCAAAATATTTTGCGCCGCGCGGTCCAGAATTATGTTCCTCAATTCGCCTTTGGGGGTCGGTTGAGATTCCGGTGTACAGCGCCCCGTCATTTGTTTCAATAATGTAGACGTACCAGTTATTCAAGGATTAAATTAATTGCGAAGTTGATTTTGGCCATACACGTCATCGGCTAATATCCATTGCTCGATGACCTTTTTATAGATTCTCATATCCGGTGCAGTCCAACAATGCCCTCGGTTCCGCAGCCTTTCGGCCAGTGACCGACAAAGTGCTCTGAATAAACTTCTGGGACCGCTTCTAAATCAGCCGTATTCCAGGCGCGGTGCAATGCTTTAATGCGATTGATTGCGCTTGGATGATCCATTGTGCAGGTGAGAATCTTTAAAATCTAAATCGCAGTTTCAAGTGCATGTTTAGTATAGATTTCCCGCAACGCAATTGCTGCCGCACCGGGTTCTCCAGTGCCGATAACAATATCGTCAACTTTGGTTACGGCGAGAACAAATGTCGATGCCCCCGTTAAGAATGCCTCATCGGCCTGATAGGTTTCTTCCAGGCTGAACTTTCGTTGTTCCAATGCAATTTCCTGTGTCTCGCAAAGCTCTACGATTGCACGTCGAGTCACGCCGGGCAATATATCGTTTGAAAGCGGTCTGGTAATGACGCTGTTGTCTTTGACAATATAAAAGCTGGTACTGCCGCATTCCGTAACAAATCCCGCTGTATCAATTAAAAGCGCTTCGTAGGCTCCAGCCTCAGCGGCGGTCTGTTTGGCGAGTACCTGACCCAGCAGATTTACCGATTTAATATCCCGTCTCGCCCACCGAATATCCGGCACAGATTTTACAGATACGCCGGTTTTAATATAGCGGTTCTCATCGCTGCCAGAATTTTGGGTAAACATAAAGATTGTCGGAACAAGCCCTTTTGCGTAGGTGAAATCTCTTTCTGCAACACCGCGGGTTATCTGCATATACACCAATCCGTCGTCGATTTTATTTATCTCCACCAGCTTGCGAAATACCGAGAGAATCTGGTCTCTGCTCAGAATATTTGGGATATTGATCTCATTTAATGAACGGTCCAGACGATTCATGTGATTGTCAAAATCAATTAGTTTTCCCTGAACAACGCCGGCGACTTCGTAGATCGCATCACCAAAAAGGGCTGAACGGTCAAAGATGGATATTTTGGCGTTTTCTTCCGGCAGGTATTCGCCGTTCAAATAGACTGTTCTGCTCATATTACCGAGTCTTCAATGTATTGGTCTGGCATGTGTGTATACCGATTACTCCCGGTAGTGGATTCCAATAAGTAATACCGTAACAACACATGACGGTAATCTGAACATCGAAATCGAATTTACTTAACGAACAGCTCTCGAGGGACATTCGAGAGTGTTTCGGCGCCATCTTCCGTCACCACAAAGCTCTCGGTAATTTCCATACCCCAGTCATCTTGCCAGACCGCCGGAATAAAATGGAAGGTCATGCCGGGCTGAAGAATTGTTTCATCGCCTGGCCTCAGGCTCATAGTGCGTTCGCCCCAATCGGGCGGATAAGAGATACCGATAGGATAACCGCAGCGACTTTCCTTTTTGATGCCTGTGCGTTTTTCCAAAATACGACAAAAAGCTGCTGCTATTTCCTGACATTGATTGCCCGGTCTGGCTTTTTCCAGGCCC
This sequence comes from Candidatus Poriferihabitaceae bacterium, assembly GCA_965261915.1. Classification (GTDB taxonomy): domain Bacteria; phylum Pseudomonadota; class Gammaproteobacteria; order Arenicellales; family Poriferihabitantaceae; genus JAIBDK01. Next base: position 1,502,475 of record CBDHDW010000013.1, on the reverse strand, counting down.
GCATTTATACCGTCTACCACGGCTTTTTCCACATCGAGGAAATTCGGTGATGGTGTGCCGAGAAATATTGTTCTGGAAGTTGGGCACTGATAGCGTTTATGACTGCCGGCGATTTCGAAGAAGGTGGCTTCACCAGATTTAAACGGATCGTCATTCCAGGTTAAATGAGGTGCCGAAGCATCTGCACCGGATGGCAATAACGGAACGATTGCAGGATAGTCACCACCGAAGCCATCAACGCCCAGGCAGCCTGAACGGTAAATTTCAGCGACCAGTTCATTTTTTCGCAGCCCAGGTTCAATGGTTTCACGAATCATTTCATGCATTTTAGTGACAATTCGACCGGCAATTTTCAGATATTCAATTTCCGTTGGACTTTTGATCGCTCTTTGCCAGTTTACTAATCCGGTGCAGTCGGTGAAAGCGATATCTGGCAACCCGCCAACCAGTTCTGCGTGAGCTTGAGCCGAATACCAATAGTTGTCCATTTCTACGCCAATGGTGCCATTCGCCCAGTTCCTTTCCTGCAATACCCCGACCAACTCCTGCATTGGATGTAAAGGCAGGTTTTGAACCAACACTTCGTCATAGCCGTGGACATCTTCATCCGGCATCCAAACCGTTCTCACGCCGCCATTGGCATCTTGAGCGCGCACAAAACACAATGGGTTTCCTTCCAGAGACAGTACAACGCATTGGTGAACATAAAACGACCATCCATCGTATCCCGTTAACCAGCCCATGTTGGAAGGATCGCTGACAATGAGGGTGTCCAGACCGCGGTTGCTCATTTCGGCGCGGGTTTTCGCAATTCGAGCGTCGTATTCGGATTGACCAAAGGGTAGTGATGTCGCGGGCATGATCGGTAATCGTCGTAATATTAAGGGTATTTTAGTTCTTGTTTAACGGCATTCATACAACCATGGTTTTACTAAAGATACCTAGCCTTCAAGCGTTCAATGAGGGAGTTCTTTGGAAAAGAAGCATTTTTATCAAATTTATGCCGTCTTCCCATTTCATTCCATAGATGAATCGCATAGGAATGACGCAATAATTCGTCATCTTTAGCGAGGGTGCCATCAAATACTGATAACCAATCTTGCCAGTGCACAGGATAAAAATAAGCGGTCGGTTTGGCTTTATCAAGCAGATTAAAATGCTTAAGTGCGTTAGTAAATCCTGTTGGACCACCCGCTTCCCCCCAGCCAATGCGGAATGTACGTTCATCGCGCATTGTTATCTTAGCGATAATTTTTCTTATAATTTTCTTAATTTTACCTCTGGCACTGTCATAAGGAAGTATTTTATTGGGGTGACGACAAACAGACATTAATAATTGACACAATTCATGTTGCGGCGGAAACTTAAGAACAGCATTACATACTGAACCTTTATCGCTTTTATCGTGAAAGCCGTATACCAAATCCTCATTAAAGACAAATGGTCTCAGGCAAATCACATCCATATCAACCCAAAAGTTGCCTTTTTCGTACAACAATTTCCACCGAAACCAATCTGAGAAAATAGCATAGCTATTATTGTGAGTCGTAAAAATATCTTTTTCCGGAATTATCTGATTGGCATCCATTAAAACAACCCCCCCCCCCCCCCCCCCCCCGCATCTGGGACATTAGCAACATCGCCATAGCTATAAAGGTGAAATTCACCGCCATGATAAAGAAAAGACGCTATGCAGAGTTGTTCTATCTTCGATAGCTCTGCACCAATCCAAAGTGCTTGAATAATATTGCTCATTATGGGTATTGAGGTAAATGGCTTTGCGGTAGTTTGAACAAGTTGAATTCACATAATAAGCGCAACACTTCTCAGGTCAGCCAAAGGCTATATCAAGACTCTTTTAACTGAGCTGAAAAAGGAGTGCATAATGCAGAAATATAGCCATTTGACTGAACCCGAAATACCATATCTGCCTGATGAAAAAGCAAGGATATTCACTTACCCACTGTATTCTTCATAGCACCTTAAATATTTGGGGCAACGGGGGGAATGAGGATTAGACCTCCGCACTATAACCAAATGGCTGCTGGCAAAAATTCCATTGTTAAGGCTATTGTTCATTTCTTTGTTGCCAGGCCGTATAGATTTCCTCTGGCCAAAGCGATGCGAGCCAAGCAATAATTGAAAATATCTCATCATCGGATAGAGTCCCTTTCCATGCTGGCATACTGCCACCGAGTTCCACAGTGCCGTTGCGGATGGTGTTCGTTAGCCCTTCTATGGAGTGATGCCAGGCATGGGCAGAGCCATCAAGCGGTGGTGGCGGATACTTCCCGTCTTCCCCGACAACCTGCCAATCCGCTACCGTCCCCTGTGCTTTTTGTCCGTGGCAAGACGCACAGTTGCGCTGAAATAGCTCCCCCCCGCTCTGTATCGTCAGAGGATTATCGATTGGTTTGTATTGTACCTGTGTGACCTGTACGAATGAAGCCACGCCGAGAATCACGATCAGCGTGGCACCAAACAACACCCACTTGTTCGCTGATAAGCGTAATTGAAACCCTAATGACATGCTTTACCCCACTTTTTTAAGCGCCAGTAATTATACGGCCAGGGTGCGAGAAATCCCGCACCGAGCATAATCGGGATGACCCACCAGGTGAGCCGTGCCCCGCCAGTTAAAATCCAGTCTATGAGATTCATAACGACCTCCATACCGATCATCGATACCAGACTCATGCCAATTGCAACCTTAAAGGCGTTGGAAAAATCCATCCCACCGCGAAATAAAATAATCGTTTCCAATGCGATGCTGGTCAACAAGCCGTTGATAATCGCAAGGATTAAGATTGCCAGAGTCGGCCACGGAATCGCCGTGAACTGGAAAAAAGCAATCGTGCCAAAATCGCCAATCGCACATCCCATTAAACACCAAAACGTGTTGGTCGCACTTTGGCGCCAAGTCTGTTTGCAACGCCAAAAGGCATGCCGTTTTTCAAGCTTTATTTTCTGATTCACCAGCTTAATTGGACTGCGAAGGTTCTCATGCCATGTCGTTACATGTGGAAAACCCTAACGGGTTTGGTGGTTTTCCACTGAATTCCTGCTTGCGCACGGAATGACGAATACGGGCCAGAACCATGCAACATTATCAGGAGCAGACATCACACTGGTGTATCTCAATTCATTTTCCACATCAAAGGTGGGTATGCCAGTGTACCGCGATTTGAGGCGTAAAGCTGGCTGAGGGTTTTTTCTATCGGTTTCCAATTGATAATTTCATGCACATCATCGAGTTTGGATAATAACTTATATTCCACTAACAGGGTATCTGCGAACGAGTATTAGGTGGTTTGTTTCCCAGACATGATGGTATCCTCAGGGTTTATTTGAATGAACATCATTTTACCATTTTAACCGTGCCCTAGGTAGATTTATGCAAAGCCCAAATCCCCAGATAGAGTAGCATCAGCGCTTCAAGGCTCGGTGAATCCCTCTTTCAAGCCTTGTGGCTGGCCATTACAGCAAATTATGGTAGCTAGTGCCGAGAGGTTTACTCAAAAACCGCTGTTCGGTGCATTATCAGTGCTAAATCGGCTATTTTTGACGCACCTGTCCTGCAGAAGCCGTTATTCTTGTTCTATGTCGGGTTAAATGGGCGGCGCTTCAAACTCCTTCAGTGCCAGCAGCACTCGTTCCAGTAGTAGTCGGTGGTTTTCCCGCATTTTTACCAAGAGTTGACGTCCCGTCCTGACCACTTTTGCCGCGATGGCGTACAGACGCCAGCGCAGAGTTATCGCACGGTGCCGGGACAACTCCACCGGCAGCAGAGGACGCATGAGGGCACATAGATTGCAGGAGAGTGCGGAGATTAAAAAGTACAGCACATTGGCAGCAAAATCTGAACACGGCAGGGTGTCGCCACCAAAATCTCGTTTCAGTTCCTTGATTCGGTTCTCGCTGTCCTCGCCACGCTGGTTGTACCAGTGGACAATCTCGCTATCGCTAAGGCTATCCCGATTAGTGGCAATCGCACGATAAATATAAGCACCTGAGTTTATTTCCTCTGAACTGTTTTCTGAGTTATCTGATGAATCTAAATCCAGACTCGCCTGGCCGGTAACGGCTGTTCTCTGAATGATAAGGGTGAAGGGTTTTTCATACTCACCGATGCAGAAACTGGTGCGGTAGGTATCCTGACCATTGACCGCTTTGTCTTTTTTATCCAGCAAAGGCTGCCAGTCCGAAGCGCTTGCCGCTGCTATCTGCGCGCGCAGTGCGGCGCTGGTCTTGGCGCGAATGGCATACTCGATACCCTGCTTATCACAATACTCAATGACTTTTGTTTGGTAGCCGGCAGCATCAATACGCAACGCCTTCACGGTACAGTCTTCCGGGAGCGACTGCTGGCATTGCTGGATAAACGGCTTATTATCTTTCGCTGGCGGCACATTGCCGTGACGGAAATCCACGGCCACGATCTGCCCGGTTTCCGCAATATGCCCGACCATCGGCATAAAGCCCTTGTTCTTGTTGTAAGTCCACCGTGCACCCGCTTTATGGGCAACAATTTCAGTGGCATCAATGTCCAGTGTGACTTCCTTACAGCGATGCAAGGCTACCTTCAATAAGGCTTTATTCACCTTTACCCAGGCAGCCTGGATTTGCGGCTGGCTTCCCATTCGCCTGAGCCAATCTCCAATCGTGGTCGCCTGGGGAAGTTTCTTGAGATCCAGCACGGTGCGCAGTGCTTCATCATCCTGAAGGTGGCGAACCTCATCCAGGTGAAAACTGCCTTCATGCTGCATCAGGATGAGGGGCTTGATGAACTCCGAGGGCTTATACCCACGATTGCTTTTAGGCTGGGGGAAGTGCTTGTCGATTCGCTCAGACAGGTTCAGGGAGTCCATTAGTTGAGCAATCGCCAATAAACCGGCACGAGAGGTGAGTAAATCGTTCGTTGTATCGAGTTTGTAGGGTAGAATAGTCATCAGCCTTGAGCTGTGCACCCATTGGGTGATGGTGGGTTTGAGAGCAAACCATTATACAGCCAAGGCTTCCTGCGTTTAAGAGATTTCTATCTGGGGATTGGGGCAAAGGTCTCAATTAGTTCAGATACCTTCTAACCTATTGTCTTAGCTGCAATAACTGTGAAAACTCTGGAAAGATCATAAATGATTCAGGCTTAACATATAAATTAGCTGCCTGTAAGCTAAACTCTCAGCCACTACACCACCTTGACAATAACTCGTTTCAGGGTGCAATCTGTTTAATTAAATTTTCATGCTGCTCGCCGTTTTGTGTTTTTGGAAACCAAATTGAATACCCTATCTACTCTATATGATCTTGTTTTATGCGGAAGTGACGACAACGTTGCTTTTGATGCTCCTGACAGGACCCCGTTGCGCTATTCTGACCTAAGGAGTCTATGCGGTCGAATTCAACTGCAACTCAGTCAAGTGGGCATAGGACGAAATGATCGCGTTGCCATCGTTTTACCAAATGGACCTGAGATGGCAGCCGCGTTTGTTGCGGTCGGAGCATCGGCAACTACCGCCCCTTTGAACCCGGCATACAAGCAGGCAGAGTTTGAGTTTTATCTGGATGACTTGAGTGCCAAGGCGCTCATAGTCGAACAAGAAAGTGATTCAAGTGTGCTGGCTGCAGCGCATAAGCTGGGAATATTGGTCATATTTCTGGCTTCAGACGAGAGCCGGGCCGCTGGTGATTTTGACCTGATTGTCGATGCGCAACTGGATTCTGAGTCGTCAGAAATTGAACCGCTCAAGCCAGATGACACGGCGCTGATTTTGCATACCTCTGGCACCACTTCAAAGCCAAAAATTGTGCCGTTAAGCCAGTCTAATATTTGTGCTTCGGCAACGAATATTATGAATTCACTGGCGCTTACCGAGCAAGATCGCTGCGTCAACATAATGCCGCTATTCCACATACATGGCCTGATCGCCGCGGTGCTGGCATCACTGCGCGCAGGTGCGGCAATTTATTGTACGCCAGGATTTAATGCATTGAAGTTTTTTACCTGGATGGGCGATGCCAGGCCAACGTGGTATACCGCTGTTCCCACCATGCATCAGGCTATCCTGTCTCGTGCGCCGCGCAGTACCGACATTATCGAAGCAAATCCTCTGCGATTCATTCGTTCTTCTTCGTCATCTTTGCCCCCACAAGTGATGGCAGAACTGGAAGCCGTTTTTGGTTCACCGCTTATCGAGGCTTACGGTATGACCGAAGCTTCTCATCAAATGGCAAGTAATCCTTTGCCGCCTGCGCATCGAAAAGCCGGTGCGGTGGGTGTTGCTGCGGGCCCCGAAGTTGAAATTATGAGTGAAGCAGGCGAGTTATTGGCGGCGGGGGAGGTTGGTGAAATTGTCATCCGCGGAAACAACGTGACGTCGGGCTATGAAAATAACCCCGAAGCCAATGCAGCGAATTTTACTGACGGCTGGTTTCGAACAGGAGATCAGGGTGTGATGGATGAGTCAGGATACCTTTCGATCACCGGCCGTTTGAAGGAAATAATCAATCGAGGAGGCGAAAAAATATCGCCTCGTGAAGTCGATGAAGTGCTCATGGATCACCTGTGCATACAGCAATGCGTTACTTTCGCCATACCCCATGCAAAACTGGGAGAAGATGTTGCGGCGGCGGTGGTGCTATACGATGGCAAGGATTCAAACGAAGCCGATATTCGAAAGTTTGCATCAGCGCATTTGGCAGATTTCAAGGTTCCGGGGAAAGTGCTGATTGTTGATGAGATACCCAAGGGTGCAACTGGAAAACTGCAGCGAATGGGCCTTGCTGAAAAACTGGGGTTATCGGCATAGATGTCCAGGAAGATCGCAATTTATGGTGCCGGAGCGATTGGCGGTTATCTGGGGGCATTGCTTTCCGAGGCTGGGGAAAATGTCTCGCTGGTAGCCAGAGGCCCGCACCTTTCGGCAATACAGAAAAATGGTTTGGCACTGGATTTTGATTCAAGCGACAATGAAGAACGCATTATTACCCACCCTGTTGCCACCGATAATCCCTCGGAGTTAGGTCATCAGGATTATGTAATCGTTACTCTAAAAGCGCATTCTGTACCGAATGTTGTAAAGTCAATGCAGCCTTTATTCGGTCTTGATACGGCTGTGGTCACTGCGATGAATGGTGTTCCATGGTGGTATTTCTATCAACTGCAGGGTCAATGGCAGGATAGAAAACTCGAGAGTGTTGACCCTGGCGGCAAGCAATGGAATGGTATCGGACCACAACGGGCCATCGGTTGTGTGGTATATGCTGCATGTGAGATCACTGAACCGGGTGTAGTCAAGCATATTTACGGAGACCGATTTGTTCTTGGTGAACCCAGTGGAGAAAAAAGTGATCGGGTTCAGATCCTGTCGAAAGTTTTTATCAATGCAGGGTTGCGCTCACCGGTTCGGAATATACGCGATGAAATCTGGATGAAACTTTGGGGTAATCTTTGCTTTAACCCATTGAGCTCACTGACTCAGGCAACGCTGGATATTGTTGCATCAGATGCGGGTACGCGTTCTGTCGCACGAAAAATGATGTTGGAGGCGCAGTCTATTGGCGAACAGCTCGGTGTTCGATTTGCGGTGACGGTGGATAAGCGAATCGAAGGTGCATCGGCGGTGGGGGCGCATACGACATCCATGCTTCAGGATTTACGGCTTGGCCGACCAATGGAAATTGACGCTTTGTTAACAGTTGTTCAGGAGCTTGGGCAGATTACGAACGTTGCGACACCAACCATCGATATAATACTGCCTATCCTGCAGCAGCGTGCGCGGACCGCAGGCTGTTATTCCTGAATTTTAAAAATAGATGCCTAAAACAATTATTCTGGTTCGCCATGGATTGAGCGAATTCAATAAACAAGGAAGGATGCAGGGAAGCAGTAATGCCTCTATGCTAAGTGATTCCGGCAGGATCATGGCTAAAAATGTAGCGCAGTCGCTAACGCAAACTAAACTCGACTATGCCATGACAAGTCCGCTATCACGAGCGCAGGAAACGGCTGAGATTGCCCTGGCGCAGCAGGATAATCCGGTTAAGCTGGAAACGGTTGATGATCTTCGGGAAACGGAAATGTATATGCTCGAGGGTATGACCTTTAACGATATAGCCGCACAATATCCGGATGAATATCGTGCATGGAAGTATGACGCAGATAACTTTGTCGTTATCCATGGCGGGGCGGAGGTTTTCCCGATACGTGATTTGTATTCAAGGTCGGCAGTGTTCTGGCAGGAATTGATTCCCCAGGTAGACGCACAAACCATCCTGCTGGTGAGCCACGGTGGAACAATTCAAGCATTAATAAACACTGCGCTTGGGCTGAGTTCGAAACATCATCATACTTTTCAGCAGTCAAATTGTGGTATCAGTTGTTTGAGACTGGAAGCTCACACGAATCACTATACATTACAGAGACTGAATGATACTTCACCCCAGGGGGAATTCCTGCCGAAGTTAAAAGCGGGAAAACAGGGCCTGAGGACTTTGGTTATGCCGTGTGACGAATTGTTGGAGAGGTACGGGGTTCAAACAATTCAAAAACTGAATATTGATATCAATCCGATGATTCACGAATCGGTGAATTTGCCTGACAATTTGGAGAAACACCTTTGCGGTACGAATAACAGCGTTTCTCGTGAACAAATGATTGAAACGCTGGTTGATAAACAGTCGGGTAATCCGGCGCTTGAAAATATTGCGGTGTTTGCGCCAGTCGCCGTGATTCGAGATGTTCTGACTCAGGGATTGTACGTCAATACGGAATTTGTAAATCGCATTGAATTTCAACAAAACACCTTAACGGTAGTACACAACAGCGAATCGCATCCTACACCAATAATGCAGTGTCTTAACATCATCATTTAATTTTGCTGCTATAGGGCGGCGTATACCCAGTAGCGCGCTTTCTCATCAACTGTGTAGGGAGCATGTTTTAAGCTGGTCAGTGATTTAATCAATCCTTAACGAAAAAAATCGTCCCCTATCTCACGAAAAAGTATGGGAAATTCACAGAGTATGATGTTTCTGGAAAGGGTAAAGGACTTGATGTGTGGCAGAACAACGTTTCGGTTAACGTGTCATGTTATAAGGAACCTGACGAGGATTTTTCGAGATTTTTTATGAGCTTCTACGACGACGACCTGATAAAACTTATGAACCGAGAACGCGCCGGATTAGAGTAAAATGAAAAGCACGATATTGAACCTGCGGATGCGGCGCTTTGCTGGAGGCATCATCATTCGGGACTTTGTGCAGCAGCGGGTGATGGCGTTATCGTTGGAGTTAGTCAAATGGCCACTTGAAAAATAATATTGCGGCTGTGTCTAACCCGGAACTTCCTCAAGCCGTTCTGGATTCTCTGCACCGGGGGTGGAATCTGGTCAAGGCGGATTGTTTTAAATATTTTCGAACCTGATTCGGGTTCGTTAAAACGGGCTCTTTATGTTTTGAAACCGATTGGCTGAATACGCTGCCAGATTGATGGACGGGGTTTCTTCGTTGATCAGTTCTGAGATTAGTTTTCCGGTTATTCCTGCCAGCGTTAAACCAATGTGTTGATGGCCAAATGCGTAGTAAGTGTTAGGCGATCTTCGAGATGGCCCAATAACCGGAATGGAATCAGGCAGGGTGGGTCGGTAGCCCAACCAGTCACTGTCTGGCGGCGATTCCAGTGCAAACATTTGTTTTGATTTGCTTATCAGGTAATCAATGTTCTTGCGGTTTTTTGGTCTGGACAAACCGGCTATTTCGACGGTTCCGGCGAATCGAAGCCCTTCATTCATCGGGGTTGCATAAAAACCACATTCAGCCCAGGCAATGGGGCGATTGGCGAGATGCTGTTTCCCCGAGTATTGAATGTGGTAGCCGCGTTCTGTATCCAGAGGAAGTTTTTCTGCGTCACAACCTTCCACTTGTTTTGAAAATGCACCGCAGCAAATGACGATCTTGTTGGCACGCAGGAATTTTTTGTTGTGCAGGAAGATTTTCATACCGCTTTCGTTATGAATTATGCCGCTGGCGTGAGAGTCTACGTATCCGCCGCCGGCATCGATAAAGTGATCAAAAAAGCGGGTTACCAAATCCTGGGGATTGAGCACCTGCCGTGCATTCTTAAAGATGATTCCGCGCTCAAATCCAGCTTGTAGATTCGGCTCTAAATCATAAACTTCAGCACCACTCAGTTCGGTAAATTCTGCCCCTTGTTCTCTTCTATACTGATTGTTTTTGAATGCGGCTTCAAATTCTGTTGGCTTCCGATACACATACATACAGCCGTTAGTCTCGAGCAGATCGCCGGATCGAGTCAGTTCAATAAGCGGGTTCAAGCCATCATCTGTGCTATTTAACAGCGTACCAAGCGCTGCGATGGTTTTGTTTACTTCGACGGGTTTGCACTTTTTCAGAAAAGCCAGCATCCAGGGTAAATGTGTAATGGCATACCAGGGATTGATGGTTAGCGGGCTGTCATTGCCAAACATCAGCTTGGGAAGCCGCTTCACAAGATTCGGCTCATTGACGGGGATGCAGCCATAGTCTGCGATTGTGCAAGCGTTTCCCGAAGAGGTTATTGAACCCGGTCGATTACCATCAATCAGTGTTACTTTAAAGCCTTTTTTTTGGAGCCAGAGAGCACAGCTGACGCCGACGATCCCGGCACCCGCTACGGCAATGTGTTGTTTGCTTTTATCCATCGAATGGTTCTTCTGATCGAATTACGAAAGGTCGAGAGCGTGATCTTTTAAATCCACGAAGGCAATGATATCCAAGGCTTTCTCGTGTGTGGATTTCATGAATACACGAGGAGCAACACCCGCTTTAAGCGCTTCAAGCCAACGCGATGCACACAAACACCAACGGTCGCCTTCTGTAAGACCCTGAAATCCGAACTCGGGCCTGGGTGTGCTCAGATCGTTGCCATTTTCTTTGCTGAATTCAAGGAATGCTTCACTAACCTGCACGCAAACCGTATGCGATCCAAGGTCTCCCGGACCAGTTTCACAACAACCATTACGCGTAAATCCGCTCATTGGATCGGTAGAGCAGGGTTCAAGCGGTTCCTGGAGTACGCTCGTGTGTGTTTCAGGCCAGTTCATCGTAAATTAATCTTTAGCGTGTTTTTTGATTTAACAAATTGCGTCTGCATTTCAGCACAAAAACGCGATTCTACTATTCTTCGGTAAACAAAGCCGAAAATAACGTAATAAACAGCTTATTACGGCATCCCCCAGCGATAATGCAAATACGGCAAATACGACTGAAAATATCGCCAGTTTTATGTTGTCATGCGGTGGGCTGGAATCGTGATTCATCGGCTATGGGTTTACTGTAACGGTGAATGTTTGTTTTCCGGTTTCGTCGCCGGATGGATCATAATTCAACTCATACACCTGAAGGGCAGACGCGGTGTAGAAAACATAGCTGGTTGTGCGTGTTCCGTAGCTTTCTCCGATGATAAAGATTGATGAAATGAAGCGTTCGACCGCTTTGCTTACCCCCGTTTCTGGAAGATCACTTTCTTTTGCTTGTGTTTGATCATGCATAATTAAATTAAGTTGATCGATGTCCATGCGATTGTTGTTTTTAACAAACGATTCCAATTGATTGATTCCGGCATGCATTTTCGGCCAATGATGATCTATGTATCCATTTGATATGCTGTGAAATCCGGCAGAAAGCGAAGTTATAGTCTGATCCTGATTACAGAATACCCGGATATCATCGCGATTGCCAAATACCAGATTAAATGGCGAGTATTGTGAGTTCGTTGTCCGCAGAAGTTCAAGAAAGTTTTCAATACTATCATTGTCAGATAGAAACCTGGTTACCAGCTCGCCACGACTGCGGGCTGATTCAGATATCGATTGTCCTGTGCGAAAGTTGGTAACAGCAGAAAAACGGCCGTTGCGATTGACGCCAAGCCAGGTTCCTCCAGCGCGTTTATCACGGCCGGCGAGAATCTCCGGCTGATCTTCCCAGTAATGCATCGGGAGCGATGGTCGATTGTGATACTCATCGCGATTGGCTGCGATTATTAACGGGTAATTCGGGTGTTGTTTGATGGCGAGAAATAAAATGCACATCGGCAGATTGTGACCTGAAGCCTGCATTCAGTCCAGCAGAAGGTTACAACCCCAATCCCCAGATAGAAATCTCTTAAACGCAGGAAGCCTTGGCTGTATAATGGTTTGCTCTTAAACCCACCATCACCCAATGGGTGCACAGCTCAAGGCTGATGACTATTCTACCCTACAAACTCGATACAACGAACGATTTACTCACCTCTCGTGCCGGTTTGGCGATTGCTCAACTAATGGACTCCCTGAACCTGTCTGAGCGAATCGACAAGCACTTCCCCCAGCCTAAAAGCAATCGTGGGTATAAGCCCTCGGAGTTCATCAAGACCCTCATCCTGATGCAGCATGAAGGCAGTTTTCACCTGGATGAGGTTCGCCACCTTCAGGATGATGAAGCACTGCGCACCGTGCTGGATCTCAAGAAACTTCCCCAGGCGACCACGATTGGAGATTGGCTCAGGCGAATGGGAAGCCAGCCGCAAATCCAGGCTGCCTGGGTAAAGGTGAATAAAGCCTTATTGAAGGTAGCCTTGCATCGCTGTAAGGAAGTCACACTGGACATTGATGCCACCGAGATTATTGCCCATAAAGCGGGTGCACGGTGGACTTACAACAAGAACAAGGGCTTTATGCCGATGGTGGGGCATATTGCGGAAACCGGGCAGATCGTGGCCGTGGATTTCCGTCACGGCAATGTGCCGCCAGCGAAAGATAATAAGCCGTTTATCCAGCAATGCCAGCAGTCGCTCCCGGAAGACTGTACCGTGAAGGCGTTGCGTATTGATGCCGCCGGCTACCAAACAAAAGTCATTGAGTATTGTGATAAGCAGGGTATCGAGTATGCCATTCGCGCCAAGACCAGCGCCGCACTGCGCGCGCAGATAGCAGCGGCAAGCGCTTCGGACTGGCCGCCTTTGCTGGATAAAAAAGGCAAAGCGGTCAATGGTCAGGATACCTACCGCACCAGTTTCTGCATCGGTGAGTATGAAAAACCCTTCACCCTTATCATTCAGAGAACAGCCGTTACCGGCCAGGCGAGTCTGGATTTAGATTCATCAGATAATTCAGAAGATAGCTCAGAAAACAGTTCAGAGGAAATAAACTCAGGTGCTTATATTTATCGTGCGATTGCCACTAATCGGGATAGCCTTAGCGATAGCGAGATTGTCCACTGGTACAACCAGCGTGGCGAGGACAGCGAGAACCGAATCAAGGAACTGAAACGAGATTTTGGTGGCGACACCCTGCCGTGTTCAGATTTTGCTGCCAATGTGCTGTACTTTTTAATCTCCGCACTCTCCTACAATCTATGTGCCCTCATGCGTCAGTTGCTGCCGGGGGAGTTGTCCCAGCATCGTGCGATAACACTGCGCTGGCGTCTGTACGCCATCGCGGCAAAAGTGGTCAGGACGGGACGTCAACTCTTGGTAAAAATGCGGGAAAACCACCGACTACTACTGGAACGAGTGCTGCTGGCACTGAAGGAGTTTGAAGCGCCGCCCATTTAACCCGACATAGAACAAGAATAACGGCTTCTGCAGGACAGGTGCGTCAAAAATAGCCGATTTAGCACTGATAATGCACCGAACAGCGGTTTTTGAGTAAACCTCTCGGCACTAGCCACCATAATTTGCTGTAATGGCCAGCCACAAGGCTTGAAAGAGGGATTCACCGAGCCTTGAAGCGCTGATGCTACTCTATCTGGGGATTTGGGTACAATAGGCTGGTTCGACTGTAATGAATATCAGTGTAATCCAGCCAAATCTCTCAATGAGTAATCAGAACATCCAGTGGTTTCCCGGCCACATGAATAAAGCGAGCAAGGAGCTCAGGAAAGTTTACGCTCAGGTTAACGTATTTGTTGAGCTGCGGGATGCGCGTGTGCCTTTTAGTAGCGCCAATCCAATGTTGGCTGAGATGCGAGGAGAAAAACCGTGTTTGGTCGTGCTGACCAAAACCGACCTTTCTGACCCCGCTTTGAACAAACGCTGGATGGATCATTTTCTGGCTCAACAAAATACAGAAGTGTTAATGGTTGATGCGAGAAACAGGAATAGTGTCTCGAGAATTTCAAAGATATGCCGTACGCTTTACGAGAAAAATGGTGGTAAACAACCGCGGACAACGGCATTGGTTATGGGTATTCCAAATGTGGGCAAATCAACACTGATCAATAGTTTGGCAGGCAGGTCGGTTGCGAAAACCGGGAATGAGCCGGCGATTACAAAACATCAGCAGTTAATCGATATCAACGATAATTTCACCTTGATGGATACCCCCGGCTTGATGTGGCCAAAAGTGCAGAATAGAAACAGCGGGTTTCGTCTGGCGGTAACCGGTGCAATCAAAGATACGGCAATCACACACCTTGAAGTTGCCGTTTTTGCGCTGGAATATCTGCGTTCGCAGTATATTGAAAAATTGTGCGGTCGTTATAAACTGAATGACGGTAATGTGGAGAACTTGAGCGCTGAATTTGAGCTGTTGGAAGAGATTGGCCGGCGCAGAGGTTGTCTGGTTAAGGGTGGGGAGATTGACCTCGATCGTGCAGCAAAAATAGTGTTGGCAGATCTGCGTGATGGTCGAACCGGTCGAATTACCTGGGAATCCCCTGAAATGATGAAGATGGAGCGGCAAGAAGTTGAACAGCAGCGTGAACAGAGGTGTTAATCAGGGCTGAAAAGAGTTGAAGCCTGGTCAATCTGGTATGAATTGCAGGCGTGTGCAGAAATGAAAGTTATCGGTCTTTTGACTTTAGTGGTTGTTGTGGCGATTGTAATGATGCAAGCGAAAACCCATCTCCAATCAAACAACGATGAAAACGCTAAGCGTTATTCTGAATCCGCTGAAGACGATGTTAATCAGTCGGTTGGTGAAATGCAGAAAAAACTTGAAGACGCACTCGAGCAAAGTAACTGATTCTTCGAAAATGAGTTCCCGGCAATTAGAAGATGGGCTGCTCACGGTCAATATTTGGCGGGGTGGCGAGTACGGGAAACTGGTGACATATCAGCTTCCCCTGCGCGACAATCAAACGGTGCTGGATATTGTTTCTGAAGTGCAGCGTCAGCACGAGCCCGGGCTCGCTTATCGATTTTCTTGCCGTGTTGGGGTATGTGGTTCTTGTGCGATGACGGTCAACGGAAGCCCGCGTTGGACCTGTCGGACTCATGTAAACAAAGTGGTGGAAGATGGAACGTTGACGATTGAACCGTTACGAAATTTGCCGCGTATCAAAGATCTGGTTTGTGATCTCGAGCCCTTTATTGATACCTGGGAAAAAGCAGGTGCCCCTTTTCAGCCGACGTTGAGTCGAACTGATCCACCGGCTAAAGTGAACCCCGATTCGAAGACACGTCGGTTGGCCGATGCAAATTTGCAATGTATTAATTGCGCGGTTTGCTATAGCGCCTGTGATGTTGTGAACTGGAATCGTCGATACATCGGACCTGCAGGTTTGAATCGTGCCTGGACATTGGTAAATGACGTTCGTCATGCCGAACCGGAAGTGACTTTTGATAAGGCGTTTGCTGAATCAGGGTGTGGGTCGTGCCATAGCCAGGGCAACTGCACTCGCTATTGCCCCATTGAATTGACCCCCTCAGAAAGCATTGCCGGACTGAAGCGTTTGGCGTTTACAGGCCTGCCTGATAAAACTGACCACGAAGCTACTGAATTCTGATGGAACGGAAACTCTATATTGCACAACGGGCATCAGCGATGTTGCTGACCCCGTTAGTGTTAATCCATCTCGGGCTAATCCTGATTGCCGTAGAAGGCGGGTTAAGCGGAGCGGAAATACTCAACAGAACACAGGGTAATCCATATTGGGCTATCTTTTATAGTGTTTTTGTAATCTCAGCCGCGGTTCATGCGCCGATCGGGTTAAGAAATATTATGAATGAATGGACACAATTTTCGCGTTGCTTTAACGATGTGTTTTGTGTGATTTTTGCGCTGGTTTCAGGTTTTGTTGGTTTTTATGCGGTGCTATCAGTGACTTTTACAACATCATGATCAGCCCGTTGAGAAATCACCCCAGCTATTTAACGGCGATAGCGCATCGAGTTTCGGGTTTGGCGCTGGCATTATTTCTGCCGTTTCATTTCTTCCTGCTGGCGCAGGCGATGCAAGGGGTTGCAGGACTGGATCGTGCGCTCGTATTTACGGAATTGCCGTTGGTTAAGATTGCTGAATGGGGGCTGGTTTCATTACTTGTTCTGCACCTGTTTTTCGGTTTGCGCGTATTAATGCTTGAGTTGAGTCGTTGGCCTAATCATCGAGAGAAGCTGACAAGCTGGATCATTCCTGGGGTAATCATTGCTATCATATTCGGCGTCGTTTTTCTGGTGCGGGTATTCTGATCAGTTTGTGAGTGGAATGAAGACACTGGAGAGTATGCAGATCGAAGGCATTGAGGTCGAGGTTCAATCAACTGACATTCTGATCCTTGGATCCGGCGGCGCAGGATTGTTTGCAGCACTACACGCGAAACAAACCAATCCTCAACTGGATGTCACCATTGCGGTAAAGGGGTTGTTGGGAAAATCAGGCTGCACCAGAATGGTTCAGGGCGGATACAACGTTGCGCTGAATCCAGGCGATTCCGTCGAACGTCATTTTATGGATTCCATCGTCGGCGGCAAGTGGTTGCCAAGACAGGATTTGGCATGGAAGTTGTGCGAAACCGCGGTTGAGCGAATTCAGCAGCTGGAGAATGAATTAGGGTGTTTCTTTGATCGAAACAAAGACGGTAGCTTGCACCAGAAAGCGTTTGCCGGGCAGAGTTTTGATAGAACGGTTCACAAAGGCGATTTAACCGGTATCGAAATCATCAACCGTTTAATGGAAAAGGTCTGGACACTGGATGTAAACCGGTTGCAAGAGCACAGGGCCATTGAGCTGATTCCAAATGAGGACAATTCGAGACTTTCCGGCGTTTTGATGATTGATATCCGAACCGGTAGATATCGACTGGTTCTCGCACAAACAGTGCTACTGGGGACCGGAGCCGGACCATCGATGTATCGTTATCATACGCCGTCCGGCGACAAGACTTGTGATGGTTTGGCGATGGCATTGCGTTATGGACTCCCATTGCGGGATATGGAAATGGTGCAGTTTCATCCTACCGGAATTCTGGCGGGGTCAGATACACGAATGACCGGCACGATACTCGAAGAAGGTTTGCGCGGGGCAGGAGGATATTTGCTGAATGGCGACGGAGATCGATTTATGTCGAATTATCATCCGGCCGCTGAACGGGCGACCCGAGATATTGTGTCGAGAAGTATGTATAATGAAATCCGCCAGGGCCGGTCCACACGTCAGGGCGGGCTGTATATCGAAATGGGGCATCTTGGGCCCGAAAAAGTCACAAAGCAGTTCCCCGGAATGGTGAAACGTTGTGCTGATTGTGGGTTTGACCTGGCGGCAGGCCGTGTAGAAGTCGTGCCAACAGCACATTACATGATGGGAGGCATTGAAATGGAAATTGATTGTAGTACGCGTGTGCCCGGCCTTTATGTTGCCGGAGAGGATGCAGGTGGTGTGCATGGTGCTAACAGATTGGGTGGAAACGGTGTCGCTAATTCCACGGTGTTTGGCGGAATAGCGGGCGAATCAATGGCGAATTCGATCTCCTCGAATCAACAGGCTGTTTGTTCTCCGGATGTGAGTGCCGTGGAGGCCGGGCTGCGTCGCGCAGAATTGCCTTTAGAGATGAAGCATGATGGATTGGGGTTGACAGAATTAAGGGAGAAGTTGTGGAATGATATGTGGGCAGACATTGGAATTGTTCGACATCATTCAACGCTAACTGCAGGCCGGTCGAAACTGGCTGAAATCAGTGGGAAGTTACATGATATCGGGGTGCCGGGTGATGACAAGTCGTTCAACCTGACATGGCATGACTGGTTGAATCTGGATAATCTGGTTTTGGTGAGTCAGGCAATTGCAGCGGCAGCATTGGCAAGAGAAGATTCTCGTGGTGCGCACTACAGAGAAGATTTTCCCGAAACGGGTGATCTGCAATCAACGGCTTTTACTCGAATTACCTTGACTGAAGATCAGTTACAGACCGAAATGGTTCCGGTTGAATTCAGCATGGTGAAGCCGGGTGAGTCGTTGATCGACGGTGAAGCAGGCGCACCGCTACAACTTTCATCGGCAGAAAAACAGGTGAATAGTGAGCTCAGTAAAAGTGATCAGTAAATGATAGAAAACGCAGTGATCGAGCAAGCGAGCTATGATGTGATGTGTAAGGCCGCCATTGATATCCCCGACGATTACCTTGACGGCATTAAAATGGTAGCTGAAACGGAAACCGAGCAATTATCCGGGTTTGTAATTAAAACCATGGTGAAAAATTATGCAGCGGCAACAGAGGACCGGCGGCCGATGTGCGCGGATACGGGTTTGCCCCGATATTATGTAAAAGCAGGCAATGAAGCGAAGATAGATGGCGGATTTATTGGTATAGAACGGGCGCTTCGATCGGCTACCGCAAGGGCAACACGGGATGTGCCGCTGCGCCCGAACCGGGTACACCCATTGTGGAGAACCGAACACAACAACAATGTTGGAATCAACTCTCCTGAAGTAGAGTGGAGTTTTGAGCCTGATGCTGACTGGATCGATATCACTACGGTTCACAAGGGCGGATTGTTTGGAACGGATTACCGAATGCTGTTTCCGGGGGATGGTATTGATGGTATCAAGCGCTTTTTGCTGGATACCCTGATCGCCTTTGGAAAACGTGGACTATGTTGTCAACCGGCGATTATCGGAGTTGGTATAGGCGGCTCCAAAGACACCTGTATGCAATTGGGTAAACAGGCTGCCTGCCTTCGTGTGGTGGGTGATCGCAATCCTGATCCGAAAATTGCTGAATTGGAATTAGAGTTGAAAGATCTTGGTAACAGTATTGGTATGGGTCCGATGGGATTTGTTGGTTCATCCATGGCGGTCGATTTGCATATCGAGGTGGGTCATACCCATACCGGCGGGATGCCGGTTAGCGTGCATACATTTTGTTTGTCATCAAGACGGGCAACTGCGCGGATTTTTGCTGATGAAACGATTGAGTATCGAACCGACCCGCAATGGTTTACGCCGTATCATCGGCGCGAGACCATCAATTGGGAGGTTGTGTAAATGCTAAATGAAGTTACCATAGACCTACCGGCAACCCCGGAATCCATTGCCAGTCTTGAATTGGGCTCGATTGTTTACCTGAATGGAATTGTCTATACCGCGCGAGAAGGCGTTTACGACCGTATCCTTGTAAAGGGAGATCAGTTACCTGCGGGCCTGACCACACTCAGTAATGTGAATTTCCATTGCTCGCCTGCTGCGTCACAAAATCAACAGGGCGACTATCAGATTGGCGGTGTCACTGCCACGGCGAGTTTTCGGTTTTCCAAATATTTGGAAGAGTGGCTTGATTTGACCAATACCAAAATCGTTATAGGCAAGGGCGGTATGCCGACAGATGATTACAAAAATATTTTGGCTCCGCGAGGGGTGGTTTATCTAACCACTGTGGGATACGGAACGGGTGCTTTGCTGGGGCGTGGTGTGGAAGGTGTCGAAGCCGTTCACTGGCTTGATGATTTGGGAATCGCTCAGGCGTTGTGGATGTTTAGAGTGAAAAATTTTGGACCATTTTTAGTGGACAGCGATTTACAAGGCAATTCGTTGTTCGTTCAACAAGGTGATCAAGTAAACGAAAAGCTGGAAACGCTGTATGACGGACTGAAGAAACCGGCTTTACATCGCTATGGCGAGACCGACAACCGAAAAGATGAATTGATGTAAAGCACAAAGCGGTTTAGGAATGAATTCGCCGTCGTAAACCAATGCGGCCACTGCAAAAATTACCCACTTTATCGCGAAAGATAATCCGAGGTACGGGTCATCGCCGGATTGAGAGAGGCAGGAAAGGGATTCATTGTGAGCGTTAAATTTGCCCTGATTCAGCAAAAAACGGATAGTGCGTATCGTACATAGAACGATATAATCTACGAAAACCCCGCTTGAAAATTGGTTTTGAAAGGGGCTCAAATCAGGCTGGAGAGTATTATGAAATTTGAAGGTATCTATCCGCCGGTCATTACACCCTATCAGGAAAATGCTGAAATCGACCGTGACGGATTTGAAAAAATGGTTGAACATCTGGTGGTTTCAGGTGTACACGGCGTTATCGTTGGCGGTACAACCGGTGAGTATTATGCTCAATCAACGGATGAGCGTGTCGAATTAATGGGATTGGCGAATGAGATATTGAAGAAACGCCTTCCTTTGATAGTCGGGATAGGCGCAATCACAACAAAGGACGGTATCTCCTATGGACTGCGAGCCAAAGAAAATGGAGCAGCGGCGATCTTAATGCCGGCACCTTACTATGCGGTGCCGACGCAGCTTGAACTGGCAAATCATGCTCTGGCAGTCGATCGAGCGGTGAATCTGCCCGTTATGTTGTACAACTATCCTGGTCGTACCGGCACCACCATGACAGATGAATTTTTCAATCGCGTTGGTCGAAGCCCGAATTTTTGCGGCATAAAAGAATCTACGGGTGATGTCAATCAACTGCATATGCTGGCGCGAGAGTACCGGCACATTACCTTGCTTTGTGGAATGGATGATCAGGCGCTCGAATTTTTTGCCTGGGGTGCGCGCGGCTGGGTTTGTGCGGGCGGTAACTGCTTGCCTAAAGCGCATATTGCGTTGTACGAAGCGGTTGCGCTGGAAAACAATATCGAAAAGGGCCGCCGTATAATGTCGGCGCTGATGCCGTTTATGAGAATCCTCGAACAAAGTGGAAAGCTGATTCAGACGGTCAAACATGCTTGCCGTATGGATGGTTTGCCAGCGGGTCCGGTACGCGAGCCACTAGGTGAATTGAACAAAGAAGAAAAACGCAACCTTGAGATGGTGTTGCGGACACTCAAAATAACGATGGCACAAATCGAATCGGACTACGCCATTGCCGATAAAGACAGAAACCCTGGAGACAATAATGTCGTCACTATCAACGCTTGAAGAATACCAGGCTATTGCCGAAGGCTTGGCCTTACCGAAAACGGCATATATCGATGGAAAGTTTTGCGCCGCCAAGCAGTGGTGAAACTTTTGATACAGTGAATCCCGCCAACGGAACAGTGCTGGCAGCCATTTCTGCGTGCGGTCAGGAGGAAGTTGAGCAGGCGGTTTTGAAGGCTCGAGAGTCGTTTGAAGATGGTCGATGGTCAAAAATGCAGCCAACCGGTCGCAAGCAGATTCTGATCCGCCTGTGTAAACTGATTAGCCGCAATGCGAAAGAACTGGCGGTAATGGAAAGCATCGAAAGCGGAAAACCCATTACCGAGATTGAAACGATCGATATTCCGGAGACCATTCATTGTATTCAGTGGCGCGCTGAAGCGACAGACAAGATGTACGATCAGGTTGCGCCCAGCGGTGATGATGGTCGCGTGGAAATTGGCTCCCGCATTGGCAGCAGGTAACAGTTTAATTATTAAGCCTGCGGAAGAAACCAGCATGACTGCGCTGCGTCTGGCTGAATTGGCAACGGCAGCCGGTGTTCCCACAGGCGTTATTAACGTTGTCACCGGGCTGGGTGAAACTGCCGGTCAGGCGATTGGATTACACCCTGATATTGATATGGTTTCGTTTACCGGATCAACAGAAGTGGGCAAATATTTTCTTCAGTATTCCGCGCAAAGTAATCTGAAAAAAATTGTGCTGGAGTGCGGCGGTAAAAACCCTTGTGTGGTGGCGCAACACGTAACCCATGCGGTTTTTTGGAATATGGGAGAAAATTGTTCTTCAAATTCACGTTTGATTGTCCACGAAGCGGTAGCGGATCAACTTCTCGATCATGTATTGCATCGATTAAGAGACTGGCGCACCGGCACCCCTTTAGATCCGGCCAATCGATTGGGCGCAATTGTTTCAAAACGACAGTATGAGCAGATTTTGAAGTATATTGAGATTGCTAAAAACCAAGGCGCAGATTTGCTGGCCGGTGGCAATGCGATTGAACTGGATGGCGGTTACTATATAGAGCCGACCATTTTCAGGAATGTAACAGCGGATATGACCATCGCGCGTGAAGAAATTTTTGGCCCCGTGCTTGCGGTCATTACCATAGGCGATGAAAACCAGGCGGTTGAAATAGCCAACGACACCCGCTATGGGCTGGCATCGGTATTTACTTCCAGCCTGAAGCGGGCGCATCGTATGTCTCGCGCAATTAAGGCAGGAACGGTTACCGTGAATTGTTTTGGTGAAGACGACATAACAACACCTTTCGGCGGTTACAAACAATCCGGATTTGGCGGCCGCGACAATTCTTTGCATGCCCACGATCAGTATACGGAATTGAAGACGATCTGGATTGATGTATCAGATCAGACCGTGGAAGAGTCCGCCAGCTAGAGTCGATATTCGAGCAGTTGGACTATTCCGTTTCGAGAATCCCTGCCGATGGAGGCGGATGCGGATGGTACGAAATCCTGCCTCCGCCGCCTCCGCCGCGTATTGTTGATGAAGATTTAGAGACAGACTGGTTGATTATCGGTGCTGGGTTTGCTGGCTTGTCAGCCGCACATCGCATTCAGCAGCATCTTCCTGCCGATACAGTAACTGTCGTCGATGCGCAGCGCGTCGCCTGGGGTGCCTCTGGTCGAAACAGCGGTTTCATGATTGATTTACCGCACAATCTTCAAAGCGAAGATTATCGTGGAGAGAATCAAAACGAGCTTGATCAAATCAGGCGAAATCGGTTTGCCATCCGGTATGCAAGATCGATGATTGATCAGTTTGGGCTTGCTGATGTGATGTCCACTGTTGGCCGCATCAATGCGGCAACGGATAAGGCGGGATTGTCGGCGCTGTCGAACTATGCAGCCCATCTGGAGAATCTGGGGGAGTCATTCAAAAGATTGAGTCAGGATGACCTCAAAAATATCATAGGCACCGACTACTATCAGGGCGGTATTCATATGCCGGGATGTTTGCTGGTTCAGCCAGCGGCATTCATCCGGGGAATCGCAGATGGGTTATCAAACTGTGGCGTTCAGATTTACGAAAATTCACCGGTAACCGGTTTCAGTGATGCAACCAATTCAGAATCAGGGTTGTTTACGGTCTTGACACCCAATGGAAAAATCTCAGCCAGAAAGATTATTCTAACGGTGAATGGGCATCTTCAGTCGTTTGGGTTGTACAAGCGTCAGTTAATGCACATTTTTCTATATGGCAGTATGACTCGAGAGCTGACTCAATCAGAGCAAGGTCAACTGGGTGGAGAATCTGAATGGGGGCTAACGCCAGCACACCCCATGGGGTCTACAGTGCGAAGAATCAAAGAAGGCCGAATTTGCGTACGAAACCATATTACCTATAACCCCGAAAGACAGACTTCCATAAAACAACTCAAAAAAGCTGAACGCCGCCAAAAAAAATCGTTTGCTAACCGATTTCCAATGCTGCCGAAGGTTGATATGGCGTTTTCATGGGGTGGGCATTTATGTTTGTCACGGAATTCGGTTTCAGTATTCGGTGAGATCGAGAAAAATGTTTTCGCGGCTTGTTGCCACAACGGACTGGGTGCCACACACGGAACATTGAACGGAGTGCTCATCGCAGATTACGCGATGAAATCCAGTGAGCATGCAACAAAGCCGTTGATAGAAGACGCGCTGAACGCGGCGCAACCTCTTCGACTATTTCCTGAACCGTTGATGAGTGTCGGGGCGAAAACGTATCTGTGGTGGGGGCAAATATCGGCTGGCCGAGATATTTAATGCATGGCCGGTGGCCCAAAGTCTCATAGATTACATCGCTTCAGACGGTGAAAAATTTAACAATATCGGGTGCGCATCCTGTCACAGACCCGGCTATAAAACGCCTGATAGTTTTGAAACTGCAAATGAATTTGGAAATCAGATGATCTGGCCGTGTTCCGATATGCTTTTGCATGATATGGGCGAAGATTTGGCCAAATCCGTTCACCCCGATATCGGGTTTTTACACGATGGGCGCGCGAAAACGATTCAGGAAGCCATTCTCTGGCATGATGGTGAAGCGGGTACGTCGAGAGAGAAATATCAAAAGTTGTCTCCAGCTGATCGACACAGTATCTTATCAGGGGGACTTTCCACTCAATTCCCCCCTGATAAGGGGGGCAGGGGGGTTAGGAAAGACGAATGTTGGGTTTTTGCACAGTCTCGGAGGCAGGAATCCAGTCAAATCGCTTTAATGAATACAAAAAAAGGGGGCATTTGAGCTTTGGTGTTGACAAGCGCATAATACAGATTGACATGACCACAGCTAAACAAAAATCCACCAAAAAATCCATCAACGGCTTTACGCTGGTCGAATTAATGATCACGGTAACGGTTATTGCCATTCTCGCCGCCATCGCGGTGCCGCAGTATCGAGAGTTTGCCCAGCACACCAGAAGAAGTGATGCCACCGGTTCACTGCAGGATGTCATGGCTAAACAAGCCTTGTTCTACGGTAATTTCGGCGGAACTTATACCTCGGATGTTACCAGGCTGGGCTATGTCACCATAAACCCGCGTCTGGACCAAATGGCGAGCGAGGACAAGGACGAGTACGATCGCCCCCTCTACCTACTAACGCTGTTGCCGTGTGACGCTTCAGGATTACGCGAATGTGTAAAGATTATTGCAACGCCCAATCCGATCAGGAGCCAGGCGAATGATAGCGAATGCAGCAGTTTTACATTAAATTCCAGAGGCACGCAGCAAGCCACCAAACAACCGGTTGGCGGAACTCCAATTTCTAATCCAGACTGCTGGAAGTAAAATCGTTCAGCCATTACGCCGCAGTTCCAGCGGCAATGAAAATGCTATTTTTTCTTTTGGACCTGAAATTTCAACCGCAACCTTATTGCCCGAATTCAATCGCTCAACAACCCGTGTAACCAATGATTCGGGCGCAGATGCCCCGGCGGTAACGCCGGCAACATTTTTCCCTGCCAGCCAGTCATCATCAATTTCTTCAGGCCCGTCTATCAGATATGCCGGCACCTTGCGTAACTCCGCGATTTCTCTCAGTCGGTTTGAATTTGAACTGTTTGGCGAGCCGACGACAAACACGATATCGCAGCGATCCACCATTGTCTTCACCGCGTCCTGTCGATTCTGTGTGGCATAACAAATATCATCCTTTCTGGGGCCCCGGATTTGCGGGAACCGTATTCGCAGTGCATCCACTATTTTAGCTGTGTCGTCCATTGATAACGTTGTCTGACTGACATAAGCCAGTTTCGCCGCATCGGCAACCTGCAGGGATTCAACCTCACTGACCGTTTCAATTAACCGGATTCCGCCATCGGCCTGGCCCATGGTTCCCTCGACTTCGGGATGCCCTGCATGGCCGATGAGCAAAATTTCAAGCCCTTGATCACGATACTTTTTCACTTCCATGTGGACTTTGGTTACCAAAGGGCACGTGGCATCAAACACCGTCAGATTTCTCGTTTTCGCCTCAGCCCGGATCGCCTGCGACACGCCATGAGCAGAAAAAATTACGGTGGCATCTGCTGGAACCTGGTCCAGTTCATCGACGAATACCGCGCCTTTATCGCGCAGATTGCCGACGACAAATTTATTATGGACGACTTCATGACGAACATAGATAGGCGCACCGAACGCTTGCAGCGCTCTTTCAACAATTTCTATTGCTCTGTCCACACCAGCACAAAACCCGCGAGGGTTGGCCAGCACCACATCTAATTCGTTGTTTATGTGCATATGCAGTTTGCCTGTTCAGTTATGAAGAGATCGACGCTTCTCGCCCGAGCCAAACTGTGTCTATGATCAGGAAAACGGCACCGAATGTAATCGCCATATCGGCAACGTTGAAGGCTGGAAAATACCAGTCACCATAGTGCAGATTGATGAAATCGATAACGTAGCGAAATTGAATTCGATCAATCAGATTGCCGATGGCACCCGCCAACACCAACACCAGCCCTATCGCCAGAATCGTGTTTTCCATATAAATCCGCCAAAGCCAAATGACGATAATAATCGCCATAACCACGGCCAGGGAAGAAAACAGATAGTGCTGAAAGCCACCGGCCTGATTGAGAAAACCAAAGGCGGCTCCGCGATTAAAAACCAATGCCCATTGTAATACCGGTAACACATCAACCGGCTGCTGCCCGAACAACTGTTTGTACGCAATGGTTTTGGTGACCTGATCGAGTACGATTATAACAGCGCTGACGGCCAAATAACCCAGATATCGCGGTATCGAATTTTTCATCCTTCAAGCCGGTTGGAAAGTATCGCTTTTGCTGATTCACAATCCTGAAAAATTTGTTTCTGCAGCAGTTCAAAAGAATCAAATTTTTGCTCATGACGTATTTTTTCCATAAATTCGACACAAATTCTGTGACCGTAAATTTCGGCATCAAATTCAAACAGATGCACTTCCAACAGCGTTCGCATGCCATCCACCGTTGGCCTGGTTCCAAGATTAGCGACTCCTGAAATGGTGCCGCCGTTTTCAATTTTGACCAAAACCGCAAATACGCCTGTCAATGGCGGCGTCCGGCGCAGCGGAATATTCAGTGTCGGAAAACCCCATTCACGCCCTCTTTTATCACCATGCGCAACACGGCCGGTCATGGAATAGTTTCTGCCCAGCATTTTTGCCGCTGATTGCAGGTTTCCTTCATTCAAAAACGCCCTGACCCGTGTACTGCTGATCCGTTCTCCCTCCAGTTCAACGGTGGTCATCTGCTCTAAATCAAATCCCGATTTTTTCCCAGCGTCGGCCAGCAAAGCGAAATCGCCTGATCGATCTTTACCAAACCTGAAGTCGTCGCCGACCAGTAAATATCGGACATTCAGCGCAGACAGCAGATATTGATCAATGAATTGGGGCGCTGCGGTATTGGCAAGTTGCCGATTAAACGGCAGTACCAGCAAGGTGTCGATGCCGCTTCCTGACAGCGCAAAATACTGTTCGCTGATTGAGGTCAGTCTCGGTGCCGCATCGGATTTTCGAAAATAGGCTTCTGGACTCGGCGCAAAACTCATAAGCACTGCGGGCAGATTCAATTCACCGCCTTTTTCGACCAGACGGCTGATCATTTTTTGATGCCCAAGATGCACCGCATCAAAATCACCTATTGTAAGAACACAACCGGATTGTTGAAACGCGTTATGGTTGGGCGTTCTAAGAAGTTTCATGAAATTGAATCCGTGTGATGAACCGGCAATTTAAGTTTTTCAATTCGCAACCCCAGAATCCATAACGAAGCCAGATAAACAACCCCGCCGACAAACACCAGGCCGGACAATTTTAATACCCGTTGCCAGACAGATACCGTCAACCATAGCTCGCGCTCGCCGCGAAACCACGACAACAATAAACACATCATTAAAGTCGCAATAGTGAGCCGTGCGAACAATGTCCACCAACCCGGCTGCAGCACAAAATGGCCTTCCTTACGCAATAAAATGAACAACACTACCGCATTGAATATTGATGAAGCACTGGTTGCCAGAGCAAGCCCGACATGCTTAAACGGCATGATCAGGAGCAAACAAAATACCATATTCAAAACCAGCGAGGCCATGGCCACACGAACCGGCGTTTTTGTGTTCTGCCGGGCATAAAACCCGGGGGCCAAAACCTTCACCATGACAATCGCACTCATGCCGATGGCATAGGCGATAAGACTGAAGGCGGTCATCTTTACGCCATTTTCGGTAAAGTCACCGTGAAAGTAGATTGTCGATACCATCGGTTCCGCAAGCAGAATGAGTGCCGCAGTGCTGGGAATACAAACCAGAAATACCCATCGCGCTCCCCAATCCAGTGTTTTTGGGAATAAATCGGTCTTGTCCTGTTGATGGATTTTAGACAAATGCGGTAAAAAAGCCGTGGCAAGCGCTATCCCGAAAACGCCGACCGGAAATTCCATTAAGCGATCGGAATAGTAAAGCCATGAAATACTGCCCGTGATTAAAAACGACGCCAGAATGGTATTAACGATGACATTAATCTGCGCCACCGAGACCCCCAGTATGGCCGGAAGCATCAGGCCAAACACTTTCGATACCCCTTCACTGGCTACTTTGTCTTGTGCTCGCGCGCGCAGCCGAGGCTTCATTGTCAGCCCCTGTTTTCTTAAAAACGGCAACTGGAATATGAGCTGAACGAAACCTGCAATGAAAACGCCTATGGATAGTGCTATCGGCGAATACTGCATCTGCGGAACCAGTAAAACTGCCGCCGAAATCAAACAGATATTAAGCAGAATCGGGGTTGCTGCGGGGGCGGCAAATCGGCCGCAGGTATTTAACATTGCCGCCGACATGGCGACAAATGAGATAAAAAAGATATACGGCAAGGTGATTCGGGTGGACTGGACAGTCAGTGCGTATTTCTCAGGATGATCGAGAAATCCGGTCGCCAGGGTAGCCACCAGATAGGGCGCAAAAACAAAACACAGCGCCACGGTAGCCATCAGAATAACGCCAAGCCGGCCGATCATCAACTGCACGAAGCCATTCGTTTCAGACTCGCTGTGGTGTTCGCGATACTCGGTAAATACCGGTATAAACGCCGCTGCGAACGCGCCTTCGCCAAAAATTCTGCGGAAGAAATTGGGTATCCGAAAAGCAACAAAAAATATGTCCGCCGCGGCCTTGTCGCCGAGGATGTTGGCGAACATAACATCCCGAATCAATCCGCTGATTCGGGATAACAGGGTCATTGAAGCAATCGTAGACACAGATTTGAGAATATTTTCCGGCATTGGCAGAAATCAGCGAGCCGGAGACTCGTCGTTCGGGTAATCTAAACTGTGCAAAACCTGACTCTTTAAAAAGTCATCAGACAGGTCATAAAATGCGTCATAAATCAGTCTGTTACGCTTGACATTAGCCGAGAAATTGCCGATATTCCCGCGTCCGTAATCTGACTCCCCGCATAGAGGAAAAATCTTGGCAAATTCACCCCAGGCACGAAAAAGAGCCCGGCAAAATACCCGACGCCGCGTCCATAACATGAGCCAGCGTTCATCGCTGCGTTCATCCATCAAGAAATTGCTGAGACTGATCTCTGACAACGACAAAGATGCGGCAACTGCCGCATATCGTGAGACCACTTCAAAGATTGACAGCGCAACCTCCAAGGGACTGCACCACCGCAATCGCGGCGCTCGACTTAAATCACGCCTGAACTCACGTTTAAAGGCCATTTCTGCCTGATTTCCGGCTTTGCTGCCGTAACGGTCGGTCACAACGCCGTTACGGCGATATTATCGCGGTGAATCAGCTCACTCTCGCCGCTGTATCCGAGCACGGGTTCAATCTGGTTACTTGCCAGACCGATGATTTTTCGCGCCTCATCGGAATGGTAGTTCGTTAGTCCACGGGCAATTTCGTTGTTGGCAAGATCAACGCATATGACGATTTCACCCCGCGTAAACGAGCCCTCAACCCCAGTAACGCCGATCGGTAAAAGGCTTCTGCCCTGGGTGCGCAGCACCTCTACCGCACCGTCGTCCAAAACCAGTTTACCGTTGCCTCGCAATTGACCGGCCAACCACTGCTTTCGCGCCGCCAGTCTTTCACTTCCTGGGCGCAGTAACGTACCCAGCTGCTCTCCGGCGCGTAGCCGAAGCAGTACATTTTCTTCCTTGCCGGCAACAATCACCGTGGTTGCACCGGAAGCGGAAGCCTTTTGAGCGGCCTGAATTTTTGTCCGCATTCCGCCTTGTCCAGACTCCCCCGCATCACCCGCCATTTGCAACAAATCCGCGTCATCTGCCTTGCCGTAACTGATCAGTTTGGCGGTTTCAGATTTGCTCGGATCGGAATCAAATAAGCCGTCCTGGTCAGTCAGCAAAACCAGACACTCTGCTTCAACCAGATTGGCGGCAAGCGCTGCCAGCGTATCATTGTCACCAAAGCGAATTTCTTCATTCACCACCGCATCATTTTCATTCACAATGGGCACCACACCCAGGTTGAGCAGTTCCCGTAGCGTGTTGCGGGCATTCAAATAACGCTGACGATTTGCCAGGTCCGCGTGTGTTAACAGAATCTGCGCGGTGATGATTTTCTGCGCCTTGAAAGACGCTTCATAACGGTGTACTAAGCCCATTTGCCCAACAGCCGCAGCAGTCTGAAGCCGATGGACTTCGCCGGGCCGTTTATCCCAACCCAGACGGCGCATTCCCTCAGCAATTGAGCCTGATGACACCAGCACAATCTCCAGACCTGAAGCCTTGAGTTGCGCAATCTGTTCAACCCATGAGTCGATGGCTGATCGGCGTATACCGGAAGTTGAATCTGTCAACAAAGAGGTGCCGACTTTCACAACCCACCGATTCGTACCGGTTAATGATTTCCGAGTATTCAATCTATTTTGTCGCGCTGTTAACGTTTCATGATCCACAGTGGGCTGATTGCTGATTTTCCAGCGCGGTCTGCAACGCTTCCTGGATCAAATCCAAGCGTTGCATTATATCGTTTATCAACTGCTCACAACCCTTTCCGGTAACCGCGGAAATAGCGTAAATTGAAGACGGCCAATTCAGCGCCTGGGCAACTGTACTCTTCAAATTAACCAGCGCCTGCTCACTAATGGTATCGATCTTGTTCAAAACCAGCCAGCATTCCTTATCCGCCAGTTGTTCATCAAATGCTGAAAGCTCAGTATTAATTTGACCCACCGAATCTTCAATCGGAGTCCCATCCAATGGTGCGCAGTCAACAATATGCAGCAGAATTCTTGTCCGCTTAAGATGTTTCAGAAATTGTATTCCAAGTCCCGCACCAGAAGCGGCGCCTTCGATTAATCCGGGAATATCGGCAATAACAAAACTGCTGGAATGACCTATATCGACCACACCCAACTGTGGATGCAATGTCGTAAACGGATAATCTGCAATTTTCGGCCTGGCCTGGGAAACAGCACTCAGGAAGGTCGATTTTCCGGCATTGGGGAGACCCAGCAAGCCGACATCGGCCAGTACTTTCAGTTCGAGCTTTAGCTGTCTTTCGTCACCCGGTTTTCCCAACGTGGTTTTACGCGGTGCCCGATTCGTACTGGTTTTGAAATTGGCATTGCCCAACCCGCGCCGACCGCCCTGCGCTACCAGAAGCGGCTCTGCTTCGTGGGTTACATCACCAATAAACTCGCCGCTTTCGGCATCACTGACAATCGTGCCCAACGGCACCTGAACAAACAGCTCGTCGCCTTTTTTACCAAAACGATCTCTTCCGGCACCACTTTCTCCGCTTCGAGCTTTATACACTCTGACAAATCGAAAATCTGCCAGCGTATTCAGACCACTATTGCCAACAAAAAATATGCTGCCGCCGTCACCGCCGTCACCGCCGTCAGGACCGCCTTTTGGGCGGTATTTTTCACGCAGAAAGCTCATACAGCCATTACCGCCTTTTCCGGCGATAACACGTATTATGGCTTCGTCAACGAATTTCATAACGGCTTCTCAGGTATCTCAATGCTGGCTTCAATGGGGAATCTGGGGAATCTGCTGATTGTAAACCGGTTTTCATCATTCTGCGTGCAACGCCTCAATCGAGGATGGATGCGCTATTGTCAATCACCCAATAAAAACCCCGCTTCGTTGCCAAAGCAGGGTTTCGGGCAAAATCGTTTGTACCGGGTTATTCCGCGACGATGCTAACGGTCTTCCTTTTGTTCCGCCCCTTGACTTCAAACAGTACCCTGCCGGGCGCTGTTGCGAATAAAGTGTAATCCTTTCCCAACATCGTATTTCGACCCGGGTGGAACTTTGTACCGCGTTGACGAACAATAATATTGCCCGCGAGAACCTGCTCACCACCAAATTTTTTCACGCCGAGCCGTTTCGATTCGGAATCACGGCCGTTTCTGGAACTGCCACCCGCTTTCTTATGTGCCATTGTATTTTACCTGATTATCCTGATTTCAGAATGTAAACTCATTCTGTTCGTCACCGACATGATCCCCTGCAACCGATTCTTCAACCTTTTTATGGGTCGGCTTTTTAGCCGTTGATTCTTTTGCGACGGCTTTTTCGGTAGCGGATGCGCCGCCGATTGCGCTAATTTCCAGCTCTGTGTAGTCCTGTCGATGGCCCTGGGTACGGCGATAATTCTTACGCCGTTTCATTTTGAAAACCTTGATCTTCGATGCTTTGCCGTGGCTAACCACAGTCGCCGTAACCGGGCTTTCCAGCAGTGGCGCACCGACTGATACACTGTCGCCATCTGCAATCATCAAAACCCGATCCAGATTTACCGAATCACCTGCCGATGCGGCCAGTTTCTCTACCTTGACTTTATCACCGATGGCAACTCGGTATTGTTTTCCGCCAGATTCAATTACTGCGTACATTTTATCATTCTTTCATTCATGAATTGGGATTTCCGAATCGCATTTAATACCATGCAAGTTACCCGAAAACAGCTTTCCCCGCAATTTTGCGGACGCGGGATTTTATCCATACACAAGGCAGTCGTCAATCCTAAATAACCAACAATTCTACCGAATTGACGGTGGCATAAGTTACGCAATTCTCGACATTTATTGACAAAATCGGGTTAAATCAGCCCAAATGGTCGGCGCGAAACTCACGGCAGCGAATAATTCGTATAAATTTTCAGGCAATCTCGGCTAAAATCGCCCAAAACCCACTAATGACGCAGACCGTGAACAAGCCGCTAAACCCCGTTCCCATTGACACCGCGAAAAATGCTTCCCGAAACCTGCTGGACGATGCGCTTAATTTGGCGAAAACTGAGATGAGTGCGGTTAATCATACCATTCAAGCGCGTTTGTCTTCGGATATTGCCTTAATCAATACCCTCGGTGAGTACATCATTCGCAGTGGCGGAAAACGGCTGCGCCCGCTGATACTGCTGTTATCTGCAAAGGCTTGCGGATATAGCGGAAATTATCACGTATTGCTGGCCGCAGTTATCGAGTTTATCCACACCGCCACACTGTTGCATGACGATGTCGTCGATGCCTCGGCGATGCGCCGGGGGCAGGCTACAGCGAATCAGGTTTGGGGAAATGAGGCCAGCGTTCTGGTTGGCGACTTTTTGTATTCACGGTCTTTTGAAATGATGCTCGAAACCCGGAATATGGCGGTAATGAATATTCTCGCGAGTACAACCAGTTCAATTGCTGAGGGCGAGGTTTTGCAATTGCTTAATGCCCACTCCCCGCAAACCACAGAGCAGCAGTACCTGGAAACGATTCACCGCAAGACCGCTAAATTATTTGCCTCTTCAGCACGATTGGGTGCGGTGATTTCTGATGCTGCTGATGACCGGATCGAAGCCTTAACCGAATATGGAATGTATCTTGGAACCGCGTTTCAGCTAATTGATGATATTCTCGATTACGATGCCAATTCCGAAGAGACCGGTAAGGATGTGGGGGATGATCTCGCAGAAGGCAAGCCAACCCTGCCACTCATTTTTGCCATGCAGCATGGCAATGAAAACCAGCGAAAAACAGTCGAACGCGCAATCGAAAATGGTGAGCGGGAAAACATCGATGTTATTCTCAATATCGTTCGCGAAACCGGCGCGCTGGAATACACCGCAAATCAGGCGGCGACTCAATCCAGTCTGGCAATTGACCAACTGCAAGGCATAACCAACAGTGAGTTTAGAAACGCGCTGGAAGATCTGGCCCGATTTTCGGTGATTCGAAGCCACTAAACCGACTTACTTAAGCCGACTTACTTTTTCGCCATCCCTTGCCTGGGAGCGACCACGACCACGACCAACCACAATCACTGAACCGATCAGAGCAAAGAAAAATGCTTTGCTTAAAGCACGCCGGACAAACTCGCCCAATCCAGGCCAGCAGATTTTCGGGAGCAGCGCTTTTAGCCATCTTCTCCTGATCCCGTAGAAAACCGGTTTTAGCCTTTCAACCATAATTTGCGCTAATGACGATCAACCGCTCTAAGCAGGACATCCGCAGCATATTCACCTTGCTTCGTGACAATCATGGGATTGATTTCGACTTCTTCGAGTGTATCAATATTGGCTTGAGCAAAGCAGGCAAATCTTTGTATGTTCTGCACCAGACTGTCGAGGTTACAAGCCGGATTACCCCGAAACCCATCGAGCAATGGATAACACTTTAATTTTTTCAGCCCGGCAAGCAATTCATTATCCGTAACGGGCAGTATAAAAGTTACCGAATCTTTTAATAACTCGACAAACACACCACCACTTGCCAGCACCATGGTCAAGCCAAATTGCCGGTCGGCTTTAATGCCAAGCAGAAGTTCACAGAGGCCATTTTCGATCATCTGTTCAAACAGAATTCCCTGACATTCAGCTGTCAGGTTTTCATCCTTCAAAAGCGCAATCAAATCATCCGCAGCTTGAGTTGCGCTGGTAACATTTTCAATGTTCAGCTTCACCGCACCGAGCTCAGACTTATGTGGAATCTTGTTGGAAACCAGTTTCACGACTAAAGGATATTGTAATTCAGCGATACGTTGTTGCAGCCGGTCAATCTCATCAATCTGAATTAAGACCCCTTTTGGAGCAGGCACTCCGGCTGACCTGAGAGCCAGCTTCCCTTGCCATTCATTTTCTAATCGTGGATTTAGCGGTTGGCTTTTCGAACTTAGACATTCAAATTCAATTAATGCCTCACTCGACAGGATGTTTGTTTTTCGTTCACCGTAGGCGACAGCCAACCGAATTGCATCCAGCCCCCGATCAAATCCCTGCATTGGCGTAACGCCGCCATCGACATAGTATTCACGCGACAACCTGTCAAAATTCTCCGATAACTCACTACAAATACCTGCGGGTATACCGGCATGGTTCACCGCGTCCATATAAGACTTTCCATCAGCGCGGTAGTAACGACTGTCTGCATCGAACGATTCCGGCGGATAGTCCTGGATGAAAACGGCACTGTCGAATCCATCCTCAAGCGCCGCCGCAAATACCTTAGGCATAATCTCAGTATTACCCCAAAGTGGCGTTGTGTAATCCAGCGGATTAGAAACAGTGGCAATCTCGGGCAACAACTTTTCAAGTTTTTTAAAACAACGACCGGAAGGTTGCGGCAACTGCAATCCGCTCCGTTCACAGTAATCTGCAACCATTAACGCTTCCCCGCCTGAACAGGTAAATGCCGCCACTCTGTTGCCTTTCGGAATACCAGAAACGGTCATAAATTTCAGCGCTTCCAGCATCAGCTCGGGAGAATAAACACGCACTATTCCAAGTCGCTCAAAAAAGGCATCGTGCGCCGCATCCGCACCAGCAAGAGACGCGGTATGACTGACCGCCAACTCGGCGCCAATTTTTGAACTGCCGGCCTTAATCAGAACGATGGGTTTGTCTGCTTTGAGTGCGCTCAGGCTTGCTGCAGCAAACCTGTTTACATTTTGAATACCCTCTATATAAACACCAAACCCTGAAACATGCGGGTCATCAACCATAACATCGATATAATCCTCAATCGCCAGCGCCGCCTGATTGCCTGCGGAAATAACATACGAGATTGGCACCGATCGCTGATTCATTGCCAAATCCGCTGCAATCATTCCACTTTGCATAATGAGCGCAACACCGGTTTCTGATTCACATGAGCCCGCTCCAAATGGCCACAGCGTAGCATTGTGAACATAATTGATCAGCCCATAGCAATTCGGCCCCACAAAAGCCATATTTCCAGCAGACTCAATCAACTCCTTTTCATCGGTTCTGCCATCAGCCCCGGTTTCTCCATAGCCTGCGGTAAAGCAAACAATGCCCCCGGCACCCATTTCGGCCAAATCGGTTACCACTTCCAGCGCCGCTGCTTTGGGTGTCGCCAGAAAAACAGCATCCGGTGCTTCCGGAAGCTGTTTCACGCTGGCGAAGCAGGGCTGCCCACCGAGTTTGTCACGTTTGGGGTTAACACCCCAAATCGATCCTGAAAAGGATTTTGCGCACTGTCTGGCAGAATAGTCGGCATCTGCGCCACCGATAAAGGCAATATGTTTCGGCGCAAGCAGACGCTTCAGATTTTCTGCTTGTTGGCTTTCCATTGGCATGCCTATCAATTAACAATCAACAATCAAGCGGGAGCCGAATGCTATCCACCATAATTTCTTAGTAATGCGCGAGAAATAATATGGCGTTGAATTTCAGAAGTACCGTCCCAAATCCGATCGAGCCGGGCATCTCTCCAGATACGCTCTATCGGCAGTTCTTCCATCAGTCCCATTCCGCCGTAAATCTGAATCGTGCTGTCGGCCGCACGTCCCACCGCCTCAGATGCAAAAAGTTTTGCCATTGCCGCATCTTCATTGCGCATTTCACCACGGTCCGCTTTATCCGCCGCATCCATCACCAACAAATCCGCCGCTTTCAGATCCACTGCCATATCTGCAATTTTGAAAGACGTTCCCTGAAATCGCCCTATGGATTGCCCAAACTGTTTGCGTTCCGATGCCCAGGTTGCCGCGAGATCGATTAATCGTTCGATCTTTCCGCATGCCGCCGCCGCAACCCAAACCCGAGCCATTCTCAGCCATTCATCGGCAAGCTCAAAGCCTTTGTGCTCCTCACCCAGTATTTTACTTTGGTGTACTGCACAATTCTCAAACGTAAGCTGCCAGGTATGATACGCGCGCTGCGCTGCACAGCGCGGGCCACGCTCGATAGTGAACCCGGGCGTGTTCGCGTCCACCAAAAAGGCGGTTGCCCGTTTTCTTTCGCCCGTCGGCGTTTCAGCAACACCGCTTTGCGCAAATAAGATCGCAAAATCCGGCTTTACCGGGCTACTGATAAAGTGCTTCTTACCGTTGATAATAAAGTTCTCACCCTCCCGATTGGCCCGCGTCTGGATTGACATTATGTCTGACCCGGCCGCAGGTTCGGTCAGTGCAAATACTTCTTTTTTCGCTCCGCTGATGCAGGGCATCAGGTACTCCTCTATCTGCTCTCCCTGACAGCCCATGAGGATTTCAGACGGTCTGTGCATGTAACCGTGAAGTCCGTAGCTGGTTTTCCCTAATTCACGCTCAAATAGTGCAAGACATTTGTAATCAAGTCCGCCTCCACCCATCGATTGCGGCAAATTCGGCGCATAAAAACCCATTTCAATGGCGCGCTGTTTAATCTGTGCGCCCAGTTCATCGGGACATTCTCCGGTTCGATCAACTTCAGCTTCATGGGGTTCAAGTTCCTGCTCGCGGAAGGCGCGAACAGCGTCGGTCAGCATCTGCTGTTCTTCGGTTAACGGATAGTCCATGGATAGTGACAATTGGATGATTCAGAATATACAATATGATACTAGACTCAGGCACCATTACCGTAGCGCTATTGCTTAGAAATTGTAATTTTCTTTGCTGAATTTTAATCAACATCAGAAACCTCTCAAAACCCGCAACCAAAACCAGACAATATGACAGATCCTACTCAAGATATCCTTTGTCAGGAAAACGGCGCAATTTTCACGATTACCATCAACCGACCGAAGGTTAATGCTATTGACACACCAACCAGTCGTAGGATGGGCGAAGCGTTTGTCTATTTTAGGGATAACCCGGATTTAAAAGTCTGCATTCTTACCGGTGCCGGCGAAAAAATCTTTTCGGCAGGCTGGGATTTAAAATCGTTGGACAGCGGCGACATTGAACTCGACAACTGGTGGCGGCAGGAAGATGCCAGTCTTGGCGGTTTCGCCGGAATTACTGAAGTATGGAACCTCAATAAACCCGTTATTGCCGCACTAAACGGGCTGGCTGTTGGCGCTGGTTTTGAGATTGCACTTTCGTGCGATCTTGTCATTGCTGCAGAACAGGTTGAATTTGCGCTGCCAGAATTAGCGCTGGGAATTATTCCAGATGCCGGAGCATTACAGCGCCTGCCGAAAAGATTACCGTACAACATCGCCCTGGAAATGCTCTATCTGGGCCGACGCATGAGCGCTTCGGAAGCGGCCGGTTACGGCATGATTAACAAGGTCGTCCCGGCGGACAGGCTGATGGAATCGGCAATGGCGTGGGCTGAACAATTGTCTGGCGTAGCGCCGCTCGCGCTACAGTCGATAAAGGAAGTGCTGCGTGCCGTCGATGGGGTCAGCATTCAGCATGCGTTTCAGAAAATGCGTTCTGATGATCTGCCCGTGTATCGTCAAATGTTACGCTCAGATGATGCCGCTGAAGGCGTAAAAGCCTTTGTCGAAAAACGCAAAGCCGATTTCAGGGGAGCATAGGCATGCTCAATCAATCAGCCGAATCTGTAAAGCATATTACCTGTATCGGCGCCGGCCCCATTGGCGGAGGCTGGAGCGCCCACTATCTTGCGAAGGGCTATAACGTAACGACGTACCTGCACGATAAATCAGAGATTGATGCGCTCCAGCGATTATTAGAGACCGCCTGGCCAAGTCTTGTAGAGATTGGCTTGAGCCCCGGCGCTTCCCTGGACAACTTCAACTGGACCGATTCGCTGGAAGATGCCGTCGAGAACGCCGAATTTATACAAGAGAGCATCCCGGAAGTTCTGGAATTAAAACAAAACCTGTACAAGGCGTTAGGCGAAATTCTCGATCCAGAAGTGGTTATTGCTTCCAGCACTTCGGGATTATCCATGAGCGATATTCAGTCAAAATGTGCGACACCCGAACGAACCGTGGTTGCTCACCCGTTCAATCCCCCGTATCTGTTGCCGCTGGTAGAGATGATTGGCGGAAACAAAACCAGCGTTCGTACAGTCGAGTGGACAGAGAAATTTTATAAAGCTGCCGGCAAATCGCCGTTAGTCATGCAAAAAGAAGTGCCGGGATTTATTGCAACACGATTGCAGGAAGCCATTTGGAGAGAAGCGTTGCATATGGTTGAAAATGGCGAAGCCACAGTAGCACAAATCGATCAGGCGGTGGTTAATGGCCCCGGTCCGAGGTGGGCACTGATGGGGCCTTGTGAAATTTTCCATGTCGGTGGCGGTGAAGGCGGTATGGCTTACTGCCTCGACCAGTTTGGACCCGCCTTAAAGTTACCCTGGACAAGACTGATTGCGCCGCAACTTACCCAGGCGCTACGCGATGCGATGGTCAACGGCTGTGCGGAAATGTGTGCTGGAGAGGATTTCGCCAGCCTGAGTAAAAAAATGAATCAGGGATTGGTGGAGATTGCCAAAATGAAATTAAAAAATCACCATTAACAGGTCAATCCCCACTGGGTAAAAACAGGATTTTAGCGCGTAAACAAGCGCTGTTCAGGTCGATTATTTGACATTTCTGGTTGATTGGTTAACTATAGCGGGGCTAATTAATTAAGCAGCACAATAATCTGACAATCCAGATTGTCAAAAAACATTAATATATGTCTTTTGGAGGACACCTTATATGAGTTTAGATAAACAAATCAAGAAACTGCAAAAGCAGGTTTCTGACAACCAACTGAGTCGCCGCGGCTTTATGAAAGGCGCAGTGGCTCTGGGTGTTGGCGCGATGGCCCCATCACTCTATAGCGAAGCTGCAAAAGCGGCGCCGAAAGTAGGCGGAACCTACCGCATGGGACTGGGGGGAGCCAATACTGGTGACTCCATGGATCCGGCAACCACTAGCGATACTTTCATGCTTAACATGAACCACGGTGCCGTTAGAAACCAGCTCGTTCGGGTGAATGAAAATGGTGAAGCCGTCGCTGAATTGGCCGCCAGCCTCGAACCTTCTGCAGACGCCGCGACCTGGCGTGTGAAAATGAAACAAGGTATTGAATTCCATAGCGGAAAAACGCTGACGCTGGATGATGTTGTCGCTTCAATCGAACACCATCGCGGTGAAGACTCCACTTCTGCTGCGAAGTCTGTTGCAGAATCCATGGGCGAAATCAGCAAAGACGGTGACAGCCTTGTTTTTTCACTGCAAAGCGGCAACGCAGATTTCCCTTACCTGTTGAGTGACTACCATATTTTGATTGGTAATGCGGATGCATCAGGCGCTATTGATTGGGCTTCCGGTGATGGAACCGGCGCTTACGTTATGGGGGAATTCGAGCCTGGTGTGCGCGCTACAATGACACGCAACCCCAATTACTTTATTGAAAATGAAGGCAACTTCGATGAAGTTCACATGACGGCCATTAACGATACTGCGGCGCGTATGAACGCCATGGTTACCGGGCAGGTTGACGCCATCGTACGCTGCGACCTGAAAACCGCAGGCTTACTGGAAAAGAAACCCGATGTCGATGTATTGCAGGTTACCGGCACCAAGCATTTCACCTTCCCGATGGATATCCGCTCAGCCCCATTTGACAACAATGATGTCAGAATGGCGTTGAAATACGGCATGGACCGTCAAGGCTTCGTGGACACGGTATTACGCGGCTACGGTTCTGTGGGTAACGATCATCCGATTGCTTCCACTCAAAATTATCATGCTTCGGATTTACCGCAGCGTGAATACGATATCGATAAAGCGAAATGGCATCTCAAGCAGGCCGGTTTAACCAGTCTGGACGTTGAACTGTCCGCTGCTGATGCCGCATTTGGTGGCGCCGTAGACGCAAGTGAACTCTACGCTGAAGCACTAAAACCAGCGGCTATCAATCTGAAGGTAAATCGGGTTTCTCCGGACGGCTACTGGGATAACGTATGGATGAAGGTTCCATGGAGTGCCTGCTACTGGAGCGGACGACCTACCGCTGACTGGATGTTCACTCTTGCTTATGCCAACGCCAGTAACTGGACAGACACTTTCTGGAACCACGCGCGTTTTGAAGAGCTGCTCGTCGCGGGACGTGCAGAACTTGACGAAGCCAAGCGCAACGACATTTATGTTGAAATGCAAACTATCGTGAGTAACGAAGGCGGTGTCGTTGTGCCGTGTTTTGTAAATAACGTCGATGCTGCGTCAACTGCATTAGGCAAACCGGACAAGATCGCAGGTAACTGGGATCTGGATGGTGCGCGAAGTGCATCACGTTGGTGGTTTGCATAAGCAGCTGCATTTGATTTGAAAAATCAATTATAAAAAATAATCTGCTATGGGGCGGTCAGATTGTTCTGACCGCCTTTTTTATTTATTCTGATGTATTCGTATTTATCTCGGTATTGGTGCCAATGTGAATAAAGAACTTATGATTATGATTGCCAAGCGTATAGGGCTTGGTATTTTTACCATACTCGCTATCTCATTCCTGATTACCGTTGGTGTCGAGATGCTGTCGGGTGATATCTGTAGCGCAATTCAGGGACAAATGGCTTCCGAAGAGACCTTAGCCGCCTGCCGCGCGCAACTCGATTTGGACCGCCCCGTATTAATACGATACGTGGAGTGGCTGTTCAACTTCATGCAGGGCGATCTCGGCAACTCACTGGCAAACAAGCGAACGGTGGCCTCATTAATCGGTGCGCGTATCGGCAATACCCTTTACCTCGCCGCCTTCTCCTCCATGGTGGCCATTCCAGTGGGGATTTTTCTCGGCATCATCGCGGCACTTTATCGAAACACCGGCTTTGACCGCGGAATTTCAGTTACCACCTTAAGCACCATCTCGGTTCCGGATTTTTTCGTCGCTTACATTCTGATGGCACTGTTTGCCGTTAAGCTCACCATCTTCCCGGCCATCTCAAACGTCTCGGCAAATATGGATTTCTGGGAACGAGTGTATGTCTCAGCGCTGCCGGTATTAACCCTGACATTAATTTCCATTGCACACATGATGCGAATGACGCGGGCATCTATTGTTAATCTGCTGGCAAGCCCTTACATCGAAATGGCGAAATTAAAAGGCATCAGGCCCGGAAGAATTATTGTCAGACATGCCTTACCGAATGCCTGGGCGCCAATCATCCAGGTGGTGATTCTCAATATCGCCTTTATGGTAGTCGGCGTAGTCATTATCGAAGTCGTTTTTGTATACCCTGGATTAGGCGCGCTGATGGTTGATTCTGTACAGCTAAGAAACATGACCGTGGTTCAGGCCACTGCAATGATCTTTGCATCAGCGTATGTTCTGCTTAATCTTCTTGCCGATGTGCTGTCGATCATCGCCAATCCGCGTTTACGTCATCGGAGGTAAACCATGAAATTCTTATCTGCCTGTAAAGAACATATATCTGAGCTAAACTGGAGCGCCAGAGTCGGCTTGTTTATTATTGTATTCTTCGGCATCTGCGCCGCATTTGCACCGTGGCTTGCACCGTATGGTGAAAGTCAAATTGTTGGTGATGTTTGGGAACCGATCGGCGGAAACTTTGTTTTCGGAACCGATATTATTGGCCGAGACATACTCTCGAGACTCATCTATGGGGCCCGAAATACGATTGTGCTGGCGCTG
Source organism: Candidatus Poriferihabitaceae bacterium (assembly GCA_965261915.1). Classification (GTDB taxonomy): domain Bacteria; phylum Pseudomonadota; class Gammaproteobacteria; order Arenicellales; family Poriferihabitantaceae; genus JAIBDK01. Next base: position 1,460,055 of record CBDHDW010000013.1, on the reverse strand, counting down.
TTAACCACCACTTGTTCTTTTGGCCTGGGCGCGTTGATGGGGTTTTTGGCGGCCACCACAGGCGGCTGGGTTGATCAGGTTTTGAGTCGAATCGTTGACATCATCATTTCCGTACCCACGCTGATCTGCGCCTTAATCGTGGTATCAGCGGTAGGCACTTCGTTTTTCGTACTCGCCACTGTTATTGGCATCATCTATGCAATGCCGGTTTACCGGATTGCCCGTGCTGTTGCGATGGATATCGAAGTTATGGACTACGTTGAGGCGGCCCGACTTCGAGGTGAAGGATTATGGTGGATCATGAAACGCGAAATTCTGCCCAATGCCATAACGCCACTTGCTGCGGAATTTGGATTACGGTTTTGTTTCGTTTTCCTGCTCATCAGTGGCTTGAGCTTTCTCGGACTCGGACTGCAGCCGCCACTGGCGGATTGGGGCGCCATGGTTCGATCCAACTCAGAAGGCATCGCATGGGGCTATATGCACCCTCTTCTTCCAGCATCCTGCATCGCACTGCTGACCATTGGAATAAACCTGTTGGTTGATTCGCTGGTGCATAAAGCCAGTGGCTTACGGGATGATCACTAGGACAAAATCATGCGCGAAAATTTACTGGAAATTAAAGACATCCTGATTGAAGCCGATATCGAAGGCGAGTGGAAACCCATCGTCAACAGTTTGTCGATGACGCTGAAGCGAGGCGAAGTAATCGGCTTAATAGGGGAATCTGGTGCCGGAAAATCGACACTTGGGCTTTGCGCGTTGGGCTACACCAAACCAGGGTGTCGAATCGTCTCCGGCTCAATTAAACTGGACGGTGACGAACTTGTCGGTAAAACTGAAGCTGAACTGCGGGATATTCGGGGTAATAAGGTTGCCTACGTTGCTCAAAGTGCTGCGGCTTCCTTTAATCCGGCTCACACCTTGATTGAACAATTTTCAGAAGCACCTGTTCAGCATGGAAAAATGAAATCCTCAGAAGCTGAAATTCGTGGTCGAGAACTGTATCGGCAACTCGATCTGCCGGAGCCAGACACCATTGGTAAACGCTACCCACACCAGGTTTCGGGTGGCCAGTTACAACGCGCAATGACCGCGATGGCTTTGGGAAGCAATCCAGCTATCATCATATTTGACGAGCCCACCACAGCACTCGATGTAACCACACAAATTGAAGTTCTATCGGCGATAAAAGAAGCGGTAAAAGCCAGAAATGTTGCAGCAATTTACATCACCCATGATCTTGCCGTGGTCGCACAAATGGCTGACCGAATCATGGTGCTGCGATACGGTGACCTGGTTGAAGAAGGCAATGCCAGAGAAATGCTGGACCACCCTAAACAGGAATACACTCAAAAGCTTTTAGCGGTTCGCTCCCTTCGGGATCAACGTTCCAGCGGGGATGGTAAAGACATAATATTAGAAGTTAACAACGTCACCGCACATTACCCCGGTAGCCGAGCGGATGTGCTTAAAAACATTAACGTCAAGCTGGAAAAAGGCAGAACCGTGGCCGTTGTAGGCGAGTCCGGTAGCGGTAAAAGCACATTGGCCAGGGTTATCACCGGTCTGCTGCCGCCTTCTGAGGGCACGATCACCTATCGGGGAGAACTTCTCCCTCCGAGCCTGAAAGATAAAAGTAAAGAGAATCTTCGCTCCATCCAGATGATTTACCAAATGGCTGACGTGGCGATGAACCCGCGTCACCGCATCCGCGAAATTATAGGTCGTCCCCTGGAGTTTTACCGGAACATTTCCGGCGACGAAAACGAAACCAAAGTTTTAGCGTTACTTCGCAAAATCGAAATTCCGGGAAGTTATATTGATCGCTTTCCAGGGCAATTGTCGGGCGGAGAAAAACAGCGCATTTGTATAGCCCGTGCATTGGCAGCAGAGCCTGAGTTAATTATCTGTGATGAAGTGACTTCTGCTTTGGATCAACTGGTTGCAGAAGGCATTCTCGACCTGCTGCAGAACCTGCAAATGGAACTTAATGTTTCCTATCTGTTTATCACCCATGATCTGGCCACCGTGAAAGCCATTGCGGATGAGATCGTAGTTATGTATCAAGGGGGTATTGTGGAACAGGGACGAAAACAGGAAATACTGGATCCGCCCTGGGAAAAATACACCGAACTGCTGCTTTCATCGGTACCGGAAATGGACCCGGACTGGCTCGATGACCTGGTGGAACGCCGTAAAAGAGGCGAAGCACCGACTGCGGAAATGCTCGCTGGCAACTAAAAGTACGCCCCCTGATTCGGCGGTTATTTCCAACAGATGAAAATAATTCTACTGCGGTTTCAAACCAATTTTTTGCCGGGCTTCTGCAGCAGATAATGCGCGTCCACCGAGACGCTCAACTATTTCCACTGCGCGCTGAACCAATTGTCCGTTAGTGGCCAGGACCCCGCGGTCGAGATAAATATTGTCTTCTAATCCAACACGGACATTGCCGCCTAAAACCATGGCCTGAGCAACCATCGGCATTTGCATTCTGGAAATACCAAACCCGGCCCAGACTGCGTTGTCGGGTAATGCCTGTTTCATCGCAACCATGGTTTCAGTATCAGCACCCGCTCCCCAGGGTATACCGAGACATAACTGAAACATTGGCGGAGCATCGATCAATCCTTCATCGACCAGTGCTCTGGCAAGACGCACCTGGCCAAGATCAAACACTTCAAGCTCAGGCTTAACACCCATATCCTGAACAATTTTTGCCATGGTACGCAAATAGGTCGGGGTATTCAGATACAGGTCATTGCCATTTCCGAACACCATCGTACCGCAATCCAGACTGCAAATATCCGGCATACATTCGATAACGTGCGCCAGTCGTTCTTCCGGTCCAACCATATCGGTACCCGGCCCCGGCAATGCAGGGTCTTCGTCACTCGGAATCCAGTCCCCGCCCATCCCTGCGGTAAGGTTAATGATGACATCCACAGCGCTGTCTCTTACCCGGTCCACTGCTTCCCTGAACAAACCCACGTCACGAGAGCCCTTACCGGTTTCCGGATCGCGAACATGAATGTGCGCAACAGCGGCACCCGCATTCGCCGCTTCAATTGCGGCATTGGCAATTTGCTCCGGTGTCACTGGAACATGTTCACTTTTATCTGTAGTGTCCCCTGCTCCGGTAACGGCACAGGTAATGACAACATCATGATTCATTATTTAGCCTCATCTGGTTAAGTTTTAAAAACGCTTGAATTTCAAGCTGGAATATTCCGCGAATTCTAACAGCAGCGCATCTTATATCCGGTTCAAATATCGACAGCAATCAGGTTTTCCGATCGATGATTTGCCGAATCGATTTAAGCTCCTGCATGATGAGATCCTGACGAGCTATTAATTGTTCACGATCTTGGTGTGCAGAATCCTCCGTTTCGGATTGCATCGCTGAAACAATAATTCCGATGAATAAATTTAATACCGTAAACGAAGTACAAAGAATAAACACGATAAAAAATATCCAGGCCAGCGGAAATTGTTGCATGACGGGTCGAACGATACCCATAGACCAGCTTTCCAGCGTCATAATCTGGAAAAGCGAATACGCAGAATCGCCGATTGAGCCGAACCAGTCAGGGAATGCGCCGCCGTACAGTTTGGTTGCCATTACCGAAAATACGTAGAAAACCAGTAACAACAGCAATGTTATCGACCCCATACCGGGTAATGCAGCCACCAGTCCACCCACCACTTTTCTCAGCGATGGCACGACACTAATCAGGCGCAGAACCCGCAGAATACGCAGCGCACGCAATACCGAGAGATTTCCGGTCGCCGGCAACAAAGAGATACCCACCACCAACAAATCAAAGATACGCCAGGGGTCCTTAAAAAAACGTAAACGATAGACACAAACCTTAATCAGAACTTCTAATACAAATATCGTCAAAACCATTTTGTCGAGAAATATCAGCAACGGCCCAATTGCTTCCATTACCCTGCTATCCGTTTCCAAACCCAGTGTTATCGCGTTTATAACGATCAGCGTAACAATAAAAATTTCGAAGCGACGGCTCTCTACCAAAGATTTCAAGTTTTTAATCCAATTGCATAAACGGGTTACCGAAATAATCAGGATTTCGATGATTCGAACCCGCATTCAAATTCACTCAGGTTCGGCGTTGAAATTTATCATCACCCGGAACCTGAGAAAATACAAATTAGCGTGTTTAATCAATTTATTTCCATAAAACCCCGTCACTACCCGCAGAGTGTTGTAGTGCGAGACGAAACGTTATTTATCGCGAGAACCAACAGGATATTTTCTGTACCGTATTCAGAATCGCCAAATTTCAGCCTGGTCAGGTGGTACGTCATCGGGTTTATGATTTCAGGGCTGTCATATTTGATGTCGACCCGAAGTTCGACAATACCGACGAATGGTATGACGCAATTCCCGAATCCGTTCGGCTCAAAATCCTGACCGCGCTTATCGTTTTGTTTGATAGCCGCGCATGGCCAAACCAATCACCAGAATCAAATAAACGAGTGCCAGATGGTAAGGCAATCCATGGGGGCCAAACAACGTCATCGACCAACCTCCAGACAAGGAGCCAATCAACGCTCCGACACCCCACATCGCTGCAAATGCAGCAGAACCGTTAACCAGCTGGATACCGTTAAAACGGCTCCCTAACGAGGTTAAGGATACGGTGTAAATGCCGTAGCCAGCGGCACCGGCAGTAATTACCACAGGCCACATCAAAGCTGTCGCCATTACCCAGGGTAATATCATCAGCATCACCACAGTGACGAATGCACAGCCTGCCAGAACGGCTCGGTGTGGATATTTATCTGCCAGCCAACCGATGGGAAACTGCAAAACCGTATTACCAACAATGAGTGCGGTCAGAATCAGGGCTGAAGTGGATATATCAAGGCCATTTTCGATACCGTAAACCGGCAATAGTGACAATGTGGCTGCGTCCAGGATCGCAAATGCGAACACACATGCCATTAGCATCGGAGCTTTCGGCGCAAATTCAAAGATGCCCGCTGCCCGTGCTTCTTCCTTTGGTTCAGACAAATCTTCTTTTAACAGGAAAACCGGAAAGATGCCCAGTACGATAATCACCGACCCAACGACGAATGGCATCCAGCCATCAATGCCAATCCAGCTCACCAGCGCTGGCCCCGCGCCAAAGCTGGCTGACAATACACTGCCATACAAAGCAATAATCTTGCCGCGATGCCTGCTGCCTGCAAATCTGACTATCCACGCTTCGCTCAATACAAACAGCGTCGAAATGGACATTCCCTGCAACATACGAATGACAAACCAGGCTTCGAGATGATCAAATGCCTTATAAGCCAGAATGAGAATTGAAGTGATCACTGCTGCTATTGCGGCAATGTTTCTTCCGCCATAACGCCTGGCAAGGTACGGTATTACGGATGAGAACATCAATATTCCAATGGGCATCATCGCAGAATTGATACCGATCATGCCTGGGGATACTCCTCTGGATTCCATGATCAGAGAAAGCAGGGGATAGGTCATGCCAAATGCCAGACCGAACACACAAATTGCGGAACAGGCTGCCACCAGATTTCGGATGTGAATTTGCTCTTTTTCCGGCATCTGCAAACTACATAATTAAGGAATCATTGACTGTTTTTCGGGATTGACGAATGGGTGGAATTGGAAAAAACGACCGTTCAATTTTTCATTCTTTCACTCAGCCAGATACCGCTAAGTACCAGGCAAAGCGCGACGCCGTGATACCACTGAAAGGGTTCATGCAGGATACTAACAGCCAAAATAGCTGCGAAAACCGGAACCAGATTGACAAATATACCCGCACGATCTGCACCTAAATCGGTAACACCCTGAATAAAAAATATTTGCGCTAAAAATGACGGGAGCAACGTAATCAATAGCACAATGATCCACCCCAGGGAGGTCGGCCAGTGCAAATCTCCGTGCGCGGATTCCCACAGACTAAGCGGAATCGAAGCAATAAAAGCCGCTGCAGCAATGACTGCGAATAGACTCAACGGTGATGTTCCCTTAAATCGGCGCAGGGTTAGTGCATACGCTGAGTACAATACACTGGCGATAATCATGAAATAGTCTCCTTCGCGTATTGATAGTGATGCTAACTGTTGTAAATCACCTGCTGACGCAACAATACACACCCCTGCAATAGTGACAATGACACCAACAATCTGCAGCGTATTGATTTGTGTTTTGTAAACGATATAACTTCCAATCAATACGCAAACGGGTATTGCGCCCTGAATAATTCCGATATTCAGCGCCGTAGTAGTGTGGGCAGCGACATAAAACAGTGCGTTAAAAGCAGTCAACCCCAACCCACCCATTAGAAACAATAGCGGTAAGTTCCGCTTTAATACCGGCCAATCTTGCGAAATCGTATTTCGGGCAAATACTGACATCAGAATGACGGTTCCGCCCCATCGCAGTGAGACCACAAGCAGTGGTGAAACTTCACCGACGATAAGACGCGCGAAGATCGAATTACATCCCCAACAAAATGTCGTTGCCACCAAACATAAGTAGGCGCGAACCTTAATATTCCCTGCCAAAATAGTAGTCATATTGAAATGTGCGTACCGAAAGCAGCATCATGCGATCGAAAACCGCTACCACCCAAACCAGAAATTTTGGCAAGGAAAATACCAATGAGCAGCAGCAGACCACAAAGACCGCAGGTAAAAGCTTTGCTTTCGTATGCGAGATGTTTGATTTTTTCTAACCATTGCTCAATCTCATTCATCGCAGTGTCGCTATTCTACCGGATCAATCAAATAGATCGGACTCGACCAAAGGTAATGACCATCCTCCTGAGTCACACGCACGTATAACGGGTTGTCCGCATTTCGATTGAGTTCGATTTCACGAGTCAGATCACAACGGGTGTGCGCATTTTCATCCGGCAGTCTAAATATCCGAATCCGTCTTTCAATACCGCCATTCTCAAAAATCAGGTCATCCAAACCAATCTCAGCAATTGCGATATCTTCATTGATTAGTGCACTCCGAATTTTCAGAACACCCGTATCTTTTGAATCCAGCCACGCATCGAATCCGCCAAACCCACCCGTGGTCAACGCCGTCCAGTGAAGATTGGATTCATCAACCACGTCAAATTTCTTATCCAGATTATATCGATTGATTGGTGAAACACGGATAAACTGATTGCCTTGCAGTGTCGCCTGTCCATCCCAAATTGTCTCGCGACCCCGGCCCCGATATTCTGACCCTTCCCAAACTACTCGAATTCGACAGCCCAGATCGCTTTCGTCAAAGGGGCGAAAAACTTCGAGCGTATCCAGCCCATTTCGAATATCAATCCTTTCTATCGGCGCTGAACAACTAACACTCACTGAGAACTGCGCTGCTGCCTGCCGTGTGCCGACGATATCACCCATCATTGCCGAATCCGATGCAACAAACTGACAATCCCCCAGATTCGGATCTTCACCAAAAAGCTGAGCGGACTCTGTAAAATCAACCTGTGTATGCAAGATAGATCGACACCCCGTGGTAGCGTAATGATGTCGGCGGCGCAAACTATCCATTATATCGGTGCGATTTAATGATTTCGCCAACATACAGGTCAAGCCGCCATAGGAGCCAAACTTGGTTGCGCCGGGATGTGAAGCACCCGGTCTGCCTTTATGGCCGTCTGAATTCGACATGATGCCAACACGATAACCCTGTTCGAACGCATCATGGATCAACCATTCAAATGTACCCCATGCAGAATGCACTTCCACGGCGCGCTCCAGACGTTTATCGTGGGCAACTTTGATATCGGCATAGCGCCCGCCGATGTGGGCGAATACCACACAGTCTTCGTCTTTGAGCATCGCAAACAAATCTTCAGCGGAATTGGCATCGGTATCAATATCCGACAGGTCATCAACCAGCGCGTGAGAGGATCGATGAATCTGCCTCCCCTCTTTCATCATTAACACATTTCTGTCGCCGCCCAGCCCCGTATTTCCTGACCACTCCCAGCCGGGGAAAACCACAAATTCACCATCCACATTAAATTCCGCAGACAACGCATTTAACCATTGCCAAAATGCATTGGTAATTTGAAAATCATTTCCCTGATGCACGCAAACATCCAGAAACGCCTTGTCCCGAGCGAACGCATAAAAATCCCGTGCAGAATTGGTTCCGATGGTTTCTTCGGATTGGCCGTGCAAATCTCCCCAAAAAGGCCTGAGAGCCAAACTCTCACTCACTCTTAGCGGATTTGACTTCGCCGACAACTGAATATCCTTGTCTTCAATTTCGATAACAAGATCACCCTGCTGCGTCGCCACAACCCCATCAACCGTAAAGTCAAACACTCCCGGCTTTAATTGAATCGATTGCGGGAGATTCTCCAGCGGAAAACTGGAACTGAGATGGAGCAATCCATCGTGCTGATCGGTGGGGTTTCCCCATCCATCTTCGCCTTTAATTCTGACTCGAAACGGCTCGCCTGCGACTACAGCAGTGGGCATTATTGCCTTATATCGATTTACCGGCCCAGGAATGATTTTTATCACGGGTTGCTGCGGCAGTTCCACGTAGTTATAGGTGGCAATGGCATCGACCAGTACCCGAAACTCGAACGTGTCCTCACAAAAAGTTTGCAAGCGAATACCCGGTGAACCCTGACGACGATCCCCAAAACGAATAATGATTTGATCTGATTCCCGCAAAAAACCTCTTACCACCTTAATGTATAAGGTTTTGTCCCACGGACGAATATTACGCTTCATGTCATATTCAACATGCAACACCGCGCCATTGCTGGCTTCCACTGTGGTGTAGTTCGGCGCCGCAGGATTATCGAATTGGGGTCTGCCCATATCTGATGCGAAACGATGCACAACTTTTAGCGAACCGGTATCGTCAATGCCAAAATAACCTGCGGTATACGTTACCGTAAATTGCTGGTATGAGCCGGCTTCAAAACTCCCTGCAGGCTCAACCGTAGCAGAGCCCATTTTTTCGGGAAGGTAGGTTGAGTGAGACATATCGACCAGGAATAAAAACTCAGGCAGAAGAACCCAGCTTCATATTCAGCATTCGCAGCGTCGCCTGAATTCCAGCAAACACCTGGTTTGCATCAACTCCTCTGGTTCTGACTTTCCTGCCATCGTCCATCCAGGTAATAAAACATTCTACCAGCGCGCTGGTAGTACCGCCTTTCGGTATTCGAACCTGATAATCCAGCAGCTCAGGGACTTCGATATGATGCCGTTCAAGCACCTCGTTAATCGCTTCGATAAAAGCATCAAAACCACCGTTACCCACTCCCGTTGCCTTAATTACTTCGTCATACAATTTTACGCTGATACTGACATGAGAATTCAAACCGTAAACACTGGTGATAGAACAATTCAGTAATTCGAGATGTCGGTCACCGCGAGACTCCAGCACATCTGCAATGATTAAAGGCAGATCCTCTGACGTAATCACCGCTTTTGAATCTCCAAGGGAAACCACTTTTTCCAGCACTTTGGTTTGATCTTCCTGGGACAAACTAATCCCCAGCGTCTCCAGATTCTTTTGCAGAGACGCTTTGCCGCTCATCTTCCCCAACGCATAAGTATGAGACCGATTAAACCGATCCGGGCTTAATTGCGTCTGATACAGCCCCGCTTTTTGATCGCCATCGGCGTGTATTCCTGCGGTTTGTGTAAACACATCTGCCCCAACCACCGGGGCATTATCGGCAACCGCTTTTCCGGAAAAAATTTCGATCATCTGGCTTAAATGATAAATTTTACTTTCATCCACCGACAGATTCAGCCCCAGCTTATCTTTCAGCGCGAGACACACCTCTGCAAGCGATGCGTTACCCGCGCGTTCGCCGAGACAATTCACTGTACAGTGCACAGAAGTCACGCCAGCCTGTGCTGCTGCCATACAGTTTGCGGTACCCAGGCCGTAGTCATTATGCGGATGAAAGTCGAACCGGCAATCAGGATAGCGCGCGATCATGTCAGCTAAATTAGCTGACACCTCAGCAGGAGACATCACTCCCAAAGTATCCGGCAGCATAAAGTGCGCGATTGGGAGCTGCGCAAGCTTATCCATCATGGCATAGACGTATTCACGACTGTCTACATATCCGTTTGACCAGTCTTCAAGATATACATTCACCAGCATAGCCTTTTGATCGGCATATTCAACCGTTTTACGGATGCCTTCAAGATGCTGATCCGGCGACATGCGTAATTGCTCACAGCAATGTTTTTCGCTTCCTTTGGTCAGCAGATTGATCACTTTTCCACCAACCGAATCAATCCAGTCAACGCTGCGCTTGTGGTCAGTAAAACCAAGCACTTCTACGCGATCGAGATAACCTTGTTCAGCGGCCGATTCATTGATCCGACGCACTGCTTCACGTTCGCCTTCGGAAATTCCCGCAGACGCGACTTCTATTCGATCCACCTTCAGCGTATGAAGCAACGCTTTAGCAATCGTGACTTTTTCAGACTGCGCGAAAGATACGCCTTGAGTCTGTTCGCCATCTCGTAAGGTTACGTCTACGATTTTAATATTTTGCGTTTGATTTGAAGACGTCATGGGAAATGGATACTGCGGCTAACCGCCAGCTCTTTGTGATGCGCTAAAACGCCCGATTATAGGGGATTCTGCGAATCATTAGGTAACAAAACAAACACCTCGATATTTAATTTCGATCCTCCAGTGCAACTTCAATGCCGACCGAAATTAACCAGAGACCATCACAATAGGTTCTGTCTGCTTCCAGGTTGTGCGGGGCATATGGCGGCGGGAGAATCGCGCACGGAGGCTAGGTCTTGGGCTGCAAATACTGACCGATGGATTCTGGCACCAGGACCAGTTCATGGGACACCCTATCCATAATCACATTGGTTGATTCTCCATCTATGGCGATATCGCCATTCGCCTTAATGAGTTCCTGCCCAATGGAGTAGCTCTTGCTTCCTTTGTTTAATGGAAAGGTCCTGACAACGATAGCTTCATCGAGAAAGCACTCCAACCGATAGTTCACGTTTATATTGACAACAATTGTGCCCAAAGTTTCATCGTCACTCCATGGCCGTCCTTCCCATAAACCGGCATCGCGATACCATTCATCTCGAGCCAGCTCGAGGAGTTTGATCGCCCAGACATGGTTCAGGTGTCCGAGCTCATCTGTGTACGATTGTTCAATCGTGTACCGAGTTTCTGTCATCATTTTTGCAAATACTGGAATTGAATTCAGGCCCGATTTGCCGCATCGAGCACCAATGGATAACCACTCATAAATGCGGCAGCATCGCTGGAAGCATAAAGCACTAACTGCGCTACTTCCTGAGGGGTACAGACACGGTTCAGCGGTACGCTTTGCGCGGAATCATCCAGCCCCTCTTCAGCGCAAACCCCTAACTGATCAAATTCTCCGCGGAGCATCGGCGTATCGACATCGCCCGGACAGAGCGGAATAACACGAATCCCATGCTTTCCATAGTCTTTCGCCATCGCCCTTGATAATTGAACCACCGCACCTTTACTCGCACTGTACGCGGCCAGATGACTGCTCGCAGATAATCCCGCATCCGAGGCAATATTCACAATGACCCCTTCTTTTAACCGTTTCATCAGTTTCAGTGCCGCTCGGCAAACATAAAATGTCCCGTGCAGATTCACATTCATAGTGTGGTGCCACTGTTCATCCGTAGTATCGCCTGCTTCTGCGTGGTGAATCACCCCCGCACAATTCACCACAATATCCAGACCGCCAAGGGTATCGGATGCCTGATTAACGAGATCATCACAAAAATCAGAATCAGTAATATCGCCGGCTATAAAATCGTGCTTACCGCGGTTCCCGGATAAGCTGTCTACTTCCCGCAAAACACGCGCCCCCCTAACCGCATCTCTGCCAGTAAACACCACCTGCGCAGCCGCTGTTGAATACGCCTTTGCCACCGATTCTCCTATTCCCGATGTACCGCCAGTAACCAGTACGCGAGTTTCAGGAAAACTAAAATGTATATTAGCAAAAGATTCTGCCATCGCTATCGCAACGAAGTCATTTCGCTCAAATTCATCCTCTATGCTAACTGACGACAGCAAGCATTGGATTACTCCCGATAAGAAGGATCTTTTAAATCCATCAATCGAACCACAGCATCCCAGGCCATCGCGGTATGGCGGGCAGGTGCCGCCTTTGGCGGCGTTCCATAGCGCTTCATCTCCCTGACAACTTCACTATTGGGCACGATGTATTTTTGGCCGGATGCAAGTACATCCACCTGCACCTTGCACGCATTCTCCAATTCGTAAAGCAAATAAAAAGCTTCTCCTACATTTCGGCCGGCACCCAACAGACCATGGTTTTGCATTAGCATCAAATAACTCGAATCACCAAAACTGCGGCCCAAAGCTTCACATTCAGCTTCGTTATTGGTTGCCAAACCGTATTCATGGGAACAGAGAACGGCATTCACTTCGTTTGCCTGCTGAGTAAGCGGTAAAAGCCCGCACGCCATACACGACACCGCCATTCCGGCGCGTGTGTGGCTGTGCAAAACAACGTTTATATCCGGCCTCGCCTTAAGAATCGCGGTGTGAATAGAATGGCCAGCATCGTTGTACGGGTAGTCACCTGCGCCAACGTTGCCATCGAAATCAACCTTGATCAGATTACTCGCTGTGATTTCATGAAACAGCAATCCATAGGGATTGATCATGTACTGACCCACCTCACCAGGCACCCGAACACTGAGGTGTGTATAAATCAGATCGGTCCAGCCATAGTGGGCGAAGGCTCGATAACAGCAGGCTAAATCCTGGCGAGCCTGCCATTCTTCATCGCTCATTTTCGCCTTCCTGATGGGAGTTGCGACATTGCTCATTTTGCTGCCTCTCGATGCTTGGTCTGAAGTTGTTGCCGATTGTAATCATAATTTACAGGAAAGCGAATCCCTGAATGCCATTTTATGTTGATAAAACTGTCGGCACGTCCGTCCTGCCCGCAATACTCAAATACCCGATTCAACGTATTCAAATAGTCCTCCCCTGAACGCTCTGTATATACGATATCAGGGAAGGTCGCCGCATCACTCAATTAACACTTAGTCGTGTCCGCAGCAACCGCCAGGCATAGTATGCGAGAGACGAAGTAACAAAGATATAAACGGCGCTGCCCGCTGCCAGCGTGTTCATGGTGACACCAAGATCAATCAGATAACCCAATATCACTGGCGATAGCGCAGTGAACACCACCATTATCGCAGAACCCAGCGATTTGATCGATGCAAGGTGACGAGTACCATACATCTCCGCCCAAAACGGTGCGGCAACGGTGCTCTGGAAACCCACAGTGACACCGGTAAGTATTAAAAATATCGCTGCCACACCCAGACTCGAGCCTGAAGCGAGCACGACCAGCCCCACTGCCATTGGCAAACCAATCAGCGGGACCATCTTGATCGTACCGATCTTGTCTATCAGCACCCCGATCACCAGTTTGGTCACAATGGATACCATGGCGTACACTACAAACAACGAAGCCCAGGCCGACAATGACCAGCCTTTTGATTCAACCAGATGGATTTGATGAAAAATAAACCCGGTAAACATGAGCTGTTGGGACATCAAACCCGGCAGGAACAAATAAAAGCACTTGTCTTTCAGCACCTGTCTGCGAGTCCACTGCGGCTTTTCCCGGATTGAACTGTGATCAATGGTTAGATGATCAGAACCTGCGTCTTTCGACGCAGATTCAGTCGCACTGATTTGCTGCAAATACTTTTCATGTCTGTTGGTGTGATCACGCAACAAAATCAAAATCAGCGGAATCACCAACGTCACCAACACCACCGCACTTATCATCCAGCTCTGACGCCACCCCACTATAACAATCACGCTGACAACCGCACTCGGCATCACCGCTTCGGATACGGCATAGCCCATACCAGCAAGCGCACTGCTCTTTCCCTTGTTACGTTCGAGGTAGCGCACCATTGCCGTGGAACTCGCAAGGCACATCAATCCCTGACCCATTTGCCTGAGCAGGAATATCCCCAGCACCAGTAAAACCACCCCCGTACTGAATGACATAACCATACAACCCGCAGCAAGCCCAACAACGACTGCAATGGAAAACTTCCGCAAATCGACTCTGTCCATCAAACTGCCGCTCCAAACCATCATCATGGCACTGAGCAGGGTTGCGACGGAATAGAGTCCGCCGAACTGACCGTCCGACAATCCAAGGTCCGCACGAATCTCTCCGCTAAACAATGATATGAAGAATGTTTGTCCGGGAGATGACCAGAATGTCATTAGAAAACCAAACAGCAAAAATTTCCATTCGGTTTTAATCAGATTAAACATGGAGTGAACTCATCCCTTGCATTTAATTGTCCGGTTGCGCAGCAATTCGGCAATGATAAATAACCACCCATCAAAAGTCGCCGGCAACACGGTGAAAAAATGAGCGCCTGCTGGATTGGCATGTTCAGTCCCATCGCAGCAGAAATTGTGTCCCTCAGCGGCTACGACACGGTGTTGATTGATCTTCAACATGGCCCCGGATCATACGCTGAAGCCATTGCCATGATGCAAGCAGTTTCTGTGCGCGGCATGAACCCGGGCAGTAGTTGAAGCCTGTCGTTATAGTATATTACCGCAAGCTGCGGTCACGGCAGATGCAGAAAAAATGAAAGCCTAACCCTTACGCTCACGCGTTTCTTTGATAACTTCATCGGCGACATTCCGAGGGCATGGCATATAGTGAGAAAACTCCATGGAAAACTGTCCTCGACCGGAAGTCAGCGTTCGCAAATCACCGATATAACCAAACATATCAGAAAGCGGTACATCACCTTTGATACGAACACCTGTTGGGCCTGCGTCCTGGGATTTAATCATGCCGCGGCGGCGATTAAGATCGCCAATAACATCGCCAACATTTGCATCCGGGGTAAACACATCGACCTTCATAATAGGCTCAAGCAATTGCGGACCTGCTTTAGTCATCGATTGTCTGTACGCAGCGCGTGCCGCCAGTTCGAATGCAACAGCAGAAGAATCCACCGCATGAAACGCACCGTCCATGAGGGTGACTTTAACGTCAATACACGGGTATTCGGCAAGTACCCCTTTCTCCATACATTCTTTAAAGCCTTTATCAACAGCCGGCCAGAATTCGCGAGGCACGTTACCACCTGTTACTTTGGATTCAAATTGATAGCCGGATCCTGTTTCACCAGGCTCGATAACATATTCGATTTTACCGAACTGCCCGGAACCCCCCGTTTGCTTTTTGTGCGTGTATGCGTCTTTAACCATTTGGGTAATGGTTTCACGATAGGCTACCTGAGGTTTTCCAACTTCAACTTCAACACCATGCGTCCGTTTCAACAGATCAACTTTAATATCGAGGTGTAATTCACCCATACCCTGAAGAATGGTTTCACCGCTTTCCTGATCGGTACTGACGTGGAAAGAAGGGTCTTCAGAAATCATTTTACCCAACGCGACACCCATTTTTTCCGAAGCGCTCTTGTCTTTCGGTGAAACCGACATGGAAATAACCGGGTCGGGAAATACCATCGGTTCCAGGGTCGCAGGGTTATTCGGATCACACAGGGTATGTCCGGTTTTAACGTTCTTCATACCCAGCACAGCGACGATATCACCGGCCTGGGCTTCATCCAGTTCTTCACGAGAGTCCGCATGCATTTCGACGATGCGTCCGATACGTTCAGTTTTACCGGTCGCTGTATTCAAAACGGTTGAGCCCTTGCTCAGCGTTCCGGAATAGACGCGCAGGAAAGTCAAGGCACCGTATCGGTCGTCCATAATTTTGAACGCCAATGAACGCATTGGTTTATCTGGATCGACGTAAGCCAACTCACCGGTTTCATTACCTTCCAGATCAGTTTCCGGTTGCGGCTTCACTTCCACTGGATTCGGCAAGTAATCGACTACCGCATTCAACACCAGCTGAATACCTTTGTTTTTGAACGCGGACCCACACAGCGTGGGGAAGAAATCCAGTTCAACAGTACCCTTGCGAATACAGGCTTTGATGGTATCCACATCAGGCTCTTCACCTTCAAGATATTTTTCCATAGCATCGTCGTCATACTCAAGTGCAGTTTCGATCAGCTCTTCTCGATATTGCTCGACACTGTCCACCATGTCTTCAGGGACATCCTGAATCGTATATTTCTCGGGATCACCTGAACCGTCCCATAGCCACGCTTTGCGAGTGAGTAGGTCTACTACACCGCTAAAATCATCTTCGATGCCGATGGGCAGCGTCATCACCAATGGATTGGCGCCAAGCACATTCTTGATCTGATCGACTACCCGGTAAAAATCAGCACCCAAACGATCCAGTTTGTTGACGAAAATAACTCGTGCAACTTCTGAGTCGTTAGCATAACGCCAGTTTGTTTCCGACTGTGGTTCAACACCGCCAGAACCGCAGAATACCCCAATACCGCCATCGAGCACCTTCAAAGAACGGTAGACTTCAATAGTAAAGTCAACGTGACCCGGAGTATCGATGATGTTCAGTCGGTGATCATCCCAAAATGCACTGGTTGCAGCAGACTGGATTGTAATACCGCGCTCGCGTTCCTGATCCATGAAATCGGTTGTCGCCTCACCGTCGTGTACTTCACCGATTTTGTGAATTTTTCCGGTCAGGCTGAGAATTCGTTCAGTTGTTGTGGTTTTACCCGCGTCCACGTGGGCAAAAATTCCAATATTTCTATACTTTGTTAAGTCTTTCATGGCTTTAAATGTTTGAATTAGCGCAAATTTTAGAGAATTCGGCGATACCGATCCGAGCATTTCCGAAGCGGGCGCGATGATACATCAAATGGTGTCTTAAAACAGGTTTTTCAACCACAAAAAGTCGCTGAAACGGAGATAAATTCATAGAAAATTGCGCCTTGGTCCAATATCGCCCAAATCAGTGCATTTACATGTTTGTCTTTCGCTATTCTGGTGGGAAATTGTATAAAAACGGGACTAGAATGGTTCGAGTTGGATTCCGTTTTTAGAGACTTGAACAAAAGAAGAAGATTGAATCTTCGTCCAGTTACTCACCACACCATCCAACGGTTCCGAAGACAATGAAAAGCCATTGTTATCCAGTTGGTTTGAATAGTACAAGGTGGGACTGAATCGATCCGAAGCGTAGCGAACGCCGAATAGCTCTTGACCATTGGAGAATACAAACGTCAATCTCAATGGTGCGGAGATTGCGTGTACAGTTCGTAGACCTTCGAGCTTTTCAATAACTCGGCTGCAAGCCGTCCCAGGAGATTCACCTAACCCACAATTTAGCAGTGTCAGAAAAAGCAACTCTGAATCCGTCGTGCCACGGCGAGACAGATAAAGATCATCGGACAATTCCGATTCAAGCTGACGCTGCATCAAATCAAATCCCCCAATTTGACCATTATGGGCAAAACTCCAGTTTTCGTAGACAAACGGATGGCAGTTCGATCGCATGGTTTCACCAATGGTCGACGCACGAACATGCGCGATAAACAGATTTGAGCGCATCATCCGGCATATATTGGTGAGATTCTCGTCAGACCACGCGGGCAGTACCTCTCGATACAAACCAGGCTCTTTAAGATCTCCATACCAGGCAATTCCAAAGCCATCACCATTCAGGTTTACCTTCGATTCCGCCGCATCGCGGCTCTGGGAAAGTAAAGAGTGCACAGGTCCGGTAACAATGTTTTGTAACGGAATTTCCGGCCCAAGATAAGTTGCGATTCGACACATGGTTAGTCGGTGCTGGTCGAGCCAGATTCAACAATAAAACTGATTCCGCGCATCATGTTTGATGATTTCTCTGAATGGTTTTCCAGGCTTGCCGAATTTCATGGGTTTTTTGATTCGCCAGCTTAATCATTTCTTCAGGCAATCCTTTTGAAACCAGCTTGTCAGGATGATGCTGACTGAGAAGCCTGCGGTAAGCTTTTTTAATTTCCGCCAAAGGCGTTTCAGGAGATACCCCTAACACCTTGTAGGGGTCTGCCATATTGGTTTGCGATTGAGCCCCTGCATTTGCACCAGATTGAGCGCCGCCGCGAACCATTTCAATAATCAAATTTACATCGCCAGGTCGAAAACCAAGTTGTTGAGCGATGTCGTGTAAAACCTGATTTTCTTTTGGGTCTAAGCTGCCGTCTGCAAAAGCCGCATGGACCTGTATCTCAAGAAACATTTGCAGTAGTGTTGAACGTCGATGGCATTCCCTGCGAAATTGATTCAGCACCGGGTCAATCTGAAAATCCTCGGACTTGCCACTGTTAAAGAGTTCTATTGCGGCTCTCTGCTGGGTTGAATCCAGTTGCATCTGCGCCATAATACTTTGCGCAAGCGTAATCTCATCCTGCGTTACACGACCATCCGCTTTCGACACGTAGCCCATAATCGAAAACGTCGCGGTAAAGAATGCCGCCTGTGTGCGTTCCTGATCTCCCGGCAGATAACCGCTGGCGTTACTAAAACTATTATCGAGCGAATGCCCGAGCGATGCCCCCAATAACGCACCGAGGGGTCCGCCAATCAGGAATCCAAATGTTCCGCCAACAACTTTTCCCCACCAACTCATTGCAAATTATCGTGTTTGTTATTGTCGACAGTTAACTGCTCAAGAACTGCCGCCGCCCAGACACTCAGGAGAGTCGGGCGCTAATCCACCCTTTTCAAACCACTCATCAGGGGTCATGGTATGTAACGCCAAAGCATGAACGGAGCCTTCAATCAGTAATTTAAGCTGTTCATTAACCATACGATGACGTGCCACCAGCATTTTTCCATTGAACTGCTCAGAGACGATGGTGACCTTGAAATGGGATTCCGAACCAACCGGCACATTATGCATTGCGCTTTCGTTTTTGACCTCGCAATAAATCGGTGAAAATGGCACCAGTTGATTTTCTATTTGGCTTTTAACAATATTTTCTGACATAAACAGACTTGGCTTTTAGACGCTCTCGATTACGTTGTCGCCTATTGCCTCAGGGCGGTGGCTTTTTCCTGACGATCCTGATGACGCGCCAGGCTGGCTTCGCGATGCACAGAATATAACCCGCTTGCAATAATAAAAACACCGATGAGACCCACAATAATTGCACTCCATCGGCGAATACCTGCCCGTTCTCCAAGAATGGAGACTGAAAACGCCACTGCCAATAGTGAAGCGGTATAGAATACTGAAGAGGCATCCGCCAATGGTAGTTGACAAAGACCATTAGATTGCTTACAACCTGCGGCAAATCCACTGCCTGTTATTGAACCTGAATCTTTCGGAAAACCACAATGTTTGAGAAATTCGAACCCACCCCACAGGATCCCATAATCCAGTTAATGGGCATGTTTCGTGCTGATACACGCGATAACAAAATAGACGTTGGCGTGGGGGTATTTCGCGATGAAAACGGGCAAACGCCGATCATGGAAGCGGTACGTCTGGCCGAAGAAAAGGTTCATCACGAACAGACAACCAAAGCTTATGTGGGACTTGCAGGGGATGAGACCTTTAACCGTGAAATAACCAAACTGGTTTTCGCTGCAGATGGCGAAATGGATCGTATCCGAGCCGTCCAGACACCCGGCGGATGCGGCGCACTGAGAATGCTGTCCGATATGCTTTATCGTATTGCCAGTGATCGAAAATTCTGGGTTAGCGATCCGACCTGGGGAAACCACTACCCGATTTTTCGTCAAAGCGGCTTTGATATTGATGCCTATCCCTACTTAAACCGAAAAACCAAAACCGTCGATGTTGATGCGCTGATGGGCAAACTTTCGACTCTGGGGAAAAGCGACATCGTGGTATTTCATGCCTGTTGTCACAATCCCTCTGGTGCTGAATTGGCTCCTTCAGACTGGGATGAGATTGCCAAACTGGCGGCGAAAAATGGATTTTTCCCTTACTTTG
Organism: Candidatus Poriferihabitaceae bacterium; assembly: GCA_965261915.1. Lineage (GTDB taxonomy): Bacteria > Pseudomonadota > Gammaproteobacteria > Arenicellales > Poriferihabitantaceae > JAIBDK01. The sequence goes on along the minus strand of CBDHDW010000013.1, from coordinate 1,440,106 downwards.
ATATGGCGTATCAGGGATTTGGAGACTCACTGGAGAAAGATGCCTATAGTATTCGAGCGATGGCTAAAGAAGTCGAAGCCATGGTGGTTGCGAGTTCTTGTTCTAAAAACTTTGGCCTGTACCGAGATCGTGTGGGCTGCTCCCTCTTACTTGGCGAAAACAGCAAAACCGCAGATATCGCACGGTCACATATCCTGAGTAACGCAAGGAGCTCCTACTCCATGCCGCCCGATCACGGCGCGGCGCTGGTTGCCGCTATTATGACTGACGACAATCTTAGAGCGAACTGGCAGAATGAGCTTGAACAAACTCGAGGACGCATGCTGGTTTTACGCAAACAACTGAGCGATGTATTGCGTGAAAAATCCAATAGTGATCGTTGGGACTTTATTGCCGATCACAGGGGTATGTTTTCACTTCTGGTGCTGTCAGATGAACAGGTAGACCGTTTGCGAGAAGATCACGCAGTGTACGCAGTGGCGGGCGGTCGAGTGAACATAGCGGGTCTGAAAGATGATGATCAGCTTAATCGCTTCTCGGATGCACTGGTAGCTGTGACCTCATAAACTTGCGCCAGTCGAATTCAATTTCAGTTGTTCACGTGATTCAACGATACCAGCGAAAATGCAATCACTCTATAGATCGTAACCTTTGACTACTCGTGACTGCTCGTGACTACTGGTCTCGAGACATTACGCTCAACGGTGACTTCACCGGCCAGGGAATGCCGGATCATCAATAAAATCCAGCCAAAGAAATCCTAACGGCCAGCCAGAATTCCTTTTAGCGTTTCAATAAAATAATCAATCTCCTGTTCGGAATTAAAATAATGAACCGATGCACGAACCACTTCTGTCAGATCACGCTGCTGGAAAGATACCAGACTGCCGGATCCATCAGAAATCGTTACATTAATTCGCTTCGCCGCTAATCCCGCCTTGATTTCCGCACCGCTTTTTTGGGCGGCGATGAAAGTGACGATACCGCATTTTTCTTTACCCAAATCCGTTAGGGTTACGCCATCGATATCTTCAAGCTTTGATCGCAGGATGTCCGCTAAACAATAAATTCGCTGTTGAATCGCAGACAATCCAAACTCCATGGCGTAATCTATTGCCACACCCAAACCGGCTTTTCCGCCAAAATACTGCTCCCAGTTCTCATAACGCCTGGCATCCGGCAGTAGTTTATATTCTGTCGGTGTAATCAAATCTGCTGAATGTTGATCAAGAAACGGGGGTGCAATCTGATCCATCATCGCTTCTTTTATATACAGCATCCCGGTTGCTCGTGGGCCGCGCAGGTATTTACGTCCGGTACCACTCAACATGTCACAGCCTATTGTTTCAACATCCAGAGGGATATGCCCCACTCCCTGACAGGCATCCAGTAAAAACGGTACACCGGCCTGATTGGCGACTTCACCCACCGCTGCAGCCGGATTAACCAACCCGCCCCCCGTCGGGATCAGACTGATTGAAATTAATCTGGTTTTTTCATCAACCAGATTTTCCAACTCACTCACATCAATTTGACCAAATTCATCATCAGGTACAAACACGAGCTCGGCAGCCGCCTGACTTCGACGGTCCACCCCACGCAGATCGCCTACAGCCCAGTCAATACGGGGGTCTTCTGTTGAGATCGATTTGTAGTGCCTATCTTAATATTTGTGTTGGCTTCGGCGATAGCATGGTGTAAGCTCACCCCATGTTTGTTCGCGTTAAATCGACACCCAATAGCCCAAGACAATCGGTTCAGATTGTTTCATCTGTGCGCGTCGGCGATAAGGTCAAGCAAAAGATTGTCCGTTATATCGGCATTGCCATGGATGACGATGAGTTAGTGCGATTGAAAGAGCTGGCCGAAGTCGTCAAGGCGAAGCTTGAAGCCCAACACCAGCCCGGTTTGTTTCCGCCTGAGGCGGTCGCCAAACAAGTTATTGAAGCGAAAGCAGCCAAAGCGTCCAAAGCCACCTTGAATGTTGACCTGATGCAGATGGTGGAAGAACAACGGGTGGTACTGGGCATCCATGAGGTGTATGGCGCGGTCTATCGCCAGTTGTCGTTCGATACCCTGTTGCCGCAAAAGAAGTATCGTGCCTCCACAGAAGCACTGTTTCATTGTGTGATGGCACGCATTGCCAATCCTAAAAGTAAGCGCGGCAGTGTGCAGCAGCTGGAGCAGGACTTTGGCGTTTCTTTGTCCTTAGAGAAAGTTTATCGGATGATGGATCAGCTGGACGATAACACCATCAGTCGGCTACAAGCGATGACCTGTGAAGGCACGCGATCCTTGTTACCTGGTGCGTTGGATGTGTTGTTTTTTGACTGTACGACACTGTATTTTGAGTCTTTCAAGGAAGATGAGTTAAAACAAAATGGCTACAGCAAGGACTGTAAATTCAATCAGCCGCAAGTATTGCTGGCTTTGCTGGTCACCCATGAAGGCCTGCCGGTCGGCTACGAAGTGTTCCCCGGTGCTACTTTCGAGGGCCATAGCCTAATCAGCGTTTTGAAGACGATGCAGGCGCGCTATGATGTCAGGAAAATGATCTTTGTCGCTGATAGGGGCATGTTGAATGAAGACAATCTAAGCGCCCTGGATGAGGCGGGCGCTTATTACATTGTCGGAGCGAAACTAAAACAATTACCAAGTGCACTACAAACCAAAGTATTGGATAAATCAGCTTATCAGGCACTTGGCAAAGGCGGGTCAAGCGCAGCCGAGCTGACGCACAAGAAGAGACGGCTCATTGTCTCGCATTGTCCAAAGCGTGCGGATAAAGATCAACATGACCGACAAAAGGCGGTCGATCGGCTCATCAAGAAAATAGGTAAAAGCCAGAATCCCAAGGACTTATTAAATAACTACGGCTATAAAAAGTTTCTGATTATCTTTTTGTTTATCTTTCTGATTATCAAGGGAAAAAACCAGCCTGAGTATCAACCAGGATAAAATTGATGCCGAAAGCCGTTGGGACGGCTTGCATGGGGTGATTACCAATTTGCCTGATACGCCGCACCAAGAAGTGTTATCACACTATCGCGGCTTATGGCAGGTTGAAGAAAGTTTCCGCATCACTAAACATGACTTAAAAGTACGCCCTATCTACCACTGGACACCTTCCAGGGTGCGTGCCCACATTGCTATTTCGTTCATGGCTTTTGCCTGCATCAGACAGCTAATGTATCGAATCAAGCTACAACACAAAGCCTTATCCCCTGAAGTTATTCGTAATGCCTTGATTCATGTGCAACATAGTGTGTTCAAACACAAGCGCACCAAACAGCGTTATGTCATGCCTTCTCAAATCAATCCAGAGGCAAAAAAAATCTATGCTGTGATGGGATTAAAAGCGATTACCACAGCTTACCCACTGTACTAATTGACATAATTCTTCAATATCTGGGCATTTGTAGTGCCTAGGTATTTTTGTGTTTCCTTATAAATCAATGAGTTATGAGTGTGAACCGTCGAAGTCAGGACGAGCTCGGCAGCCGTTTTTCGCACCTGCTGGTTATACGCGATGACATTACTGCCGTACTCAGACATCGTCGTCAGTATTCGATCACCTTGCTTAAAGTTCATCCCGTAAAACGCCATGTCCCATGCGCGGGTGGCATTTTCTGCGTAGGCGATTTCGTGTGCGCCACAATTTAACAAGCGCCCACAAGCATGATAGAAATTCTCCAGCGCTTCAGCTTCAGCGTCCGCAGTTTCATATCCACCGAGCATTTCTTCTTTATCGAGAAATCGGCGCAAGTAATCTGCCACACGCGCTGGCATCAGGGATGATCCGGCATTATTGAAATGCACCCTATCGCCACAGGCTCGGGTTTCCGCGCGTGCGCGTTCTATATCAAAGGAATCGGTCATATTCAGAATTCAGGAAAACTTTCACCGAATTATAGGGTATTTAAAAACCGATTACGTTTCGGGATAGAATAGTCGTCATGAATAAAAACACCTTCATTATTGCCATAGATCAGGGCACAACCAGTTCACGTTCACTGGCCTTTGACACGGCAGGAACGGTAATAACATCAGCCCAACAACCTTTTGATCAATACTATCCGAACAACGGCTGGGTTGAACACAAGCCGATGGATATCTGGCAAACCTGTCTGAATACCTGCAAGGATGTCTTATCCAGGCTCGGAAGTGACGCATTCGTTGCCGGGATCGGAATCACCAATCAACGGGAAACCACGTTAGTTTGGGAAAGGCAGTCAGGGCAGGTGATTTATAACGCCATCGTCTGGCAGGATAGACGCACAGCAGATTATTGCAATGCACTAAAGGCACAGGGGCATGAACAAATGATTCGCGAAAAAACCGGACTGCTGCTGGACCCCTATTTTTCAGCCACCAAAATCCGCTGGGTTTTGGATCATGTTGATGGTGCGCAAAAACGCGCTGAGAACGGTGAATTATGCTTTGGCACAGTGGACAGTTTCCTGATCTGGCGGTTAACCAACGGCAATAGCCACGCCACAGACGCAACGAATGCGAGCCGAACGCTGTTGTTTAATATCCACACCGGTGATTGGGATAGTGATTTGCTGAAGCTATTCAACATTCCTCGATCGCTGCTTGCGGATGTCAAAAACTGCGCCGATGACTATGGCGTCACCGATCCCTCGGTTCTCGGCAGAGAGATTCCAATATGCGGCGCTGCCGGTGATCAGCAGGCGGCATTGATTGGACAAGCCTGTTTCAACCCCGGCATGACCAAAAGCACTTATGGCACGGGCTGTTTTATGGTCATGAACACGGGCGATCAAGCCGTGGTTTCGCAACACCATCTACTCACGACTGTAGCGTATCAAATTAATGGGAAAATCAACTATGCCCTGGAAGGTTCGATTTTCAACGCCGGCACAACGATTCAATGGCTGCGCGACGAGCTTGGCGTGTTTCATAGCAACGATGAAATTGATAACCTGATTGAACAAACAGAAAATAACCACGGCGTTTATCTGGTACCCGCATTTACCGGACTTGGCGCACCCCACTGGGATGCCGATGCCAGAGGTGTTTTAACCGGCATCACTCGAGACACGGGGAAATCGCAACTGGTGCGTGCGGCACTTGAATCGGTGTGTTACCAGTCTTATGACTTAATCAACGCCATGCAACAAGACAGCAACATCGAAATTTGCCAAATTCGTGTTGACGGCGGAATGACGGCGAATGATTGGCTGCTGCAATTCCTCGCTGACATTTTAAACGTGTCTGTACAACGACCAGAGAATATCGAAACGACATCATTGGGAGCTGCCAGTCTGGCAGGTATTGCGCTCGGCATCAACCCATCGCTGGAGGATCTTCATTCGAACTGGAAAGCGAACGCAACGTGTCACTCAGGAATGCATCAGCGGCTAAGAAATGAGAATCTGTCGGGTTGGCACAACGCCCTTGAAAAAACCCTTAGCAGCGGCTGAGCTTCAAAACCACATATTGAAATTGCCAACCAGATACCCAGAGTTTTTGTTCACACCCCATCAATCGCGTCGAAACTCACCGTTTAAAAACGCAGCGTTTCCTTCCGCAGCCAGTCAACAACCTCTTTTATCGCATGACTGTGGTCATCGCCGGCGTCTAGCGACTTATAATAAATCTGTAGCTGACGATGCGCACTAGTGCCGCGTTTAAGAATTTTCTTTGCATGCCGAATTTCTTTAAGGCAACCTGCTTCAGAAGCGTCCTGTTTGATATGACCGAAAATCTCATCCAGAAGAATTGAATAATCGACCACTTCGCCGAGGCCAAAATCTATCAAACCCTGATCGATACCGTATCGATGTGCCCGCCAACGATTTTCATTGATCAGCATATTCGAATAGAGACGCCATTTTTTATTGTCCTTGCGTAATCGATATAACATCTTCAGCCAACATTGATACATCGCGGCGATGCAGATGGTATCGTCTAGAGTCGTACACAAATCTGATATACGCATTTCCAGCGTCGGGTAACGAATACTGGGGCGCAAATCCCACCAGACTTTCGAAGCATCTTCAATAACACCGGCGTTCACCAAGACATTCACATGGCGCATATATTCGGAGAAGCTATCGAACCGGTGGGGCAATCCTGTGCGCGGCATTTCGTTCCAGATCGACATACGATAAGATTTTAGCCCGGTATCCTCGCCTTTCCAGAAAGGTGATGAAGTGCTTAATGCCAGTAAATGTGGGAAAATGTAGCTTGCCTGATTCATCAAATCGATACGCAGATCATCATCATCAATTCCGCAATGCACATGCAGGCCGCTAATCAGCAACCGTCTGATTACTGCCTGCAAATCGTTTGCCAGCGCTGCATAACGTGCTTTGTGGGTAATTTCTTGATCCTGGGGTTGAGCGAAAGGGTGTGTTGAGGCTGCGATTATCGCCATGTCATGACTTTGCGCCACCTCGGAAACCTGCATTCGCAAATCACCAAGTTCGTCTCGCGCCTGTTGAATGGTTTGGCAAACAGGCGTGCCCACCTCAACTTGCGACTGCAAAAACTCAGGCGATACCCGCTTACCCAGCTTGCGCCGCATTGCTGGCATCAAGGACCGCGGAACCTTGCGAACCAAATCCCCGGTATCGGGGTTAACCAGCATATATTCTTCTTCTATGCCCAGGGTAAAACTTGGTGTGCCTGTCATGTTTATTTTATTTGCCGGTGTTTCGGTTAGTTTACACAAATTGGCGCTGAATTACTGAAAGTCCGGTTACATCAGAATATATTCCGGTTTGACCTGTCGGCTTTAACTAAACCTGTGTACCGGAAACCAGGTTCGGGAAGTAATCTTCGCAGTCGCCCTGACGATAAACATCCGCTGTAGCACAATGCAAACCGCCGCCAAAGGCGTAAGCATCACGAAACTCAACGGCCAAAACCGCCATTCCCAGTTTATCCATCTGCTCTGCCTGATTCACCTCACTAGCTTCAACCACTACCGTCTTGTGGTCAATTACCAGGCAGTTCATCGACAACCAAACACTCGAATAACATAGCGGAGGCGGTGCTTCGTGTGAAGGCTGGGCGGCATCGACAATCTCCCAGTCATTCGCTTCAAAAATCTTTCGCTGCGTTTCAGGAAGACGTCGATTCGGATTATTGATGATCAAACCGGGACGCAATGGAACGAACGTAGCGTCAATGTGAATGGGGTACGGGTCTCCTGGAAAGTTGACTGCGTGAACACGATGATCGGGAAAGTGGCGAGCTAACCATTGCATCGCTCTACGGTTCGTTGTCAGACCGTGTTGACAGAACAGGTCTTTACCCATTCGGCAAATATCAGCGGCATCGAATAACGGCTCGTGTTCATTGGTAACGAAATCGAGCGCGGCGGTACGCTTCAAACGCTCATCGATGGTGATTTCGTCAAAATAACCCTGTTGATAGGATTGATCGCTTAAACGCGGGCGTGGCGCCTGCTCCCAGCGAAAATTGGCATCTTCATCAAAATACTGCTGCATTAAATCATGGTAAGCGAGATACTCGAAATAACGGCAGCGAAAAGACATCGCGGCACTTAAGATTTCATTTCCAACCGTTAACAAAACATCACGCGGCGGCATACAGCCAAACTGCGATGCTGTGGAAAAATCGGGAGTGTTAACCGCCTGATTCCATTGCAGCGGTGAAGGTCGATCCACACGGATGCCGCGGCTTTCAAGCAGTTTCGCTAAATTGTCCAGTTGAAAATTCGCCTTTTCAACGGTATCCAGCGATCTTGGTCCCCACATACCGCGCATATCACTATCTTGCGGAATTTTTGCTTGCGTCGCAGGTTCGCTGGGGGGAATGCAGGTATGATCGGCGCGGCCGACGATAACGTGCTTTAAAGGATCAAAATCGTTCCAGGAACTGACGATTGTTTTAGCCATAATGAATTACCGCTGATTTTGTCGAGTTTGCAAAAAAGCGCACTAATATAATGGAGTTGGCATGAAATTTGAAGTTTCATCCCAATATATACTTCAACAAGCCATTCACAATTGAAATAGCAAGAGATGCAAACGGAAACCGTAATAAAACATATCGTTCAGTGGTTAAATGACTATTGCGAGCGTGCAAATACCGGGGGATTCGTAGTCGGCGTTTCCGGCGGCATCGACTCAGCAGTAACATCTGCTCTGGTCAGTTATACCGGAAAACCCGTAATATGCCTCGAAATGCCCATCCATCAGGCGCAGAGTCAGGTTACCAGAGCGCGTGAACACATTGAACAGCTACAGGCACAACACCCTAATCTGCGTTCACATTGCACAGATTTAACCCCGGTTTTCGACAGCCTCGTCAATCAGATGCCCGCCGTTGACAATGAAGAAGATCGATTGCTTGCTTTGGCGAATTCCCGAGCAAGGCTGAGAATGACCACTTTATACTACTTCGCCGGGCTGAATAACTATCTGGTGGCGGGAACAGGCAACAAGGTCGAAGATTTTGGCGTCGGGTTTTTTACGAAATACGGTGATGGCGGAGTAGACTTGAGTCCGATTGCCGACTTGAATAAAACCGAGGTATACGACCTGGGACAGTCGCTTGGGGTTATTGACTCCATTATGGCTGCAAAGCCAACCGATGGTCTGTGGCGAGACGATCGAAGTGACGAAGATCAGCTTGGTGCCAGCTATGCAGAATTGGAGTGGGCGATGGCGCTGTCCGAAACAACGGATGCTGAAGTGTCCAACCTTCAAGGTCGCGAGAAAGTCGTTTTCGATATTTACACCCGACTCCACAAAGCCAATCGACACAAGATGGATCCCATTCCTGTTTGTGAAATTCCGGTTGACCTTAAACAATAACCGCAACGATAACCGCCATTCACCACGCTAAACCCATGCAAAATCATCTTCAGTTCGATAAAATTCAGGGACTAATTCAACAACGAATCGAACAAGGTGCAACTCTGGTTACCGCAATATCAGGCAACCGGACAACGGATTCTGGTGCGTTGTAGCCAACGTGAGGAGATAAAACGACATTCTCGAGATGCAGTAATGAGTGATTTAGACGTATTCGACAATTATCGAGCGCTCCATGGCAGAACAGCATTTGATCCGGGGCTTGGTCATCGGCATTTGCAGCAATGTTCGGTAAACCGCGATGAATTTCACAACTCGCTCAGACTTTTGGCGCACAAACTAAATGATAGCGCCGAATTTCTGACCCTGACGAGCGCTACTCCGGGCTAAGCCGGTTCAGTAAAAATGGTTACTTCTGCTTCCCTGAAACCCGTCAACGAAACATTTCGTGATGGTGAAAACAACCCGATTCATACGGATGCGGTTTACCGAATTCGGCATAATGAACTGGAAACGACGTTGCAGCAAATATTCGCCTTACACGGCGAGAATACCCGATTGCTCCCACTATCCGGAACATCCGCTGGCGGGGGCGTCTTTCAATTCGATCGTGCTGATTCCTCCCCTGTTGTTGGATTGCAGTTTCTCTGCCCTGCTCAACCTCGGGTAACCCACAAGTCATCGGCTGATCTGCGAAACCTGCGTGTAGATGAGATTGTCATTGACAAAGATCGGCGGCAAGTTAGCGCCGGAGCAGGCATCACTCTGGGTCAATTAAATCAGGCGCTGGCCGACGAACTTGGCAGCGACTTTCGGGTTTTGGGCGCCGACCTGACCAGTTATTCATATGCTCAGGTCGGTTCTACATTTATGACCGGCGGAATGGGCCCGCAACGGCGATATTTTAGTGACAGTGTTATCGAGGTTTCATTACACAATGGCGTTCAACTGCAGACTGTCAGCGGTGAAAAATTAAAGGGCTTTTCCGGTACATACGGATGGAGTGGGCTGGTTAGTGCAGTGAAATGCCAATACAACCGATTGCCACCGAATGAAATTGCATTTGCACTGCCGGTAGCCAATTCGGCTACCGGTCTTGCAACAATGCTGTCAGGATTATCCCGATTTTGCTTTCTCGATGTCAGCACTGACCTGGTTCAAACGACCCAGGGATCTACCAGTATCTTACTCGGTATTGAACATCTCACAACACAATCAATGCAACCGTTAATTGACTCCGGGTCAAATCCAACGCAGGTAAAACAGGCGTTAAGACTGGTAGACAAATGTAAGCAGGCAGCGGTTGATGGATTGGTATTTATTTCAGGCTTTAGCGAACTCGAAGTCGATGAGTTTTTGATGGAACTGGTTGAAACCCGAAAAGACGGTTCCATGGCAATTGGTGATGTAAACGCCGAATTCGCCGAAATGTTTTCCAATCCGGAGGACATGCGAGAATTTCGCGAATCGGTTTCATTCGCCGCTCGCACTGTGGAGCCAAAGGGGGAATTCGTTTACAAAAGCCATACTGACGCCAACATTCGGATAAACAAGGATTCGGTATACACTTCGATGTCGAAACTTTGGCAATGTAGCACCGATTTTGTCGGTGCAGTAGAGCACTATCTTGGCAGCCTGCCCGATGTTCAGGGCTCAGTTCTGGTCTATGGTCACCTGAATCCTTATGGAGTCGATCCGCATAACCGAGTGACGTTCAGCTGTAATGACGAAGAATTATTTATCCAGGCAAAATCGGTAATCGAAGACTTCCGTGCCGAGTTCTACCGAAACATCAACGAAGTATGCATACAAACCCACAGTGAATTCATCGGTGGTGAAAAGAGCGCGGATTCAGAACAAAAAATATATTCGTCATTCGATTCACTGGAATCGGTACCGGCAAATTTGCAAGACAGATTGCATCATCAAAAACGGGCTATTCAGGCTGCCGCACCGTCATTGCGTTGGCGAGCCTTTCCTGCCTACCGCTAGATAGGCCCAAATTCTTACACAAGTTCACCTCTTTGTTGGTACTGGCGCGGGGCTGGATTCGCACTCAATCTGAATCGGGTTTGACTGAAATTTCGATATGGAACCCACGGTTATTCGGATCAGCACATACTGGAATCTGAAGTTTTTCTCAACGCAGCTCATGAAGCGGGTCTCCACCCGGATCCACGATTCCAGGCGCGCTACCCGGATTCAGATTTAGCCACGGTGATCGTGAATCTGCTAAAAGGCAAATAACGCCGCTAATTAACCCGTCTTCAGGACTGCCGAACACCGAGGCGTTCAGCCGCTTCACTTACCGTCGCGGGCTCACGACCGGTCTCGCGAATGACGCGAACGGCCCGCTCCACTAACTGTACATTGGTTGCGAACTCACCTTTGTTTATATAGAGGTTGTCTTCGAGACCAACGCGACAGTTGCCGCCCTGGGTTGCCGCCTGGGCAACAATATCAAACTCGAATCTCGAAATACCAAAGGCACTCCAGTTCGAGCCTTCCGGCAGCAAGCTCTTCATCACGGCGAGAATTTCAGGTGTTGCCGGAGAAGCATGCGGGATACCCAGACACAATTGAAACATTGCTGGCGAATCGATTAATCCTTCGTCAATCAGCTTTTTCGCAAACATGATATGTCCAGGCTCAAAAACCTCCATTTCTGGCTTCACTCCCAATTCCTGCATACGTTTCGCCATAATCCGCAAATGCGCCGGCGTATTCACAAAAATGGCATCTCCAAAATTAAAAGTACCCACATCCAGAGTACAGATATCCGGTTTCAATTCCTCAATGTGCGGTAATCGATCCAGCGGTTGTAACAACGTCGTTCCCGGCCCCCCAATATGCGCGTCAACATCGCCGGGAATAAATCGTCCGCCTTCGCTTGACGTAAGATTGATGAGAATATCGCTTCCGCAATCCTTAATTCGGTTAAATACGTCGCGAAACAGGCTGGCATCACCTGAACGCATTCCGCTTTCCGGGTGCCGAACATGAATATGCGCAATCGCGGCACCCGCCTTCCCGGCTTCGATACAATCGTTGGCAATTTGTTCAGGGGTTATTGGATAGTTCGGATGTTTGGCCTGATTGTTGTGTCCGCCGGTGACTGCGCAGGTCAAAATAACGTTGTTACTCATGAAATTGACATATCCTGTTTAAAAGTTGTGATAAGGTGATTTAAGTCTACCCTTTAGCATAGAGCCAATACAATGAACGACAGTAACTGCCCAGGTACCCTAATGAATAATTCTTTTGCCTGAGGAATCCCGATGTGATTCATTAAGATTATGAATTTTCCAGACGCCCCCAAAGGTTATGTTTCCGTTGAGGCTTATGAAGAGCTGAAGCAGAAGAATGCACAAACGATAGCCCTGCTTGTGGCTCGCATTGAAGACCTTGAGCGTCGCCTCAGCTTGAACAGCAGCAACAGTAGCAAGCCGCCTTCAAGCGACGGCCTAAAGAAGCCCAAGGCTGAACCCAGAACCAAAAGTCTGCGGAGAAAATCCGGTAAAAAGTCAGGCGGGCAGAAAAGCCACAAGGGAAGCACTCTGTGCCAAACGGCAGACCCCGATCATGTTGAAGATCACTTTCCTTCTGTCTGCGGGCAATGTGGCACACCGCTGTCGCCATCAATGGCAGAGGATTACGCCGCACGACAGGTGTTTGACCTGCCCGAGCCACAGCCTCTGGTGACAACGGAACACAGGGCACATGTCTGCCTTTGTGGCCACTGTGGAGAAACAACCAAGGCTGCGTTTCCTCTGGAGGTGAAGGCACCCGTGCAGTACGGGCCACGCATTGCCGGAGTGGCAACATATCTCCAATGCGCCCATTTCCTGCCGGAAGACAGACTGGCGCAAATAATGGCCGATTTGTTCAATGCCCCTTTGGTTCCTGCCACTGTGGCCGCCATGAACCGCAAAGCATCAGAGCGGCTCAAGGGGGTTGCTTCTCACCTGCAGGATGTGATCGCCCAACAGGTCCACGTCAAACATCTTGACGAGACGGGTTTCCGGATTACGGGGTGCCTGCAATGGCTTCACGTTGCCTGTACACCGCTTCTGGCTTTCTACCGGGTCAGCAGCAAACGCGGTAATCTGTTATCCAATCTCACGGGCTGTATCGTGCATGATCATTGGCAGCCCTACTTCACGCTGGATGGTGTTACCCATGCGTTGTGCAATGCACACCATTTACGGGAACTGCAAGCGTTGGTCGAAATCGAACAGGAAGATTGGGCTGGTCAGATGCAAAGGCTACTGCGGCGTGCGCACCATGTCACACAGGCCGCGCGGGATAAGGGCGTGGCGGTTTCAACACCGCTTGTTGCGCTTATTAATCGGCGATACGACAGGATCATCACCGCTGCATTGGGTTTCCATGAGGAATTGCCTCCACTCGTGCCGCCAAAACCCGGAAGACGGGGGCGCAAGAAGCGACGGACAGGACATAATCTGGCTTTACGATTGCGCGATCACAAGGAAGGCACCCTGCGCTTTCTGACAGATCCCGACGTGCCATTCACAAACAACGAAGCTGAACGCGACCTGCGGATGATGAAGTTACGCCAGAAAATATCGGGAGGGTTCAGGTCTGAACAAGGGGCAGAGGATTTTGCCACCCTGCGCAGCGTCATCACAACGGCGAGAAAACAAGGATGGAACATCATCGAAACACTGATGATGCCTGCCGATCAGATTATCGCAACACTGAAATACGCTTAAAAACAACCTGGGCAGTTACGAACGACAAACAGAACGACAGCAATTTTAAAGAAGGCGGGTGTCAATGCGGGGCAATTCGGTTTAAAACCACCACGAGTCCGGCAAGAACTATCGCTTGTCATTGCGCTACCTGAAAACAGAGAACCGGTTCGGCATACGGTATCGGCCTTTACTTTGCCGAAGATGATATCGAAATCACGACCGATCAGGATAATGCGGGGACACACAAATTTTACTCAGACACGAGCAGTCGCTGGATAGAAAATGCGTTCTGTAAATCCTGCGGAACCGCCTATAGCTGGACGCTGGAAATGCGGCCCGGACTTCGCGCTATTGCAGCAGGTGCATTCGATGATGCGCACTGGTTTAGCATAGATGCCCATATCTGGACCCGCTCGGCGCGGCCCGACATGTGCTACCCGGAAGGGGTCGATCTTCACGAACAGGCACTGGGTTAAATATTCTCGGTTTTATCGTATTCTGATAGAATAACTTACTCGAAATTACCTACCATCTAATCCGGAAAATCAAATGAAACTATACGGCAGTTATACTTCTCCTTTCGTGCGCCATTGCCGCATTGCACTCGCTCAGGGCGGACACGATTTCGAATTTGTCGAAACCGACTACGACATGAGCGCAGCAATGTCCCCCACCAGCAAAGTACCTTTTTTTTGCGCTGGCGATACGTCTCTGACCGACTCAAGCTCAATCGTAAAATACAGTCGGGAGAAGTCTGGGGAAAGTTTTCTGGGCAGCCTGGAAGAATTTGAATTGTTTGCGATGACCAATACCATTTTAGACGCTACGATTAATCTTTTTCTACTCGAAAATAATGGTTTCGGCCCAGATAAAATTCCTTACCTGCAAAGACAAGCTGATCGAATAGAGTCTGGCGTTGCCGAGCTTAACCAGCGTATTGACGTTAGCCGAGGCTTTTCAGACGATAGTAATTTGCGCTGCGCCTGCTATGTTGGCTGGGCTGTTTTTAGAAATAGAGTCGATTTCAGCAGTCATGCGAATCTCCTAAACCTACTGGACGCCGCCAATCAACAATCTGTTTTCAGCGATACCGCGCCGCCACAGTAACGAATCATCAATTCGCCTAAAACGCCTGGTTCTTAACGTGCTCCGGGTGTTTTCGTTGCAATCGTCTGAATAGCCCTATGGATTCAACTTCCCCTGACAGAATGGTCTGCGAAGACAATTGGAGTGACCTCAAACAATTCCAGACCATGCCTGAAATCAATTTCGAGCGTCTGCAGCAGTATCGATCAGATCGGCTGCAAGCCGAAATGCAAAAGCACGACGTAGCCGTTTGCGTGATGGTGAATCCAATCAGCCTGCGATACGCAGTGAACTATCGGAACTACGCCGCTTTTATGTCGCATATCCCGTCAACCTACCTGTTTTTGGCAAGTGATGGGCAATACATGTTGTATAACGCGTTCGAGCCGGCAATTGCCGATTCGAATAAGAGAATCGGCCAGGCGATTTCGTATTTTTACGGCGGCGACAAACTTTCTCAATTTGCCGAAAAATTCGCTTTGGAGGTTGAAAATTATTTGATTGAGATTGGCGCAACCAATCGAAAGATCGCGATCGAATATGTCAATCCAGGCATTACTCAAGCTCTGGAAGCGAGAGGCATCGAGGTAGTTGACGGAGTTTTGATTACTGAACGTGCCCGTCTAATCAAGTCAGAAGATGAACTTGCCTGTATTCGTTGGGCAGTGGCGGTAGCAGAACACGGTGCAGCGAAAGTAAAACAAGCGCTCAAACCCGGCGTGTCAGAGGTGCAATTATGGGCCTTACTCAACTATGCCAATCTCGCAAACAACGGCGACTGGCATGATGGACGAATGTTAGCCTCCGGACCGAGAATTAATCCGTGGCTGCAGGAGGCATCAGAGCGCAAACTCGAATCCGGCGATTTAATGGGTTTCGACACCGACATGATCGGTCCGAAGGGATACTTCGCTGATCTGTCGAGAACCTTTCACTGCGGCCCCGACCGCCCCACGAAACGCCAAAAACAAATTTACCGTCTGGCCATGGCAGAGATAGCACACAATTTATCGCTCATAAAACCGGGGGTGCTTTTCAGCGAAGTCCAGGAAAATGCCTACCCGGTTGAATCCGAATACCAGAAAAATGCCTATCCCTGTATCGTACATGGCGTCGGTATGTGTGACGAATATCCACACCTCCACCCCAATTTTCGAGGCCCCCTGCCCTATGACGAAATCATACAACCCGGAATGGTGCTATGCATTGAAAGCTATATGGGCGCCGAAGGTGAAAAAGATGGTGTAAAACTCGAACAACAGGCAGTGGTAACCGAAACCGGCTACGGGCTACTCACCACCTACCCTTACGAAGACGCCCTCGCCGGGTAAAGTCAATGATCGTCAACCGGGCTGCGCACCGCATTTGCCCCTTGCTTCAGAACATGGGTATAAATCTCGGTAATCTTCACATCCGAATGCCCCAATAATTCCTGAACGGTCCGTATATCGTAGCCCTTCTGCAATAATTGCGTAGCGAAACTGTGTCGGAATGTGTGACAGCTTGCATGCTTTTCTATCCCAAGTCCCACAACCGCTTGTTTCACTTTCCTTTGCACCGCTCTCGTTTGAATATGATGGCGTCTGATCTCACCTGACCGCGGATCAACCGAGCTTTCTTTCGCCGGAAACAGGTATTGCCATGCAAGAGATTTTGCAGCTGATTTGCACTTCCCTGATAGCGCATCTGGCAAATAGACCTCCCCGTAACCCTGTAATTTATCGTAGTCATGTAAATTCCCAACGTACTCGCATTGTCGCTTTAATGTCTCAACAAGGGTTTCGGGAAGAATGGTGACTCGATCACGATTTCCCTTGCCACTACGAACCACGATCGTGCTTCGACTGAAGTCAATATCTTTATATCGCAGACTCACTACTTCAGAAACACGGAGACCCGATCCATACATCATCGAAGCTAGTAATTTATATGGACTCGCGAGATAAGCCATAATTTTCACCGCTTCCGGATGCGAAAATACAACCGGAATGCGAGGTGATTTTTTCGCGCCGGTGAACTCTAGCTCACCTAATGGTAAATCCAGAAATCGATTGTAAAGAAAAGAAAGCGCATTTAGCGCAGCGCGTTGTGTATTCACCGCAACATTTCTGTTCACGGCCAGGTCATGCAAGAAAGACTCTACATCCAATCGAGTCAAATTCTCAGGATGTCGTTTTTTATGAAACAGAATATAGCGCTTTACCCAGGAGCAATAGGTTTTCTCTGTTTTCCAGGCGAGGTTCTGAGAACGAATATATCGTCGAAAGCGATCAAAAAAGCGATTGGAGTCCCCCAACAGGAGCCTGACATTTTCCATAATCCACATCCTTGTGTTAATCCTGAAATGATCATATCCTGATTACTATTTTTCTACAACCGCAACCGAAAAATATACGCACGACGGATATCACAAATAACCACTCTGTCGTCATGTTCCATATTTCGATTAATTAACAATAGGTTAAGTCATATTCGTTAAAAATCAAAAACAAAATATGCGTCATTAAATATACAACACCGTTCGTATATCAATCGTGATAAAGTATTTCAACACACACACTAACGCCTTGATCAGGAAGGAAGAAGCCTATGTATTGTCCAAACACCCCCGATAAATTTACGACCACCGTAATATACGACACGTGTCGTAGAAGAAACGGTTATACGCATTTCGCAATGAATCACAGATGAAGGCATTTTTATGGAAATCATAAAAGGAAAAGAATATAAGGCATCTAAGGCATGGGGAGCTAAAAACATAGCAAACATGAACGGAATCACGACGAGATTACATTGGACTGATCAGCCATATAAATGGCACATAAATGACGGTGAAGAAGTTTTTGTGGTACTCGATGGTGAGATAGAAATGTTTTACCGAGAAAATGGCGAGGAGAATTCTACAATACTAAAATGTGGTGATATCTTTTACGCCTCTACTGGCACGGAACACGTTGCGCACCCAATTGGAGAGGCTCGAATTTTGGTTGTTGAAAATGAAGGCAGCGTATAACAATCGCATTCAGTCGGACTTCGGTGAGCTGACGCTCCCCTCAGCCGCTGATGCGAGGCGTTAGGCGAGAAAAGAAATGAGGAAGGCATGAACCACGATAAACAAAAAATAATAGAATCATTAGTTCGGTCAATCCCAGATTTGACAGCTGGTCAATTACACCGGATTCAACGTGTTGTTTCCGTGTACGCTGCCGACTATGAATTCACTCTGAATGAAAGTGATCTATTTGATGAAATCACATTGCAAAATTTCGGTGACGCAATGCGTGTACATCATAGCTTCTCGTCTGAACCATTCAGTAAAGATAAATTTGAGCACGTCCTTGTAAATGTTTTAAACCTGAGTGGTCACAAAGCCGAATTGGCTCCGAAAGGAAATCCTGGTCATGACATCACCGTTGATGGAGTTAAGTTGTCATTAAAAACCCAAGCAGATAAAAATATAAAAGAACAAACGCTATGGATAAGCAAGTTTATGGAACTGGGAAAAGGAGATTGGGGTGACAGCCCAACTGATCTCGTAGGTTTAAGAAATCAGTTTTTTAGGCATATGGAAAGCCATGAAAAGATTTTCACCCTCCGTACTCTCCAAAAGTCGCTACACTAGGAAATACGAACTTGTGGAAATTCCAATATCAGTATTAGAGCTTGCCAGCGGAGGGAAACTTGAAATGAAACTGAATAGCAAGCAATTTCCAAAACCGGGTTATTGTTATGCACATGATAAACAAGATACCACAATACTAAACTTGTATTTTGATGGCGGCGGTGAAAGAAAATTGCAGATCAAGAGCTTGAACAAAGATTATTGTCGTGTGCATGCAGAGTGGGAGTTTGTTATACCTCAAGTATAAGGGAGGACTGGACTATTTCAGTTCGTTTATCTGCTATGTCTATATACTCGTCATTCAACTCAATACCCACGCACTTCCTATCAAGTTCTTTAGTAACAATGCCAACCGTCCCAGCACCATAAAAAGGGTCTAGAACGAGGTCTCCCTTTCTGCTGCCAGCTAAAATACAAGGCCGAACCAATGCCCTGGGAAATACCGCAAAGTGAGCCTCTGGGCATGGTTCAGTATTTATTGACCACACAGTTCTTTTGTTTTTTATTCCATTACCATTTGTTGTGTTTTCTTTTATAGCATCTTGGTTGAAATAGTACCGTTCAGACTTTGAAAACATAAATAGATATTCGTGAGAAATAGTCAACCGATCCTTGACACTTTCAGGCTGACAATTTGGTTTATTCCATATTATGTCGTTGCGTAGATACCAACCATCTTTCTGGCATTCAAGAGCCAAGAGCCAAGCCACACCAATTAAATCTTTTTTCTTTAGTCCGGGTGGGGTAGGTGGGCGGTAAGACATAGCACGCCCTTTGTTTTTATCATCAGCATCGCGCCATTTCCTACCACCGGAGGAATATGTATTACCGATATTAAGCCAGAATGTGCCATCGGGCTTCAATACCCTGCGAACTTCACGAAATACATCCACTAGGTCACTAATATAGATGTACGGTATGCCGATTTTGCAGGAGCAAAAAATCGGTGTCATAACCGCTCCTGAAGAAGTCAAAAGGGGACATTACTGCTTTGGACTAACATGGGTATCCCCAATCCCCAGATAGAAATCTCTTAAACGCAGGAAGCCTTGGCTGTATAATGGTTTGCTCTTAAACCCACCATCACCCAATGGGTGCACAGCTCAAGGTTGATGACTATTCTACCCTACAAACTCGATACAACGAACGATTTACTCACCTCTCGTGCCGGTTTATTGGCGATTGCTCAACTAATGGACTCCCTGAACCTGTCTGAGCGAATCGACAAGCACTTCCCCCAGCCTAAAAGCAATCGTGGGTATAAGCCCTCGGAGTTCATCAAGACCCTCATCCTGATGCAGCATGAAGGCAGTTTTCACCTGGATGAGGTTCGCCACCTTCAGGATGATGAAGCACTGCGCACCGTGCTGGATCTCAAGAAACTTCCCCAGGCGACCACGATTGGAGATTGGCTCAGGCGAATGGGAAGCCAGCCGCAAATCCAGGCTGCCTGGGTAAAGGTGAATAAAGCCTTATTGAAGGTAGCCTTGCATCGCTGTAAGGAAGTCACACTGGACATTGATGCCACTGAAATTGTTGCCCATAAAGCGGGTGCACGGTGGACTTACAACAAGAACAAGGGCTTTATGCCGATGGTGGGGCATATTGCGGAAACCGGGCAGATCGTGGCCGTGGATTTCCGTCACGGCAATGTGCCGCCAGCGAAAGATAATAAGCCGTTTATCCAGCAATGCCAGCAGTCGCTCCCGGAAGACTGTACCGTGAAGGCGTTGCGTATTGATGCCGCCGGCTACCAAACAAAAGTCATTGAGTATTGTGATAAGCAGGGTATCGAGTATGCCATTCGCGCCAAGACCAGCGCCGCACTGCGCGCGCAGATAGCAGCGGCAAGCGCTTCGGACTGGCAGCCTTTGCTGGATAAAAAAGACAAAGCGGTCAATGGTCAGGATACCTACCGCACCAGTTTCTGCATCGGTGAGTATGAAAAACCCTTCACCCTTATCATTCAGAGAACAGCCGTTACCGGCCAGGCGAGTCTGGATTTAGATTCATCAGATAACTCAGAAAACAGTTCAGAGGAAATAAACTCAGGTGCTTATATTTATCGTGCGATTGCCACTAATCGGGATAGCCTTAGCGATAGCGAGATTGTTCACTGGTACAATCAACGTGCCGAGGATAGCGAGAACCGGATTAAGGAACTGAAGCGGGATTTTGGCGGTGACACCCTGCCGTGTTCAGATTTTGCTGCCAATGTGCTGTACTTTTTAATCTCCGCACTCTCCTACAATCTATGTGCCCTCATGCGTCCTCTGCTGCCGGTGGAGTTGTCCCGGCACCGTGCGATAACTCTGCGCTGGCGTCTGTACGCCATCGCGGCAAAAGTGGTCAGGACGGGACGTCAACTCTTGGTAAAAATGCGGGAAAACCACCGACTACTACTGGAACGAGTGCTGCTGGCACTGAAGGAGTTTGAAGCGCCGCCCATTTAACCCGACATAGAACAAGAATAACGGCTTCTGCAGGACAGGTGCGTCAAAAATAGCCGATTTAGCACTGATAATGCACCGAACAGCGGTTTTTGAGTAAACCTCTCGGCACTAGCCACCATAATTTGCTGTAATGGCCAGCCACAAGGCTTGAAAGAGGGATTCACCGAGCCCTGAAGCGCTGATGCTACTCTATCTGGGGATTTGGGTGTATCCCCAATCCCCAGATAGAAATCTCTTAAACGCAGGAAGCCTTGGCTGTATAATGGTTTGCTCTTAAACCCACCATCACCCAATGGGTGCACAGCTCAAGGCTGATGACTATTCTACCCTACAAACTCGATACAACGAACGATTTACTCACCTCTCGTGCCGGTTTATTGGCGATTGCTCAACTAATGGACTCCCTGAACCTGTCTGAGCGAATCGACAAGCACTTCCCCCAGCCTAAAAGCAATCGTGGGTATAAGCCCTCGGAGTTCATCAAGACCCTCATCCTGATGCAGCATGAAGGCAGTTTTCACCTGGATGAGGTTCGCCACCTTCAGGATGATGAAGCACTGCGCACCGTGCTGGATCTCAAGAAACTTCCCCAGGCGACCACGATTGGAGATTGGCTCAGGCGAATGGGAAGCCAGCCGCAAATCCAGGCTGCCTGGGTAAAGGTGAATAAAGCCTTATTGAAGGTAGCCTTGCATCGCTGTAAGGAAGTCACACTGGACATTGATGCCACCGAGATTATTGCCCATAAAGCGGGTGCACGGTGGACTTACAACAAGAACAAGGGTTTTATGCCGATGGTCGGGCATATTGCGGAAACCGGGCAGATCGTGGCCGTGGATTTCCGTCAAGGCAATGTGCCGCCAGCGAAAGATAATAAGCCGTTTATCCAGCAATGCCAGCAGTCGCTCCCGGAAGACTGTACCGTGAAGGCGTTGCGTATTGATGCCGCCGGCTACCAAACAAAAGTCATTGAGTATTGTGATAAGCAGGGTATCGAGTATGCCATTCGCGCCAAGACCAGCGCCGCACTGCGCGCGCAGATAGCAGCGGCAAGCGCTTCGGACTGGCAGCCTTTGCTGGATAAAAAAGACAAAGCGGTCAATGGTCAGGATACCTACCGCACCAGTTTCTGCATCGGTGAGTATGAAAAACCCTTCACCCTTATCATTCAGAGAACAGCCGTTACCGGCCAGGCGAGTCTGGATTTAGATTCATCAGATAACTCAGAAAACAGTTCAGAGGAAATAAACTCAGGTGCTTATATTTATCGTGCGATTGCCACTAATCGGGATAGCCTGAGCGATAGCGAGATTGTCCACTGGTACAACCAGCGTGGCGAGGACAGCGAGAACCGAATCAAGGAACTGAAACGAGATTTTGGTGGCGACACCCTGCCGTGTTCAGATTTTGCTGCCAATGTGCTGTACTTTTTAATCTCCGCACTCTCCTACAATCTATGTGCCCTCATGCGTCCTCTGCTGCCGGTGGAGTTGTCCCGGCACCGTGCGATAACTCTGCGCTGGTGTCTGTACGCCATCGCGGCAAAAGTGGTCAGGACGGGACGTCAACTCTTGGTAAAAATGCGGGAAAACCACCGACTACTACTGGAACGAGTGCTGCTGGCACTGAAGGAGTTTGAAGCGCCGCCCATTTAACCCGACATAGAACAAGAATAACGGCTTCTGCAGGACAGGTGCGTCAAAAATAGCCGATTTAGCACTGATAATGCACCGAAAGCGGTTTTTGAGTAAACCTCTCGGCACTAGCCACCATAATTTGCTGTAATGGCCAGCCACAAGGCTTGAAAGAGGGATTCACCGAGCCCTGAAGCGCTGATGCTACTCTATCTGGGGATTTGGGTTACGTAAAAAACTGGAACTGTTGGCGGCATCGTGATAAATTGGTTTCATTGGTTTAGATTAACGGGTAAGAAAAAACAGGATAACGCTATCATTCTGAGTGTGAATATTGCGTGAATATCACCAAGAGTAATACTTTGGTGGTCACGGGCGCGGGGCGCGGTATCGGTGCGGCAACGGCAGCACTGGCTGCGCGGCAAAAGTGGCAGGTCGTCGTCAATTACATGAATGACAAAAATTCGGCTGACTCCGTGGTCTCCGGCATTCGCAGCGCCGGCGGCGTTGCCGTGGTGTATGAAGCCAATATTGCCGATGAAGAATCTGTTGCAGGGCTGTTTGATTTTGCTGAAAACGAGCTTGGAGTAGTGGCAGGACTGGTAAACAATGCCGGCACTCTCGAGCAGCAAATGCGCCTTGACGAAATGGATTCGGATCGTCTGGATCGGGTTTTTGCTACCAATGTCAGGGGAAGTTTTTTGTGTGCAAAGCAAGCGGTATTAAGAATGTCTGCTCGATACGGGGGTGCTGGCGGTAGTATTGTTAATGTTTCTTCGGTGGCGTCCCGAATCGGTTCGGCGAATGAATATATAGATTATGCTGCCTCCAAAGGCGCAATTGATTCCATGACGATTGGTCTGGCAAATGAAGTTGGGAAAGAGGGCATCCGTGTTAATGCGGTTAGACCGGGTTTTATCGAAACGGATATTCATGCTCAAGGCGGTGAACCGGGCAGGTTGGAGCGGGTGCGACACGCAATACCGCTAGCGAGACCCGGTAAACCAGAAGAAATTGCCGAGACGATAGTCTGGTTATTGTCCGACAAGGCATCGTATTGCACGGGCGCGATTCTTGATTGTGCGGGAGGAAGATAAACCGTGGAAAATAATTATTCGTCACTTGTCTATATTCACGATCCAATGTGCAGCTGGTGTTGGGCATTTGCGCCTCAATACGAAAAGCTCATTGAGAAACTCCCGCACAACATCAACCATTACCGAGTCCTCGGGGGACTCGCCCCGGATTCGAATGAAGCCATGCCTGAACAAATGCAAGCGCATCTTCAAGAGGTTTGGAGAACGATATCTGAGCGAGTTCCAGGCACCGTTTTCAATTTTGATTTTTGGAAAGAATGCCAGCCTCGACGTTCAACCTATCCCGCTTGCCGGGGAGTCATTGCCGCACGCGCTCAGGGAGATGATTGGGAGCGGCCCATGATCAGGGGAATCCAGCTCGCTTACTACCTCCAGGCAAAGAATCCATCGAACAATCAAACGCTGATTGAAATTGCAGAAAATCTCAGAATGGATATTGGGCAATTCGATGCCGCATTAAACTCGAACGCTACAAATCAGATATTAATTGACGAAATCAATTTTTCTCGTCAGCTTGGTATCCAGGGGTTTCCGTCGCTGGTGGTGCTGAATAAAAATCGCGCAACGCCCATTTCAGTTAATTTCGAGTCGCTGGATTCGATGCTGTCAGCAATTAACGAACTCTGCTGACGGCACCTGCTTAAATCAACTCAGGCTGGTCGCTGCGCTTTCAGGATTTCTCCAAATGAGGCGTATTGACCGGCCCCAAGACGAGCGAGCGGTTCGATGGCATCCGCTTTGATTTGCAGGCGGCCTTTGTCGTTAGTTTCAGTGCAGTCATCCGCGACATAGATCGAATTGACTTCAGCAAAAACCAGATGTTGGTTTACATTGCCGATGGTTTCAATTTTAAACACGGAACACATGAACGCAACTTTGGCATCGGTTAATCGAGGCATCCTGAAACGCTCTACGGCGCTTAAGGATAAATCTCCAGCAGTAACTTCGGACTCGCCGGGCGGTAATGTGGCTGAACTTTGGTTTAAATCCGCGAGTTGATCACAGCTTGCAATATGAATGACAAATTCTGATCGCTTCTGAACATTCACCAAGGTGTCTTTCAAAGATCCGTCATCCTGCACGCCGACAGAGAACATAACCAGCGGAGGATCGCTGTTTACTGCATTGAAATAGGAATAGGGTGCGAGGTTATAGGTTTCGTTTTCATTCTCGGACAATACCCAGGCCACAGGTCTCGGCATGACGGTCTGCGTCATTGTAAAGTAAACTTGGGGGGTGCTTAGCGCTTCTAAATTTATTAGCATCGATTATTTTTGTATCTGTGCTGGCGTTAAAAAGTAAAACCGGAATAATACATGAACAACACAATTAGTATCGAAGATTTCATGAATGTTTGCATTCATGTTGGAACCGTAACCGCTGCGCACGATAACGTTAAGGCAAGAAAGCCTGCTTATGTAATGGCAGTGGATTTCGGTGAAGAGCTTGGCGTGAAAACCACATCGGCCCAAATAACCGAGCACTACGCTCGGCAAGACTTACCAGGAAAGCAGGTGGTTGCAGTGACTAATTTTCCACCCCTGAAGATAGCCGGAGTTAAATCGGAAGTTCTGGTATTGGGTGTTGTGGCTGCGGACGGAGTGGTATTGCTGAGCCCGGACAGTGAAGTGGCAAATGGACTGAGAATCGCCTAATCAAAAGGAAAAGCAGCACAGAGAGAATGAAAAGAATAACAAAATCTGGTCGCCAGCATCCAAACCTCGCCAGACAAAATTAGAAAAAGCCTGACCGGGCTAAAACTCGAGACCTTACCGGCATCTCGACTACAACTAAAACGATGGCTTGCCGCTAAGCAAGCCAACTGAGCTTAAACCGGTGTAACGTTTCCAGCCTGAAGGCCTTTGTCGCTCTCAGCGATTTCGAAAGTCACTTGTTGACCATCGTGTAGTGTTTTGCGTCCGTCGCCATTGATTGCGCGGTAATGAACGAAAACATCCGCTTCGCCTTCACGCTCGATAAATCCGAATCCTTTTGCATCGTTAAACCATTTAACGATCCCGGTAACTAACTCATCTGACATACTAACAACCTCTAAAAAATACAGCCGCTTTGCGGCGAAAATAAATCAGTAACGAAAAAATAAAATTTTTACAAACTACCGTTTAACGAAACGTATTGGCTCAACATTTGGTCTCACAAATACGTGCTCGAACTTTAGCACCTTTACAATAAAATAAATAACTTATTTGCCCCAATCCCCAGATAGAAATCTCTTAAACGCAGGAAGCCTTGGCTGTATAATGGTTTGCTCTTAAACCCACCATCACCCAATGGGTGCACAGCTCAAGGCTGATGACTATTCTACCCTACAAACTCGATACAACGAACGATTTACTCACCTCTCGTGCCGGTTTATTGGCGATTGCTCAACTAATGGACTCCCTGAACCTGTCTGAGCGAATCGACAAGCACTTCCCCCAGCCTAAAAGCAATCGTGGGTATAAGCCCTCGGAGTTCATCAAGACCCTCATCCTGATGCAGCATGAAGGCAGTTTTCACCTGGATGAGGTTCGCCACCTTCAGGATGATGAAGCACTGCGCACCGTGCTGGATCTCAAGAAACTTCCCCAGGCGACCACGATTGGAGATTGGCTCAGGCGAATGGGAAGCCAGCCGCAAATCCAGGCTGCCTGGGTAAAGGTGAATAAAGCCTTATTGAAGGTAGCCTTGCATCGCTGTAAGGAAGTCACACTGGACATTGATGCCACTGAAATTGTTGCCCATAAAGCGGGTGCACGGTGGACTTACAACAAGAACAAGGGTTTTATGCCGATGGTCGGGCATATTGCGGAAACCGGGCAGATCGTGGCCGTGGATTTCCGTCACGGCAATGTGCCGCCAGCGAAAGATAATAAGCCGTTTATCCAGCAATGCCAGCAGTCGCTCCCGGAAGACTGTACCGTGAAGGCGCTGCGTATTGACGCCGCCGGCTACCAAACAAAAGTCATTGAGTATTGTGATAAGCAGGGTATCGAGTATGCCATTCGCGCCAAGACCAGCGCCGCACTGCGCGCGCAGATAGCAGCGGCAAGCGCTTCGGACTGGCAGCCTTTGCTGGATAAAAAAGACAAAGCGGTCAATGGTCAGGATACCTACCGCACCAGTTTCTGCATCGGTGAGTATGAAAAACCCTTCACCCTTATCATTCAGAGAACAGCCGTTACCGGCCAGGCGAGTCTGGATTTAGATTCATCAGATAATTCAGAAGATAGCTCAGAAAACAGTTCAGAGGAAATAAACTCAGGTGCTTATATTTATCGTGCGATTGCCACTAATCGGGATAGCCTTAGCGATAGCGAGATTGTCCACTGGTACAACCAGCGTGGCGAGGACAGCGAGAACCGAATCAAGGAACTGAAACGAGATTTTGGTGGCGACACCCTGCCGTGTTCAGATTTTGCTGCCAATGTGCTGTACTTTTTAATCTCCGCACTCTCCTACAATCTATGTGCCCTCATGCGTCAGTTGCTGCCGGGGGAGTTGTCCCAGCATCGTGCGATAACACTGCGCTGGCGGCTGTACGCCATCGCGGCAAAAGTGGTTAGAACGGGACGTCAACTCTTGGTAAAAATGCGGGAAAACCACCGACTACTACTGGAACGAGTGCTGCTGGCACTGAAGGAGTTTGAAGCGCCGCCCATTTAACCCGACATAGAACAAGAATAACGGCTTCTGCAGGACAGGTGCGTCAAAAATAGCCGATTTAGCACTGATAATGCACCGAACAGCGGTTTTTGAGTAAACCTCTCGGCACTAGCCACCATAATTTGCTGTAATGGCCAGCCACAAGGCTTGAAAGAGGGATTCACCGAGCCCTGAAGCGCTGATGCTACTCTATCTGGGGATTTGGGTG
The DNA here is from genome assembly GCA_965261915.1 of Candidatus Poriferihabitaceae bacterium. Lineage (GTDB taxonomy): Bacteria > Pseudomonadota > Gammaproteobacteria > Arenicellales > Poriferihabitantaceae > JAIBDK01. The sequence goes on along the minus strand of CBDHDW010000013.1, from coordinate 1,412,812 downwards.
TATATGTCCGCTTGACTTTTTATCATAGAGCATTCACTATTCCAGAGGTTTAATCGGCTAGATGTATCACTGTAAGTATTCACTATTAAATAGGAGAAAACAATGGAACAACTTAACGAATTAGTAGGCTTCATTAACGGCGTAGTCTGGGGCGCACCGATGTTGGTTATTATTGTCGGTGTCGGGGCTTTTCTGTTGTTGCGACTGGCGTTTATGCCGTTACGCAAACTGGGCTATGGGTTTTCTTTGCTATGGGCTGGACGGACTCCCGAGGGGGTCGGTGATATCAGTGCTTTTAACGCTCTGATGACCTCGCTGTCGGCAACCATTGGCACTGGAAATATTGCTGGTGTTGCGACCGCGATAGCCATAGGCGGGCCGGGGGCGTTGTTTTGGATGTGGATTACCGCGTTGGTCGGGATGGCGACCAAATATGCCGAGGCCGTGCTGGCGGTACGCTATCGGGAAGTGGATGAAAACGGTAAGCATGTCGGCGGACCGATGTACTATATCAAAAATGGTTTGGGTGCCAAGTGGAAATGGCTGGCGGTTATGTTCGCGCTGTTTGGTGCAGTCGCCGCTTTTGGCATCGGCAATATGGTGCAGACCAACTCGATCGCGGACGCGCTCGATGATACAGTCGGTATTGAGCCGTTGCTGACTGGTGTGGTGCTGGTGGTTTTGGTCGGCGCGGTATTGATTGGCGGTATTACCCGCATTGCCACTTGGGCGGGCAGGCTGGTACCGTTCATGGCAGTATTTTACATTTTATTTGGTCTCATTGTGCTGTTTATCAACTACGCGGAAATACCTGCCGCAGTAGTCACGGTTTTCAGTAACGCATTCACCGGCACGGCGGCAACTGGTGGTTTTGCTGGTGCGGCAGTTTGGGCGGCGATACGTTTCGGTGTTGCGCGTGGCGTGTTCTCCAATGAAGCTGGTCTTGGTAGCGCGCCGATTGCACATGCTGCCGCCACGACCACCGACCCGGTACGTCAAGGTTCGATAGCCATGCTCGGAACCTTCATCGACACCTTAATCGTCTGTTCAATCACTGGTCTTGCCATCGTTTCGACTGGCGTATGGAGTTCTGGCGAAACTGGTGTTGACTTGACGGCGATGGCATTCGAACGAAGTTTGCCGGGCGGCATTGGGGCTTATATCGTAACCTTCTCGCTGGCTGTTTTCGCCTTCACCACAGTACTCGGCTGGAGTTATTACGGCGAAAAATGCTGGCAATTTCTGTTTGGGCTCAAGAGTGTGATGCTTTATCGTGTGGCATGGGTTCTCGCGGTATTTGTGGGTCCCTGGGTGTTGACATGGGACGGCGGTAGCGGTGCCCGTGCGGGCATAGATTTTGTCTGGTTGCTGGCGGATACACTGAATGCGATGATGGCATTGCCAAACCTGATCGCGCTGGTGATGTTGAGCCCGGTGGTCATTTCGCTGACACGCGAGTATTTTGCCAAAGGCAAATGATTATCAGAGCCAAAGGCAAATAAATTACATGAGCCAAAGGCAAATGATTATCAGAGCCAGAGGCAAATGCATTACATGAGCCAAGGGCAAATAGTCAAAGCAAACAATTTCATATTGTTTTTAACGGCGAGGCGATACTGGTCGCCTCGTTGTTTTTGCCCGCACCTGTTGGTTGGTAGATAGCAGCAGGCACTTTATTCTTGCTGGAAAATCATTGGGTTTTCGTCTGCTTGCGACCGCTTTCGCTCACGAATCCGAAAATTCCAAAATAATGAGCTTATTCGTGTAACTCAAACGAGGTTTAGAGGTTACTAATTGACCATAAGTTCGGGGTATGAAACAGAAACGTAGTGGTGGTCGAGCGGCACGCATTCTTAAGCGCAAGACCTCGATTGAGACTACGGCATCGACGGCGACCCGAAACATTCCGACTATGGCTGTTTTTAATGGACCGAGTCTGGACAAACTGGAAGCCCATGCGGATATGGACCCGAATCATAGTGAAGTCATGACAAAGCAAGGCATGAAACCCGGGGACCCGTCCGGGAACGGGTTTATATCCACCAATTTTACCTCGGATGTAAATTTAACCGTCGGCAAAAGCCCGGGCATCCTTAAACCCGCTTGATTCATGCTTGAATCTGGCAGCCGCTAGATGCCGGGTACGATTCTCATGGTATCGCTGGTTACTTTGCACTAAGATACGCTCCAATCAGAGAGAGAGCCGTGAATTCGTTCATACAAACCCATAGCCTCTTAAACACGGGAAATTCGGTATTGCAATATTTCAGCGCAAAGCGCCTCACCTTCCTGGTCAAAAGCAGACTTAACGGCTCTTTGGCCTGATGCTTAAGTGTTGATTTGTTATGTTTGAAATAGCCAGCCTGGCATTTGCCACATTTTTCGCGACAATCGGTCCCATCGATATTGCCGCGATGTTTGCCGGCTTAACCGCAGACCTTACTGCGAAGCAACGTCTATCCGTTGCTATTCGGGGCGCATTGATTGCAACGACTATTCTGGTTGCCTTTGCACTCATAGGCGATGTGCTGTTAAGTAGTTTAGGCATTTCTCTGGCCGCACTACGTACCGCCGGCGGTATACTGTTACTGCTAATTGGCGTCGACATGGTATTTGCCAGATCATCTGGCGGAACATCAACCACCGACGAAGAAGAACAGGAAGCCGTTTCCAAAACTGATATCTCGGTATTTCCGTTAGCGACTCCGTTAATCGCAGGACCCGGTGCAATGAGCGCTGTCATTTTATTAATGGCCAATCAACAGGGTGACATAACCGGGCAATTCCTTGTGCTGGGCGCACTGCTGGTGGTGCTGTTGATTACGTTTATTTGTCTGGTGCTTGCGGGGCGAATCCAGCATTTACTTGGCGTAACCGGAATGCACGTCATCACCCGGGTAATGGGTGTGCTATTGTCTGCCCTGGCTGTGCAGTTTATGTTTGATGGTATTAAGCAGAGCGGACTGGTTTAAGCTAAAATTATTTTCTTCATTCCCAGAAAAATTGAAAATAGGCTAAATATCGAAAGCGTTAATCATATCGGCATTCGCGTCAGTGATAAAAATCAATCGGTCCCGTTTTACGAGTTACTTGGTTTTGAACTCACAACGGACGCTAGTTTTGAAAAGGGACACCCCATTATTATGAAAAACCAAAATGGCGTTGTGTTGAATCTGTTGGCACCCGCAACCATTGCAGACAATAAAAATATTTTGATGGATGTTGATGAAAAGTATACAGGCATCACCCATATGGCCTTAACTGTTTCCCCAATAGCAGATGCAAAAGCTTTTATGGCTAACCATAATATTGAAATTACAGGGTCATTTGGTTTTGGAAGTATGTCTGCAATTTTCGTCAGGGATCCAGATAGAAATGTCATTGAGCTGGATGCCTACAATATCGACACAGATGACAATGTCGGAGATTATTCTAATCACATCTAATGCGTTCGCAACGGTACTGAGGCAGGTTTAAATTTTATAACGAACTATGCGCAAAATTCTTCTCGAGCAATACGCACAAGCCTGGAATGACCACGATATCGACGTAATTATGTCCTTTATGACAGAGGATTGCGTTTTTGAAACTGGCGGCGGTAAAGCACGGTACGGAACCCGATATCAGGGCCACGATATCGTTCGTGAACGTTTTATCGAGGTCTGGACCGATATCCCAGATGTCCGATTTGAAAATGCCATTCACTTTGGTGATGACAAATATGGCTGTTCTGAATGGACTTTTATCGGCACCACCAGGGATGGCAAACAACTCGAACTCGATGGCTGTGATCTATTCACTTTTAGAGGCGGGAAAATTTCTTCCAAACGCGCGTATTTAAAAGCCAAAAAGTAACGATACAAAAGTGGCTGGGGTGGGAGGATTCGAACCTCCGAGTGCCGGAATCAGAATCCGGTGCCTTAGGCCGCTTGGCTACACCCCAATAATATCCGGCAAATACGATGGCGGGCGGCGGATTATATCGAATTCTGTCTAAAACAGAATACCGGAAATGACATAAATACCCAAAATAAATAGCGCCGAGAAAAATACTTTTCCAAAGTTGTGGTCTGACATTCTAATTCTGATCTTCTGCCCTACCCGCATTCCCGCTAAAGAGACTGTGCAAAAAAACCAATATACGGCGTTCCTGCACCGCCCCGTCATTCCTGCGAAAGAGACTGTGCAAAAAAACCACCACCCTTGGTCACATTCTCATTACTGCCCTAATTCACCGACGTTGCTGGCATTTCAAACCAATACACCATCCCTGCAAAAATACCCAATAATGACGGTAATAAACATCCAAACCCTAGCTTAATTATGATATAATAACAAACCTAACTAGCTGATTCTAATCATTAAATAGAGGCTTTATGAGTGATTACATACGTGGATTAAATCGCCAACAACAACTGTTATTTCCAGAGCGGCTAGAGGACTATGTCGGCGAGAATGATCCAGTTCGTGTTATTGATGCCTATGTCGATAGCTTAGAGGTGGATGCCTTAGACTTTAAGACCAAATACAGTGACAAAAACAACAATGGTCGCCCCGCCTTTTGCCCAAAATTGATGCTGAAACTCTACATTTACGGCTATACCAATAAAATAAGAAGTTCCCGCCATCTGGCTCGGGAAACCCATAGAAATATCGAGCTTATCTGGTTATTGCAAGGCTTAAAGCCCACCTATAAGACGATTGCTAATTTTAGAAAAAATAATGCCGCAGCACTCAAGAATACGTTTAAGGAATTTGTTTTGCTGTGCCAAAACATCAATCTCATTGAAGGTCAATTAGTGGCACTGGATGGAGCGTTTTTGCGAGCCAATGCGTCCAAAAATACCTTGATTGTTAAAGCCACTGTGGATAAAAAAATAGCCAGGGTAACGCAGGCTATTGAGGACTACCTGAACTTATTAAACACCACAGACCAGCAGGAGGAACCGGAACAGACTCTGGATAATCCTGATTTGATTGATAAAATACAAGCACTTAAAGAGCGCAAACAAAAGCTGGAAGAGGATTTGAATACCTTAGAGCAATTGGACAAGAAGCAACATAACACAACCGACCCGGATGCCGCATTGATGTGCAAACCAGCGCATCATCTGGTCGCTTATAACTGCCAAATTGCGGTGGATGACAAAGCAAAGCTGATTGTCGCAACGGATGTATCAAGTCAAGGCAATGACGCACAGCAGTTGCATCAGATGGCAAGTCAGGCGAAAGAAACCTTAGCCCTTAAGACTTTGGCTGTGGTTGCCGACAAGGGCTATCACAGTGCAAAAGAGATAAAGAACTGTGTTGATGACAAAATCTACCCGATTATCCCGCCGATTGATACACAACAGAAACAAAAGAAAGCCGGCAGATACACGAAAGATGAGTTTGTCTATAACGAGGAGCAAGACGAATACACCTGCCCTAACGACAAAACACTGAAAAAAAGTGCAACCAAAAGCCTATCCAAAGGCAAGCTTGGGTTTATTTACAGCACCAGTGCCACAGATTGCAAGGCTTGCCCTGTGCGCAGTGAGTGTTTAGCAAAGCAAACGCCGCACCGAAGAATATGGCGGTGGGAACATGAAGCCTTTATACAAGCCTATCGCAAGTCTATGCAAACAGAATCAGCCAAGGCGATTAGCAAAAGAAGAGGGGCGATTGTGGAGCATCCTTTTGGCACCATAAAGCGGTCATTAGGCTGGGATCACTACCTGGTCAGAGGCAAAGAAAAAGTATCCGGTGAAAACGCATTGATTATGTTTTGCTATAACTTTAAGCGTGTTTTGAACCTGCTAGGCACAAGGCTGTTCAATCAACTGCTGTTGGCTATAAAAGCAGGCGATATTGCAGTCGTCATGCAAGCAATCAAGCGACATCTTCCTTTTTTGCGTCCACTATTCGATTATTTATGCCAGAAATACTTATTGTCGCAGCAAACAAACTTATTTCACCCGCCTGCTTTTAATAAGAACCTTTTTACCCGTGCCTGACTCAAAAGTCTCAATAGTGGGTGAGTCGGCGTTTGTTGCACAGTCTCTAAAGAGACTGTGCAAAAAAACCACCACCCTTGGTCACATTCTCATTACTGCCCTAATTCACCGACGTTGCTGGCATTTCAAACCAATACACCATCCCTGCAAAAATACCCAATAATGACGGTAATAAACATCCAAACCCTAGCTTAATTATGATATAATAACAAACCTAACTAGCTGATTCTAATCATTAAATAGAGGCTTTATGAGTGATTACATACGTGGATTAAATCGCCAACAACAACTGTTATTTCCAGAGCGGCTAGAGGACTATGTCGGCGAGAATGATCCAGTTCGTGTTATTGATGCCTATGTCGATAGCTTAGAGGTGGATGCCTTAGACTTTAAGACCAAATACAGTGACAAAAACAACAATGGTCGCCCCGCTTTTTGCCCAAAATTGATGCTGAAACTGTATATCTATGGCTATACCAACAAAATAAGAAGCTCCCGCCTTCTAGCTCGGGAGGCGCATAGAAATATCGAGCTTATCTGGTTGTTGCAAGGCTTAAAACCCACCTATAAGACGATCGCGAATTTTAGAAAAAATAATGCCGCCGCACTCAAGAATACGTTTAAGGAATTTGTTTTGTTGTGCCAAAACATCAATCTCATTGAAGGTCAATTAGTGGCACTGGATGGAGCGTTTTTGCGAGCCAATGCGTCCAAAAATACCTTGATTGTTAAAGCCACTGTGGATAAAAAAATAGCCAGGGTAACGCAGGCTATTGAGGACTACCTGAACTTATTAAACACCACAGACCAGCAGGAGGAACCGGAACAGACTCTGGATAATCCTGATTTGATTGATAAAATACAAGCACTTAAAGAGCGCAAACAAAAGCTGGAAGAGGATTTGAATACCTTAGAGCAATTGGACAAGAAGCAACATAACACAACCGACCCGGACGCCGCATTGATGTGCAAACCAGCGCATCATCTGGTCGCTTATAACTGCCAAATCGCGGTGGATAACAAAGCAAAACTGATTGTTGCGACGGATGTATCAAGTCAAGGCAATGACGCACAGCAGTTACATCATATGGCAAGCCAGGCGAAAGAAACCTTAGCCCTTGAGACTCTGGCTGTGGTTGCCGACAAGGGCTATTACAGCGCAACCAAGATAAAGGACTGTGTTGACGATAAAATCTTCCCGATCATCCCGCCGATTGATACGCAACAGAAACAAAAGAAAGCCGGCAGATACACGAAAGATGAGTTTGTCTATAACGAGGAGCAAGACGAATACACCTGCCCTAACGACAAAACACTGAAAAAAAGTGCAACCAAAAGCCTATCCAAAGGCAAGGTTGGGTTTATTTACAGCACCAGTGCCACAGATTGCAAGGCTTGCCCTGTGCGCAGTGAGTGTTTAGCAAAGCAAACGCCGCACCGAAGAATATGGCGGTGGGAACATGAAGCCTTTTTACAAGCCTATCGCAAGTCTATGCAAACAGAATCAGCCAAGGCGATTAGCAAAAGAAGAGGGGCGATTGTGGAGCATCCTTTTGGCACCATAAAGCGGTCATTAGGCTGGGATCACTACCTGGTCAGAGGCAAAGAAAAAGTATCCGGTGAAAACGCATTGATTATGTTTTGCTATAACTTTAAGCGTGTTTTGAACCTGCTAGGCACAAGGCTGTTCAATCAACTGCTGTTGGCTATAAAAGCAGGCGATATTGCAGTCGTCATGCAAGCAATCAAGCGACATCTTCCTTTTTTGCGTCCACTATTCGATTATTTATGCCAGAAATACTTATTGTCGCAGCAAACAAACTTATTTCACCCGCCTGCTTTTAATAAGAACCTTTTTACCCGTGCCTGACTCAAAAGTCTCAATAGTGGGTGAGTCGGCGTTTGTTGCACAGTCTCTAAAGAGACTGTGCAAAAAACCCACCACCCCTGGTCACATTCTCATTACTGCCCTAATTCACCGACGTTGCTGGCATTTCAAACCAATACACCATGCCTGCAAAAATACCCAATAATGACGGTAATAAACCTCCAAACCCTAGCTTAATTATGATATAACAACAAACCTAACTAGCTGATTCTAATCATTAAACAGAGGCTTTATGAGTGATTACATGCGTGGATTAAATCGCCAACAACAACTGTTATTTCCAGAGCGGCTAGAGGACTATGTCGGCGAGAATGATCCAGTTCGTGTTATTGATGCCTATGTCGATAGCTTAGAGGTGGATGCCTTAGACTTTAAGACCAAATACAGTGACAAAAACAACAATGGTCGCCCCGCTTTTTGCCCAAAATTGATACTGAAACTGTATATCTATGGCTATACCAACAAAATAAGAAGCTCCCGCCTTCTAGCTCGGGAAGCGCATAGAAATATCGAGCTTATCTGGTTGTTGCAAGGCTTAAAACCCACCTATAAGACGATCGCGAATTTTAGAAAAAATAATGCCGCAGCACTCAAGAATACGTTTAAGGAATTTGTTTTGTTGTGCCAAAACATCAACCTCATTGATGGTCAATTAGTGGCACTAGATGGGGCATTTTTGCGTGCCAATGCATCCAAAAACACCTTGATTGTTAAAGCCACTGTGAATAAGAGAATAACCAAGGTAACGCAGGCTATTGAGGACTACCTGAGCTTATTAAACACCACAGACCAGCAGGAGGAGCCAGAAAAGACCCTGAATGTCCCTGATTTGACTAATAAAATACAAGCACTTAAAGACAAGAAACAAAAGTTGGAAGAGGATTTGAATAGGTTAGAGCGACTGGGCAAGAAGCAACATAACACAACCGACCCGGATGCCGCATTGATGTGCAAACCAGCGCATCATCTGGTCGCTTATAACTGCCAAATTGTGGTGGATGACAAAGCAAAGCTGATTGTTGCGACGGATGTATCAAGTCAAGGCAATGACGCACAACAGTTGCATCATATGGCAAGCCAGGCGAAAGAAACCTTAGCCCTTAAGATTTTGGCTGTGGTTGCCGATAAGGGCTATTACAGCGCAACCAAGATAAAGGACTGTGTTGATGACAAAATCTACCCGATTATCCCGCCGATTGATACACAACAGAAACAAAAGAAAGCCGGCAGATACACGAAAGATGAGTTTGTCTATAACGAGGAGCAAGACGAATACACCTGCCCTAACGACAAAACACTGAAAAAAAGTGCAACCAAAAGCCTATCCAAAGGCAAGGTTGGGTTTATTTACAGCACCAGTGCCACAGATTGCAAGGCTTGCCCTGTGCGCAGTGAGTGTTTAGCAAAGCAAACGCCGCACCGAAGAATATGGCGGTGGGAACATGAAGCCTTTTTACAAGCCTATGGTGAGGTAATGCAAACAGAATCAGCCAAAGTGATTAGCAAAAGAAGAGGCTCGATTGTGGAGCATCCTTTTGGCACCATAAAGCGGTCATTAGGCTGGGATCACTACTTGCTCAGAGGCAAAGAAAAAGTATCCGGAGAAAACGCATTGATTATGTTTTGCTATAACTTTAAGCGTGTTTTGAACCTGCTAGGCACAAGGCTGTTCAATCAACTGCTGTTGGCTATAAAAGCAGGCGATATTGCAATCGTCATGCAAGCAATCAAGCGACATCTTCCTTTTTTGCGTCCACTATTCGATTATTTATGCCAGAAATACTTATTTTCGCAGCAAACAAACTTATTTCACCCGCCTGCTTTTAATAAGAACCTTTTTTACCCGTGCCTGACTCAAAAGTCTCAATAGTGGGTGAGTCGGCGTTTGTTGCACAGTCTCTAAAGCAGGTATGGTCGACAACGCCGACACGAGAACCAATTCGCGGTTGACCAAAGCATTGCCGGTAACTATGAATGCAAGACCCACCGTTGAAAGTGTAAACAATATTCCCATCGCCTGTATTAGCTGCTCCCGATCCAACCCAATCGCTTTTAGGTAGAACACCCCTGGAACAACAAATGAACCGGTCATTCCCGTTAGTACGCCATTAGCCGCGCCAAATATTGGGCCGATCTTGCGTTGAGAAGTGCTGGAAATATCGAAGCCTCTACCAATCAACCCTGAAACTGCATAGAGTGTAATCAGTACGCCTAACAACAAGGACAACAGGTGCAGGTTAATACTATTGTACAGCCAACCCCCAACTGCGATCGCCAATGTTGCACTAACCATAAAGCCTCGAGTACGTTGCCAAACATTTCGCCAGTTTCCGCCAGCGAGCGCCTGAATCAGATTTGTTATGAATGACGGGATCACCAACACTACCATCGCAGTGGGCAAATCGATCAGTATTGTGAGTATTGCCAGCGTAACAGTTGGTAATCCCAGGCCAACAATTCCTTTAACACAACCCGCCAGAAACAGGGTTCCCAGCGAAACCCAAATTAGAATACTATTTTCTAACAATACTGACCCTGCTTTGAAGACCAAACAACCGGAAATGAAGGATGATCCATTTTATCACCCACTATGAGATCCACTTCTTCAAATGGGGGTGAGGATTTCCAGGGCCGTGCCGCGAATCTTGCGTCATCCCCCAACCACCGTGTAAAAAACCCGCTCCTTCGGGATTTTAGCCCCGTGAATGGTTCTCATATGAAATACGATACCGTCTCCGGGCTCCAAATCCCAGGACAAAATCTCCCACCGGTCACGCTCGGCATCGATATTCGGAATCGTCGTAAATTCGTCAAATCCATTCGCATAATTTTCGTGACTTACAAACAACCTCGGATAATGCATTGCTCCTGCGGGTGACGCAAAAATAAATTCCCGATACTCGTCAATCCGCTGCCAATTGCAATAATCATCGTAAAACCCGCCCGGCTTGTCAGATTCCGTATATCGCGTACTGCAGGAATCCGGGGGAGGTCTGGAAATTTTTGTCAACGCCGGATGCCAGCTTTTCAGGCCAGGAAGCGTCAAACTTGTTACGCAAACAAATTGCGCCGGTTTGATTAAACGATTCAATTTGCTTAGTGCTAACAACCATTTGGCTCACACCGAGACCGATTTGAATTGATCTAACGGATCGCCCGGGTTCACCCTACCCCAGAATAGTTTGCGAACGGATTCGCTGTTTTGGGCTTCGGGCTCTTCGGAGAAACACAGCACCGGAACCAGTCTTGGCGTATTACCGCTGATTTTTGTAACCCGATGCAACGTTTGGCGGCCGCCAAAAACCAGCAGCGTGCCAGGGTTAAAGGGCAGTTTGACGACATTTTCCTGTTCACCATCCAAAACACTTTTCACAACCTGCCTTTCGTTCTCTTTTCCTCGAATCAGGGGAACGTATTCAAACTCGCCTCCAAAATCAGGCGCCTGCAACATCAAGGTTACTGTGTATTCCGACTCGTCAAAATGCCAACCATGAACACCACCATCAACAAATACATTGACGGAACAGGCGCCAAACGGGTCTGCAAAGCGAAAAAGCGAAGATTTTCCCAACACATAACCAATAAAAGCTTTCAGTGGATTCCACTGATACAAGGCATTTAACAACGAATCCGCTGGAATTTTGTCATAGGGTACAGAGCCGACAAATGTCTTTTCCTGTCGCCTGCAAAGAGAATCTGACTGGCTGTCGGTTTGCGTCAGATAGGCATTGTGTGAACTATTGCAGAAATAGGCGTCGTCAACCCAGCTGTTGGCTTCTGTCGTCAGTTGCCGTAGCGCGTGGTCGAGAACAAACGAGGGTAAAACACAAAGACCCGTTTCTGAATATTCTGAACGACAGGCCCGTGCGAAGGCATTACCGCTACCCTGACTAATATCATCAATTGGATAATTCTCCAAGTCAACTATGGTGTTTGGTGTCATTTTTTGAATGTATCACAACAAAAATATCGCTACCAGCATTCCGGTTTTTGCAATACTATCTGGCCATAAGGATATACTGACGAATCGGCAATTCGATTTCTTATCTGAGATAGTTCGATCATCGGGATTCTGGTTAACGATTACTGGAGTACAGGTTCGATGTTGAGTTATTGTCAAAAGTGGTGTTCAGCATCTGAATCAAGCGGCGATCGGGTCAACGTCTTTGACCTCGATGCCATCTCTAAATTCTATTCCTGTAATCACCTTCGCGAGGCAGTCAAACCCGCGCAGGCGACACCAGTTTCCCTCGGCACACATACCCAGCTTGAACATCATATGAAGCATACCATCACGCGATAGGCAGCCCTTTGAGCGTTTGGTACGATGGCGGATGGTGCCGAAGGTAGATTCAATCGGGTTGCTGGTGCGGATGCTCTGCCAGTGCAGGGCGGGAAAGTCGTAGAATGCCATCAGCTCCTCGCGGTCTTTCTGTAAGCACCGCGTCGCCTTTGGATATTTGGTGTCATAAGATCGCGATAAACAGGTCAAAAGCCGTCCCGGACTCAGGCTTCGTCTAAGCTTGCCAAATAGAATGTAATGCCGCCTTGGCCTTCGGTTGAGCCGACTTGGGAAGGCAGTTCAACACATTCATGGTCTTGAGCATCCAGCAACGCTGCTGACGGGTCTGGGGATACACTTCCTCCAAGGCCGCCCAGAATCCCATGGCGCCGTCACTTATCGCCAGTTTGGGAATGCTCATGCCCCGGGACTTCAGCTTCAACAACACCTCGCGCCAACTCTGGGTCGATTCCCGCACGCCGTCTTCAATGGCCAGAAAGCGCTTCTCTCCGCCGGCTTGTAACAGTTCATTCAATGAATCTGTACTCGCTTCTCGATATTCAAATTCAATAACGTTATTCTTACTCATGGTGGTGTATCCTATTGGTTGTTTGATTGTGGTAACTCCCAATCAACCAGATACGCCATTTTTTTCAATTGCTCAAACACCAGATTCGGTTATAACTCAACAAATTTTGGTAAAGCCGAACTCAATACCTGTTCGCGACCTAATCAGTCAAACATTGCCGTTAAACCTTACGACCTTCATCGATGCCGCTTAAAGACATAACATCCGCTACGATTTTCGATAGAACTCTCAGCAACCTCGCTTGGGGGTGGAAAAGGATTTCACATTACAGTGACGGCAAGTCGCTTTTGTTACGACCTGAACTACCCGATTCAGATATTCCACACCTAAAAACGCTAATGCAGGATTGCCTCGATGCCAAAGGCGGCGAAGTATCATCCCGAACTCGAGCGGCCATTCTGGGACAGGCCTATCTTGAATTGAATGACGAAGGTCGATATCGCTTCCTCAAGCTTATATTTGATGAATTTAATATTGATCCGGGCGCACTACGGAAAACAGCGCAAAGCCTGCTCGATAACTCGGAACCATCGATTGAGAATTTTGAAAAAATGCGCGACCAGCTACGCCCGCCATGGACCAGACTCTTTACCCAGTTTAACGCATTACCCAGTGGCGTAAAGTTTCTTGTTGATATGCGAGCCGATCTTGTTAGGTTCTGCAAAGAAGACAACGGTCTCAAAGCCATTGACGCAGACCTGCAGGGGCTCCTGATTTCCTGGTTCGATATCGGCTTTCTTGATTTAAAGCGTATAACCTGGAATGAACCCGCATCACTACTGGAAAAACTAATCAGCTACGAAGCGGTTCACGAAATTCAATCATGGGATGATCTCAAAAACCGACTGGATATTGACCGTTGCTGTTATGCATTTTTTCATCCGAGAATGCCTGATGAACCGTTGATCTTTGTTCAGGTCGCACTGGTCAATGGATTAAGCACAAATATTCATGAACTGCTAGACCAGGACAAGCCAACAATTGATCCGGAATCAGCGGACACCGCAATATTTTATTCTATTTCAAATACCCAGCTTGGCCTTCGAGGGGTAAGTCTGGGAGATTTTTTGATTAAACGGGTGGTAGACGATCTTTCAAGGATTCTTCCTAATCTAAAAACCTTTGCGACGTTGTCACCAATACCCGGGTTCAGGCATTTCCTTGAGAGCCAGCTATCGGGCGAATTGCAGTCCATTCTGGATGAAAACGAAACCGCGTTATTACAGGAATGGTTCGACCCGGAATCTGAATTTAATTACCACGCCATTGATCGTGATGAAACAGCAGAAGCGCTTATTTCGAGATTGGGGGCACATTATCTGGTCAATGTTAAACGGAATCTTGGGGCCGCGGATTCTGTGGCCAATTTCCATCTTACCAACGGCGCGAGAATAGAGCAGATTTGCTGGATGGGTGATCATTCTGCCCAAGGCATCAAACGCTCGCTGGGCTTGATGGTAAATTATTTTTATAAACTGGCGGATATTGAGAAAAATCATGAATCCTATGTCAGTGAAGGTGAAATTATCTACTCATCTCAGATAAAATCGCTGCTCAGGAAAAATCCAATCTGACTATTCATTATTAAAACCAAAGAACGACCTCAAATGGCTAAAACTCATCAAACAAATATTGTGCTTTCCGGTATGCTTGCGATTACCCTGTTGCTCGCATCCTGCAGCGATGACTCGGCGTTGCGCGCAACTGAATCTGGTTCTGCAGAAGATTCAAACGCGGTGTCTTCGCAAGTAACACAAGTACAGGAGACGACATCGACTACTGATTCACATGATCATGAAGTGGATTTCACGCCCAACTATATTGCGGCCGATGATTTAAACGATCTATTGGGTTCCGACGCCGTTCCGTATATTTTCGATGTACGCTCCAACACATCATTTGAAGTTAGCCATATTAAAACGTCACTGAATATGCCCTACGGTCAAACCACCGACGAATTACTGAGCGCAGTAACCGGTCTTAATAAATATAGCGAAATCGTAACGTACTGCGGATGCCCTCGCCACCTGTCTTCATTGTCCGCCAAAGACCTGACCGATAGCGGGTATGAAAATGTTAAGGTATTGTATGAAGGTTACTGGCATTGGAAAGACAGCGGATACCCTGTCGCGGGTTCTGAAGAAACTGCTTCATTGACACATCTCAAATTCGAAGGCTCACTCACGCAATCTGAAACCCCTTCAATGGGCGTAGATGTATTTTTAAAGCACCCGGGCTCGGGGCAAATGGAAGCCGCCAGAACAAACAAAGAAGGTCAATTTTCATTCGATTTTCATCTCTATAACTACGATGCAACCGATCTTTTTGAAGTTATCCTAAGCAATATTCACAGTGCCCCTGTGCAACTGGCTTCTGCACAACTCAACACGATCAACAGAATAGAAGTTGCTTTTTAAAGGACGCATGCCAAAAGGCAGCAACGAGCAAGGCATTCATGCTGTGTGGGCAGGTGAGATGGACCCACAAAGTCAGGCATTTCTACCATCCCGGTTCTAATCCGTACTAAAATTCGTGTTTTCGAATCATTTTAATTTTGCACCATGACTGACAACAGACCTCCACCAATAGAACCGGTTAGCGGTACGATTATGCCGAGATATGCGGGGCCCTCGACATTCTGCCGCCTACCGGAATTAAGGGATGTACCGTATTGCGATGTTGCTATTCTAGGCATTCCATTTGATTCCGGAACGAGCTATCGGCCCGGCGCACGGTTTGGGCCTCAATCTATTCGCCAGGCTTCTCGTCATTTGCGTTTCAATTTCCATCCCGCCTACAACACCGAACCGTTTAAAACCATTCAGGTTGCAGATGCAGGAGATGTTGGCTGCAATCCCTATAATATCGATGAAGCGATCACACAGATCGAAACCGCGGCCACTGATTTGTACAACCAGTCCGATGCCATTGTTAGCCTCGGCGGTGATCACACCATTGCCGTTCCGCTTTTAAGAGCGGCGAACAAAAAGGTTGGCGGGCCCGTTGCACTTGTACATTTTGATGCACATCTTGATACATGGGATACTTATTTTGGTGCCCCTTATACCCACGGAACGCCATTTCGGCGTGCTGCAGAAGAAGGTTTGTTTATGGATGATTGTTCTATGCATGTCGGCATCAGGGGACCATTGTATAGCCCGGACGACTTGAAAAATGACGAAGAACTGGGTTTTAAAGTTGTACACTGCGATGAACTCCAAAGCCATGGCGTTGATCATGTGGTAAAACGTATCCGAGATCGGGTCGGCGACAATCCTCTGTATTTGTCTATCGACATTGATGTACTCGATCCTGCACATGCACCGGGTACGGGTACGCCGGAAATTGCCGGGCTCTCAAGCAGAGAACTGCTTAATATTATACGTGGTTTGCAAGGTCTGAATTTGGTTGCTGCAGATATCGTTGAAGTCGCTCCGGCATACGACCATGCTGAAATAACGTCATTGGCTGCTGCAACGATTGCTTACGAAATGGTGAATCTGATTATTTGCCGACCCTAAATCACAATACATGATCCGGTTGGCAAGATATCAATCGAATTGCAAATTGGTATATCGAGCACACTGCTGGTTTATGAAGATAGCCGTCGTGTAATCGGTTTTGCAGGTAATACCCGATTTCGTCCAAAAGCATCATACAACAGTTCCACTGAAACCAGCGTTTACTTTGACAGTGAAGTCAATGCAAATGGCCGGGAATCAGATCCGTATCAATCGTTGTTTGAATCTATAGAGGCTACTGATCTGCATCGAGACTACGCGGTGATCACCTTACCCAATTCCGCGCCCGTAAAACTGCACGAAAAATCTGGATTTGACCTGGTCGGAATATTTCACGAGATTGGCGGCAAATTTGGTCAATACGACAGTGTCGCCATGTATCAAAAGTCACTATCCGATATAATCGCCATCCCGAAATTTTAGATCACACAAAGGCCTTAAATGAATAACCCCAATACTCGACCCAGCGGGCGCAACCATGATGAGATGCGTACAGTCAGCATCACCCGACAGTTTACGAACCACGCTGAAGGGTCGGTGTTAATTTGTTTTGGAGAAACCCGTGTACTGTGCAATGCCACAGTTGAAGATCGTGTGCCGCATTTCCTGCGCAATAGTAAACGAGGATGGGTTACCGCAGAGTACGGCATGCTGCCGAGATCGACCAACGAGCGCATGGGGCGGGAAGCTGCAAGGGGAAAACAGTCCGGTCGAACCCAGGAGATTCAGCGGCTGATTGGAAGATCACTTCGTGCGGCTGTGGACATGACAAAACTGGGGGAACGCACAATAACGGTTGATTGTGATGTTATACAAGCTGATGGTGGCACCCGAACCGCTTCTATCACTGGGGCCTATGTTGCGCTCGTTGACGCTATTCGCTGGATGCAGAGAAACAAAATGATAACCGCAGACCCGATAAAGCGTGCTGTCGCTTCTGTCTCCATTGGTGTAGTAGAAGGTGCTGTTGTAACCGATCTGGATTACGCAGAAGACAGTACTGCAGAAACAGATATGAATGTGGTTATGGATAATAACGGAAGTTTTATTGAAGTTCAGGGAACCGCAGAAGGTCAGCCATTTTCCCGGGAAGAACTCGATGCAATGCTCGATCAGGCTGCATCCGCTACGCAACATTTATTCAGTAAACAGTCTGAAAGTCTAGCCACATAAGTTGACAATTTCTGCACATGAAACTCGTTCTTGCGTCCAGCAACAAAGGCAAACTGGGAGAAATTTCTCGGATACTGAATCAACACGATCTCGATATCATTCCGCAGGCAAATCTTGGCATCAGTGACGCCATTGAGGACGGAAGCTCATTCGAACAAAATGCCTTAATTAAGGCACGGCACGCAAGCCATCATTCTGGTTACGCTGCACTGGCGGATGATTCCGGCTTGGAAGTGGATATTTTAAAAGGTGCCCCTGGAATACGCTCGGCACGTTTTGCCGGCGAACACGCCTCTGACGACGATAACATTAACAAATTGCTGGATTTATTGAGAGATATGCCGCGTCAAAGCCGGCAGGCGCGATTCCATTGTGTCATCGCTATGGTAACCCATGCCGATGATCGCAATCCGGTAATTTGCAGAGGGGTCTGGGAAGGCTATATTTTGAACCAACCTTTCGGAACAAATGGCTTTGGCTATGATCCGGTATTTCATGTCACAGAACTAAACTGTTCTTCGGCCTCAATTAGTGCAGATACTAAAAACCGGTATAGCCATCGTGCGCGTGCCCTGAAACAGTTAAAACAACATTTTGATTCAGCAATTTGATATGATCGATTTATGCATCTGGATAAATTGATTAAATTTCACGGCAGGAGCGGTTCTGTCCTGGTAGTCGTTGCGGATGGTGTTGGACTGGCACCGGCGGGGCCGGCTAATGCGCTGTCACTTGCGAATACGCCCAATATCGACAAATTACTGAATTCGCCGTTAAGTACGCGATTATATGCCCACGGTACCCACGTCGGATTGCCATCCGATGGTGACATGGGGAACAGTGAAGTCGGTCACAATACGCTTGGTGGCGGAAGGGTTTTTGATCAGGGCGCGAAACTCGTGGCGAACGCCTTTTCAAGCGGCAATCTGTTTCAAAGTGATTGTTGGGAAGAAGTTGCCAAACGCGGGAAATGCGGCGCTACGGTGCATTTTCTCGGATTGCTTTCTGATGGAAATGTACATTCTCATATCGATCATCTGGTTACGATGATTGAGCATTGCCGAGATTCGGGAATCGCCTCGGTACGACTACATATATTACTCGACGGCAGGGATGTGGAACCGCGAAGTGCGCCGGCATATATTCAGCTTATTGAGGATTCGCTGGCCGCTGTCAATCAATCCCCTGACTACAACTATCAAATTGCCAGCGGCGGCGGTCGGATGGTCATTACCATGGATCGATACCAAGCCGACTGGAAAATGGTTGAGCAAGGATACCACCTGCATGTGCATGGCAGTACAGAATTAAGCGGTACTAAAGTAGACAGCGCGTTACCGGAAGTGAAACGTCAATACGATGCAAACCCTGATTTATCCGACCAGTATCTGGAGCCTTTTGTTGTTGTTCGCGACGGCGAGCCGGTAGGCAAAATACGTAATGGCGATGGAGTTGTACTGTTCAACTTTCGGGGTGATCGCGCAATTGAAATTTCCCAGGCACTAGGCCAATCAGAATTTGATGTTTTTGATCGAGGCGACCATCCTGATATTTTTTTCTGCGGCATGCTTCAATACGACGGTGATCTGAATATCCCGGCAAACTATTTGGTCAATCCACCCATCATTGAAAATACCATGGTGGAATACCTCTGCGGCGAAGGGTTAAAAACATTTGCCGTTAGCGAAACCCAGAAATTTGGTCATGTCACCTATTTCTGGAACGGCAACAAATCGGGCTACCTCGATGAAAGTCTGGAGAAATATATAGAAATCCCTTCAGATAATTGTGAGTTTAATCAAGCCCCGGAAATGAAGGCCAGTGAAATTACCGACGCCACAATTGAGCTTCTGGACAGCGGTGAATATTCCTTCGGTAGAATCAATTTTGCGAATGGTGATATGGTCGGTCACACTGGCGATATTCCCGCGACTATTCGATCACTTGAAGCAGTGGATCAGTGTGTCGGCAGACTAATCGAAGCGGTTGATCGCAACCACGGCGTTTTAATATTTACCGCTGATCACGGCAATGCTGATGAGATGTTTATCGAGAAGGACGATCAGCGAGTTCAACGTACTTCGCATTCGCTGAATCAGGTCCCTTTTGTAATTCATGACAAACAGTTTAATCACGAATATACGCTCAATGAAATGATTACGGGGGGACTGGCAAATGTTGCCTCAACTGTATTTAACCTAATGGGTTACAAGCCCCCTGAAGACTATGAACCCGCTTTAGTTAACCTTTCTGGAGAACCTGTCAGAAGAACTCTGTATAAAGGCAGAGTGGTGAATCTCGGGCTGGAATTGTTTGCCCTTCCCAATAATGAAATGGTTGCACTTGAACTGGTTCGCCATCCCGGAGGGGCTGTTGTAATTGCAATAGACGATGCCGGGAAATACTGCCTCATCAAACAATTTCGTCACGCAGCGGATGGGTGGATATGGGAATTCCCTGCGGGCATTCTGGAAATCAACGAAGCGCCAGAATCGGCGGCACAGCGTGAACTGAAAGAAGAAACCGGCTGCTCAGCACAGCAATGGGATTATCTTGGTGACATGCTCACTTCGCCTGGTTTTTGCGATGAAAATCTCCACGTCTATCTCGCGAGAAATCTTGAGAAAGGCATCGCCGAACCCGACGAAGATGAATTTATTGAAATCCATTGGCTGTCACTGCAGGATATTGACAATATGATTCAAAGCAATGAATTAACCGATGCAAAAAGTATTGTTGCTTTGTACAAAACGAGGATGTTTTTAAATTCTATCTAGGAATTGTATTTCGCACTGACGCAAGAATTTCAGATCAGTAATATCCAGTCTCAGCCCAGGAAAGGGATTGGCATCTCTGTGTAGCCTGCGGGCAAATCAAATAGTCCACCTTGGGGTATCGAAGGGGAAACCCCGGTGACACTGATTTTCAGTTTCTCAGACGCGACATACGCCATGATTGGCAATCCCCCTTCCCCCAGTTTGGATAGATTCGGAATACCCAAACCGATGTTCTGGAGAATACTCCCCGCCTTGCTGATTAATTGATCACCGAATAGATAAAATGCTTCGAGAGTTGCGTAATGCTCTGCTAGTGCACTCAAACCATTCTTCGGTGCAATACACAGTTCTGATTCCAGTCTTTCATTTCGAAATTGCTGAAACAGTTGGCAATTAATATTTGCCGCGCTCAAAATAGTATCGGTTTTAACGATTTCAACGCGACTTTCTTCTTCCTCTGATGAAATCCCCAGCGTATCAAGCAAATCTGAGAGAACCCCTCCCTGTGATTCAGCCACCGCTGACAACGACTCGATCATTGAGGCCGCCTTGCTGATAACGTTCTCATCGATGCGATAGTAGCTTCTCGAACGATGACTAATTACAAACAGCGTAATCGTCTTTTCATCGAAAATGAGATCCAGTTCAGGATCCCCTCCCGCACCTTTGACAAACACCTTGTTCTCTGCAACCTGTGCGAGTTGCGGGAAAAGCGCGCCATTTTGGTCAATTTGAAAATTGACGTTTCTACCCGGTTGATCCGCCATCACCGCAGTGGTAAAGCTGAATCCGAATATCAAACCGACTATTGCTGACATAGTATTGCGCATAACCTTAACTGTATCCGACTTTGGATGAATAACGCCTTAACTTTTTGTGATAACAGCGAGTTTTGGCTATCAGAAGAGCATTGCTGCTGTGCCGTCCGGTTCCGAGGTCTGGGGTAGCGCTAGATTATGCGGTTTTGCCATCCACGCCAGTATTGACGACAACCGGCCGGGGAGGTATCAGGAAAGCAGGGATTTGATTCTTCCACTCACTGCGCCCATGTCCGCCCTGCCCTGGGTTTGTGATTTCACCATTCCCATCACTTTTCCCATGTCTTTCATTGAAGAAGCGCCAGATTGTGCGATCGCCTGATCAACGATATCGTTTAATTCCGTGTCGGAAAGTTGCTCAGGAAGGTAGTCCTCAAGCACTGCGATGTTAGCCAGCTCCTTATTTGCGAGATCCTCTCGCCCGCCGTTGGTAAATTGCTGCGCAGCATCATTACACTGCTTAACCATTTTCTGGACAATTTGCAAAACACCTTCGTCATCCAGCTCGGTACGATCATCAACCTCTTTGCGCTGGATCGCAGCACGCAGCAAACGGATGGTTTCGAGTCGAATGGTTTCCTTGTCTCGCATGGCCGCCTTCATATCGGCGAATATATTTTCTTTCAGACTCATGGTGAAAGAAATAAAAACAGATAAACTCTAGTAGAGTCGACGGTGACGAGCTCTTTGGCGAGAAACGCGTTTCATTTCGCGACGAACAGCAGCATCGGTATCGCGCTTACGGATAGTTGTTGGTTTTTCGTAGCATTGGCGTCGTCTGGATTCTGTAAAAACACCCGCGCGCTCGCAAGCTCGACGAAATCTTCTGAGGATTACGTCAAATGGTTCATTTTGTCGTACTTGTACAGATGGCATGAATTCTCATTCCTGGCAAATATAAAGGGGGGCTGGATTGTACTGCATTTTTCAGCAAAGAACAGTGATCCTTTAAAAATTTTACGCGTATTCAGCACTCGAAATTTTGCTCAACAGGCCTCGCCAAATTGGTTGATTTAGCGATCAAAATCCCCAAAAATCACTCAACAGGTCGGAATAACCCCGATACTCATCCTCATTGGTTAATCTTGGCGCGATATCACTGTTGGAAAGCCCATAATAATCCCGCAACCTGGATATCGCAGCAAATCCAGCCGGACTCGTTAGAATTCGGGTTATTGAATCCTTCACAGCCTGATTCATTCGTGCACTGGCACTTAGTGCCAGATGGGGCACGGCAAAGCTTTGAAATATGATTTCGACGGAATCTCCACCTTCCGACCGCTGGAGTTTCTCCAACACCCGCATCGGCAGAATGATTGCTTCACAGCTGCCGCTGTTAAATTCTTCCCACATATTGTCAAACCCCTTGACAACCTTAATGATCGGTAATGACCACCGCGATGCATATTGATCGAGCACGCTAAGGGCATCAAGGCTGGGAACAGCGGAACCGCATATCTTTTTTCCTCGAAGGTCTGCCAATTTTTTGAGCGAACTGTTGCTTTTGACGGCCAATACATAAGTCAGATTATCCGAAATACTCACAACAGGGGCGTGCTCGATTTTTTCAATTCTCCACGAAACCAGATGCGCTGTATCCAGAACCAGATCATAGTTGGCAGATTGCATTTTCCTGGTGTAGTTCGGCCAATTCTCTGAATACGCATAACGCACTGCTACACCAATCTCTTCACTCAGAAGCTCAGCAATGGGAGTATAAAGCGCGATACTGACCCCGCGACTTTCCGTCGGCGGCGCCGAAAACAGATAATCGTCGGCAAACGAACGAATACTGAATAACACCGCAGATAGCGTTACAATCATAATGGCGACATGGTGACGAAAACGGAGCATGATTAAGAATAAACTAATGGTGTTTTAATGCCATCGTGTGAGCTGGTTTACAAATCGATTTAAATCAACAGCCATTTCACTTTCCGCCCAGCATAAGGTAAATGACCGAGAATACGAAAAAATTAACCCGAAGGTATCCATGATTAAATTACGATGGTTATTCGTTAGCCTGTTATCAATTTCAGCCTGTACATTAATCAATACCCGACAGCCTGGCGTAGGAGAGAATATTGGCTGGAATGAGATAGAAGGCTGGCAACAGGACGAACACGCGCAGGCCTGGCCCGCTCTATTGCGGAATTGTATAGCGCTTTCCACTAAAACGGAATGGCAAGATATCTGCAAATTCGCACAAAACCTGGATTCACCCAGCGATGAGCAAGCACGATTGTTTTTTGAAAACTGGTTCACTCCGTATCCCTTGTACGGCAAAGGCGGCAAGCAAAGCGGACTCATAACCGGGTATTATGAGCCGTTACTATTTGGCAGCAGAACGAAAAAATCCGGATATACATACCCACTCTATGGACAACCACCGTCGTTGCTTACAATTGATTTGGGGGATTTGTATCCAGAGCTCAAAAACAAACGTGTTCGCGGCAGGCTCGATGGTAATTCTATAGTGCCGTTCTATAGCCGGCAGCAAATTGAAAATAATCGTGATTTGCTCAAAGGCCATGAAATTGTCTGGATCAATAATCGGGACGATGTCTTTTTTCTGCATATACAAGGTTCTGGCAGAGTCCAGCTTGATGACGGGTCGATTATAGGGGTAGGTTATCGTAACCAGAATGGCCAGCCGTATGTCGCCATTGGGCGACTGTTAATTGAATGGGGGGAAATGGATCGGGAAGATGTTTCCCTGTTTTCAATCAGGCAATGGCTTGCAGACAATCCTGATCGAGCCGAAGAATTGCTAAACTCGAATCCCAGTTATGTGTTTTTCGAGCTTCGAGATGATGTGGGGGATGGCGCGATTGGATCCTTAAACGTACCATTGACTGCACAACGCAGCATTGCGATCGACCCAAAAGTAGTGAAGCTGGGCACACCGATTTGGTTGTCCACCAACCTTCCCGGGGATGAAGAAACGCCCTATAAAAGGCTCGTCATCGCTCAGGACACCGGTGGTGCGATAAAGGGGCCGGTTCGGGCAGACCTGTTCTGGGGACACGGCACCGAAGCCGAAGCGGCAGCCGGAATCATGAAAGAATCGGCAATGATGATTGTATTACTGCCGAAATCAGCCGAACTAAATGAGTAATGCTTCAATCTCCTTTCCGACAAAATCAAACCGCCAACCCTTCATCAGGTTAATATTTCGATCTCCCTGGATCAAGGATTCCAAATCGCTCCGATTGGCTAACAATGCCTGACTCATGTTTTCCTTTTCTGCCACAGACCGAAGATGCTGAGTAATGGTTTTGAGCAAACTTTTTTGCTCTTTATCCAACATTGCATGTCCGTACCAGAGACGCTCTGCCTGATTATCAACCGGCGATTGCTGAACAATTTCAATAATGTCACGCCCAGAATGCCGAACAATAGCCGCTGGCAAACCTTCAATCTTAGCGAGAGTTGCCACGCTATTCGGGCGTTTAAAGCAGATATCAACCAGACTTCGAGACGGCAGTATCCATTCTCTTGGCCTATCACGAGTTTGTGCTCTATGCTCTCTCCATAGCGCCAGCCTGCGCGCTGTCCTCTGAAATTTTACCGGAATTTTTGCCCCGCCTTTTAACCTTCTCCAGGCTTCATCGGGATTAATAATATAGTCCTGTTTTTCAAGAATGGATTCACATTCAATCTTTTGCCAGGATTCTCGCCCAAGCTCAACAAGTCTGAGGTTCAAATGCGCTTGAATTGGCTTAAGGTAGCGAACATCATCAATTGCGTATTGAACCTGCGACTCTGACAATGGCCGTGCCGACCAATCCGTTCTGGTCTGGTTTTTTGATAATTCGATACCAATAACTTCTTTTACCAAAGCCGCATAACTCAACTGATCCCCAGCTCCGCAAAAGCTGGCAGCGAGCTGGGTATCGTACAAATTGGATAACGACTCGGGAAAACATCGTTCCAACGCCTCGAGATCCTGCCTGCACGAATGAAAAATTTTGCAAATATCTGAACTGGACAGAATTTCACCAAAACTCGATACATCCTTTATTATTAGCGGGTCAATGCACCACTCCCCAATTTCCGAGTGCACCTGAATCAGACACAATTGAGGATAGTAGGTTTTCTCCCGTAAAAATTCTGTATCAATACCGATCCAGTCTACAGATTTCAATTCTGCCGAAATTAACTCCAGCTCACTGGCGGTCTCAACAAGTTTTATTTTCTTCATGGGAGTGATGATATCATTCGCGCATAACATTTAATAACTATCTATGAATCAACTGATCACATCACTGTTCCGGATTTGCCTGTTTCGCAGCAAGCCTCAAGATTTACCCGCTTCAACGCAATTACTCTGGTATGCCGTCGGTGGCGCATTTGTTGCGTTTGCCGTTCGTAATAGCCTATTATCAAAAGAGCATAACGCTGCTCTTATCGCGTTCTTTCAAATTGTACTGCTCGGACTGTGTTTGTGGGTTCTGTTGGCAATATTTTCCAAACGCGAACGCCTGATACAATCTGCAACGGCGTTTTTCGGCTGCTCCGCTCTGATCGTTTTTGTATTGCTGCCATTTCTGATTGGCTGGAATGAAGCAGAACTGGTTTCTGAGAATCGATCAATATCAAAGACCATGGTTATCTCTGCCAGTCTTTGGTATTTCGCGGTAATCGTTTTCATCCTGAAAGAAACACTCGAGACCAGTATTTTCTTTAGCTTTATCGTTGCACTGGTTCTGGAATTATCATTGGCAATGTTACTCAATCAGATTTTTGGAAATACCTTGTTGTGAAGATTTTTATCGTCGGGATTTGTGGAACATTTATGGCCGGAATTGCACAGCTTGCCGGCAAGTCCGGTCACAGCGTTTCTGGCTGTGACGAAAATGTGTATCCACCGATGTCAACAGTGCTGGAATCTGCGGACATTACTATAGAAGAAGGCTATTGCGCTGAACATGTTTGCGAAGATTATGACCAAATCATAATCGGTAATGCGCTTTCTCGAGGTAATGCTCTAGTCGAATCCGTTTTGAATCGCAAGCTGCCATACCAATCGGGTCCAGAGTGGTTGCGTCAACATATCCTCAACCAAAGAAAAGTCATTGCGGTCGCTGGTACACACGGTAAAACCACGACTTCGTCCATTGCAGCCTGGCTGCTGCAAGACAATCAGGAAGCACCCGGATATCTGATTGGCGGCAAACCAGGAAACTTCGAAGCGTCCGCATCTGCGGGGAAAAGCAATTGGTTTGTAATAGAAGCTGACGAATACGATACCGCTTTTTTCGATAAACGCTCCAAGTTTGTTCATTACTGCCCGGATATTGCCATTTTAAACAACCTGGAATTCGATCATGCCGATATTTTTAATGACTTAGCACAAATCAAACGACAATTTCATCATCTGCTTCGAATTGTTCCCGCAAGCGGGAATATTATCTGTAATGCGGATGACGAAAATATCGCTTCGGTTCTGTCCATGGGCTGTTGGAGCAATATTGTTAATTTTTCAGTGACGGATGAGCATTGCGAGTGGTACGCCGAGGCACTATCCCGGGATTGCTCCGAATTTCAGGTATATCACAACGGTATTTGCGTCGCTACGGCGAATTGGCAGTGTATTGGACGTCACAATATGGCCAACGCGCTGGCTGCATTAATTGCTGCTAATCTGGCCGGGGTGGCCATTGAGCAATCTTGTCATTCACTGCAGGCTTTTCAACCGACCGCTAGAAGACTTCAGCTTTTGTTCAACCAGGCTGGTGTATATTTATATGAAGATTTCGCACACCATCCAACCGCGATCGCGAGCACACTGTGCGCGGTTGCAGATAAGCATGCAGACGAAAAAATAATTGCCGTGATAGAACCACGATCAAATACCATGCGTGGCCGGTTTCATCAGGATTCGCTGGGGAGCGCTTTCAACGCGGCAGACGAAACCCTGATTTATCAATCTGACAATCTTGAATGGCAGCCAGAGAATCTAATCTCCAAGAGCAATATATCCAGCTATTCTTCCGTACCATTGTTGATCTCTTCATTGGAGTCGAAATTAACAGAGAATACTGTTATCGTTTGTATGAGTAACGGTAGCTTCGATAACATTCCACAAATATTAAAGGAACGCCTGGAACTTACAGCGGTCTAACCAACAACCGCAATACCGCTTAACGACAACCCATATTTTTATCGTATGAAAATGCCCACAATCCAACAAGCAGTTAAACCCAATTTTAGATTTCTGTTCACGCTATTTAGCGGCCTGTTACTAATCGCGACGATATCAGCCATCCAGATTGTATCCGCTCAAGAAGAACCGTTTATTGAAGGCGGACATTATGAACTGCTGGATGAAGTCCAACCCATTCAGACTGGTGACAAAATCGAAGTTGTTGAAATGTTCTGGTATCGCTGTCCACACTGTTTTCGACTGGAGCCATATCTCATTGAATGGCAAAAACATATGCCCGAGAATGCCGAATATGTTCCACTTCCGGCATTGTTGAATCCAAAGTGGGAATTTGAAGCCCGAGCCTATTTTACCTTTGAGGCACTCGGTGTAGTCGAAACGGTTCACACAAAATATTTCGATGCCATTCACCAACAACGATTAAAAATCGATACCGTCGATAAACTGGCTGAATGGGGAGAACAAAATGGGGTAAGCGGCCAGGCCATTAAGGATACATTCTTTTCATTTGCGGTTGAAAACAAGCTTAATTTTGCCAGCGTAATGTCAAGAAAATATGGTATTACAGGCGTTCCCGCAATCATTGTTGACGGTCGCTACCGCACTTCTGTGTCTTTGGCAGGGAGTCATGAAAAACTCATAGAATTGATAAACTATTTGATTGGCAAAGCTGCGGAAACACGGGCTGGTTGATCTTGATATTAGACGGATTAATGATCGTGTTCATGTCAAAATGACACTGGATTCCATTGGCAACATTCATTGAACCTGCAGAAAACACCGCAAAATCACGGGCACCGGGGTGCGCGGGGCCTATTTCCAGAAAATAGCCTGATTGCGTTTCAAGCTGCAATTGAACACGGCTGTGATGCGATTGAGGTCGACCTGTGTGTCACCGCCGATAATCAACTAATCCTTCACCATGACCCAATTTTATCTCCGGAACTGGTTAGAAATCCGGACGGCACCTGGATTAATTCCGAAATAATCATACGTCAAATAACAGCTGAAGAAATCAAGCTTTTCGACGTTGGCCAAATCCGTCCAAACACCGAATATGCAAAACGATTTCCCTGCCAGAAAGCGGTTAACGGGACCCGAATCCCGCTGTTGGAGGAGTTTGCGGCGTTGGTGCGCACGCAATCGGATGTTTTTGTATTCAATCTGGAATTAAAGAATACGCCTTACCAAGCTGATATCTCTCCACCCCTCGATGTTTACGCAGGCATTGTTGTTGAAAAGCTTCAATCCCTTGATATCGTTTCTCAAACCCTTTTGCAAAGTTTTGACTGGCGCCTGCCGCTAGCGGTTAAAACAGCATTACCCGAACTGAAAATAGGTTTACTGACCAACCAGCAATTGGATGGCAACCCCTTATCCCCCGTTAAGGGTCAAGCCGGCCTTTGGACCCATAATCTGGATTTATCTAACTTTGGCAGTATTCCCGAAATGATTCATTCAACCGGCGCAGAGGTGTGGTCCAGCAATGCATTGGATCTATGTGCGGATGACGTCAACAAAGCTCACGATCTCGATTTGGAAGTCTGTGTCTGGACGGTGAATACAACTCAGAAAATGCAGAAAATGATCAATTACCGGGTTGACGCAATCACTACGGACTACCCCGACAAATTGAACAATCTGATAACCGATATGCGTAAAACTGCATAAATTACGTCCTCACCCAGAAACAACGGGGGGCGGACGTATAAATCGTTAGCGTTTAGTGCTCTCCACCTGCTTTAAAGTTAAATACCGCACCTTCCTTGATTCCGGAAGGCCAGCGAGAAGTAATGGTTTTCAGCTTCGTGTAGAACCGTACACCTTCCGGACCATGGATCGCGTGATCACCAAACAGTGATCTTTTCCATCCTCCAAAGCTATGGAACGCCAGGGGTACCGGGATAGGCACATTCACACCAACCATACCGATTTGCACCCGGTCACTGAAATCGCGAGCGGCGTCACCATCCCGGGTAAAAATCGCAGTACCGTTGCCATACTCATGATCATTGACCATTTGCAAGGCTTGCTCGTAACTCTCTGCACGTACAATACTCAGAACAGGTCCAAAGATTTCATCGGTGTAAATCGACATATCTGTTGTTACGTTATCAAATACAGTGGCCCCAACAAAACACCCATTCTCTGATCCTTCTACTACTATACCGCGTCCATCCCGAACCAGAGTCGCACCTTGATCGACACCCTGATCAATATGGTTTTCAATCCGTGCCTTTGCATCCGGATTGATTACCGGGCCCATTTCAGTAGCGCCTTCGGTGTAAGGTCCGACTTTTAATGAATCCAAACGCGGCACCAGACGCTCAATCAGCGCATCTGCAGGTTCATCACCCACCGAAACCACCACAGAAATTGCCATACAGCGCTCACCTGCTGATCCATATGCCGCCCCCATCACCGCATCGGTAACCTGATCCATATCTGCATCCGGCATTACCACCATATGGTTTTTGGCACCGCAAAGCGCCTGTACACGTTTATTGTTTGATGTACCGGTGTGGTAGATATACTCCCCAATGGCTGTGGATCCAACGAAACTGACCGCTTCAACTCGGCGGTCAGTTAATAGCGTATCAACGGCTTCTTTGTCGCCGTTCACGACATTCAATACGCCATCGGGCAATCCCGCCTGTTTCATTAAATCGGCGAGCAATAACGCACAAGAAGGGTCTCGTTCAGATGGTTTCAATACGAAGGTATTTCCACATGCAATTGCCATCGGGAACATCCACATTGGCACCATAGCAGGAAAGTTAAACGGTGTAATACCCGCGCAGACACCCAAAGGCTGGCGCATATTCCAGGAATCGACCCCGCGCGCGACAGTAGCGGAATATTCGCCTTTTAGAACCTGGGATATACCGCAGGCGTACTCAACCACTTCCAATCCTCTGGTAATTGAGCCTTTTGCATCGTCGAGTGTTTTACCATGTTCTGATGAAACCGATTCTGCAAGCCTATCCATATTGGATTTGATCAGGTCTCGAAAGTTGAACATGACCTGTGCCCGACGTCCCGCTGCAGTTGCGGCCCATGCAGGGAATGCTTCCGCGGCAACCCCAATGGCCTGTTCAACTTCTGATTGACTGGCCAGCGCTACCTGTTTCTCCACAACACCCAACGCCGGGTTGAAAACATCGCCGTATCGGCCGCTTTCACCTGCAATTTGTTGGCCATTTACAAAATGGTGAAGTTTTTTAAGGCTGCTGTCTGAATTTGACATATTTGTTACCTGTTTCAGTTTACAAATACCCGATACATTAATGATTTAGGTTGGTGTAACAGGCTGATGGATTCTGCTTTAGATTTCCCTGATTTTAGCGGAAATCAATTGGCGCACAATAGCACGGTAGACTAACTTTCTTTAGCACTGTTTTCCAAATATAAAAGATAGTGACTCGCATCACGCTGACACCAACGTTTAAAACCGCCCAAACCCCGGTTATCCCATTCCCGATATGCCAGCTTCCACGCCTCAGCCTGTGCGGAATCGATGAGCGATTGATCAAACGCATAGTCCCGAATCAATTTTAATCGTTGTTTGCGGTAACCATTCAGCGCTTTTTGCGTTGTTATTTGACAGTAATTGGTCACTTCCAGTTTGTAGTTAAGATAAACAAATCGATTCCAGCCGGGTATCGATCCATCGGAATACGCTGGGTTAACGCAATATACACAAAATCCAAAAACGACCCATGTTAAACGGCCAAATCTCTTATCTGCTAGACAGATCGTGCGGCCTCACTCAGGTTTTTCAATTTCTGCATCGCCAAATCACGGCCTAACAAACCTAAACCGCAGTCTGGAGCTGCAACAAGTCGATGCGCATCAATATGCTCCAGAGCATGGTTTAACCGGGCCCGAATCTCATCAACCGATTCGATTGTACTTTTTGCAATGGCGACAGCACCCAATATAATCGTCGTTGTCGGGAAATGCTCCAGCAATTTTAAATCGTTATGCCGATGCGCATCCTCGAAAGATACGGCATCAATGGAAGAGTCTTCGATGGTATCCGCGATTCTATGATACGCGTCCTGATCCGCTTTCGGGTAATTCGGGTGATCCAGTCTATCGGGATAACCGCAGCACATATGAACCGTACGAATAACGTCTTTAGGGGCACCATGAAACGCGCGTTCCAGATTTTCGAATCCGTAATCCAAAGCATTATCCGGTTGTCTCGCAAATACCGGCTCGTCGACCTGAATATGCTTGCAACCGGCATCAGCTAGTGCAAGAATTTCCTTATTCAGCGCAGCAGCTAAATCCAGACCAAGTTTTCGAGGGTCATTGTAGAACGCATCTGCATTGGTATCACCTACAGTCATCGGGCCGGGTAATGTAATTTTTAACGGCTTGTCAGTAAAATCCTGCGCTTTACGCCAATCATCAACGATATACGATTTTTTTAGAGAAATAGGCCCTGCTATTGTTGGCAAATTCGCCGCATAGGTACCGCCTCGAACATTCTTATTGGTCAGGTTTTCAAAATCGAAACCATTTAGATGCCGACAGTGGTAGTGAATATAGTTTTCCCGAATTATTTCACCATCGGTTGGAATATCGATGCCGCATTCAAGCTGATCCAGGACGGCTTGCTTAATACCGTTGTTTAAATCTCGCAAACCTTGTTCGCCCATTTCGGCAATAGCCTTTGCCCAAAGCCGGGTAGGATCCGCAGTATCCGGTCCATCAGGATTATTAAACCAATCGGGGAGGTTCACCGATTCCGGTTTTGGATAAGCACCAATGCAAGTTGTGGTAATGGTCATTTAAGCCTCACCTTTTGAATTGACATGCCAGCCCAGGTATAAAGACGACTGGACTGAATGCATTATTACCGAAAACCACGGCTGCAAAGTTACTCAGAGTTACTATCTTCGGTCTGCACTTCGGAACTGCTGTCTTCTGAATCTGCACCGACCTGATTGCTCAAATTTCCCGTTGAGAATATTGAGTTAAAATTCTCTGTTCCCGTTCTTTCAGTTTTTTCTTCTGCTTGTTCTTCTGTTTCCACACCAACTTGATTATTGAGGTTGCCGGTTGAAAAAATAGAGTTGAAGTTTTCTGTACCCGCTCGATCAGTCTTTTCGATCTCACTTGCAGACTGTTGCGTACTCGTCGCCGCTCCGGCCTGCGATCCGGCCTGCTCAAACATTGCTTTTTGTTGTCGAGCCTTAACCTTTTCAGCAGTCATTCGTTTCTTTTCAGCTAATACATCCACTTTACACTGTTCTACTCCAATGGTTCCTGAAAAGTAGGTAGTACCCAAACCAGCCATAAAAACCGCAAGGATCATTAGTACCACAGGATCAAGAAAAAACTTCTTTTGTTTAATGCGACTGGTTTGCTCTCCCGCGGCGATCAACTCTGCGGATTTTTCAGCTGCCAACTCTCGTCTTTTCAAAACCTCATGAAGCGCCGCACCCAGCAAGGTGATTACAACGATAGAAACCGCTAATGCACTAATTGACGGGTTTATCCCGTGTCTAACTTTAGCCGCAAGAAATGTCGTAATTGTACTTTCGGAAATAATTGTAAAGACGGTCGTATTGTAATTCTCGAAAGAAGCCAAAAAGGCCAATACACAAGCAGATGCTATCGCTGGCTTCAAAAACGGTAATAGTATTTTTCGAAAAGTTTGAACATGCGTTGCACCCAAATCAAGCGCCGCTTCTTCCTGAACGCTATCAAATCGCTGTAAGCGGGAAATAAACACTAACATGGTATAGGCAGATATAAATGTTGCCTGACCGATAACGGTAAGAAAAAATCCGTTATAAAAAATCGAATCTCGACTGGCGCCAAACATATGGCCAACTCGATCCCAGAATAACAATGTCGATATACCAAGCACCACTCCCGGAACCAGGATCGGAGAAATAACTATTGTGTAGTACCAGGGTCGGACCCTTTCCTTAACCTGTGTGAGCATCAATGCGCCAGCCAAACCGAGCGGCACAGCTACAGCGACGACACCTAAACCGATAAAGAAACTGTTGCGCAACCCCTCGACCAGCTTTGTATCGTTACGAAGAACATCAAACCATTCAACAGTAAAACATTCCCAAGGTGTCACTCTGGGAAATGATGAACTGTTGAAAGCGGTAAAACTCATAATAATGAGCGGCCCAAACAGATAGGCGAAAAAACCCAGTACAAAGAAAATAGAAAATGCCCTGCGAACTCTATCGGAGGTCATCGTGCTATTTCTCCGAGTTTCACTTTAAATATGCGCATCATCAGTAACACGAAAATGATACAGGTTGCGAGAAGAATAATCGCGTAGGCTGATCCTCTGGCCCAATTGCCCGCCTGGTTAAACGACTGATAAATTATTTGTGTAAACCACAAGCTACTCGGTCCGCCAAGAATTTGTGGTGCAGCCAATGCGCCAGCTGTCAACATAAACACCATGGTGCAACCAGAGGTAATACCGGGCTTTGTATGCGGAATGATAATGCGCCAATGAATTCGCCACCACGAAGATCCGAGATCTCTTGCCGCTTCAATCTGATTCTTGTCCAGGCTTTCTACCGCATTGTATATCGGAAAAATCATCAACAAAATGTAGGCGTAACAAAGCCCGGAATACAGCGCCACACCGTCGCGGATAAAATCATAGGGTTGGTCAATAATCCCTATCCAGATCAACGCATTATTAATGATTCCATTCGCACCAAACATGATTTTAAATGAGAATGCACGCAGCAGTTCATTCACCCAAAACGGTACGATTAATGACATGACCATCAATCTTGACCAGCCTCCTTTCGCTTCATGCGCCAGATAGTAGGCCACCGGGTAACACAGGGCCACGTCGATTAATGTAACCGTAACAGCTGCAAGGATGGTTCTGCCGAATACGGATAAGTCTACATAGTTATAGCTTTCCGTACTTTGTGCACTGCCATAAAGCATATATTTGTAGTGCTCAAGGGTATAGTGATGGCTGTCTGTCCCCCACTGCGGCGGTGGCACGTTGGTTCGAAATGAGAAATCCATCATGAAAAGCTGCGGCAACACAATCATGAGGAAAATCCAGAACCCCACTGAAATGATCAGGAATAAAGCCAGCGCCGTTCCGTTTTTCAGGAAAAAATTTCGCCAATAATTAACCATTTTTGATCAATACTCTAAGAGCTAAAGTGATATGCATGCAGAATTAATACACCAAACCTTATTCAGCGGCCAGATTACCAACCGGCAGAGCAACTCCAAGTTCAGCATTAAAACCCAACGTTACCGAAGACCCAAGATCATGGCCCACAGAATCACCATCATTAATCATCGATAACTTGATGCGTTTTTCGCTACCGGGGACATCGCAGTACACCTGCCAAAAACTGCCTTCAAACTCCTGCTGGGATACGGTTGCAGAAACCTGATTATCCATTGTTTTACGGTCGTCAAACTTTAAAGATTCAGGCCGCACAAATACATAGGCCGCATCACCGACATTCAACTGCGCCTCACCATTGTGCTTGCCATGACGCGCACGCAAAGCACCAGTGGCCGTATCAACAACTGCAAAATCATTGTCTGCCTGGGAAACTTTTCCGCTAAACAGGTTATTCTCACCAACGAACGAAGCAACAAATGCACTTTCAGGTTTATCGTATATGGTATTGCCATCTGCGACCTGTTCAATAACACTCTGACTCATTACAGCAACTTCATCAGACATGGTTAAAGCCTCACCCTGATCGTGGGTGATATAGATAAAAGTGATACCCACCCGCTGCTGAATTG
Organism: Candidatus Poriferihabitaceae bacterium; assembly: GCA_965261915.1. Classification (GTDB taxonomy): domain Bacteria; phylum Pseudomonadota; class Gammaproteobacteria; order Arenicellales; family Poriferihabitantaceae; genus JAIBDK01. The sequence goes on along the minus strand of CBDHDW010000013.1, from coordinate 1,377,820 downwards.
CGCGAAGCTCAGTTCGCATATGCTGTCTCAGCTTCAAATCCAAAGCGGATAGCGGTTCGTCAAGTAAAAGCACATTGGGTTCCGCCGCGAGCGCCCTGGCTATCGCCACGCGCTGTTTTTGCCCGCCCGACAATTCATTAACCATCTTGTCTCCTTGCCCGGGCAAAGCAATTAATTCAAGTAGTTCGTCCGCTTTTTTGCGACGGGCTGTCTTGCCTACACCTTTTACTTCCAGGGAAAACGCAATATTCTCCCAAACAGACATCAATGGAAATAAAGCAAGGTTTTGGAAAATCAGAGCAGTAGGTCTTTTATTTGGTCCGATCCCTGCCATGTTTTGCCCGCTAATCAGAACATTCCCCTGAGATGGCTCAAGGAACCCGGAAACAGCGCGAAGCAACGTAGTTTTGCCACAACCAGAGGGCCCAAGAAAGCTAAAAAACTCTCCTCCTTTGATGTGGATATTAACGTCTCGGGCTGCGACAAAATTGCCGAATCGAATCCAGACATCATCTAGTTGTACATCCGCACTCATAGCATTGCCTGTTTATAAACTGGTTTTTAATGGTGCTTAATTATAGTCAAAAAAAATGCCCTCACAAGGAGGGCATTTCAATTAATTTGAATAATCGATTTTAAGCGTTAACAAATTTATTTCGATATTCAGTTCGAACGTCCGCATACCACTGACCTTCAGCTGGCCAGGGATTCAGGTTTGCCAATGCGTCACCTGGGTATGCTTCTGCGAAGTTCTTCCTGTAGTTTTCGTCTGTATGCGCATCTGCACCCAATACGGCGGAGTTATAACCATGGGTATTGATTGACTTACCAGCAACATCAGCATTGAAAATATACTTGATTAACTCATATGCCTGATCAACGTTTTCCGCAGCCGCAGACATCGCCAGGCTATCAACCCAGGCCATCGCACCTTCTTTCGGTGCTTGATAGGTTACAGGCTCGCCTTGTGATTTCATGGAAAGCACGGGGCCATCCCAGGTTTGACCGACGACAACTCCGTCGTTTAACAAACCATTTTTCTGGCTATCTGTATCATTCCAGAAAAGTTTAATCTGAGATTTTCTGGCAATACAGAAATCAGTGATTTTTCCCCAAACCGGGCGCATCGCTTCTTCCGAAGAATAGGCTTTCCAAACATCGCCTGGCTCCAGTTCACCGATGGTTTCCATATACAGACCTGCACCGAGCATACCGCTGTGAGGTCGAATCATGGTTTTACCTTCGTTTTCCGGATCCCAAATATTTCCGTAGCTGGGCACACCGCCTGGAGGAGTATAAAGATCCGTTCTCCAGCCAATTGCTTCGGTTCCCCAAACAAATGGCAACCAATGTGATCCTTTTCCACCAAAATTCCATTCGGTATCACCTACTTTCAACATTGCAGGGTTAACATTTTCCAGGTTGGTGATTTTGCTGTAATCAAAAGGCTGAAGCAGATCAAGATCCACCCATTGACCAGATCGGTTGTTAGTCGGGCTACATAAATCAACTCCAGCGCCTTTAGTGGCTTTCATTTGATTGATCAGCTCTTCGTTTGAACCCAATTCTTTGTAGTTAACTGTAATGCCAGTCGCTGCAGTGAAATCGGCAATAACATCAGCCGGAATATAATCCGTCCAAATTGTACAATTCACTTCACCGGAAGAAGAAAGCACCTTCGGGCTTACAACCCACGGACCGATCGCGGCGGCAGTACCAGCAACCGCAGTGCCCTTAATGACTTTTCTTCGATTTTTATCGATAGTTGGCTTACTCATACTTATGATTCTCCAAGAGTTTGTTGACCGCAACCAACAGAAGCCCCGTCAGTTTTGGTATTGTCTAGTTGTTGGTTCTGGTTTTCGACCAGGTCTGTGTCAACCTGTAGGTTGACATACCCCCGACTAAAATACTCAGCAACGAGAGTAGTATAGCATATATACGCGATTGTAAAAGGGCTTGAAAGCCTCTAAAATGAGCTTAACAGACTGGTGTCAATATACTCTGAGTAATCGGCCAACCCCGTTTCCAATGCGCCTGATTCGTTGAGGAATTTAGCCAACTCATTCATATACGCAACTACCGCGCCTCCTTCTCCAAGCCACTCATCAGAAATTTGCTGAGACTTGTCAGGAAATTCAAATCGTTTTAGCAGTCGATTGGCATTCATGATCGTTAGAAACGCCGAACCGGCGATGGGTTTTTTTCGGGGGCCCGGATTTTCACGATACCGTTCATTGTACGCTTCAGTAATTTCAAGAAACTGTTCAGCGTATTGTCGGTGCTTTCGTACGAATTCTCCAGACATCGTCACAAAATCAAAATTTCGCAAGCCAATCAAGTGCATTTCATCGCCGTCCATCATCAAGCTCCCATAGCTTTGCATTTGCGAAACCGGCGCACCAAAAGTACAACCGATATCGGCTTTCTTTTCATACATCGCTTCATTTATGTGTGCGCCATCTCCCATGGGGCTTGTTTTCAAACTCTTGACGTCAACTCCCATTGACTGAAACATTTTGCGCATTCTGAAGTCGGCAACACTGCCTGGTTTGTAATAGGTTCGTTTTCCAGTGAACTCTTCGGGTATTTCACGATCGATATCCGCGTGATCCGCAATGACACAGGCATTGTGTTCCGGATAAGAGACTGCAATGGCCGTTGCAACCAGATCCTGTCCATTGGCAACCGCCTTCATAAAGGGCAGCATTTCGTGACTATATGCAATGTCCAGCTTTCCTTCGGCAAAGGCATAGTTCATATCTTCACTGGTTTCATACGCTTTCCATTTCAGCTCGACACCCATTTTTGCCTGATAACTCTTCTCCACGCCCACCAGATTCGGTGTTGGCCATTCAAAGAAAATTCCAATGTTGATCACATCAGGTTTAGCCGCGCACCCGGAATGACCAAACAGTAGAACGGCTCCCAGCACCGTGCAAAATTTGATTATTAGCTTCATAGTGTCTATATAAGACGCTCATTCCAAATTGGCAACCTTTTTACCTCAATGTCATGTATTTATTGCTTTTCAACCGAGTATCGTTCCCAGCAATACCCATTCACGATAGATAGCCCTGTAATCAGACCCTGCTTGCGACTAAAATTGCCTGATTGTGACTGAATATCTATTCCAACTGCCTGAGCACGATAAAGGTACGCTGCAATCCCGAATCCAGGAAATGATTGTCAATAGCATCCTGGAAGGTCACCTTGCGTTAGATTCTCCATTGCCATCCAGTCGAAAGCTTGCGCACCAACTTTCTGTTGCACGCAATACCGTTGTACACGCTTATCAAAACCTCGTTGACGAAGGGTTTCTGCTGGCCCGGGAGCGCAGTGGATTCTACGTCAACGCCGATATTCTTAAAGGTAGAGTCTACACGCCACGGCAATCCCGACGGTTCGAGAGCAAGATCAATTGGCAGGAAACTCTCATTGTGAAACCGAATGATTTCCGCCAGAACATTAAACCGGTCAACTGGTATCAATATCCCTACCCTTTTATTTGCGGACAGGTCGACCGAGAAATATTTCCCATCGCCGACTGGCGCGAATGTGCCAGAGAAGCCGTATCGATAAACGCTATTCACGACTGGGCTAAAGATCAGGTTGATCAGGATCATCCTGATTTGATCGATCAAATTCACAAAAAAATTCTTCCGAGACGTGGTGTTTGGGCGGAACCGGATGAAATCCTCATCACAGTAGGGGCACAACAAGGAATCTATCTGGCCGCACAATTACTCCTCAACAGGCAAAAAACTGTCGGATTTGAATCTCCGGGATATGTTGATGCTGAAAATACTTTTTCGGTATTTACGCCAAACACCGTACCGCTGCATGTTGACCATGAAGGGCTCATCCCGGACAAATATTTGGCCCAATGTGATTGTGTTTACACTACTCCAAGCCACCATTATCCCAGTACGGTGACCATGCCAATGTCTCGCCGCAGAGACCTGCTGGAACAGGCTCACAAACACAACGTTATTCTTGTTGAAGACGACTACGAGTCCGAGTTTAACTACATCGGGGAGCCGACACCCGCATTAAAGAGCCTGGATAACGACGGCCGGGTGATTTACATCGGAAGCCTGTCTAAAACGCTGGCGCCCGGTATTCGATTGGGATATCTGGTTGCTCATAGGGAGTTTGTAGAGCAGGCTCGTGCGCTACGACGACTGATGCTCAGACATCCGCCGAGCAACAATCAGTTTATCATTGCCGAGTTTTTAAAACGCGGCTATCACGACGCGCTGATCAATCGATTGAGCCATACTCTACATCAACGATGGACCGTGTTGGGAGACCTGGTGGAAAGCCATTTTCCAGGCAACAGTCGCCGGCCAACTTTTGGAGGCTCTGCCTTTTGGGTTGAAGGCCCCAAAGGATCCAGCATGACCGCCATCGCTCAACAAGCCGCAAAAATCGGGATTTTATTTGAACCCGGATCAGTGTTTTTCCACGGTCACGAACGCCCCGACAATTTTTTCAGACTCGGTTTTTCCTCTATCCCGACCAGCAGAATAGAGGAAGGCATAGAAAAACTGTCAACCCTGGTTTGATGATAAACGGCTTGCGACAGGTTGCTCGAAATTGACGCTTCACCGTCCGATACAACGTTTTCGCTGAGTCAGAACGTACAGACCATATTGTTAGTGTTGATGCCCGCCAGCAATGGGCATGGCCGTGGTCAAGTTCCGCTTTACTGGCTTCTCGAACCCCGCGAATGTCTATTTCAAATCGCAAAACCTTACCTGCAAACGGATGGTTTAAATCCACATCCACATTGAACTTGCCGAGCTTAAGTATCAGCACCTGTGTTGGCCCATTTTCAGTATTAACCTGAAACACTTCACCCACACGCGGTTTTCTCTTCGGCATCAGATATTTGATCGGAACTCGCTGGACAGCGTTATCCTGACGTTCTCCATATGCCTCAAACGGCTGCAAAGTTACTTCCAGTGAGTCCCCTTTTTGTTTTCCATCGAGCGCCCTTTCGATTTTTTCAAAAATTCCGCCGTGGCCGTGAAGATACAGCAATGGATCACCTTTCGCGGAATCCTCCAGTAGCGTATCACCTTCGTACAACTTGTAATGCAGCTCGGCAACTTTGTCCTTTTCTATCATCATTGAGTAATGTCTGGCTGGATAAATTTTGAAGCGAAGTGTATTCGAATTATCGTTTAAATTGGTAAATTTGAGAGCACTCCCAAGGTCAAGTCTTATGCGAATTGCGGCCTAGCACATGACTCAGTAAAATCGAGACAAAAGTAACACCGATTAGTACCCAAATAACGGCATACAAATCTGTAAAGTCAGCGAGCATACCCAAAATAAACGGCCCGACAACAGAAGAAATACTGGAAAAACTGTAAATTAGAGCGTATCCACGGGATTGTTTGTCAACATGCAAAAAACCGGAAACGGAACCGTAGGTTACGGTAGAGGTGCCCTGTATCACGACACCGATCAATGGCAGTGCTACCCAGAGCGCCGAAACCGGCAGATAAATAAGCAGACATAATCCGAGGATCGCCAGAAACTGCATCACTCGGAATGTTGTCCGATCACCAAATCGTTGGGCAAATCCCCCGGCAACAAATTTCCCCGCCATGCCGCCCACTAACGCGACCACAACAGCCAATGAAGCCTGGGTTGCACTGGCACCTTTCTGCAGCATAATAAATCCGAGAAATGTCAGAAATACGGCTTGAACCAGACTATCGAGAAAAACCACCATCGCTAAAGTTCGAAACTGCCGGGGCCGTTTAATTCCCCAACTATTGTTTGCGGGCGTATCGCTATCTGGATAGGCATCTTCATCTGGTTCGGATCTGCTTTTTTGATTTTTCTGAACGAGCTTTAAAACAAACAGCCCCAGGATTACTGAGGTTGCCACCAATAACATGACAATAAAATCCCAGGCTACCCCGAGCCCCATTCCAAAACTAAATATGCCGGTAAAAGCAAGCTTTCCGCCATCCCCGGAAGCGTTGTAATTTCCCAGAGACTGTCGCTTCCCGTCTTCACCAAACACCCGGACAATAATTGCCGAGGATAGGGAATGCTGAAATCCCGCACCGACCCCAGCGACCAGCAAACAAACAGCTATCCAAAAAAAGCTGCTCGACTGTGCTATTCCAAGATAACCAGCTCCAGCACAAACCAGACCAAACGCCAGAAGTTTTCGTTCCCCCCATTTCTCAGCAAGTATGCCGGCAGGAATTTCCAGCACAGTCATCGCGGTATGGCCAATCGCCCGTAAAAAACCAACCTGTGAATAGTTTAGATTGAATTGAACCGCCAGAACCGGTAGCAAAACGTATTGCAAAGCGACCAAGCCGTCCTGAATTGCATGGGCTCCGCAGCACGCCAGCAACGAGTTTCTTTTTGATCGATCCGATACTTTAGGCATTCAGTAACAAGCTATGGTTGTGGAAAGAAAGGTAGAAATGCCCATTCTTCTCTAACGGTTTACTCAATCTATAGCTCAACCAGTCTCTATGAATGTTGAGTAAACCAGTTTGACGGTAATCAAGCGTGGTTTTACCCCCGCATCCGCTCCGCTTTAGGATCGTACATTGCCGTTAAACTGGCTTTCGCGGGTACTTTTCGTCCACCAGCCTCGATCTCGAATGATCCGGAATTCACGTAATCAGCATCTACCCCACCATCAAAATACACGTATCCCAGGCCCACTGCACCACCCAGAGTATGACCATAATTCCCTGAAGTAAGATGCCCAACCAGCTCACCATCGCGGATGATGGGTTCGTGGTGATACAGGACTTCTTCTGGATCAGACAACAGGAACTGCACCATACGCTTACCTTTCCAGCTAGCCGTATCCTTTTGTTTCATAATTGCATCACGGCCGATAAACGCAATATCTTTGTTTAAATCACAAACAAATCCCAAACCGCATTCAAGCGGTGTATCCTCGTCGGCCACATCGTGTCCAAAGTGAATAAATTTTTTCTCGATTCGTCCGCTATCCAGGGAATGTAAACCCGCCAACTTCAATCCGTACTGTTCGCCCGCCTGCCAGAGTGTGTCAAAACCATGGCGCGCCATGTCGGTTGGAATATACAATTCCCAACCCAGTTCCCCAACAAACGATACTCGAGCCGCGCGCCCAACAGCACAGCCAAGCTCAATAGGTTTCGACATACCGAAGGGGAATTCGTCGGCATTCATATCGATACCCAATACACCGGTTAACAAACTTCGGCTTTGCGGACCCATAACGCCGAAAACTGCCCAGCTATTGGTAACATCAGTGACCGTACAAAACGCATCAGCAGGTGTATTTTTCGCCAGCCAGTCCAGATCTTTATTGGTGACCGCAGCGGCGCTTACCACAAGAAACCTGTTTTCCTCCAGACGAGTCACTGTGAGATCAGCTTCGATTCCGCCGCGCTCGTTTAACCAGTGGGTGTAAACCATTTTTCCCTCCGGCACATCGACGTTGGCAGTAGAAATTCTTTGCAAGACCGCACAGCTGTCTTTGCCCTGTACCAGGTATTTGGAAAAGCTGCTTTGATCAAACAAGGCTACATTTTCACGAAAGGCCTGATGCTCAGATGCGGAATATTCAAACCAGTTCTGCTTGCCAAAACGGTATTCGTATTTTGGCTCAATTCCTTCTGGTGCGAACCAGTTAGGGCGTTCCCAACCAGCAGCCTCGCCAAAACAGGCATTGTGCGCGACTAATTTTTCATGAATCGGCGAATGTCGGACATTACGCGAAGTTTCCATCTGTTTGTAGGGCCAGTGGTTGTCGTACAACAATCCCAGGGTTTCACTAACCCGATTCTCAATATATTGCTGTGTTCCCTGGAATGAATACATACGGCGAATATCATTGCCCCAAAGATCCAGCGGGGCATATCCCAGATCCATCCATTCGGAAAGCGCCTTGCCAACACCGCCAGAGCTTTGAATTCCGGTAGAATTCAACCCTGCGGCGACAAAAAAGTTTTTCACTTCCGCAGCTTCACCAATATGGAATTGATCATCCGGGGTAAAACTTTCAGGTCCACAAAAGAATTTGCGCCATCCTACATTTTGCAGCATCGGAACCCGTTCCATCGCATCTTCGAGTACCGGCATCATTTGCTCATCGAAATGACCGTCAATTTCATCAAAACAAAAATCTTCGGGAATACCGTTCTGTCCCCACGGTACTGCATTGGGTTCGAACTGACCAACCAACAAACTGCCCGCATCCTGCTTGTAATATGCACATTTATCATGATCACGCATAACCGGTAGATCGAGCGGCAAATCATCCAGCTTTTCGGTAACAGCATAATAATGCTCTGCTGCGTGCAGCGGCACGTTGACACCTGCCATTTTTCCGACATCGCGGGCCCACATACCGGCACAATTCACGACGTATTCGGTGGCAATATCACCCTGATCTGTACTCACCCCTGCAACCTTGCCATTTTCGACAATGACATCCGTTACTTTTACACCTTCCAGACACAACGCTCCGCGGTTTCGCGCTCCTTTGACGAATCCTGCGGTCACATCAACGGGGCTGGCATAACCGTCGTGCTCAACCCAGGATCCGCCCAGAAGATCGCCGGTTTCAAGGAACGAATATTTTTCCTTTATTTCATCCGGGGTAATGATATCAACCTGAGTAACGCCAAAAGCATTGTTCATGGATGCAACGCGTTTGAGTTCTTCGAAACGACCTTCGCTGTGGGCGATGGATAATGACCCCACTTGTTTAAATCCGGTAGACTGCCCCGTTTCCTGTTCTATTTCCCGTAAAAGCGACATCGAATATTCAGCCAGCTTTGCATGGCTCTCATTGGCACGCATGGTGCCAATGAGCCCGGCAGCATGCCAGGTGGTACCAGAACCAAACTGCTGCCGTTCAAGCAAAACGACAGCGCTCCAGCCCAGTTTCGCCAGATGATAAGCCACGCTGGAACCGATTACGCCACCACCGATAATAACGGCACTGGCTTTTCCGGGTAATTCTGATGTCATATTAAATCTCGCTCTTGAACAGGTTCATTGTTTTCCATGGTGCCAAATATACCCTGCCTGCGCACAGGATCAAAAGCTCAAATGCAAAAACCTGAATTCATCTCTCTAAAATGAGCGATAATTCCAAAATCACTCATCGGTTTAATTCTTCTCTTTCCCATGAAACGAATTGTTCTGGCTATTGCCTTTTTGACCGCCCCGATATCGGGCTTATCCGATACCGGAAGTTTAGTAACCGCCATCGAATCGAGTTTCGCTATCGAAATGAATGGTCAACCCGACACGTTTTGGTAATTTGGTAACGGAAATATCCATACTGAATTTCAATTAATCAGCAGCCATCACCGAACCCGGTTCCTTCGACGATATATTGAATTTTGATATTAAACGGATTTAATCGAATTATTTCCAATCCCGCTATTCGATTACGGGACTACCGAAAACTGTGGGCCAGTTCGCTATTCAATATGATGGGCATGGCAGGGGAACAGGTTATCGTCGGGTTTTTGATTTATGAGATCACCCGTTCCACCGCCTGGGTCGGGGTATCACTTGCGATTTATTTCGGCCCGATGCTGGTATTCGGCGCACCCGCAGGCGTATTAGCGGATCGCATTGAGCGTCGCAGGTTATTACCGGTTTTCGAACTCGCGCTGGTTATGCTGCTTGGTTATTATGCCTATCTGTCCTGGGATACCGCTACGACGACAACCAGTTTATTGATGGTGACGTTTATCAGCGGTAGCTTTCGGGCGATTCACTCGCCCATTCGTCTAAGTTACGTCTACGATCTGGTTGGCGCGGATAACATTGTTCCCAGTCTTGGTTTAATGAATCTGGCTATTCGTACCGGGCAGCTCATTGGCGCTTCGTTGGCTGGTATTGTTTTATATAATCACGGCCCAGGCCCCGCATTCCTGATTTTGTGTATCGGCCACCTTTTTGCTTTCCTGTTATTGACGAATCTAAATAACGCCGGCAGATCCGAAGGTTTTGTCCCCATGACACTAACAAAACAATTCCGCGAATACTGGAACGAACTATCGCAAAACCAGAGTCTGAAACTGGTGATTACCCTTACCGCCGCAATTGAGATATTTGGATTTTCGTTCATTACCACTTTACCTGAATTGGCCAAATATAAACTGGAAACAGATGCTACCGGACTCGGCTTCATGCATACCGCAAGAGCCGCGGGTGGAATGCTTGCCGGCATCGCATTCGCCAGCGCTTTAAAGCTCTCGTCCAAAGGCAAATTATATCTCGCCTTGTCATTTGGTTTTGGCTTGTTCGTTGCCGGTCTTGGGCTCTCGCCAAACTACACACTGGCCGTGATTGCCATTGCTGCGATTGCCGCAATGGCTGCTTCAACGGACGTGCTGAGCCAAAGTATGATGCAGCTACTGGTTCCCGACCGTCTCCGCGGCAGAGCAATGGGGGTTTGGGTTTTCGCTATCGGGATTGCCCCTATTGGTCATATTCAAGCTGGCATTCTGTCCAGTTGGCTAGGGGCGGATACCGCATTAGTGATAAACGGCGCCCTGCTTATGCTAACAATTACGGTCGTTACCGTGTTTGCACCGAAAAAATTCAAAAATATTTAGTGACCTGCGCCCATCACAGTTTGTCTGCTTCTACCTGTAAAAACAATATCTTGTACGGTGACGGGATTTTTTAACGGCTGGTTCGAGTATCTTCATAATTCAACGATTGGGCAGTGCCGAGGACATGGCTAATGCCGCATTATTTCTGCTTTCAGATAATGCATCGTATATCACCGGCACAGAGTTAGTCGCAGATGGCGGACTAACCGCACTACCCTGAATGTTTAAAGCTTTCTAATGAATGAAAGACAGTAAGACTTGTCGCGTGTCCGGTGTCACGGTCTCAACGTCCATCGCCAATGCTTCTTGCACGGTCATGAACTGGACGGATTGAACCTCTTCTGCCTGCAAAGTAAATGGCCCTTCGTGGTTACATCGATAAACCATACCCCAACTTCGTGTATGTGGGCTGGAGCTTCTATCTTCAAAATAGATTTTAAACTGCTTTTCCAGAGTCGCTTCAATTGCCAACTCTTCGTATAACTCGCGTTCAGCGGATAAATCATAATGCTCGTCTGCCTGTACGACGCCTCCAGCCGCGAAATCCCAGCGCCCAGGGTACCAGTCTTTTGTCTTTGTACGCTGTTGTACCAGAATTTCGCCTTTCGAATTAAATATCAGTAAATATGTAACTCGGTGTAAAAGCCCTTTTTTTCGCATTTCCTGACGCTGCATGGTTCTGACGACACGATCATAACCATCGACAATTTCGATTATTTCCTGGGCCGCTGTGCTATCAATTGATTTCATTGTGGTGGCAGCTAAATTGAACGATTTGAATTTCACACTTGTTTGGTAAAGCAGCGTACCATGAACAAGCTATCCGATTCTCACCCAAATCGAATGGTAAGTCAGTTAAAAATTGGGAAATGCTCCAGAGGACGCGAATTCTCGCGATATATATCAGTTAGTTAACTAATCTGGATTATCCGCTCAATCGCCACTGGTACTACAAGATTGATCGAGGAATGCATACCTTGCGGCCTCGGCAGAATTATGCTGAAACCACAACCGCAAGAGAGAAACAGACGAGGCTATCCCATGATTGTCGGTGTACCAAAAGAAATTAAAAACCACGAATACCGTGTCGGTCTAACCCCGACCAGTGTTCGTGAAATGATCAAACATGGCCATCAAGTGATGGTTGAAACCAATGCCGGTATGGGCATTGGTGCTGCGGATTCTGAATACGAAAAAGCTGGGGCGAGTGTCATTAGTACCGCAGAAGAGATTTTCGCTAAAGCGGACATGGTCATTAAAGTCAAAGAACCACAAGCTGTTGAACGTGCAATGCTGCGCGAAGGACAACTGCTTTATACCTATCTGCATCTTGCTCCCGATCCAGCACAAACCCGGGATCTGGTTAACAGCGGTGCGACTTGCGTCGCTTATGAAACCGTCACTTCACCAATGGGTGGATTGCCGTTATTGGCTCCCATGTCAAAAGTCGCGGGTCGTATGTCGATCCAGGCCGGTGCATACTGCCTTGAACAACCTCATGGCGGTCTTGGAGTGCTGCTCGGCGGTGTTCCAGGGGTTGACCCCGCCAAGGTAGTCATACTGGGTGCCGGCGTGGTTGGAACTCACGCAACCCATATTGCCGTAGGCATGGGCGCTGATGTTTGGGTATTGGATAACAATCCAAATTCAATCGAGCGTCACTGGGCTCAGTTTGGACGTTCTACCAATTCTGTTTTCTCAACTGCCGATGCGCTGGAGCATCATGTTTTGAGTGCGGATTTGGTTATCGGCGGCGTTCTGGTTCCTGGGGCAGAAGCACCAAAGCTGGTTACCGCAGAAATGGTTAAGAATATGAAGCCAGGCTCCGTTATTGTTGACGTGGCGATTGATCAGGGTGGTTGTTGTGAAACTTCCCGTGCGACCACTCACGCAGAACCGACCTACATTGTAGACGATGTGGTTCACTACTGTGTTGCGAATATGCCAGGCGGCGTACCGAAAACCTCAACCTACGCACTAAACAATGTAACGCTTCCGTTCGCAATCGCTCTTGCAAATAAGGGGGCGAAGCAAGCTTTGCTAGAGGATGAACACTTCTGCAACGGCTTAAATGTTCACGCAGGCAAAATCACTTACAAAGAAGTTGCTGACGATCTTGGTTACGACTATGTAGACGCGGCCACCGCACTCAATCGCTAAACCAATTTCTTTTCAGTATTAACAGTTAATTAATTTTCAATAAAAGACGAGGTAATGACATGGCAAGAATGACGCCTTCAGAAGCTTTCGTTGAAACCATGGCCGCCAATGGCGTCACCGAAATTTTCGGTATCATGGGTTCAGCGTTTATGGATGCGATGGATATATTCGCTCCAGCAGGAATTCAACTGATTCCGGTTGTTCACGAACAAGGCGCTGCGCATATGGCCGACGGCTATTCGCGGGTAAGCGGGCGTCATGGTGTGGTGATCGGTCAGAACGGACCAGGGATCAGTAACTGCGTTACTGCGGTTGCTGCGGCTTACTGGGCGCATTCTCCTGTGGTTATGATTACGCCGGAAACCGGCACCCTGGGCCAGGGCCTCGGCGGCTTTCAGGAAGCCAATCAACTTCCGATGTTTCAGGAATTCGTCAAATACCAGGGCCACGTAAACAACCCCGCGCGCATGGCGGAGTTCACTGGTCGCTGTTTTGACCGCGCATTGTCCGAAATCGGACCGACTCAGTTAAATATTCCTCGTGACTATTTTTATGGTGATATTGATGTAGAAATCCCTACGCCAATGCGTTTGGATCGAGGACCTGGCGGCGAAGATTCACTCAATAGCGCCGCAGAAATGATCGCAAATGCAAAATTTCCAGTCATCATTTCTGGTGGCGGTGTCGTCATGGCGGATGCAGTTGAAGAGTGTAAAGCACTGGCAGAAAGACTCGGCGCACCAGTAGTGAACAGCTATCTGCACAATGACTCATTCCCGGCAAGCCATCCTTTGTGGACTGGTCCTTTGGGGTATCAAGGATCTAAAGCAGCGATGTCACTAATGAGTAAAGCGGACGTGGTTATTGCCCTGGGAACTCGTTTGGGACCATTCGGTACGCTACCGCAATATGGAATTGACTACTGGCCACAAGACGCGAAAATCATCCAGATTGACGCTGACCATAAAATGCTCGGCCTGGTTAAAAAGATCGACGTCGGAATTTGTGGAGATGCCGGTGCTGCCGCTAAAGCATTACTGGCTCGTTTAAATCAGAAAGAATTGGTTTGCGATGCCAGCAAGACCAATCGCTCGGAAACAATTTCTTCTGAAAAAGCTTCCTGGGAAGCAGAACTGGATAGCTGGATTCACGAAAAAGACGATTTCAGCCTCGATATGATCAAGGAGCAAGGCGAAGAAGGTGACAACTGGCTGCACCCCCGTCAAGTTCTTCGGGAGCTTGAAAAAGCGATGCCTGCTGAGGTAATGGTTTCCACCGATATCGGCAATATCAACGCCGTCGCAAACAGTTATCTACGATTCGAGCGTCCACGAAGCTTTCTTGCACCGATGAGCTTTGGTAACTGCGGATATTCCCTGCCAACCATGATCGGTGCAAAATGCGCCGCACCTGATCGGCCAGCAGTTGCCTACTCCGGTGACGGCGCCTGGGCGATGAGCTGTGCGGAAATTATGACCGCGGTTCGTCACAACATCCCAGTAACCGGTGTGGTTTTCCACAACCGTCAATGGGGTGCTGAAAAGAAAAACCAGGTTGATTTCTATAACCGACGTTTCGTCGCCGGCGAACTTGACAATGAAAGTTTTGCCGGAATTGGTAAAGCCATGGGTACCGAAGGTATCATCGTTGACAGGCTGGAAGATGTCGGCCCCGCATTAACCCGGGCAGTCGACATGCAAATGAACGATGGCAAATCTACCGTTATCGAAATTATGTGTACGCGTGAGCTGGGCGACCCATTCCGCCGTGATGCACTATCTAAGCCTGTTCGTCACCTGGCGAAATACAAAGACTACGTCTAGAACAAAGATTTCATCGAAATTCAAAGCCGCACCATTGGGTGCGGCTTTTTTTTGCCGGTTGGTTGTATGCCGCGATTCTGAACCCTTGCCAACAAGTTACAATCAAAGCCAAAATAGGACGCTTGCTCAAACCAACTTTATCTCACCCTATGTCGTCTCTGGATAAGATCATTAATTCAGCCAAAGCGGAACCCAAACACATCGTACTACCTGAAGCAACGGATGTTCGGATTGTTGAAGCCGCCTGTCGAGCAACTGCTATGGGAATCGCCAGAGTTTCCCTGATTGGAGAACCTTCTGCCATCTCGACATTGGCAGATCAATGCGATTGTAATCTCCGGGGTGTTTCAATTATTGATCCAGCGGATTGCCCATCGACAGCAGATTATCAGAATCAATTATTGGAGATGCGTAAGCATAAAGGCTTAACTGAATTAAAAGCGGCGGAGCTTATCCAGAATCCGCTTGTTTTTGGCTGCATGATGGTTACCGCGGGTGACGCTGATGGTTGTGTTGCTGGCGCGATTACCACAACTTCTGAGGTTGTGCGATCGGCACTTCAGCTTATCGGCATGTCATCTGGAAATGCACTGGTTTCGAGCTTTTTTATAATCGAACTTGGCTTACCACATCAGGCTATTAATGGAACAACGGTGTTTGCGGACTGTGCGTTAGTCATCGATCCAGATGCCAGTCAACTGGCTCACATCGCCATCGCTTCGGCGGACAGCGCAAGTCGATTGCTGGCGATTGATCCCACGGTAGCGTTGCTTTCTTTTTCAACCGCCGGAAGTGCCCATCATCCGAATGTCGATAAGGTTAAGGAAGCAGGAAATACCATCAACAACCTGAGACCTGATTTATCGGTAATGGCGGAAGTCCAGTTTGATGCCGCGATTATTCCCGCCATCCTTGAACAAAAGGCACCGCAAATTGAAATTAACACCCCCGCCAACGTGTTTGTATTTCCCGATTTGCAGTCTGGTAATATCGGCTATAAAATCGCACAGCGCATTGGTGGAGCCCAGGCTATTGGCCCCATTCTCCAGGGCTTGAAACGCCCCGTAAACGATCTTTCACGAGGTTGCAGCGTTGAAGATATAATCAATCTCATAGCCGTAACCGCAGTCCAGGCCAATCAATAACTTTTCCCCTATGGATATATCTTTCCAATCAATTTACTTAAAGAAACGGTTTCCCCTTGCAATTAGCCGCGGGGTTCACCGGGGATCTGAGAACCTGTTTATCTCAGTCAGCAGAAACGGTGTCACCGGTTGGGGTGAAATGTCCCCGGGGAAAACAGAAGGCGTTGACAATACCGAATCCGCCGAAAAAATCCTTCGCGAGTTCACCAGCCAGGACTTGGACACACTCTCCATTCAACAAATATTTGATCTGGCAATTGAACAAAATATCCCGGCTTGCGCGTTGGCTGGTCTGGATATTGCACTTTGGGATTGGCTCGGAAAGACCGCAGGATTACCCCTCTATAAACTGATAGGTGCGAGCAAGCCAACGGTACCAACTTCGGTAACCATCGGCATCAATCCGCCAGAAGTCGTCAAACAACGTGTCCCCCTTTTGTTAAATGGAACCGGTGTCAAATCATTAAAAATCAAACTTGGCTCACCTGAAGGAGTGGAAGCGGATAAGGCCATGTTTTCTCAAGTAGTCGAAAGCACCAGACACTATGATGTTAATTTACGCGTCGATGCAAACGGCGGCTGGGACCCCGATCAGGCGATTATGATGATGCAATGGCTGGCGGAGCGCAATACAGACTACGTCGAACAACCGCTTAAGGAGGGTCAGGAATGTGAATTACCCGGAATATTCAAAAATCGGCCACTTCCGATTTATGTGGATGAGTCCTGTCGATTTTCAAAAGATATACAAAACTGGTGCGATAGCGTAGATGGTGTGAACCTGAAGTTAATGAAATGCGGCGGTATTACCGAGGCATTGCGAATTATAGCGGTCGCCAGATCGTTTGGATTGAAAACCATGATCGGTTGTAAGGGTGAATCTTCAATGTCAATCTCTGCAGGTGCTGCGATAACCGGACTGATGGATCATGTGGACCTGGATTCGCATCTCAATCTCGATCCGGATCCCTGTTCAGGTGCGCAGCTTGTCGGAGGGGTAATGATGCCTAACGACCTTCCAGGCCACGGTGCAAAACTGAACGTTTAGTTAAAATTTGGATTGATTGAAAAATGCTAAAAGAAAACCAAAAAATCGCGATCTATATGGAAAAAAACCTGGACTCTAATTATGGAAAAATGGGCTTCGGGCTGATGCGATTTAGTCAGAATGAAATCGTCTGTATCATTGATTCCGATCATGCTGGTAAAAAAGTATGTGAAACCACAGATCTGCCTTTCACTTTCCCGGTCGTTGAAACGGTTGATGAAGCAGTGACACTAGGCGCTGAGGTCCTGGTTCTCGGAATTGCGCCGTCCGGCGGCCGTATCCCCAAAGATTGGCACCCGCCTCTAAAACAGGCCATCGAAAAAGGCATGTGCCTGGTTAACGGACTGCACGACAGTTTGAATGACCTGTTTGGCGATACCCTCTCTGTCGATCAATGGATTTGGGATGTTCGCCAACCTGCTTTCACTCCGAATATCGCTCGTGCGCGTGCCGCGGAACTTACCAATCGACGTGTTTTGCTCGTGGGCACCGACATGGCGATAGGTAAAATGACCGCAGGACTCGAAATTTACCAGTGGATTAATGACAACAAACCAGAGATTAAAACCAGTTTTGTTGCAACAGGCCAGATCGGCATTTCCGTCACCGGCAAAGGCATACCCCTGGATGCGTTTAAAGTAGACCATGCCCCCGGTGCCGTAGAAACCGCAGTAATGGAATCTGCGGATGCCGACATTATATTTATTGAAGGTCAGGGATCACTGCTCCATCCGGGCAGCTCCGCTACACTTTCCCTGATGCGCGGGTCTTGTGCTACAGACTTAATCATGTGCCATCGTGCGGGCATGACACAATTGCGTAAACCAGAACACGTTAAAGTTCCGCCGCTAAAAGAGTTTATCCAGCTCAATGAAGATCTCGCCTCGGTTTGCGGCTCTCTCACCCCGGCTAAAACCACCGGAATTGTACTTAATACATCCGGATTAAGTGACGAAGAAGCACAACGGGAAATGATCCGGCTTGAAGATGAAGTCGGCTTACCGGTCTGTGATGTTGTTCGATACAGCGCTGAGAAAATCGCCCGAAGGTTAATGGATTAGGATTTCAACTGAAAATTTACTCACACTCCTGTGGTTAACCAACGTTCCAGCATCTTTCAGCGAATCCGTCGCATTTAAAGATTCTTAATGTCATAAATTTTTTCGGGCTAGATTCAGATATTGATATAAGATTAGACCCCACAGCCGACACCCAGCGCAATATCCCGAAACATATGAATCCGAAAGTTTTAGCTTTTGATGTATTTGGCACCGTTGTAGATTGGTACGGATCCGTTTGCGCCGAACCAGAGGGCATGGGGCTTGAGGTTGATGCAAATGCGTTCCACTAGCATGGAGAGACGGCTACGCTCGAGCAATGCGGCGTGTTGCGTCAGGTGAGCCGGACTGGACACTGATCGACGATTTGCATCGAATGATTCTGGATGACCTGCTGGAAGTATTTTCTATGACTAGTTTGGAGGAAACACAGAAAGAACACCTGAATAAAGTTTGGCATCGGCTTGATCCGTGGCCGGACGCGGTGGCAGGACTGACTAAACTTAAATCACATTACACTAAATGTTGGTTGCATCTCATCAAAGTGATCTCGACGCTGCCAGAGCTTGCGGCCTTCTAACCGCATTTGTTGAACGAGCTGATGAGTTTGGACCATTAAGGGGAAATACGATTTCCCCAAATCCATTAAATACTTTTCACTGCAAGGATTTTCTGGATCTGGCAGATCAGTTGGAGAATAGGGGCCAATAAATTGCTATCGGGCCGCGGGAACCTCCGTAAGTTGCAGCGAAGAGCGTTTTTCGATCCATGCTATCCACAATCCGCTGAAAATAATTAAACCACTGCCCACAAACGAAAGAGTTATAACCGAATAAGGTTCTCCATCCGCCCTCCAATTGAACGATAATCAGCACAATAATCATCGCGAAAAATGCCCGAAACAACATGATCTGATGCAATGCGTAGGTTGGACTTAACCATTTAATTATTGAATCACTGGCTGTCAAAAATATCAGCGACACCATCAGGCAGAGTATGCCTTGGGTGTTGTTGGACATTGGTTGAATATACGTGCGCACTATACCGCCACCAGAATGGATGTAAACAGAAATGACGCAATATAGGACAACTCTCCCATTCGAACTGCCGTTTTCTGGCAGAAAAACCCAGTGCTTATTAAAGACAGCCATGCAACATGATTCGGCGCTACTGGCCGCCAGTCAAGTACAAAGGTAAACCCGCCCGCTAAAGCAACCAGAGTTAATGTCACAAGGACCCCGTACAGCGAATGTATTTCTCCTCATCAATACAACCCTTGCCCATTACCAGCTTACCGGTTAAACGGATAATCAACATAAAATAGCCCGCACCCGGTAAACCGGGACACGGGCAATCGTAATGCGATGCACTAACAGCGGGATACTACATTGCTTTACGTTGTTTGCGGCGGCGATGTAACACAAATTCAGTATAACCATTCGGTGATTCCCTGCCTTCAAATACCAGCTCCAGCGCCGCTTGAAAGGCAATACTGTTCTCAAAGTTCTCAGACATCGGGGTATACGACGGGTCAGATGAATTTTGCCGATCTACAACGCCAGCCATTTTTTTGAATACCTTGCGAATTTGTTTCTCATTGGTTAATCCATGTCGCAGCCAATTGGCAATATGCTGGCTGGAGATTCGCAAAGTTGCACGATCCTCCATTAGTGCAATATCGTCAATGTCAAGTACTTTCGAACAACCCACACCGTGATCAATCCAGCGTACTACGTATCCCAATATTCCCTGAGCATTATTTTCCAGCTCTTTGACGAGCTCCCCGTGATTTACCTGCTTGTCCCCCAAAACCGGAATGGTCAAAATATCTTCGAGACTAGCCCGAATGCACCCGGATAGATCCTGCTGGCGAGACTGCACATTGACCTGATGATAATGCAACGCATGTAATGTTCCAGCAATTGGAGAAGGAACCCACGCCGTATTGGCACCCGCTCGTGGCTGGGAAATTTTCTGTTCCATCATTCCGGTCATATTGTCTGGTGCGGCCCACATTCCTTTGCCTATCTGTCCATGTCCAGGCATTCCAGCCTCCAGCCCCACGTCAACATTCCAGTCTTCATAAGCGAGCAGCCATGGAGCAGCTTTCATTTTATTTTTCGGTATAACTGCAGCAGCTTCCATACAGGTATGAATCTCATCGCCAGTTCGATCAAGAAACCCGGTATTAATAAATACCACTCGATTCCTGGCTATACGCAAACATTCTTTTAAGTTTACCGTCGTGCGCCGCTCTTCATCCATTATGCCGATTTTGATTGTGTTTCTCGGCAATTGATACACATCTTCAACTGCAGCGAAAAGCTCAACCGCAGCATTCACTTCTTCCGGGCCGTGCATTTTCGGTTTTACAATATAGACACTGCCAGCATGGCTGTTCCTGAATGCAGCACTACCGTTTAAGTCATGCATCGCAGAAAGCACCGTAACCATTGCATCAAGAAAGGTTTCAGGGATTTCTTCACCATTTCGGGTAACTGCATCCGTGTACATATGGGTACCCACATTTCGAACAAACAATAAACTCCTGCCGTGAAGCATTAATGTTTTTTCATCAGGCCCGGTAAACTCCCTGTTCGGTTCAAGTACACGCTCTACGATTTTCCCATCCTTCTTTAATGTCGACTTCAAATCCCCTTTCATCAGACCTGCCCAATTACGATAGACCCGAACTTTATCTTCGGCATCAACTGCGGCAACTGAATCTTCACAATCCATAATGGTACTCAGAACTGACTCAATCTTTACGTCATAGATATTTGCCAAATCACCACGGCCAATAAAAAAGCCCTCGCCGATACAAATTTCGATATGCAAGTGATTGTGTTTTAACAAAATACTGGTGGGCGAATCCGCTGGCCCCTGATACCCGGCAAAGCACTCTCTCCATCCCAGACCCGTTTCGCTGCCGTCTCCCATCACTGCAACCAATCGGCCTGACTTGACTTTGTATTTCACAACATACGCATGACTGCCAACTGCTAAAGGAACAGCCTGATCGAGAAAATCCCGCACATATCGAATGACTTGCATTCCGCGCACCGGATTATATCGGGATGTTTTCTTGCAGCCTTCAACTTCGAGGATAATATCGGTTCCATAGAGAGCATCGTACAAACTATTCCACCTTGCATTGGCTGCATTGAGTGCGTATCGAGCATTATCTACGGGTACGACCAGTTGCGGGCCAGCGATATCGGCAACCTCTGGGTCTACATTTTCAGTCTCGATCGTGAACTCCCCCGGTTCATCCTGTAAATAGCCAATTTCTTTAAGAAACGCCTTGTACGATTCCATTTCGACTGAATCCGGGTTTTGCTGATGCCAGCCGTCCAGTTGTTTCTGTAATTGGTCGCGCTTTTTTAAATGCGTTTGATTTCTCTTTGCAAACTTATCTATAACATCTTGTAATCCCTTCCAGAACACCTCACTGGATACCCCACTATTGGGTAATATTTCCGTTTCGATAAGCTCATGCAGTGATCCATCGACGCTTAGCTCCCCTTGTTCTATTCTCATGATTATTTAGGTTTCAAATTGATAAATTAATATAATTAATACGGTAAGTTGTATTTATTAGCAAAACGAATATATCAATTTTCCCGGTAAAGTAAACGGGTTTTTATACAGGGAGACTTTTGCATAATCCACAAAACACCCATCGCAACTCACAAACAACGTGATTTTTTATAAATTTGCCTCATTTTTTCGCCCATGTTCTCTCAATCATCAATACGACACCAAAAAAGCCTTTATTTCGGCACTTTTAACCGCTTTTAGTGGGTTTTAATCTGTTTTATTGCCCATTTAGGCACCACTCTCCTTTAAACGTTGCAGTTCTTTGAAAATATTCATCCCAGTTTTAAGGTTATGGCTCATGGCAATCAGATGTACACGGGTTTTGTTTCTGGCTAACCCCATGTATCTGCCTTGCCTAATCCGTGATGCAGTTTGAGTAAGCCAAAGGTGCGTTCAACCACATAGCGGACACTGCTATACATTTTATTCTGCGCTTTTTGTTGCTCCCTTAATGGCGTGTTGCGATATGCTCGGTGCAGGATTCTATTGTCTGCTTTACCCAGTTTCTCGTCATTGTCTTTGTTGGCACTTGTGCCCTGTGGGTATAGGCACTGTCTGCGTAAACTTGTCCGTGCCTATCGCCTAACAGATGTTCAAACTCCCCAAAATCATGCAATGAATCATGCACATTGCCAGGCGTAGTGGTCATTTTCTTGATAACCATATTCATCGGTATTGGCGTGCAGCTTAAATCCGTAGGTACTTTTACGCCTGCCATCGGATGCCGTTTTCACGTTCCATGCCGCTTCTGGGTCTTGGGTATTGTCGCCTTGTTTGTTCTTTTTAGAACGGCATTGCTTCGCCTCAATCACAGTCGCATCGATAATATTGACCGAGCCTTGAGCAACAATAAGACTGTTTTTAGCGAGATGATGATTGATCTGCACCAATAAAGAATCAAGCAGATTTTCGGTGTGTAATAGATTCCGAAACCTCCAAATAGTGGAATGATCGGGTACTGCATCACTGAGACTCAAACCAATAAACCGGCGGAACATTAAATCCCGGGCTATCTGTTCTTCTAAGGCTTCATCGCTTAAGTTATACCACGCCTGTAAAATCAGTATCTTAAACATCATCAAAGGTGGGTATGCTGGCACACCGCGCTTGCTGGCATAAAGATGGCTGAGCGTTTTTTCGATCTGTTTCCAATCGATAATTTCATGCACATCATCTAATTTGGACAATGACTTATGCTCAATTAAAAGGGCATCTGCGAACGAGTATTGGGCGGTTTGTTTCCAAGACATTTGACGGTATCCTCATGGTTTAGTGCTCAAGCGTTTAGTGAATGAACATCTTTTCACCATTATAATCGTCATCGCGGTTATTTCCATCGGATAGTTTTCGTTCCCATACCTGATTTGCACTGTTGCCAGTCGCGCCATAGCTCGGACTCAGACTAAACGATAAGCCCTGTCCATTAATCCCGGTTTGTTGCCGTATAACACCAGAAACGCCCCATTCCTTATAATTATTGCGACCGACCAGACTGTGTACCTTGCCTTCCACGCTCAATCCAGTGGTATTGGCATAGCGCCCACCAAAACCAAGTATCGCACCAACTCCCGAATTGCCAGCACCACCATCATAGCGCGCACCGATTTCCAGCGATGGCTTGAATTGTCCCCCAGATGCCAGTTGATGCTCCTGTTCAACCTCCAGCACCAAACGCAGCCGTTGGCTGGAAAGTTTATCAGCCGCAATGCGATTGTCCGCAGAACCATCAATGTCAATCTGCGCCAGCGCGATATCACTCTTCAGATTCAAACCCGATTGACCCGATTCTGATAACTCCCCAGAAACACCTGCCGACAACGATAACAAGCGCGTGTCGCTCGTGCGTTGGTGGTCTTCTTGCTGTTTTATTGCCAGCTTGCCTCGACCATAACCAACACTGCCCCACAACTCAACGCCATCTCGCGAGTGCGCCATATACGGATGTATGCTGGTTATTTGGTGCTGGTATTCACCACTCTCACCACCCAGCGTATAATCGACATCGCCTTCACTCCACGACACCAAACCACCCGCCAGTAAATCAGCGCCTACGCGCTGGTCAACACCGAGTTGAAAGCTAAACACATCGCCTTTCCAGCCACCATCACTCAGATTGCTGTAATCGCCACTGCCCCATATGGTCACACCAGAACCAGAACCATTGCCGTCTAACGCATTCAGTGGCAGTACAAAGGATGAATTGCCGAGCATCTGTTTTAAGTCCATGGTCTCGTCTTGCAGTGCCCTGACATAGGTGGGCAATTTCTGCTCTAACAAGTCTTCCAGGTTAGCGGACAGAGAAGTATCACCATCTAACTGCAGCGTCTGACCATCGAACCGGTAACTGCCCGCTTGTGGGTTGCCTGAGAAAGTAGCATCAATACGATGATTCACCGCTGAGCGGGTGCTGGCAAGCATGGTCTGGATAAGACGTGGCAAAATATCCTTGTTCAGTTGTTTAGCTAATTCTACGGCCGCATTAACGGTGATGGCTACCGTAGCCATAGCCGTACCACTGGCATTGCTTGCAGTGATGGTGTAGGTGACCTCTACTGCCTCCGCATCTGGCGTACCTGAGATGGCGCCTGTGTCAACACTAAATGACAGTCCATTAGTAATGGCTGGGTCTATGCTGTAGGCGCCTGTTGCTGGCACTGCACCACCATTATTAGTGATGGTGATGGGGGTAATGAGGGCGCCCGCTGTTGCCGTTACTGTAGCAGGGCTGATACTGATAATCGGGGCAGCTATTGGTGCCGCATTAACGGTGATGGCTACTGTCGCAGCATTCGTACCACTGGCATTGGTTGCCGTGATGGTGTAGGTGGCTGCTGCTGCCGCCGCATCTGGCGTACCCGAGATGCTGCCAGTGGCGGTGTCAAATGACAATCCAGCTGTCAGTGTTGGACTAACGTTGTAGCTGACAACCGCTCCGCCTGCTGTTGGGTCGATGGTTATAGTCGCGATAGCGACTCCCGCTGTTGCAGTTAGCGTATCGGTACTGATACTGATACTCGGGGCGGCTACGGGTGTTGTTGGTGCCGCATTAACGGTGATGGCTACTGTCGCAGTATCCGTGCTACCACTGGCATTGGTTGCAGTGATGGTGTAGGTGACTGCTGCTGCCGCCGCATCTGGCGTACCTGAAATGGTGCCAGTGGTGGTGTCAATGGACAGTCCGGCTGGCAGGTCTGGGGCGATGCCGTAGCTATCAACCGCGCCGCCTGTTGAAGTGATGGTTATATTCGCAATAGCCGTGCCCACTGTTACCGTTACTGCGGCGGGGGTGATGCTGATACTCGGGGCGGCTACTGCTGCCGCATCGCCACTAACAGTAAGCGCAAAAGTCTGTGTAACCGTTTGCCCTGCTGTATCGCGAGCAGTAACAGTGATGTTGGTTGTGCCGAGTGCTACGGGGGTAATGGTTATTGTGCTACCACTCACTCCAACGGTGGCAATGGCGGGGGTAGCGGACATGACTGTGTAGGTCAGGGTATCGTCCGGGTCGCTAAAGAAAGTAGCCACGTCCACGGTGAGCGGGTTAGCCGTTAGTGCTAACGATTGTGCTGGAATGACTCCATTGGCGATTGGCAATGCGGCATTAATGGGGAATTGACTGAGGTGGTCCAATAGATATGCACAACCCAGTTAAGGGATAATACCCATAAGTGGAGATCAAAAAATGAACACAAGAAAGAAATATCCGAAGGAGTTCAAGCTGGATGCCGTCAGTCTGGTATTGGATCAGGACTACACCAGAATCGAAGCGGCGACGAGCCTCGACATTAACTCCACCATGTTGGGGCGCCGGGTTAAAGCGCATCAACGTTCCCGTAACGGACAAGCTTTCCGTGGAAACGGTAAGCTGATACCAGAGCAGGCAGCAATCCGACAATTGAAGGAAGAGAACCGGCGCTTGAAGATGGAGAAAGAGATATTAAAAAAAGCGACGGTCTTCTTCGCCAGGGAAACAAGGTGAACTACGTGTTTATTGCCCGGCACAAGAAGACCTGGCCTGTTGAGCTGATGTGTCGAGTGTTGGGCGTTACCCGCAGTGGCTACGGCTACCCGCGGCGCGGCGGTGGCAGTATCGATTATTACCGCCAGGAATTACTGGAAGCTGTTCGAGACATCGCGAAAGTGACTGAAGATTCCTGCGGTAGTCGGAGAAGGAAAGAGGCACTCGACGCATTAAGCTATCCAGTGAGCCGGGGGAAGGCTCGAAAGTTGATGGAAGAAGCAAAAGTGCAGGTTAAACGCCGGAAAAAATACAAGGTCACGACAAACAGCAACCACAAGCAGCCCGTGTTTGATAATGTGGTGGAGCGGAAATTTGATGTTACTCAGCCCGACCCGGTTTACGTCGGTGACATCACCTGTCTTTGGACACAGGAAGGCTGGCTGTATCGGGCGGTTATTATCGACCTTTATTCCAGGAAAGTGGTCGGATGAAGGCTCAGCTGGTTTGCGATGCACTGAGGATGGCCATTTGGCAAAGAAGGCCTGGGGCCGGCCTAATGGTTCATTCGGATCGAGGCTCTCAATATGCCCGCAAGGATTACCGGCGACTGCTGAAAGCACACGGATTTGTCGGCAGCATGAGTCGCAAAGGCGATTGTTGGGATAATGCCGTTGCAGAAAGTTTCTTCGGAAGCTTGAAACCGGAACGAGTCCACTGGCGGAATGACCAAACCAGACTCGAAGCACAACAGGATGTGTTGAACTACCTATCCTTATTTTACAACCGCCATCGGCTGCATTCATATCTCGGCTATGTGACCCCGAATCAATATGAGGCGGAAATGGTTGAAATAAAAAAAGCAGCTTAACCGGGTTGTAAAGAAATGCTAGACTACGTCAGACTTCTAACAGCCGAGTTCAATGCTGGAGTATAACTAGTCATTTCGTTCAAAATATTAGTGGGCAACGAAACAAGTGGGTTGTTTATTAAATTTAGACTCGTAGTCAAAGATAACCCTTTGAAAAGACCAATTGGCAAAGTGCGTAACTTATTACTCATCAAACTCACAAATGTCAGTGCTGGCAGACCTTGAAAAAGATCCGCTGGGAGGGTCGTCAAGCCAGAACCGTTGTTGTTGAATGTGATGCGGAGGCTTGTTAATGAGGTTAAACCGGCAAAATCACTTCTCCTTGGGGGGCGATCTCCAAAATTGGGGCTAAAGCCACTAGTAGTTTGTAAGCTGGTAATTGCCGCCAAATCTGCCGCAGTAATGTCGGCACAAGCGGTTTTGCCGCTCACCTTAGCGATGATTACCGTTTGAACTACGAAGGTACGGTCGCACACGGATACGGATGGGTTAGCACCTTGAGCATTAACGGTGATGGCTACTGTCGCAGTATCCGTACCACTGGTATTGGTGGCAGTGATGGTGTAGGTGGCTGCTTCTGCCGCCGCATCTGGCGCGCCTGAGATGATGCCAGTGCTTGTGTCAAACATCAGTCCATTAGCAATGGCTGGCATGATGCTGTAGCTGGCAACCGCACCGCCTGTTGAAGTGATGGTTATATCCGCAATAGCAGTGCCCGCTATTGCCGTTACTGCGGCGGGGGTGATGCTGATTATCGGGGCGGCTACGGCTGCTACATTAACGCTGACCATAAAGGTTTGCGTAACCGTTTGCTCTGCTGTATCGGTGGCAGTTACAGTGATTGTTGCTGTTCCTATGGCTACGGGGGTAACGGTTATGGTGCTACCGCTAACTCCAACGGTTGCGATGTTAGTATCTCCAGACATTACGGAAAAGGTCAAGGTATCGCCTGTGTCGCTGAATTTATCCGCCACATTTACAGTTTGAGGACTGCCATTTACCACGAGGTCAGTAATATCTGCAATGGTGCCTACGGTTGTTGGCACTGCGGCGTTAATCGTAGTTCCCGTGGGAAGTCTTATTGCGTTTCGTGGCACATCGGCAAACAGGCTTGCAGGGAGCGAAGCAGGCAGTGGGTTGCCCGATAAATTAAGGGTTGTCAAACTGGTTAAGCCCGCGAAAATACCCGATGGCAAGGCGGTGAGTTGATTGTTATTTAAAGTAACTGCCCAGGTTATTTTTAAGCGTATTTCAGTTTTGCAATAATCTGATCGGCAGGCATCATCAGTGTTTCGATGATGTTCCATCCTTGTTTTCTCGCCGTTGTGATGACGCTGCGCAGGGTGGCAAAATCCTCTGCCCCTTGTTCAGACCTGAACCCTCCCGATATTTTCTGACGTAGTTTCATCATTCGCAGGTCGCGTTCAGCTTCGTTGTTTGTGAAGGGTACGTCGGGATCTGTCAGAAAGCGCAGGGTGCCTTCCTTGCGATCGCGTAATCGTAATGCCAGATTATGTCCTGTCCGCTGCTTCTTGCGCCCCCGTCTTCCGGGTTTTGGCGGCACGAGTGGAGGCAATTCCTCATGGAAATCCAATGCTGCGGTGATGATCCTGTCGTATCGCCGATTAATAAGCGCAACAAGCGGCGTTGAAACCGCCACGCCCTTATCCCGCGCGGCCTGTGTGACATGGTGCGCACGCCGCAGTAGCCTTTGCATCTGACCAGCCCAATCTTCCTGTTCTATTTCGACCAACGCTTGCAGTTCCCGTAAATGGTGTGCATTGCACAACGCATGGGTAACACCATCCAGCGTGAAGTAAGGCTGCCAATGATCATGCACGATACAGCCCGTGAGATTGGATAACAGATTACCGCGTTTGCTGCTGACCCGGTAGAAAGCCAGAAGCGGTGTACAGGCAACGTGAAGCCATTGCAGGCACCCCGTAATCCGGAAACCCGTCTCGTCAAGATGTTTGACGTGGACCTGTTGGGCGATCACATCCTGCAGGTGAGAAGCAACCCCCTTGAGCCGCTCTGATGCTTTGCGGTTCATGGCGGCCACAGTGGCAGGAACCAAAGGGGCATTGAACAAATCGGCCATTATTTGCGCCAGTCTGTCTTCCGGCAGGAAATGGGCGCATTGGAGATATGTTGCCACTCCGGCAATGCGTGGCCCGTACTGCACGGGTGCCTTTACTTCCAGAGGAAACGCCGCCTTGGTTGTTTCCCCACAGTGGCCGCAAAGGCAGACATGTGCCCTGTGTTCCGTTGTCACCAGAGGCTGTGGCTCGGGCAGGTCAAACACCTGTCGTGCGGCGTAATCCTCTGCCATTGATGGCGACAGCGGTGTGCCACATTGCCCGCAGACAGAAGGAAAGTGATCTTCAACATGGTCGGGATCTGCCGTTTGGCACAGGGTGCTTCCCTTGTGGCCTTTCTGCCCGCCTGACTTTTTACCGGATTTTCTCCGCAGACTTTTGGTTCTGGGTTCAGCCTTGGGCTTCTTTAGGCCGTCGCTTGAAGGCGGCTTGCTACTGTTGCTGCTGTTCAAGCTGAGGCGACGCTCAAGGTCTTCAATGCGAGCCACAAGCTGTGCATTCTTCTGCTTCAGCTCTTCATAAGCCTCAACGGAAACATAACCTTTGGGTGCGTTTGAAAAAATCATAATCTTAATGAATCACATCGGGATTCCTCAGGCAAGAGAATTATTCCAAGAGAATTATTCCAAGAGAATTATTCCTTAGGGTACCTGGGCAGTTACTATTTAAATTCATAAACTCTAAAGCTGATGGCCCAGAGAAAATATCAGCGGGTAGGCTGGTAATCTCGTTGGAGGTTAAACGGAGATTTGTTAGTCCTGTTAATCCAGCAAAATCGCCACTCTTTAGGCTACTACCTCTTAGAGAACTAGAGGGACTAAGCCCAAGAAAATTTAAACCGGTAACTCCCGCCAACTCTGCCTCAGTAATGTCGGCACAATTAGTTTTGCCACTCACTTCTAAGACTATTTCATTCTTAACTACTGCAGTGCGTGAACAAAGGTCTGTTGGGGCTGTGATAACACTTACTGTAAAGGTTTGTGTAACCGTTTGATCTGCTGTATCGGTGGCAGTGACGGTGATGGTTGTTGTTCCTATGGCTACGGGGGTAATGGTTATTATGCTACCGCTAACCTCAACGGTGGCAGTGGTGGTATTATCGGACTGTATGGAAAAGGTCAAGGTATCGCCTGTGGTGTCGCTGAATTTATCCGCCACATCTACAGTTTGAGGACTGCCATTTGCTACGAGGTTAGTAATGTTGCCTACGGTTGTTGGCACTGCGGCGTTAATCGTAGTTCCCGTGGGCAGGGTTGGAGTTGTTGTTGTTGGCACATCGGCAAACAGGCTTGCAGGGAGCGAAGCAGGCAGTGGGTGGTTGCCTATTAAACCGAGAAACCCCAAGCTAGTTAAGCCCGAGAAAAGCCCAGTCGGCAAGGTGGAAAATAGGTTGTCGTTTAAATTCAGTCCTTGTAATACCAACGGCCCAAGGATTTGACGCTTTGTGCTTTCCACGGGGAATTTGAAGTGATTCAGTAGTCATCATCATAGGAGGTATTGATGACAGTAGAGATTATACGAACGGACAAGTCGGCCTGCGATCTTCGGCGCGCCGCAGCGGCGTGCAGGGACGCGAAAGCGGCCCGACGGATGCTGGCGATTGCGTTGATTTTGGACGGCACTGACCGCAAGACGGCGGCCGAGAACTGCGGGATGGATCGCCAGACGTTGCGTGACTGGGTACACCGTTACAATGACGCGGGGATTGAGGGTCTCTCGAACTGGCGTTCGCCAGGACGGCAGCCCCTGCTCAGCGTGGCACAGAAGGCGGAGTTGGCATCGCTTGTGCGTGAGGGGCCGGATCCCGAAACGGACGGCGTGGTGCGCTGGCGGCGCATTGACCTCAAGCGCAAGATTGAGGAGCGCTTTGGCGTTGTCATGCATGAGCGGACCGTTGGCAAACAACTGGTAAAACTTGGTTTTCGACGCTTGTCTGTGCGCCCGCAGCATCCGAAATCCGACCCGGATGCGCAGGATGCGTTTAAAAAAACTTCGCTGCAGAGGTAGCGGCCGTTCTGCCCAAAACGGCCTGCGGCAAACCATTGGAGATTTGGTTTCAGGACGAAGCTCGTGTGGGTCAGCAAGGGACGCTGACACGTATATGGGCCGAACGGGGAACCCGGCCGCGTGCGCCGCGTGATACACGTTATACGTCGGGCCATATCTTCGGCGCGGTTTGTCCCGAACGCGCCGAGGCTGCTGCGCTGATCATGCCGCATGCGGACACGTCCGCTATGAATGCACATCTGTGCGAGATCGCCAGGACGGTCGCGGCTGGGGCCCATGCCTTGCTCATCCTCGACGGTGCAGGCTGGCACGGATCAGCAAAACGGGAAGTGCCAGACAACATCACCCTGCTCAAACTCCCGCCCTATGCGCCAGAACTCAACCCGATGGAAAACGTTTGGGCCTACCTGCGCGCCAACAAGCTGGCAATCTCTGTGTTTGAATCCTACGATGAGATCGTCGACAAATGCTGCGATGCCTGGAATTTCTTCGCAGAGGACAAACAGGCAATCACATCAATTACATCACGTAATTGGGCCAAAACAGTCAATCAATAGAGCCGTTGGTATAAGGCACTCAGTCCAGAGAATATATCGGCGGGTAAGGTGGTTAAGCTGTTACGTTGTAATTGAAGACTCGTCAGCCCTGTTAATCCAGCAAAATCGCCATTCTTTAGTGATCTGTTTAGGGCTGATTGAACAGTCCCTCCATCAAAACTTAACGCGGTAATGCTTTCCAAATCTGCTACAGTAATCTCATTACAAGCGTTTTTATCACTCACTGCCGCGATGATTTTTGCCTGAACATCTGCAGAACGTGAGCAGAGGTCTGTTGGGTTAGCATCTTGAGCATTTACTGGCAGAACAAAAGCCAGACTTAAAATAAAAAGAAGTAGGGTATTTTTGCAATTACAAAGACCGGCTAAAGACTACCATAATGTTTTTTTGGTAGGTAATTATATGATTATTAAGGATTTTTATGGAAAACGATAATTTCATTCGGAAACTCCTCCAGTTAAAAGGGTTATTTGCACGACTTATTTTTTGCACGGCCTACCCTGTGGAATGTATAAGCACTCCGCTCGAAAACGTCACTGTAGCATAGCTAATTGAAAATTAATGGGAAATGGAAAACCAACTTAACCCGTCATTCCTGCGAAAGAGACTGTGCAAGAAATCCCGCTCAATCACATTACAGGTGGAAAACCCTTGCGGGTTTGGCTGTTTTACTGGATTCCCGCTTCCGAGACTGTGAAAGAAACCCAATTCCGTCATTCCTGCGAAAGAGACTGTGCAACAAACGCCGACTCACCCACTATTGAGACTTTTGAGTCAGGCACGGGTAAAAAAGGTTCTTATTAAAAGCAGGCGGGTGAAATAAGTTTGTTTGCTGCGACAATAAGTATTTCTGGCATAAATAATCGAATAGTGGACGCAAAAAAGGAAGATGTCGCTTGATTGCTTGCATGACGATTGCAATATCGCCTGCTTTTATAGCCAACAGCAGTTGATTGAACAGCCTTGTGCCTAGCAGGTTCAAAACACGCTTAAAGTTATAGCAAAACATAATCAATGCGTTTTCTCCGGATACTTTTTCTTTGCCTCTGAGCAAGTAGTGATCCCAGCCTAATGACCGCTTTATGGTGCCAAAAGGATGCTCCACAATCGAGCCTCTTCTTTTGCTAATCACTTTGGCTGATTCTGTTTGCATTACCTCACCATAGGCTTGTAAAAAGGCTTCATGTTCCCACCGCCATATTCTTCGGTGCGGCGTTTGCTTTGCTAAACACTCACTGCGCACAGGGCAAGCCTTGCAATCTGTGGCACTGGTGCTGTAAATAAACCCAACCTTGCCTTTGGATAGGCTTTTGGTTGCACTTTTTTTCAGTGTTTTGTCGTTAGGGCAGGTGTATTCGTCTTGCTCCTCGTTATAGACAAACTCATCTTTCGTGTATCTGCCGGCTTTCTTTTGTTTCTGTTGTGTATCAATCGGCGGGATAATCGGGTAGATTTTGTCATCAACACAGTCCTTTATCTTGGTTGCGCTGTAATAGCCCTTATCGGCAACCACAGCCAAAATCTTAAGGGCTAAGGTTTCTTTCGCCTGGCTTGCCATATGATGCAACTGTTGTGCGTCATTGCCTTGACTTGATACATCCGTCGCAACAATCAGCTTTGCTTTGTCATCCACCACAATTTGGCAGTTATAAGCGACCAGATGATGCGCTGGTTTGCACATCAATGCGGCATCCGGGTCGGTTGTGTTATGTTGCTTCTTGCCCAGTCGCTCTAACCTATTCAAATCCTCTTCCAACTTTTGTTTCTTGTCTTTAAGTGCTTGTATTTTATTAGTCAAATCAGGGACATTCAGGGTCTTTTCTGGCTCCTCCTGCTGGTCTGTGGTGTTTAATAAGCTCAGGTAGTCCTCAATAGCCTGCGTTACCTTGGTTATTCTCTTATTCACAGTGGCTTTAACAATCAAGGTGTTTTTGGATGCATTGGCACGCAAAAATGCCCCATCTAGTGCCACTAATTGACCATCAATGAGGTTGATGTTTTGGCACAACAAAACAAATTCCTTAAACGTATTCTTGAGTGCTGCGGCATTATTTTTTCTAAAATTCGCGATCGTCTTATAGGTGGGTTTTAAGCCTTGCAACAACCAGATAAGCTCGATATTTCTATGCGCTTCCCGAGCCAGAAGGCGGGAGCTTCTTATTTTGTTGGTATAGCCATAGATATACAGTTTCAGCATCAATTTTGGGCAAAAAGCGGGGCGACCATTGTTGTTTTTGTCACTGTATTTGGTCTTAAAGTCTAAGGCATCCACCTCTAAGCTATCGACATAGGCATCAATAACACGAACTGGATCATTCTCGCCGACATAGTCCTCTAGCCGCTCTGGAAATAACAGTTGTTGTTGGCGATTTAATCCACGTATGTAATCACTCATAAAGCCTCTATTTAATGATTAGAATCAGCTAGTTAGGTTTGTTATTATATCATAATTAAGCTAGGGTTTGGATGTTTATTACCGTCATTATTGGGTATTTTTGCAGGGATGGTGTATTGGTTTGAAATGCCAGCAACGTCGGTGAATTAGGGCAGTAATGAGAATGTGACCAAGGGTGGTGGGTTTTTTGCACAGTCTCGAAAGCGGGAATCCAGTAAAATAAATATTCTTAATCAAAACCTAGCCATCATTATCAATTTCCGATTTCCAGTGGACAAACAATAGTGCCTGTATTAAAGTTCCTGTATGGTTTCTAATGCACTCGCCTTTGATACACACCGTTTCGTCAAACGTATGACGGCGGTCGGTATGCCTGTACAACAAGCCGAAGCACTTGCCGAATCTCAAGTTGACCTGCTCAACACCAACCTCGCCACCAAAAACGAATTAGCCAAAATCGAGGCAACCCTTAAAGTAGAAATTGCCAAAACCGAGACCGCGCTTAGAGCAGAAATTGCCAAAACTAACGCAGAAATTGCCAAAACTGAGACCGCGCTGAAAGCAGACATTGCCAAAATCGAGGCAACCCTTAAAGTAGAAATTGCCAAAACCAGGGCAGAAATTGCCAACACCGAAGCACACCTAATCAAGTGGATGGTTGGCTTAACAATGGGGAGCGCAGGCGTAATGGTTGCACTGTTCAGCTTTTTCCTCCGCTGACAAATCATCATGGATACTCACAATGATTTTCCTCAATGATTTTCGTCCATGATACGAAGTCATTCTGACTCGTTGGGTGTTGCTCAATCAGGATGCTATTTAGCATGGTTATCGTGTACACGGGCGATACCAACCCCACACTTCCGAGACTTCCACTTTCAAAACCTAACCATCATTTCCAATTATCAATTCACCGTCCATTGCCCGATGATCGCCGAAGAGCATTTACATGGATGGATAAGAGGATTGGCTGTTTCACTGGATTCCTGCTTCCGAGGAATGACGGAAATTGGATTGGGGACTGCCATACTCATCCTCTGCCGCATTCTCCATTTTCAATTTTCCACTGATGGCTGATAACTGATAACCATCATCAAAACCGATGTTCAAAAGTAACGCGCATAAACGCCCGGCTAGTGTTATTGTTGTGATGTTGCAGTCCCATGCGGGTCGTCAATTCGCCACCAGCGATGGACGCGCTATATAATGCCTCGGCGTGGAGGGCGCGTGCAGGACTCAAACTAACGGTGTGGTTTTTATACACCACTTGACCATATTTGGTACGCCCGACCGGCAGGCGTAATTGCGCCTTGCCTCGCTCGGCGCGCAATGGTTGCGACAGGCGTAGTCCGAACCAGTCGTCCGCTTGCATAAGTGATGCACGCACGGCACCGAGGCTAAACGCGCTACTAACGATGGGGCTGACATCATGCAATAAACCAGCACCAGTCTGCGTTCGCGTACGCCCAAGATATGCTGATGCCAGTAACTGCCAATGGTTATTCGTACCGAGCGTCCAAGCCCCGTTGAGACCGGCAAAGGTAGTCGCCGCCGTGGTTTTGCCGAATGCGCCTTGCGTTTGTGCGCCGAGGAAGCCAGCGCGCTCGCGTACCGCTCCGACCTGTAACGACAGCCCGGTAGCCGAATCCTTGCGCTGCATCGTCATGCTCATCAATACGCCGATACCACGCTTGCCGCCCGAAGTTTGCTGGTCATCGAATTGTGGCGCACCGTGCATCAGTGCAAAACCGAAGCGTCTGTTCGCGGACTCAGATGAACGCCAGCCAATTCCTGGTCCATCGCGCACATGAGACAAATACGGCGCGACAAATGCCAGTGGCTCATTAAAACGCTCGCCCAAGCCATATGCCCCGTTCGTGCCTATCTCAGCGTGCGAATTGGCGAATGACGGCGCGTACAAACCAAGCTGCTGACCGCCATGCTGACGATAGGACACCCACCATCCATCTGCGAAAGCAAGCCGCGCATCGGTTACCGCACCGTGCCCCATCGTTAGTGATAAGGTCGCACCATTGTTCGCGTTATTGTGTTGCCACGCGCGTTGATAAGGTGCCACCTGCACCCGCTGGCGTTGCTTGTTGGCAATAATTCTGGCAATACTAGATTGCCGCCTCGGTTGCGTTACCAAAGTTGCCGCCGATTGAAAAAAGGGTGCGCCGAGGGCATCAAAACCAGCGACTTCCAGATCCGCCAACTGGCGTTGTAACGAGTCCCCAAAAGCACCGCTCGACAGGGTAATCGCACTCTCAGCAAGCGGTCGGCTATTGGGATTATTGGGCAACCCGCTCATCACCGTCCCGACCGGCGCAGTCGCCGCATCCAGATCGACCAACCCATGTCCATAAATATCGGAGTCGGCATAAATCCCCGTACGATTGGCGGTGGCAAGCAGGCGATTGACCAATTCGGTGTTGCCGAGCTGTCCACGAAAATATTGGCGTAACAGGGCGAGCGAGCCACTGACCAGTGGTGCGGCACAAGAAGTGCCTGAACACAAGCGGTATTCAGAATCGCCAAACGAATATGCGGAAACCAAAGCGGAGCCCGGTGCGGCAAGACAGAATGCTTTGGCAATGCCACAACGATTCGAGTAGCTGGCGATGCTACCATCCTGATCTAACGCCACTACAGCCAGCGTATGGCTTTGTAGTTCGGTGAAGTATGCGCCAAGACCTGGCCATATCTCCGGCGAATCAAATGGGGCTGGATCGCCGTTTTCATAACGAGTACCACCGGCATTCCCCGCGGCCCAAACGAGAATTGTTTTATCGGCATCTAGGATAATCTTTTGCGCCAGTGCGGCGGCGGTATGCGCGAAACGGCTTCGAATTTCTCCGCGGTCATATCCTGAAATCACGCCGTTAACCCCAAAACTCAGATTAACAATAGCGGCACCAGCGGTTTGTGCCGTCCGAATAATATTTCTGTAAAAAAACGGATTACCACGGTCGTTCGACTCAGAGTAATTTTCCAGTCTGAAGGGACGATAAATGCCATCGGAGGTTCCGAGTCGGATCGCTGTGAAATGCACACTGGCATCGAAAGCCACCCCATGCATATTCAAGCCGGAGCCACTATCACGATTACCGGCCGCCAATGCGGCCACCAAAGTACCGTGGCGTTTGTCGTCGTTCTCTGGAACATAGACTGATTGGGTTAGCAGAGTAACTTTGTTACCATTGCCACGGGAAAACTCCCTATGGGTCTCCCGAACACCTGTGTCCACAATGGCAATAGTCTCTCCAGCACCCGTGGCACCGCGGGCATAGGCAGCCGCAGCGTTTATGCGATGCAAGTGCGAATCAGTCCGATCTTTGTCCCTAAGGCTATATTTCACCATGTATTCTGGAAATACTTCAAAGGCGCGTTTGTCGCTGGCGTAATTGGCAGGATCGGGACGGTTAAGAACGCTGGCAGATGGCGTGCTACGCGGCACAAAGACTGGTGTAGTTGGTGTAGTTGGTGTAGTTGGTGTAGTTGGTGTAGTTGGTGTAGTTGGTGTAACTCCACCACCACCACCACAAGCGGTCAGCAGGAACAAAAACAACACACATAAAGGAAAGAATTTAGCGATGCTGTCCACCCGCTGTGTGGTGGTGCGTATGTTGTGGGGGGGGTAACTATATTATTATTAAGAGACCTTTGCATAAATCGGATTAGCGATAAAAGATTTCTGATTTTTCGTTAAAAACCAGTCATTAGCTTGTTAAAAACGACATTTTTGTCGCAACAGGAACAGGTTTAATCTCTCTTCTGCCAACATTTTGAATTATGCAAAGGTCTTATTAAGAGTTTTTATGATAAACGATGATTTCATTATGAAGCTCCTCCAGTTAAATGGTTATTTGCGCGATTTATTTTCGGAGTGTATAAACACCTCAATCGATAGCGTTACTGTAGCACAACTAATGAAAAATTTTTCGATGACCGTAGCAGCGTATTTGCATGGATGGATAAAAGGAGTGGCGCGGCTAAAGCCGCACTTCCGCCAGTCACCACACGGAAGAGATTGTGCAAAAATATCCTGCCAAGTCGTGTTATATGTGGGAAACTGTTGCGGGTTTGACTGGATTCCTGCTTGCGAGACTGTGCAACAAACGCCGACTCACCCACTATTGAGACTTTTGAGTCAGGCACGGGTAAAAAGGTTCTTATTAAAAGCAGGCGGGTGAAATAAGTTTGTTTGCTGCGACAATAAGTATTTCTGGCATAAATAATCGAATAGTGGACGCAAAAAAGGAAGATGTCGCTTGATTGCTTGCATGACGACTGCAATATCGCCTGCTTTTATAGCCAACAGCAGTTGATTGAACAGCCTTGTGCCTAGCAGGTTCAAAACACGCTTAAAGTTATAGCAAAACATAA
Source organism: Candidatus Poriferihabitaceae bacterium (assembly GCA_965261915.1). Lineage (GTDB taxonomy): Bacteria > Pseudomonadota > Gammaproteobacteria > Arenicellales > Poriferihabitantaceae > JAIBDK01. The sequence continues at coordinate 1,340,097 of CBDHDW010000013.1, read as the reverse complement.
TCAATGCGTTTTCACCGGATACTTTTTCTTTGCCTCTGACCAGGTAGTGATCCCAGCCTAATGACCGCTTTATGGTGCCAAAAGGATGCTCCACAATCGCCCCTCTTCTTTTGCTAATCGCCTTGGCTGATTCTGTTTGCATAGACTTGCGATAGGCTTGTATAAAGGCTTCATGTTCCCACCGCCATATTCTTCGGTGCGGCGTTTGCTTTGCTAAACACTCACTGCGCACAGGGCAAGCCTTGCAATCTGTGGCACTGGTGCTGTAAATAAACCCAAGCTTGCCTTTGGATAGGCTTTTGGTTGCACTTTTTTTCAGTGTTTTGTCGTTAGGGCAGGTGTATTCGTCTTGCTCCTCGTTATAGACAAACTCATCTTTCGTGTATCTGCCGGCTTTCTTTTGTTTCTGTTGTGTATCAATCGGCGGGATAATCGGGTAGATTTTGTCATCAACACAGTTCTTTATCTCTTTTGCACTGTGATAGCCCTTGTCGGCAACCACAGCCAAAGTCTTAAGGGCTAAGGTTTCTTTCGCCTGACTTGCCATCTGATGCAACTGCTGTGCGTCATTGCCTTGACTTGATACATCCGTTGCGACAATCAGCTTTGCTTTGTCATCCACCGCAATTTGGCAGTTATAAGCGACCAGATGATGCGCTGGTTTGCACATCAATGCGGCATCCGGGTCGGTTGTGTTATGTTGCTTCTTGTCCAATTGCTCTAAGGTATTCAAATCCTCTTCCAGCTTTTGTTTGCGCTCTTTAAGTGCTTGTATTTTATCAATCAAATCAGGATTATCCAGAGTCTGTTCCGGTTCCTCCTGCTGGTCTGTGGTGTTTAATAAGTTCAGGTAGTCCTCAATAGCCTGCGTTACCCTGGCTATTTTTTTATCCACAGTGGCTTTAACAATCAAGGTATTTTTGGACGCATTGGCTCGCAAAAACGCTCCATCCAGTGCCACTAATTGACCTTCAATGAGATTGATGTTTTGGCACAGCAAAACAAATTCCTTAAACGTATTCTTGAGTGCTGCGGCATTATTTTTTCTAAAATTAGCAATCGTCTTATAGGTGGGCTTTAAGCCTTGCAATAACCAGATAAGCTCGATATTTCTATGGGTTTCCCGAGCCAGATGGCGGGAACTTCTTATTTTATTGGTATAGCCGTAAATGTAGAGTTTCAGCATCAATTTTGGGCAAAAGGCGGGGCGACCATTGTTGTTTTTGTCACTGTATTTGGTCTTAAAGTCTAAGGCATCCACCTCTAAGCTATCGACATAGGCATCAATAACACGAACTGGATCATTCTCGCCGACATAGTCCTCTAGCCGCTCTGGAAATAACAGTTGTTGTTGGCGATTTAATCCACGTATGTAATCACTCATAAAGCCTCTATTTAATGATTAGAATCAGCTAGTTAGGTTTGTTATTATATCATAATTAAGCTAGGGTTTGGATGTTTATTACCGTCATTATTGGGTATTTTTGCAGGGATGGTGTATTGGTTTGAAATGCCAGCAACGTCGGTGAATTAGGGCAGTAATGAGAATGTGACCAAGGGTGGTGGTTTTTTTGCACAGTCTCCTTCGCAGGAATGACGGAGGTGGTATAGGAATGACGGAGGTGGTACAGGAATGACGAATACGGGTTTCTTGCACAGTCTCTTGCGCAGGAATGACGATATTGGGTTTCTTGCACAGACTCGGAAGCAGGAATCCAGTCAAATAATATTCTTATCAAAACCTAACCATCATTTTCAATTATCAATTTCCAGTGGACAAACAATAGTGCCTGTATTAAAGTTCCTGTATGGCTTCTAATGCACTCGCCTTTGATACACACCGTTTCGTCAAACGTATGACGGCGGTCGGTATGCCTGTACAACAAGCCGAAGCACTTGCCGAATCTCAAGTTGACCTGCTCAACACCAACCTCGCCACCAAAAACGAATTAGCCAAAATCGAGGCAACCCTTAAAGTAGAAATTGCCAAAACCGAGACCGCGCTTAGAGCAGAAATTGTCAAAACTAACGCAGAAATTGCCAAAACCGAGACTGCGCTTAGAGCAGACATTGCCAAAACTAACGCAGAAATTGCCAAAACCGAGGCAACCCTTAGAACAGAAATTGCCAACACCGAAGCACACCTAATTAAGTGGATGGTTGGCTTAACAATGGGGAGCGCAGGCGTAATGGTTGCACTGTTCAGCTTTTTCCTCCGCTGACAAATCATCATGGATACTCACAATGATTTTCCTCAATGATTTTCGTCCATGATACGAAGTCATTCTGACTCGTTGGGTGTTGCTCAATCAGGATGCTATTTAGCATGGTTATCGTGTACACGGGCGATACCAACCCCACACTTCCGAGACTTCCACTTTCAAAACCTAACCATCATTTCCAATTATCAATTCACCGTCCATTGCCCGATGATCGCCGAAGAGCATTTACATGGATGGATAAGAGGATTGGCTGTTTCACTGGATTCCTGCTTCCGAGGAATGACGGAAATTGGATTGGGGACTGCCATACTCATCCTCTGCCGCATTCTCCATTTTCAATTTTCCACTGATGGCTGATAACTAACGAGTTATAACCGAATCTGGTGTTTGAGGGTTTGAAAACGTGTTAGCTCGGTGCAGCAATCCAGACGATTTCTTCAATATCCAGTTCCTGCAGGTTATTGCCAGCTCCACCACGATCAATAACCAAAAAGTCCTGAGTGTGACCCAGAACAATTTGAAAATGATGCCAGGTATTTTTAAAGAAATTGATCCCCTGCTTTCCGTTAGTTCGAAATAACTTCAAATCGCCCGCTGTGATCGTATCTCCGGGTAGCGCGACTAATATCAAAAACGGATGTGACGCCATTGGTAAAAACGCCTGACTCCCTAGCGGATGGCGCTCCATAGTGATAACCCGATGCGGCAATGGCAGCGGAGAGGTGCGAAACACGTTTACAATCGCATGACCCTGCTGATCTTTTACATCGATAGATAATAAATCATGAAATCGAGTCGTTAGTCCCTGATTGATGAGTATTTGCCGGGCTGATTCCAGTTCAATAACCTCGCCGAACGGCGAAAAATTTTCGGCTGTTAGCGGCATTGATTGCAGGTTGGTCATTTTGTAATGACGATAATTTAAGTCTTCTTACGCTTTCGCTTTCTAAACCTCGGCCAGCACTCTGATCCGACTCAAACCGCCATCAGGAAATATGTTGATCCGAATGTGGGTGATATTTCCAATATCTTTTAACTCATCAGCAAAAAAATGTTGTTTATCCGCCTCAAGTTTCACTCTGGGCAATAACTCTTCCCAAGACTCACTCTCAGTTTCTATCGTATTGAGATTCACTAAATCCAGATTGGCCCCCAGCATACTGCAACTATCCGGGTAATTTCCCTTGAAGTGTGCAGTATCAACTTCGACTTGCTTCACCGCACCCGCCTTTGCGAGCACAATCACAACCCAGTCGTTTCCCGGTTCCCTTCGACGTCGAGTCTCCCAACCATCACCCATATTTTCACCGCGGCCCGGGGTTAACAGGTATCGAATCGAACCGTAATGCTCGTTGTTACACGCCAATGCAACACCGCCGTTTAACGCCGCGGCGATGTCGACCCGTTCACCATCTGCAATCTTCCCCCAATCCACTCTCGGCTCGGCAAACACCCGCAATCTGGCGATTCCGCCGTCCGGATATATCTTCACCCGAACGTGGGTGAAAACGGTATCACTCGCCACTGCGTATTGATGTTCGCTGTCTCCGCCCAGCACCGACTGCGGAATAATCTCAACCCAGTGCGCTTCGCCACCGGGATCATCTCCGTCAAAGTGGCAAGCATCAATGGATGCAGCCGGAGGATAGTTCCCTGTGAAAAAGGCAGTATCAATTTCCACACCATGAATGACACCTGGCTTGGCCAAACGAACGATGCACCAGTCATTGCCGGGTATGCGTTTGCGGCGCGACTCCCAGCCGTCCATCCATTTGCCGTGCTCATCGTATTTTCCATCTATGAATACGGGGGCTTCATCCTTCAGCATTCGATCCATCGGCGCGAAAAAGTCGTCGCTACAGGATATCGCCCTGGCGCCTAGCTTTGCAGAGGCTAAATTGACCCAGCGTTTTGCAAAATCAGTCATGATTAAAGTATTGTCTCCAGTGGTTAGCGATATCGATTCGACGGGTAAGCCAAACCTGATCATGGTTTTGAATATAGTCAAGAAATCGTCCCAGTGCGGCTGCACGCCCTGGCCTTCCTGCCAATCGACAATGCAAACCGATTGACATCATTTTTGGGTGATTTTCTCCTTCAGCATACAAACAATCAAAAGAATCTTTCAGGTAGCTGTAAAACTGATCCCCGGAATTGAAACCCTGATTCGTGGCAAACTGCATGTCATTTACATCGAGGGTATAGGGAACCATTAATAACGGTTTATCAAAAGCCGTATTCCAGTAAGGCAACTCATCTGCATAACTATCCGCACTATATCGAAAGCAATCGAACTCTGCGCTTAGCCTTAAGGTATTAGGACTGGTACGGCCCAGATAAAACCCTTGCGGTTTGGTTCCGGTAACCCGTTCATGGATCTCAATGGCAGTATGCAAATGCTCACGTTCGAGTGCTTCCGGGAGAAACTGGTAATCAATCCATCGATAGCCATGACTTGCTATTTCCCAATCACTTTTTAACATCGAATCCACCGCAGATTGGTTGCGTTCAAGTGCCATGGCAACGCCAAAAACGGTGACCGGGATGTTGCGGTTGGTAAACATACGGTGCAATCGCCAGAAACCTGCTCTGGAACCGAATTCATAGATCGACTCCATATTCATGTGTCGGCTATTTTCGTAACTTTGCGCACCGACGATTTCAGAAAGAAAGGCTTCAGACCCAGCATCTCCATGTAAAACATTGTTCTCGCCCCCTTCCTCATAGTTCACAACAAATTGAACCGCAATACGCGCCCCATTGGGCCATTGAGGGTGCGGGGGGCTGTCACCATATCCGATCATATCTCGGGGATAAGTCATTCTTTACTCCGATCAATACTCGAATACCATGCCGCGATTTGGCCGCGCTCTTGTTCCGTAATACCCGTCAAATTACCGATTGGCATGGTGCGAGTAACCACTGCTGCCTGATATACTTTATCTGAATTCAGGCGTAGTTGATCCTGGTTATCTAAAACCAGCCCTGCAGGCGGTGATGAAAACCCGGCTTGCGTTGGGTTTTTGGAATGGCAACCCGTACATTTTTCTCCAATAACAGCAAACGCTTTCTCGCTAATCTCTGCAGTTGAAACAGACGTTTGTTCAACAGCAATCGATTTAGGCGCAGTCCACCACATCACAAGCAACATCGCCGTAAATGCCGCAGGTAAAATCCACCACAAACGCTTCATTATCCCCCTAAAATTAAAGTAACTGCGAACAGAAACGCTAATTACCGACAACAAAATTAGTACCAACCAGTTCCAACCGTGACCGTAGGTAGAAGGGAAATGATTGCTGATCATAATGAACAATACCGGTAGTGTCAGGTAGTTGTTGTGTGTCGACCGTAACAAACCCCGCGGTCCGTATTCAGGCTCCAGAGTTCGACCTTCGGTCAGCGCATTTACCATTTCTCGTTGACCGGGAATGATGATAAAGAACACATTACCCACCATCATCGTACCAATGGCCGCACCTACATGAATATAGGCTGCACGACCACTAAATGCGTGGGCTAAGAATAGCGCCAACAAACCCAGAAACAGGAACAGCGCTGCCGCCAAATTGATCGGGTGATCTTTCAGCTTGCTGCGACACAATGCATCATAAATAAACCAGGACCCGAAAATGCTAACAATGGAAATAACGATGGCCTTGGCCGCAGTGAGATCCCGGACAGATGGATCAATCAGATATAACCTTGCGTTGAAGTAATAGATAACGATCAACAAGGTCATACCGCTCAACCAGGTGGTATAGGCCTCCCATTTAAACCAGTGCAATTGCTCGGGAAGCTGATTCGGTCCGGTTTTGTATTTTTTTAGATGATAAAAACCGCCTCCGTGGAGCGCCCATAAATTTCCGGCAATCCCGGAATCTTGCGGTGGTTTTCGATTCAGATTGTTTTCCAGCCAATTAAAATAAAATGATGCGCCAATCCAGGCGACACCAACGATGAAGTGTATCCAGCGAATCAGCAGGTTCAGCCATTCGTAAATATGATTTTCCATTATGACTGCTTCAGCGTTGAGAAATTAATTTTGACTCAGCATCCAGTCCGCATATTCTGAGCACCATTTCGGTGATTGATTTGGCCTGTGAGTCGTAATCCGGTTTGCGCAATACATTTTTACCGTAAACCGATTTTATTTGAGTCTCAGCCTGCGCATAGTGTTGCGTGCTTGACCAGATCATAAAAATCAGGTGGTACGGGTCGACGTTACGAATTTTCCCCCGCTTCACCCAGCGCTCAATTACCGCCGCTCGCTCCCTTGTCCAACGGCTCATCTTTTCATTCAGATCGAAACTGAGGCGCGGTGCGCCGTGCAGCATTTCGCTAACAAAGATCCGGGTTGCCTGGGGATACAGTCGAGTGAACTCGACCTTTTTCCTGACAAATTGACTTAGCACGAGTCGTGGATCATCTTCTGGGTTCAGGGATTCAAATGCCTGATCCCAAAGCGTTACAACATCTTCGAGAACCGCATTATATAGAGCCCGTTTACTCCCATAATAGTAATGCACGTTAGATTTCGCCAATTCTGCGATGTCCGCTATTCGCTGCATTCGCGCACCATCATAACTGTGTCGTTCGAATTCCTGTTCAGCGGCAGATAATATCAATTTCATCTGCTGCTCTCCTAATAAGGAGGTTTTACGGATATTTAGCGCTGCTTGCGCCATATTTTAGAATTCCGAGTAAACGTAAAATATCACGTGTTCTTCAGACAAAAAGCCCCTCATACAGAGAGGCTTTGCTAAACCACAATTTGCCTTACTGACCCAATTCGCCCCGAACTCCCTGAACGTACCAGTCCATTCCCAGTAGCACTCCATCATCCAGCGTTTCACCTGAGCCGATGACCTGCTCTCCAGCCTGATTGGAGATTGGGCCGTCGAATGGATGTTGAGTTCCGGCAATGATTCCTTCTCTTACCGCATCCGCAGCGGCACGAACATCAGCGGGAACGGCATCTCCGTACGGAGCCATCGCTACCATACCTTCTTTCAAGCCATGCCAGGTATCACCAGATTCCCATGTGCCGTCCATTACCGCTTTAACGCGAGCAACATAGTATGGGTCCCAGTCGTCAATGATTGCAGTCAGCTGGGCGTTAGGAGCGAATGCGCTCATATCTGACGCTTGACCAAAACCGTGAACACCGCGTTGTTCTGCCACTTGAAGCGGAGCAGGTGAGTCGGTGTGTTGGGTAATCATGTCCGCACCCTGATCAATCAACGCTTTGGCAGCATCGCCTTCTTTACCAGGATCGTACCAGGAGTTAACCCAAACCACTTTAACTACCGCATCCGGGTTAATTTTCTGCATAGCAAGGGTAAAGGCGTTGATACCGCGTACGACTTCTGGAATCGGGAAAGAAGCAATATAACCTACGATTCCGGACTGACTCATGTGCCCTGCAATGGTTCCAATAACGGCGCGTCCTTCGTAGAAACGACCTGAGTAGGTACTCATGTTATCTGCCTGCTTGTATCCGGTGGCGTGTTCAAATTTTACATCTGGAAACTGCTTTGCCACTTTCAGAGTCGGGTTCATATAACCGAACGAGGTTGTGAAAATGATGTTGTGTCCGCTTGATGCCAGTTTTCGGATTACACGCTCAGCATCTGCGCCTTCATCAACGCTTTCAACAAACGTGGCGGCTGCACCGGTTTCGTTTTCAACCGCCTGGCGACCCAGGTCATGGCGATAAGTCCAACCATGATCACCGACCGGACCAACGTAAACAAAGCCCACTTTGGCATCAGCCGAAATAGCCAATGGCGATCCAAATATCATTGCCGCGCCAATTGCCAAAGCAACGGCGCGGAGTTTGGTTAATATAAAATTTTTCATATGCGTTTTCTCCTTAATATAGTAAATAAACAACGTTTTGTAGAAATGGTTTCAACACTGCCAATTTTAACCCGCCTCAAGACGTAGGATGAAATGGTTTTCCGATACAGGCCGGCGCATTCAGCTTAATTTTATTGTGGTCACGTGAAATAACCACTAACACAGCAATCGTTGCCAAATACGGCAGCATTGACATCACCTGAGCCGGTACACCAATGCCAATCGCTTGAGCATGTAACTGTAAAATTGTGATGCCGCCAAATAAATAGGCGCCAACAAACACCCTCCATGGCCGCCAGGTGGCAAAAACAACCAGTGCCAGCGCGATCCAGCCACGGCCTGCGCTCATATTCTCAATCCAGAGCGGTGAATAGGATAAAGATAAATACGCACCCGCCAGTCCAGACATGGCACCGCCAAACAGTATTGCCATGTAACGAATTCCGATAACGGAATAGCCAATGGCGTGGGCAGCGTCATGGCAATCACCCACCGCCCGCAATATGAGCCCGCCACGTGTTTTTTTCAGAAACCAGCTAACCAGAAATATGAGTACAAACGAGCCGTATACCAGAATATCATGCTGGAAAAACAGCGTGCCGAGAACCGGAATTGAGGATAACAATGGCATGTGGATTTTGGGCAGACCCTGGTAGGCAATGCCCACCAAATCCTGCCCGATAAGCGCACTGATACCAATGCCGAATATGGTTAGCGCTAGTCCGGTTGCGACCTGCGTGGATTGAAAACCCAATACCAGTACAGCGAATATCAAAGACAATCCAGCACCTGCCAGCATACCGGCGAGAATTCCGATTGCGGCACTATCGGTGGCATTCACCGCAGCAAAACCACAAACCGCCCCAATCAATAACATACCTTCAACACCGAGATTCAGTACGCCGGCTTTTTCTGTAATCATTTCACCCAGCGCTGCGTATACTAACGGCGTTGCAGCGGTAATGATGGTCAAAATTGCGGCGATCCAGATATCAGCCATTGTTGGTCTCCGAAGCTATACTTCCGGGCAGGTTAATCTTGATTTTGTATGCAATCAAGACATCACAGGCAAGCAGAAAAAATAACAGCATCCCCTGAAATACACCCGTCACAGCCAGCGGTAAATTCATGGTGATTTGTGCCGATTCTCCGCCAAGGTAGGACAAGGCAATCAGTAATCCTGCAAAAAACACCCCAACAGGGTGTAAACGACCAACGAATGCGACAATAATTGCGGTGAAGCCGTAGCCTGGAGAAATACTGGGTAGTAGTTGTCCTATTGGGCCTGCGACCTCAAACAATCCTGCCAGGCCGGCCATTGCCCCACCAAATAATAACGTAAACCAGACTATATTATTGACGCTGAAACCAGCATGGCGTCCGGCCTGAGGCGCTTCACCGATAACCTTGACCTGAAATCCAATGATAGTACGCGACACCATAACCCAGCTGGCCGCTACTGCGGCGATAGCAAACAACCAACCAAGATGTAATCGCGTTCCAGACCAAATTGTAGGCAGCGTAGCTGAGTCACTAAATATTCTGGATTCAGGAAAATTAAAACCATCGGGATCACGCCACGGGCCGTGTACCAGCAAACTCAGCAACAGGGTGGCCACATAGGTCAGCATCAAACTGGTGAGGATTTCATTTGCGTTAAAGCGCGTTTTCAAAAACGCCGGAATCGCTGCCCAAAGCATCCCGCCCAGAACGCCACAAATCATCATCAGTGGCAGCACCAATATCGAATCGACATCGTACAACCAAAGTGCGATTCCACCGCCGCAAATCGCACCCAGTGTGAGCTGACCTTCTGCTCCAATATTCCATACCCCAGCCCGAAAGCTGATCGATAACGCCACACCGATCAATATCAGCGGGGTTGCTTTGACACCGAGTTCAGCCCAGCCATAACCGGATGTAAGCGGTTCGACAAAAAAAGCGTACAGGGCTGCCGACGGCTCTACACCGAGGATGACAAACAGGCTAATCCCGGAAATGAGCGTACACAGCAATGCGATCAACGGCGATACGTATACCATCGATCGAGACTGCTCTGCACGTTTCACGAGTGAAAAAATCATTTTAGATCGGTGCCGCCTCAACCACAGATTCGGTGGAATTAGCGTTCACCCCTGCCATCATCAAACCAATCTGCTCGATCGTAATATCCTCTATATTTGACGGTTCAGACAACTCCCCGGCACATATCGCGGTAATGCGATCACTAATCCGCATTAACTCATCGATATCCTGGGAAATCACCAGCACGGCGCTGCCGTTGGCAGCCAGTTTGCGCAATTCATCATGAATTGTCTGCGCCGCACCCGCATCAACACCCCAGGTGGGTTGAGATACTACGAGAACAGTGGGCGCCTGACTAATTTCTCTCCCAACAATAAACTTTTGCAGATTACCGCCGGATAAACTGCCGGCTTGCGCAGTTGAACCATTCGACTTGACGTTGAATCCACTAATGACTTTCTCACAAAAATCCCGACAGCTTTGATAGTTGATAAATCCAAAGTTTTGTAGATTCAGTCTTTGAAACGCCGTAAGCAACCCGTTGTCAATCAGGCTTAAGCCGGGAACGGCTCCATGACCCAGACGCTCTTCCGGTATAGACGCCATTCCCAGTTCCCGGCGTTTATTGCAGCCCAGCTTTCCACAGTCCCTGCCATCGATTTTTATCGACTCAGCGACGGAATTAATTTCTTCGCCATTTAACGCCTTAAGCAGTTCATCCTGTCCATTTCCGGCAACACCGGCTATACCGACAATTTCGCCGCTGCGCACGTTGAGATTAATGTCCTTCAAGCTAATATCAAACTGATCAACAGCGGGTCTGTTCAGTCCCGCTATCTCCAGACGAACCTCCCCGATATCATGTGATGTTTGTCGTTCAGACAACTGCAACTCTTCACCCATCATCAAAGCCGCCAAACTATTCGTTGTTTCACTCGCCACAGCGACCGAATCAACCACCTTACCGTTCCGCAGTATCGTCGCAGACCGGCACAATGCCTTAATTTCATCGAGTTTGTGACTGATATACAAAATCGATACGCCTTCATTCGACAATCGACGTAAAGTTTCAAAAAGTCGGGTAACTTCCTGAGGTGTCAGCACCGAGGTTGGCTCGTCCATGATCAATAGTTTTGGATCCTGCAACAGGCATCGAATAATTTCTATGCGCTGTCGCTCGCCAACCGACAACGTGTAAACGTGTCGACTCGGATCCAGCGGTGATCCATAACGATTAGAGATATCGACAATTTTTTCTTCAAGCTCGGCGTGCGATATATCCGATTCCATGCCTAGCGCAATATTCTCTAAAACTGACATCGAATCAAAAAGCGAAAAATGCTGGAACACCATAGCGATACCGAGCTTTCTTGCCACTGCGGGGCTAGCTACCTCTGTCGGACTTTCGCACCATATCAAATTCCCTGAATCCGACTTCAACACCCCGTAAATCATTTTTACCAGCGTAGACTTACCCGCACCGTTTTCACCGAGCAAAGCGTGAATTTCTCCTGCCTGTACTTTTAAATCAACCGCGTCATTGGCGATAACACCCGGAAAGGTTTTTGTCATCGCCTGAAGCTCAAGCAGATTATTGGAGTCTGGCATTGGTGCTGAACCGGCAGTTTGTTTTCTGTAAAAAAACCAATTGTAATGTCTGATCAAAGTTTGACCAAATAGTCAGGATTTGGCAGATTTTAGGCTATAATTTAACCGCATTCCAATGTTTTTAACCGGCTTCCAGTATATCGAACGCTTTCGTGATTTAGTGCACAATTAAAACAACAGCTTGTGCTGTAAAACTAAATTCAACATCAACAAAAAAATGACTAAGCGTATCTGGATGAAATCGCCGCTCGACATTTTGGTTGAGGATGGAGTCGATGCCGGCGGCGGGATTGTCGTGCAGGGAAACCGCATCGAGGCAATACTTCAATCCGGCGAACAACCCAATACAGCCGTAGATGAAACCTTTGATGCTTCCGAACATATTGTCTTACCGGGCTTAATCAACACGCATCACCACTACTATCAGACGCTCACAAGAGCGTTGCCAGAATCCCTGAACAAAGGATTGTTTCCATGGTTAAAGAGTCTGTATCCGGTTTGGGCTGGACTGGATGAAGAAATGATTTACCATTCTTCCAGGCTGGCGTGCGCTGAACTCATGCTATCTGGATGCACGACGAGTGCGGATCACCACTACCTGTTTCCAAAAAATATTCCGCATGCGCTTGACATCCAGGTGGAGGCCGTTACAGATTTGGGCATCCGCAGCGTTTTAACCCGCGGCTCGATGAGTGTCGGTGAAGAACAGGGAGGCCTGCCGCCAGAGAGCACGATTCAGGATGAAGAGACGATACTGCAAGACTGTGAACGCGTGATCAATCGATATCACGACCGCAACCCTGGCAGCATGCTTTCAATTGCGCTCGCACCCTGTTCACCATTTAGCGTTTCCAAAAGCCTGATGATGCAAAGCAAAACTCTGGCTGAAAAGCATGGTGTTCGATTGCACACTCATCTGGCGGAAACCAGAGACGAAAACCAGTTTTGCCTTGATCGGTTTCGATGCCGCCCACTGGAGTACCTGGAAGAAGTAGGCTGGCTTAACGACCAGACATGGCTGGCTCACGGGATTCACTTCAATTCGGAAGAAATCGGCAAGCTCGGGGATGCAGGAACCGCGATATGCCATTGTCCGAGTTCAAACATGATGCTGGGTTCAGGACAGTGTAAAGTAAACGAACTGGTATCAGCAGGAAGTCCGGTTGGGCTCGGTGTCGACGGCTCAGCATCCAATGATTGTTCAAATTTAATGCAAGAGGTCAGGCAGGCGTTTTTGATACAAAGACTTCAATACGGTGCCGCCAATTTCTCTCATCAGTCAGCGCTTGGTTTGGCGACTACCGGCTCCGCCGCCTGTCTGGGCAGAACCGATATCGGGCAACTGTGCGCAGGCAGGCAAGCCGATATCGCAATGTTTAAACCGGATGAATTAAAGTTCTCCGGTGCCGGCGACGCAATGGCTTCGCTGGTTCTTTGTAATGCAGATCGGGTTGACCGCTTAATGATTGACGGCAGATGGCAGGTTCAGGACGGCGAGCTCGTAAACTGCGATCGAAATGACCTGCAATCCAAACACCAAAGTCTGGCCGTCAAACTGCAATCAGGGTAACAATTTAAAAAATATCCGGTTCACGCTTAACAAACTGTCGCCGTGCGTTCCGAAAAACAAGTCGTACAGCGCCGAGAAGCAGTCTGCAATCAACCGTTTGTTTATACACTTGCCTGGTTAATTGTCGTTTTGTCTGTAGGCACATCATCGTGGCTCCTTATTTAACGAGACTTTTGGACTGCCTGCGCTCCTGGGAATAATTGCCGGTGTGGTTGGTGTCGCCATGGTTATAATAATACCTCCCAAACCGGATCAAATTACTGAACCGCATGAATAACGCTGAAAACCAAAATACAAAATTTCTGGCCGAAGCCTATGGTCTTGACGATGAAAAAAGCACTTTGTCTTTTTATGCAAAATGGGCAGCAGACTATGATCAGCAAATGATCGATCAGCTCGGCTATCTCTCACCGACGTTAATCGCCGGGAAAATGATACAACATCAAGATAACCTGAACAGCAAAATCCTCGACATTGGCTGCGGCACCGGTTTAACCGCAGCAGGGCTCGCCGAACACGGTTTCAAGGATCTTTATGGAATTGATTTATCTGCGGAGATGGTTAATGTCGCCGCAAGCAGAGGTATTTATTCGAGCCTGAAAGTCGGTGACGTAAACTTACCTTTGGACTACGATGACCACTATTTTGATGGCGTGATCTCATCGGGTACTTTTACCCACGGTCACGTGGGTCCCGAGCCGCTCACGGAGATTAGCCGAATCCTTAAGCCCGGTGGCATACTGGCCTGTACCGTACACGGCGCTTTATGGGAAGAGCGGGGATTCAAACAAAAGTTTGAAAAACTCGTGTCCGCTAAAATACTGGAAAAATTAAGCCTGACGATGGATCAATATTTTAATAATGGCGAACCTGAAGGCTGGTTTTGCATTTATCGAAAAGTCCGGTAATACGGCAATACCATTGCTTGGTTTTGAGCGCTAAGGTAAAACACCATATCAAAGATAAACTCAAACAATAAATACTGTCGTCCTGAACAAATCGGCGGACGATTATATTTAGCACAGGGCATGGCTATCACCGAAACCGTCATTGCTTATGCCGAGCCCGGCTTACCGGTCCTGCTGCCCGATGCTCTCCAGCCGCCGCGCCGCTTCCAGTCGGGCTGATTTTATTTCTGCGGTATCCAGAGTCCAGTCATTCTTACGTAAATTATCCGCCGCGTCTTTATAGCCGTTTGCCTTAGCAATGGAAAACCAGATAAATGCCTCACGCTCATCGGTGATAACCCCTTCGCCATTAGCGTACATCATGCCCAAAAAAAATTGTGCCTCCGCAACCCCCTGCTCTGCCGCCAGGCGAGTCCAGCGTACTGCCTCGCTAACATCCTGAATAACCCCTTCGCCTTTATAGTACATCAGGCCCAACAAAATTTGTGCCTTCGCATACCCCTGCTCTGCCGCCAGGCGATACCAGCGTACTGCCTCGCTATAATCCTGAATAACCCCTTCGCCTTTATAGTACATCACGCCCAAAAAAATTTGTGCCTTCGCAACCCCCTGCTCTGCCGCCAGGCGATCCCAGCGTACTGCCTCGCTATAATCCTGGGTAACCCCTTCGCCTTTATAGTACATCACGCCCAAATCATATTGCGCCTCCGCAACCCCCTGCTCTGCCGCCAGGTGAAACCAGCGTACTGCCTCACTATAATCTTGGGTAACCCCTTTGCCTTCATGGTACATCCAGCCCAACTCAAGTTGTGCCTTCGCAACCCCCTGCTCTGCCGCCAGGCGATACCAGCGTACTGCCTCACTATAATCCTGGGTAACCCCTTCGCCATTAGCGTACATCCAGCCCAAAAAAATTGTGCCCTCGCAACCCCCTGCTCTGCCCCCAGGCGATACCAGCGTACTGCCTCGCTATAATCCTGAGTAACCCCTTCGCCAGTAGCGTACATCAGGCCCAAAAAAAATCGTGCACTCGCATCCCCCTGCTCTGCCAATTCGTATTGCGAACAGAAAAATGCATCAGCAGACGGGCATTCGGCATTGGCAGAGGTAGCTGTGCTAAACACGATGGCAAACAGTGCTACTAAAAGATGGTTTTTCATGGTTTCCTCGTTGCTTCCGGGAGCTAAATCAGGCTGTGCATTGTGTTACAGGCTGTGCGGTAAATCAATACTTGCCCGCTTCGCTGTCAACCCAAAGTTTAAATGCCCCCTCCCAGGGATTGCAGATGAAATTGGGTTTGACAATTTATAACTTCCCAGACTCGCGCCGGTTCTGTCGCAAAGTTTCACTCGGTTTCAGTATCACTTTGAATCTGTCATATGTTTGCCAAAACAGCTCAACAGAAAAAGCAGCCAACAACCGGATCTTGGCGGATGGATGAAACCTGCATCAAGCTCAAACGCAAATGTACTTGTCCACGTTTCCCAAATGGCGAAGAACGGGTCAATGAAGGCCAAAGCGTAAAAGTGAAGCTGGTGGGCTTTGATGACCGCGGTAAAGTTCGCTTGTCAATGAAAGTTGTCGATCAGGAAACTGGCGAAGAAATTACGAAAGAAGGGTAAGCTTAGCAGGCTTTAGCTTTTAAGTGATAATGGAAAGGCCGCGCATTTGTGGGGCCTTTTTGTCAGTTACCATAGGTAAGTATGATTATTCTGACCTTCGGTTCAAATAATCTTCAAACATAGGCACTGTGAATGCAATATCGCCATGTGCAGGACTATAGATCATTCCTTTATTAATAATTTGGGCCCTACGGGGGCCAAGCTTGTTGGGTTTTTCCGCCAAGACATCGGCAACTTCAGACGATCGATAAGGCCCTTTTCCTAAAGTAGCCATAGCGATTACATACTCCTGTTCTTTTGGCGTCAATCGATCAAAACGAACTCGAAAAAACCCTTCATCAAGCCTATTTAAAGCTGCGACAGACGCCAAATGAATATCGTTTAATGTAATTGGGGACTCTGTGGCAGCGTTCCAAGCTTGAAAACCCCATTCTTGCAGGAAATATGGATAACCTTCAGTTTGTACAACAATCTCTTGAATGGCTTCAGATGTTATTGCTTCACCTTCCACTTCAATCGGTTGCTGAACGGCAATAGTTGCCGCATCCTTTGCCAAGGGCCCAACAGAAGGATAGCGAAAGAGTCGTTCCGCATATGACTTTGCATCACCAGACAGTGCTGCGATCTGCGGCAGGCCGGCACCAAAAAATAGTATGGGAAGCTGCCTTTGGTTGACTTTATGCACGGCAACAATCAAAGCCGACAACTCCTTTTTCGAAAAGTATTGCACCTCGTCAATAAGAAGCGTCCATCCTTTCCCGCCAGCCTTAGCAGCCTCACCTATTTTTACGAATAACTCACTCAGGTCATACTCAAGTATCCCACTATCTGCTGTTCCTGCTTCAGGATCTACGGACAATGAAACATCTCCTATTTCGATTTTAAACACACTTGCAAAGCCTTTCAGGGCCTGCATGGCTGAATGAGCCTTCGCTTTGGCTAAATCAATTATCGATAACTTTCTGAGCACTTGATTGATTTTTGGATATAATAATTCAGCCAAGGTTTTATCCTCAGGGGCTTCTACAAATGACGTTAAGTGTAAGTGTTTCTCTGCCTGCTGTTCAATTCTATTTAATAGAACAGTCTTACCAGTGCCGCGAAGCCCCAATAAAATCTGCGATTGGGCATGCTTTCCTAATAACACTCGTTGAAGTGCAACGTCCGCATCCGTTAATATTCCATCTCTCCCTGCCAATTCAGGAGGCTGCGAACCCGCTCCTGGTGCAAATGGGTTTCTGACTTTATCCATGTATATTATACTCTTTTCTAACCAATTATACCTTAGGTAACATATATTACCTTATATTACCTTATATTACTATGAATCTCTTATCAGTAGGTTTTTATCAAGATCGGCTTTTCACAAAACTCTTCTAGAGGGCACATTCCCCCCCCCTAGCCCGGATTATTCACCGGAGGTTTTGGAGTAGCGGTTTTTGTGCACGGAAACGGTTTCATATTTGCGGAGGCAAACGGGTTTGTTGCGCAGGCTTTCCGGCGTTTGCGTTTGAGTTTGCAGGTTTCAGTTTCGGGAATTGCCTGGTGCCCTTCCCAGAGTAGCCAATAGGCAGCAGTGTGGAGAATGAGCCGCATCTGGTTGGCGCAGGCGGATGAGCAGGATCTGCGGTCACTCTTCAGTTGGGTTTTGTGGAGCTTGATCAGATTTTCGGCCTGACCGCGTGCACAGTAGCCGCAATCGCAAGATAGCGGGCGAACAAAATATCCGGGAGCAGATGCTGCACGCGTGTTGGATCGCGCTTATCGGGGAAAAGTGCCGCCAAGCGCGGCGCAATTCCAAGCCGTTTCTCGGCTTGGGCAAGCAGCAGAACGCCGGCATCCGAGGTGATTTTTCCACCGTCAAACGCAGCGGTGACTTTTTTACCGGAAATGGCTGGAAATACGGGGAAAACTAGGGCAATATTGGTCATGGCAGTGGCGCACTTTCTGTCCAGTGTATCGGATGGCTGGTATACCATATTCTTTACACGATATCAGATGGTTACGCTCCGCTGCCAACTCAGAATTACCAATCCGGTGAATAATGCGGGTTAGCCATTCGCCATCTCCTCAAATTGATCTCGAAGGGGTTCTTCCAATCCTTCAAAGGCCAACTGGTTGAGGAACTGACGACGCCAAAACAGCTTTCGGTCAACGTCACTCAAACCCGCTTCTTTGCATACATCGCTCCAATGGCGAGCAATGATGGAAATTTGATTTTCCATGATCGATAAAGCCTGGTCATTGTTCACTAAAAAGCGGGCACTCGATGCGAGGCACAGTGACAATTGGCTGCGTCGCTCGGTTCCATATAACTGCATTGCCTGCGATGCTTCCATGCCGGTCCGCGCTTGTGGGCAGATGTCGTATGCGGGTGTTAGTTCGAGATATTCGCCATCCCAAAATGCTGCGTGGTTTCTTGCATGATCGTCTGTGTTGCCAACAAGAATGTTAAACACCATCCGCGCAAACAGCTCTTTCAGTGTTTGTTTTGGGTTTGAAAAGCGCTGTCTGATTTTCTCAGCCAACTCTGGGTAGCTGGCGTGTGCTGCTAACCGTTCATCCAGTTCAAGAATGGTCAGAGCAGAGATCATAGACCTACGGAGCCAACCATTTTCGGTATGCTCTCTATCGAAACGTTCAATCAGTAGAACATCTTTTTCCAAAGCCCTCGTGAGACTGACGGGGGCAACAGAAATACCTGCCAAATTAGCAAGTCGCATTGCGATAAATTCTGCCTTCACCACGCTATAAGTGTCAGCAGAAGACGAAAATTTAGCTACGAATTTTTTGTTTCCATCTTCAATCAATGTTTTTGGACGTGCGCCTCCAATGGCCGTCCCATGCTGCAATACTTCTGCGAGTGCTGGTGGTAATGGTAAGCCTTTTTCCACCCGGTCAGCTAAGCTCTGGAGGATGTCCAAGGGTGTATTGGCGCTTTCCCGAGCGATATATTTAGTTGCTGACAGTTGAAAATCTAAAGCTCCAATTCGATCCGAACCCGATTGCAGCAGGTATGTAAGTTCATCCAATTCAGGATTGTTTGCTTCTCCAACATGTGTGCCCATCATTCGATTGATGATGACACGACGACCCCAAGCATCCGGTGCGCCATCTCTAAGAGCATTAGCAATTTCAAGAGGCGCTATTGGCTCCATCTGCCGGTTTTCAAGCGGCAGTTCAGGCAGATAGATTGGCAATCTGTGTTTGTTGCTGAGGTAAGATCGACCATAGTTAAACAGATAGCGTTCACCGTCTCTCTCAATGCGCCCAGCTACAATGGGTTCCGTGGTCTTGGGCAACCAGATCCACACAAATGCTTCGTTTGGCGTGGCGTTTTTAGAAGTCATCATTGAACTCACGCTTACCGCTCCGAATGTAAGTCGGCATAAGAGCCAGCTTGTCGTTCATTCTGTCGATGTGTGGAGCCAATGATGTTGCTTCCGCTTCAAACAACGGCACGCCTGCTAGTGTTGCCACCTCAAACACGAACCCTATCCCGACCTGCGGGTCACCCTGTTCAATCTTTTGGAGTGTGCTTCTGGCGATACCAGCCCGTACGGCCATATCTTTTTCAGACATTTTCTTTTGTTTGCGCGCAAGTTTCACTTGCCGCCCCAGGAGAATGAGGGCTTCATGCGTTAGTCTAGAGTATGTTCTTTTTGCTTGTGGCATAATTGCTCCTAAATGACCGCTCTAACGGTCATATAAATCTATATGCTTGTTACAACGGTCATTTACAATGATTTCGGCAAAAAGTCAACATAATGACCGTTAGGGCGGTCACATAGGATCATGTGACCGCCTCAACAGCCATTTATACCTCGAATTATGGATAAGCCAGCCTTAAATCCGCTTTGTTGAAGGCCATTTTTGGTTTTTGTTTTTTCAGACAATAGGCGATGAGGCACGAAAGCAGATGAACGAATGCATTTACAGGGGATCGGTGTCTGGAGTGTTCTATCCCCATGTCCTGCTTGAGAACGCCGAACACTGTTTCGACAATAAATCGCATCATCAAGATTGGGGCCCGTGTTATCGAAACCGCTACCCGCATCCGCGTATCCAGACAAACAACTCTTCACACAGAGACTCGGCGCACTGACAACGACGCCTGCCGGCAATCCTCAAGCACCATAACAATCACGCGCGCAACGCCCCGTCACCTCGAAATTGAAACCTGCAAACTCAAACGCAAGCGCCGGAAAGCCCGCGCAACAAACCCGTTTGCCTCGGCAAAGGTGAAACCGTCTCCGCGCACAAAAACCTCTACTCCAAAACCTCCGGTGAATAATCCGGGCTAGATGATTCAATCCACTAGAATGTTATGCTGTGGCGCGCGCCAGATAGTCGGCAAGCATGTCGCCAAAGCTTTGTTCCACTGCCAATTCAAATCCACCTTTGGTACGCAATACAAGTGCTTTCATTCCAAAACATTCTGTGAAGCTTACGGCGTCATCTGCAAAACTTGATGAGTGTAGATCTAGCGGACAAGCAATCGACATAACCTGCTCGGCATCCTGCCCGGTGATATCAAAGAACGTTAGTGTATCGGACACGCGTACAACACTAACGTCTGCTGGGGCATCGTCAGGGCGCAATGACGCAGTCAATTTAACCTCATCATCCAGGAGTCCCCGGACGATCCAATGATCCAGCCCTATGTAGTACAAAGCGATATTCTCTTTGCTAGTCAGGCGATTGGGTGTTTTTGGAAATTTTGGCAGCGCAGATCCAGCCCATTTGGCAACAGCCGATGCTTCGCCTTTTAAGTCGAACAGGGCAGAAGGGGACTGCCTGTTGATCGTAACGTTGTACCCCATATCAGGACCTCAATTTTTTGCCGGCCGGATCATAAAACACCGGTGCCGTTATTTTCGCAGGGATAACCCTATCTTTAAGCCGCACATGGGCAACTTCGCCGTGGCGTGCGTGGCCATTTTCCAACAAGGCCAGCCCAACCCAGCAGTTGTTCACTACACTCCAGACACAGGCGGTGGTCAGACCTTCGGTTGCCTCGCGGCGGCCACCAGGCGTTAGTGGCGCCCCTTCGGGGATAGCACAATTCGGGTCTTTGGGCATCAAGCCAACCAGTTCACGGCGCGTACCACCAGCGCTACGACGCAAGTGTACAGCGCGTTTGCCGATATAATCCGGTTTCTTCTTTGACATGATCCAGCCCATACCAAGATCATAGGCATCCACCGTTCCGTCTACTTCGTGCCCCAATGACAGAAACCCTTTTTCAACGCGCAAGACGTGGTTGGCCTCTGAACCAACGGTGTTAATTCCGAAAGGGGCACCCGCCGCTAAAATTTTATCCCAAAGTTCACGCATATGACGGGTGGTTACATTGATCTCGAATGATAATTCACCGGTGAAACTAACCCGCACCACACGCGTAGGAATTCCGGCGACCATCCCGTCACGATAAGACATAAAAGGGAAGGCGTCAGGCGACAGGTCAATGTCTGTACCCAGGGCCGACACGACGCCCCGCGCTTTTGGCCCACAGACCGTGGCGTTGCTCCATTGGCTGGTGACAGTTGTGATTTTCACCTGCCAGTCAGGGAATTCAGTTTGCAGCAGAAATTCCATATGCTGGTTTACGCTGTCCGCATGACCGGTCGAGGTGGAAACGTTCCAGCGGTGTTCATCGATCCGAAAGACCACGCCATCATCATAGATCAATCCGTCATCGGTTAACATCAGGCCGTACCGACCGTTGCCGGGTGTCAGAGAGGACACAATATTGGTGTAAAGGTAATCAAGGAAACGACCGACATCCTTGCCCTTCAATTCAAACGTTCCAAGGGGTGAGCCGTCATAGACACCCACAGCGTTGCGCACAGCCAGAGATTCACGGTTCACGGTTTCTTGAAAACTTTCGCCCTGACGCGGGAAATATCCCGGGCGACGCCAGCGGGCACCTGCCTCATACATAAAGGCACCATTGGCGTGATTCCATTCTGTGATCGGCGTATGTCGGTAGGGCAGCACAACGGAACCTTCGCGAATACCGCTAATCGCACCGAATGAAACCGGCGTGTAGGGTGATCGGAAAGTCGTGGTGCCCACGTCCTGCAATTCCAAACCCTTTTGCAAGGCAACCGTGCCGATGATATTGATATTGCCGATTTTCCCCTGATCAATGCCCATGCCACCCGTGGTATAACGTTTGACGTGTTCCACATTTGAATAGCCTTCGCGCAGAGCCAAATGCACGTCGTCAACAGACACATCATTTTGAATGTCCAAAAACGCCTTACCCTTTTGACCCGGTGTTTCCACCCGCCAAAGCGGCTCTATCGCGTAGGCCAGATCGCAGGCGTCAGGGATGTCTGTCGGCGGGGTGCCGTCCGTAGCGGCTGCCCCTTTCGCGGCTCCATCCTGCAGCGCATCTTGGAGGGTCAATTGCCCTGCCGCTGCACCAGCGCTACTGGTAGATTGGGCGGGTTTGTCTGGCACAAATGCCGCCAAACTTTCATCAAATTGCAGCGTGCCGCGCGATTGAGAAAACAGGTGCACCGCCGGGTTCCAGCCGCCGGAATGGGCCAGCAAATCACAAACAATCTTGCGTGGCTGGCTGCCGTCTATCCTGGAAACGCTCACTGAACGCACCTGCTTGTGACCCTTTATTCCGGTCACAACGTGGCCACTCAAAACCATTGTATCACCAACAAGCGCAAGCGCTTCGGCTGGAACTGCATTTCGACTGTCCACAATGGCTGCAATTGCAATCCCTGCGGCCAACATATCTGCCACAACCTCATAGGTAGAATTGTTGTTAGTAAAAATAACTGCCCGTTTTCCAGGAAGAACCGCATAACGGTTCACATAAGTTTGTACGGCAGAGGCCAGCATCGCGCCTGGGCGGTCATTGTTCGCAAAAACCATGGAGCGTTCAATCGCACCGGTTGCGCAAATTACATGGCCTGCGCGTACACGCCAGCTGCGTTCCAGTACAGATGGGTTTTCAGGGTTGCGTTCATTGACCACAATCAGGTTGTGTTCTCGGTATGCCCATGCGGTGGTATTTTGCAGATGAATCACATTGTCCATCGCGGCCAGTTCAGCAACAGTTTGCGATAACCAGTCGAATGCAGATTGTCGTTCAGGTGTCTGCGACAGGTTTAACAGGCTGCCGCCAGCTTGTGTGCCATCATCGACCAACATAACCCGTGCACCTGTGCGCCCTGCAACAAGTGTAGCCATCAATCCTGCCGGTCCCGCGCCCGCAATCAGCACATCGGTGTGGGCGTGACGGGTTTCATAATGACCTGTTTTTGGTGGCTCCGCTGGTGCGCCTGCCAGTCCGGCCGCACGACGGATGGTGGGTTCATACACGTGCCAGTTTGGCCATTTGAATGTCTTGTAATAAAATCCTGCAGGCAAAAATTTGGTAAAAAGCTGGTTAATACCCCCCAGATCGAACTCGGGATTGGGCCAGCAGTTTACCGATTTCGCCCTCAAGCCTTCTGTGACCTTCACTGTCGTTATGGGTTGGTTGCCAGAAGCATCATTGCCTTCCAGCTCTACCAATGATGCAGGCTCTTCGACACCTGAACCCACAATTCCTCGCGGGCGGTGGTACTTGAAACTGCGCGCAGTCAGTGATACTCCGTTGGCCAAAAGGGCCGAGGCAAGTGTATCCCCTTCATATCCGCGATAAGACTTACCGTTAAAGGTGAACTGCACCGTACGGTTGCGGTCGATCAGGCCCCCAGAGGGTAGCCGGTTACTATTTTCCATCGTCGGTGCCCTTTACAATATCATGAGTCCTTGTATCACGCCAAATCGTAACCCATTCGCCACAACCTCGCGCATGCCACCAAAATTCTTGAACCGGTCCAAGCGGATTGGGCACGATGGTCAGGTATTCAACCCAGGTTTGATCATCGACTGAATTCGGGTCTGGCCTGTCCGGTCCAACCGGGCCGCTAAAAATAAATTCACGCTCATCGCGTTTGCCACAAAAAGGGCAGGTAATTCTCAACATATCTTAAACCCCTATCGTGCTGTAGTGGTGCCAGCTTCAAGCACGTAGTCTAAATGCCGAAACCGATCTAATGTGAAAGAAGACATTAACGGGTGTGGTTGCCCTGTTGCCACTAAGTGGGCCAGCGTCAATCCACCTGCAGGAATGGCCTTGTAGCCACCCCACCAACCAGCGGTAATAAACAACCCGTCGACATCGGTTGCTGACATGATTGGCGATGCATCATGTGCAATATCCAAATGCCCGCCCCATTGACGCATCAGTTTAAGTTTTTTGAATGCTGGAAACAAATCCAGCATGACCGAAACGGTATCCTCAAAGACACCTTGCTTGATATCACGACGGAAGCTTTGGCCCATATCAGGCGCGCCACCGATAACCATTTCACCTTTGTCCGATTGACTGAAATAGAAGCCGCTGTCGGGGCAGTTTACGATCACATCCACCAGCGGTTTCACAGGTTCGGACACAAATGCCGTCAGGTTCATCGTGCGCAGTGGCAGCTTTAAATCTGCGGTTTCAGTTACCGTTGTTGTATGGCCCGATACAGCCACCACAACTTTCTTGGCTTTTACAGTGCCACGTGTTGTCTCTACGCCAGTTATGGTGCCATTTACCCCGCGGATTAATGATGTCACCCCAGTTTGCTGATGTATTTCAATGCCCATTGTATCTATCGCACGGGCATATCCCCAGGCCACCGCATCATGGCGGTTTACGCCCGCATCGGTATGTACCATCCCGCCAATAATGGGCAAGCGGGAGCTTGGACCACCGCCTGTTAGGGCTGGGATACGTCGACGCAATTCTGTGGTGTCGATTTTCTCGTAGGTTGAGCCATAAATATCCATTACCAACTGACGCCGGCGCAACTCACGCATCTTAGGATAAGTCTGAACCACATCAACCATTGTGCGTTTGGAATGCATCATGTTGAAATTCAGATCTTTAGTCAGCTCTTCATAGAGGGCCACGGATTTTACATAAAACGGGATGGATTCATCACGCATGTAATTTGATCGGATCGTCACAGTATTGCGTGCGATATTTCCGCCCCCAAGCCAGCCGCGATCCAGCACAGCCACATTTGTGATCCCGTGATCTTTGGCTAGATGATAGGCTGTTGCCAACCCATGCCCGCCAGCCCCGATTACAACGACGTCGTATTCGCCGCCAAGCGGTGGACTGCGCCATGCCTGTGGCCAGTTTTTGTGTCCGCTCAGCGCATTTTTGGCGAGGGATAGAAAAGAATAATTTTGCATTATAGTAAATATTATTACTATAAAGAACAAGCTGTCAAGGGTAAACATATCAAATTGGTTCGATTAAAATTCGCTTTTAATTGTATTTGTCGCTAAAAATGGGTTCTGTTCCAGAATGGATTATCTTATACTGGCATTTCACATATGAAGCGCTTGTTATCAGGAATAAAATCCATGTCTAAAGGCTCAGAAATCGACATAGAAGTGGGTCGATCACTACGCCGTCTGCGTACTAAACGCGGTTTGACCGTCATGGAGCTGGCAGCGGTGGCTGAAATTTCAGCGGGTATGATTTCACGGGTTGAAAACGGGCAGGTGTCCCCATCTTTGGGTACATTGCAAGCCTTGGCCAATGCTATGACGGTGTCAATCATGTCACTGTTTTCCCAAAGCGGAATGTCTGTGGATGTACATCACGTAAAGGCGGGGCAGGGGCTTCCTGCGCGACGGGTGACCACAGGACATGCCCATGATTATATGTTGCTTGGCAAACACGGTGGGCCAGAGGGAAGCTTCGATGCTGCGCGTATTACAATCAAGCGGGATCAATCGGGCCAGCTGCCACAATACCAGCACGAAGGCTATGTGTTCATATATATGATTTCAGGCGCAACGATCTATTCCTGTGGCCCAGAGGACTTTGCCATGCAGGAAGGTGATACGCTTAGTTTTGACGCCAAGTTGCCCCATGGCTTTAAGAAAATCAAAAGCGGTACAATTGAATTTATTACCGTGTCTATGAAGCCTGAATAAGTTTTAGTGTCCAAGCAGCTGGCTTAGGAACAGTTGTGCGCGGTCGCTTTGTGGGGTTTTGAAGAACACCTCAGGTTCTGCGATTTCGATAATTTCACCTTCGTCCATAAATACAACACGATCCGCCACTTTACGCGCAAAGCCCATCTCATGGGTTACAACAATCATGGTCATGCCTTCTTCGGCCAGTTCCACCATAACATCCAGAACGCCTGCAATCATTTCAGGGTCAAGCGCTGATGTAGGTTCATCAAACAACATGATCTTTGGTTTCATGCACAAAGACCGCGCGATAGCCACCCGTTGTTGTTGACCGCCAGACAATTGTGGTGGGTATTTATTCGCCTGTTCAGCAATATGAACCCGTTCAAGATAATGCATAGCCAACTGTGTTGCATCTGCCTTGGATGTGCTGCGGTTGCGCATCGGGCCAAGGATCAGATTGTCCAAAATTGTCATATGCGGGAACAGGTTAAAACTTTGGAACACCATGCCGACCTCGCGCCGGATCTGTTCGATGTTCTTCATATCGGGTGTCACTTCAATGCCATCAACCATAATTGTGCCTTTTTGGTGAGCCTCAAGTTGGTTGATGCAGCGGATTATGGTGGATTTTCCTGATCCTGAGGGGCCACACACCACTATTCTTTCACGTTCTGCAACAGATAGATTAATGTTATGCAAGGCACTAAAATCACCATACCATTTGCACACGCCGGTAATCTCAACCAGGGGTTTTGCGTTTATATCCAACATTTAGGGCTCCTATCGGCGGTTACGGGCGGCACGGCGTTCCAGCCAACCGAATAGAATTGCGAAACTATAACAAAGAATGAAATACATGGCACCGACTAGGATCCATGTTTCAAAAACTTTTGTGGTGGAAGAAGCAACCTCGGTTGCAAGAAAGGCCAACTCCTGAATTGAAATCAGTGAAACGATTGCGCTGTCCTTGATCAAAGTAATGAACTGGCCTGCAAGGGGCGGTAAAATCTTGCGCAAGGCCTGTGGCAGGATGATATCACGTAAAACATTGAGGGGTGATAGACCGATGGCGCGCGCGGCTTCCCATTGACCTTTATCCACGGATTGAATGCCTGCCCGCACGATTTCAGTTATATATGCGCCTTCAAACATGGCGAGACATAAAGTACCTGCCAGGAAGTTTGACAGCAATTGCGGTTCGCCAAACAGAAAATGAAAGACGGGATTGTTGACTAACGCCGCATCTTTATTGATATCCTCCAGCCCGATGGCAGGAAAAAGCTGTGACGTGATAAAGAAAAAGAAGATAAAGATAAAGACAACCGGCGGGATGTTGCGGATCAGTTCGACATAGCAGCGGCTGATAATACGCAGGGTCAGGTTCTCGCAGGTACGCCAATACCCCATAACAACGCCGATTATGGTAGCCAGGATCGTAGCCCAAACCGCAAGCCGTATGGTTGTTGCAAGGCCGTAGAGTAGCAGGTTGGCAACATAACTTTCAGACTCCGGATCGTAACGGATGATGAAATTAAATACACGAGACCAGTCCCACTTATAAACCAGCACATCATTCACTTGATATGCTGAAAAAAGGATCAGAGCAAAGACACTGGCAAACGCACCATAGTCTACGACACTAAGGCGTTTCTTTGGTGTTATAGGTGGTGGTGAGTTGCGGTTCATTTTTTGACTCTCGGCAAAAAATATAGAGAGGCGCAAAAGGATGATTGCGCCTCTCAGGGGAGGTGGTTTATTTTTCCGCCACCAGATCTTTCCACGCAGATTGATCTTTAAACCAATAGTTGTGGGTTTCTTTTAACCAGCCGTTTGATGTGTTCACCAATATCCAGTTGGAGAAGTAATTCAACGCATCTGGATCGCCTTTGCGAAGGGCAAAGGCTTCGTCACCACGGCTTAGGTTTTCACCACCGTTGGCAACAAAAACTTTGTCTGGATAGGCTTCGGACCAGAACGTTGGTTTTGGTGCAGACGAGATCATAGCATGAGAATTACCATTCACGACTTCTTGGAATGCCTGTGCATCATCGTCAAATCGCCGGATCGTTGCCTTTGGGAATTGTTTTGCAGCAATGTTGCAAGGGGTGGCACCACGCCGACAAGAAATCGTTACGTCTTGCGAGTTGTAGTCATCCAGTGAAGTGAACGACCCTGCCAGTGCCGTATTCGCAGCCATTTGTTGTCCGGAATGTGCATAAGGCATTGTGAAGTTTACCGTCAGGTTCCGTTGTGGCGTAATCGACATACCACCAATGATTAGGTCGAATTTTTTGGCGATAAGTGCGGGAATTATGCCACTCCAGGCGGTTGGGATAAATTCGATGTCCACGTCCATGTCAGCCGCAACCTTTTTGGCCACTTCGATTTCAAAGCCGATCAGATTGCCTTCTTTATCACGCATAGCCCAAGGTACAAAGGTGGCCATGCCAACCTTTAGCTTACCGCGTTTCTGGATGTCTTCCAGTACGCCTTCTGCAGCCACAGGTGCGGTGGATGCAACGATACTAGTTACAGCAATTGCCGCGGCTACCAGTAATCCCTTCATGGGTTTTAATATGTTCATGTTTCCTCCAGTTAGATTTAGTTTAGTCTACCGTTATCGTTTATTTTTATCAAGTGTTTGCTCGAATAGGCTGACCCCGATTGATAGGGAGATGGTTAGAGCCAGATAGATACCTGCAACTAACAACCAGACTTCAAATGCCATGAATGTATCTGCAATCAGGTTCAGACCGGCAGTTGTCAGTTCCGATACAGCGATTACGCTGACAATGGCCGAGTGCTTGATCAGGGAAATGATCAAGCCAGTTAATGGCGGAAGGATCAGGGGCAACGACTGGGGAATGACGATGAACCTATATTTGTCCATTGTATTTAAACCTATGGCATCAGCACTTTCGTATTGGCCTTTGTCTACGCCAATAATACCGCCACGGATAATTTCAGCTGCAAACGAGCCTTCAAAAAAAGCCAGACACAAAACACCGGACCAGAATCTGTCGATCCCGAAAATTGGCGCGAGCACAAAGTAAAACAGAAACAATTGCACAAGGAGCGGGGTATTGCGCACAGCTTCCAAATACCCAGTCGCGATGATGCGGCCTGATATTGAATTAGATAACCGCGCAAAGGCTGTTGTAGACCCGATCAGGAGCGTAAAAATTCCCGCAATACCAGCCAATTTAATGGTTTGACCTAATCCTTTGACCAGCGGCCCCCAAATGGTTTCGCCATCCACCACCCGGTAGAAGAATGGTTCCACCCGGTACCATTGCCAATTATATTCCATGGCAAGTGCGCCGCGCCAAATAAGAAATCCCAATACAACAAAAAACAAAACGGCCTGTGCCACTTGCCAGATTGTCTGGCCGGTGGCTTTCATATCAAACTCGGTATCGTCGCGTTGGCGTTGCGATCTGGGTGTTGCTAAAGCGTTGCTTTGCATTGTTCCTCCCAAACTCTCTTGCAGAGTTGTATATAAATTATTGACTGTTAATCTATAGCATGTCAACGATTGTTTTACACCTTCACTTTCTAAAATGCTATAGATTTGCTTAGCCCGAATTATTCACCGGAGCAGCGATTTTTAATTGGCAGCGGAGCGTAACCATCTGATATCGTGTAAAGAATATGGTATACCAGCCATCCGATACACTGGACAGAAAGTGCGCCACTGCCATGACCGATATTGCCCCAGTTTTCCCCGCATTTCCAGCCATTTCCGGTAAAAAAGTCACCGCCGCGTTTGACGGTGGAAAAATCACCTCGGATGCTGGCGTTCTGCTGCTTGCCCAAGCCGAGAAACGGCTTGGGATTGCGCGACGCTTATCCCCGATGCCCGCGATCCGACACGCGTGCAGCATCTGCTCCCGGACATTTTGTTCGCCCGCTATCTTGCGATTGCGGCCGGAATATGAGGACGCCAACGATCTGGACCACCTGTGCCACGACCCCGCTTTCAAGATGGCGCTCGGCAAAACTCCAGAGGCCAAGGTTGGTCTCGTCAATATCCAACGTGATCGCTTCCGGGGCGCGGTGTCGCTGTCGCAATAGATGTCGATCATCTCGTAGGACATCCGGATCACGTCGCGCAGGTCTGGCGCATCCGCATGCACTGGCCAAAAACGCAGATACTGCTGCGCGGTGACGGGCATTACTCCCGTCCGGAGGTCATGGCCTGGTACGAGGCTCAGAAGGGCGCCGACTATATCTGGTCTTGTCACACTTTTGTTCCGACCTTTGATTTCATTTAAGCGGCCTTTCTTTTAAAAGCCAAGGGACTTTTTCCGCCCAACGATGAGTGGCGGCGGCGTGAGTTATAAAATCCATTGATGTATTGGAATATGGCTCCTTCAGCCTGCCTTCTTGTTTCCCACCGGTTGCGCCAAATCAGCTCTGCCTTGAGGGATTTGAAGAATGTTTCGACCATGGAATTGCCATAACAATTTCCCTTGCCACTCATGGATACTTCTAAATCATACTTAGATAAGCGCTTCTGATATTCGTTTGAACAATATTGCGACCCGCGATCTGTGTGATGAATGTAGCCTTTGGGTGGTCGGCGCAAGGCTACGGCCATATCCAGTGCTCGGATAGCCAAATCGCGCTTCATTCGGTTACTGACAGCCCAACCGATAACGCGTCGGGAGTACAGATCAAGAATAACCGCCAAGTACAACCAGCCTTCGTTTGTCCAGATATAGGATATGTCGCCAGCCACTTCTGATTTGGCCCATCAGCAGAGAAATCCTGATCCAGCAGGTTCGGAGCAATACTGAAGGCATGGTTACTATCTGTCGTGACTTTGTATCTTTGGGTTCTGATGATCTTGATGCCATTCTCACGCATCAAACGCCCGACCCGCCGATGCCCAACTGTTAAGCCCTGTTCCTATAATTCTTCTGTCATCCGTGGCCGACCATAACTCTGCACCCAAATCCCCAGATAGAGTAGCATCAGCGCTTCAGGGCTCGGTGAATCCCTCTTTCAAGCCTTGTGGCTGGCCATTACAGCAAATTATGGTAGCTAGTGCCGAGAGGTTTACTCAAAAACCGCTGTTCGGTGCATTATCAGTGCTAAATCGGCTATTTTTGACGCACCTGTCCTGCAGAAGCCGTTATTCTTGTTCTATGTCGGGTTAAATGGGCGGCGCTTCAAACTCCTTCAGTGCCAGCAGCACTCGTTCCAGTAGTCGTCGGTGGTTTTCCCGCATTTTTACCAAGAGTTGACGTCCCGTCCTGACCACTTTTGCCGCGATGGCGTACAGACGCCAGCGCAGAGTTATCGCACGGTGCCGGGACAACTCCCCCGGCAGCAACTGACGCATGAGGGCACATAGATTGTAGGAGAGTGCGGAGATTAAAAAGTACAGCACATTGGCAGCAAAATCTGAACACGGCAGGGTGTCACCGCCAAAATCCCGCTTCAGTTCCTTAATCCGGTTCTCGCTATCCTCGGCACGTTGATTGTACCAGTGAACAATCTCGCTATCGCTAAGGCTATCCCGATTAGTGGCAATCGCACGATAAATATAAGCACCTGAGTTTATTTCCTCTGAACTGTTTTCTGAGTTATCTGATGAATCTAAATCCAGACTCGCCTGGCCGGTAACGGCTGTTCTCTGAATGATAAGGGTGAAGGGTTTTTCATACTCACCGATGCAGAAACTGGTGCGGTAGGTATCCTGACCATTGACCGCTTTGCCTTTTTTATCCAGCAAAGGCGGCCAGTCCGAAGCGCTTGCCGCTGCTATCTGCGCGCGCAGTGCGGCGCTGGTCTTGGCGCGAATGGCATACTCGATACCCTGCTTATCACAATACTCAATGACTTTTGTTTGGTAGCCGGCGGCATCAATACGCAACGCCTTCACGGTACAGTCTTCCGGGAGCGACTGCTGGCATTGCTGGATAAACGGCTTATTATCTTTCGCTGGCGGCACATTGCCGTGACGGAAATCCACGGCCACGATCTGCCCGGTTTCCGCAATATGCCCGACCATCGGCATAAAGCCCTTGTGCTTGTTGTAAGTCCACCGTGCACCCGCTTTATGGGCAACAATTTCAGTGGCATCAATGTCCAGTGTGACTTCCTTACAGCGATGCAAGGCTACCTTTAATAAGGCTTTATTCACCTTTACCCAGGCAGCCTGGATTTGCGGCTGGCTTCCCATTCGCCTGAGCCAATCTCCAATCGTGGTCGCCTGGGGAAGTTTCTTGAGATCCAGCACGGTGCGCAGTGCTTCATCATCCTGAAGGTTGCGAACCTCATCCAGGTGAAAACTGCCTTCATGCTGCATCAGGATGAGGGTCTTGATGAACTCCGAGGGCTTATACCCACGATTGCTTTTAGGCTGGGGGAAGTGCTTGTCGATTCGCTCAGACAGGTTCAGGGAGTCCATTAGTTGAGCAATCGCCAATAAACCGGCACGAGAGGTGAGTAAATCGTTCGTTGTATCGAGTTTGTAGGGTAGAATAGTCATCAGCCTTGAGCTGTGCACCCATTGGGTGATGGTGGGTTTGAGAGCAAACCATTATACAGCCAAGGCTTCCTGCGTTTAAGAGATTTCTATCTGGGGATTGGGGCTGCAAACTAAGGCGGTGCTGTTCGCGAATGTGTGCTAGAATCACCGCGTCGTCCTGCTGTCGCTGGCTTATTGGACGTACACGCCACGCTCGAAAGCCACGCGATGTAACCCGCATGATTTTGCAGAGAAATTCGGCTGGCCATTCTTCTTTCCAGGCTTCGATGGATACAAATCTCATCGGTTTTGGCCTGCAAAGAAGATGGTAGCTTTTTTAATACTTCCCTTTCCTTCAGCAGGCGGACTTCTTTGCGAAGGCGTGTGTTCTCTTTCTCAACATCGTCATGTGGCCCAGACATCAAATCATCATGCTGATGCTTTTGTACCCACTTGTTCAACGTTGAAAGCCCAACCCCCAAATCAGACGAAACTTGAGGTCGCGTTAAACCGCTAGTAGTTGCGATGCCTACTGCATCACGGCGAAACTCGTCGCTGTATCTTCTTGGCCTTTCTCGAACAAGAGACAGAGCCACTTGTTCAAACAGGCGCGTGAACCCACTTTCGGGACGCGCCCAGGGAATCACGATCAAATGAACGCCCTGTTCAGCGCATTTAATACGGCGCACTTTCGCCGTTATATAGCCGTGGTGCTGAAAGAAATTCAGGTGTCGCCACGTCTTCTGTTGGTCATCATGAGCCGGACACAATTTTGCCCACTTTGGGCATTGAAACTATGTGCCCCGCTCCGTTCCAAGGTTTAATTGAAGTTCGTTTGGAGAGGCTTCGATATCAAGATGCTGGTCAAGTAATTTCCACCGCGAGGCCAGGCCAAGGCCGAGCATTAAGACGTTATTTTTCTGCATCCGTTTTCCTGAAAAGGGCTAAACTGAAACATCGCCTAATCCACTCGAAACGTCGAGGTGCTAAAAATATTCGACCCTATTTGCGAATCGGATTTATTGTTAAAGTTCGGAAAATTAGGTCATAAGATGATGATGAAAATTACATTTAGACAAGTAGACGCATTTCGAACAGTTGTCTCAACGGGTACCGTAACTGAAGCCGCAGCTATGCTCGGCATCTCTCAACCCGCAGTCAGCCGGTTGATATCAGATTTGGAATCCGAAGTCGGGTTTTGTCTATTTCAACGCTCTGGCCGAGTATTGGAGCCAACAGAAGAAGCGCGTCTTCTGGCGAATGAAGTTCGCCAAGCGATCAGTGGCATGGAGCACATAAAAGAGGCCGCCATTGCCATCGGAAATTTTGGCCATGCCCGGTTGAATATTGCGACCACCCCAACATTTTCAACCATTGTTGCGCCTGATTTAATCAGCACTTTTGCCAGCAAGCATAAAGAGGCCATGATCAAGATGGAAATCGGCCCCGCCGATGATGCCGTTGAATGGATGGTGTCCCAGAACTTCGATTTCGGAATCACCACGTCAGAAACATTGAACCCGTCTTTCGACAGCTTGGTCGTTGGTAAGAACGATGTTTTTTGCGTGATGCCCAAAGGCCACCACCTCGTAAGCAAAAAAGTAATCTGCCCCGAAGATTTGGCTGGAGAAAGCTTTATTTCCTATATGTCAACTTCGCGCTTTCGATTTGAAATCGATAATCTGTTTGAATCGTATGGTATTACACGGCGCATGCAATATGAAACACGTACCACCGATGCGATTTGTCATTTGGTGTCCCGCGGGCTTGGGGTGTCCGTAGTGGGGACGGGAGCGGCCTACCAAAAGGCACTGCCCGATTGCATCGTTTTACCGTTCAAAGCACCTTTAAACTTTCGTGCAGTGCTGATTTGGTCAAAGCGCAGGCCGCTATCCGCGGTTGCCGAAGACTTCCTTCAGATCGCACGCCAGAGTGTCAAGGTTGATTGAGAGCGTCACGAAAGGTTTTGCGTGCTTTTGCGCTGTGGATATAATCGTAGTCGCGCGGGTAGGGATCGCCTGCAACAATTTCCATAACATTCATTTGTGGCCCCGGTTGTTCCAATAATCCTGGAACAGCGGATTTGAATTTATCCAAATTGTTAAAGCTACGAGACCCGACATAACCGGCGGCCTGTGCCATTCCGACAAAATCGACAGTACCCCCACCAGGTAAAGGATGCGACCCATTTACTTCGTAAACCCGATTGGCAAACAGGAAATGATGCAGATTTGAAACCTTTGCGTGGGCGATTGTAACCAACGTACCGAGATTCATCAGCAAACTGCCGTCCCCGTCAAAAACAAACACACGCCTTTCGGGATTTGCCAATGCAAGACCCAGTGCATGCGATGATGCCTGTCCCATTGCGCCGACTGCCACGTAGTTTAGCGGGCGGGGATTTAAGGCCATCCAGTCAAAGTTTGATTGGTAAACTGCCACAACGATATCTTCATCGCGAACATGCGGGATCAAAGCCTGTAGGGCGTGGTCTCTGCGTAGGGTCATGGGGTCTCCGGCGCGCGGCCAATTAGAAAAATATGGGGACGAGAAGCCGCATAGGCTGCATCAATCTCTCGTTTAATATGGTGGACATCATCCGGTTCCTCAATCAGGGAATGAGAAATCTCCATTGCGTCAAGAACAGGTTGGACAATGCGCACACCATACGATCCTGAATTTTCAGGGCGCAGATGGGGCTCTTTACCTTGCAAGCCGACCATCATCACGACGGGCAGTTCATAATCCACAGCAATGGCCCGAACTGCATTGAGCGAGTCCATCAAGCCGGTTTGTTGCATCATCAGGATTGCGCGCGTTCCGTTGTAAGACATGGCGCCGCAGATCGATACGCCTTCATCTTCTTTGCAGACCCGTGTCAGTCGGAAAGATGGGTCGCGTGAAATGGGCCATAGCAGGCCGTCACTTGTGACAATATCGGGGACGGCTACAATTTCACGAATGCCTGCGGATTTAATATTGGAAATGATAGCGGCACCCGAAGGGTGTGCGACCTCGATACCACCTTCTTGAAGTACTGGACTAGCTACCATCAAATACCTCCTTTCAAAAATGTGCGGATCACATCCATCACTAGCTCCAAATCCTTGGGAAATCCGATGGTGATACGAATGTAATCACGATAAGCGGGTGACGCCATCCGCCGCAAGGCAACACCATTCAGGCGCAATGCGTGATCCAATGCCTCTGCTGACCTTTCCGGATCAGGCAGTTTGACCAATACAAAGTTGGTTTGACTTGGGATAACTTCCAATCCCAGATCCTGTAATTGTGCTGTCAACCAACTACGCGATTTCAAGTTCTGTTCATAGACAAAATCTGTATGTGTGTGATCTTGCAGTGCTGCCAATGCAGCGGCCACAGAAGTTGACGCCACAGGGAAGGTCAAGGCCAGCCGTTTAACAGTATCAACAACATCAGCAGGGCCGTAAAGCCAGCCAACACGTGCGCCCGCCAACCCGAAAATCTTGGAAAATGTCCGGCACATTACGACATTGTCTGCCTCTTGCGTTAGTATATGGGCGGGTTCGTAATCATCGGCGTCAACGTATTCTTCATAGGCTGCATCAATCACCAATAAAGCGGTTTTAGGGATGGCCGCATGCAAGCGGCGGACTTCTGCACTTGTTAAATAAGTCCCCGCAGGGTTCTCAGGATTAGCTATATAAACGATTTTGGTTTGTTCGGTGATTGCGGCGATCAACCGGTCAACCGAGGGTTTGAAGTTATTGTCAGGGACATTGACCACAACGCCATCATTGGCATGCGCGTAATTTGGCACCTTCAAATAACCATTGGCACTGCGGATTAATTCATCACCTGACCCCAGATACCCACGGGCCAATCTGGCCAGCAAATCGTCGGACCCTTGTCCTGTTGTTATTAATTCTGCCTGCAATCCAAAACGTTCAGCAATCGCAGGAGCCAGTATCGTGTCAACGTTTTCAACATAACGTTCGAGTGCAGAAGCGGCAGCCCTTGCTGCAGTAATTGCATGCGGGGAGGGGCCATATACGCTTTCATTAGAATTCAGTTGAATCGAAATAGGTGGTGCTGCGTGCCGCGTGCCGCCAATCATATGAGGTTTGATTTTCTTGATACCTTGCTTTGCTATGGTCACTGCCATGTTGTTCTCCATTCAAGTTTTTTTGATATATCACATAAATGATAGAATTGGCAATTCACTTTCGAAAAAATTATGCTATAAGCATTGTGAACTAAGGAATCTATAAGGTAATGACGCGCTCAAACACTCAAAGCCGATTGAAGTTAAATTTCGATCTGACCCTGCCAGGACGGCAGGTAGGGGATCTGATGTTGCGGTGGTCGGACAACACTAATCCCTTAGGATATAATCCGATCCCTGTTATTTCGATAAAGGGTGGTTATGGTCCCATCGTTTTGATTTTAGGCGGGACGCATGGCGATGAATTTGAAGGGCCATCAGCAATAATGCGACTGGCCTGTCAGTTAAAACCAGGCAATATAAGCGGGCAAGTTATATTGATGCCAGCTTTTAATGCCCCAGCCGTTGCGGCATCATCGCGCGTGTCCCCGCTTGACGGCGTTAACATAAACCGCGCGTTTCCGGGTGATTCGGATGGTGGGCCCACAGAAATGCTAGCGCATTTTCTTGAAACTAAAATTCTGTCACAGTGTGATGCGGTCGTTGATCTACATTCTGGTGGAAAGGCCTCATTCTTTCAGCCCTGCGCATTGGCGACCCAAGCGGCCGATCCGGGATTGCGAGAAAAAAATATAGAACTGGCTGAGGTTTTTGGTCTGCCTCTGATCTGGATGCTTGGTGTGAACAATGACAACCGTTCGGTGAATTCAGCTGCAGAACGCGCCGGGGTGCCGATGATCGCAATTGAACTTGGCGGCGGCGGCGGGGTTGATCCAGATATTACCGATCTGGCGGAAGAGGGGTTGTTGCGCGTGTTGCGTCACCTTGGATTGATTGATGGTGCAGTTGAGCCATGGCCAACCCCTAGAAAAGTTGAAATCGCCGCGTCAGAACATACGCTATATGCTCCGGCAATGGGTATCTATGATCGCGCGATCAGTGCCGGGCAAGATGTCAAAGCGGGTGATTTTGCGGGCTGGTTCCATTTCGTAACTGAGCCGGTGCGCCCTTCTATCAGGCTGGAATGCCCTCATGACGGGTTTGTTTTGGCGCACACTAATCGCGGCATGGTTCAGCGTGGCGAAATGCTAGCACTTGTAGCGCAAAATTTGGGAGTACCAACTAAGTGAAACATTATACTCATTTCATCGACGGTCAGTTCACGCCTGCAATTGGTGAGGTGTTGGACAGCATCGATCCGGCTAATGGGCGGGTGTGGTCGCAAGTTTTGCGTGGGACTGCTTTGGATGCAGATGCGGCTATAAAGTCTGCAGATCAGGCGTTTCGCAAGGGGACTTGGGCTGATGCTGATACAAATGCACGTGCGGACATATTGGATCGTCTTGCAGATGTCCTTGAGGCGCGTTGGGAAGAGTTGGTCGAGGCCGAAGTGCGCGATAATGGTAAACGGATTACAGAAGTTCGGGGGCAGTTCAGTGGGTTGCATACTTGGTATCGACATTTCACGAACGAAGCGCGTAAACTGACGGTTGAAGCACAGGACAACGCTGTTGCAGGTGTCACCAGCGTAACGGATTATTTGCCCTACGGAGTTGTGGTTGCGATTACGCCATGGAATTCACCACTGATGATATTGGCGTGGAAGTTAGCACCTGCATTGGCGGCAGGCAATACGGTTGTTGTAAAGCCATCGGAAATGACATCGGCCTCTACTTTAGAATTTGCAGCAATGGCCCATGAAGCTGGATTGCCTGCAGGAGTTTTAAATGTGGTTACGGGGCTCGGTCATGAGGTAGGTGAAGCCTTGGTGCGCCATTCGTTGACACGTAA
This sequence comes from Candidatus Poriferihabitaceae bacterium, assembly GCA_965261915.1. GTDB lineage: Bacteria > Pseudomonadota > Gammaproteobacteria > Arenicellales > Poriferihabitantaceae > JAIBDK01. Next base: position 1,301,865 of record CBDHDW010000013.1, on the reverse strand, counting down.
AGTAACTTTTACTGGGTCGGATTTTGGAGGACGTAAAGTGGCCGAGGCCGCTTCGGCTGGTGTTATACCAACCACGTTGGAGCTAGGCGGCAAGTCCCCTCAGGTTGTGTTTGCCGATGCGGAAATAGAGAGTACTGTGAACGGAGTTTTGTCAGGGATTTTTCTTTCAAACGGTCAAACCTGTGTTGCTGGGTCACGCCTTATTGTTGAAGCATCCATACGTGATACAACTGTTGATCGTATTGTTGCCAAAGCTAAATCCTTACGGATGGGCGACCCAATGAGCCCCGATACGCAAGTTGCGCCTTTGGCTAATGAGCCACATCTTCACAAAGTCAGATCGATGATTGCTCAAGCCAAATCAGATGGTGCGCGGTGTTTGTTGGACGGAGTAAAAACCGCAGGTGATCGAATAGGGTTTTATGTCGGCCCGACGGTCTTTGACCAGGTGACTCCAAACATGCGGCTTTGGCGCGAAGAGGTGTTTGGCCCCGTGCTAGCTATAACTTGTTTTGAAACCGAAGAAGAAGCAATCGCTTTGGCGAATGACAGCGACTATGGATTAGCTGCGGGTGTTTGGTCGGTTGATCAGACTAAAGCTTCGCGAGTTGCTGATCAGATCAAGGCCGGCACCGTGTACATCAACCACTATCGCAATGTGGACCCGAACTCACCCATAGGCGGTATAAAATTGTCGGGTTATGGGCGCGAGCTGGGGCCCGATGCGGTGAAAGATTTTCTACAAACGAAATCGATTTGGACGGGGACGGCCCCGGTACCAGACCCATTTCCTACAACCAGCAAATGATTGGAGACAACGATGGATAGTCCTTTTGATATACCTACTGGTGATTTTCGCGGTCATGATAAACAAGACGTGTGGAGCCAGCAACCTGATCCGGAACTAAGCGAAGTTGGGCCTGGTACGGCTTGTGGTGAATATATGCGTCGTTTCTGGATGCCCGTTGCCATGACCGATCAGATTGGCGACCTTCCTTATCGTCTCCGTATTTTGGGCGAAGATCTTGTGATGTTCCGCGAACCTGGAGAAGGCAAGTTAGGATTGACGCATCTGCATTGTGCACACCGCAATATGAGCCTTGAATTTGGCATCATTGAGCCTGGTGGCATTCGTTGTTCCTATCACGGTTGGAAATATGGGCTAGATGGAACCATCAAAGAAACCCCTTGTGAACCGTCTGCATCTCAAGTCAAGAAAAAAGCCTGCCTTGGAGCCTATCCGGTGATCGAATATAAGGGATTGGCATTTGCCTATATGGGGCCAAAAGATACGATGCCACCGTTCCCAGTGATGGATACCTATAACGAAGACGGCGACGAGATGCTGCCGTCGTTGATTAAATCTCCCTGCAACTGGCTGCAGGTGATGGAAAACGCTTGGGATCCGTTTCACGTGGTTTACCTGCACACGTTGGCCGCGCGTATTCAATTTATTGATGCTTTTGCGGAAATGCCGATGATCGAATTCCAAGAAGGCAAGTTTGGGGATTTTTATACCAATGTGCGTCGCGTCGACGATATTGTCTGGCTGCGTGTTCATGATCATATGATGCCAAGCTTTACTCAGAACGGTGCGCATTTTCCGGTTCCTGACAAGCCGCGCTATTTTGGTCGTTGCGGACTGAGCCGTTGGGTGGTGCCGATTGATGACACCGAAACCCAAGTATTGACATGGCGACACTTCCGCGAAGGGGATGACCCAAAAGGTCTGACGGACAAATCTCAGGTTGGTTATGGTAAAACTGATTTTTACGGACAAGATCCCGGCCGACCTTACGAGAAGCGCCAACGCGATCCCGGTGATTATGATGCCTGGGTCAGTCAAGGTCCCAAAAATATCCATGCGCGTGAAAATCTGTCCTTCACCGACCGCGGTGTCGCCAAGGTTCGCCGTATGCTGCGCAATGAAGTACGGTCGGTTGCAGCAGGCAATCCAGTGACCCACCCAACGGATAACCATGATGGTATACTGCCCACCTATGCGGGTGATACGATGTTGCACATTCCCGTTCAGGAAGGCCGTGATGATGGCGCTGTTTTGAAAGAAATCTCCTTCAAAGTTGGTGAAATATTCCGGGCAGGTGATGAACAACCCATCTCTGATCGCAATCAATTTATCATTGATGAATTGAAAAAGTATGAGGCGAGTTGGGCATGAGCAGAACAGCCATAAATCCAGGGCGAGTTGATTGGTCTGGGGAAAACCCGGGCATCTACCTGAAGGAAAATACAAGTGACGCGCAGTATTCCACGCTCGCCTTGTTTTTTCGGGTGGTGCTATCCCCTTATGGACGCGGTAACGCGGCTATAGTTTTAGGCGCACCCGAAGAGGCCAAAGGCTGGCCCGATGTGCCTAACTTTATCATGACAGACAACCAGCGCATGATGCGATGGATTATTGAGGGTTGGGTGACTAAAATGCCAACTTTTATTGGCCAATCTGGGCTTGCAGCGATGAGTTGGCTGGATTGTGACAGCGTCGAGAAACGCCCTGGTGATCTGAAATCACGATACAGCGAAACCCTGCGGGGATCTGGTGTGACACTGGAAATGATATGGCATGACATGGGACCACCCATTCCAGTTGAAGTGACCAAGGAAAACTCTGCCACTAAGGAACACGAGATGTATTCCGTCTTTCTTGAAGCCAAACAGGCACAGATTAAGATCAACGGCACCTCCTTGAAAGGCGAGGTCTCGGATCGCCCGTTCTTTGGCCGCACCATGTCCACCGCTTTCCTAGCGTTCTCGGAGACTTGGGTCACCCCGCAAACAGAGGGAAGCAACTGATGCCTTTGAACGAACCAATTACCCCCGGCGTCGTCGACTGGACTGGCGAAAATCCAGGAATTATTCTCAAGAACGCCGACAGCAGCTTTGCCAGCATGGCACTGTTCTTTCGGGTCGCTTGGTCCTCTGTGGGACAGGGACAGATCCTGCTTTTATACGGGACACCTAACGCGATAGAAGACAGCCCCCAAGCACCAAATGTTATTCTCAGTGACAACCCTGCGCTGACCACCTTTCTCAAGCATAGCTTCATCGGCAAGTTGGCAGCCTTTGCCAATGCACCCGCCTTTGACACCCTGCCTGAGATCGGCGCACAGGTCGTACGCACAACAGGTGACCCTATGGGTCATCGGTATACCGAAACCATCTCGGGCGGTGGCATCACGGTTGAACTGGTTTGGGAGGGTTTAGAGCCACCCCGAGCATTGGAATTGACGCCGGATCAGGTCGGGACAGGTGAACACACGATGTACACCGTGTTGGTGCCCGCGCAGGATGCCCAAATCATTGTCAACGGTCAGGCTTTGCCTGGGGCAGTTGGACAACGGGTACAGGCTGGCTTTGAAACCACAACAGCCTTTTTATACTTCTCAGAAACATGGGTTATTCCACCGGAGGGTACATGACACTTGACCCAACCGACCAACTCGCTTTTGACAAAGCTATAGTAACGCAACCTGTTTGGAACCGCTTTAATACGGCGGCGGATGCCTGGGGTCTTTCTCAAAATACATTGCTACATGCAGGGCCTGCATTTGCATCCGTGGATCAAACCACTGCTCCGATTTTAAACTCGGCCTGTGTTGCCGCCGTCTATGAAGGGATCGCGCGTGATTTTGATCAGGCTGAGGCGATGATCATGGCAGGTGAGATTATATTACAGCCTGCGCAAGACCATGATGTAGTGACCCCCTTGGCCGCAGTGGTCAGTGCCTCTATGCCATTGCATACCATCTATGATGCATGGTGTGGCGCACAGTGCGTTTATGCGCCGATTAACGCAGGATCGCGCCCAGCCATGCGACTGGGTTTGCGATCCACAGCCGTGGTTGATCATATTCGTTGGTTGAATACACGATTTTTGGACGTACTTCAGGGTGGCATTGCCGAAGGTATCGCCTTGGTACCTTTGGCCGTGGTTGGTCTGGCGGGCGGGGATGATTGTCATGGTCGCACCCCAGTGGCCGCCGAGGCTCTGATTGCCGAACTTAAAGATCGGACTCCGGGTGGTATCACTGATGAGGACGTGCTGGAATTTATACACAGTTCACCTAGCCTGTTTCTAAACCTCTGGATGGCGGCAACAAAATGTATGATGAAATTAGCCGAAGGTATTGAAGGTTCTAGTTTTGTGACTGCGGCGGGCGGCAATGGCCGCGAAGTTGGCATCCAGATATCCGGGTTGCCGGGACAATGGTTTACCGTTCCTGCGGATTCACCCAAAGGGAAATTTGATGTTGATTTGCCAACCGATCGTGCCCTAGGCGCTATCGGCGACAGTGCTGTGGTTGAAGCTTTTGGTCTGGGTGCTATGGCGATCGAGCTGTCGCCTGAACAGAAATCTGGACTGGGCGCTTATTTGCCAGATAACACCCGTGCCCGCACTTCAGGCCTATCTGTGGGGGCGCACCCCTACTTCCAAAGCCTAGACATCCAGTTGGGATCAACCGCACGCGGAGCTGTGGCCGAAGGGGCAGGCCCCGTGATCAGCCTTGGCATTCTCGACCGTGATGGTACTGCTGGCCGACTGGGTGGTGGCATTTATGATATGCCTGTCACCCCTTTTGCCGCTGCAATGAAAGCCCTTGAAGGATGAGTGCACTTAACCATTTCAGCGCAACGGAGATCGCCCGTCAAATCCAGACGGGCGAGGCGACCCCAAGCACCGTGATGACTGCCCATCTGACGCGGATTGCCGAGCGTGAACCCACAGTCGGGGCTTTTGTCTATCTCGACATAGAGCGGGCTATGGTACGTGCCAAAGCAGCGGATAAGCAAGAACCAAAAGGCCCACTGCACGGAGTGCCTTTTGTAATCAAGGACATCATCGATACCGATGATATGCCGACAAGCTGGGGTAGCGACATTTATGCGGAACGCCAGCCCGATCAGAACGCCGCCTGCGTGCAGGCGTTTCTGGATGCGGGCGCGATTCCGATTGGCAAAACTGTCACTACAGAATTTGCCTATTTCCGCCCCGGAAAAACAGCTAACCCCCATAATCTCGCCCATACACCAGGGGGATCATCTTCAGGATCTGCCGCAGCCGTGGCCGATTATATGGCACCGCTGGCCTTCGGCTCACAAACCGCAGCTTCGCTCATTCGCCCTGCGGCTTATTGCGGTGTGACTGCGTTTAAGCCAACCATTGGGGCTTTTGATCTTACGAATGTCATGGCTCTTTCTTCCAGCCTTGACACACTTGGCGTGCTGGCACGAGACGTTCAGGATCTTGTGCTGGCACGTTCTTTATTGACAGGAACACTCCTGCCAGAGCCGGTAGACTTCAACGATGATCTTCCCCGTATAAGTCTGATGCGCGGCCCGCATTGGTGGGACGGAAGTATCGAAATGCGTGATGCGTGTACACGCGCCATGCAGATGATTGCCAAAACAGGGGCAGAGATCGGAGAATTGTCCCATCCACCACTTTTTGCCGAATTGACCGAAGTTCAAAAAACCGTGATGGGCTATGAAACCGCGCAGGTACGATCCCATGAGTATAACAACCATCGCGACCAAATCAGTTCCCAGTTTGCCACCCTGATTGAAGGTGGGCAAAAAATCAATAAAGCACAGTATCATGTGGCCCTTACAAACCGAGATAAAGCAAATGCAATGCTAGATGTGATGTTTCAAGAGTGCGATGCAATTCTTGTGCCCTCCGCTCCAGGCGAAGCGCCCGAAGGATTGGAAGCAACTGGTGATCCGCTCTTCAGCCGAGCCTGGAACCTTCTGCAACTCCCCTGCGTAGCTATACCTTTTGGAGTTGGTCCCAACCAATTACCACTAGGTTTCCAATTGATCGGACGTAAAGGTAATGACGCTCATTTGCTGCAGATAGCAAGATGGCTGTCTAAGATTTTGCAAGAGCAACAATTAGCTACAGCTAAGAAACCGTGAAAATGCCGAAAGTAACTTTTATTGATCATTCTGGACAATCTTCCGAAATAGATATTGCAGAGGGCATGACCCTGATGGAAGGCGCCCGTAATGCTGGGATTGACGCCATCGCTGCTGACTGTGGCGGTGCCTGTGCCTGTGCCACCTGTCACGTCTATATCGCAGACGATTGGGGCAACAAGGTAGGCCCGCGTAGCGAAATGGAAGCCGACATGCTTGAATTTGCCGCTGCTGAAACCAACGATGCGTCCCGCCTATCGTGTCAAATAACGCTAACTGCACATCATGATGGTCTGCAGGTTCGCACCCCGCAAACGCAAGGGTAATCCAATGTCAACTTGGGGTGTGTTGTGGGGCCCGCAATGATTATATCAATAGAGGCCTTGAGATGATTTCTTTCAAAAAGAGACACCAATTACAAAAAATACTTCGCTCCAAAACTGGAAGTCTTAATTGGATATGAAGTGAAAGCACAACGTCAGCGTCGTGACATGTCAATTGTTGATTTGGCAAAATACTCGGGGCTTTCTCCAAGTATGATATCCAGAATCGAAAATGGAAGTACATCTGCATCGTTAACGACGCTTCAAATGTCATCAAAAACGTTCAGCGTACCGATTCGCACTTTTTTCGCAGTTTTGAGGAATTACGCAATGTGCGTACATACGGCTCACAAAACGTATCGTCTTAAATGGTGTTGATATCGCTCTTATATAGATTGCTAATGGCCTTGTGCCAAAAATTCATGGAGGACATTTATCATGTCGCATATTGTAGTTGTAGGTGCGGGGCAAGCTGGCAGTTCATTAGTAGTTAAGCTGCGTAACCTTGGTTTTGAGGGCGAGATTACGTTGATAGGTGCGGAAACCGCGCCACCCTACCAGCGGCCTCCTTTGTCTAAAAAATACTTACTAGGCGAGATGGATTTAGAACGCCTGTATCTCAAGCCAGAAGCGTTTTACGCAGAAAACGGGATCATATTGCGTACTGGCGAAACTGTTTCAAGTATCGATATCCAAGCCCATACAATCCGAATTGACGAAGAAACTATATCTTATGATTATCTGGCTCTGACTACAGGCTCTACTCCGCGCTATCTGCCCCCAGCACTCGGCGGCGCGCTGGACGGCGTTTATGTAGTACGGGGTTTGGCGGATGTCGATGCGATGGCATCAGAATTTGACGATGGTAAACATGTGCTGATTATCGGTGGCGGATATATCGGGCTGGAAGCAGCGGCCGTGGCTGCATCCAAGAGGTTAAAGGTTACACTTGTTGAAATGGCACATCGAATTTTGAAACGCGTCGCCTGCACGCAAACCTCAGACTATTTTCGCACTCTTCACACCTCCAGAGGGGTAAGCATTATCGAAGGTGTGGGCTTGAATCACTTAGTGGGCGAAGACCGTGTTACTGGTGCCAAACTGACTGACGGAACCAGTCTTGATATCGATTTTGCCATTGTCGGCATGGGCATTGTGCCTGACATTACGCTCGCTGAAGCGGCAGGGATCGAAATCGACAACGGGATCAAAACCGATACGCAGGGTCGTACCTCTGCGGCGAACATATGGGCGGCCGGCGATTGTGCGTCGTTTCCGTATCAGGGCACACGTATTCGCCTGGAAAGCGTGCCCAACGCGATTGATCAGGCCGAAGTAGTGGCTGAAAATATTATGGGTGCAGGTAAAGAGTACGTAGCCAAGCCATGGTTCTGGTCGGACCAGTTCGATGTGAAGTTGCAAATCGCAGGCCTCAACACCGGCTATGATGATGTGGTGACACGCAGGGGCAACAAAAACCGGATGATCTCGTTTTGGTATTACAGTGGCGACCAGTTGTTGGCGGTAGACGCAATGAACGACCCGCGCGGATACATGATTGGCAAACGTATTATCGAAGCCAGTAAATCTGTTGACAAGGTAGCTGTCGGCAATTCCGAAATCGACCTGAAACCTTTCATGTGACCCATATTAAATAGCGATGTCGCACGTGATAAATATGAACGCACTCCAGTCTATTCATTTTTGCGCGTAGGCGTGGCTTTATTGGGTGCAAGGGTTGGGTTCAAGCTTATATTTATTGTTATTCTTACTATTTTCTTCGGCCTTTTGCCATGATCATTTATCCGATCCTTACAACAACTTTTAATCTCGATCATATTGATACCGGTGTATTTCTTGGGGGCAAGATACATGACGTCGCACAAGTTGTGGGTGCTGGCTTTTCTGTTTCACAAGAAACAGGCGAGACAGCTACATTGGTCAAATTGATCCGAGTCACCATGTTGGCTTCGGTTGTGTTGGTATTTTCGTTGGTAATCCGTAGATTAGCAGATAAACACGGAGAAAGTAGCAAACGCTTGCCGATTGCTCCCTATTTTGTTCTAGTGTTCTTGGTTTTTAACAGTTGGTCGGGGGATTTTCTTGATGAATCGATGGTCCTGTTCTACACTGTTATTTAGATATTTCACGCGCAGGATTTCAATCCGTTGTTTGGTTCTCGAGAACTTCAGGCCGACATTAATTCGCTGAAGACCTGCTGGATTGGCGCCGCTTTTGTCGATCACAATTCTTCAAGGCAGGCCATTCGTTTCAATTGCACGCCTGAAAAACAATCTGGCCACAGCCTTATCGCGGCGCTTTGAAAGCATGCAATCTAGCGTTTTCCCCTGCTTATCAATTGCCCGATACCAATACGTCCATTTCCGTTTGAGCTTGATGCAGGTTTCATCCATCCGCCAAGATCCGGTTGTTGGCTGCTTTTTCTGTTGAGCTGTTTTGGCAAACATATGACAGGTTCAAAGTGATACTGAAACCAAGTGAAACTTTCCGACAGAACCATTCAAAATTCTTCAGATTCATCGTACGAATTCTAGCCGATTAGCGTATTCTGCGAACAGCGTTCGGTGGATTAAGCCAGAGACTTAATTTACAAGCTCGAATTCGATTGCTAAAATCCTGACCAAATAGTCAACTTTTCCCTTCAGATAATGATCGAATTCCTGCTAAACAGTGAGCAAACACAAGTTGCGCTTGAAAGAGCGGATGTAACTGTTTTACAGTATTTGAGAGAACAAAGAGAACTCGTCGGCACCAAAGAAGGCTGCGCTTCAGGTGATTGTGGTGCTTGTACTGCTGTGGTAGCTGAGCCGCAGGACGGCAAGTTAGTCTATAAGAACATCAACACCTGCATAACATTTCTTGGCTCAATTCACGGCAAGCAGCTCATTACTGTCGAGCATCTTAAGTCAGGTGAAACTTTACACCCTGTTCAACAGGCAATGGTCGACTGCCATGGCTCACAGTGCGGTTTTTGTACACCAGGCTTTGTCATGTCCCTGTTTGCGCTTTGCAAATCCTCCGAAAACGCAATATGCGAAACCCCCGAACACGCGCAGATTGAGGAGTTTTTGGCCGGAAATCTATGCCGATGCACCGGTTACAAACCTATTATTCAGGCCGCACAACTCGCGTTAAGCACACATAACAACGATCATTTTTCTAATCTGCAGGACACCACGCTAAATCAGCTAAAAGCCATTGATCGCTCGACTTCATCTCATCGCAAAGCATTTTTTGCACCCGACACCATCGATGAACTATGCGAATTGATAACTGACAACCCTGAAGCCAGATTACTGGCGGGCGGTACCGATCTGGCTCTGGAAACCACGCAGCAGTTAAAACAGATCGACAGTATTATTTACCTTGGTGGCGTTCAATCGCTGCGGAAAATAGATTTTCAAACAAACGTAATCGAAATTGGCGCTGCAGTCACACTCGACGAACTCGATCAATCTTTACCCGATGAGTATCAGGCTGTCTCGGATTTGCTAAAACGTTTTGGCTCGAAACAGGTTCGAAATACGGGGACTATCGGCGGGAATATTGCAAATGCCAGTCCCGTTGGTGATCTTCCCCCGGTATTATTGGCGTTGGCTGCTGAATTGATTTTACAAAGTAAACGAGGGATTCGCAAAATTCTGATAGATGATTTTTTTCTTGACTATAAAAAAACTGCGGTGGCACCGGATGAGATTATTCGCTCGCTGGTGCTTCCGCGAATTTCTCAAACACAGGCTTTCAAGGTATATAAAATAAGCAAAAGAATAGAGGATGATATTTCAGCGGTATGTCTGGCTTGCCTGATACAACTTGATGGTGGAAAAGTGAAAAACATTCGGATTGCTTGCGGTGGCATGGCCGCCATACCAAAACGGGCAACGGCTTGTGAAACCTTCCTGAATGGAAGCCAATGGGATGAAAACATTGTGCGTGATGCACAAGAAATCATTAAAAAGGACTTCCAGCCAATCGACGATGTTCGCGCCAGCGCGCAATATCGATTACAAGTCACTGCAAATTTACTTGAGCGTCTGTTTCTGGAGACCAGTGAAACCGTGTTTCCAACCCGGATCCCGGTTTAGGATACCGATTTACGACGTGTCGAAATATCAGGATAATCCCATTCCAGCCATTGGCGAGAGCCTAAACCACGATAGCGCCAACGGTCATGTTTCCGGGGCTGCAGCCTATGTTGACGACGTTCCGCCTCTCAAAAAGCAATACTATGCCTGTATAGGGGGCAGCCATATTGCCCATGGCAAAATTCTTTCTCTGGATTTAACCGCGGTGCAATCTGCAGTTGGCGTGGTGGATGTCATACAAGCCAAAGACATCCCCGGCAAACTGGATATTGGGCCGGTTTTTCCCGGCGACCCGCTATTAAGTGATGGGCTTATAGAGTACTACGGCCAACCCATATTTGCGGTCGCAGCGATTAGTCATGATCACGCACGACATGCTGTTCTGAAAGCCAAAATTGAATATCAGAAAATGGCGCCTGTTCTCGATCTGGAACAGGCCGTTAGTGAGCAGTTTTACGTTCGACCGCCGCATACCATGCGTAGAGGAAAATCCAGTCAGGCAATCAGGAATGCGAAATACCAAAAACATTCTGTGATGACTGTCGGAGGACAGGAGCATTTTTATCTCGAGGGCCAGGTCTCCCTTTCCATCCCGGGAGAAAACCGCAGTCAAACTATTTATACGTCAACGCAAAACCCAACGGAAACCCAAAAACTGGTTGCTGAGGTTCTCAACCTTGCCATGAACCAGATCGATGTTGTTAGCCGACGAATGGGGGGTGGATTTGGTGGTAAAGAGACCCATGCCGCACCATGGTCGTGTATCGCCGCGGTTTTTACAGATCGAACCGGTGTTGCCGTCAGTTGCCGTCTTTGCCGACGTGACGATATGATCATGACCGGTAAGCGACACAATTTTCGTAATCAGTATGAAGTTGGATTTGACGATCAAGGGGCGATACATGGCGTGAACTTTGAGCTTGCCGGTCAATGCGGTTATTCACCTGACTTGTCTGACGCAATTGTCGATCGCGCCATGTTTCACTGCGATAACGCTTACTACTACCCTCATGTGACGGTTGACGGACTGCGATGCAAAACCCACACCGTTTCAAATACTGCGTTTAGAGGATTTGGCGGCCCTCAAGGCGTCATCGCCGGAGAAGCAATGCTGGATGAAATTGCTTACTGTTGCCAACTCGATCCACTGGAGGTTCGCAAGCGAAATTTTTACGACACTGACAAAAAAAACATTACCCAGTACCATCAAACGATTGACGCTTTCAATATACCGAAAATTGTCGAACAGCTTGAAGATGAAAGTGACTATCAAAATCGCCGTCGGGAGATCAATGCATTCAATGTGGACAGCCCAATTCTTAAAAAAGGTATTGCCCTCACACCGGTAAAATTCGGGATTTCCTTTACAGTTTCACACCTGAATCAGGCTGGTGCTTTAATTCATCTCTACACTGACGGCAGTATTCACCTGAATCATGGCGGCACTGAGATGGGTCAGGGGTTGATGGTCAAGATCGTTCAGATTGTGGCAGAAGTATTTCAGGTAAATCCGAAACGCATCATCGTTTCCGCCACCCGAACCGATAAAGTTCCCAACACATCGCCAACCGCCGCATCCTCTGGCACAGATATAAACGGTATGGCAGCGCTAAATGCCGCAACAACCCTGAAAAATCGCCTTATAGACTTTCTCGCTACGAAACATGATGCAAGCGCTGATGAAATTCACTTCGATCGTGATTGCGTTACCGTTAAGGAAACCTCCTATCCGTTTGAAGAAGTTACCAGGCTAGCCTGGCTGGAAAGAATTTCACTTTCAGCAACCGGATTTTACAAAACCCCCAAGATCTACTATGACCGAGAAACCGCGTCTGGCAGACCTTTTCTGTATTTCGCCAATGGTGCTGCCGTGTCCGAAGTCATCATCGACACACTAACCGGTGAATCGAAGCTGCTGCGCACAGACATTATTCACGATGTCGGCAACTCCATTAACCCGGCAATTGATATTGGGCAAATCGAAGGAGGGTTCATACAAGGTACCGGTTGGTTAACTTCGGAAGAGTTAAAATGGGATTCATCAGGTCGCCTGCTAAGCGATGGCCCTGCAACCTACAAGATCCCCGCAATTAGTGATGCGCCTGACGTATTTAATGTCAGGCTATTGGAAAATCACCCGAATGAGGAGCCCACGGTTTTTCGATCAAAGGCGGTGGGTGAACCCCCTCTCATGCTCGGTATTTCGGTTTGGTCTGCGATACGCGACGCCATCGGTGCCATCGCAAATCACACACTGTTTCCGCATCTGAATGCACCTGCCACGCCAGAAGAAATTCTGCGTTGCATAACCGCACTCAAAGCCGAAGCGTCATCGAAAGAGGGTGCGGAAAAATGAACTGGGCCTCTGCGTGCGAGTTTTTGAAAGGAGAGAACAAATCCTTTGTTCTGGTCACAATTCTGCAAATGAAAGGTTCCTCACCCCGTGATCCAGGAACCAAGATGGTGGTAAGCGAAGACGATATCTTCGATACCATCGGTGGCGGAAAGCTTGAACACATCGCAATACAGCTCTCCAGACAATTGATCGAATCCGGGAAAAGTTCGATTCAGAGCGAACAATACAATCTGTCAAAAGACTTGGGACAATGCTGTGGAGGCCAAGTCACCGTATTGTATGAATGCATGGCAAAGTCTCAGTTTGAAATCGCAGTTTTTGGTGGAGGACACGTTGGCAGAGCGCTTGCAGCGATACTATCCACGCTACCGTACAAGTTAAGCTGGATTGATTCCCGAGCAGAAGTTGTTTCGAACATTAATTCCACAGCTTCGCAGTCTTCCATCCGTATTCGACTAATGGAAAATCCGGATTTTGAAGTAGCAAGATGCCCAACAAATTCGTTGTACCTGGTTATGACCCACAGTCACGATCTCGATTTTCAACTGGTAGAGGCCATTCTCTCACGACCTGACGTGGCTTTTTGCGGATTGATTGGCTCGCAATCGAAAGCCGCCAGTTTTAGGAGCCGATTAAAACGCAAGGCATTCAGTCAGGAAGAAATAACCCGCCTCACCTGCCCCATTGGTATGGTCGGCATCAGTGGGAAATCACCTGCAGAAATTGCGGTTTCTGTGGCTGCACAAATTCTCGAATTAGTTTCAGGTCTGCACAATCTAAATCAGAATACGTGCGTTTAGTGCCTTGATTCTGATCCTTGGTTAGTTTTTAATAAATTTGCCGATTGCGGGTTTAGGCGTAAAACAATTTACGCTTTCTTGTCGTCATCCGGACTTTGTTCAGCGCAATACCCTTCCACGACCGAACACAGAATTCCCCGAATACCTTTCCCGCAATTTTTGTTCATATGAGCTTCTAATGCCCCCAGCTTTTCTTCGACATCCTGTAATGGCAAAAACTTTTCGTTCGCAGTCATAATGCGGTTATGCTGTGTAGTAGAAACATTGTCGCCGATTAGCAATTCTTCGTACAATTTCTCACCGGGGCGCAATCCCGAAAATTCAATTTCGATATCTCCTCCAGGATTATCACCATCTTTTGGAGACAATCCGCTCAGCTTTATCATCTTCACTGCCAGATCAGCAATCTTGACGGACTCGCCCATATCCAATACAAAAACTTCGCCACCTCTGGCCATCGCTGCCGCCTGTATGACTAGCTGGGATGCCTCCGGAATGGTCATAAAATATCGCGTAACATCTTCGTGGGTTACGGTCACAGGCCCACCAATATTTATCTGGTTCCGAAACAACGGTATAACTGACCCCGAAGAGTCGATTACATTGCCAAACCGTACCATGACAAATTTTGTATCGCCTTTTATCGGGTCCGCATTCATTGACTGAAGAATTAATTCCGCGAATCGTTTGGTCGCACCCATGACATTCGTTGGTCTGACCGCTTTGTCCGTTGAAATCAGTACAAACGTATCAACGGATGCTGCTATAGCAGCACGAGCGGCAGCATAGGTTCCGAAAATATTGTTCTGCACACCCATCGCCGGATTACTCTCAACCAACGGAACGTGCTTATACGCGGCGGCATGAAAAATTGTGTTGACCTGCATTCGTTTGCAGCACTCGGTAATGTGATTTTCGTCATACACCGACCCCAGGATCGAGTGGAAATCAAAATCCCGTTTACTTAACTCTCGATCGATACTATAAAGATTAAACTCACTTTGCTCATATAAAACCAGTTTTTTGGGTTCTAACATGGCGATCTGTCTGCAAAGCTCGGCACCGATCGAGCCCCCTGCACCGGTTACCAAAACCACCCTTCCCTGAATGTTTTTACGCATCAGCACCGGGTCAGGCGGGACCGATTCCCGGCCCAACAAATCGGCAATATCGATTTCACGAATATCCTGAACCTTGACCTTGCCCGTGGCGATGGAGGCGATATCGGGCAACGTTCTCACTGGAATTGGCAGCGACTCGAGCATCGACAGGATCTCAGTCCTTCTGCCTCGCGTTACGGACGGCATTGCCAACAATATTTCCGAAGCACCTGTTCGTGTAACCAGTTGATCCAGATTGTGGGAGGAATAGACTTTTATTCCCTTTATTAACTGATTGTGAAGCAGGTTTGCATCGTCAATAAAGCCGACAACCTCAGTTTCCACATGAATTGACAACCCCAACGCCAACTGTACTCCCGCCTCCCCGGCACCATAGATCAGGACTTTTCTTACCTTGCTCTGATCGTCGCTTTCATACAAGATTGTCAGATACACATTGGTTAGCCATTGAACAATAAACCTCGAACCGCCAATAAAAATCAAACACACGACCCAATGGATAAGGACTACCGATCTCGGCACACCCAGTATTCCCGATAATAAAACCACCACCGCCCAAATCATGCAATAAAGGGTGACTGCACGCAGTACAACCCAAACCATATCCGACGCCATATAGCGAATAACCGCTCGGTACAAGCCATTGCGGATAAAAATAGGTATGGCAATCACCGGGGCAACCAGACCGAGATAAATCATTCGGTCATCCGGTAATTGAAAAGTATCCAGACGCAGAAAAACAGCCAGCCAAAGCGAAAGCCAGATCAGTAAAACATCCAGCAAGACAAATATCGCGCTTTTCGTTTTTCTCGATGCGTTCAGGAGTCGGGATACTGAAGAATCAATTGGCATGAAATTGACAACGAGTTGTAAACCTCGGGGTTTGTTCGAATCAGATGAGGCGGTAATTGATTGTGTTTTTATTGGTTCGAACACGCTATGGTAAAAATAGGTTTTGCCGTATGCGGTCTACCGTATGACGGCTTGTTCGAGCCCGGATTATAGTCCGTTCAGGAGCTCATTTCGATTACC
Source organism: Candidatus Poriferihabitaceae bacterium (assembly GCA_965261915.1). Lineage (GTDB taxonomy): Bacteria > Pseudomonadota > Gammaproteobacteria > Arenicellales > Poriferihabitantaceae > JAIBDK01. The sequence continues at coordinate 1,286,193 of CBDHDW010000013.1, read as the reverse complement.
ATTCTTTTAGAAACCGTTATGCTGGTGTGGGTTCAGCAAAAATATCAGGCTCTTGAATAAGTCTTTTCACCCATTATCCAGGTTTCCTTGATCGCTCGGTCATCGCCGAGCATTTCAAGAACGAATAGTTTCTCGAGAATATCTTTCGACATATCGGTACGTAATTTCAATAGCGGCGTTGCTGCGTAATCCAGGACTAAAAAATCCGCTTCTTTTCCACGCTCGAAATTGCCGATTTTGGCTTGCAAATCCAATGCCTGTGCTCCACCCAGGGTCGCAAGATAGAACGACCGAACAGGAGAGAGATTGAGGCCATTTAGCTGCTGAACTTTATATGCCTCATTTATCGTGCGCAGAATCGAAAATGAATCCCCTCCTCCTACATCGGTACCCAACCCCACGCGAACACCGTGTTTATCGGCTTTTTTTAGATTGAATAATCCACTGCCAATAAACAGATTTGATGTTGGGCAAAATGAAATGTTGGATTCAGTTTCGGATAACCGATTCCATTCACGTTCCGAAAGATGAATACCGTGTGCAAAAACAGATCGACGACCGAGCAAACCATAGCGATCATAAACATCCAGATAATCTTGTGAGTCCGGGAACAATTCCCTGACCCAGGCGCATTCCTGAGTGTTCTCAGACAAATGGGTATGCAAATACACACCCGGGTTCTCTGATAACAGCTTGCCAGCCAAATCCAGTTGCTCAGCGCTCGATGTTGGAGCGAATCTCGGTGTAATTGCGTAATCCAATCTGCCTCTTCCGTGCCAACGATCAATTAAGTCCCGCGAATCCTCAAACCCTGATTCGGCGGTATCGCATAACTCCGACGGGGCATTACGATCCATTAGCACTTTTCCACAGATCATTCGCAGATTTCGTGACAGGGCTTCAGTGAAAAACGCATCCACCGACTCTGCGTGGACTGTTCCAAATACCAGAGCCGTCGTTGTACCGTTTCTTAATAATTCTTCGAGAAAAAATTTGGCGATTCGACTCGCTTGTGCTGCGTCACCAAAGGAAAGCTCCGCAGGGAAAGTGTAGGTCTCTAGCCAGTCAATCAACTGTGTCCCGTAACTGGCAATAATCTCGCATTGCGGATAGTGGATATGGGTATCAACCATCCCCGGAGTTATCAAACTGTGCCTGTGATTTACAACCTGAATGGAGTCTGGCACCTTACTCAATAAATCCGAAGATGCTCCACAATCAATAACCATACCTTGATCGACCAATAACACCCCATCTTCAAAATACTGCCAGGCATCATCATTATGATAAAGCGGATCCGCGAGACAGTGTAAAATCTCTCCGCGATGTGCAATGATCGACATCGTATTTTCCTGCGGTTTGTAGTGCAATTAACGGCTATTGATTTACTGCATGAGTATAGTCAATGGCGACAATCAACCCAAGGCCATCTTCCTCATTTGACTTGACCATTTAGTCAGAAAAAGCAAAAATTCTTAACTTATCAACCGTAGTCATACACTTTAAATCCGGATGAACCTGAAACAGCTAAACAACCTATCTGAACATCAGGCTGTACAGGAACTGACGATGTGCTGTACCGCCACTCGATGGGTTGAGCGGATGGTAGAGAATCGACCGTTCACGAGCGTTAAACAGATCCAGACGACTGCAGCTAGTATTTGGCAAACCATGGAATTCGACGATTTTATGGAGGCTTTTTCTGGTCACCCAAAAATTGGGGATCCTGATTCATTGAAAGAAAAATTTCGTTCCAGCAAACAACTCGCTGAAGATGAGCAGTCTGAAGTGCAAAATGCCACAGACGAAGTTATAGAAGCATTGGCCATTGCCAATAAGTTGTATGAGAGGCTATTCGGTTACATATTCATCGTTTGTGCCACCGGAAAGTCTGCTGCAGAAATGCTTGAACTGGTAGAGAAAAGGCTAGAGAATGAAGCTGCAGAAGAGTTAACAATCGCCGCAGGGGAGCAAGCCAAAATTACAGCAATTCGCATAAACAAAATGCTGGGGATCAACAACCCGTGTTTCGACTAATACCGGTTGAGTCAGGCTCTGATTGCGCCGAAATCAAGTAATCAACACACAAACCCAGCAATTCAATGAGTCAAATTACGACACATATTCTCGACACCTCAGTGGGGAAACCTGCCTCGGATGTCAAAGTTACGCTATCTGCCCGAAAAGGTGGAGAATGGCAGATAATCGGTAGTGGCGTTACCAATGATGACGGACGGGTCGAAGGGCTGGTTGATCAGGATCAGGTTTTACCTTCGGGGCAATTAAAATTGAATTTCGAAACATCGCCATACTTTGTTGATCAAAACATCGATGCGTTTTACCCCTTTGTTGAAATTGTTTTCGCGATTTCGGGAGACGGGCAGCACTATCACGTACCACTGCTGCTCAATCCATTTGGCTATTCAACTTATCGTGGAAGCTAGCCCCAAATTCAGTTATGGCATCAATTCTAATCATTGATGACGACGAGGCGCTCGCAGACCCATTAACCGAATTTTTCAATCGCTACAGCCTAAAGCTAAGCTCAGCTACGCACCCCGAACAAGGGTTGTCTCTGCTCGAACAATCAGAGTTCGATCTGCTGATTCTGGATGTAATGCTGCCAGATATGGATGGCTTCAAGCTTTGTAAACGGGTTCGAGAGCAAAGCGAAATACCCATTATCATGCTCACCGCCAGAGGCGAAGTCATGGATCGGGTTGAAGGCCTGGAGCTTGGTGCAGATGACTATTTATCCAAACCATTCGAGCCGCGAGAGCTCGTTGCCAGAATCCAGAACATATTGCGCAGATCGGAACCAAAGCAAAAAACAGCTGAGATTCTTAGATTTGACAACATCGAAATAGATCAAACGCAACATCAGGTCCTGGTTTGCGGCAGACCGGTTAACCTTACCACGAATGAGTATCAACTCTTGTTGATCCTTGCCAGTCATCCTGGGGAGAAATTGAGCCGTGACGATATTTCCGGGAAAATGCGGGGAGCTGACCTGGAAATTTTTTCTCGTGCTGTTGACATCCAAATTAGTCGGCTCCGTCAAAAACTTCAACCTACTGACTATATTAAGACTGTCTGGGGTGCGGGATATCAGTTTGTCGCCCCAAGCGCCAATATCCAGTCATGCTAACCCGCTCTCAGCACTCACTTTCAACCAAGCTAATCTTCCTTTTCATCTGCGCGGGATCTGTGCTTTTGCTTTTAGTCGGCTCCATCGTTGGTCGAGGTTTTTCCCAACATTTTAAATCTGGCGTAGAGCCGTTCATGGTTCACTATGTTGATTTGATGAATTCCCAGTTGGGGTCGCCGCCCAGTCTTAACAATGCACTTTTGCTCACCGAAGAAACACAAGTGGATATTCACGTTTTCCACAAAAATACAAGTTGGTCAACGTCGGCATTTGTTATAGATCGTGACAAACTGTTCGAAGTTAAAACGGACAACCCGAACTCTGGCGACTCAAACTACACACTCCACAGAGCCCACGATAAATTGATTCTTGAAACCAGTGACGGCGAGTATGATATTTATTTTCAGATAAACACCCTCAACAACAGTGGCGGCGGTATCGAATACAGCGCCAGTATACTCGTGCTCATCCTTGCGGTTTTATTATTGATGTATTTTGCGACACGGTCGTTGTTTCGGCCAATCGACGACATTCGCCGAGGGGTACAACTATTTGGCGAAGGTGATTTTGATCATAAAATCTCCAAAAGGCGAAATGATGAACTTGGAGAGCTTACCGACAGCATCAATCAGATGGCCCAGGACATTAATCAGATGCTTGAGGCAAAAAGACAGTTTTTGCTGGGTATCAGCCATGAACTGCGCTCACCTTTAACCCGCTGTAAAGTCAATCTGGCGTTGCTCGACGACGGTAGTACAAAAGCGCAGATAAATCGTGAAATCGCGGCAATGGACAGCCTCATTGGAGAATTACTGGAAAGCGAAAGATTAAACTCTCCTCATTACGCAATCCAGCCAGAGCCAACAGAACTCGAACATCTGATCAGCGAGTTGATCGATTCTGAGTTTGCCGAGCAACCCCTGGATGTTGATCTTGAATCCATTACTGCTTCGGTTGATGGGGCTCGAATCCGATTACTTTTACGAAACCTCATCCAGAATGCGCTGAAGTACACCAACCCGTCTGCGGGCAAATTACCGATACTGTCACTTCTAAGCCATGGTGACGCCTACGAGATAACCATGGAGGATTTCGGAGAAGGTGTCGCCAGGGAACATATTCCTTTTTTAACCGAGCCATTTTATCGGGCCGACCCTTCAAGAAGGCGAATCACGGGTGGATACGGTCTTGGGCTCTATTTGTGCCGAATGATTATGAAAGCCCACAATGGCAATATTTCCATCAACAGCACACCAGGTCAGGGAACAAAAATAACTTGTCGATTCCCGCTCTAGGTCGCTTTATGCAGAAACGGATACCTCATATCCTGAAAACTTCCGGATATTAATTACTCCGCTATCCAAAATCAGATACTGCCCTTTTACCCCTTTTAAGACTCCTTCAATCACTGGCATTTTATCAAAGTTCAGACTGGTGATTTTTTCCGGATATTCAGTAACGGGATAGCTTAAAGAAACCGCATCATCATCACGCAATTGCCATTGTAAATCAGAGTGTGTTTGTTGTAACAGTTGTAAATCTTGTTCAGCATTACTGACAATGATACTTCGCAGTTCGGCCATATCGACATTGTCCGCTTCACCTTTAAGCAATTTTCTCCAATCTGTTCTATCACTTACCTGGTTTTTTAGCGCGACCTCGATTAGCCCGGAATGCAATCGTTGTTTCACTCGAAAAACAACAATTGCCTGAGTTGCGCCCTGATCTATCCAGCGTGTTGGAATTTGCGTACCCCGGGTGATGCCCACCTTAATACCCGACGAGTTTGCCAAATAGACAAAATGATCCTGCATACAATGCGCTTCCGCCCAATCAGGCTGGCGGCAGGTACCAAGGTGGTAATGACACGTTTCTGGTTTCATTATGCACATATCGCACGATGCAAGGCTTTTAAAGCAGGGGTAACAATATCCCTGGGAAAAACTCTTATTGGTTCTTCTACCGCATTCAATACAAAATATTTGACCGCTATATTGCAGTCGGATCGAATCACCGATATGCTCGTTTAGCGGGAAGCGCGACTCTCCAAATGGAATCTCATATTGAATCGGAGATTCCAGTCGGGTTTTCATTTTGCCAAGTGTTCCTTTCATTTTATTTTCTCTTGCATAGCGTGAATATCTTGCAATCAGGATAAAGTAAAATGATCAGTAGCGTATTGTTATCTGGTTGTGATGCTGTTTCTGTCATGTCGGGAACTTGCTTTGTTGTCGTGTATTGGCTAATTCCATACAAAGATTAGATCAGGGATTAGCCTCCAAATAAGAAGGTCTGATGATACAATAAAGCGCTTCATCTACCTAAACAACGCAGCCAGTATAGCTCATCATAAGCGGCTGCCAAATTGATCGAAATGAATAACAACAACGAGAATACGGCAGAAATAGCTGATCACTACAACGCTTTACTGGAGCTAGTGGGTGAAAACCCTGCTCGGGACGGCTTGCTGAACACCCCAAGACGAGCAGCAAAAGCATTGCAGTATTTAACCCAGGGCTATGACCAGAGCCTGGGAGAAGTGGTTAACAATGCCATATTCGAATCGGATAACGATCAGATGGTAATCATCAAAGACATTGAACTGTATTCGATGTGTGAACACCATCTGCTGCCGTTTGTTGGTAAATGTCATATCGCCTATTTGCCCGACGGCAAAGTAATTGGCTTGTCGAAAATGGCTCGAATCACCGATATGTATGCCCGAAGACTTCAGATTCAGGAAAATTTGACCGAGCAAATTGCCAGCGCAATCGAACACGTTACCGGTGCAAGAGGTGTAGGCGTCATTATTGAAGCAAAACATTTTTGCATGATGATGCGCGGCGTTGAAAAACAGGATTCAATTATGAAAACATCAATGATGCTAGGAACATTTCGAACGGATCACCGAACACGGACAGAGTTTCTGACGCTGGTCGGAAGCTAATTTCACAATATCGAAAAAGCAGTACACACGATTTGGGAGAAACCAAGAACAGGCAATGAAACTGCTACTGATCGATGGGTTAAATTTAGTCAGGCGAATTTATTCGGCACTTCCAGAAGATCGGCGCGACAATTTCACCGACCAATCCCGATTTCGGTTTGTACAATCCTGTACGCATTCACTCGCTCGAGCCCTAAAAGAGCACAATCCCAGCCACTGTCTGGCTGTTTTTGAGGAACGTCAGATAACCTGGCGCCATGAGATTTTCCCTCAGTACAAGAACAATAGAAAACCTCCGCCCGAGTCTTTAATCGATAGTCTCGGCGATGTTGAAAAGGCGTTCAAGGAAACAGGCGTAAGCCCCTTTCGACTGACCGGATTTGAAGCGGATGACGTAATCGCAACCTTCGCCACCGGCGTGGCGAATCGCAACGGTAAAGCTGTCATACTCTCAACTGAGACTGTGCAAAAAAACCACCACCCTTGGTCACATTCTCATTACTGCCCTAATTCACCGACGTTGCTGGCATTTCAAACCAATACACCATCCCTGCAAAAATACCCAATAATGACGGTAATAAACATCCAAACCCTAGCTTAATTATGATATAATAACAAACCTAACTAGCTGATTCTAATCATTAAATAGAGGCTTTATGAGTGATTACATACGTGGATTAAATCGCCAACAACAACTGTTATTTCCAGAGCGGCTAGAGGACTATGTCGGCGAGAATGATCCAGTTCGTGTTATTGATGCCTATGTCGATAGCTTAGAGGTGGATGCCTTAGACTTTAAGACCAAATACAGTGACAAAAACAACAATGGTCGCCCCGCCTTTTGCCCAAAATTGATGCTGAAACTCTACATTTACGGCTATACCAATAAAATAAGAAGTTCCCGCCATCTGGCTCGGGAAACCCATAGAAATATCGAGCTTATCTGGTTATTGCAAGGCTTAAAGCCCACCTATAAGACGATTGCTAATTTTAGAAAAAATAATGCCGCAGCACTCAAGAATACGTTTAAGGAATTTGTTTTGCTGTGCCAAAACATCAATCTCATTGAAGGTCAATTAGTGGCACTGGATGGAGCGTTTTTGCGAGCCAATGCGTCCAAAAATACCTTGATTGTTAAAGCCACTGTGGATAAAAAAATAGCCAGGGTAACGCAGGCTATTGAGGACTACTTGCACTTATTAAACACCGCAGACCAGCAGGAGGAACCGGAACAGACTCTGGATAATCCAGATTTGATTCATAAAATACAAGCACTTAAAGACCGCAAACAAAAGCTGGAAGAGGATTTGAATACGTTAGAGCAACTGGGCAAGAAGCAACATAACACAACCGACCCGGATGCCGCATTGATGTGCAAACCAGCGCATCATCTGGTCGCTTATAACTGCCAAATTGTGGTGGATGACAAAGCAAAGCTGATTGTCGCAACGGATGTATCAAGCCAAGGCAATGACGCACAGCAGCTGCATCAGATGGCCAGTCAGGCGAAAGAAACCTTAGCCCTTAAGACTTTGGCTGTGGTTGCCGACAAGGGCTATCACAGTGCAAAAGAGATAAAGAACTGTGTTGATGACAAAATCTACCCGATTATCCCGCCGATTGATACACAACAGAAACAAAAGAAAGCCGGCAGATACACGAAAGATGAGTTTGTCTATAACGAGGAGCAAGACGAATACACCTGCCCTAACGACAAAACACTGAAAAAAAGTGCAACCAAAAGCCTATCCAAAGGCAAGCTTGGGTTTATTTACAGCACCAGTGCCACAGATTGCAAGGCTTGCCCTGTGCGCAGTGAGTGTTTAGCAAAGCAAACGCCGCACCGAAGAATATGGCGGTGGGAACATGAAGCCTTTATACAAGCCTATCGCAAGTCTATGCAAACAGAATCAGCCAAGGCGATTAGCAAAAGAAGAGGGGCGATTGTGGAGCATCCTTTTGGCACCATAAAGCGGTCATTAGGCTGGGATCACTACCTGGTCAGAGGCAAAGAAAAAGTATCCGGTGAAAACGCATTGATTATGTTTTGCTATAACTTTAAGCGTGTTTTGAACCTGCTAGGCACAAGGCTGTTCAATCAACTGCTGTTGGCTATAAAAGCAGGCGATATTGCAGTCGTCATGCAAGCAATCAAGCGACATCTTCCTTTTTTGCGTCCACTATTCGATTATTTATGCCAGAAATACTTATTGTCGCAGCAAACAAACTTATTTCACCCGCCTGCTTTTAATAAGAACCTTTTTACCCGTGCCTGACTCAAAAGTCTCAATAGTGGGTGAGTCGGCGTTTGTTGCACAGTCTCAACTGACAGACTGTTGTGCCAACTTATTTCCAGCGAAATTCAGATTTACGATCACTTTTCTGGTCAGGTGATTGACGAATCAAAGGTATATGAAAAATTTGGCGTGGGCGTGAATAAAATTGTCGATGTCATGGCTTTGGCTGGTGATTCCAGCCTGTCCGTTCCGGGAATTAAATCAGTTGGACTAAAAACTGCAGCAAAACTAATTGATAAATTTGGAGACTTGGAAACGATATTGGATAGTACCAGTAAAATTCCAGGCGCATTGGGGAACAATATTTCGGCATGCAAAATAGATGCCAAAATTGCTTATCAGATTTTTCGACTTAAAACAGATATTCCCCTCGGTGTAAATCTGAATCAGTTCCGCTATAGTGCAGATATTTCACCATGAGAGGAATTCTTCGATTTATTCCATGGTGGATTTTCGTACTTCCAATCCTGGTCACTATACTATGGCTGAGCCGTATCCATATCATAGAGCAGATCACAGCTAAAACACTTAAGATATTCCAGATTGAAGAAACAGAGTACGACATTCAATCCTTCAATTTTTCCAATCTGACATTTGCATACGCAAATTCACGCCTTACCACATCAGCATACGACGTTAATATTACAACCCATGATCTTAAGCTGTCTTACACCGTTGAATCATTGTACAAAGGCGAAGTTGATTTGGTTGACATTACCAAAGCGACAATCGATCTCCGAGGGCTTGAGTTTGCCAAGTCCGAGAAGTCTGCCCATTCGCCGATGTCACTGGACACCTATCTCACTGCTGTTTTTGCCGCGTTTGATCAACAGATTCCAGTCAAACAGGTTACCGTTGGTGAATTAAGCATAACCCAAAACGGAGAATCGATTGGACAACTATCACCGCTTGCAGTCAGCGGCAAATTTGATAGTAACCATGCTTCCATTCAGGTTACTCACTCGCTTTGGGTTCTGCTCGTTACCAAACGCGACAATCAATTTGATGTGACTCTGAACCTGCACGACAATTCTGCCGTTATTGACGGAGAATTTACAATCTCAGATCCGCACCGCGAAACCGATTCAATTGAAGGAGATTTGCGAATCGATTTCGAAAAGCTAGAGAGTATCGAGCTGCCGCCCATTACTCAAAGCATTTTTCCGGGCCACCTGCAAACCCGATTTTCAATAGTACGTAAAGACGGTATTGATGAGATTAAGGTAAATAGCGAATCCTCAATCGATCGAGTCAACTATCAAGGGTTCACAGCTTCAAACCTAACGCTGAGCGCTAACTTCACCAGCCCAATTGAAATCCAGACCGAAGTTGAGCAGATCATTCAGTTTGAGGACATCGAGTTAAACATGGATAAAATGCAGCGCATGTCAAATGAAATAAATTTGGTAACTGCCCAGGTACCCTAAGGAATAATTCTCTTGCCTGAGGAAACCCGATGTGATTCATTAAGATTATGAATTTTCCAGACGCCCCCAAAGGTTATGTTTCCGTTGAGGCTTATGAAGAGCTGAAGCAGAAGAATGCACAAACGATAGCCCTGCTTGTGGCTCGCATTGAAGACCTTGAGCGTCGCCTCAGCTTGAACAGCAGCAACAGTAGCAAGCCGCCTTCAAGCGACGGCCTAAAGAAGCCCAAGGCTGAACCCAGAACCAAAAGTCTGCGGAGAAAATCCGGTAAAAAGTCAGGCGGGCAGAAAGGCCACAAGGGAAGCACTCTGTGCCAAACGGCAGATCCCGATCATGTTGAAGATCACTTTCCTTCTGTCTGCGGGCAATGTGGCACACCGCTGTCGCCATCAATGGCAGAGGATTACGCCGCACGACAGGTGTTTGACCTGCCCGAGCCACAGCCTCTGGTGACAACGGAACACAGGGCACATGTCTGCCTTTGCGGCCACTGTGGGGAAACAACCAGGGCGGCGTTTCCTCTGGAGGTGAAGGCACCCGTGCAGTACGGGCCACGCATTGCCGGAGTGGCAACATATCTCCAATGCGCCCATTTCCTGCCGGAAGACAGACTGGCGCAAATAATGGCCGATTTGTTCAATGCCCCTTTGGTTCCTGCCACTGTGGCCGCCATGAACCGCAAAGCATCAGAGCGGCTCAAGGGGGTTGCTTCTCACCTGCAGGATGTGATCGCCCAACAGGTCCACGTCAAACATCTTGACGAGACGGGTTTCCGGATTACGGGGTGCCTGCAATGGCTTCACGTTGCCTGTACACCGCTTCTGGCTTTCTACCGGGTCAGCAGCAAACGCGGTAATCTGTTATCCAATCTCACGGGCTGTATCGTGCATGATCATTGGCAGCCCTACTTCACGCTGGATGGTGTTACCCATGCGTTGTGCAATGCACACCATTTACGGGAACTGCAAGCGTTGGTCGAAATCGAACAGGAAGATTGGGCTGGTCAGATGCAAAGGCTACTGCGGCGTGCGCACCATGTCACACAGGCCGCGCGGGATAAGGGCGTGGCGGTTTCAACGCCGCTTGTTGCGCTTATCAATCGGCGATACGACAGGATCATCACCGCAGCATTGGATTTCCATGAGGAATTGCCTCCACTCGTGCCGCCAAAACCCGGAAGACGGGGGCGCAAGAAGCGACGGACAGGACATAATCTGGCTTTACGATTGCGCGATCACAAGGAAGGCACCCTGCGCTTTCTGACAGATCCCGACGTACCCTTCACAAACAACGAAGCTGAACGCGACCTGCGAATGATGAAACTACGTCAGAAAATATCGGGAGGGTTCAGGTCTGAACAAGGGGCAGAGGATTTTGCGACCCTGCGCAGCGTCATCACAACGGCGAGAAAACAAGGATGGAACATCATCGAAACACTGATGATGCCTGCCGATCAGATTATTGCAAAACTGAAATACGCTTAAAAACAACCTGGGCAGTTACTAAATTTGTTTGAAGCGGATGGAGTTTCGATTTCCACGGCAGGATTAATGACGATGGATCAGGAAAACTATCGAATTTTCATTCCAGAATTTGCTGATATATCGATCGATCAACTGGAATCAGACGTCGCTTCTGGAGAACGGGTTCAAGTCTTGCTGTCTTTGCAGGCTCTGCAATCAGACAACGGCACTGAAATACGGATCTTTCCTCAGTCAACCTTGCACGCAGAAACCATCTCTGCTGACAAAACCCCGCTAGACAATCTCGACTTGCGCGTTAAAAAGCGCATTCTACTTGGCATAGATTCATATGAATGGAATGTTACAAACGGAGTTATTTCCCTGGAAAATACCGACATTACTCATGAAACCACAAAAGCTTTCGTTTCTTTAATGCAAGTTGATATTCGCAATGCCTCTGCATCCAATTTTGAATTGAATACGGTTTCAGAAAACATTGATTTGTCACTTTTTGAAGATAAGTTAACGCTCGAAACCACGAGCATTCATTTGCTGAACGATCGCGATCTAACCACCGCCATTGGTCAATTTAAATTACTTAACGTCAAGCCCGATATTGAGTTCAGCGCAAACTTGTCGAAACTCGAAGATGAGATGCAATTTGAAATAAACACGAGTTCACCGATTGAGCTTTCAGCAGTATCAAAAGCATTGTTAAGCCACCTGCCGGTGCAAGATAATGACATTTTCATTTCAGATGGATTACTGAATTCACACATCAGAGGCATTATTTCGGCAGGCGAAATCAAATCCATCACAATGCAGATGCAGTTTGGGAACACCACCGGAAACTATAATGGAATTGGCTTCGATGGATTGGTCATAGATGCCGAGCTAAGCTATCCGGTTACAAAAGATGCAGCCAATTCAGCGCAGAGTAATATCAGGGAGATAGAATATGGAACGGCAATGAACAATATTGATATGCATATTCAACTACAGAAACTGCCGAACACCGATAGTCCAACTGTCCTGATCGAGTCTTTCAAAGGGGAAATACTGGGCAGTGAACTGGAAAGTTCGAATTTCGTGTTTAATCCCAATTCTCAAACTGCCGAGTTAAATCTAAACGTTTCCGGTCTCGATATCGAAAGAGTGGTCGAGTTGCAGCAAATTGAAGGTTTGACGGCGACAGGGAAACTGGACGGCGTGCTACCCGTGCAGCTCAGTGATAAGGGAATTCAGATTCAAGGCGGACATTTCAACAATCAATCCTCAGGTGGTACTATTCAATACAAGCCTGACCCTGGCGTAGTTGAATCACTACGAAACCCGTTAACAGACACCGTGCTAAGTGCATTGTCTGATTTCAACTATGACGTTCTGGAAGCGGAGGTGGATTATCAATACAATGGGGAACTTCTGGCTAATTTTCATATTGAAGGGCGAAGTCCGAATCTGGAGAACAATCGGCCTGTGCATCTCAACATTAATACCGAACAAAATATTTTATCGCTGTTGGAAAGTTTAGAATACACCAATAATCTGAATGGGAAATTGACAAAAAACTGAAAAACTCTTTGCAGAACCAGGCACCCTAGCATCAAATGAAACGTTCCTTGAGATACAAACAATCGACATTAAACAAAATCAGATTGAATTCAAATCGAATAATCGGGGAAATTAGTATATGCGTCAAATGATTAAAATCTCGTTATTCTTGTTAAGCGGTCTCGCTCTGAGCAACTGTACACCAAAGGTCGAATTAGCCGCACCAACAGAACCGGTTACGATCAATTTGAATGTCAAGGTTGATAAGGATCTTGATGAAGTCTTTACAGAAGAAAGTGGATTGTTTTAATGCGGAAATTTCAGATGAAAAAAATATTACTCACCCTGTTTAGTTGTTGTGTTTTATTAATCCAGACTGCCTGGGCACTAGACCTGACTGAAGCAAAAAACTCCGGATTAGTCGGTGAAACTCCAAGCGGGTATCTCGAAGCCGTCAAATCTCCGAATGGTGCAGTCAACAAGCTGGTGAAAAATATTAACGGCCAGAGAAAAGTACAATATGAGAAAATCGCAAAACAAAACGGAACATCCGTTAATGCAGTAGAATCGCTCGCTGGAAAGAAGGCGATTGATTTAACCAAATCCGGTAATTTTGTGAAAGTGAACGGGAAGTGGGTGAAAAAATAATTATGAACGCGGTAACTTCAGTTAATTACTGGATATAGATATTTCGTATGGGCATCTGGGAAATGTTATTCCTCGGTATACTCGCGCTTGGCGTGTTGTTCTGGATGCTGCCGGGTACTCGGCAGATGATCGAAAATAGTAAGGATGCACCAAAGGATTGGGCCGGTTTATTAATACCCATTGGCATCGTGGTTGTTTTTATTTTGTTGCTGATTTCCAGCGTTCGATAAACCACTAATACGAATTACAAGTTTTCAAGCCAACCAGAGTTCCGGGCTGAACCCTAACCACTTCCAGCTTCGTTCCCTTCCCCAATATATCGACATATAAATGCCTTATCCTAATAGCGATAGCGCTCTGCCTTATAGGGCCCCTCAACGGGAACATTAATATAGTCGGCTTGTTCCTGAGAAAGCGTCGTCAGGTTCACCCCAATTTTGTCGAGATGTAATCGTGCCACTTCTTCATCCAGATGCTTTGGCAATACAAATACGTTGTTGTCGTATTTTTCACCATCTGTCCACAATTCTATTTGTGCAAGCACCTGATTGGTAAAGCTGTTTGACATGACAAAGCTGGGATGACCTGTCGCACAGCCCAAATTAACCAGTCGGCCTTCCGCAAGCAAGGTTACCCGATTACCATTGGGAAGAATGATTTGATCAACCTGAGGTTTGATGTTTTCCCATTGGTAGTCTTTCATTGACGCGATATCGATCTCGTTGTCAAAGTGACCAATGTTGCAAACGATCGATTCATTTTTCATTTGCACCATGTGATCGTGGGTAATGACGTGGAAATTTCCTGTGGTGGTAACAAATATATCGCCTTGTGAGCACGCTTCGCCCATAGTCACCACACGGTAGCCTTCCATCGCGGCCTGTAAAGCACAAATTGGGTCAATTTCAGTTACCCATACAGTAGCCCCTAATCCGCGCAATGATTGTGCACAGCCCTTGCCGACATCACCGTAGCCCAACACGACTGAAATCTTGCCCGCGATCATAACGTCGGTGGCGCGCTTGATACCGTCAACCAGCGATTCACGACAACCATAAAGATTATCAAATTTGGACTTGGTAACGGAATCATTCACATTAATCGCCGGGAAGGGAAGCTCTCCCGCTGCAGCCATTTGATACAACCGGTGAACACCCGTAGTTGTTTCTTCGGTGACACCTTTAACGTCGGCAAGACGACGACTGTACCAGGTACCGTCTTCTGCTACCCTGGTTTTAATTGCTGCGAACAAAGCAACTTCTTCTTCACTGCAGGGGTTATCTAAAACACTGATATCTTTCTCGGCTTTGGATCCCAGGATTAAAAGCAGTGTTGCATCACCGCCGTCGTCCAAAATCATGTTCGGGCCCGCACCATCAGGCCAATCCATGATCTTATGGGTAAATGCCCAGTACTCATCCAGCGATTCGCCTTTAAAAGCGAATACGGGAATTCCCTGATCCGCGATTGCGGCAGCGGCGTGATCCTGTGTAGAAAAGATATTACAAGACGCCCAGCGAACTTCGGCACCAAGTGATACCAAAGACTCGATCAGCACGGCTGTTTGAATTGTCATATGCAATGACCCGGCAATTCGGGTTCCCTTAAGCGGCTGCTCGTCGGCATATTTTTTACGAATAGAAACCAGTCCCGGCATTTCGGTTTCGGCAATTCTGATTTCCTTGCGTCCCCAGTCAGCCTGACCTAAATCAGCAACGTGATAGTCTGGTTCGAGGTTTTCTGCGGTTTGTGTAGACATTTAAATTTCCTGAGAAAAAGTGAGTTCGTCAATCGTTCGTTTTCGTGATCAATCCATTACAGACCGGCAGCCGCCCGTAATGCATCTGCTTTGTCAGTATGTTCCCATGTGAATTCGGCTTCAGTTCGGCCAAAATGACCGTATGCAGCAGAGTTTTTATAAATCGGTCTGAGTAAATCCAGGCTCTGGACAATGGCTTTTGGACGCAAATCAAAATGTTCACGCACTAATGCTTCGATTTTGTCTGCGGCGATTTTTCCGGTTCCGAAAGTTTCCACCATAACCGATACCGGTTCCGCCACACCAATCGCGTAGGCAACTTGCACTTCACACTTGTCAGCGAGGCCCGCCGCAACAACATTTTTCGCCACATAGCGAGTTGCGTAAGCTGCGGATCGGTCCACTTTTGAGGGATCTTTTCCGGAGAAAGCACCGCCGCCGTGGTGTGCTGAACCACCGTATGTGTCAACAATAATTTTACGGCCGGTTAACCCGCAATCTCCTACCGGGCCGCCAATAACAAATCGGCCGGTTGGATTTACGAGGAATCGCGTATCCGAGGTGATCATCTCTGCCGGTAATACGGGTTTGATTATTTCTTCAATTACCGCCTCTGATAGCTGATCGTGCTCAACATCAGGATCGTGCTGGGTTGACAGCACGACAGTATCAATAGATACCGGTTTGCTACCGTCGTATTTAACCGTCACCTGAGATTTTGCGTCGGGGCGCAACCAGCCCAATTGCCCTGATTTACGGACTTCTGCCTGTTTGGCAACAAGCCGGTGAGAGTAATAGATCGGAAACGGCATCAGTACTTCAGTTTCATTACAGGCATAACCGAACATCAAGCCCTGATCTCCTGCACCCTGATCAAGGTCGATACCCTCTCCTTCGTTAACGCCCTGAGCGATGTCCACGGACTGCTTATCCAGTGATACCAGAACAGCACAGCTTTCGGAATCAAAGCCCACGTCTGAAGAGTTGTAACCTATTTCGCCAATGGTTTTGCGAACCACTTGCTGATAATCCACTACCGCATTGGTAGTGATCTCGCCGGCAATGGCCACCATTCCGGTTGTAATCATGGTTTCACATGCAACCCGTGAAGCAGGATCCTGCTCCAGTAATGAATCCAGAACCGCATCAGAGATTTGATCGGCGACTTTATCCGGGTGGCCTTCTGATACCGATTCAGAAGTAAACAGATACGATTTAGACATTTCTGAGTAATCCTCTTAAATTGAAATTTACGGTGCAAATTCGTTGTATTCACAGCGAATTTAAACTGCTTTATAAAGAGCACTTCAGCCGCAGCTAAAAGATATAAAGATTTCTTTATATCTTTTGCAATGGTATCACAATCCCTTAAATATTTATAGCAAGGGAACCCATAGTTTTACTTATGGACGACATACACAACGGCCAGAACAAATCTACGAATTCAATGGGAAATCCGCCGATCTGTCAGTCGTTTTAGAATTTCTATAGGGTAAAATACGGCGCTTCTGAATGCCGCAGGGACTTGAAACCGAGATGACACAAAGCACTCAAAATGTTGCCGAAATCCTGACTGAAGCACTGCCGTATATTCGCCGGTTTCAGGGAAAAACAATCGTCATCAAATACGGCGGCAATGCCATGGTTGATCAGGACCTCAAAACCAGTTTCGCCGGTGATGTAATCCTGATGAAACTGGTGGGAATGAATCCAGTGGTCGTTCACGGTGGTGGACCTCAAATTAGTGAAGTTCTGCAAAAAATCGGTAAAGAATCCACATTTATTGACGGCATGCGGGTTACCGATAGCGAAACCATGGATGTCGTTGAAATGGTTCTGGGTGGGCTGGTAAACAAGGAAATTGTTAATTTAATCAACTCGCTTGGCGGCAAAGCCGTAGGTTTGACCGGTAAGGATGGTAATCTTATTCGTGCTCGAAAACTCTCGGTTAGCAAAGATGACCCGATACTGGAGCGGCCAGAAATTATTGACTATGGCCACGTGGGAGAAGTGGAGTCAGTGGATCCGAGAATTGTTCAGCTACTCGAATCTCAGGCATTTATTCCCGTCATCGCGCCGATCGGTGTCGGTGCCGATGGAGAAACTTATAACATCAATGCGGATCTGGTTGCTGGCAAACTGGCGGTTACGCTTCAAGCAGAAAAGCTGATGCTGTTAACCAATACCCCCGGCGTTCTGGATAAACAGGGAAATTTGCTCACCACACTAGAACTCAAAGAAGTGAACTCACTGAAGCAGGACGGGACGATCGCAGGGGGCATGATTCCGAAAGTTGAATGCGCTGTGGATGCGATTCACTCCGGTGTAAATTCTTCGCTGATCGTCGATGGGCGAGTAGCCCATGCCATATTACTGGAATTGTTTACGGATTCCGGCATTGGCACACAGATCGTGCCGTAGATCCTTGTTTTACTTTAAATCACTTTTGAAAAATTTAAATTTACGCTAATCCAGACACTATGACTAAGGCACACAAAGAAACCGTTATTGATGTCCACCACTGGTCGGATACCTTATTCACAATAAAAACCACTAGAGACTCGTCTTTGCGATTCCGAAACGGTGAGTTTGCCATGGTTGGCATCGAAGTAGACGGCAAACCGCTGATGCGCGCATACAGTATGGCGAGCTCAAACTACGAAGACTATCTGGAGTTTTACAGTATAAAAGTACAGGACGGTCCACTGACCTCGCGTCTGCAGCACATCAAAGTTGGCGACGAGTTACTGGTGAGCAAAAAACCCACCGGCACCCTGCTCTGGGATCATCTTCTGCCTGGTAAAAATTTATGGATGCTAAGCACAGGTACCGGCCTTGCCCCATTTTTATCCATCATCAAGGATCCGGATATTTACGAAAATTTTGAAAAAGTTGTACTGGTTCATGGATGTCGTTTTATCAACGAGCTCACCTACCAGCAGCTGATCACCTATGAACTGCAGGACAATGAATATTTCGGCGACAGCGTCAAGGACAAGCTGATTTACTACCCCGCAGTCACTCGCGAACCCTATAAGAACTATGGCCGAATCACTACCCTGCTTGAGTCAGGGAAATTGATGGAAGATACCAGCATGCCGCCGCTTTCAGCGGCAGATGATCGCTTCATGCTTTGCGGCAGCCCGTCAATGTTAAAAAGTCTGAGTGAGATTCTGGATCGCATTGGCTTTACTGAAACGAGGAAATCAGATTTCAGGGAATACGTGATAGAGCGCGCATTCGTAGAAAAATGATACCGCCGTTTCACTATAATGTAGAAGATATTCCGTGGCAGTATCTTGATGGTCAGGAAAATCAGGAGGGAGATCTTGTCCGTGGCATAAAAAACGTCGGCGATCAAACGCTTATTTACTGTGGATGTTTCCCACCGGGGTGGAGGGAGACGTGAAGTACATCATGGATCCAGATCGGGAAATATAAAACAAATTCGCGATTACCCAGACGCGTTAATCATTTCAATAATCGCCTGCTTTAGCCGCTTTAACCCCTGATCCACTTCTTTTTCGCTAATATTCAAAGGCGGCGCCAGACGAACGACATTAGCACCAGCCACTAAAACCAGTAATCCCTGTTCTGTACAATTCGTTAATATATGCCGGGCTTTCCCGGCATATTTGTCCTTCAGTTCCGCTCCCAATAGCAATCCGGTCCGGCGAATCTCCTTAAATACATTCAGCTCCTCATTGTACGACTGGAGTCCGTTAACGATTTGTAGACTTCTCGCATTGACATTGTCCATAAGACGGGGAGTGGCAATTAACTCAAGTGCTTTACACGCCACAGCGCAAGCCATGGGGTTTCCACCAAACGTGCTTCCATGCGTACCAACGACTAAACTTTTACCGATATTGTTCGTTGTCAACATTGCACTAATTGGGAATCCACAACCTAACGCCTTTGCGGTGGTCAAAATGTCCGGAACAACGCCAAGCTTTTCATAGTTATATAATGCCCCGGACCTGCCGACACCGGTCTGAATTTCATCAAAAATCAGCAGTGCGTTGTTTTGATCACAGCATTCCCTAATGGTCTGGACAAATTCTTGTGTCGCGGGAGTTACTCCCCCTTCGCCCTGGCACGGTTCCAAAATTACTGCACACACCTTGTCTTTGTATTCGTCAAAATAGGCCTGAACTGCTTTCACATCATTGAATGGCCGATGGGATATGCCTTCAGGTTTTGGACCAAACCCCGAACTGTAGGCGGGTTGACCGCCAACACTAACCGTAAAAAGGGTGCGGCCGTGAAAGGCATTGTCAAACGCCAGAATTTCGTATTTATCCTCGTCACCATTATCCACAGCAAAACGTCTGGCCAGTTTCAAAGCCGCCTCATTTACTTCTGCACCGGAATTAGCCAGAAACACCTTTTCAGCAAAGGTCGCCTCAACCAGTTTTTGTGCCAATGCCAGCGCAGGCTGATTGGTTAATACATTGCTAACGTGCCAAAATTTATTTGCCTGCTCCGTTAGAACCGAGATCAATTCGGGATGGGCATGACCTAAAGCGGATACCGCAATCCCGCCGGCAAAATCCAGATACTCCTTACCCTCCGTATCCCATAGAAACGAGCCTTTGCCGTGGGAAGGCATCATTTGCATTGGAGCATAATTCGGTGTCATAACTTGCTCAAATACCTCGCGATCTATGAATGACGACGGGGTCGCGGCAGGGTTTGTTACAGACACACTATTGGACTCTTGAGCACTATTGGACATGGGTTTTGCAGGCAAATAATTAGTTTCATTGGGACTGGAATTTTACCCTTATCAGTAGCAGAATATCAGGCCTATTTTTTTAACCCAAAACGAACTCAAGAGATCTATACCAATGTCTGATCAAATACCCGAACGCGAGTCCATGGAAGTTGATGTGGTGATAGTCGGTGCTGGCCCTGCCGGGCTTTCTGCCGCCTGCCGAATCATGCAAATGGCTAAGCAAAAAGAACGGGAACTTGCGGTAGTCGTTCTTGAAAAGGGTTCGGAGGTCGGTGCACATATTTTGTCCGGCGCTTTGTTTGAGCCACGCGCCCTGAACGAACTGTTTCCCGACTGGCAAGATCGCTGCGCACCACTCAATACCGCTGTTCAGAAAGACCGGGTACTGATGTTTCGGAATGACACGAAGGCAACAAACATGCCCTTGTGGATGGTTCCAAAACCAATGCACAACGATGGCAACTATATTATCAGCTTAGGAAAGCTATGCCGTTGGCTG
This sequence comes from Candidatus Poriferihabitaceae bacterium, assembly GCA_965261915.1. Classification (GTDB taxonomy): domain Bacteria; phylum Pseudomonadota; class Gammaproteobacteria; order Arenicellales; family Poriferihabitantaceae; genus JAIBDK01. The sequence continues at coordinate 1,265,716 of CBDHDW010000013.1, read as the reverse complement.
GGTGAGCAAGCTGAACAACTCGGTGTTGAAATTTTCCCGGGATTTCCGGCCTCTGAAGTTCTGTATCACGAGGACGGATCGATAAAAGGTGTTGCAACAGGAGAGATGGGGCGAGGTTCCGATGGTGAAGTTAAAGGTTCTTACGAACCTGGTATGGAGCTGCACGCAAAAGTCACGCTGTTCGCCGAAGGCTGCCGCGGTCATCTTGGAAAGACGCTGATCAACAGGTTTAACCTCGATAGTGATTCACAGACTCAACACTACGGAATTGGGATTAAGGAATTATGGAAGATTGATCCAGATAAACATCAGCCGGGACTTGTTGTCCATGGCGCGGGTTGGCCCCTGGCGGAGCATGGTGCCAGCGGCGGATCCTTTCTTTATCATCTGGAGGACAATCTGGTTTCAATGGGCTTGATAACCGACTTATCCTATGACAATCCCTATCTTGGTCCGTTTGATGAATTACAGCGGTTTAAACACCATCCCGAAATCAAACAATATCTGGAAGGAGGAGAAAGAATCGCTTACGGCGCAAGAGCCATCACCAAAGGAGGTTTGAACGCATTACCAAAAATGTGTCTTCCTAATGGTTTGTTAATCGGGTGTGACGCAGGCACTTTGAATTTTTCAAAAATCAAGGGCTCGCACACAGCAATGAAAGCCGGCATGCTCGCTGCTGAAGCTGTAGTGAATTCGCTTTGCGGAGAAGGGACACTGGAAGACTACGAATCGCATTTCAAATCCTCCTGGCTATACGAAGAATTACATCGATCACGTAATTTTGGTGCGGCGCTGCACAAATTCGGAACCTGGATGGGTGGCACATACAATTTTATCGATCAGAATATATTCGCCGGAAAATTACCTTTTAAGTTAACCGATCCAGTTGAAGATAGCGCGACGCTGAAGCCAGCCGACCAGTGTCAGACCATCGCCTACCCGAAGCCCGATGGTGTTCTGAGTTTTGATAAAACATCCTCAGTATATTTATCCAGTACGAATCATGAAGAAGATCAGCCCACGCACCTCAAACTTAGTGAGTCTTCTCAGGCAGTTGCCTTGAATTTCAATAAATTTGCCGGACCTGAACAACGATTTTGCCCTGCGGGGGTTTACGAGTTTATTAACACCGAAAGCCAGCCTGAATTGCAGATAAACGCCCAAAACTGTGTGCACTGTAAGACATGCGACATTAAAGACCCGGGAAAGAACATTAATTGGGTTACGCCCGAAGGTGCAGGTGGTCCAAATTATGCTAATATGTAACCATAGTAGCATATAAAAAAATACTATCAGTTATTGTTAAAAAGTCGGAGGCTTTAAAAATTGTGTGGCCAACTTTCAGCTCGAAAGTAGTGGGACGTGGCGTTCTAACCACTTGCAGCAGCGTGTTCGTTCGCGAAGTGGCAAGCCCTCTTATGTCCAAAAAACCCGACACTACTCACCAGCTCAACGTGTTCGTTGCTCGAAATAGTACGAACTGGATTTCTGTTTTGTTGTCAACTTTAGCGCTCTTTTTCTGCTCGCAGATCTGGGCGGATACTAATCTTAAATTTGACGAGATCACGCTGGAAACCAACCTGAATGCTAACCTGATCATTAGGGAAGATGAAATTTCCGGCAAGCTCGAAGAAATCCTCGCCACCTCAGAACAGATTGCCAAAGTTGATGAAAATGAAAATGATGAATCAGGCGATAATTCCAGTGACAACAACCTGCAAACAGACAGCGTTACCGGTGGTGATGGTGATGGCGGCCAAGAACTTGCGGTAGTACAACCGGCAGAACAAATCTCTGAACAAGAAGCCCCGGAACAGCCCCAGGAACAAACAACTGAACAGTCAACCGAATCCACTACGGAACCGATTCAAGCGGATGATATCGATCAAATAGCCAGCGAAATAGAATCCGCGATGCGAAGCTGGGCGAGCGCATGGTCCAGTCAGGACGTTGAGAAATATCTGGATCATTATTCTTCAGAATTTTTACCATACCCGGCCTCACTAACGCGGGATCAATGGGCAGATTTACGAAAACAAAGATTGCAGAAACCGAAAAAGATCGAGCTTTCGTTATCGGACATTGAACTCACTGGCATCGAAAATGAAGTAACCAGAGTGGTGTTCAGGCAGAACTATAATTCAGACAGCTACAGAGATGAGGTGATTAAATCCCTTGATTTCACACACAGCGATGGAAGCTGGAAGATTCTTTCAGAAAAAACCGTAAAAGTGCTGAAATAGTTTCACTGCCGATTGTCAGCCGTCAGTTTCATCCACATCAAGTTGTCCTGTCATTCTTCGGCGGATATGCGACCAGGAAAGACCAATGGACAACACACCGCTTATTCCGAAAAGTACCAACCAGGTGAGCGCTTTCTGATTTTCCAGCCCGATCCAGCCTTGATCCACCATAAACCATAACAACAACCCGAAAAATCCGACCGCCAGAATAATTCCAAACAAGCTTAGGGCGCGCAGCGTCGCTCGTAAAAATATACTCCACCCAATTAATAATACAATTCCCAGCAGGCCCTTGAAGATAGTAAAACTATCGAGGTCGTGGAGTAGCGGTTTTATCGACCAGTAGTAGTATGAGTACGGTTGTAGTGGGTTATACGTTGCAAACACTAAAACCATTGCACCCAGCAGCCTGATTAAATAATTCGATGATGAAAATTTACTTTTAGCCATTTGTTTAACTTTGTGAATTAACCCACCCATTCTCGGGCGTTTTTAAATATTTTTATCCAAGGGCTAAATTCCCCCCAGTCACCAGGATTCCACGAATTTGACAGCGCTCTAAATACCCGTTCTGGATGCGGCATCATGATGGTTATTCTACCATCATCATTGGTAAAACCCGTTAGTCCATTTACCGAACCATTTGGATTCATGGGATAGCGCTGCGTTGGCTCGCCTTGACTATCCACGTATCGCAAGCAGGTTTGCCGTTGTTTGACTAGTTCGTTTTGCGCCCGAGAATCAGCGAAAACAGCTCGTCCCTCTCCATGCGCCGTGGAAACCGGAAATTTTGACCCTTGCATATCTTTCAGCAGAACCGATTTATCTGAAGATACTTCAACCATAACGAACCTGGCTTCATACTGCTCAGAAGTGTTGCGCAAAAATCGGGGCCAATACGCCGTTCCCGGGATAATCTGCTTTATAGATGACAGCATTTGGCAGCCATTACATACTCCCAGCGCAAAAGAATCGGATCGATTGAAAAATGCTTCAAACTTATCCTTTAATTTTTCATTGTATAGAATGGATTTCCCCCAACCTTCTCCCGCTCCCAATACATCACCGAAAGAAAACCCGCCGCAAGCCGCGAGTCCGGAAAAGGATTTCAGATCCAAATCATCAATCAAGTCCGTGGTCGTTACATCAATAGCATCAAATCCAACACTGTGAAAAGCAGCAGCCATTTCTAGCTGACCATTAACGCCCTGCTCTCGAAGAATAGCGATTTTTGGCCGCGACGTATGGATATTGACCGAATCGAAAATCTCGCTGCTGATTTGCTCATTGTGCTCAAATGTTAACGCGCTAAACAATCCGGAGTCCTGCTGATCGATTATTCTGCCGTATTCTTCATCTGCACAAACCGGATTGTCGCGCAAACGCTGGATTTGCCAGGTTGTCTCAGACCAAATTTGATGCAATTTCGCCCTGTTTTCCTCATAAAGCAAATTGCCTTTTGCAAAAATGGATATCTGCCCGGTGACTGAGGGCACACCAATGTTATGTACTCTCTCAGAAATTCCCTGTGTTTCGGCCAGGTTCAATAGTGCAGCACTGCTTGCTTGGCGGATTTGAACGACGCAACCTACTTCTTCATTAAACAGGATTTCTAACGGAGATCGCTCACTGTCAGGCAAATGAATCTCCAGACCGCAACGACTTGCAAAAGCCATTTCACACAGCGTTGCCGCTAATCCACCATCAGATCGGTCATGGTATGCGAGTAAAATATCTTCAGCAATAAGCTTCTGAATAAACTTAAATAGACCGGCCAGCTCATCGCAATTATCAACATCCGGCACTTCACCATCCGTATGCGAAAACACCTGGGATAATACACTCGCAGCCATTCGGGATTTCCCGCCGCCCAGATCAACTAACCACAGTTCCGTGTCATCTGAATTCGAAAGCTCCGGGGTCAGCGTCTTACGAATATCCTGAACTCTCGAAAACCCAGTAACAACCAGCGACAGTGGTGAAACGTTGCGCATCTCATTCTCATCCTCTTGCCAAAGGGTGCGCATGGACATGGAGTCTTTACCAACGGGTATGGCAAGACCTAAAGCCGGACACAATTCCAAAGCCACAGAACGAACCGTTTCATAAAGATCGGCATCGTGTCCCGGTTCTCCGGCTGCAACCATCCAGTTTGCAGACAACTTGATGTTTTCAATATTACCAATACACGCAGCGGCCATATTGGTAAGGACTTCAGCAATCGCCATTCGGCCACTAGCTGGGGAATCGATCGTTGCAATGGGAGTTCGCTCACCTATGGCAAATGCCTCACCCGAATTAGAGCGGTAGCCACAAGCCGTAACAGCCACGTCGGCAACGGGTACCTGCCAGGGGCCGACCATTTGATCACGTGCGATCAGGCCGGTTACACTTCGATCACCAATGGTAACCAAAAATGTTTTGTCGCCGACAGTCGGGAAAGACAGAACACGCTGAAAGGCATCTTTTAACTCGATATGGTGAAACACGGATGGTAACGGCGTATCGCCTCTACTCTCAACCTTACGCAGCATTTTCGGCGGTAATCCAAATAATACGTCCATTGGTAAATCGATGGGCTGCTGATCGAAATCAGAAAACGCCGAATCCTGCAAAACCAGCTTTTTCTGCTCCACCGCCTCGCCAACCACAGCGAACAAACACCGCTCACGTCGGCAAATCGCCTCAAACTCCTGCAGCCTTTCCGGTGCCACCGCCAACACATAACGCTCCTGTGATTCATTGCACCAAATCTGCATGGGCGACATTGATTCTTCATCATTCAATATATTTCGCAGTCCAAATACACCGCCAGAATCTGAATCGTGCACCAATTCGGGTAACGCGTTACATAACCCGCCTGCCCCTACATCATGAATCGACACAATGGGGCTGTCATCTCCCATGGCGCAGCAGGTATCGATTACTTCCTGACAACGACGCTGCATTTCCGGGTTGCCGCGCTGTACGGATGCAAAGTCCAGTAGTTCAGAGCGGCTCCCTGATGCAACGCTTGAGGCTGCACCACCGCCCAATCCAATCAGCATCGTTGGACCGCCCAGAACAATGATTGGAGTCCCTGGTACGATGGCATTTTTCTCAACATGCTGCGGTCGAATAGTACCGAGCCCGCCTGCCAGCATGATGGGTTTATGATATCCAAAGCGCTCGTTTTCACTTTCGCCCTGCTGCTCAAAAGTCCTGAAGTAGCCTGCAATATTCGGCCTTCCAAACTCATTGTTGAAAGCAGCCGCACCCAACGGCCCCTCTGTCATTATTTGTAACGGCGCGGCAATTCGATCTGGTTTACTCTCAGCCTGCTCCCACGGTTTCGGTAGATCGGGAATGCGTAAATGAGAAACAGAATAGCCAACCAGCCCGGCTTTGGGTTTACCCCCACGGCCGGTTGCGCCCTCGTCACGAATCTCTCCTCCTGATCCTGTTGATGCACCTGGGTAAGGAGAAATAGCAGTAGGATGGTTGTGGGTTTCCACTTTGGCGGTGAAATGAACCGGTTCTCGCGTATAACCATATCCATCGTTGTTCGGATCACTGGCCCAGCGCTGTGCTTCACTGCCCGCCAAAACCGCTGCATTATCCGAGTACGCCGACAAAGTTCCATCAGGTGTGTGTTGATGAGTATGACGAATCATGGAAAACAATGACTGATCCTTCGATTCACCGTCAATAACCCAATCCGCGTTGAATATCTTGTGGCGGCAATGCTCTGAATTTACCTGAGCAAACATCATTAACTCTACATCGGTAGGATTTCGCCCCAGTTTTGAAAACTGTTCAATCAGATAAGCCTGCTCCTCTTCACTTAGTGCGAAGCCGAATTCCATATTGGCCTGATGCAACGCCTGCGCCCCGCCATTTAACAAATCTACGGTTAGCAACGGCGCAGGCTCCTGTGATACAAACAATTTCCTGGCATCCGCTTCTGTATCCAGCAATGACTCCGTCATCGGATCAAAAACCAATCCGGAAAGCGCTGACTCATCCATCCCATCGCCCATCCTATGGTCCAGGCCATCTCCGTGAAACCACCAAACCACGCCCCGTTCTACACGTTTGATTTCACCAAAGCCGCAGAGATAAAATATATCCGACGCCTTGGTTGACCAGGGAGAAATGGTGCCAATACGCGGTACCACCACCTTTTTGACTATAGACCCAGAACTTTTGATTGCCGGGGGCTGTTGTAGTGCAGCCGTTGTATTTAGCAGTCCGTAAATTTTCGCGAGTTCATTCGAGTCAAACTGTGAATCAGTTTGCAAAAAATAAACGAAACGAGTTTCAACGCCATGGCATTGGGGTATCCGCGTCGCAAGGTCATTCTGGCACTTTTGCGTTCGAAAATGCGATAACGCAATATCACCAGATATGATTAGCATGCGAGATCAGAATATTGAATCCGTTTCCAAACTGGATCGACGGATCAAAGACACCAAACAACGCCAGCGGATTTCATCGCTTGTCTCAAAACCGCATGATGTTCAATCGACAAGATGGTTAGCGGCAATCGAATACCCTCGGTGATATATCCCATTTCACTGAGACACCATTTCACCGGAATTGGATTGGATTCGTAAAACAGGGATTCGTGCAATGGATCCAGTCTGGCGTTAATCCCAGACGCAGTATCCCTATCTCCGGCAATAGCAGTAGCACACATTTCGTGCATTAATTTAGGCGCGACATTTGCGGTAACAGAAATACAGCCGTCACCGCCCGCTTTCATTAGATCTAACGCAGTATCATCATTGCCTGAGTAAACTGCAAAGTCCGAGCCGCAACGATTTTTGAAATCCGCCACCCGCGGAATATCTGAAGTCGCATCCTTAATACCGATAATGTTTTTGATTCCGCCGAGGCGGGCGACGGTGTCATTTAGCATATCCAGTGACGTTCTACCCGGGACGTTATACAAAATTTGCGGAATATCGACAGTTTCAGCGATCAGTTTAAAGTGTTCATATAATCCGTTTTGCGTAGGCTTATTGTAATAAGGAACAACCAGTAAACACGCATCCACGCCCAAATCCGCAGCACGAGAAGTCAGCTCGATCGCTTCACTCGTTGAATTACCGCCGGTGCCGGCAATAACAGGTATCCGTCCACCGACAAAGCCTCTGGTTTTGTCAATGATATCGATCTGTTCATCGATGGTCAGGGTCGCAGATTCACCCGTTGTACCCACTGAAACAATTCCGTCCGTGCCATTCTCAACATGGAAGTTGAGCAGTTTTTCAAGCGCGGGATAATCAATGTCGCCATCCAAAGTCATGGGTGTGACGATTGCAACAATACTGCCTTTGAGCATATTCAAACTCAACAAATTAAGGTGATTTATGGAGTCGGAATGGTACTACAAATGCGCTGCCAATTCAGTGGCTTTTGCAGACGGATTTCGGATATTCGACGATTGATTCACAACAAACTGATAAATCGATAAATCGACTGATTGCTGGTTCTGAAATCGCTGTTCTGTAACGGCCCCAATCCCCAGATAGAAATCTCTTAAACGCAGGAAGCCTTGGCTGTATAATGGTTTGCTCTCAAACCCACCATCACCCAATGGGTGCACAGCTCAAGGCTGATGACTATTCTACCCTACAAACTCGATACAACGAACGATTTACTCACCTCTCGTGCCGGTTTATTGGCGATTGCTCAACTAATGGACTCCCTGAACCTGTCTGAGCGAATCGACAAGCACTTCCCCCAGCCTAAAAGCAATCGTGGGTATAAGCCCTCGGAGTTCATCAAGACCCTCATCCTGATGCAGCATGAAGGCAGTTTTCACCTGGATGAGGTTCGCCACCTTCAGGATGATGAAGCACTGCGCACCGTGCTGGATCTCAAGAAACTTCCCCAGGCGACCACGATTGGAGATTGGCTCAGGCGAATGGGAAGCCAGCCGCAAATCCAGGCTGCCTGGGTAAAGGTGAATAAAGCCTTATTGAAGGTAGCCTTGCATCGCTGTAAGGAAGTCACACTGGACATTGATGCCACCGAGATTATTGCCCATAAAGCGGGTGCACGGTGGACTTACAACAAGAACAAGGGCTTTATGCCGATGGTCGGGCATATTGCGGAAACCGGGCAGATCGTGGCCGTGGATTTCCGTCACGGCAATGTGCCGCCAGCGAAAGATAATAAGCCGTTTATCCAGCAATGCCAGCAGTCGCTCCCGGAAGACTGTACCGTGAAGGCGTTGCGTATTGATGCTGCCGGCTACCAAACAAAAGTCATTGAGTATTGTGATAAGCAGGGTATCGAGTATGCCATTCGCGCCAAGACCAGCGCCGCACTGCGCGCGCAGATAGCAGCGGCAAGCGCTTCGGACTGGCAGCCTTTGCTGGATAAAAAAGACAAAGCGGTCAATGGTCAGGATACCTACCGCACCAGTTTCTGCATCGGTGAGTATGAAAAACCCTTCACCCTTATCATTCAGAGAACAGCCGTTACCGGCCAGGCGAGTCTGGATTTAGATTCATCAGATAACTCAGAAAACAGTTCAGAGGAAATAAACTCAGGTGCTTATATTTATCGTGCGATTGCCACTAATCGGGATAGCCTTAGCGATAGCGAGATTGTCCACTGGTACAACCAGCGTGGCGAGGACAGCGAGAACCGAATCAAGGAACTGAAACGAGATTTTGGTGGCGACACCCTGCCGTGTTCAGATTTTGCTGCCAATGTGCTGTACTTTTTAATCTCCGCACTCTCCTGCAATCTATGTGCCCTCATGCGTCAGTTGCTGCCGGGGGAGTTGTCCCAGCATCGTGCGATAACACTGCGCTGGCGGCTGTACGCCATCGCGGCAAAAGTGGTCAGGACGGGACGTCAACTCTTGGTAAAAATGCGGGAAAACCACCGACTACTACTGGAACGAGTGCTGCTGGCACTGAAGGAGTTTGAAGCGCCGCCCATTTAACCCGACATAGAACAAGAATAACGGCTTCTGCAGGACAGGTGCGTCAAAAATAGCCGATTTAGCACTGATAATGCACCGAACAGCGGTTTTTGAGTAAACCTCTCGGCACTAGCTACCATAATTTGCTGTAATGGCCAGCCACAAGGCTTGAAAGAGGGATTCACCGAGCCTTGAAGCGCTGATGCTACTCTATCTGGGGATTTGGGAATTGCCAGAGAGTGGACAAAAAAGTGCGTCTGTATTAAAGTTCAAGTATGGCTTCTGATGCGCTCGCCTTTGATACACACCATTTCGTCAAACGTATGACGGCAGTCGGTATGCCTGTACAACAAGCCGAAGCACTTGCCGAATCTCAAGCTGACCTACTCAACGCCAACCTCGCCACCAAAACCGAATTAGCCAGCACCGAGGCCGCACTTAAAGCGGATATTGCCAACACCGAGTCCGTACTTAGAGCAGAAATTGTCAATACCGAGTCCGCGCTTAAAGCAGAAATTGCCAATACCGAGTCCGCGCTTAGAACAGAAATTGCCAAAATCGAGGCCACGCTTAAAGTAGAAATTGCCAACACCAAAGTAGACATTGCCAACACCGAGGCCGCACTTAAAGTAGACATTGCCAACACCGAGTCTGTACTTAGAGCAGAAATTGCCAACACCGAGTCTGTACTTAGAGCAGAAATTGCCAAAACTAACGCAGAAATTGCCAAAACTAAAGCAGAAATTGCCAAAACTAACGCAGAAATTGCCAAAACTAAAGCAGAAATTGCCAAAACCGAGGCCGCACTTAAAGTAGAAATTGCCAACACCGCAGCACACCTAATCAAGTGGATGGTTGGCTTAACAATGGGTAGCGTAGGGGTGATGGTTGCACTGTTCAGTTTTTTCCTCCGCTAACAAATAATCATCAAATAATCATCAAATAATCATGGACACACAATCATTTTTCGTCCGTGATACGAGGGGGATTTAGGGGGTTGGGTTTTCCAGCAGCGTAACCTAGCGCGAGTTTTTTGCACATCCCCAGCCGTGCTGTTTGGTTTCGCGTTGTTTGGTTTCGCGTTGTTTGGTTTCGTGTTGTTCGTGCCACCGCCTTGAGTAAGGTTTTGAGTGGCGTTAATGCAGTCGCAATCATAGCCCTGCCCCCATAAGCCAAGCGCGGCTTGTGAAGGAGAGGGGGGGTAGCATATAACTAACCAGCGTTGCAAGGATTTGTAAGCGTTTCATTTGGTGCTCCGTATGATATCGACCTATCTCTGATTGCAGGAAGTATACTTATGTCAATAACTTTGTCCGGCAATTTGTTAGCAGATCGAGAGAGCGTTGGTTGTATCGAGTTTGCAAGCTGGCAAGGTGATATTTAATTCCTCTACCAGTTCCTCAAATGGACAAGGAATCGAGAAACAACGTATCAAATAAAGACGCATCCTCGGGCGAGTGGGTTGGCTGATCAAGACGCTCCGCAGCGACACTCGAAGCAATCGAAGACTCAAAAATAGCGGCAACCAAAACACAAACCATACTCATTATCGTGGCTCGAGACGAGCGCGATTCAGAATCCATTTTCAGTCAGTTTCCGGCGAAATTTCACTCAGAAACGTGATCAGACAATCCTGCTGCATTTTTAACGAACTCCAAAGGACCGTCCCAGCCAAAATTACGATACACCGCCGCCAGATGCGCAAACGGTGGAGATTGGGCAAACAGGTGAAAAGTCAGTCGGTGCCCTGCGTACCCCGAATTCAACAAATCCCGGGCAAACGACAATAGCTTGCGCCTGTCATCCGCCATCCACCTTTCGTTGATGGAATAATATTTATCCAGCCACTTGCCGGTTTCATCGCCTTTAAACGAAGCCACATCCGGTGTCACACAGATTTGTCCGCCACACAATTCACGGGCAACGTGCATCATTGCCGGAAGGTTGGAACAGGCATGAACACGACCGCTCATCAGCAGGGATTGATTTGGCATGAGAAATCCACCCGGGCTGTTTTCTGCCGTGGCAACAGCTGCGGTTAAATGAGCGTTGATTCCCTCTCGATATACCGCAAGTTGGGCAAGTTTTTCCTGCACAGCGGGTTGGTGCTCAAGCCCGGTTTGTTTGACATTCCAGAGCGCCGCGCCAATCATCATATCGGCATAGGTTATTAACCTCTGAACAAATGGCATTGCCGAATATCGATGTAACGTGGTTCGTATGAAACTCGCCGCTCGGGTATGCTGATAGAACAGCACATCCTCCCATGGGATTAAGACATCATCCAGAATCATGATGGTATCCACTTCGTCAAACCGGTTGGACAGCGGATAGTCATCAATATGTGCTTTACCCTGAAACCCACCGCGGCAAATATGTTTCACCCCCGGGGCATTCATCCGCACGATACATCCCAATGCATAATCCGATATTGACGCATCACCCCAGTTGGCAATGGTGGGCTTCAGGAATGCCTGATTCGAATAAGCAGCGGCGGTCTCGTATTTCGCACCGCGAATAATAATGCCCTCGTCGGTCTCTTTGACGACGTGGGTCAGCATGTCTGGATCCTGTTCCTGAGGCTTTAGCGATCGGTCGCCTTTAGGATCGGTATTCGCGGAGACGTGAAAAAGATCGTTTTCAACTGCAAGCTGAATATGGTTTTTAATATTGGCTGAAAACCGGGGATCAATTTCATTGAGGATGTCGGCACCGTCAGCCAGCGACCACATTTCACCCACAGTTTCATCGCCTACCCGCGTCACCACGCCCCCAATATCCCGCATCACCGTATCGACGGCTTTTCGTTTGGCGTGCCAATCTGCCTGTTGCCGGGGGATCTGATTGCCTACAGCAAAGCGTTCCCCATCCTGCTCAAACGTCATCACCTTCTGGGTATCTTTTTCATGCTGCAAATCGTAAATGCGCGCACGTATATCAACCAATGGTTTAAATTGAGGGTGTTCGGTAATGTTTTCCACGCGCTTTCCATCCATATAAACTTCTCTGCCATCGAGTAATGAAGCCCTGTATTGTTCACCGGTTCGTATCATCTTTTCTTTTCCTGGATTGTCTCAAATTGTGATCAGAACAATTTGTGCTATTGCGATCTACAAGCATACTACTGTTCGCAATAAATATTAACGTTGCGGAGCACATCTGCTAAAGTAATTAATTTGATTATTTGAAAATTGATCACTACTATCTCCACATAATATTATCGGGATCAAAAATGCCACAAGAGCAGTTGTGCTATCTGAGCGGACAGCAGGCATTAGCCTTGTTTCGCAGCAAAGCGTTGTCGCCTGTGGAGTTACTTGACGCACTCATCTCACAATGCGACAGGGTAAACCCCCATATAAACGCCATTACTGACAGCTATTTTGAAGAAGCGCGCAAAAAAGCGCAGCGATCTGAGCTTCGTTATCTTAAGGGCCGGCCGAGAAAACTCGATGGCTTGTGCGTCGCGATAAAAGATGAATTCAAGGTAAAAGGCAGCAGACGAACTTCGTCATCTTTGATTTACGAAAACCGCGTAGACGATGAAAATGACATTATTGTCGATCGCCTGCTGCGTGCCGGTGCAATCTGTCACCTAAAAACGACCACCCCGGAATTCTGTATCCTCGGCTCCTGTCATTCGCGGCTTTGGGGAATCACACGCAACCCGTTTAATCTTGAGATAACCCCGGGCGGATCATCCGGCGGATCTGGTGCGGTACTGGCAGCGGGCATGACAACCCTGGCCACTGGTACAGATATTGGCGGGTCAATTCGAATTCCCGCAGCGCAGTGCGGCATCGTCGGATACAAGGCTCCCTACGGACGCAATCCCGAAATTCCGGTCTACAATCTGGACTTCTACAGCCATTCAGGACCAATGACACGAACGGTTGCAGACACGGCACTAATGCAAAATGTCATTTCGGGACCGCATAATCAGGATATTGCGTCGCTCCGTTCTCGGATAACACTGGACACCGAAACAGTTCCAGGTGATCTAAAAGGCTGGAAAGTTGCTTATTCCATGAATCTTGGGTTCATGGAAATTGACGAATCTGTTGTCACCAATACGCACCATGCGCTGGCTGTATTGAAAGGATTAGGCGCGGCAGTGGAGGAAGTTGAAATCGGCTGGACGAATGAACTGGTCAAAGCGGTTCACGATTACTGGGCGCATACCTGGGTGAGTAATTTTTCAGAACTGATTCGCGACCATCGCGACCAACTAACCGATTACGCAATCTGGTTTATCGAAAACTCGGCAACCTGCAGTGCCCAAGACTTTAACCATTCACTTCAGGTTGCAGTCAACATGTACAACCATTTTGGCCCAATGATGGATCGCTACGACCTTTTCGTCTGCCCTACGCTGGGAACCAACCAGATCCCCGCAGCCTATACCTGGCCAGAAGCTGAAGTCACCATTAACGGCAATACCAAAGGCTGTATTGAAGAACTTTGGTCCCAAACCTATCCCTTTAACATGCTTAGCCGCTGCCCGGTATTATCCCTGCCGGCGGGAAGAACCGCCAACAATGTGCCCACCGGCGTTCAATTTGTTGCCCGTACATTTGACGACAAACGCGTGTTTGAAGCTGCGAAAGCGTATGAAGCGGCCGTGCCGGAATTTTTCCAGTGGCCGCTCGACCCTGCGATTCCATAATCCAATACCCTAATGAACCCTGCCAAAGAGACAACCTGTTATGCGGACCGTATATAGCCCAGACCATACTTTACGAAATGCGAAGACGGAATTGTACGGTGGTGAGCTGGTTCGGCCATTCGAATGTCCGGAGCGTATGGAATACGTTCTGAGCCGGCTCGGGGAAGTGCAACTTGGGGAAATTATTGAGCCCGCCGCTTTCGACATCGATCATGTCCTGCGAATTCATGATCCGGCGTTTATTGATTTTCTGAAACGCTGCTGGGAAGACTGGCAAGCAGCAGGATTTAACGGTGAAGCCATTCCGTCCGTGATCCCAACCCGAGGCATGCGGCAACGTATACCCAATCATGTTGAAGGCGAGCTTGGGTACTACGCCATGGCGCTGGAAACCTCGATTAGTGGGGGCACCTGGGAAGCCGCATTGGCCAGCTCAAATGTTGCACTCACCGCGCAAAGCTTAATGCAAGATGGCGAGCAATCGGCATTCGCCTTATGCAGACCGCCCGGTCACCATGCTGCAGGTGATTTATACGGCGGCTATTGCTTCATCAATAATGCCGCAGTGTGTGCCCAGGCATTTTTGGATCAGGGGGCAAACCGGGTCGCGATACTTGATGTGGATTTTCATCACGGTAACGGCACCCAGGCGATCTTTTACGATCGTGCCGACGTCATGTTTTGCTCACTGCACGGTGATCCGAAAGATGCCTTCCCGCATTTTCTCGGATATGCCGACGAGACGGGTGCCGGCGCAGGTGAAGGCTTTAACCATAACTATCCAATGTCTCCGGGGACACCCTATTCCACCTGGGGTGAAGCATTGGCTGATGCCGGTAAGCGTATTTCGTCGTACGCCCCCGATGCTGTGGTCATATCGCTCGGTGTCGATACTTTCGAGCATGACCCCATTTCCTTTTTCAAATTGAAATCTGAGGATTTTCAGGACTACGGAAAAACGATTTCAAAATTAAACCTGCCAACCCTGTTTGTTATGGAAGGAGGTTATGCAGTGAAAGAAATTGGAATAAATACCGTCAATGTATTAACCGGATTTGAAGGCGCATAGAATGTGTTAACCGAAGAGCGAACTAATGAGATTGTGCAAGAAATCCCACTAAATCGCATTACAGGTGGAAAACCCTTGCGGGTTTGGCTGTTTTACTGGGTTCCTGCTTCCGCAGGAACGACGAATATTGGGTTTTTCACAGTCTCTAAACCGTGTATATAATCACTCATAATGATACCCGAGCGATAGCTTATACCAACGGCTCTATTGATTGACTGTTTTGACCCAATTACGTGATGTAATTGATGTGATTGCCTGTTTGTCCTCTGCGAAGAAATTCCAGGCATCGCAGCATTTGTCGACGATCTCATCGTAGGATTCAAACACAGAGATTGCCAGCTTGTTGGCGCGCAGGTAGGCCCAAACGTTTTCCATCGGGTTGAGTTCTGGCGCATAGGGCGGGAGTTTGAGCAGGGTGATGTTGTCTGGCACTTCCCGTTTTGCTGATCCATGCCAGCCTGCACCGTCGAGGATGAGCAAGGCATGGGCACCTGCCGCGACCGTCCTGGCGATTTCGCACAGATGTGCATTCATAGCGGACGTGTCCGCATGCGGCATGATTAGCGCAGCAGCCTCGGCGCGTTCGGGACAAACCGCGCCGAAGATATAGCCCGACGTATAACGTGTATCACGCGGCGCACGCGGCCGGGTTCCCCGTTCGGCCCATATACGTGTCAGCGTCCCTTGCTGACCCACACGGGCTTCGTCCTGAAACCAAATCTCCAATGGTTTGCCGCAGGCCGTTTTGGGCAGAACGGCCGCTACCTCTGCAGCGAAGTTTTTTTAAACACATCCTGCGCATCCGGGTCGGATTTCGGATGCTGCGGGCGCACAGACAAGCGTCGAAAACCAAGTTTTACCCGTTGTTTGCTAACGGTCCGCTCATGCATGACAACGCCAAAGCACTCCTCAATCTTGCGCTTGAGGTCAATGCGCCGCCAGCGCACCACGCCGTCCGTTTCGGGATCCGGCCCCTCACGCACAAGCGATGCCAACTCCGCCTTCTGTGCCACGCTGAGCAGGGGTTGCCGTCCTGGCGAACGCCGGTTCGAGAGACCCTCAATCCCCGTGTCATTGTAACGGTGTACCCAGTCACGCAACGTCTGGCGATCCATCCCGCAGTTCTCGGCCGCTGTCTTGCGGTCAGTGCCGTCCAAAATCAACGCAATCGCCAGCATCCGTCGGGCCGCTTTCGCGTCCCTGCACGCCGCAGCGGCGCACCGAAGATCGCAGGCCGACTTGTCCGTTCGCATAATCTCTACTGTCATCAATACCTCCTATGATGATAACTACTGAATCACTTCAAATTCCCCGTGGAAAGCACAAAGCGTCAAATCCTTGGGCCGTTGGTATTAGACGGGCAAGACCCCAGCACGGGCAAGAAAGCAAAGCTCAGCCGAGTGCTGGATTTCGCCTGTGGTTCCGGCTCGCTGCTGCTCAATGTCCGCAAACAACTGGGCGCGCATGGCATCGACAAGATATTTGGACAGGAAAAGAACATCACCACCTACAATCTGGCGCGTATGAATATGCTATTGCACGGAGTCAAGGATTCGGAGTTTGAGATTCACCACGGCGACTCGCTGCTCAACGATTGGGATATACTGGCGGCGGAAAACCCGTCCAAAAAAATCACCTTTGACGCAGTGGTGGCTAATCCGCCCTTCAGCTATCGCTGGCAACCCACCGATGCGCTGGGCGAGGATTTTCGCTTCAAAAGCTACGGTCTCGCCCCCAAATCCGCCGCCGATTTTTCCTTTTTACTGCACGGCTTTCATTTTTTGAGCGATGCAGGCACCATGGCTATCATCCTGCCGCACGGGGTGTTGTTTCGTGGCGGCGCCGAGGCGCGTATCCGTACCAAGCTACTCAAAGATGACAATATCGATACCGTGATTGGCTTGCCCGAGCATATCGAAAAAATTATTGACACTTATCAATACCGCAAGGAATCAGACCGCTACGCCCGCCGCGTGAGCATGGCGGAAATCGAAAAGAACGATTACAACCTGAATATATCCCGCTATATCAGCACCGCCGAGCCGGAACAGCAGATCGACCTGCCGACTAATCACGAGGAAATGGTTACACTGGAAAAAACCATTGCCCAGGCCGCCGACAGGCACAATGATTTTCTGGCGGAGCTTGGTTTGCCGCATTTGCCCTCGGGTTAAAGGCATTGAACCCGCCCAAACAGCAAGCCGAACGCGCAGGCGTTCAGCAGGGACAGCTCTATTCGGATCATGGATAGCCTAATATAAAGACAGGATTTGTTATGAAACTTGAATCTATAAAAATCGAACATTTTCGAGGTATTTTGAAACTTGAATCTATAAAAATCGAACATTTTCGAGGTATTTTGAAACTTGAATTGCCCATAGATGATCCGTTGACGGTGATTGTTGGTAACAACGGCATTGGCAAAACCTCCATTCTTGATGCAATCGCCTATTGTCTGGTTGGCCTGCGAGGTTTATGGCCCACCCAACCCGGTGTGTATCATTATCCTGCAGTAAGTGCTTCGGATGTTGCCCATTCCCATGCAGATTTTTCGCTTAAACCATCCGTATCGCTATCTGGTATCTCCTGCGAAGTGAGCAAAGATATAATGTAACTGCCCAGGTTGTTTTTAAGCGTATTTCAGTGTTGCAATAATCTGATCGGCAGGCATCATCAGTGTTTCGATGATGTTCCATCCTTGTTTTCTCGCCGTTGTGATGACGCTGCGCAGGGTGGCAAAATCCTCTGCCCCTTGTTCAGACCTGAACCCGCCCGATATTTTCTGACGTAGTTTCATCATCCGCAGGTCGCGTTCAGCTTCGTTGTTTGTGAAGGGCACGTCGGGATCTGTCAGAAAGCGCAGGGTGCCTTCCTTGTGATCGCGCAATCGTAAAGCCAGATTATGTCCTGTCCGTCGCTTCTTGCGCCCCCGTCTTCCGGGTTTTGGCGGCACGAGTGGAGGCAATTCCTCATGGAAACCCAATGCAGCGGTGATGATCCTGTCGTATCGCCGATTAATAAGCGCAACAAGCGGTGTTGAAACCGCCACGCCCTTATCCCGCGCGGCCTGTGTGACATGGTGCGCACGCCGCAGTAGCCTTTGCATCTGACCAGCCCAATCTTCCTGTTCTATTTCGACCAACGCTTGCAGTTCCCGTAAATGGTGTGCATTGCACAACGCATGGGTAACACCATCCAGCGTGAAGTAGGGCTGCCAATGATCATGCACGATACAGCCCGTGAGATTGGATAACAGATTACCGCGTTTGCTGCTGACCCGGTAGAAAGCCAGAAGCGGTGTACAGGCAACGTGAAGCCATTGCAGGCACCCCGTAATCCGGAAACCCGTCTCGTCAAGATGTTTGACGTGGACCTGTTGGGCGATCACATCCTGCAGGTGAGAAGCAACCCCCTTGAGCCGCTCTGATGCTTTGCGGTTCATGGCGGCCACAGTGGCAGGAACCAAAGGGGCATTGAACAAATCGGCCATTATTTGCGCCAGTCTGTCTTCCGGCAGGAAATGGGCGCATTGGAGATATGTTGCCACTCCGGCGATGCGTGGCCCGTACTGCACGGGTGCCTTTACTTCCAGAGGAAACGCCGCCTTGGTTGTTTCCCCACAGTGGCCGCAAAGGCAGACATGTGCCCTGTGTTCCGTTGTCATCAGGGGTTGTGGCTCGGGCAGGTCAAACACCTGTCGTGCGGCGTAATCCTCTGCCATTGATGGCGACAGCGGTGTGCCACATTGCCCGCAGACAGAAGGAAAGTGATCTTCAACATGATCGGGATCTGCCGTTTGGCACAGGGTGCTTCCCTTGTGGCCTTTCTGCCCGCCTGACTTTTTACCGGATTTTCTCCGCAGGCTTTTGGTTCTGGGTTCAGCCTTGGGCTTCTTTAGGCCGTCGCTTGAAGGCGGCTTGCTACTGTTGCTGCTGTTCAAGCTGAGGCGACGCTCAAGGTCTTCAATGCGAGCCACAAGCAGGGCTATCGTTTGTTCAAGCCGGGCATTCTTCTGCTTCAGCTCTTCATAAGCCTCAACGGAAACATAACCTTTGGGGGCGTCTGGAAAAATCATAATCTTAATGAATCACATCGGGATTCCTCAGGCAAGAGAATTATTCCAAGAGAACCCCAATCCCCAGATAGAAATCTCTTAAACGCAGGAAGCCTTGGCTGTATAATGGTTTGCTCTCAAACCCACCATCACCCAATGGGTGCACAGCTCAAGGCTGATGACTATTCTACCCTACAAACTCGATACAACGAACGATTTACTCACCTCTCGTGCCGGTTTATTGGCGATTGCTCAACTAATGGACTCCCTGAACCTGTCTGAGCGAATCGACAAGCACTTCCCCCAGCCTAAAAGCAATCGTGGGTATAAGCCCTCGGAGTTCATCAAGCCCCTCATACTGATGCAGCATGAAGGCAGTTTTCACCTGGATGAGGTTCGCCACCTTCAGGATGATGAAGCACTGCGCACCGTGCTGGATCTCAAGAAACTTCCCCAGGCGACCACGATTGGAGATTGGCTCAGGCGAATGGGAAGCCAGCCGCAAATCCAGGCTGCCTGGGTAAAGGTGAATAAAGCCTTATTGAAGGTAGCCTTGCATCGCTGTAAGGAAGTCACACTGGACATTGATGCCACTGAAATTGTTGCCCATAAAGCGGGTGCACGGTGGACTTACAACAAGAACAAGGGCTTTATGCCGATGGTCGGGCATATTGCGGAAACCGGGCAGATCGTGGCCGTGGATTTCCGTCAAGGCAATGTGCCGCCAGCGAAAGATAATAAGCCGTTTATCCAGCAATGCCAGCAGTCGCTCCCGGAAGACTGTACCGTGAAGGCGTTGCGTATTGATGCCGCCGGCTACCAAACAAAAGTCATTGAGTATTGTGATAAGCCGGGTATCGAGTATGCCATTCGCGCCAAGACCAGCGCCGCACTGCGCGCGCAGATAGCAGCGGCAAGCGCTTCGGACTGGCCGCCTTTGCTGGATAAAAAAGGCAAAGCGGTCAATGGTCAGGATACCTACCGCACCAGTTTCTGCATCGGTGAGTATGAAAAACCCTTCACCCTTATCATTCAGAGAACAGCCGTTACCGGCCAGGCGAGTCTGGATTTAGATTCATCAGATAATTCAGAAGATAGCTCAGAAAACAGTTCAGAGGAAATAAACTCAGGTGCTTATATTTATCGTGCGATTGCCACTAATCGGGATAGCCTTAGCGATAGCGAGATTGTCCACTGGTACAACCAGCGTGGCGAGGACAGCGAGAACCGAATCAAGGAACTGAAACGAGATTTTGGTGGCGACACCCTGCCGTGTTCAGATTTTGCTGCCAATGTGCTGTACTTTTTAATCTCCGCACTCTCCTACAATCTATGTGCCCTCATGCGTCAGTTGCTGCCGGGGGAGTTGTCCCAGCATCGTGCGATAACACTGCGCTGGCGGCTGTACGCCATCGCGGCAAAAGTGGTTAGAACGGGACGTCAACTCTTGGTAAAAATGCGGGAAAACCACCGACTACTACTGGAACGAGTGCTGCTGGCACTGAAGGAGTTTGAAGCGCCGCCCATTTAACCCGACATAGAACAAGAATAACGGCTTCTGCAGGACAGGTGCGTCAAAAATAGCCGATTTAGCACTGATAATGCACCGAACAGCGGTTTTTGAGTAAACCTCTCGGCACTAGCCACCATAATTTGCTGTAATGGCCAGCCACAAGGCTTGAAAGAGGGATTCACCGAGCCCTGAAGCGCTGATGCTACTCTATCTGGGGATTTGGGGAGAATTATTCCTTAGGGTACCTGGGCAGTTACGATATAATAGAAATTTCCAATCACCTCGATAGTACAGCCCAGTCCATACACGAATTATATAATTTGGCGCGCAATAATCCCGTCCAGAGTGCAGAACCCCTGTTTGTTTACTACCGGCAGAGCAGAGGGTTTATGTCGAATGGGCATAATCATTCCGAAGATGTTATTTCCGAGGACCATGTCCGCAAGGAATCTCTTTCCGAAACATTGAACGCAATACAAAACCTGAGTAAATGGTGGGATATGCTGGATGCGGCTGAGGCACGGCGTCATCGTGATGAAGAGCCCGGATACAAGGATCCACAATTGCACGCAATACGCCAACTGATTGCTGAGATGGATGAATTTGAAGATATCATGTTCAAATCTAAATCTGAGCAACCTGGGCTTTATCTGCGCAAAACCGGTGGACTTGACATTCACGTTAATCAATTGTCCAGTGGCGAACGGGTTTATTTGATTTTACTGGCTGATCTGGCGCGTCGCCTGAAAGTAATCAAACCAGATGAAAAACTTGAGGATATACCGGGCATTGTATTGATTGACGAGATTGAACTGAATTTGCATCCTGACTGGCAACGCCGAATTATTTCCACGCTGACCGATATTTTCAAAAGATGCCAATTCATCATTACCACGCACTCCCCGCAGGTTCTTGGTGAAGTGCAGGGCAAACAAATCCGTATTCTTTCGAAGAATAATGAAAGCGGCATCGAACTTCTTGAAAGCCCGCCATCCCATGGTCGGGATAGCAACGAGATTTTGATTGGAATATTGGGGGCGACGGAAAAGGACGAAAAGATAAAAGCCGAGTTTGAGGAGCTTGAGGGGCTGATTAGTGCTGGTCATCTTAAAGAAGCCCGAGAAAAAATCCAACAACTCCAATCGCAAATTGAGGGGCGGCCAGTTGATTTGGAAATCGCCGAGCAGCGCCTGCGCCGCAGAGAAAGGGCATCTTCAAAGTGAAATGCTCGAATAAGGGCGCTGCTCCAAAAATATTCATTGATTGGGTAAAAGGGGAGCAAAAAACTCGTGAGCATTTGCCGCCTTACAGTGATTTACAAAACCCTGAAAAAGAGGAAGTTCGCCAGTCACTTATGAAGGAACAGGGATGCCTTTGCGTTTACTGCGGTCGATCATTAGCATCCGATTTTTCAGATAGCCACATTGACCACTTTTGGCCACAAAGTATCTTTAATGGAAAGACTCACGAAGATCGTCGGGTTTGCTACAGCAATTTGTTTATGAGTTGCGGACGAGATTCAGGCTTACCTATTACTTGCGGAAGGGCTAAAGGGAATTGGTCTAACCGTTCAGACTACATCACCCCGATCGATCCATGTTGTGAGTGTCGTTTTATATATACGGGTGCGGGCAAAATTGAGCCACAAAACCTATGCGATACTGCTGCTATGAATATGATAAAGATGCTCAACCTGAATAATCTGGCACTGAAATATGCCCGGAAGCAAATTATTCAATATATTGCGCGCACGTTTTTTTCTGACGATCCGGCAACTACACCGGTAACTACAGATGAAATCCAGGATGAGATTGATGCTCTCAACGCAGCGAACGCAGATGGGAGGTTGACAGGATTTTCGCAGGTCTCCAGGCGATACCTGGAGGAAGAAATGTTGTTAATTTAAGGTCTGAATAACGAGTGAATGATCGCCCCACGCAACCGACAACCCTTAGCACAGCCGGTCAACTGATATTCGGTGTTGCGAAATGGTGCAGACTGAGAATGAGTTTAAGCTCTTCCTGACTGTGTAATAGCGCACGATGTAGCGGTCGTATGCCGGTTTTGCAGGAGCAAAACCGGCTGTCATAGCCCTCCTGAAAAAATCAAAAGGGGCCATTACTGCCTGCGCCAACAAGTTACTGATAACTTTACATCTGAATTTATGCAAAGCTCTCTAATCAGCCGCAAGGAAAGGAGTTATTGTCAAGAGTGGTGTTTCAGCATCTGTATCATTTTAGCTAATGTTTGGTGAAGACTTTATATATTGTACTCGGTTAAGCGCCTAAGTGGAAAATCGTCGCGGGTTTGGTGGTTTTACTGGGTTCCTGCCTGCGCAGGAATGACGGAGGAGGCGCAGGAATGACGAAGGGGGTGCAGGAAAGACGGATACGGGTTTCTTTCACGGTCTCTTGCGCGCGGAATGACGGCGCGGGTTGGTGGTTTTTTCGGGCGACTGATTATTCGCCCCTACGAGACTGCGCTGGAATCTCATGCCAAATCGTGTTACATCAGAAACATTATGAGTAATTCAGAAATTCCACAAATGGAGCAGGTGTCGCTGGAGGACAAATACGACCTCAACGCTAAGCGTGCCTATTTGAGTGGAATCGAAGCATTGGTGCGCCTACCCATACTTCAGCATCAGCGCGACCTTGATGCAGGTCTGAACACCGCCTGCTATGTTTCCGGGTACAGAGGCTCACCGTTGGGAACGCTCGACCAATCCATGTGGCAAGCGAAATCCTGGCTTGATCAGCACAACATTCATTTTCAGCCTGGCGTTAATGAAGATCTTGCCGCAACCGCGGTTTGGGGGACTCAGCAAGTTCACCTTTTACCCGGAGCCCGCTACGACGGAGTGTTTTCCATGTGGTACGGCAAGGGTCCGGGAGTAGACCGAAGTATGGATGCAATCAAACATGCCAATCTATACGGTACGACTCAGCATGGCGGTGTGCTCGCCATCGCCGGCGATGATCATGCCTGTAAATCTTCCACCGTTCCACAGCAAAGCGAGCATATGCTGATTGGTGCTCAGATCCCCGTACTCAACCCTGCAAATGTTCAGGATGTTCTCGACTATGGGCTATACGGCTGGGCTATGTCACGATTTAGCGGTTGTTGGGTGGGCTTAAAGGCGATCACTGAAAACATGGATTCTGCGGTGTCAGCTGATCTTAATCCGGACAGAGTACAAATCACAATTCCGGAGTCAGTGAACATGCCCGAAGGCGGTCTCAATGCACAATGGCCGACCAGTCCGCTGCAACAGGAAAGGTTATTAAACGAATATCGAATATACGCTGCTCGAGCTTTTGCCTATGCCAATAATCTGAATACCATTGAGCTGGATAGCCAATCCGCAAGATTTGGAATCGTGACTTCGGGAAAATCCTATCTGGATGTCATGGAAGCAATAAACATGCTGGGTATTGAAGCATCAATACTCGAAACCATTGGCATCCGAATATTTAAAATTGGCATGAGCTGGCCACTGGAGCCCATTTCCACCAGGCAGTTTGCCGGGGGGTTGCAAGAAATTCTCGTCGTTGAAGAGAAACGCAGTGTCATTGAAGATCAACTCACGACGATTCTCTATGACAATCCAAACAACGACCGACCCGTAATCGTTGGTGAATTTGATGAACATGGCCGAAGCCTCATCACCAATCTCGGTGAACTGAATCCGGTTGTAGTTGCTCTGGCAATAGGACGACGAATGCTCGGGTTTTTCGATTCCGAACAGATTCGGGAACGAATGCGCTATCTCGACAAGAAACAAAAACGCCTGACAAAACTCGCTACCACTTTTGACAGAACCCCCTACTTTTGTTCCGGTTGCCCACATAACACGTCTACAAAAGTACCGGAAGGCAGCCACGGGTTGGCGGGCATTGGCTGCCACTATATGGTGAAGTGGATGGATCGAAATACCGAGACATTCACACAAATGGGTGCCGAAGGTGCCTCATGGATCGGGCAGGCACCATTTACCGAGACCGAACATATATTTCAGAATATTGGTGATGGCACCTATTTCCACAGCGGTATTCTGGCGATTCGTGCAGCCATCGCTTCCGGTGTCAATATAACTTACAAAATTCTCTACAACGACGCTGTCGCGATGACGGGCGGTCAAGCCGTAGACGGGTCGCTGTCTGTAGTCGATATCGTTGCGCAGCTACGCGGAGAGGGGGTTCGCGAAATTGCGGTCGTTGCAGAAGATATTGACAGGTCGAAAATACAACTTGCCCGATTTAATGATATTGCCATTCATCCGAAGTCAGAATTTGATGCATTACAAAGCCGGATCCGTCATGTTAAGGGCACCAGTGTAATTGTATTCGATCAAACTTGTGCAACGGAAAAACGCCGCCGCCGAAAGCGCGGGTCAATGCCTGACAGCACTACACGCGCTTTCATCCATCCGGATATTTGTGAAGGCTGCGGAGATTGTAGCAAGCAATCAAATTGCCTTTCGGTTTTACCCAAAGCCACTGAACTTGGGAGCAAACGCCAGATTGATCAGAATGCCTGCAATCAGGATTTTAGCTGCCTGCAGGGATTTTGCCCAAGTTTCATCACCGTAACCGGCGGAGAATTGGTTCATTCCCAGCCAGCAAAAGTGAATACACTTGAAATGGTTCTCCCCGAACCAAAGCCGCCGGGGCTTGATCGGCCATGGAACATTCTGGTCACTGGGATCGGTGGAACTGGCGTTCTGACAGTAAGCTCGGTAATTGCCATGGCCGCACACATAGAAGGCAAGGGCTGTTCAACTTTGAACCAAACCGGACTTGCACAAAAGTTTGGCTCAGTAATTAGCCACGTAAGAATCGCAAAATCTCAAACAGAAATACTCGCAGTCAGGGTTCCCGATGGCAGCGCTGATTTACTTCTCGGTTGTGATCTCGTCGTTTCTGCCAATGCCGATTCACTTTCTCATCTGGATAGTGATCGATCGCAGGCGATCGTCAATAGTTTCGAGACTGCCACCGCAGATTTTATCCATGACCCAAACTATGAATTCCCAAGCCGTGAATTACAATCCCTGATCGAATCCGAAGCGGGTAAGGAAAACACGCAATTCGTCAATTCAACCCGAATAGCTCGGGATTTACTGGGAGATACCATCGGCAGTAATCTGTTTTTGTTGGGGTATGCATACCAGAGCGGACTGGTTCCATTGTCTGAACAAGCTATTTTCAAAGCCATCAAGTTGAATGGAGTTGCAATTGAGTTTAATCAGGCGGCTTTTAGCTGGGGCCGCAAAGCAGCCGTCAATCCACAGGCGGTTGAAAATCTGGCGGGATCAGATCAACAGTCCCTGAACTTGCTGACAGATCTGGATGAAATTATTGAATGGCGATATCAGTATCTTTGCCAATACCAAAATACAGCGTATGCCGATCACTATCGTACATTGGTGAATCGTATTCGGAATATTGAAGAGGCTTCGTTTTCTCACAGCAACCCCGAAAATTCACTCACCGAATCCGTGGCTCGCAACTTTTTCAAGCTAATGAGTTACAAAGATGAATATGAAATTGCTCGCCTGATTAGCGATACTGACTATGTTCAATCTCTCAAAAATCAGTACCAGGGTGATTTCAAACTCCATTTTCACATGGCACCACCGGGCTTGTGTAAAACCGATCCCCATAGTGGACAACCTGTCAAGCGCCGTTTTCCCGAACTGTCAATAATGTTATTCAAACTGCTCAGAAAATTAAAAGGCTTGCGTGGCACTGCTTTTGACCCATTCGGCCGCAACGCTGAACGCCAACAGGAGCGACAATTGATCGCAGACTATAAAAACAACCTTGACATGATTGCTGATAAGCTCACAGAAAAGAATTTTGATACCGCCGTTGAGATCGCTGCCCTGCCAGAAGCAGTCAAAGGATTTGGTCACATCAAAACTCAAAATATTGAGAAATATCAGTCAACCCTGCAAGCGCTGTTGAAAAAATTCAAAGAGCCCGAGCTTGCCCTTATTGTTAACAATGAGACACCGTCAAAATGAAATTAAACGTGTTTTTGGTCGCCCGGAACTGGTCTGGCAGCTGATTGACTATCCATCATCGGTATAGCTAACACAGGATTCGAATCGCCTGATCGCTGCCCTATTGAGGAATATAATCCGCCTGTAAATGACCAACCCATGGCTGGGTTTCCATAACAGTTATGTTTTCTCCTGCCGACCTCTCTCTGGCTCACATCTTGGTCATCATCAGTGCCCTGCTGATGCTGATTGGTGGCTATGCTTACTTTCGGGATACCTTATCCGGCAAAACCAAACCGAACCGGGTTTCATGGTTTATGTGGGCCCTGGCACCCCTCATCAGTATCGGTGCTGCATTCTCGGCGGATGCCGATATCTGGGCGTCGATTCGAGTCATCGTTGGCGGTATCGTTCCAGCACTGGTGTTTTTGGCATCGTTCAACAATCGCCATGGTTACTGGAAACTCAGCCGATTTGATCTCACCTGCGGCGCCCTCTCCTTGATGGCGCTTATATTCTGGGGCATTGTCGATTCGCCGTTAATCGCTATATTGCTGGCTACCGCAGGGAATACATTCGCTTCAGTGCCCACATTTTTCAAGGCGTGGAACTTCCCGGAAACTGAAACCAGGCTAACTTATATCACCAGTTTTTTAAGTTCTATTCTGATTATCCCGTCAATTCCGGAATGGAATATTGAGAATTCGGCATTTCAGATCATGTTAATGGTAACCACCGCACTATTGGTACTAGCGATCTTCAGAAAGCAATTGGGATTGGGCAAATAGCGGCCTGCCTATTTTTTAACAACACCAATATCAAACTTTGAAGGGATTTAGTCCTCTGCTTGTCCTGACTGCAAAAATTCAACTTCAACAAAAGCGCATTCAAAATCGTTGCCGTTGATGACATCGTGCTCAACACCCGATTCTCTAAAGTAAGGCACTCCGTTTTGCATCGATGCAATCACTCTCTGATCATTTCCGGTATCGATTTCCAGCACTCCGTCGAATAGCGGCACCACAGCATAATCATAGTCATGGCGATGCCATCCTGTGTTATCACCTTTCGATTTGAATCGCCATTCGGTAACCCGGGTTCGGGGGTTTTCGATGAAGACGGTTGGAGTAGCGGTTCCGGGTTTACAGGTCGTATCCATGTTTATTTGGTCAACTCATCTGTCATTTTCAAAGATATCCTTTCGAGTGTATGTAACCAGAGACGGTAATAATCATCACTCGATTCGATCTTGTTTTCCTTTTCGTACTCTTCAATTGAAGCCGAAAACTCATCGGCCCATTCTGACCATTCAAAACAACCCGCTTCGTTTAACGACACCGCTATGGAGAATGCCCTGGCCTGCCAGGGTGCATCGAACACAGGCTCACCATTCGACTCGGGTTGGCTTGTTAGTAATGATATTGGCGGCATATCTAACGAACCAGATAAGGTTCAAACAGATCCACAAAAATCGACGTACCAGGCTCAGCGCTCTGCCCCCAGACTTCCATGCCAGTGAACTGCACACAATATAGATGTGCGGGTACGCGTTTTGCCGATTTTGCATTCTCATCTGGAAATACGTGTGCTCCATAGTGGTTAGCAATCACACCACATCTTCCCCGAATATAACGCGGTGCACGTGTATGGCTTTTTGGGTTGAACATCTTTACACACACAGTATCGCCAACGCGATATAGGGCTGTTGATTCAGCCCGCATTTCCGTGGGTCCGCCGCGCCGTAAAATATCATCAAGTTGATCTGGCTTCGCTGAGTTTCCGTTGTACTGGTCCGCTGATGTTCCTGATTCCAGTTCATCTATCTTAATCAGGTTCTTTTCCAATAATAGTGTTTCCAGTCCATGCAGCCAATGCTCATAGTAGCTGCTTTGTAAGTACTCAGCCGGATTCATCTGCTCTCGAGCAGATCTCGATTCATCAAGATTCCACTCTCCGAGCAAACCACAAGCCAGGGTTAGCCCAAATACTTTTTCTTCCCAGGAATGTACAAAGTTTTCGGTCTGATTTTGCTCAATTTCTCCAAATCCATGCATCCCGCCGAGGTCATGAGTTGAGTTCATGTATTGCCGCCAGCGGTTCCCGCAAATGCGACACCAATCATCGAATCTCGCGTCACCAGTGCGGCAAGTACTTCTTCAGACAACCCCGCTGTTTTGTCGGGCCTTTTCGGAAGCACCAGATACCGAATTTCCGCGGTGGAGTCCCAAACCCGAACCT
Organism: Candidatus Poriferihabitaceae bacterium; assembly: GCA_965261915.1. Taxonomy (GTDB): domain Bacteria; phylum Pseudomonadota; class Gammaproteobacteria; order Arenicellales; family Poriferihabitantaceae; genus JAIBDK01. Next base: position 1,237,001 of record CBDHDW010000013.1, on the reverse strand, counting down.
CTACGGATGGATCCAGCTCAACTCCAAACTCTCGCAGCACCGAGCGAGGCTCATTCACCGCTCTCGCCCTGTAACTGGATGCCTTGTACCACGTGGGGGGCAATCCTAAGACCGGCCAGGGGTAGCAGGAGCATAAGGTACAAACCACAAGGTTATGAATCTCGTCAGTATTTTCAACCACCTGCATATGCTCTCCTTGCCTGCCAGCGTAACCCAGTTCCTTTATCGCTTCGGTTGCATTATCCATTAACCGCGCTTTATATTCAGAATCGAGCCACGCTTTTGCTACCACACGGGCACCATTTTTGGGTCCCACTCGATTCTCATAGGTATCGACAAGTGCATCAATGGTTTCTGGGTTTACCAATCCCTTTTCAATCAGAAGCGATTCCAGTTTTTGCACACGAACCTCAATATCACTGGGACCATGACTGTGATGCGGAAGTTCAGATTGACTCATTTTGCTGGCTTAGAGGATTCATGTTCTTGAATATTTACATACTCCAACGCTTTGGGCAATTCTGTTTCGGATTACAATAAGCAAAACAGAACGCTCGATTGCGACTTCCTGCATGCCAATAACACCATGTCAGTAAAATCGTGTCCAGAAACTTGGAAACCTGATTCCGCCGTGGTTTTCATTAAATTATAACGTCGATGCCAAACCCGCCAATCCCCATTGTTGATTTTGACCCGTGGTTTTCAAACGACGAGACTCGGAAAAAATATCTGGCTGAACAAATTAGCGATATCTGTCATAACATTGGTTTTTTCTACATTATAAATCACCGTATCAGTCCGCAGGATTGTGACCATTTTCTTGCACAGCAAAAACGGTTCTTCGCGTTGCCCGAATCCGAGAAAATAAAAATCGATAAAGTCAATTCTCCCCAGTTTCGCGGCTGGGAGAAACTCGGCTCTGAATTAACCAACCATCAAACCGATTATCGAGAACAAATCGATCTTGGAATAGATCGAGAAGTCATTTCCAATCCCGAGCCTTACTATATGGCACTCATTGGCCCCAATCAGTGGCCTGATGAAATGCTGATTCCTGGATTTCGTGAAACCGTCACACAATTTATTAGTCAATTGTCAGCGCTGTCACGGCAAATACTGCGATTGATGTCCTTGTCACTAGGGCTCGAGGAAAATCATATCGAAAATGTTTTCGGCGGTGATCCTGCTCCGTATACCAAATTGGTTCGCTACCCCAAAACGGTTGATGGCGGACAAGGTGTTGGCACGCATAAGGATTCGGGATTTTTAACATTGCTGCTGCAGGACGAAAATGCCGGTCTGGAAGCGCAAACCAACTCAAATAAATGGATTAACGTCGATCCGCTAAATGGCAGCTTTGTGGTTAATACCGGGGAATTACTGCAATTAATGACACAAAACTACTTCATCGCTACGCCTCACCGAGTGACGAATACTAACGACAATGAAAGATACTCCTGTGCATTTTTTTACAGTCCGGATTTAAACACCTCACTATCGCCACTCCCTATCTCAACAGAGCTTATTAATACGGCGAAAAACAGTCCGCGTCACAGTAACGAAGGTATTATGGCTTCTCACGCCCAACTAACCCGTGGAAGCAAAGGTATGGACAACCAGAACAGGCCAACCGTATTTGGTGAAAAGTACTGGCAGCGGTGGGTTCGCAGTTACCCTGAAATTGCCGCTCATTACTATCCCGAACATATATAGCGAATGAGAAAACTGTTTTTTACGATCGTGCTTAGGCTGATTCCATCGGGTCGTATAAAATACAATTTATTTCATATGATCTTACAAGCTAAAACCAGACAGGATATAGCAGCCATTGTTGCCTTGGGAGAAATAATCTGGAATCAGCATTACGTACCGATTATCGGTCAAGCGCAGGTTGACTATATGCTGGAAAAGTTTCAATCGGTATCGGCATTGACAGATCAGATAGAGCATCAGCAATATCACTATTTCATGATAACAACAGATCAACAGCTAGTAGGCTATATTGGGTTGCAACATCGCGAAAGCACTTTGTTTTTAAGTAAATTGTACGTCCACGACAGTGCGCGCGGGCAAGGTTTGGGCCGGGAAGGGGTTGCGTTTTGTCAGCGCTATGCACGCGATAACCGCTTTGAAAAAATACAACTTACCGTAAACAAAAATAATGCACTGGCCATTTCCGCGTACGAGAATATTGGTTTCAGCCGAACAAAAGCGGTGGTTATGGATATCGGTGGGGGTTATGTAATGGATGACTACGTATTCGAAATGCAAATGTGAATCTTGAACAACCCCATCACATGACAATTAAAAGACCTACTGATCAAGCAGCCGTTCAATTTCTGCAGCAACGCGTGCCATATCCGATTCTGATCCAATGGTAATTCTCAAATAATCTGGCAATTGATATGCATTCATTGGACGAACCAAAATGCCATTTTTACGCAAAGATTGCTGAAGAAATGCTGCAGTATCAGGACAATCAAATTTGACTAACACAAAGTTGGTATTGGAAGGCACTACTGACAGCTCCAGGTCTTCCAGTTTATTTGCAAACGTATTTCGGATTCGTTGATTTTGCTCTCGCAACGCTATCGCTGCCGCCTGCTGGGACATGGCAGCCTTTGCTGCCATCTGACTGACGTGAGACACCGTATTGGGCTGTTGAATAATACGAATATCATGCGCCACCAGTTTCGGTAGATAAGCCCAACCCGCGCGATAGCCGGCTAATCCATAAATCTTGGAAAATGTGCGAAGTACAACGGTGTCAGATGATTCAACAAGGTGAAAATTGGGATTCAGGCGAGTTGGATCGATGTATTCAAAATAAGCCTCATCCAGCACCAGCAGAACGTCATCAGGCATTTTAGTTCTTAACCGCTCTATTTCCTCATTGCTAATGATAGTGCCGCTGGGATTGCCCGGGTTAGCCAAAAATACCATTCGGGTTTCGGGATTTATAGCGTGTAAAACAGATTCAATGTCAACGGTTAAATTCTTTTCTGGCGCAATCAGTGTTTCAGCACCAGAATAGGCAATTGCGGTTCGGAAGTACAGATACCCAAACTCACTGACCACTGCATTCGTCCCAGGCTCGAGATACAAGTTTACCAACAGCGAGATTAACTCCATCGCTCCCCTGCCACATGCGATACATTCTGGATCAATGCGATGAACAAGCGCAATTTGCGAACGAAGCGGTTGTGCAAAATCATCGGGATAGCCCTGACTTTCTGAACACGCACGTTCGGCAGCTTGTATTACCTCAGGGTTCAGCTCGGAGAAATTCTCGTTGGCATCAAGCCGTAGCAGTGTATCCTCAACCATTTCCGGTTTGACGGGAATGGGGTAAGGCTTTAGTGACCGCAAATGTTTACGAAGCTTTGGCATATTATTTCTGTACGTAACCCTTTTTTCTCTCGCGATACTTTTTACTCAATCGAAAGGTTTCGTTTGACCCGCTTGGATAAATAGCTCTTTTAATCATTCTCGCCGGCTGCGTAATCATTTTTCGCAGAGCACGCCCGCCTTTTGGCAGCGCATAACTTGCCGCTTCCTCTTCCGCAGTGAGCAAACCAGGATTATTCCGGCGCTTTAGTTTAACCACATGACGCAGATCTTCGCTTTGCATATAGCGAATAAAACGATGGTTGAGTTTTCGTCGAACAGGATTTCGTCCCTGATAGCGACGCATGGAAATCTGGTAATCAATTAATACGGGGTGGTCATCTTCAGTAACCACAACGTTATATTTCTTTGCGAGATCGTTATAGGCAATGCCTCTTTCATGGATTTTTTCAACATTGCTTCGTAATTCCTCGAAAAATGCGTTTCCCGGAACCCTTCCCTGGAGCTTCCTCTGGCCCAGATCCACACCTTCAACCCATTCTCGCAAAAACGCCTGTTCGCTAACCTTCAGATAATTATTTACGGTACCGGGAACCCCGCGTAATGCTTCGCATATTGCCATTTCATTGCGCGCCCATTTTTTCGAAAAAGGATTGGCCAGTCGACCCCACCAAAACCGGAAACGGTATTTTTTGTATAACCATTTCTTCTCCTGGTATTTTGCGACCCAGGTTTCCGCAAAACCATCATCCTTGATTTGCTTTACAAATTCGATGTCTTCAACGTCGACAAGCTGTTTTTCAGTACTCAATGACAGGTAAACCAGATGGGGTGAGATTCATCAGCCTAAAAGAATTTTAAATACCGCTCACGCTCCCAATCGGAAACATGATTTAGATAGCCCAGCCATTCAGTAGGCACCCCGTGCATATCGACATAAGAGACTGTGCAAAAACCCAACATTCGTCGCTCCTGCACCACCCCCGTCATTCCTGCACCACCCCCGTCATTCCTGCGAAAGCAGGAACCCAGTAAACCAACCAAACCCGCAAGGGTTTTCCACCTGTAATGCGATTGAGTAGGATTTCTTGCACAGTCTCATAACCGGGAATCAAATCTTGAATCCCGCGGGCTTCAAGATTTTCTCGTAACGCTGCTACGGCGTCCTGATCTTTTTCTTCAGTCATATTCTCACCTGTTATTTTTCGGTACGCGTTTTATAATCAATCAACTCCGGTCATCTGAAGTATAGCGCTCATACCCTGACATAGTCTTGCAAAAACCGATTTATCTCCCCATCATTCCTTTCACTCCTGTTTGACAATCTGACTGACAATGGGCTCGAAATACAATTTAGACGAAGAAATGTCGAAGTTTCAGACCGACGTTGAATCTTTCTATTCCGCAGATGCCGTGAGCAGAAGTATCGAACAAAACCGAAATTCTATGATGATCTGTGCAAAGCCTTTGCCTTACCCATTCCAGACACGATTAGACACTCCGATAAAACCGTTCGCAGCAGAGTCGGTTTGCCTATTCCGGTTCGTCTTTATGAAAACAGGTCACCTAAAAGTGATTCCATTATTTTATATTTTCATGGTGGTGGGTTTTCACTCGGCGATCTTGAGAGTCACCATTCAATTTGCGCCGATATAGCTCATCAAGCAAGGATTGATTTAATTTCTGCGGACTATAGACTCGCCCCAGAATTCAGATACCCTGCACAAAAATCTGCCCATACGCTCTTCGTACTTCGGCGACCCGGGACCCGCAACGACAGGTGTTCCATTAGCGGTTTTGGCTTACGAGAACAGGTGTATCGAAATCGATATATACGCGATGGCAGACCCGGATTAATCCAGAATCCTAATACTTTCAGTTTATGCGACTAGACCGGCAGACCTTTGAGCGGTGTGACATTACGCAACTCAAAACTGGTATGCACGTTGTTCACCCCCGGAAGACTGTTTAATCGGGTTAGCAGAAACTCTTCATAATGCTTCATATTGGTGACGACAACTTTCAATAAATAGTCCTCTGCCCGACCAGTTACCACACTACACCCGACAACCTCTGGGAATCGCACCACCTTCTCTTCAAACTCGGCAAACTGGTCATGGGTATGTTTTTGCATACTAACGGCAATGTATGCCGTTAACGAATAACCCAACAACTCCGGATCCAGCAGGGTGGTGGTGCCGCGGATTAATCCTTCATCTTCAAATCTTTTCACTCTGCGGGCACAGGGTGTAGGTGACAGATTAACCCTTTCCGCCAACTCAAGATTGGTAATTCTTGCGTCCGTTTGCAATATTCTCAGGATTTGTCTGTCAATTTTATCTAGCTTCATAATTAGAAATAAATGGTGATATTCTTTATTTTTTTATTATTTTTTAGATATTATATCGATTTTTATACCATTATTAAGATATTTTAGGGATAAAAACTCAAACAAATTGGCTAAAATCCGTTTCCCAATTGAACAACCTGGAATGAGTACCGTGAACAGTTACGACCACACAAAATATCCATCCTTTCAGTTTGCACCTGAACTTCAAGACCGAACCTGGCCCGACAAACAACTGAACCGGGCACCATTGTGGTGCAGTGTTGACCTGAGAGATGGAAATCAAGCGCTAATTGATCCGATGACAATATCGAAAAAATTGCGGTTCTGGGAATTGCTGTTGAACTGCGGGTTCAGGGAAGTCGAAATTGGTTTCCCTTCAGCTGCGCAGGTTGAGTTTGATTTTGCCCGAAAACTGATTGAAGAGGAGCGGATTCCTGATCACGTAACCGTTCAGGTACTTACCCAGGCTCGACAACATCTGATTGAGCGAACTTTTGAGTCGCTTGTCGGTGTCAAACGCGCCATTGTTCACGTCTACAATTCAACGTCGAAAGTACAGCGTGACAAGGCTTACAAAATGTCGCGCGAAGAAATTATGACAATAGCGGTTAATGGTGCAAGGTTAGTAAAAGAAAATGCTGCGAAGCATCCTGACACGGAGTGGTCCTTTCAATATTCTCCTGAAAGCTTTTCACAAACTGAGCCCGAATATGCAATCGAAGTATGCGAAGCCGTTTGCCGCATATGGCAGCCAGAGAATGGGCAACGCGTAATATTGAATTTACCCGCAACAGTGGAATCCGCAACCGCAAACATTTTTGCCGATCAGGTAGAGTATTTTTGTCGAAATTTGCCATCCCGGGAGCATGTCATCATCAGCCTGCACACGCATAATGATCGCGGTTGTGCTGTGGCCGCCGCTGAACAGGCAACCATGGGAGGGGCTGACCGAATTGAAGGCACTCTGTTAGGCAATGGTGAGCGAACCGGAAACATGGATATCGTCACCATGGCGATGAATTTGTACAGTCAGGGAATTGATCCGGAACTGGATTTTTCCAACATGCCGGAAATCGTTCGTAGCGTTACCGAGTGTAATGATCTGCCCATCCATCCGCGCCATCCCTACGCAGGGGAACTCGTATTTACAGCATTTTCCGGCAGCCATCAGGACGCCATTAAAAAATGCCTTGAAGCGCCAGATGACGGAATTTGGGATGTTGCGTATTTACCCATAGATCCATTAGATCTTGGCCGCAGCTATCAGGATGTGGTAAGAATTAACAGTCAATCTGGAAAAGGCGGTGTTGCCTATGTTCTGCAAAGCCATCATGGTGTCGAAATGCCGCGTTGGCTGCAGATTCGATTTAGTCAGGATGTACAGCGTATGGCCGAAGATCAGGAACGTGAACTTTCCGTAGATGAAATTTGGCAATTGTTTCAGGATATTTATATGACGCACACCAGCCCATTTGCACTTGCAAAATTTTCCATGAGCAAAGAAGAGAAAGGTGATACGGTCACTGCGAATATTAGTTGTAATGGCGCATCTGAGGAATTCACGGGAGAAGCTCACGGAACGTTAAGCGCTTTCATCAAAGGTCTTGAAGACCACACTGGCAATCAACTCAGGGTATTAAACTATAATGAACACGCGCTTTCAGCGGGCACTCGTGCTGAAGCAATCGCTTACGTCGAACTTAATGTAAATGGCAATCCCCATGTCGGTGTCGCAACCAGCCACGATACCGTGAGTTCCATGCTAAAGGCAACGTTAGCAGCGTTGAATGCTTCCATTGCCCAGGGATCTGCCTCAGAGAAACCCATTTCGGACGTAGCTTAAGTCCATTGCAAAGAAATTCTAACGTTTGCCCGCAGTCGAACGGTTCTTTATGAGCGCGGACATGTCAAATGCCGAGTTCAGAGTTGCTGCTACCGATGCCATTGGCGAAAGTCGAAGATTACACGAAAAGAACGGATTTAAACGAAAGACTGATTGGTTCTTTGTGCCTCTTTTTGCTTGTGCTGGTATTGTTCGTTTGGGTATTTACCTCTGTATTGGCGAATATATCGTTTAATTCAGGATGATTCTCAAGCAAAATCTTCGCTATGACCATCAACTATCCAACATTTGATCCAGATCAGCAATCAGATCTTCCACCGCTTCAATGCCAATGGATAAGCGTAGCAGATTTTGTGGTGTGTTTGTCACATCTGATTCACTGGTCTTGCGATGTTCAATCAGGCTTTCGACGCCGCCCAGTGACGTTGCCATTTTAAATACTCGGGCTTTTTTCACCACGTTAATTGCATCTGTTTTTCCTCCCCGCACCAGTATTGACAGCATGCCGCCGTAACCGCCTTGCATTTGTTTGCTGGCCACTTCAAATCCGGGATCGCTTTCCAAACCGGGATAATGCACCTTTTCAACGCTGTTATGGTTTTGTAGAAACCGCGCAATTTGTAGTGCCGACTGACTTTGCCGTTGCACTCTCAGATACAGCGTGCGCATTCCGCGAACCAGCAAATAGGCATCCATTGACCCCATCATCGGACCTGCAAATTTTCGATGCAGTCTAATGCGCTGCCAAAATTCACTTCGCGCATTCGCAGCAACCAAAATCCCTCCTAGAACATCAGAGTGTCCATTTAAATATTTCGTCGCGGAATGGCAAACTAAATCTGCGCCCAAAGATATCGGTTGTGTGAGAACTGGCGTTGCTGCGGTTGAATCTACTGCAATTAGTGCGCCATGTAGATGTGCCAGATTCGCGGCAGCCCGAATATCTGTCACATCCCAGGTGGGGTTGGATGGTGATTCCAGCCAAACCAGCTGAGCCTCATGCTCATCCAGTCGCGATTCGAGACTATCCGGGGCTGCGCTGAGATTACCGGGATTAAACAGGCTGTAGGTAATGCCGCGTTCTTCAGCAAAATACGCTAACCAGCTCAGCACACCATAATAGATCACGCCTGACACAACCGCGTGATCTCCTTTTTTAAGCGCATGGAACGCAGCAGTACAGGCAGCCATACCTGAACCAAATGACAATGCCTGCTCGCCACCTTCAAGTTCACAAACCACAGCTTCAACGTGTTTTTGGGTTGGACCATTGTCACGTAAGTAAGTCCCATTGTTTCGTGCACTGTAGTCGTGATCTCGCGTAAACGTTGTTGACATTGAAATTGATGGGATTACCGCACCTGTTTCAGTATCCTCCCAACCGAGCGCACGCGCGGCCTGTGTATCAGGCCGCAGGTTTTCTAACGTTTTTTTAGCCATGTTTAACCTGGTGAAATTTCCCCAATATTTTTCAAGGAGTATAGCCGAATCGAATTAATCTCATAGATCAAAATATCCGATACCATCCCTCAATAGTGCGACAACGACTAGCTGCATCGAAACAAGATAAAGTGAAATTATCCGAAAAAGACCTGAATAAGTTAAACAAGGACGGATTCCTGATACTCCCTACCCTGTTTAGTGAGCAGGAAGTGAATTTAATCAACGCCGAACTGCCTGGCTTGCCTGCAGCCCGACTAAGAATTTGGTTCAGGGTTTTTATCCAATGATGAAGTTCAAAGACACGCTTTCGCGGTTATTCTCGACCGCGATTCCGGAAATATCTGTGAAGCAATCGTTAATCTGAATATCGGCCAAATCAGTGAAGTCTGGGTTCAATACCAAACTGAATATTACAAATAAGATTAACCGCCTAAAAACAACTCCCCAACTTTGGGGTTTTCAAGCAACTCATCACCTTTGCCTGCAATTGCCAGCTCACCGGATACCAGTACATAACCGATATCGGCAAATTCCAGACCTTTTTTTGCATTTTGCTCAACCATAATAATGGTCTTGCCTTCGTTGTGCTGTAGATCGTGGAGAATTTCGAAAACCATATCAATAAAACGAGGTTCTAATCCGATAGAGGGTTCGTCGACGAGCAACAGCTCCGGATTCATTACCAACGCTCTGGAGATCTCCAACAGTCTCCGTTCTCCGCCGGATAGTACTTTTGCCTGATGCTTCCTCCTTGCCGCCAATCTCGGGTATTTATCGAACACCATTTCCGCTGATTGTTTCGCTTCTGCGGGCTGGTTTTTTAAAAAGCCACCCATCCACAAGTTCTCTTCCACGGTCATTCCAGGGAAAATTGATTTATCCTGCAGGATATAGGCTATCCCCGCTTCTGAGAGCTTTTGATTCGGTGTCAATCTTGTTACATCTTTTAGTCCAGCATCAGTACCAATGCTGATCTGTCCGGAAAAAATATTGGTAAATCCGAATATGGAATGCAGAATAGTTGACTTCCCCGCGCCATTTGGACCGATCAGACATAACGATTGCTTTTGCCCGACTCTTAAATTGAAGTCATGCAAAATCTCCATTTTTCCATAACCTGCATTTAAATCGTTGATGGCGACATACGATTCTCCATCGACCAGATTTTCTAAATCGGCGATCGATATGGTTTCGGCCATCTCCGCCGCACGACGCGTAACCTCTTCTACCGAAATTACGGCATCAACATCTCCCGAGCCGTAACCTCTGATTGATTTTCCGTTTTCCTGTTCGCTCATATTAATCAATGCGCTCCGAGATAAGCGTCAATTACACGCTGGTCGTTCTGGATATCTTCAGGTGAGCCTTCAGCAAGTAATTCACCATGAGCCAGACAATAAATTTTATCCGCCATATTCATAATGACACGCATATTGTGTTCGATAACGAATAACGTAATGCCAAATTCACTGTTTGCCCGCTTCAATCGGTCAATCAAACCGTTAATTAAAGTTGGGTTGATGCCAGCAGTTGGCTCATCGAGCAGTAAAGCTGCCGGTTCATTCATTAAGGCCATTGCAAACTCGAGCAGCTTTTGCTGGCCAAACGATAACGAACCGGCAGTCAGGAACCGTTTTTCGTACAACCCGACAAATTCCAGTAGACGATCGGCTTTTTCGTAGTCACCCTCGCCATTTTGACTGAACGACTCCAGAAACTTCATTTTACGGTGGGGCAAGGAAATCAGCATATTGTCAACACCGTTCATAGCGCCGTAAATACGAGTTTGCTGAAACGTTCTGATTAAACCCAGTCGTGCAACTTCCTGAACCTGCTTTTTTGATATCTCCCGATCTTCAAATTTTATCGACCCTGAATCGACCGGATGATAGCCGACGATGGAATTAAACAATGTCGTTTTACCCGATCCATTTGGTCCAATCAAACCGGTAATTCCACCCTGCTCGACCGACATGGAGACATTACTGTTGGCTTTCACGCCGCCGTAAGATTTACTGACGTTTGAAACCTCAATAATGGTACTCATGTTTTAGCCTCCGATTGACTGGATTCTTCAACACGAATTCCAAACCACTCGGGTTTCCAATGCATCAGCCAACCCACCAAACCATCCTTGAAATACACCACAGTAACAACAATTAGCGCACCCAAAGCAACCCACTGCCAACCCAGCAAATAAGTCCAGGTCACTTCCTTGAACAAATGAAATGCGATGGCACCAATAATCGGCCCCCAAAGCGTACCTTTACCGCCAAGCAGAACGCATACCACCATAAAAATACCCAGATTTATGGTTTGGTATGCTGTTTCCAATGGTTCAAAATGAATTAACTGGAATGCGGAAATGCCACCAACAACGCCGACAAAAAAGGCCGACATAGACCAGGTGGTGAGCTTGTAGCGGAGAGTATGAATTCCCATTGCTTCGGCTTTTTCTTCATCATCCCGTATCGCATTAATGGCCGCCCCAAATCGTGTGGAATACAACCATTTCAGGAAAATAAACAATATCACGCCGGTAACCGCAAACAAAAAGTAGAAGAAAACTTTGCCCTGTTCGAGGTCGTATGGATAGACCGGAAGCGAAATGCCTTGACCGCCGCCGACCCATTCCCAATTTGAAACCAATTCACCGGCGGCGATTGCTACACCCAATGTTCCAATTGCGAAATATGGGCCGCGTAATCCAAATGTGACAACGCCAATAATTAACGCACATAGCGAGCAAAATATTCCGGCTCCCAAAATCCCCAGGAATACGCCTAGAAAATATTGCTGGTCAGTAAATTTATATATCTCATCGCCAAAAGCGTTGTTGTATTCACCCACATTGAATGCAATTGCGATCGTAATAACAGCCGCTACGTACATCCCGGTGCCGTAAAAGAATATGTTTCCGAGCGAGTTATAACCCATCTGCCCACCGGTCATATCCCAGGTCATGGCCACGATAATCATTAACCATAGCGTCGCGAGCTGAGTCTTGAAATCAGGAAAAATAAATGGTGCCAGTGTGATGAACACGATTAATGCTGCGTAGAGTCCAGGTTTTTTCATTTCAATTCATCCTCACTGCAGGCTTTTGCGCACGCGACGCTGTTGGATCAATCGAACTATTAAAACAATCAAAAGCAATAGAACAGCAATCGCCTGCTGATAACCGATACCAAAAATATGCGCACCATATTGCTCCATCGCGCCAATCCCCAAACCCGCTGCGATAACACCGGGCAGGTTACCGAGACCGGCAGCGGTAACAATGACAAACGCACGAATAGAATGAGTAATGCCATAAAAAGGTTGAATTACCCAGACCATGACAATAATCGCACCTGCTGCACCGCAAATTGCGGAATTCAATGAAAATGTAAAAGCGTAAACTTTTTCTGTATCGATACCGAGAACCCGCGCTGCCCTTGCATCCTGAGCGGTTGCCCGGATTGCCTGCCCCATACGACTGGATTTCATAAAAATAATAACCCCAGCTGCTAAAGCAGTAGCCATCAATACACCCAGTAGTTTTGCAATTGGCACATCGATGAAGCCGTCAAAGAAATACAACGTTTTGTATTCGAGAGAAATACTTTGCGTGTCAGATCCGAACATTAAGTTCAAAATTTGCGCCATCATAATGGCGATACCGAAAGTGGCGAGCAACGAAGTAAATAAATCTCGCTCAATCACACGCGAAATGACCAACTTATAGATAATCCAGCCAACGACCCACAGCACAATGAACGCCAGCGGCACACCGAGTAATGGTGGTAAGCCCTGGTTTGCAAACCACCACGCCGTATATCCGCCGGCGATTACAAAATCTCCCTGCGCCAGATTTTTAACATTCATTACCCCCCAAACCAATGCCAAACCGTAGGCGGCAAGCGCAAACAAGGCACCAATCATCACACCATCGATGACGATTTTGAGATTGACAACGGGAAACTCAAATAACAGGGATATGTTGGATAAGATTTGATCCATATCGAGATTACATTTTTATACGCTTCAAAAAGCAGAAAAACCGAATGCCAGATCGACATCCGGTTTTAATTTGCGCCAAAGACTAGTTACGAGGCCAGTTCAGTGGGTGAGAAGCAAAAGCAGACGGTGCTACTACATTGTATTCCCCGTCTTGTATCTGCCGTAACACCATCGGCTTGGCAATATTGTTGCCCTTTTCCGAGAACTTGATTTGACCGTAAAACGTACTCAAATCGGTTGCTGCAATGGCATCACGTACCGCTTCTCTGTCTAGCGATCCGGCACGCTCAAACGCATCTTTGAACACGTAAACGGCTGCCGAAGCCTGGGCGGTTTGATACGGAACCTTTTTATCCGCGTACTCTGAGTAGGCCCCTTTAAAACCCTGCTCATATTCTGCAGCAGTTCCGAAAATCGGGTCGCCGTACGTCAGGGTTTCAGCCCATTGCGTTGAACACAGGATATCATTCGCTGCCGCTCCAAAATTACCTACTACGTCAGCTGCTTCGCAGTGTGTAACCGCAACCATGGGGACGCTGATATTTTGTTCTTCAATTTGGCGAACCGCAGTTGCCGCACCTTTTGAGTGGCCACTCACCACTAATACGTCAGGCTTAAGTAACTTAACCTTGGTTAAGATCGCACTCATGTCTGACAGATCGCGAGGCAACTGTTCATCGATAACGATCTGCATACCCCGCTTTCCAGCATCTTCAAGGACACCGGCACGTATATCTAATGAGAACGGATCATTTTCAACGGCAATCGCAACTTTTACATCTGCCGCTGATGAACCGCTTTCTTCCGCTTTTTCTGCGGCCAGGGCAATTGCAGATGCAAGATATTGCTCAGAGGTAGAAAGTACCGCGAAAAGATACTTGTAGCCTTTATTGAACAATGAGCGCGAAGCACCTTCAGCCTCAACCATTGGGATCTGGTATTTTTCGGTAACAGGGGCAATCGCTTTTGTCAGGCCGGAAGAATACGGCCCAAGCATGTATTGAACCTTATCCTGATTGATCAATCGTTCGGCAAGCGTCGCACCGCGATCGCCTTTTGACTCGTCATCATAGTAGATGACACGAAAGTGATAACATTTGTCGCCAACCTTAACGCCGCCATTCTCATCAATTTTGGTAATGGCATATTCATAACCGTTTTTGGCATGAACACCGTTGGAAGCGTATTTGCCCGTTAGCGATATTGCTGAACCCAGAACCAACTCTTCGCAGTCCTGCGCGGCGGCTCCATTGGTAAACAGCAACATTGCGCTGGCAACCACCCCTGTAAACAGGCTTAGTTTTTTCATCTTAAATTTCTCCTGGTAGTGATTTATTTGAAATTTAAAGCAACCTCGAAAACACAAACTGCTTTAATTCAGCGCCTGAGTATACATTAACGAGCGGGTTTCGCAAAAACGAAATGCTTTCAATAGATTTGTCAGGGGTCGTATGCCTCAGGCCACAGCATTTCAGCATGGCAATCCGATAATATGGTCGGCTCGACGAACCAGCCTTTGTCAAACCCGGAAGGCCTTCCGCCACAGTTTGTCGTTTATAAGCTGTTGCCTGCCCAATAAATACGGGGGTTAAAAGCCCGGACCACGCCTTATCCGCTGTACTGATATAAACGGATGGCGTAAATACGCCGACATTGTAGTGCTGAGTGTTTTTATGTTCCTTTATAAATCCCTTTATAAATCAATGAGATAAACGAATTAACCATCGAAGTCAGAGAACAAAAGACTAACCTGCAAAGGTTGTGAAACTATGGTTGCTTTACCTCAACAACATGCCAAGCTCCTTTGCCGCCGTTACTGTCCGACCATTCTCTTTTCACCACCCAGCCAATTGAAGGCGCATACCAGCTCGTAAATTTACCTTTCCATCCGCCGGGGGACGAAGAAGTCCCCTCAACCACATAGGTATCCACTGAGCCAAAATCAAGCTCGAGTGTTTCCGTCCCAACAACGCTGATTTTGTTGGGTCGTTTCTTATTGCCCACACGATTAAATTTTACGCTCTTGCCTACTTCGAGCGGCCAAATTTTGGCATACTTTTTCCACTGAACTTTCTCATTTACACACTTCCAACAAAAAAGCACTGTAGGCTGGGGCCCTCTAAAGTCTCCGCCACTGCTGACAACAAACTCGGTTGATTCCCCAATTGTGTATGACCAAGACTCCCCGTCGGAATTAGTGGCCGATATGCGCGTTCCCGGCGTAGCTGGCTTAAATTCTGCCGGTTCTAGTTGGGGGGGGGGTAGCAGCTACGCTCGAATGACTCGCCATCACAGCAACAGATAAAACTGCCAGCGTAGAAATGGTATGTAATATTTTGGTTTTTAGTATTTTGGCTTGCATTTTTTACTCCGTATCGTACGTTATGTTAATGAAGTATTTCTTTATAAAAAGGTAACTGCCCAGGTACCCTAAGGAATAATTCTCTTGGAATAATTCTCTTGCCTGAGGAATCCCGATGTGATTCATTAAGATTATGATTTTTTCAAACGCCCCCAAAGGTTATGTTTCCGTTGAGGCTTATGAAGAGCTGAAGCAGAAGAATGCACAAACGATAGCCCTGCTTGTGGCTCGCATTGAAGACCTTGAGCGTCGCCTCAGCTTGAACAGCAGCAACAGTAGCAAGCCGCCTTCAAGCGACGGCCTAAAGAAGCCCAAGGCTGAACCCAGAACCAAAAGTCTGCGGAGAAAATCCGGTAAAAAGTCAGGCGGGCAGAAAGGCCACAAGGGAAGCACCCTGTGCCAAACGGCAGATCCCGATCATGTTGAAGATCACTTTCCTTCTGTCTGCGGGCAATGTGGCACACCGCTGTCGCCATCAATGGCAGAGGATTACGCCGCACGACAGGTGTTTGACCTGCCCGAGCCACAACCCCTGGTGACAACGGAACACAGGGCACATGTCTGCCTTTGCGGCCACTGTGGGGAAACAACCAGGGCGGCGTTTCCTCTGGAAGTAAAGGCACCCGTGCAGTACGGGCCACGCATCGCCGGAGTGGCAACATATCTCCAATGCGCCCATTTCCTGCCGGAAGACAGACTGGCGCAAATAATGGCCGATTTGTTCAATGCCCCTTTGGTTCCTGCCACTGTGGCCGCCATGAACCGCAAAGCATCAGAGCGGCTCAAGGGGGTTGCTTCTCACCTGCAGGATGTGATCGCCCAACAGGTCCACGTCAAACATCTTGACGAGACGGGTTTCCGGATTACGGGGTGCCTGCAATGGCTTCACGTTGCCTGTACACCGCTTCTGGCTTTCTACCGGGTCAGCAGCAAACGCGGTAATCTGTTATCCAATCTCACGGGCTGTATCGTGCATGATCATTGGCAGCCCTACTTCACGCTGGATGGTGTTACCCATGCGTTGTGCAATGCACACCATTTACGGGAACTGCAAGCGTTGGTCGAAATAGAACAGGAAGATTGGGCTGGTCAGATGCAAAGGCTACTGCGGCGTGCGCACCATGTCACACAGGCCGCGCGGGATAAGGGCGTGGCGGTTTCAACACCGCTTGTTGCGCTTATCAATCGGCGATACGACAGGATCATCACCGCAGCATTGGATTTCCATGAGGAATTGCCTCCACTCGTGCCGCCAAAACCCGGAAGACGGGGGCGCAAGAAGCAGCGGACAGGACATAATCTGGCGTTACGATTACGCGATCGCAAGGAAGGCACCCTACGCTTTCTGACAGATCCCGACGTACCCTTCACAAACAACGAAGCTGAACGCGACCTGCGGATGATGAAGTTACGCCAGAAAATATCGGGAGGGTTCAGGTCTGAACAAGGTGCAGAGGATTTTGCCACCCTGCGCAGCGTCATCACAACGGCGAGAAAACAAGGATGGAACATCATCGAAACACTGATGATGCCTGCCGATCAGATTATTGCAAAACTGAAATACGCTTAAAAACAACCTGGGCAGTTACATAAAAAGTAGCTTAGTGGTAAAACTTTTGAGTCTTTGACGCGAGAGAAAAATGACATATAAATAATAAATAGTCAACCTTTAAACCACCCAAATCCCCAGATAGAGTAGCATCAGCGCTTCAAGGCTCGGTGAATCCCTCTTTCAAGCCTTGTGGCTGGCCATTACAGCAAATTATGGTAGCTAGTGCCGAGAGGTTTACTCAAAAACCGCTGTTCGGTGCATTATCAGTGCTAAATCGGCTATTTTTGACGCACCTGTCCTGCAGAAGCCGTTATTCTTGTTCTATGTCGGGTTAAATGGGCGGCGCTTCAAACTCCTTCAGTGCCAGCAGCACTCGTTCCAGTAGTAGTCGGTGGTTTTCCCGCATTTTTACCAAGAGTTGACGTCCCGTCCTGACCACTTTTGCCGCGATGGCGTACAGCCGCCAGCGCAGTGTTATCGCACGATGCTGGGACAACTCCCCCGGCAGCAACTGACGCATGAGGGCACATAGATTGCAGGAGAGTGCGGAGATTAAAAAGTACAGCACATTGGCAGCAAAATCTGAACACGGCAGGGTGTCGCCACCAAAATCTCGTTTCAGTTCCTTGATTCGGTTCTCGCTGTCCTCGCCACGCTGGTTGTACCAGTGGACAATCTCGCTATCGCTAAGGCTATCCCGATTAGTGGCAATCGCACGATAAATATAAGCACCTGAGTTTATTTCCTCTGAACTGTTTTCTGAGTTATCTGATGAATCTAAATCCAGACTCGCCTGGCCGGTAACGGCTGTTCTCTGAATGATAAGGGTGAAGGGTTTTTCATACTCACCGATGCAGAAACTGGTGCGGTAGGTATCCTGACCATTGACCGCTTTGTCTTTTTTATCCAGCAAAGGCTGCCAGTCCGAAGCGCTTGCCGCTGCTATCTGCGCGCGCAGTGCGGCGCTGGTCTTGGCGCGAATGGCATACTCGATACCCTGCTTATCACAATACTCAATGACTTTTGTTTGGTAGCCGGCGGCATCAATACGCAACGCCTTCACGGTACAGTCTTCCGGGAGCGACTGCTGGCATTGCTGGATAAACGGCTTATTATCTTTCGCTGGCGGCACATTGCCGTGACGGAAATCCACGGCCACGATCTGCCCGGTTTCCGCAATATGCCCGACCATCGGCATAAAACCCTTGTTCTTGTTGTAAGTCCACCGTGCACCCGCTTTATGGGCAACAATTTCAGTGGCATCAATGTCCAGTGTGACTTCCTTACAGCGATGCAAGGCTACCTTCAATAAGGCTTTATTCACCTTTACCCAGGCAGCCTGGATTTGCGGCTGGCTTCCCATTCGCCTGAGCCAATCTCCAATCGTGGTCGCCTGGGGAAGTTTCTTGAGATCCAGCACGGTGCGCAGTGCTTCATCATCCTGAAGGTTGCGAACCTCATCCAGGTGAAAACTGCCTTCATGCTGCATCAGGATGAGGGTCTTGATGAACTCCGAGGGCTTATACCCACGATTGCTTTTAGGCTGGGGGAAGTGCTTGTCGATTCGCTCAGACAGGTTCAGGGAGTCCATTAGTTGAGCAATCGCCAATAAACCGGCACGAGAGGTGAGTAAATCGTTCGTTGTATCGAGTTTGTAGGGTAGAATAGTCATCAGCCTTGAGCTGTGCACCCATTGGGTGATGGTGGGTTTAAGAGCAAACCATTATACAGCCAAGGCTTCCTGCGTTTAAGAGATTTCTATCTGGGGATTGGGGAACCAATGCGGCCGCGCCCTCCCAGGCGAGCAAGGTCATTGGATAATTGAAAGGCTGAATTGAAACCATTACAGCGATCCGCTGTTATGGAACGCTACGATCAGGAATGCACCGGGTAACGTTATTTTTTAACCAGGCTAATCTGCCGCCCCACCCAATCCGGTAAGGTTTCAAGCCTGACAGAACTCAGCTTTTGCTGGGTTTCCCTGGGCATTTCCGTGGTTCTGTTTTCTCGCGTGTTGTAGTGCAGCACCATAAACTCGGCGGTTGCACAAGTTTTACCATCCACTATCATTTCATGGGCAAACCAGATCTTTTTAGCATCTGAGCCCAAAATCATCGACTCAACTTCGATCATCGCCGGTTTACGAACATCGTTTAAATAACGCAGATGGGTTTCGACGGTATAGATGGCGCAGCCGGTTTCTTCGAAATACGGCACCCCAATTCCAAAATGATCCTGCATGATCCAGGTTGTATTGGTAAAGGGCAGCAGATAATAGGCTTCATTTAAATGGCCATAGGCATCGAGCCATTCGTCTTGTAATGGTTCAGAGTGCAGTTTCATTATCGTCATAATCTGTTTCTCAATCGTTTACAGGCTATCCCATTCATCCCAACCGATAGTCCGGCCTGGAAAAACCGGATTCCTGAATGGCCAATCATTGTGTATCCACTGATTCACTGTTTCAAACAAATGGGTATCCAATGTGGCCTCGGACTTCCTTAGCCACATTGTGACTTCCACGTCATAGTCTGCTTTAGTCGTTGGATAGATGTACATGCAGCCGAAAACGCGGGATTCGTCGTGGCTGACCACGGTATAGGCGAATGATGTACGCTTCAGTGAGCAATTGACCCGGCACTTCAAAGTCCTCGGGAACGATGGCGATGTTATACATGGATTGATATTCGATTTCAGCGCAATCCGCAGTAGTATACTCGGACCTGAAGCGATTTTTCTGTAAATTAATGTCTACACCGCCGCAACCCCCTTTCGGGCCAACGCCTAACACAATGGCTTTCGGTTTTGATTGATTCATCATCATCTCCCAAATATTTCTTCAAAACCTGATTGCTCGACTGCTATTATTCCTGACAATCAACAAATAGTCATTTTAACCAAATTTAATGAATCGACCTGACAATCTTACGCTGGCAAACTGGAGAGAACATCCAAACAGTCAATGGGCCTTTCAAAATGTTCGCGAAATCATTGCCAGTGCGCCCATTCGCCGTTCGGAACACTTTAAGCGATCCTTTCCGCACCGCCCAGAAGATATCGGTAACCTTCAGGTAAAGTCTCCTGCCGGTGAGTGTCGATTTGAGGATTTGTTAAAACACAGCCACACTGATTGTTTAATGGTACTGAAGAATAGCGCTATTGCCTACGAATGGAAGGCTGATTATTTCAACCCTGCAAACCCGCATATCCTGTTCTCAATCAGTAAATCGACCACTGCCATGCTTGCGGGAATTCTTGAGAACCACGGACTTTTCAATAGCGCAGCTGATGTTATCGATTATTTGCCGGGGATCAAAGGCAGCGTCTACGAAAACTGCAGCTTGCGTCATGTGCTCGATATGACTGTTTCGCTGAATTTTGAAGAAAATTATTCTGACACGGAAAGTGAATATAGGCAGTACCGGGCCGCTACTGCCTGGAATCCTGCTGATCAAACCGCTGACGGCCCGGGGCTGGAAGCCTTTTTGTATTCATTAAAACAGCTGGATCAAGCTCACGGCAAACAGTATTTGTATCGTTCACCAAATTCGGATTTGCTTGGACTTGTTCTGGAACGATCAGCTGGCAAGCCTTTGGCGGATTTGTTTAGCGAATATTTATGGCAACCCATTGGTGCCGAGGATGAGGGTTATGTCACCGTTGATAAATACGGCATTGGCAGGGCTGCTGGCGGCATCTGCTTAACGATTCGGGACTTCGTTAAACTGGGGCAATTATTTGTTGATCGCGGTCAGGTCAATGGCAAACAGATTTTATCCGAGCACTGGATTGACGACACCATGAACAATGGGGATCGAGACGTCTGGCTCAAAGGTTATTACGCTCATCGAATCCCTAATGGAAAATATCGAAATAAGTGGTACCAGTTTGGGGATGAAGATAATTGCATTCATGGTCGCGGGATACACGGTCAACAACTATTTATTAACCCGAAAACGCAAACGGTTATTGGCCGGTTTTCGTCATCGCCCGATCCATTGAACGACGAAATTAACGATGCCTGTTTTACTGCATTTCACGAAATCGCAAAAATATCTGTTTGAAGTATTTTTAGTCTTTGTATTCCGGGGAATGCCTGTCTAACCAACGCACCAGTCCTTATCCGCTCTGTCTCGCCATCATAGTTGTGGTCTTTTGACTGATACATTGCGCTGCGATAAGCGGTTGTTCGCTGATCATTTATGAATCGCATTTTATCGGGATTAGCCTGGGTCATGGCTAATACCTTAACCGGTACTTCGCGGCCTGGGGTAAGTAATACGACCGAAGACATCCCGTTATCCCGTTACTTGCTGCAGGGACTGCTCTAGTGTTTCCAACTCTTCCGCTGATTCATACCAACTGGCTTCGGTTTGTTTTAGCTGGTGATCAAGATCGGATTTGTTTTGCATCATGCCGGCCAGATTCGCGGTGCTTTCGGTTTCGTAGGTTTCCGGGTTATTTAGAATTACCGCCAGCTTATCAATTTCACCCTGTATTTTTTGCATCTCCTTTTCAAGTTTTTTAGCTGCATCACGCTTCGGTTTAACCTCGTTTCGTCGCTGCGCCAAATACTGACGGCGTTGCTTCTTCGACATTCCGGGTTCAGATTCGCTGCGCGCCTTTTCGTCATCGCCCGGGGCATCTGTATGTGATTGCTTGAGAACGCGCAGATAGGCATCCATATCTTCCTTAAATTCATCCACTCTGCCATTTCGTATCAGGATCAGTCGATCTGTCACACTATTGATCAAACTGCGATCATGGGATACCAGAATGATTGCGCCTTCGTAACTTTGCATCGCCATGGTCAACGCATGGCGCATTTCCATATCCAGATGGTTGGTTGGTTCATCCAGTAAAAGTAAATTTGGCTTGTTATAAATGATTAACGCCAACGCCAGACGCGCTTTCTCACCACCGGAAAATGGGCCAATCGGCTGGTCTACCCGTTCTCCACGAAAATCAAAGCCGCCAAGAAAATTTCTGACCTGCTGAGTGGTTACCGACGGATACAGTCGTTGGAACTGCTTCATCGGCGTCAATGCGGCATCGAGTTGTTCCAGTTGATGCTGGGCGAAATAACCCATATTCAAATGTTTGGTTTCCTGGCGATGACCCGTTAGCGCCACCAATTCAGCCGCCATAATTTTGATCAACGTTGATTTACCCGCTCCGTTAGCACCCAGCAATCCAATTCGATCACCACCGGCAATCGACAACGTAACCTCTTTGAGAACCACATTATCACCGTAACCGGCATCGACGTTTTCCAATTTCAGCATCGGATCCGAGAGACGATCACAGGGTAAAAATTTAAAATTAAATGGCGAACCGACGTGAGCGGGAACAATTCGCTGCATCTTCTCCAGCGCCTTGATCCGACTCTGAGCCTGCTTCGCCTTATCCGCCTTGTACCGAAATCGCCGGATATAATTTTCCATATGCGCAATTTTTCGCTGCTGCTTTTCGAACATACTTTGCTCGTTCGCCAGTCGCTCCCCGCGCTGGCGCTCAAATTGAGAATAGTTGCCGACATAAGCGCGAATCTGCTGGTTCTCAATATGCATAATTTTTCGACAACAGCCGTCAATGAAATCACGATCATGGCTGACCATGATTAACGTACCGGGATATTTCTTTAACCACTCTTCCAGCCAGACGATGGCATCCAGGTCGAGGTGATTGGTTGGTTCATCCAGTAACAATAAATCAGACGGCGCCATCAGTGCTTTAGCCAAATTCAAGCGAACCCGCCACCCCCCAGAAAACGATTTTGTCTCGTTTCCGTGTTCACTGGCCTTAAACCCTAACCCTGAAAGTAATTTGGCACCCCGTGCGCGGGCGCTATAGCCGTCAATATCTTCCATTTGGGTATACAGCTTCGCGGTTTGTTCGGTATGTTCGCCATTGAGTTTTTGCAGAGCGTATTCCGTTTCACGGTAAACCGTATCGCCATCAAGCACATGCTCCAGTGCAGACTGAGCGTTGTTTGGTGTTTCCTGGGCTACGTGGGAAATTCGCATATCCCTCGGTAAAATAATTTCGCCCTGATCGGAATGAATCTCGCCAAGAATCGCCTGAAACAGGCTGGATTTACCGGTGCCATTGTCACCTGCCAAGCCGACTTTCTCGCCATCGTGAATATCCTGATTCACCGACTCAAACAACAATTGCTTTCCCTGCCTTAACGCCAGGTTTTGAAACTTAATCACTTTCCTGAATCGCTCGCTGCCAGATTTCCTCTGCTTTATTTTTCAGCACCAGGCTTTCCTGCCATCGGTCTGATAACTCATATCCGTTTTCATCGGTAATGGCACAGTCCGGCGGACCCAACTCGCAAGTAAAGTTAAAGACGGCATTGTCCGGGTTTCTGTCGATAAAAGAGCGCATACCGAAATCCCACCATTTATAAAATTGAACCAGCCATTGCTGGCCACCCTATCGCTTTGTTCGTGTAAATCCCATTGCGGATAGTCAGGGTGACGCCGCTCCATCGCCCATGTGGAGTGATAAAGCTCAAGTTTAAGTTCATTTTTCATGCTGTGAGAGTTTAACGCGCTCTCCTGCCACGATCTATACTTGCCCTTAAGTGGATAGCAACCTATTCCAAATCGAGTCTCGCCCTATTGCTCCGGTGCGTTATATATTGCACTATCTTTTAATTACCTTTTCGTGTATCCTCGCGCTAGCTGCTAGGGTTAGCAGGTTTATTAAGTTTCTACCGCTTGGGTTTCCGGGTTTCCTTTTCTAGATGTTCGGCTCGTGTTTCTCTTTGATATTTCCTCGTTGTTCGTGCCAGCTATTATATTTTAATTATTTTTACAGGTTCATATTATGAATACAGGAATCGTCAAGTGGTTCAATGAAGCAAAAGGTTTTGGTTTTATCTCTCAAGAAGAAGGTGCAGATTTATTCGTCCACTTTCGCTCGATCGCAGGATCTGGTTTCAAGTCTTTGACAGAAGGCCAAAGTGTACAATTTGATATTGAAGATGGCCCTAAAGGCCCGGCAGCGACAAATGTTGTAGCTCAATAAACCAAATTCGCTTTATCTGAAAGCCCTGCTTAAGGCAGGGTTTTTTGTGTCAGTTCGAGTGACCGAAACGAGCACCTAACGGACTGTCGGCTATTTGCCCGAAGCGGTCATAAATCTGCCAGGTCCAGTTTCATAAAAGTCATGCGCTGGGAATAATCGTTACCATCCATTTCTGCTTCCGCATAGGCTTCAGTCTCCTCAAACCCGAGTTCTCGATAGGTTTCATGGGCATTACTCATGCAAGGGTCGCTATCGGGCAGCATTTCCTTGTATCCAATCTGCTTGGCATCGTCTATCAGGAAGAATTACTCGCCGAGCTTCAAACTTAAGCCGATTTCTTCAATCGAGAAGCGGTTTTTCGTTGGTGTTCTTTTAAAAGCCTTTTACGGATTCGAATACTTTGTGGTGTGATTTCCACCAGCTCATCATCGTCGATGAGTTCGATCGCCGATTCCAGCGTTAGTCGAATGGGTGGCTCCAGCACGATGCTGTCGTCTTTGCCGGATGCGCGAACGTTTGTCAGTTGTTTACCTTTTAGCGGGTTCACGACCAAATCGTTGTCGCGGGAATGCAAGCCGATAATCTGGCCTTCATACACCTCGGTGTTTGGTTTGATAAACAAGCGTCCTCGTTCCTGCAAATTCCAAAGCGCAAATGCCAGTGATTTACCCATTGATGTGGAAATTAACGCACCATTGTGTCGGCTACTGATTTCACCGCCGGCGACTGCCGCATATTGATCAAATACATGGTAAATCAGCCCGCTACCTGAGGTCAGTGTCATGAACTCGGTTTGAAAACCGATTAAACCACGAGCGGGAATACTGTACTGTAATCGAACCCGGCCTTTGCCGTCAGGCCGCATGTCCTGGAGGTTGCCGCCTCGAATACCAAGGGCTTCCATGACCGCACCCTGATTGACTTCTTCAACATCGACGCTGAGCTCTTCCCAGGGCTCACACAATACATCGTCGATGGTTTTGTAGATTGCCTGCGGTCGGGATACGGCTATTTCATAACCTTCCCGGCGCATGGTTTCGAGCAGAATGCCGAGATGCAATTCACCGCGGCCGGAAACTGCAAACACATCCGGATCTTCAGTCGGTTCGACCCGCAGCGCAACGTTATGCATCAGCTCCTGTTGCAATCGTTCTCCAATCTGCCTGGATGTAACGAACTTGCCGTCCTTGCCGGCAAAAGGAGACGTATTAACCTGAAAATTCATTCTTACCGTCGGCTCGTCAACGCTTAAGGGAGGCAATGCCTGCGGTGTCATCGGATCGCAAAGCGTATCGGAAATACCGAGCCCCTCAATACCGGTAACGGCAATGATATCCCCGGCACTGGCGGAGTCAACCTCGACTTTCTCAAGTCCGTGAAAACCAAAAATTTGCACCACCCGCCCGTTTCGCTGTTTACCTTCCCGGTCAATTACCGATACCGGAGACTTAAGATTGATACGGCCGCGTGTAATCCGGCCCACACCTATGCTCCCAACATACTTCGAGTAATCCAGTGATGAGATTTGCATTTGAAATGCGCCATCCACATTCACATCAGGCGGACTCACTCGATTAACAATTGTTTCAAACAACGGCGTCATATCATCGGTCCGGGTATCGGCCTCGAGTGAGGCAAATCCTTCGATTGCAGAAGCATAAATCACCGGGAAATCCAATTGCTCATCAGTGGCACCGAGGCGATCAAACAAATCAAAAGTCTGATCCAATACCCAGTCTGACCGTGCGCCATCGCGATCAATCTTATTGATGACAACAATGGGCTTTAAGCCATGGGCAAACGCCTTCTGGGTGACAAATCGAGTTTGCGGCATTGGTCCTTCAACAGCATCGACCAGCAAAAGAACAGAATCCACCATCGACAAGACACGCTCCACCTCGCCGCCAAAATCAGCGTGTCCCGGGGTATCTACGATATTAATTCGATAGTCGTTCCATTTGATTGCGGTATTCTTGGACAGGATGGTAATTCCCCTTTCCTTTTCCAGATCATTGACATCCATAACGCGTTCAACTGGTCCAAAACGCTCACCCAACGTCCCAGACTGCAGCAACAACTTGTCTACCAGGGTAGTTTTGCCATGGTCAACGTGGGCAATAATGGCGATATTCCTTAAATTCTCAATAGACATGATCAGTCCTGTAAGCAGAAATTGGGGTGAAAATCCGGGTGGATTTCGGGGCGGCGGTATTCTAACTGAAAAGCCAATAAAAACAAGTAGTTATTATTTTACTGTCAGCTTCATCAGAAAACCCTGGTGATTGAATAATACGTCGGCAAGAATCAATAAGAGCATGGCTATTTAGCGTGAATTTCTCTCAAATGAGCACACCCGATCATGTCTCGAACAACTGACGATATACCCAGTCCGTTTAACCTGTTTGAGAATATGACCATTGATAATGCTGGCCGGCTCGCCATAGAACCTCCGAACGCCCCTGTATCAACAACCTGATGCGCTTCTGAATTAATCACACGAAACATGCTGGCCGCCATAACCTCTACGCTGACAGCGCTTCCGGGTAGCATGGGAACAATCCTGCCCTCAAATCGATAAACCGGCGTTGACAGCTGTTTTATTCGCAGTGAGTTTCGGCATCAGCAGCGTCTGCCAATACGGTATTTGGTGTATTTTCGGCGCCAGCATAAAAAATGATCAATTTAACCGGAGCCTCAATAACAACACCGCGATGAACAGTATTCATGACTTCGACGAAACTTTGTCCTGCCGAAAACTGCTGGGATTTTCCTGGTTTTGTTTGGACCTCAAGTACGCCTGACTCTATATATGCGAATACCGGCACCGGGTGGCAATGCCATGGTATCGCTTTACTTCCATCCAGAACGAGTGTTTGTGATGTCACCTCGGCACTACCCTTGGGATAATGGAATTCGCCCCCATTCCATGATCTCAGGGAAGTGGTTTGCTGTTGTGCCGATGCAGCACCCATTACACCGAACAGAAACAAAGCGATTGCGATTAGTTTGAACTTGGCTAACATTTGATATTCCAAGGGAAAGAAGTGACTTTATAGCAAATTTTTTTTCAACTTAACAAATAAATCCCCCTCTGATAATCAGCTACCCGGAAAGTCTGTATGGATCCCATTTCACAAGGCGCACTAGGCGCAGTTGCCGCACAAAATACCGCAACCAATAAGCAGCTGTTAGCGGCAACCCTGACCGGGGTAATCGGCGGCATGGCGCCGGATCTCGATATCTTCATACGCTCCGATGAAGACCCCCTGCTATTCCTTGAGTTCCATCGCCAGTTTACCCATTCGCTGATATTTATACCCATTGGCGGATTTATTTGTGCCTTATTTGTTTTTACGCTTGCAAAATTGTGTCGCGTAAATACGCTTGATTTCAAGCAAACTCTGCTCTTCGCCACTGCAGGTTATGCCACCCATGCGTTGTTGGATTCCTGCACGTCATACGGAACGCAATTGTTTTGGCCCTTTAGCAACCATCGTGTAGCCTGGAGCAATATGTCAATTGTTGATCCATTGTTCACGATTCCAATAGTCGGCCTTATTATCACGGCTTGCATTAAACGGAATCGTAAGTATGCCCGATGGGCGGCAGTCTGGATCGGGTTTTACATTGTCTTCGGATTTGTACAAAACTATCGGGCCGAATCGATTGCTTGGGAAATTGCACGCGCACGCGGTCATGAACCTGTTCGTCTGGAAGCAAAACCCGGCTTTGCCAATTTATTGTTATGGAAGGTGGTTTACGAAACCAAAGATCATTTTTACGTGGATGGGGTTCGTACCGGAGTTTATCGAAAACACTACGAAGGCGAATCAATACCAAAGCTAAACGTGGCGCGCGATTTTCCCTGGCTCGATCCATCCTCCCAACAGGCGGAAGATATAAAACGATTTCAGTGGTTTTCGGATGGCTTTGTTTCGGTCCATCCAACCAATCCAAACCGAATCATAGACGTTCGATATTCAATGTTGCCAAACCAGATAGAGGCACTCTGGATGATTGAACTTGACGCAAACAAATCTAATAGCAGTCACGTCGGATATGTTCACCAACATAACGCTCCCGACGAAGCCTTACCGATTCTCTGCAATATGCTGTTGGGGCGACCGGCTTATGCCAACAAAAAACCCTGCGCGTAAGGGTCGCGCTGATCTATGATGATTTCATTGTAGCCCGTGACTCGAGCCCATCCGCAAATGGTCTTGTCATCCGCATGGACAAATTGTTTTTGCTCGTTTAACGCATTTCGAATCATCGGACTGTAGCGACGCATATCATCAACGCCAAAAGATTCCACTCCAGACGATCTGCGTCAAATGCTTTACGGGTTTTATAAACCGTTAGTGCGCCTTTTTCCGTCAATAAATGGGTTGAATTGGCTTTTTCCAGCAAGGTATCAAGGTGTTTTTCCTGTGCCGTAGTATCGATTTTTCAGTGAAATCTGAGCCAGGATTCTATGGCACTTTGCTTTTCAACCCGATATGATTAAAATTCCAATCAATCACATTAATTGCCCATTGCTAACGGCTTTGAGAAAATTTGTAACCGACTAAGACAGCATGGATCACTCCAACCAAAAATCTGCGGTGATTATTGGCGCCGGCCCTGCCGGCCTGGCAGCCGCACTGGAGCTGCAAAGCAAGACCAATATCAAACCGATAATCATCGAAGCCACTAATCAGGCAGGTGGCTTGGCGGCGACACCCTATTTCAACGGCAATCGGACTGAATTGCTCGGTCAAAGAATCTATTTCGGCTCTGAGGTTAGCCGTCAGTGGTGGCAAGCGATGTGTGATTTCGCCCCACAGGCGAGCGAATCATCCTCTCAGTTTGATATTGGACAGCAAGTCTCGCGGATTTATCATTCCGGAAAATTACTGGAATTTCCATTTCGTTCCAGTGCCAAAACTTTTCGGCAGCTGGGGTTGTTAGCGTTCTTTAACTCGACATTGAGCCGAACCACAGAGCAACTGTCTTCGGAACAAGAAGTTGAAAACCTGGAGGCGTTTTATTGCCAACGCTACGGTAAAAATCTATACGAAAAACTATTCAGCCCGTATAGCAAAAAGTTTTGGGGAACAAGCTGTGACAAAATCAGCGCGCAAGCCGGTGATCAGCGATTTGAGCAGTTCTCCGCATCTCGATCACACTCTGACTACCTCGCTAAGGCGCTGGCAGCAAACCTAAATTATTCTTCCAAACCAGCGGTAGAGCGATTTTGGTTGCCGCGCAATGCATCCGCTCAAATATG
Source organism: Candidatus Poriferihabitaceae bacterium (assembly GCA_965261915.1). Taxonomy (GTDB): domain Bacteria; phylum Pseudomonadota; class Gammaproteobacteria; order Arenicellales; family Poriferihabitantaceae; genus JAIBDK01. The sequence continues at coordinate 1,207,794 of CBDHDW010000013.1, read as the reverse complement.
GACACAGTTGTCGAACAAAATCATCGAAAATGGCGGTGAGATTCACTATAAGCATCGCGTCGATGAAGTTGATCTTGATAAGAATGGCATAAACAGTGTTTCCTGCGTGAACCCGGAAACCCAGGACAGGTACGCAATTCCTGCTGATTTTTGCATTTCCACGATTCCGGTTAAGCAACTTATACAGTCCCTTGATATTGATCTGCCTGAAGCAGTGCGAACGGTCGCAAACGGCTTGCAATACCGGGATTTGATTACCGTGGGACTTCTCTGCAAGAAACATCCAAACAGTCCGGCAGCAAACAATATTGATCAATGTCTGCATATTTATGATTCGAGTCTGCAAGCCAGCAGATTACTCGAGCTTCATGGCAGAAATCCGGAACTGGAAGAAGACCAATACTGGATTAGCCTCGACTATCTTACCAATGACGGTGAAGCTATATCCGAATTAACGGATAGTGAATTGATGGAAATGGCTGTTTCGGAAGCAAACAAAATGAACCTAATTTCACCGCAACAAATACTCGACAGTCTGGTGTTGAAAATACCGAAAGCCTATCCCGTTTACAGTGGCAGCTATGAAAACTTCGGGACCTTAAAAACGTACCTTAACAATATCAGTAATCTGGAATTGGTGGGCCGTAACGGATTACACCAATACAACAATATTGAACACGCGATTAAGACGGCGATTGACGCGGTATCCATGATTATCAAACAGCGCCCTGCCGAGGTTGAATCAGAATCTTGAAACCGGCTTTCACTTTAAATTATTATGCTTGAAAAAATCTTGCTGATCGATCATCACGATAATCCTCGGGATGATCTGGCAACGACGCATTTAAAGCAACTCGGATATGAAATCGAGTTATGCTGTCCCTTTCTTGGTGACCGCTTACCCGCTTCAAATTCGGAATTTTCAGGAGCAGTCATCTATGGCGGGGAACAAAACGTTACTGAGTTGGAGGTCTACCCTTTTCTAAAAGATGAATTGATTTGGATTCAGCGAGCGGTAGCAGAAGATTTCCCAACCATTGGAATTTGCCTGGGCGCACAACTCATCGCGCACGTACTGGGCAGTCAGGTTGATTATCACCCGGACGGGCTGTATGAATTTGGCTATTACGAGATAACCCCTAGCGCACAGGGCAAGCCGATTTTGCCACACAGCATGTTAGTTGCCCAGGCGCACTACCAGCACTATGATTTACCGCCAGGGGCGAAACGATTGGCATCTGGAAAAACTTTCGAGAATCAGGCGTATCAATATGGTGAAAATATTTTCGGGCTTCAGTTTCATCCAGAAATTACCGCGCCGATCTTTAGAAGATGGCAAGATTCGGACTGGGCTTTCTATGGCAAGCCTGGCGCGCAAACCCGGGAGCAACAGGATTCGTTGATCGACGACGCGGACCGGGTTCAGGGTCAGTGGTTCAGACAATTCATGGAATCATTATTTGGTATTCCACAAACAACAGCGGTTTCTAAAGCAAGCCAACCGAGATGAATACCAGGACGAACAATATCGATGAATTGATCACAGATTATTATCGATTTCTCCAGGAACGCGACCGCGCGGGGCTTTTGAATCTACTCGCAGACAACATTGAAGTCACCTGTCACGGACAGATTGATCAGCTCCCCTGGGCTGGAAAGTTCTATGGCATTGATGGCTTTGATCAGTTCTTTTCCATCATTCGAAAATATCTGGACGTAGTTGAAGTGGAGATTACGGACAGCATCTCAGACCGAAATAAGGTGATCAACCAATGTCAGGGTGTCTGGAAATATAAAGCAAATGATTATCTGGTAAAGGGCAGCATGGTAAATGTATTTACCGTGGATAACAGTAAAATTGTCGGTTACGATGTCTACGCCGACACTGCGGCTTTTACTGCGGGTTTTCCGAAAACGTAACCACTGATGAACGACGATCAATCGGCTAACACTTCGAGAAAACGGGCAAACCGTCGAAGAGGTCAGCGACAACCCATTATGCTTGACACCTCAGTACCGTCTCCGTGTTTGTCTGTATGCAGATCGATGGCGAACCGTTCTGCCGCGGCTGTTATCGAAACGCAGATGAAATTCGTGAATGGATCATCATGAACCGGCAACAAAAACTCGAAGTGCTGGAAAAAAGTGATGCGCGCCGACGGGAAGAAACCGCAGAAACCGCCTGGTAGGGACTCCCCTCAGCAACAGCGGGGGACGGCGGTATATTTAAAAAAAACGACCCAATTCCGATTGACGGAGAAATTGCCCGTTATGCAACCAGCGCTACTATTGCAAATACCCATAGTCCCAAACTCAACAGGATAGCGAGCAAAACCGCAGCACTGCCGGTATCTTTGGCTTTTTTTGCATCATCATGATATTCAGGGGAGGTTTTGTTAACAATGGCTTCCACAGCCGTATTCAGCAACTCGGTAACCAATATCAGGACATGGCTAAAAACAATTACAATTTTCAACCAGCTTTCCATAGGCAACAAAACACAAACCGGCGTTAGTAATACGACCAGCACTAACTCTTGTCTGAATGCCGCCTCTTCTCTGAAAGCCAATTTAAGCCCGGATATTGAGTAAAAAAACGCTTTCCACACACGTTTAAAACCGGATGCGGATTGTGGTATTTCAGGTGTATTCATGGGTATTCATGGGTTTAATCGTTTGTAATTTAATGGCCCAGAGAAAAATCATTTCTGCCGCATACACCTTTGCCACGCACCAGAAACAACGCCCTGCGGTTATCGAGTATAGGCGGTGAGTTTGGGTAACATACCGGAATCAATTTGAGTGATGATTTCCCCGCTCTTAACCAATTGGGTCGCAGCTTCAAGATCATGCGCCAGAAATCGGTCGTTACCCAGCCGATCAACCTGCTTTCGAAGTAAGGCTATTATCTGCTGCAAAGTTTTACTGGTTTTAGCCGGCTGCCTGAATTCAATTCCCTGAGAACCGGTTAACAGCTCTATGGCGATAATTCGTGCCAGATTTTCATTCATATCCAGCAACCGATACGCGGCGTGACAAGCCATGGAAACGTGATCTTCCTGATTTGCGCTGGTTGGCGTTGAATCAACCGAACAGGGCATGGATTTTTGTTTGTTTTCAGACATCAGCGCGGCAGCTGTAACCTCAGCCACCATAAAACCCGAATTCAACCCCGGGTTAGGTGAAAGAAAAGCAGGTAAGCCATAATTTAATGCCGGATCAACCAAAGTCGCAATTCGGCGTTCAGTGATAGAACCCATTTCTGAGATAACAATTGCGCATTGATCCGCAGCAAACGCCACAGCTTCAGCGTGAAAGTTTCCACCGGAAAGAATTTCATCATTTCCGACCACTAAAGGATTGTCCGTTACCGCATTAGCTTCAATCTCAAGTGTACCGGCAACCTGTCTGAATAAATCGATACACGGCCCCATCACCTGGGGCTGGCAGCGAAAACAATAGGGGTCCTGTACGCGCTCATCATCCTCTCGATGCGACTCCCGTATCTCAGACTCATCCAGCAAGGAACGTAACGATGCTGCCGCATCAAGCTGGCCATGCTGCCCCCGGAGGATATGGATTTCCTGTCGAAACGGTGCCGTCGAAGCCATTAGCGCATCACTGGACAATGCGCCGGTAATCAGCGCGGTTTGGCAAAATCTCCAAGCATCAAACAACCCGGCAAGGCAGATCGCCGTGGATACCTGCGTGCCATTAATCATCGCCAGACCTTCTTTCGCTCCCAATCGAATGGAAGCAAGCCCTTCCTGCTCCAATGCGTCTGAAGCGTTAACCACGTCACCCTGATAATGAACCTTACCTTCGCCAATCATGGCGACGGTAAGATGCGCTAATGGCGCAAGATCACCGGATGCACCGACGGAACCTTTCGCCGGAATAATCGGCAAAATGCCCGCATTGAGCATCGACTCCAGCAGAACAATCAGCTCCCAGCGTACGCCAGAAGCGCCGCGGCCAAGCGAAGTCAGTTTGAGTAGCATGATCAGGCGAACAATCGCATCAGACAGGGGCGGTCCCATGCCGCAACAATGCGACAGTATCAGATTACGCTGCAATTCTGCGGTTTGTTCTGGCGGAATTCGGGTATTGGCAAGTTTGCCAAAGCCGGTATTAACACCGTAGACCGCAGCTTCTCCGCAAGCGGCATTGGCAACAACCCTGGCAGCGTGATCAACCTGCTGCCGGCAAATTCGATCAAGTTCTAGCGAAAATGTCTGACGATAAAACTGTTCTAACTGATCGAAGGTAAGGTGTCCTGGCAGTATTTTCATGATGCCGCTAACGCATCAATAGCGCGACGATAGTTCCGCGCAACTTCCTGCTCCAGAGGATGATGCCGGTCAAGAATGACAGCTTCTCCCGATACATACACATCCCTGATCAGATTCTCATTTCCCGAAAAAATCCAGCTATCAATAATATCGGATTGAGCACGCCCGTATAGCCTCGGATGTGTATCGTCAAGCACGACGAAATCTGCCCGACAGCCGGGTTTTAATTCTGAAATATCCAGACCGCTGCTTTGTTTCCCGCCTCGCAGGGCCTGGGTTAGCAACTCCATGCCGGTGTGGAGTTGCTTTTCTGTGGCTAAAATATTTCTTTTGCGATCAACCAGTCGGCGGCCATACTCCAGCCATCGTAATTCCTCCACCGGGCTGATCGATATATGGCTGTCTGAACCAATCGCCCAGCTGCCGTTGTTCTGTGAATAAGTATTGATATCGAAAAAACCATCCCCCAGGTTGCCTTCGGTGCTAGGGCATAGTCCTGCGACTGCGCCGCTTTTTGCCAGACCAATGGTTTCCTTTTTTGTCATATGCGTCGCATGGATTGCACACCAGTTTTCGTCAACATCAAATTTATCCATCATCCATTCAACCGGGCGCTGTGAACTCCATGCCAGACAATCATCAACTTCCTTGGTTTGCTCGGCGACATGTACGTGCACCGCGGCGAGATTCCGGTCGGACAGGCTGTTAAGCACTTCATTCAGTAATCCGTCAGTCACTGCCCGAAGTGAATGCGGCGCTATGCCCACGGCGGTGGTTTGTGCACCACCTTCTGATGCTGCCTGAAACAGTCGGTTCACAATTTCGCAAAACTGATCTGCATCATTGAGAAAACGTTTTTGCCCCTCCAGCGGTGATTGTCCACCAAACCCGCCATACCGATACAGAACAGGCAAAGCCGTAAACCCTATGCCTACGCTTCGCGCAGCCTGCATACACTGCAGCGTCATTTCTGCCGGGTTTTCGTAGGCATCGCCCTTTAAGTTGTGATGCAAATATTGAAATTCAGCAATATTGGTATACCCGGATTTCAACATCTCCAAATAAAGCTGACTGGCAATTGCGTGCAAATGATGCGGCTGGATTCGCCCCAGATAGTGATACATCACCGAGCGCCAGGTCCAGAAACTGTCACTCGCCTTATTCTTTGTCTCCAGATCAATGCTGGCTTTTTCACCCAGTCCGGACATCGCACGCTGGTGGGCGTGGGAATGGCAATTCGCAACGCCAGCGATAACTGCCCCGGAAATTCGGGTGTCGGTATTCGGGTCCAAATCCACGCCATGGACAACTTCAGATATCAGGCCATCCGAAGCAACCGACAGCCTGACACCACTCGCCCAGCCCTCGGGCAACAAAACTGACGACATAAAATAGTGTTTATTTGGCATACGGAATCAAATCTATACTGGACATTGGATATTTTGAAGTATATACCGTTTCTTAAATTAGACGAATATTTGTGAGCAAAAAATCATGTCAGGCGAAGCCATCAAATCCCGCATAGATCGAACTCGAAAAATCAAAGCACCGACCGGTACTGAATTACATTGCAAGAGCTGGCTTACCGAAGCGGCTTATCGAATGATTCAGAATAATCTGGATCCCGAAGTCGCAGAAAAACCAGAAGAACTCATCGTATATGGCGGAATTGGCCGAGCAGCCCGAGACTGGAACAGTTATGACCGAATTCTCGAATGCTTAAGGGAACTGGAAAGTGATGAGTCGCTGCTCGTTCAATCCGGCAAACCGGTAGGCGTTTTCAAGACTCACGAAGACGCGCCTCGGGTATTGATTGCCAACTCCAATCTGGTTCCGGCGTGGGCTAATTGGGAACATTTCAACGAGCTCGACCGAAAAGGTTTGATGATGTACGGTCAGATGACGGCGGGATCCTGGATCTACATCGGTAGCCAGGGCATTGTCCAAGGCACCTACGAAACATTTGTTGAAGCCGGTCGGCAGCATTTCGACGGCGACACCAAAGGCAAATGGATTTTCACCTCCGGTCTTGGTGGCATGGGAGGCGCACAGCCACTGGCCGCAACCATGGCGGGTTACAGCATTCTATGCGTAGAATGCGATGAGACTCGAATCGATTTTCGAATCCAGACAGGCTACGTCGACAAGAAATCCCGCCACCTTGATGAGGCGCTCGGCATGATTAATGATGCTTGTGCAACTGGTGAAGCGATTTCTGTGGGCCTGCTGGGCAACGGCGCAGAGATTATCGCCGAACTGGTGAAACGAGGGGTAAAGCCGGATCTGGTAACTGACCAGACTTCGGCCCATGATCCGGGAAATGGGTATCTGCCGATAGGCTGGACCCTGGAACAGTGGCAGGCCGAGAAGAAAAACAATCCCGCAAAAGTTGTCGATGCCGCTCGGCAGTCCATGGCCAACCACGTTAAATCGATGTTGGCATTTCATCATATGGGTATTCCAACAGTCGATTATGGCAATAATATTCGACAGCAAGCACAGCATGAGGGTGTCGAAAATGCGTTTGATTTTCCGGGGTTTGTACCGGCCTATATTCGACCGCTATTCTGTCGGGGTGTCGGGCCATTTCGCTGGGTGGCGCTGTCCGGCGAGCCTCAGGATATTTATAAAACGGACGCGAAAGTTAAGGAACTGATCCCGGATGACAGCCATTTGCATAACTGGCTGGACATGGCGCAGCAACGCATTCATTTCCAGGGACTGCCAGCCCGAATCTGCTGGCTTGGCCTTGGTGACCGCCACCGACTTGGGTTGGCATTTAACGAAATGGTACGTTCCGGTGAGCTTAAAGCACCCGTTGTCATTGGCAGAGATCATCTTGACTCAGGCTCAGTGGCCAGTCCGAACCGTGAGACTGAGTCGATGATTGATGGCTCAGACGCGGTTTCGGACTGGCCGTTGCTCAATGCCTTGCTTAGTACTTCGGGGGGTGCCACCTGGGTTTCACTGCATCATGGCGGCGGCGTTGGAATGGGATTCTCACAGCATGCCGGGCTGGTTATCGTCTGTGATGGCAGCGAGGCCGCAGATCGTCGAATTGGTCGGGTACTTTGGAATGATCCGGCAGCGGGCGTGATGCGGCATGCTGACGCGGGCTACCAAGAAGCCAAACAGTGTGCGCGTCAGTTCGATCTTAATTTGGCTGCAATTGAAATTTAGCCGTACTAAAACCGATCGCAAAAATCAAAATCGCCATTAAATACAGCAACGGCGAGGCTGTCCAGGGCAATCGCATGAGTTTCAGGTATCTCAACCCAATGAACAAAACACGGGACAAGCATGATGGGATTAACAACAGCCAACATCAAAATAAGTAATCCACGCCGAATTGAGTTGCAACCAATCGAAATTGAGGCACTTGCAGATACCGGGGCGCTGCATCTTTGTCTGCCTGAGCCTATTGCGATACAGCTCGATTTGGAATCAGTGGAAGAACGGGAGGTGACGCTTGCTGACGGCGCAAAGAAGAAAGTACCCTACGTTGGCCCCGTTAGAATCGAATATAGGGGTAGAACTGGATTTTTAGGCGCTTTACTTCTTGGCGACCAAGCGTTGGTGGGCGCGATACCCATGGAAGATATGGATCTAATCGTCATTCCAGAGACGCAAGAACTAACGGTTAATCCCAATAGTCCCAACATACCTGCCTCGGTAGCAAAAAAGCATTGAATAAATAAAAACTGTAGTATTTCGGCTTTCTAATACTAGAAATGATTTTTCCAAGGAGTTTATCGGCGCGACGGAGAATATCAATATAGTACTAAACAGTGCCCAGCAAAAGATATATCACCCTCCGGCTAATGAATCCATCTCCCTTCCCCCCGATACCTACACTCTTATAGGTGTAATCCGGCTTGGAGTAAAAGATCTAGACTTAACAGATCTAGAGGACGACGGTAACGGTGCGCTAGCACTATTCGAGTGTGACGGGATTAAAATACTCGACGATGGTGAGGATGTTACGTCGGAAACAGAAGCAGCCTGTATAGACGGGATAGCAACGTCCAAAAGAGTAAACGCAAAGATGATACCCCGCCAGGGTAAGGGGGAGGTTACGGTACGCGTTTCATCATTGTAAGCCAGCAAATTTTGAGGCCGGGCGAGTGTGGACCCCAGAGCAGTTTGGTTAACGGTGCCAGATAGCCCGCCATGTTCACGCAACAATTCAGCGTGTATAACCAATATTGCTTGTTCTGGAATCCACTTGATCACTTAGCCAGTTGTTTCAAAGCGTTACGGTACTGGTGTCGAGTATGCTCGAAAGCCTCCATAGCGGCCTCAAAATCAGGATCATAGGGTGTTAGTTGAATCCCCTGGTCCGTGAAGGTTGAAAACAGCCGATCACCTTCGTGCACTCGCAAGGTGTCCCGCATTTCCTTGGGAAAAATAAGCCCCAGGGAGTTGCCAATTTTACGTAGCTTTAATACTTGGGTAGTCATGCTTGTGCGCGCCATTTATTAGGTTTGACTAATGTTATAACGTGGATATACAGTCGTCAAGAATTAAAGTGATTCTATCAGGGAATAGTCTCCGTACAAAAATCTGTGAGTGATTGTTTGTTATGTTTCCCGCATATACCGTTACCAATCGATGAGCGAATTCACCGTGAACACAACCCGCCCTCAATCTCAGTTAACCAACTAGAGTCAACCCTTCTTGCCTTTCTTCGGCGGCTCGTTACGCTCATCGATTGGAACTGCTTCGTCTCGTCGGACACGCATGTAAAAATGGCCATCTGTTTTTCATCAGGCTCAGGACGGATATTTCCCCGCTGTTGATGACATCTCTCCATGATTGCCAGGCAACCCACACAAAGTCAAGGCCATCACGACTAATTGCGTTTCTGTCGGCCATTTACAAGCGGACAAGACTAAAGGCATCAAATAAATAAAACTGTGGTACACCTTCGCTTAACGGTAGCTATTTAACGGTTCGATCACCAATTCGCTGTCGAGTGCGCCGTGGCTCGCCGACTCACTGGACGGGGCGTTGAGGTCGATATCGATCAACTTCAACACTTGTTCTGCGAAAAATGAAACTAATTTCCAATTCAGGAAACTAAGGAATGCACCATTCAAGAATTGACCCATTTTATTGATACAGCACACTGACGAAAATTTATGTGGAATAAAAATTTGAGCCGGAACACACGGTTAACTGAAAACGAGGTAACGGATGCGGATTTATACGAAAAGCGCCGGCGATTCATCAAGACCGGGATGGCGCTTTCTTTGGCAACTTATTTCCCAACCCTGGCAATGGCATCTGTTGATGGACTTGCCGGCAAAATCGCCGGCGCATCCAGCACTCGCGGGCTGGACGCAGATGATGCGCTGAACACTGAGGATCAAATTACACAATACAATAACTTTTACGAACTCGGAACCGATAAAGAAGACCCGGTAAAAAATGCGGATGCGCTGGTTACCGATCCGTGGTCCGTCGCAATTGAAGGAGAATGCGAGTCACCTGGCACATACACACTGGAAGACATTCTCAAACCCCACAGTCTGGAGCAACGTATTTATCGATTGCGCTGCGTCGAGCGTTGGTCAATGGTGATTCCCTGGAGCGGTTTTTCGCTGGCGGATTTGATAACGCGATTCAATCCCACGAGCAAGGCGAAATACGTCGCCTTTGAAACGATTTACGATTCAGACAATCTGCTTCCCGGACAAAACAAACGAGTCATCGAATGGCCTTATCGAGAAGGTCTGCGCATGGACGAAGCGCTAAACCCCTTGTCATTTATTGCCGTGGGCCTGTACGGCAAGATCATGCCAAACCAAAATGGCGCTCCCCTGCGTTTAGTTATACCGTGGAAATATGGCTATAAGAGCATCAAGTCCATCGTCAAAATCCGTTTTCAGGAAGATGAACCGCAGACCAGTTGGGGAATGTACAGCGCACGTGAATACGGTTTTTACTCCAACGTAAACCCGGAAGTCAGTCATCCGCGCTGGAGTCAGGCGACCGAACGGCGTATTGGCGAATATTTTAAACGCGACACTTTACAGTTTAATGGGTATGGGGAAGAAGTAGCTTCATTGTATGACGGTATGGATTTGATTAAATACCATTAGATTGATTCGATAGCCTGGGTTTTTTGCGGTGGGTTTGTTGCGGTCCTGGTCAAAGTCCACCTTGCCGAATCCAGCCCAACTCTTTGCAGCGGCAGTGTGTTCCATTGCCGATTAACCCTAAACTCATTTGCATATCCAAATCCATAAAGAAAAAATATCGCCAGTTTTATGCGTTCGCCCGGTATCACAAAAATTCGCTGGGTTATAAAGCCCCTGCTCCATGCGCTACTGATTTACCCGACAGTTTCATTGATTATCGGGTTCTTCAATCAGAGCCTTGGCGTAAACCCGATCGAAACGCTGACCCATGTCACTGGCGAATGGGGGCTACGCATACTGCTCGTTAGTCTGGCCATAACACCGCTGGCGCGGATGACGCATTCCGGCTGGTTTATTCAGCTCCGCAGATTAGTGGGGTTGTACGCATTTTTCTACGCACTGCTGCATTTCATGACCTACATGGTATTTGATCTGTCTTTCGATTTTTCCTATTTACTGGAAGATATATTGGATCGTCCGTATATCACTGTTGGCTTTGCTGCATTTGTGATTCTGCTTAGCCTGACGGTTACCTCGCCAATCCGGATTCGGCAAAGCATGGCGGCTACGCGAATTTCGTGGAAGCAGCTACACAGCATGATTTACCTCTGCGGAATACTGACGGTTGTTCACTTTCTGTGGGTGACCCGAGTGGATGATCTGGAACCGCTGGTTTATGGCGGCATTCTCGCCCTGCTTTTAGGATATCGAATCAACCATAAATTAAGGAAATTATATACTGATTACCCCAAAACTTAATCTTTCCCGATTTTGAGGCTTTTTAAATTTAGCCTGCACCTGGCTTCAAGCTCTTTCTTGTTAGGCTGATGATAGCCGTATATGATTCAGCCATTGCCAATATTATTTTCTTCATTTTGTCCGAGTGCAGCGCCTTGTTGGCTGCTGGCCGCCACAGTGTAATTGGATTTTTGCTCGGCAATACCAAGCTCCAATTGACCAGCATGGGAAGTTTGCTGGTCTTCTGCCCATCGTTGATATTGTTCGATTTCACCAAGCTCTCTTGCTATTTCCTTTATTGATAGCCTTCTCAATATCTGAGTAGTAATTGGGCGTTTCTCATCCCAAAATACCATTGATTCAAGAAATTCAAGGGCAGGAGTCGATGTGATCAAATAATAAACAAATTCTGCTTCTTCTTTTGTGTCGAATGACAAAAAGTTTACAGTATCATCGAATACAACCGTCTTTCCATTTAATCGGCCGACAAGGTTGAACTTCAGTTTTTTATATAAGCCTGATATTGCAATCTTCCATTCTTTAAAAGAGTAATCACCTACGCCAAAGATAGAAAAATCAGGTTTATTCTTGTATATAGAGCTTCTTCTCTTATCGAAATGTTCTCTATGATCTACAAGATATCCCCATGTTTTCGGGGCAAGCTCCTTGATTCGGGAAGTTTCTTCACCAATAGACTTTTGGGTTATCAGAGCGACCTTCCTATATGTATTTACTCTCCCATTTCCCACATCAGAGCTTTTCAATAAAGGGTAAATATATTTATCTTCACATTTTATGATTTCTCCAAGGCCATTTTTATAGCCACCATCGAGTGGCTCCAGCTCCATAACCTTAGCGCAATCATGTTTTACACCAGAACGCCAGATAAATCGGGGATCTTGCCCTCTTAGCCCTCTCCAATTTTCGTAATTATTAACATCACTGACCATATATCCGTCCCTCTCCCCAATAATATGTGAAGGCAGAACTGAATCTAATGACTCATAAATCTCGCAATCAGCATTTCCAGCATCTGTTGTTAAAACAAAAAGACAGGCCTCTACAGCAGCATCAAAATATCGCTTTGCATCGATTGGATATATATGTCCAAAGAAACGATGTTCTGTACTCTGCCTAACTTGCCTTATGACCTTACGCGCAACGGCATACTTGCATAGAAATGCTATTGCACCTTCACGATTTGATAGCCATTCAACATGCTTTAACAGCATCCATTCAGAAATATCAAAATTGCCTGACCCTGTAATAGCTTCTATACCTTTCCGATTCTGAAAGTTGGATTTTTCAGGAAGGTTCTTGCTATTGATAAGCCCCAGCTCGCTACTTGTAACCCAAGGGGGGTTGCCAATGATAAGGATATTGCCTTGCAGTTCGGAAAGAGTTTGATTCCAGTCGGTGTTAAAAAAATCGGCTTCATTTACTGTTACACTATTTACCGTAGAAATATCTTTTAGGGCCAAATTGGCCTCGCGAACATATTCAGGATTAATTTCAAAGCCTAAGACATTTGCTTTCTTGAAACCTTCACATGATGCGCGAACAAAAGCGCCCTTCCCACAAGTTGGTTCAATAATGACATCGGGACTAATCCCATGATTCCGCTTTAGAACTTCAACAACTTGCCTAGCGAGATCAACAGGTGTTTGGAAATCTCCAAACTGCCATTTATCAATAGATTTTTTTGCCACTTTTCATCTAACCCTTGTGATACCTGAAACCTCACCCGCTTTCTGAATAACTCTACCATACTGAAGCCTCCATTGAAGCGCATTCGATATAGTCAAAAATCCTTGATTAGGCGGTGTTTCTACAATTCTATCAGCAAGTTGTTCTGCGCCAATTTCGTCTACTGGCAAATTCCTTTCGTTGATAAAGGCGATAACGTCATCTTTATTTCCCTCTCTTTCCAGTATATCCAATAGCCCCTTTGTAGTTTGAAAATCAGCCGTGCGTTCTTTTTCAACGAAAATTATGTACTGCATATTTAGCCGACCAGTTTTATTACTTTCATCATCTGTCTTCTCATATACAAAAACGAGCAAATGATAACCTAACCCAAATATCTTCTGAGATGCGGAATTACCTTGCTCATACTCGTATATGCCTGCGAGGTATGCAGTAAATTTATGCTCAAGATATGTTCCAACGGCTTTTCCGTCAGTTACACCATAAAGAGAAGGTTCTTCGTAAGAAGTTTCAATCTCTGCAAATTTTGATGCTTCTTCTTGCAGTGCTTTAATTGTCAATGTTGGTTTCATGTGTTTCTCTTGGGTGTTTTTGTAGCTAACCGTTTCTTCTACGACACGTGTCGTATTTTACTGCGGTGGTAAATTTATCGGGGGTGTTTGGACAACGCATAGACTTCTTCCGTCCTTATCAAGGTGTTAGTGTGTGTCACTGAATAACAAAGCTTCAGCAGGGGATTAAACACGGCAATACGCTTTGCATTTTCGAGGCAATCTTCAAACGGCAGTTTAACGACATTGTTGGAAACATCCCCAAACCAAAGGCGCTCTTCGGGGCGAGCACACGGCGCACCTTGCAAAATTCCTGAAACACCCGCAACCGCAGATATTGCTTCTAGCTGGTGCTTCAGGTTAGGTCCAAAGAAAAATTTCATGTTAAAGTCAAGTCTCTGTAGCAAAACCGTTTCCCGGTCATGCGCTGCGCGATGGCGGCCATTTGATCCGGTATCCCCGCTTTACTTGAAACGTCGAAAATTTTCTGTATCTTCTTATTGGAGGTCTTTTTTGTTTCCCATGCATTTGAATACCTTTTAATGAAGATATCACAAGTTTGAGCCTAATATGTTCACCTATTTAAACCCCGATGTTCGCGAAAAACTGATTGCTCAGGGAAAACTGATTCGAATTGATCGGTCAGGTTGCCAATTGTCGGACGATGCGGCTGCATTAGAAAACACGGTGCTCAATGTTATGGGGCCAATTCCACTACCGTTACAAATGCGCGGCCAATCCTATCAGGCAGATTGGTATGCGTCTGTCAGAAGCACTGAACTGAATAAAGTTCAGGAACTCGCTGAAACCCTGCGACAAAGCGAAGGCAAAAACCTGTTTGCATCGTTGGCATCACCCATGGCAGTCAATAGCGTATTAGTGATTGGCGACCCATTCAATTCTGAAAAACCTTTGCTGCGGGTTCACTCAAATTGTTTGACCGGCGATGTATTCGGTTCTGAGCGATGCGAGTGCGGCCCGCAACTCGCGGCGGCGGTGGAACGAATCTCGAATGATCCGGCTGGCGGTATTATTGTGTATATGGCAGGCCACGAAGGGCGCGGCATTGGCTTATGGGCAAAAGCAGCTACCTACCTCCTGCAGGATGCGGGCGAAAACACCTATCAGGCGAATCAAACCCTCGGCCTGGATGCGGATTCCCGAGAATTCGGCGACGCTGCTGCGTTGATTTTGCATTTTATCGGTAATCGTCCTATTCGGTTGATGACCAATAACCCGAAAAAGATTGAAGACCTCACAGAGGCCGGCCTGACCAACCTCGAAGTGGAAAAACACGTTTCAGGCGTCTCTAAATGGAATAAACGATACCTTTCTGCTAAACGCGACTGGGGACACAAAATTGAGAACGCCGACCTCGATTGATTGGTAAGACTACGCATTATCGACTTCAATGAATGCGCGTTAGTCCCTACCGAAACTATTCTTTCGATACCTGCTCGGCAACCAGGAAACGGGATATTCGGTTTCCGAGCCAGAACTGAGTCGCCAAGCCCTTGCCTTTGGCGACAAACCCCAAATGCCCTCCTTTTCTGCTTAACTCCAGCGTCACTCCAGCGCCTAACTCGGATTGCTCTGGAATAATCTCTGGCGTTACGAATGGATCATCTCTGGCGTGAATAATAAGTGTTTCGGTGTTGATATATTTCAGAAATTGTCTTGAACTGCTCTGCCTGTAATAGTCTTCAGCCCCATTAAAGCCATTCAAAGGCGCGGTGAATTGATCGTCATATTGAAAGAATGTTTTGCACTCGAGCACCGCTTCCATATCAACATCGTCCTCAACGATTGCTTGTTTGCTTTTGGCGAAACTTTTCAAACCTTTCATAATTGCATTTCGATAGGCTTTTGCGAAGCCCCGGTCAAGTGTCTTTGAGGCAATAGCCAAATCCATTGGTGGTGAAACGGCGACCGCTTTGCTGACCAACGATTGGTTCGGGTTTTCGCCCAACCATTTCAGAAGTGCGTTTCCACCCAATGAGAATCCAACCGCATACAAATTTGGAGGTTCTATCGCATGAGCGCGCTTAAGATAACGAATAACGTAATCAATATCTGAAGTCTCCCCAGAATGATAGCTGCGCTTAAGCCGGTTGGGTCCAGTTGCCCCGCGCAGATTGAGTGCAACAACTTGAACCCCAGAAGCCAACAGTTGATTGCCAACACGCTTGATGTAATTTGAATTCGATGACCCGCTCAAACCGTGGATCAGAACTGACAGAGAATTTGAATCTGGATTCTTAACAAACCAGTCAAGATCAAGAAAATCACCGTCGGGTAACTCCAGTCTCTGGCGGCGAAAGATTTCAGGGTTCTTTCGATGGGTTAAACTTGGCCAAATGGTTTGTAAATGGCGGTTTTTGAGTAGCGGATGCGGTTTGAAATCGGCTTCGATAATCTTTCCACCGGTATTTGACGGTAAATTGTTATTGGAGACCTGCTGGCCCACGACGTTTGAGGTCATTATCACAAAACCGAATAAAACCAGCAACACCCAATTTAAGGCTAACTGTATTGGGATAGGATTTTTCGTATACATTGGTTGACCCAATCTGGCCTGTGTCCATAAAGGGCACAATGCCCTAACCCTTCTGGCAAATCAAAACTGCCTTTGGGAGCGGTGTCTGCAATGAGTTTTCCTCTGGCTGGCGGCGTTTGCGTATCTTCCGAAAATGCGATGGTCAACGTGTCTGCACTGATCAAACGGATCAGCAAACCATCAGGGCTAACCGCTAAAACACCGGCTGCTGTAATCAGCAGCCCTTTTGCATGGGTGGAAATAACCATCAGGTTGTCTCAAACCCGGAATGAGCGCGCTTCATCAGTTGCCTGATGGTTCGATCAGAAACGTGATCGACAGTGAGCGTATTACAACCATTAAAAGCCATAAAGCGTTTCAGCTCCTTCAATAGTGCTTCGACAAATTTCTCCGGATTTTTGATTTGTTTTTCGACAAACAGTTTTCTGACAACAAAGGCTGAGGTTTGCCTATCCGCCTTGCAATCCATCCTTCCCACCAGCTCTGCATTCCACAGTAAAGGCAAACAAAAATACCCGTATTTTCGTTTCTTAGCTGGCACGTAACACTCGATCTGGTAGTCATAGCCAAATAGCTGTTGTATTCGCTTACGCTGAATAACAAGATTATCGAAAGGCGATAATATTTTCAGCTGAGTACGCGACAGCGGTTTCGACAACAAATCGAGCGACTCTGTCTTGAGAAAATATTCCCGACCTTCAATACTAACACTTCGAAGCATACCGGTAACGGCCAACCGCTCAAGACATTGTTGAACCGGTTTCTTCATACCCTTCCTGAGATAGGCAATTTCAGATGCGTCACCAAAGCCATGGGCATCAAGGTATCGATTCACCAGCATCTCGCAAAATTCAGACGCTTTCGGCAAATCTGTATTGATGTGGCCAGGTAACACGCGTTCGGTTAGATCGTATATCTGTAACTGCCCAGGTACCCTAAGGAATAATTCTCTTGGAATAATTCTCTTGCCTGAGGAATCCCGATGTGATTCATTAAGATTATGATTTTTTCAAACGTACCCAAAGGTTATGTTTCCGTTGAGGCTTATGAAGAGCTGAAGCAGAAGAATGCACAAACGATAGCCCTGCTTGTGGCTCGCATTGAAGACCTTGAGCGTCGCCTCAGCTTGAACAGCAGCAACAGTAGCAAGCCGCCTTCAAGCGACGGCCTAAAGAAGCCCAAGGCTGAACCCAGAACCAAAAGCCTGCGGAGAAAATCCGGTAAAAAGTCAGGCGGGCAGAAAGGCCACAAGGGAAGCACCCTGTGCCAAACGGCAGATCCCGATCATGTTGAAGATCACTTTCCTTCTGTCTGCGGGCAATGTGGCACACCGCTGTCGCCATCAATGGCAGAGGATTACGCCGCACGACAGGTGTTTGACCTGCCCGAGCCACAACCCCTGGTGACAACGGAACACAGGGCACATATCTGCCTTTGCGGCCACTGTGGGGAAACAACCAAGGCGGCGTTTCCTCTGGAGGTGAAGGCACCCGTGCAGTACGGGCCACGCATTGCCGGAGTGGCAACATATCTCCAATGCGCCCATTTCCTGCCGGAAGACAGACTGGCGCAAATAATGGCCGATTTGTTCAATGCCCCTTTGGTTCCTGCCACTGTGGCCGCCATGAACCGCAAAGCATCAGAGCGGCTCAAGGGGGTTGCTTCTCACCTGCAGGATGTGATCGCCCAACAGGTCCACGTCAAACATCTTGACGAGACGGGTTTCCGGATTACGGGGTGCCTGCAATGGCTTCACGTTGCCTGTACACCGCTTCTGGCTTTCTACCGGGTCAGCAGCAAACGCGGTAATCTGTTATCCAATCTCACGGGCTGTATCGTGCATGATCATTGGCAGCCCTACTTCACGCTGGATGGTGTTACCCATGCGTTGTGCAATGCACACCATTTACGGGAACTGCAAGCGTTGGTCGAAATCGAACAGGAAGATTGGGCTGGTCAGATGCAAAGGCTACTGCGGCGTGCGCACCATGTCACACAGGCCGCGCGGGATAAGGGCGTGGCGGTTTCAACGCCGCTTGTTGCGCTTATTAATCGGCGATACGACAGGATCATCACCGCAGCATTGGATTTCCATGAGGAATTGCCTCCACTCGTGCCGCCAAAACCCGGAAGACGGGGGCGCAAGAAGCGACGGACAGGACATAATCTGGCTTTACGATTGCGCGATCACAAGGAAGGCACCCTGCGCTTTCTGACAGATCCCGACGTACCCTTCACAAACAACGAAGCTGAACGCGACCTGCGGATGATGAAACTACGTCAGAAAATATCGGGAGGGTTCAGGTCTGAACAAGGGGCAGAGGATTTTGCCACCCTGCGCAGCGTCATCACAACGGCGAGAAAACAAGGATGGAACATCATCGAAACACTGATGATGCCTGCCGATCAGATTATCGCAACACTGAAATACGCTTAAAAACAACCTGGGCAGTTACGTATATCTTTTGAAATCCTTCTCGCCTTAGCACCATTAACTTGCCTTCCATAAACAGTGTTTCCAACGCATACCTGGCAGGCTTCCACTGCCACATTGGGAGTTTTGTTTTTCCGTGATTTTCGAAATCACGCGATTGCAGCGGCCCTTCTGCGCGAATTCTTTCCAGCACCTTTCGTTTCAATTCTGGTTCTGCTTTAAACCACAAAGCATCTCCACCTCGAATAGCCTGCATTCTGGGCAAACACATCCGATAGTCTTCGATGGGCAAATATGCCGCTGCATGCGACCAGTATTCAAATATCTTTCCACTTTGCTGCAGTCGATCAAGATCCGCTGGTTTGTACCGGACATTTCTGTTCCAAAGCGTATGATGGTGGGCTCGCTGAACAACCGAAATCGTATCAATCTGTACATAGCCCAGCTTCTGTATCACTGAATGCGTACAATCCAGGGACTTCCCGGACTTGAGACTGTGCAACAAACGCCGACTCACCCACTATTGAGACTTTTGAGTCAGGCACGGGTAAAAAGGTTCTTATTAAAAGCAGGCGGGTGAAATAAGTTTGTTTGCTGCGACAATAAGTATTTCTGGCATAAATAATCGAATAGTGGACGCAAAAAAGGAAGATGTCGCTTGATTGCTTGCATGACGACTGCAATATCGCCTGCTTTTATAGCCAACAGCAGTTGATTGAACAGCCTTGTGCCTAGCAGGTTCAAAACACGCTTAAAGTTATAGCAAAACATAATCAATGCGTTTTCACCGGATACTTTTTCTTTGCCTCTGACCAGGTAGTGATCCCAGCCTAATGACCGCTTTATGGTGCCAAAAGGATGCTCCACAATCGCCCCTCTTCTTTTGCTAATCGCCTTGGCTGATTCTGTTTGCATAGACTTGCGATAGGCTTGTATAAAGGCTTCATGTTCCCACCGCCATATTCTTCGGTGCGGCGTTTGCTTTGCTAAACACTCACTGCGCACAGGGCAAGCCTTGCAATCTGTGGCACTGGTGCTGTAAATAAACCCAAGCTTGCCTTTGGATAGGCTTTTGGTTGCACTTTTTTTCAGTGTTTTGTCGTTAGGGCAGGTGTATTCGTCTTGCTCCTCGTTATAGACAAACTCATCTTTCG
This sequence comes from Candidatus Poriferihabitaceae bacterium, assembly GCA_965261915.1. Lineage (GTDB taxonomy): Bacteria > Pseudomonadota > Gammaproteobacteria > Arenicellales > Poriferihabitantaceae > JAIBDK01. The sequence goes on along the minus strand of CBDHDW010000013.1, from coordinate 1,188,219 downwards.
TGTATCTGCCGGCTTTCTTTTGTTTCTGTTGTGTATCAATCGGCGGGATAATCGGGTAGATTTTGTCATCAACACAGTTCTTTATCTCTTTTGCACTGTGATAGCCCTTGTCGGCAACCACAGCCAAAGTCTTAAGGGCTAAGGTTTCTTTCGCCTGACTTGCCATCTGATGCAACTGCTGTGCGTCATTGCCTTGACTTGATACATCCGTTGCGACAATCAGCTTTGCTTTGTCATCCACCGCAATTTGGCAGTTATAAGCGACCAGATGATGCGCTGGTTTGCACATCAATGCGGCATCCGGGTCGGTTGTGTTATGTTGCTTCTTGTCCAATTGCTCTAAGGTATTCAAATCCTCTTCCAGCTTTTGTTTGCGCTCTTTAAGTGCTTGTATTTTATCAATCAAATCAGGATTATCCAGAGTCTGTTCCGGTTCCTCCTGCTGGTCTGTGGTGTTTAATAAGTTCAGGTAGTCCTCAATAGCCTGCGTTACCCTGGCTATTTTTTTATCCACAGTGGCTTTAACAATCAAGGTATTTTTGGACGCATTGGCTCGCAAAAACGCTCCATCCAGTGCCACTAATTGACCTTCAATGAGATTGATGTTTTGGCACAGCAAAACAAATTCCTTAAACGTATTCTTGAGTGCTGCGGCATTATTTTTTCTAAAATTAGCAATCGTCTTATAGGTGGGCTTTAAGCCTTGCAATAACCAGATAAGCTCGATATTTCTATGGGTTTCCCGAGCCAGATGGCGGGAACTTCTTATTTTATTGGTATAGCCGTAAATGTAGAGTTTCAGCATCAATTTTGGGCAAAAGGCGGGGCGACCATTGTTGTTTTTGTCACTGTATTTGGTCTTAAAGTCTAAGGCATCCACCTCTAAGCTATCGACATAGGCATCAATAACACGAACTGGATCATTCTCGCCGACATAGTCCTCTAGCCGCTCTGGAAATAACAGTTGTTGTTGGCGATTTAATCCACGTATGTAATCACTCATAAAGCCTCTATTTAATGATTAGAATCAGCTAGTTAGGTTTGTTATTATATCATAATTAAGCTAGGGTTTGGATGTTTATTACCGTCATTATTGGGTATTTTTGCAGGGATGGTGTATTGGTTTGAAATGCCAGCAACGTCGGTGAATTAGGGCAGTAATGAGAATGTGACCAAGGGTGGTGGTTTTTTTGCACAGTCTCCTTCGCAGGAATGACGGAGGTGGTATAGGAATGACGAATACGGGTTTCTTGCACAGTCTCACTTATTCGGGTTCAGCGCCTGTTGTGAATGAATCGCTATCTTTCTCGCTTCTTTTAGAGAGAGGTTTTCGAGTGGCATTTGTTTGCACCAAATCAATGCGCGAAGTTGGTATCTGGAACACGGCTCACAATCAGATAACGAAATACGACACGTGAAACGTGGTTCTAAATTGAATTTAGAAAGCGGAGGATACTGTGTTAAAAATCCACTTATTTTCAACTTTTTTTCGGCTCATTGTTAGAATGACTTTGCCGACTGGGATTCCACCACAAACGCGCTATTTGCAAGCATAATTGACATCAAAAGGCTGTTCTGATTTTAATACCCCATAAGATATAACCAGTAGTTTCCGCATCACCGCGCACACTGCCACTTGTTTAGGTTTGCCTTTATCAAGTAGCCTATTGTATAAATTCTGCGTGACTGGATTGTGTCGCGTTGCCGTCAGTGCCGGCATATAGAGAGACTTTCTCAGGCGTTTGTGCCCTATTTTTGACAGACTACTCTTGTTGATACTACTGCCAGACTGGGTTATCTTCGGATTCAACCCAGCAAAACTGGCCACTTGCTTGGCGTTATCAAATGACGATATATCCCCCATATAGGCGAGGATAGCCCAAGCCGTTTTGTTGCCAATCCCGCCAATGCTGGTCAATAACCGTACTTGTTGACGCAACACAGCATCGCCCGCAACCAAGGCCTTGATTTCCTGTTCAACAATCACTATTTGCCGACAGATGTACCGAATCATCGCTTTGATTGATTTGCTGGCGGTCTTATTCAAACTCACTGGCAAACGATTCTTCTCTTGGGTTGATTGTTTGTTTAACTGCTCCAAGCGCGTCATCAGGCATTGTAACGCAACACTGGCTTCGCTTTTGGGCTTGAACAGATTTTTCTCTAACTCACCTTTGGCCACAATATGTTGACAATAACGCGCAATGCTGCCAGCATCGGATTTATCCGTTTTATTACGCAACATTTCCATCTTGACAAACGCATGGGTTCTCATTGGGTTCGCCACAATCACCTGGTCGCCTGAGCGATGTAAATAATACGCCAAAGCAACCCCATAAACGCTGGTGGCTTCCATACAAAACACCCGCTCTTGCGCTGCGTCCAATGATTTTAGCCATTTGGACAAGGCTTTGAAGCCTTTATGATCATTAGCAAAAGACTGGTTGTGGTCAACACCCTCAACGCACACAGCACCATCAAAACGTGCTTTAGATATATCAATACCGATACATAACATAACATTCTCCGGTTATAATTGTAGATAGGTTGGATAATTTAACTTCGGTGCATCCTCGTACTATTCGTGCTCAGATTTTTGGTCTTGCACCAGATACTGTCCGCACTTGATGAAGTTAAAGCGGGTAGTAGGTGCGATACCTTATCAACAAGTTTAAAAACTTACTGGGGATTACTGCATCACTACTACCCATCCAACCGCCGTTGGATAGGGTCCATTAAAAACCACTAAACAAGTTGATAATTTACCCGATTGGAATCATACGAGGGGGATTTAGGGGGTTGGGTTTTCCACCAGCGTAACCTAACGAGGTTTTCTTGCACAGTCTCCTCCGCAGGAATGACGGGACAGGAGCGGGAATGACGGGGCGGGGCTAACATCTGTATTATGCGTTAGCGGAGATTTTTCTGATACCAGTAAGAGGGCTTAGGGCGCACCGCCGATGCCGATTCATTGATATCCAGAGTTTCTTTACCCACCAGCACGATGGCCTGATTGCCGTTCGGTCCCTCGGTATAGATTGGCAGCGGTTCCGCAGGAATACCGGTTGATTTCAAAATCTGTTTGCGGTCAGCTTCCTCTAACTCCGAACCGCCGCCTGCGGCGAGGTCTGCCACCGGTCGTCCGTCATCGATTCGCATGATATACGCGGCGCCATCGCCAATATCCGCAGTACAACGGGTCGGGTTATTTGAACCTGTTGGGGGGGTGTAGGTGGTAAAAATAATGTTACCCGCCAATGTCACCGCGTTTGCGAGCACTTTTTCACCTGACTTTCCGCCTACGGTCAAACCGAACTTGAGGTACCAGCCGTTTTTCAGATGACCTTTTACCGAGTCGCTAAGCTGTACTGTTTTATCGGCTAAATTGAGAGTCGTAATATCCTGAAGTTTGTCTTCGTACTGTTTTGTATACTTAATCTTAATAGCTCCATTTTCATCTGTCTCTGTCGGCGGTCCAGACACAGCATAATCTTTGAGAACATAAAACCGATCATTTACACTCGTGTCCAGCGGATGCGCCCGATATCCGCTTCCAATCGCGATAGTAAAATAGGGCTTATCATTGCCGAGCGCGACTAAAGCAATATCAGGCGAATAATAAAAACGCCGGTTGTTCGCTGCGGCTAGCGGGCTTGCCGCGGTATGTTTTTGAAGATCCGCAATAACGCCTCCTGTAATCCTGGCTTTCAGGCTGCTTTCTGCGGCCGTGAAGTTATTATTCTTGATATCGAATCTCCAGATCTGGCCGCCGAGATCCGCCGCGAACATCATGTCGATTATTTCATCGCCATTAATGTCTACCGGTTTGATTGCGCCGGCGAAGCCCCACTTCATATCGGCGAATACGCCCTTTAAGCCATCATCATCAGTACGATCATCTGCATCGTTCGGGTCATCTTGCCATGGTTTGTTTGCCCACCAATACACTTCAGCGGTTCGGGCATCGACAATGTAGATGGCATTGCCGACATCGTCGCCACTGTTTCGCACGCTCCCGGCTGTGTCCTGTTTGTCGGCATCGTAGCCGCCCGCCAGAATCAGGACATCCTTAGCCTTAAGACTACCGTTAGCGTCTGCTATACGCATTTTTACCCGTACCGGCGCTGCCCAGGATTGTCCAAGATGAGACAGGTTGCGGTTGGTGGGGTCGGATTTCTGTGCTGGACTGTCGGGGTCGATTACCCAGAGCAATTTAGGTGTCGTGAGATCGGTTGCATCCAGCGCAAAGTAAGCTCTGCCGCCGCGTCTTTGGCCAAAATAGGCGATGACTCTGTCGTCGCTATCGGAGGAAGCTACGATATTGCCGTCTCTGTCAGCATCGTTTCTCCAGATGGTTAATCCGCCATCGAGACCGTAAATTGGCTCGGTATCCTTCTTGTTTTCCTGAAGTGACTGTAGCTTGGGCAATAGCGTGCGCGGAATAAACGCAAAATGCTCCAGACGCTCGGTCCCGCCCTTGCCAACAGGGTCATCCGCCCTTGCTGCGTGGAAGTAGCCATCATTGGTCATCGAAAAAATCACATTGGTCTGGGTAGGGGGGGTGGCAGTGGTGTCAGAACGGTAGGTTACAACCACCGGTTTTGCGTGAAGCGGTGCCCCCATACCGGCTCTGCCTTCGGTCCTATCACCGTCCACGTCTTCGTCGAAAGCGTCTACGCCGCGGGACCACTTAAGCAGTTTTTTAAAATCCGCATTGGAGACAAATTTTGAATTCGATGGATTATCCTCCAGGCCGAAATGAGAACGATGGATGGGACGTGTTGTATCGCTCTGTTGGGCAACTTGAATTGCGCTGTTCCTTGGGTGCAACACAATTAACTCTTTCCCGCTACCGTCGAATGCGCCTAGCGCATAGTCTTCGACATAGGTGAAAACAGAATCCTTTCGTGAAATCCGGTCGTATCTCATCCCATCGTAGTCGAACAGGCGCTCTGCCAGTCCACCGCTCGGCACATCATTGCCATCTGCGGTATTGCCCAGCCGCCACCAGGAAATGGCCGTTTTCTTGATCTGTGCCGTATCCGGATCGATTGCAACTTTATCGTCACGATCGACAATCCTGAACTCATCGTCGTCTTCGACATAATCGAGTTTGTATCGCTTGATATTGCCTTGCCATCTTGCTGAGAATTCGGGTTCAAACAGCGCGAAATACAATTCATCGTTGTGAACGAGTCGATTGAGCGCATTAACGGATATTGCCGGCGATGAAAACGAGCCTTCTGATTCCAGAATATCATGGATGGTACGCAGAAATACATTCTCCAGACCCTTGGCATCGCTCGCTTCATAATACTCTCCGCCGCCGTGTTCTGCGGTTAAATCCAAGAGTGTTTTAGTTTTATCATCCTTCGATTCGAGATGAAACCCGATGGTGTGCGTAACCACCGTATGATTAATGGCTGATGCCGGGAACAGGTCAACCTTGTTCATATACTCAGCCAGATCATCAAGGCAACCATTCGAATCGGTGGTGTTGTGAAGATCACCATCACAGTGGTCCTCGGTGTTTAGCGGGTTCCCGCCAATCCACGATTTTGCTGTGTCCGCAGCGCTAATCAGTGCATTGATTTTAGCATCGGAGCCGGTATCCTTGGTTGGCTCCCCGTCCGTCAGCAAAACCTGATGGTTTGCAGAGCAATCCAGCGGGTTGATCGGTGAGAGATAGGTATTACTGGTTGCTCCACCGTTCCTTGATTCCGCTACACTCGGCAAGGCCGCGTTATTGCCCCATAACACAGCTCCACCTGACCAGTAACGGTACGCTTCATGCAGGGTTTCTGCCAACGGTGTGGCCCCGATAGTATTCATGCGGTTAATAGCGGTGTTCATCTCCCCTCGTTTTCCGCTTACTGGACGGTGGTTTGAACCCAAATCAGTCATCGCATAAGTCACGGAGCCGCCACTGTTCTCACGGCGTGTGTTATTGCCAAACTGCATGAGACCGGCGTTAATGGAAGGCACTCCTGCGATGAGTTCAGTCAAAGTTTGTTTAACTATGTCCATTCGTGTGGGGCGGCTTGCGGGTGGTACGGCTGCTGCGGGTAACTTTTTATGATGGTAGTAATTGAGATAGTGACCGGTATAAACGGTGTAGGCATCGGAAATGCCGCTCGAAGGTCGCCAGAATGTCGCTATCCATATGTTTAGATTGGAGCTTAAGTAAGCCTGGCGAACCGTTGAATAAGGATCATCACCCGCGTTCGTCGCCCACCGCGAACCTGAATACGATAGTCCGTGAGTTTCCGGACGAGGATCGCTTTGACTGTTTTCGTGGCCTTTTTGGTCGTTCCGACATTCCGTAAACTTATGTTCAGTGATATCGTTTGCCGATGCATTAAATGTTGCCCAGGTTTTCCCGCGTTCACTATATCTGCTCCAGCGGTCAGTATATGCTCCGCTTTTGTCCAGGCCCTTTTTTGAAGATTCACAGGCGTTCGTTGCCGCAGCAAACGACTGGTTTTTCGTGGTTTCACAATCGGGAACAGGCTGACGTGAGGTTTTCCAGTAGAGTTTGAGAGGGTCACAAACATTGAGGGCGGTTGCCGGGGCGGGGTAGTCAGCATCGCTGTCGTAGTCTTCAACGGCAGTAACGGGCGTGCCCATACTGTCCGAGGTATCCATAATAAAGAGTACGTTGGGAACCGTAGCGCCGGTAGCCACGTCCGTGTAAATTTCCGTATCTGCGGCTGAAACAGAAAAACTCAGCAGGCTTGAACAGATTAGCGGAATGACGTTATTCATTGAAATTTTTCGAATTGTACGGCGTTTTCGTGCAGACATCTTACTTTCCTCTAATCGATAACGGTTATCGAGTATTTGATTAAGGTGTTTTCTTTCGGGTCAAAAATCACGCCATTGATATCGCCATCGATTGATGCTGCTTCCAGCAGGCTGATGGGTTGATGGTTATATAAAAAGACCGAGTCACCATCAATCAGCAGTTCGACGTCATCTTCATTTAGTGCGCAGGCTATACATCGTGCATACAGGTATCCGCTATGATCACTGGTTGTACGGATGCTGACTTCGGCGTGTTCAAATGCTTTGTATCCGAGATCAACTATTCTGCTGTCGGCAATGGATACCGTTGCAATAAAAGCCATGCGTGTGATCAGCGCGACAAAAAGCAGACTGCGAAAAGATGGTACGCTTAAGAAGAGTTGTCGGTTATTCATGTCGGGAACCTTTCGATTATTTAGTTTTAGGGGGTTTTAGGGGGTTTTAGGGGGTTTTAGGGGGTTTTAGGGGGTTTTAGGGGGTTTTAGCGGGTTTTAGCGGGTTTTAGGGCCAGTAATAGTGACGCCATGGGCATGGGTGGAAACCGCTTTGTTGTAACGCCCGACAGCTTCAATATGAAACACATGCAGTGCTGTGGAGTCGATTGAATTTACTTCGCTCAATGATTCGCCTTGCGGGATTCCTCCTTCTCCCCGATAGTAGGAAGAAGCCTTCAGAGCGATATCCAGACCGATATTCGTATTGTCGTAAATTGAGGTGTAGTCAAACTCAAGCCGCGTGCCTTCTGATGTTTTTGAGGTGTCGAGAACCGCAGTATTGAGCAGGGCATTTGCCAATGCGGTTTCCGCTAACTGGAAGGCATGATTCAGGTCCTGCATATTGCTCGACATGTTTTGCTCCAGGGTGCTCGACCGCATCGCGTTGACACCAATGACGCTTAGAATAAGGAGAAATATCATTGCGGTGGCAACCGCAAATCCGCGTTCATTGCCGGGCTTTATAGGCATTTCTTTAGTACGCATTTCGAATCTCCACTGTAGTCGAAAATACTCTTCGGCGATATCGTTCATCGCTCGGAAAAGGAATTTTCTCGTCCGGAGGACAAATGATTCCCTCGTCCGGGTCCGGAAAACAAATGGTTTCATCCAGCACCTTAATCTCGCTATTATTGATGTCGGCTGACGAACCATACTCGCGATCTGTGCGAATCAGCAGCGCTAATCGAATCGTGTGAACGGCATTCCAGTTCGTCACCGCGTCCGCCCGTTTATAAACATCAACCGCCTTGTTGCCTGCGGTATCTTCGCCGTACAGAACCTGCATATTTTCAACCCCGGGTAAAAATGCTTCGCCATGATCTCTATTAGTGCTGCTGCTGCGAAAAAGAGTGTCATCAGCGACGTAGTACATCGCGGTCGTGAATCTGAGGATGTTGTCGCCGCGGTTGTATGATCCCTTCAGTACGTCGTTTTTATTCCCAGGGGCCTGCGTAGCGTCAACAGTATGTGAGATTTGTGGGCTGGTTTCATCGTCAACTACAGAGCGCTGAATCGCAACATCAGAGACCTGAAATAAATCCGAGCCTTTGCAGTTAGACAGATAGAGTATATCGCCGACCGATATCCCAGCCACGGCATTGAGTTTGACAAAGGTACCGGCAGTTGCCTCGGCCACTTGATATTCCGTATTGGCGGCGTAGGTTAACAGGAGCATGTCACTGTCAAAAACATCACGGTCGGACGGTACGGCGGGATCGTCTGCGTCGGACGGATACCACTTTCTGGCAGTTCCGGCCGCATTGTGTTCAAACCCTTTTACCGGAGCCGGAGGGGTGGCAGGGGTGGCGGCAGTTTTCAGGTTGTTGGTAAAACCGATGCCGCCTTCGCTGCAACCGACAAAACCTGCCGCGCGAATATCTCGGGCGATCATTTCAAGTCCAAGACGGCCATTTTCCTGAACGTCCTGCACACCGCTTTGTACTTTGCTGGTGTTATAGGCGCTGATCATAACGAAGCTCAAGCCGGAAAACATGACTAAACTGATCGTCGTCGCAACCATAAGCTCTACCAGCGAGAAACCGCTTTCTCGCGCCGCCGCCTTAGTCATAACGTGAGCCATAACGTGAGAAGCAGTTTGTCCAGAACGGGTGCTCATCGCACTGCAACCTCGAACTGCCAGGAATGAGAAAGCATACAGATTCCGCCGGATAATCTGTTCTCCGGCCACGTCAAATCAGCTGACCCTGACCACACGCGGTTGGTACCGACGCAATCCGCTTGCGCGGTCGTTCCTTCGTCAGAATCTGCATCCAGATTTCCCTGGCTGAGCTGTTGGTCGCTCCAGTAGACGGTAATCTGATAATTATCATCTTTGTTATCCGCATCCCCATCCAGATCTACCGTGCTGATGGCTAGATTGGATATCGGGATAAGCCGCTTAAGTTGTTTATAAAAGCAGACCGTATCATCGCGCGCGGATACGGTCGTCGCGTTGCAGGTTGTGGCAGAAAGCTCGTCCACGTTCTCGTCCACCTGAATGGGTGCGGTATACAGCGTACTATCATCACTGCTCGCGGCAATCATATTTGCGCGCATGCGATCCATCATATCGCTGACCAGCATATTGATACGGCTGCGATTCTGCGACTCGTTACCGAATTGAACCGACCTGGTTTGCATATAGGCAGTTCCCATTAGCCCCACGGCCAGTATCATAAGAGCGACCATTACCTCAATCAAGGTAAAACCGGATTGGCTATTGACAGATTTCATCATCATTTAGTATGGGACGGGTCTCAATTCTTGCAAGACGGCTGACCGTTACGATTCCGGGCAGATGTTGCTGTCACGGGGTTCGATGTGACGGGTCTCAATTCTTGCAAGACGGCTGACCGTTACGGTTCCGCTATTGCTCTTGGTGCAAACGGAAAAACGGGCAATCGAATGAGAAAAACCCGATGCCAAGAAACCGACTGCGGTACAGGATGCGGCGGTACAGGGTGTGGCTGTATTGGATACGTTAGTGATTGTGGCACCGGTCGCTGGAAAGGTCTTGATAATGGGTTCCAGCGATTCATTGATGCCGTCACCGTCAAGGTCGCACATTGAGTCACGTGTCAAATTTGAATCGCAGTTCTCAAACACAATCCACCCGTTGTCCCAGTTGCTCTGGTCAACGCTGCAAACCGCTCCGGTGGCGGTAGGGTCATCCGTGGCGCAAACCATGACTTCTTTACCATGAAACACCGCTTCATTTCGGGCGATCGATAACGACTCTGCCAGTGTTTCAGCCGCACCGTTGTACTGCGCCAGATCTATCATACCGCGAAATCCGGGTACGGCATAACTTGCGATGACACCAATAACGCTGACCACGATGATCAGCTCGACAAGCGTATAACCTTTACACCTGCGCTGAGATTTGCAATTTTGGAGATTTTCCCCAATTGATTTTACCGGCATACGACTTCCCTATATTTCTGATGCCAAGTTTATATCAGTTTGAGCCGCCATATTGTTTCAATATGTAACGGCTTAATGTATTTTTGCATAAAAATCGCTTGTCAGAAATTCTCGCTGTAGTAAATTACACGGGTTACAAATCCGTCACCGGAGGTATTTCAATGAATCAACCGCAAACCGTTATCCGCGACAGGATACTGCTGGAAGACCTGGATCGGGTTGAGATGCCAATCGATCAGGCCGGCGGGATGCCCAATGCGTCTTATACGGATGCCGCTATTTTTGAATTTGAGCGCGATACGCTGTTTAGTCAAAACTGGGTTGCCCTTGGTTTTGAAAGTCAGCTGCAATGCGCAATGGTTTTGCCAATCGATTTTATGCGGCTGCCCATCCTGTTGATGAAGTCTTCGACCGGAGAGGTTAAGGTATTTCATAACGTCTGCAGCCACAGGGGAATGAAGCTGGTTGACAAAGCTCGAAGCACCAATGGCCTAGTGGTTTGCCCTTACCATTCCTGGACTTATGCGCTTGACGGAGAACTCAAAGCGACCCCGCATATCGGGGGTGTTGGTGTGCATAACGTTGATGGCTATGATTGCGCCAATAGAGGGTTAAAAAAAATACGTTCACATATCTGGATGGGAATTATCTTCATCAATCTGGATGGTGTTGCAGCACCATTTGAAGTGGATGCCGCTGTGGCTATCGAGAGAGCGAAAAGCTTGATGGGTGACTCCGGGGAGAACGCTCTGCAATCACCCGCAGAAGAGGGCGAGCTGATGATGGAAGTCCAGTGCAACTGGAAGCTGGCGGTGGAAAATTATCTCGAAGCGTATCATTTGCCCTTTATTCATCCCGGGTTAAACCGTTATTCTCCGTTGAGCGAGCATTTTTGTGATATCTATAGTGACAAGTCTTCAGGGCAGATCACAACCACGTTCGAGCCAAAAGCGGATTCCGAAAATCCGCTGCCGTTGTTTCCCGATTGGGATAGCGAGCGACTGCAAAATGGTGATTACCCGGTGGTCTATCCGAATTTGTTACTGGGGTTTCAGGCAAACCATGTATTCGCGATGATTATTCAACCGGTTTCGGTAAATCAATGCCGTGAGCAGGTTAAAATATTTTACGTCAATGAAGGTGCCGAAGACGAAAGATTTGCGCAGGCAAGAACAGCGAATCTGGAAGATTGGGCGACGGTATTTAATGAGGATATTGGACCGTGCGAACGCATGCAGATTGGGCGACAAAGTCCAGCTTACAAAGGAGGCGCGTTTTCACCAAAGCTGGATTTATGTGCCCACCACTTCCATAAATGGATTGCCGGGCAATACAGAAATCATTTTTTGTGAAAACCCAACAACCGTTAATCTACCTGTCACAGGAAACGCTGGAATCACTGGAGATTTCAACCCAAGAGATCATCGATTCCATCGAGGATCTGATTCGGCGGCAGGTTGAATCAGCGGTATGGCATACCCCAAAATCGATTATTTTGCCCGGCGATGGACGATATATGATGTCAACTTTGTCTGCCGCGGATCGTCCGCAATATCTGGCCGTGAAGTCGGTGATTCTGAATCCTGAAAACACCAGCCAGGGTTTACCGCAGATCAACGGTTTGATTATGCTGCTGGATAGTGTTTCCGGCGTTCCCGTGGGGGTGGTTGATGGCAATTGGGTAACCGCAATTCGCACTGCCGGTGCCAGCGCAGTGGCTGCAAAGCGAATGGCAAACCCGGATTCCAGTACCATTGCCTTCATCGGATGCGGCGTTCAAGCGCAAAGCCATCTGAAATTGTTTGCAGATATGTTTCCATTAAAACAGTTGCGTGGATTTGGCAGGGGAAAAGCAAACCGAGATGCATTATGTGAAACCGCACAGTCCATGGGATTGGATGCGATTGATTGCGGTTCTGGTCAGGAAGCCGTTGAGGGCGCCGATCTGGTGGTTACCTCGGTAACCATGACCGGGAGTATTGAGCCGTTTATTGAGCCGATTGGATTAAAGCCCGGCGTATTTGTTTCTTCCACTGACACCGCGACCCCTTTCGTCCGCTCAGGAATGTCCAGCTTTGATCATATCGTGATTGATGACCGCGATCAGGAACTGGCAATGGAGAAGCCGATGGTTTCTCCTGAATTGATAAGCGGTGATATTGCTGAACTGGTCACAGAAAAAATTATGGGCAGAAAGCATCCCGCTGATAAAACGGCGTTTGTATTTCGAGCAGTTGTGCTGGGTGATCTCGCCCTTTCCGGGTTGGCGTTGGATAAAGCACGAAACCAAGGCTTGGGGCAGGAGCTAAAATGAAGGCAGTTTTAGCCTGAATTGAAAGAATGGCCTAACGCGCGTCCGCTACAAAGCCAAGTCGTGTTATATGCGGAAAACCCTGTCGGGTTTGGCTGTTTTACTGGGTTCCTGCTTTCGCAGGAACGACGAATACTGGTTTTTTGCACAGTCTCTTGAGTAATGCCATGATGGGTTTGTTCGTCCAGGCTGGCTTGCGATTTATTCAGCGCAAGCCGCTGATTGCCCCGTTCTTCCTGAATGCCATAAGCCTCTGCCTCGGAAGCAGGATACAATGAATCGGGTATATTATCGAATGGTTCCTGACATTACGGAGTGACAAAGCAATAACATGAATAACCGGCAACTGGGTATCGTTCTGATCAGCACTTTAGTGTGCTTCGCGACACTTTACACGCCGCAGCCCATATTGCCGGAACTGGCGCTGCATTTTACTGTTTCCGAAACGGTTGCATCAATGGTCGTAACAGCAACGCTGATTCCAATGTGTGTCGCACCGCTTTTGTTTGGTTGCTTCCTCCAGGCGATCCCCGCTAAGACGATGTTGATCATGAGTATTATTTTTCTCATCATCGATCAGTTATTGTTGTACTGCGCGACGTCATTTTGGCAATTAATTACCTTAAGGGCGATTCAGGGGTTTATCCTGCCCGCCGTTTTTACGGCGTTAATGACGTATTGCGCGACAATGGCTTCGGTTAATTATGTCCGATCCATCATGTCGGTGATGGGCTGGTACATTGCCGCTACGATTGTGGGGGGATTCGGTGGCCGGATTTTAGCCGGATATCTGGCTGTAGCATATTCCTGGCAGGCCGTGTTTTTGGTTATGGCCTGTTTGTTGTTAATCCCCTTGTTTTTAGTGCGATTACTGGATGCTGATGCTAAAGCGGATTTCAATCGCTTAAATGCGAAGGAAGTTGCAAGTGTTTTAGCCGTGGCGCAATATCGAAATGCCTATATCGGATTAATGTTAGTGTTTTTCACGTTTGCAGGCATTCTCGCCATTTTACCTTTCCGGCTGGTGGCGATGGTTCCGCAAATCGATAGCTTTACAATCTCGTTGATTTATCTCGGTTATCTCGCGGCTATCCCGGCTGCCGCATTGAGTCAGCGGATTGCCGGATATTTTAAAGGTATCAATAAAACCCTGTTAGCGGCATTGCTGATTAACGGCGCGGCAATGTGTTTGGCATTGATAGCAGATTACAGGATATTGGCGCTGGTTATGGGTGTATTGCCCTTCGGGTTCTTTTTGGTTCATTCTCTGCTGTCAGGCTATTTAAACAAAATTGCTGAAGACAATGGCCGCCACCATAAAGGCGTTGTCAATGGAATCTACGTCGCATCGTACTATCTTAGCGGCGCATTGGGTTCGTGGCTCCCATTTTATGTATATGAAGCCGCCGGTTGGAATATGGTGGTATATACTCTGATAGGCATCCTGACCGTGTCAGCGGTGTTTTTATCAGGCGTTGGCAGACAGCGTGTTTAACAGCAGGGTTGTTATTTGCATTTTGCTTGCGGTTCCTGCACTACCATTAGTTTACCTAATTACCACCATAGATAAGTCGCTCTTTCCTGTATATAATCACAGTCTATCTATTTAATTCATAAGGGGTATGTCATGGTGCGTAATAAGGTGCAATTCCAGAAAGGGGTTAGTTTGAACGATTTTATCAAACAGTACGGTACCGAAAACCAATGCTTCGATGCGCTTTATGCTTGGCGGTGGCCCAAAGGGTTCCAGTGTCCGGCCTGTGGTCACGACAAGTGCTGCCAGTTAACCAATCGCAAACTTCAGCAGTGCAATCGCTGCAATCGCCAGACGTCACTGACGGCTGGAACCCTCTTTGAATCCACCAAACTACCGCTCACGCTATGGTTCCAGGGTATCTATCTGATTACACAGGACAAGAAAGGCATCTCGGCCATGAAACTGCATCGTCACCTGGGTATTTCCTACAATGCCGCATGGCGGATGAAGCACAAGCTTATGCAGGTGATGATGGAGCGGGATCACAATAACAAACTATCCGGGTTGATTGAATTGGATGATGCCTACCTGGGCGGCGAGCGTACCGGGTGCAAGCCGGGACGCGGTGCTGCCGGTAAGACGCCTTTTGTAGCGGCGGTGGAGACCACGGCCGATCATTGCCCTGTTCGGGTTAAGTTGTCGGTCGTAAAGGGTTTCCGCACAGAAGCGATTAAGTCATGGAGTCAGCAACATCTGACCGAGGGCAGTACTGTTATCTCCGATGGTTTGGCGTGCTTTAATGCCGTTGTCGAGGCCGGTTGCTTGCATGACAAGATTGTGTGCGGCGGCGGGAGAGCGTCTGTCGAAAAACCCGAGTTCTATTGGGTCAATACAATTCTGGGTAACTTAAAGAGCTCCTTACGCAGTACCTATCATGCTATTCGACCTAAATATGCTCAGCGATACTTGGCAGAATTTCAGTATCGTTTCAATCGTCGTTTTGATTTGAACGACCTCATTCCCAGGCTTGCTTGCGCGGCACTCAGAACGCCACCGATGCCGGAAAACTTGCTGAAGATAGGCTTGGGTTAGATGGTAATTAGGTTAGTTTAAGAATTGATTTATCCGAAGACTTATTACGGAGAAATCATGTCTCGTTCCGGGGTTTGGCGTTTGTTTCCAATTACCAGTGGCACAAAGGAAATTATTCGCTCCGATGTGTTGTTTGAATTATAGCCGATGAATCCGAACGAAAATCTTGCGCAATCGCTGGTTCGTCCAATTGATTTTGGCTTGCAGCAACAAGTCAGAGAGCGAACGCACCACTATATTGCTCAGGCGCAGGATATCTTTCAACGCCAGTTTGCCGATGTTGAGATATTGTTTGATTTAAAAGGGAGGTCCGCGGGAATGTTTCGGCTTCGTAATGAAAAATCATCGATCAGATACAATCCGTATATATTTTCCAAATACTTCAATGAAAATCTGACCAATACTGTGCCCCACGAAGCGGCACACTTTGTCTGTTATGAGGTATACGGTTTGAACAAAATTCGTCCTCACGGCAGGGAATGGAAAAATTTGATGAAAGCGTTTGGTTCGGTACCGAATGTAACCGCGAACTATGATTTAACCGGAATCCCGCTGCGACAGTACAAGCAGTTCGAGTACCGCTGTGACTGCCGAAATCACCAACTGAGCATTCGTCGGCATCACTGGATTGTCAACAAGAAGAAGCGCTATTTTTGTAAATTCTGCGAACAACCGCTGCGATTCGTCACTACCGCTGTTTGATTGTTTGTTAAACTCGCGAGCTTTTCAGAAGTGGAGCGAGTAAATCAGTGACCGTCTCACCGGCATGCAAATTTTGTAATGTCAGTCCAGAAAAAAATTTCCTGAATGGCGATTATGGTTTCGCGCAGTGGGACAAGCATCCGGTCAGTGAGGGGCATGCCCTTGTCATTCCTCAGCGCCATTTTGCAGACTACTTTGAAGCCAGCGAACAAGAAAGAAATCAGCTTTGGAAAATGGTAAGTGAAGTAAGAGAAATTATCGAAGCCAAACACCGTCCTCAGGGTTACAACGTTGGCATCAATGTCGGCGCGGTGGCAGGTCAGTCGATACTACACCTGCATATTCATATCATTCCACGTTACCAGGGAGATATGGAGAACCCTCAGGGGGGCGTAAGAGGGGTCATTCCAGACAAACAAAAATATTAATTCGGGTGCAGATTGACCTCATCAATACCATCGGTCATGAAACTACAAGTATGGCGAAGCTGGTAAATCGAGTGTTTTACTGGTTTCCTGCTTTCGCAGGAACGACGGGCCGGTACAGGAATGACAAATATTGGGTTTTTGCACAGTCTCTGAAGCGAAATTACATGTAAACTTGTCGAGTGAAACCGTGTTTATGTCAAGATGATTTCACTGCCGAAGTTTTCCCTGTACCGAGCTTCTATGTCGGCTTTACCTGGGCGGTGATTTTGTGTGCCGGGCTGTTCTATTTTTATACCGCCCATGAGAGAAGCAAGTTGGCCGCTTGTTTGCCAATCCCAGGCATTTGCGACACCGTACAATAGCCCCGATCTGAACGCATCGCCACAGCCTGTCGGGTCTTTTATCGCGGCAACGCTGATCGGATTAATATGGAATTGTTCGCCGCCGGCGTAAATATCAGAGCCATCGCCGCCGCGTGTGACGATTAAAGCCTCAACATCTGAAGCAACCTGTTCAAGTGTCATGCCGGTTTTATCCATTAGCATTTCAGATTCATAGTTATTCACACAGACGTAGTTGGCCTGCCTGATAAATGCGCCGAGTTCGTCGCCGTCGAACATGGGTAACCCCTGGCCGGGATCAAAGAAAAAGGGTATGCCCATTTCAGCAAAATCTGCGGCGTGTTGAATCATCGCTTCCCTGCCATCAGGGGAAACAATACCGAGACCAATGTCCGCAGCATCCTTTATTTTGTTCTTGTGCGCATAGCTCATCGCACCCGGGTGGAAGGTTATTATCTGGTTGTTGTCTGTATCGGTGGTGAGAAAAGCCTGGGCCGTATACGTGTTTTCGACTTCAACAACGTGGGTTTGATCAAGTCCAACGCTATTGAACCATTTGCGGTAAGGCCCAAAATCTTCTCCGACGGTAGCCATGGGCAGCGGATGACCGCCGAGCAGGTTCAGGTTATAGGCGATATTGCCCGAACAGCCACCGAACTCCTTGCGCATTTCCGGTGCAAAAAAGCAGACATTCAGGATGGGTATCTGATCGGCCAGGATGTGGTTTTTGAACTGGTCCTGAAAGACCATGATGGTATCGTAGGCGAATGAGCCGGTAATCAGTGTGCGCACAAGAATGCTCCTGAAAAAAGAAAATATTTTTGAAGCTGCAACGCCTTCAGATTAACGGGCTGGTTGAATTACAACGTCGGCAAATTCCGTAAAGCGTTAAAGAGTGATCCTGGATAGTGAACCCATGGTCCTCGGCTACCTTGTCTTGCTGCAGCTCTATTCGTTTGTCAAAAAATTCCAGAACGCTGCCGCACTTAACACAAACCATATGGTCATGGTGGTCTTCGTCGTTAAGTTCAAATACCGAACGTTCGCCTTCAAAATTATGCCTTATTACCAAACCCGCATCTTCAAACTGGGCGAGCACCCGGTATACTGTCGCCAAACCGATCGAGCCTTCATCATCAATCAATTCCTTGTAAACATCTTCAGCGGACAGATGCCGAATATCGCTATTTTCCAGAATCGACAGCACTTTTAATCTTGGTAAGGTGGTTTTTAAGCCCGCTTGCTTTAGGTCTGTGCCATCCATTGTAGATAAGGTCGTTGGTTGTTGCTGCGATTATACATCATCAGCTTGCCGCATTATCGGCACGCTTTGGGAATGTCTCCGCTAATTCCCATGGCGTATTCAGCGAACGCTTGTTTAAGCGGCGCAACTGAGTTGGCGATTCGAAGTCCGCTTTGTCGTGCATGTTGAATAGCTGCTGCCGGGCTTGCGAATATATTTTTAAAGGCTTTCATGGAATGCAAAACCAAGGCATTTTCGCCTCTGCGCCAACGTTCATAGCGACGAAGCACACTCCTTTGAGCGATACTGAGTTTCAAATTTCTGCTATCGGCAATCACTTCTGCCAGAGCTGCGGCATCGAGCAACCCAATATTGGCGCCAAGACCGGCAAGTGGGTGAGTGCTATGTGCGGCATCGCCAACCAGAGCAATTTTATTGGCAATGTAAGTATCGGCATGATGTTGTTTAAGGGCAAAACGGAGACGTTTTTCAGAACCCACAATGGGCCCGGTTTTATGGCCGAAATACGCCGTTAGACGTTCGCAGAAATCACTTTCATCGAGCGCCATAAGCTGTTCGACCTTATCCTGGTCGCAAGACCATACGATCGAACCCTGTTTCTGTTGATAAGGCAGTAACGCAATCGGGCCTGACTGGGTGAAACTTTGCCAGGCAGTGTGCTGATGACTGCGCTCCAGTTTCACCGTGGTTACGATGGCATCCTGTGCATATTCATAGCGTTGGCTGTCGATGCGGGCGAGCTTGCGAATACCGGATTGTGCCCCGTCTGCACCAATCAGCAGATTGCAGTGAAACAAATAATTTTGACCGGTCTGGACTTCGATGCGGTCGCTGTGATCGCTTAGGATGACTGCTTCAGTTCGCTCCCGATAGTCGAACCAGTCGTTATTTGACAGCTTAGACTGAATGGCCTGAATGACGTTATTATTTTCCACTATCGCTCCGAGCCAGGGTTGTCCAAATTCAAGGCTGTCAAAATCAATCCCATCTGCCTGTTGATGTTGCCACACAGCCATTCGGCTGTAGGGCGTTATCCCGATTTTTTCTATGTCGTGCCAGACACCGAGATATTTGAACAGATTAACAGACGCAATGTTGAGGGCGCTGACACGAGGTGAGGCTTGAGCGGTTTGCCAGACAGCGGCGGGGGCTTTGTCAAAAACCAGAACACGATAGCCCTGTTTTACCAGTAGTCCAGCTGCCGCCAGACCAATCATGCCGGCACCACCAATCGCCACATCGAATTCTTCAATAGACATTTGGAGACATTTGGCGGCCGGCTATTTATCCGTATGCATCGAGAAACCCAACGCAATTCGTGATTGCTGGCGATGCATCCCCATCGTTCTTCGCAACAAAAACCGTTTCATGGGCGGGCAGTATTCAAACGCTTTTAATCCGATATTTCGCAGCAATGATAATGCCAGGTTTTCGTTGGAAAACAACGAAATAAGGCTATGCGTAAACGTCTCGACCATGCGGCTATCGTGCTGTCGGCTTGCCACGTATCGATTGAGTATATCCTGATTTCCAACGTCAGCAGGATGCTTGAGTATCACTTCTGCGAGATTGGCGACGTCTCGCAATCCGAGGTTAAATCCCTGACCCGCTACCGGGTGGACAGTATGAGCAGAATTACCAGCCACCAATATCCTGCCGTTCAGGGGGTTCGGGCAATGCGACCGTTTCAGCGGGTAGGCTTTGCGCGGAGAGGGATTCGAAATGATGCCGGCTCGATCGCCAAAAGTCAGCTGCAGCGATTTTATAAATCCTTCATCGGTGAGTTCGAGTCTTTCAGTCAGATGCGCGTCAGTGCTTGTCCAGACAACCGCGTAACGATCTCCGCCGGATTTTGTCGCTTGCCCGAAAATCGCATCATGCCGGATTTGCAGCGGCGGCAGGGGTAGTAATGCCAATGGGCCTTCGTCAGTAAAGCGTTCGTACGCCCGGCCATTGTGTTGTCGGTCGACACTGACAATGCTCAATACGGCAGTTTGATCGTAGTCGGCAGAATCAACGATGATACCCGCTCGTTCCGCCAATCCGGATCGTCCCCCATCGCAGAGAACACACAATCGTGTCTGCATGCCCCTTGTCTGCTTTTCAGCCCGAATTTCGACTTCACAATGGCTTTCAGAACCATTAAGAGAAACCACTGAAGCCGGGCAGAGCAGATCGATATTGGTTGAATTGGTGAGCTGCTTCCAAAGAATATTACCGATGTTCCGGGTAGGTACAACATATCCCAAGGCATCGGTATTTGCGTGTTTGTGACTTAAATGGGTTTGGCCGAAGTGACCTCGATTAGAAATATGAATATCCGATATCGCCTGGGCTCCAGCGGATTCAATTTCCGGCCAAACGCCCAGGGCAGAATAAATTAACCGAGCACCATAGGTTAGCGCGACTGTGCGCTCATCATAACTGGGCTGCTCGTTTGAATCTGGCGCGAAAGATTCTACCAGCAGTATTTTCAGATCAGACCCATTCAGTGCCGCTGCAAGACTGGCACCAACCAGGCCGCCGCCGACGATGACAAGATCATAATTCTCAGATAGCGCTAAAACTGAATTGCCGAGCAAAATCATGATGCCATCAGTTTCTCAATCTCGGCGGCTTCTTTGGGTACATCTCCGGTTAATACTTCGCAGCCATTTCGGGTTACGTGGACATCATCTTCAATACGAATTCCAATGTTGTGCCATTTTTCGTCCACCGCTTTTGAAGCCGATATGTAGAGTCCCGGTTCTACCGTTAATACCATGCCAGGTTCCAACAATCGCCAGTCATCATCAATTTTATACTCGCCGACATCGTGCACGTCCATACCCAGCCAATGGCCGGTGCGGTGCATGTAAAATTTTTGATATCCGCCAGTTTCGATAATCTCGTTCACTTCGCCTTGAAGCAATCCAATATCCACTAATCCCTGAGTTAAAACCTTTACTGCCGTATCATGGTAATCGATTACCGTGTTATTGGCTTTTATGGCTTCAATGGCAGCGAGCTGTGCAGCGAGAACGACTTCATAAGCCGCACGTTGTTCAGAGGAGAATTTGCCGTTTACCGGAAAGGTTCTGGTAATGTCTGATGCGTAGCAATCCAGTTCTGCGCCGGCATCGATCAGCAATAAATCGCCGTCATTGAGAACGCAGTTGTTGTCAATGTAGTGCAGGATGCAGGCATTTTCGCCGCCGGCGACGATAGCAGGATAGGCCGGATACTCGCTGCCGCCTAATCGAAACTCGCATTCCAGTTCAGCCTGAACCTGGTATTCGGTTTTGCCGGGTTCGGTGTATCGCATTGCGCGCACATGACCCGCAGCAGCCAGCTTTGAGGCATTGCGCATTATTTTCATCTCATCCTTCTTTTTGATGAGGCGCATTTCATGGAGCACATGTCTAAGATCAATATACTCCCAGGGAGCGTGGATTCCTGATCGATGCTTGTCTCTGACCTGTCTAATGCTAGTCAGAATTTCACTATCAAATTCGGGATATCGACCCATCATGGTATAGACTTTTTCCTGATTATCCATGAACTCGGGCAGGCGTTTGTTAAATTCCTGTATGGGATAGGCCTGATCTGCTCCATAGCGTTCGATGGCACCTTCGATGCCGGCGCGACGACCGTCCCACCGCTCCCTGAAGGGATCTTTTTCACGACAAAACAGAACATATTCACCTTCGCTCCGTCCCGGGATAAATACCGCAACCGCATCGGGTTCCGGGAAATGTGTCAGATAGTAAAAGTCGCTATCCGGCCGAAACTGAAATAACACGTCGGCGTTACGCGATTGATGATGGGATGTGGTTAGAATGGCAACGCCATCGCCGATCATGTCCATCAGTTCCTTTCGCCTCTTTTGATAAATATCGTTACGCATGTCTGGATTGGATCTGTTGGGTTAAAAAATGGAAACTAATGCAAGTGATCGCTGCTTGCAGCGGCAATGTCTGCATGCGGCGAGTTTGACTGATTGGCGACGGCTTCGTCATAAATCAACTGGATGCCGACGCGAAGAAATTCTTCGACCTCGGTTAACGCCTTGTCCTGATCATCGCTCTCAGGATTCGGCTGATCCAGCTGCATGCCGCTGATGTCTATAATATCGTGGATCAGTTCCTGAGCTTCCAGACTAAGGTCGCTGATGGCAGAATCTCCATCATTACAAAATCCCTGGATAAACCCACCGCCCCAGGATGCCAGCTCATCAACCCGGGTGATGATTGGTTCACGCTCATGCGGTATCAGCACATCAAATACCGGCTGACTGGAATTCAGATCACGAATGATCAGCTCAAATAATCCTTCCAGCAGACCAGGATACTCCGAAGCGTCGGCATCAGATTCAATCTGCAA
This sequence comes from Candidatus Poriferihabitaceae bacterium, assembly GCA_965261915.1. Lineage (GTDB taxonomy): Bacteria > Pseudomonadota > Gammaproteobacteria > Arenicellales > Poriferihabitantaceae > JAIBDK01. Next base: position 1,166,019 of record CBDHDW010000013.1, on the reverse strand, counting down.
CAGGTAGAGTTTGCTGGCAAGCTGTTCGCTGGTAACACCGCGGCAAGCCAGTCCGGTTAACAGGCCGTGCGCCTCCGAAGCACCGCTTTTCCAGGAGGATGCACGCAATTTTTCATCCAGACTCTGATATATTCTGTGCTGAAATTGTTTGGAGCTGTCTGCGGTCATGATGTTGTCGTATGCAAACCGATGCTACGATTACCGCCAATAATAAGATTTATGTGTCATGATGTCGATAGGTTGAAAAATGACCGGCTATTGTAAACTACGTGAGTCGATATTCGACAACCCGGAATGGATTTCATTAATCGGCATGACGGGATGCCGCTCTCCTCGGTTGCCACGATCGATTCTGTGTTTGGTGGTTCGCGTAAACAGGATTAAGACCTTAGCAAGTGATTGAATTGGCTGTTATAGTTCGCCTGCGGTGGGGTGGCAGATAGTTGATGTTGTCATATTCACCAGGTATTATGCGGCCTGTGCAGTACAGGATGTGGTAAATAAAGGTATAATTCAATCATTAACCTCCAACAAAAAGTACCAGAATAATGATTGCAAATAGAGAATTGCCTGAGGTCTGACTGTGGAAGATACCATTCAAAAGCTTGAACAAAGAATCTCGGATATGATTGCGCTTTGTGAGAAAATGGGCCGTGAGAATGAACTGTTGAAAAACGATCAGCAACTGTTAAGGCAGGAGTTCGCCGCACTGCAGGAGAAGAATAAGATTGCCCGAGGCCGCGTTGAACAAATCGTTGCACGATTGAAATCTTTGGAATCGTAAGCATTTGAATGGTTTCAGTTCATTTGTCGGGTATCGAGTTTTGTTTGGGTTTTCGACTAGAAGTTAAGGTGTCTAAAGATTGGATAACGAGAAAAAAGGCGTTAAAGTAAAGATCATGCAGCGTGAATTCACCGTTGCCTGTCGTGATGATGAGCGAGAGCAACTGGTTGAGGCCGTGGCTTATCTCGATAAACAAATGCGTGCAATATCGGATACCGGTCAGGTTCTTGGAATCGATCGCTGTGCCATCATGGCCGGATTGAATATCAGTCATTCACTTTTGCAGCTGCAAAAATCAGTTGACCGTCAGGAGGCAGTAGACACGCGCCTGCAAAGCCTTCATGAGCAGGTTGACAAGTGTGTGACTTCTCTTTCCGAAGATATCGGATAGCCGTTAATTTCCAAAATTTGTTTTTGCTGTTTGCTGAATTGACTAGCCGCGCTTATTTATCTGCTAAAATACGCCGCTAGTGTTACCTGCGGTGTTCGAGTTGTTCTCCGAATCCCTTAGAACCTAATATTTAATCGCGGGTGCTGTTATGGGTGGCGGGCGTGCAAGATCCCGGTTTCCGGCGTGATTCCCAAAGCTGCTCTTTGTGCCCACTTGAGCCTTTTGGTTCAAGGTAAAGTGAACATACGGCATACGTGGGTAATGCTTTTATGAGCAGGGTTTTTACCGATAAGAATCAGATTCGAAAATTGATGCGAGATCGCAGGCGTGGCCTGACCGCGGAACAGCGACAACAGGCCGCACAGGGGCTGCTTGGTCAATTGCAGAATATTGACGATATTGATTCGGCTAAATCGATTGCAATGTATCTCGAAAACGATGGCGAGATCGATCCGGTATTGTTTATGCAGTGGTGTTGGGATAAGGCCAAATTAACCTACGTTCCCATTGTGGTGCAGCACGGCAGCAATCGTTTGTTGTTCGCGCCTGTGCACGCCAATACCCGGTTTCAGAAAAACCGATTTCAGATAGATGAGCCGGTTGTTCAAAATGAAGAACTGATTCAGGCAAGTGAGCTTGATCTCGTACTGATGCCCCTGGTTTCATTTGACCAATCCGGCAATCGGGTTGGAATGGGTGGCGGGTTTTATGACACCACTTTTGAATTTGTAAAATCGAACCAGTGTGCCAGACCGGTGCTTGTTGGTATTGCACACGAACTGCAAAAAGTTGAAAGAATTGATGCCGAGTCGTGGGATATACCGTTGCATCGTGTGGTAACGGATCGTCAGGTTTACCATCTGTAGCGTTTTGCAGCCGAGCAGCAACCTGTTATAAATGGTTTTCAATAAAATAAGGTGATCTCTGTCAGCTCACGAAAAATAACGCAGTGCGTTAAATACACGAACAGAAGCGAATATAATGAACTATGGGTTTCAGTTAAAATCTTTGCTATCCGTGCCATCGCCATGCGTAATGGTGTGACAAACAAAATTGCCTAATCCGAATATTAAGATCTAATTTTTACCTATGAAAATTCGCAGTAAAATCATTACTTTCTTTCTGCTGGGGCTGTTTAGCCTGGCAGCAATTTCTGATCAATCGGGACAACCAAAAATGATTAAAATGACCACGTCGCTTGGCGATATTGAAATTGAACTCTATCCTGAAGAAGCCCCTGTTACGGTGAAAAATTTCATCGAATATGTTGAAAGCGGATTCTTCGACGGCACCATATTTCACCGCGTGATCCCGGGTTTTGTGGTGCAGGGCGGTGGTTTCACTGCCGACATGCGGCAGAAACAAACCAATGCTCCTATCCAGAATGAAGCTGACAATGGTTTGAAAAATACCATTGGGGCACTTTCTATGGCGAGAACATCGGATCCGGATTCTGCCACATCGCAATTTTTCATTAATCTCGTGGATAATGCTTCTCTCGACTTTTCAGCCAAAACGCCGCAAGGCTGGGGCTATGCGGTTTTTGCCCGGGTTACCAGTGGAATGGAAGTGGTTGACGAAATGGCAAAAGCATCGACTGGCAATGTTGGCGGACACAGCAATGTGCCGCTTCAACCTATCGTGGTAGAAAAAGCAGTGCTGATGTCAGAGTGACAATTTTGGCTCATCGTTTCTATGGGCCAAAATTTTGCCAGTGTCTCACTTTGAAATTATCATTGGCTCTCGATTGTGAACCCCACAATGTTTTCAAACCTGTTGCGCAGATTCCGACACAAGTGTCGGCTTGCCCGTTGAATATAACACCTGATACCAATGTTGGCATAGCTTCTGTCCTGCTAAGGAAATAAGCGGGGCGTACTTCTGTGCGCGGTAGGTAACGGCCCGACTTCGGTCAGGTATAACCTGCGACTAACAGGAGAACAAAATGTCTAAATTAGTGAAATCAACAGTTGCAAAACACCAACGCGGTTTTTCGGAAGAGTGTGGCAAGTTGTATTCTGGCTTTTTCAACTTGCCATGATCCGGCTTGTGGTCGTTAATTTCGCCTTTGTTGGTGAAGTTGCAGATATACGCGGTGAACACATCGACGATGACCCCGTAGCCCTGGCAACCGGCGTGGCCGTTGTCGCCAGCGGATTTACAGCGATTGTTGGCTGGTTTCCAGGCACGTTTATCGTTGGGATTTTAATGTTTGCCACACGAGGAAAACTTGTAACGCATGACGTGGATAAATAATGCCTCTTATCAATCTGTCGTGAATATGGTAGATTTTGTATGTTGCTTATAATACGATTTTAAGCCACACTTTGGTTAAACGCACACACTATATAGAGGACAGCCTATGCCTAAAGGCCCACAAGGACAGGAACGTCCAGCGAATGTGATCGGCAACGCCGTTCATATCGCAAAAATTGCAACTGGTGAGGTAGAGGAAACATACCTAAAACAGCCAGCCAAGCGCAACAGTGGCTTGGCGGGTGCGAAAGCGCGTATGGAAAACACAACATTCAAGGAGCGGAGCAAGATTGCAAAATTAGCTGCGGAAAAACGCTGGAAACAATAAATGTAGATCAGCTTTCGAATAGCGTTTTAACACAATTAAATGATGAGCTTGCTAAGGCAATGCAGGGGGATTGTGTTTTCATAAATTGTGGGATGCGACCTCCGTTAGACGATGAGTTTCGTGTAGTAGTTGAAGATTTGAAGCGCGACAGCAAAGAAAAGCACCTCATTATTGTCCTTGAAACGAACGGTGGCTTTATGGAAACCGTTGAACGCCTGGTTGCTGTGATGAGGATGCATTATAAACGTGTTTCTTTTGTCATTCCAAATTATGCGTATTCTGCTGGTACAGTTTTAGCACTCTCAGGGGATAAAATTTTTATGAACTATTATTCAGTACTGGGGCCGATTGATCCTCAATATAGAGACAGCGATGGAAAATTTCTTCCCGGCTATGGGTATTTAGCAAAGTTCCAAGAAATCACCAAAACTGTGAATGAAAGCACTGACCCATCTAAATGCCGCGCAGAATTAGCGTATTTAGTAAAAAAGTTTGACCCTGCACTCTTATTTCATATTGAACAGGGAATAGAGCACGGCATTTCATTGATTACTGAATGGTTGCCTAAATACAAGTTTAAGAATTGGTCTAAAACAGAAACCAACGGACACAAGGTAACCCCTACGATGAAGCAAGAGAGGGCTAAAAATATTGCAGAAACATTGGGTGATGCCTCCAAATGGCATTCACATGGTCGCGGAATCCCTATGAGGGATTTAGGCGGTAACGATATTAAACTTTTGATTGATGACTTTGACAACGATCCAGACTTAAGCTATAAAATTCAGCATTATCACGGCTTAGCCGTGGATTACTTTTCAGCTAAAATGGGTGTTGCAGGTTACATCCATTCAAAACTAGGCCTCAGGAGGGTGCTATGACCAAATTTATAAAACAACCAGAAGTTAATAACCCCTTTAAAAAACTACTTGATGATGCTGGTCGATCTTTAGCAACAGAAATTAGCGATCCAGGTTATCTGGATGACCTGCCAATAATGTCAGATGAAAGTTCAGCATCAATACCTTTCCCCTATGGTGCGCAACCAGAAAGCAGGCACGGCTGGAAGTGAACTTTATGCTTGCTAAGTAACCCCTAAGTCCCTATAACCCAGGTATGAACAAACCTGAAACACATAAGCGCGTAATGATCTTGAATATAGGGAGTGGATTGTTGGTCTGATTGATGCAAATGCGCCAGCACTTACAAAACGTGGGCCTTACAAGAAAAGAATTTCAAAGTGAGGCGCTACCAAAATTTTGTATATTCGATGTTTAGACTGGCGGTGTTTAAATAGTGTGGATTAGTGTAAGCAAAATACTGGGTGCGCTGCTGGCACCGTTGTCCTTTTCTGTGCTTGTTGTTGTTGGAATTGCCTTAAGCGGATTAGGAATGGTTCGGTTGGGCAGGTGCTGCCGGGCCCTGGGTGGGGCAGTTCTGCTAGTATGTTCAGCGTCGGCTTTTGCGTCCTGTGCGAAATCTTCGCCGGTTGGATCTGGTGGTGTTGGTTTTCCTGGCAGATCGAAAAAATGACCAAAATCCGTATAAATTTTAACCATTCAGAGCATGTCTAAAAAGATTTTTATTAAAACATTCGGTTGTCAGATGAACCAATATGATTCATCGAGAATGGCTGATCTGTTGCATTCCAGTCATGGTTTTGAAACCACTGATGATCCGCAGGATGCAGATATGGTATTGCTTAATACGTGTTCTGTTCGCGAAAAGGCCCAGGAAAAGGTTTTCAGCCAGCTTGGTCGGTGGCGTGAAATCAAGCAAAAGAAACAGGATTTGGTGATCGGAGTCGGCGGCTGTGTTGCCAGTCAGGAAGGCGCGTTGATCATGAAGCGTGCCCCCTATGTCGATATGGTCTTCGGTCCGCAGACGTTGCATCGATTACCGGCGATGCTGGATGAGGTGGAGCAAAAACGGCAATCCGCAGTGGATATCTCATTTCCAGAGATTGAGAAATTTGATCGTTTGCCGCCGCCCCGTGCAGACGGTGTTAAAGCATTTGTTTCTGTTATGGAAGGCTGCAGCAAATACTGCTCTTTTTGCGTGGTGCCTTATACCCGAGGCACCGAATTTAGCCGCCCGTTTGATGATGTTATTTTTGAAATAGCAGGCTTGGCGGAACAGGGCGTTCGAGAAATTTCGCTGCTCGGACAAAATGTGAATGGCTATCGCGGCAGGCGGCACGACAATTCAATCATGGAGTTTGCTGAGCTGCTTCATTATGTAGCGGCTGTTGAGGGTATTGAGCGAATTCGCTATACCACTTCCCATGCCATCGATTTTACAGATGAACTGGTTGCGGCTCACGGCGAAATCCCTGAACTGGTAAGTCATCTTCATTTGCCAGTGCAAAGCGGTTCAGACAGGATACTTGAGCGCATGAAGCGCGGTTATAGTGCAGCCGAATATCTGCGCTGGATTGACAGGTTGAAACAGGCTGACCCAAAAATAGCAATGTCTTCGGATTTTATTATCGGCTTTCCGGGTGAAACTGATGCCGATTTTCAGGCCACTATGGACTTGATTGAGAAGGTAAGATTTGACCAAAGCTTTAGTTTTATTTATAGCCCAAGACCCGGGACTCCGGCTGCAGATCTGGCGGACGATGTACCGATGTCGGTGAAAAAAGAGCGCCTGGCATACCTGCAGAAAACAATCAACGGATTTGCAGCAGAGTTTTCAGAGCGCATGGTTGGGAGTCAACAATCGATCCTGGTTGAGGGGCAATCCCGAAAAAGTGAGCTTCAGGTTTCTGGCCGTACAGAAAATAATCGGGTGGTCAATTTCGACGGCAATCGCGATTTGGCAGGTCAATTTGTTACGCTCAGTATTACCGAGGCTTTGCCGAATTCTTTAAGAGGAAAATTGGTCTCAGCGGATACACCAATCGGTGAAGCGGGTTTCACGACCTCGCTGGGAGTAAATCAGGTCATCACGGATAGGCATCCGAATCGCCATGCGAATTGAGGTCGGATAAACTTTATGTCGGGCAGATTAGCGGCAGACAAAACGCTGGAATCGATATCCTTTCTTCTCGAATCTGCTGAGAATGACCAATTGTCTTCATTGTGCGGACACTTAAATAGTCACCTGAAACAGATTGAAAATCATCTCGATATAAAAATTCGGCACCGTGGAAATCAGTTTAATGTTTCCGGTTCCTCGGTAAACCAGGAAATTGCCGCCAATACTGTTCAGCAGCTCTTCAATATGACTGAAAAGCATAAAAAGCCGTTAACGGCTGGCGATGTTCAGCTTGCTTTGAGCAATGTTGAATCGGCGCAATTAACCAGAGACAAAAATAATAAGCCGGATGGAGATCCGGATAGCGATTCATCCGCCGAAGAAGTTATCATCAGGCTCCGTAAAAATCTGATCAAGGGCCACAATGGCAGGCAGAAAAAATACCTCCGAAATATCCGTGATAATGATATTAACTTTGGCATTGGCCCGGCTGGGACGGGTAAAACATACCTTGCGGTAGCAAGTGCTGTTAACGCACTTTCAGAAAATCAGATAGAACGTATATTGCTGGTTCGCCCGGCGGTTGAGGCCGGTGAGAAACTGGGGTTTCTGCCCGGCGATATTGGTCAAAAAATTGATCCTTATTTACGGCCGTTGTTTGACGCATTGTATGAAATGCGGGGTTTTGAACGTGTCGGTAAACTGATCGCCAGGGGTGCGATTGAATTAGCGCCGCTGGCTTATATGCGCGGCAGAACGTTAAATGATTCCTTCGTTATTCTGGATGAGGCGCAGAATACAACCGTCGAGCAAATGAAGATGTTTCTGACACGTATTGGCTTTGGTTCTCGTGCGGTGGTTACTGGTGATATCACTCAGGTTGATTTGCCGAGGGGGCAACTGTCCGGGCTGAAACATGCAGAAACCGTTTTGCAGGATATCCGGGGAATCAGTTTTGTCCGCTTTAAACCTGAGGATGTGGTTAGACATCCTTTGGTGCAAAAAATCGTTCGGGCCTATGAAAAGAACAGCGATTCATAACCTCGGGCAGATTAATGGTGATTGAGTTGCAGCGGCTTGAAGAAAACGCGATTGAGCCGGTGGACCGGGTCAAACTTGAGCGTTGGGTTTGTAAGGCTTTGTGCGCTGCGGGCCAATCCAGGCAAAGCCTCACCATCAAGTTGGTCACGCTGGGAGAAATGCAGAACCTGAATTTGACATTTCGCGGGAAAAATTCACCTACAAATGTACTGTCGTTTCCTTTTGAAGCGATTGCTGAATGCGATGAAGACTACCTTGGTGATATTGCGATTTCACCTGAAATTGTAAAAACCGAGTCAAAACAACAAAATATTACGTTTGAAAGCCATTTTGCCCACATGGTTATTCATGGTACGCTCCATCTTTGCGGGTATGATCATGAGTTTGATCGAGAAGCTGAGGAAATGGCGTCGCTGGAAAAAGGCGTTTTGCGGGAATGCGGTTTGAATTAAATTCATACCTGAACATATACGACAACCTGGTTTCGCTTTGTCTTTGGCGAACGCAGATGGAAACTTAATGTCATTTCAAACAGTGATTAAAATTCTGCTCGCCATACTTGCAGGAGGCTTGAACGCACTCTCATTTGCGCCATTTGGATGGTGGCCTCTGGGCATGCTCAGTATTGCAATTCTGTTTGCTGTCTGGATGTTTAGCAGCACGCGGCAAGCAATCCTCGCTGGACTGTTTTTTGGCCTCGCACTATTCGGCGTAGGCGTATCGTGGATGTATATCAGTCTGAATACGTATGGCGGGATGCCGCCTGCGGTCGCCGGATTCAGTATTTTCCTCGGCATTATTACGATCTCTTGTTATCCAATGATATGCGGATGGCTGCAGTCTTTCTTTATTGGATGGAATATCAATCTCCGGCTTTGCTTAATAATGCCTTCTCTCTGGATTATTATTGAATGGCTGCGGGGCTGGTTATTTACCGGATTTCCGTGGCTTTCGGCGGGATATGCCTATCTGGACACGCCGCTATCCAATTTTGCACCTATCGGTGGTGTCTATTTAGTGGGTTATCTTGCCTTGTTAAGTGCCGGTGCCCTGGTAGCGATTTTACGGAATGCATCGGTTTGGAACAGCCTTATGGCCGTTTTTCTGATTGGGTTTTGGATTGTTGGCTGGCAATTAAACGAAACAGCCTGGACCCGGGCGGAAGGTGAATTGATCGATGTCGCCGTTGTGCAAAACAATGTGCCGTTGAATGAAAAATGGGCTCAGGATAAAATAAATGCCACAATCGAAGGCTATCTGGAGCGCAGTCGCACGCTACAGGATCAGGATCTCGTCGTTTGGCCGGAAGCTGCGATTCCCGAATACCTCGATAACCTGTCGAATGAATTTTGGCGAGAAATCGAAACCCATCCCGCCGATTTTATTTTCGGGGTTTTGCATCGTGATCAGGTTGAAGGCAGTCAAAAAGACTACAACAGTGTTGTTGCAGTAACCGATCAGATTATGATTTACCGCAAGCAGCACCTTGTTCCTTTTGGTGAGTATTTTCCGTTGCAGTGGCTGTTTCGCCCACTGCTAAGAATGCTGGATATTCCCATGTCTGAATTCACGCCATGGAAATCCCCGCAGCGCCCTTTGATTGCCGCAGATAATGCGTTTGCAATCTCGATTTGTTTTGAAGATGCTTTTCCAGGTGATATTCGCTCGCAAGTGGAAAATTCCGGTGTATTGGTCAATGTCAGCGAAGATAGCTGGTTTGGAGATTCTTTTGCACCGCATCAACGCCTGCAAATGGCTCGATTCCGTTCTCGTGAAAGTGAACGGCCAATGATTCGATCATCGAATAACGGCTTGTCCTCTCTAATTAACTGGAAAGGCGGGCTCGATGTATACGCCCCACAATTTGTCCAGTATGTTGTCAAGGGGCAAGTGCAGCCGCGTACCGGCACTACACCGTATATCACCTTTGGCGATAGCCCAATCATCTCTGTTGTCGGGTTTTTTCTGGTAATCGGGGTGATTTTTGGTGGCGCGAAGCGCAGACGCGGTAACTCGCGTTTATAATTCGATAGGCAATTTCAAGATAGAACGCGTTGAAATTTATCGACAAAAAAATGATATGATTCCGCCGAATTTATACTGCTTCTCATTTATTGAGAATGATCAATTATTGCTAAACAATTTTCCTTCAGAGGCCAAAATGACTACACAACATCTCAAATTCCCAACACTTGCCGGTACATTATGGAGCAGTTCAACATTCGCTCGAAACCTGGTGCTGGTTGTGATTGGAGCAATTCTGTTAACGGTTTCGGCCAAAGTAAAAATTCCATTTTATCCGGTTCCGTTGACCATGCAGACTTTTGTGGTGCTGTCGTTGGGTATGGTCTATGGCTGGAAGCTGGGTGCTTCAACAGTCATATTATATCTGCTGGCCGGCAGCATGAATCTTCCTGTTTTTGCAGGAACACCGGAAAAAGGCATTGGATTGGCCTATATGGTTGGACCAACTGGCGGATACCTGCTTGGTTTTATACTGGCGGCAGGGCTCACCGGATGGCTTGCTGAGCGCGGTTGGGATCGAAAAGCTTCAACGGCGTTTCTTGCCATGCTTTTCGGCAATGCATTAATTTATGTTCCAGGATTAATCTGGCTGGGAAATGTAGTTGGTTGGGACAAACCGGTGCTGGCCTGGGGAATGATGCCATTTTTGTTCGGCGATATTGTAAAAATTGTTCTCGCGATGATTGTTATTCCCGGCGCATGGAAGGTGCTGGCCAAAAAAACGGAAGAATAGAACACATTTTCTGATTTATCTTTTCTGGGACGAATAAGGGTTGTCGAAATCCATCGACACCGAGAGTGGTTGTGTATTGGGAAGATATCGATTGATTTGGATGATCGCAATATTTTGACCCCGAAAACCTATAACGCGTCTGAACTGGGTTTTCGGGAGTCCGACGTTAGCAAAAATGCTTTGTTTGTAGTCAATCAGCTTCAGCAAGCCGGTTTTGACGGGTATCTGGTTGGAGGTTGTGTGCGCGATATGGTTCTGGGGTTAAAGCCCAAGGATTTTGATGTTACAACGGATGCGACACCAGAGCAGGTTAATTCAATATTTAAGCGCTCGCGTATAATCGGTCGCCGCTTCAAAATTGTCCATGTCCCATTCCAGCGTGCGCGTGGCGAATATCCATCCAGGGAAATTATTGAGGTCGCAACCTATCGGGCTGATGCAACAAAACAGCTTTCCCGAAAAAATACCCGGCACGCCAACCAGGGCAAAAAATCTGTCAAGCGCAACAGGCCGCATCGACCCGCAACATCAAATTCAGGCCGCATACTGGATGACAACGTTTACGGAACTTTGTCCGAAGATGCCGGGAGAAGGGATTTTACCGTTAACGCACTTTACTATGACCCTGTGAGTAATACGGTGCTTGATTATTGTAACGGGGTTGCGGATTTAAAAAGCAACACATTGCAAATTATTGGTCAGGCTGCTGTTCGATTTTCCGAAGACCCGGTCAGGATGCTGAGAGCGGTACGCTTTTCCGCAAAGTTGAATTTAGCAATTGATCCGTCGTTGAATTCAGCGCTGGTGGACAACGCATATCAGTTGAATCAGGTTCCGGCAGCCAGACTATTCGATGAGGTGTTAAAGCTGTTTCATCACGGTGCGGCACGGGTAACCTGGCGGAAGCTGTGTCAAACGCCACTGGCTGAAATCCTTTTTACACAAACTATGCGTGCTTTGGCTGATGCGGATGATGGGAGTTTTGCAGCGCTAATTGATAAAGCATTGAAAAATACAGACAGTAGAATCCATTCCGAATTACCCGTAATGGCAGGATATCTCTATGCTGTATTACTGTGGAAACCCTATTTATTGCGCATTGAAATTGAGCGTCAATCCGGTGTTCAACACAACGAAGCGATGTGGGCGGCTTCGGATCACGTATTTAAAATTCAAAATAGAGTGGTATCGATACCCTGGCGGGTGAGAAGTCCAGCCAGCGAAATCTGGGGGTTGCAGCCCAGACTGATGAAAAGAGCCCCGCGGATGATCAGGGGAATTTTAAGCGCCCGACGATTCCGCGCGGGTTACGACTTCCTGGAGATGAGGGCTCAGGCTGGAGAAGTTGAGCATGAGACCGTTGACTGGTGGACGCGGATTCAGGAACTTGAAGATGATGGCATTACCGAGATGATAGCAGGGTGTCGTACGCACTTCTCTGGACGCTCATCAAAACGACGAAAGCAAAAAAAACGTAATCGTGGAAATACAGGTTAATGGCGCAGTTTTTTAGTATTCATCCGCAAAATCCACAACGCAGACTAATCAGTCAGGCTGTGGAGATTATTCGTCAGGGAGGGGTGATTGCCTATCCAACGGATTCCAGTTACGCATTGGGATGTGCCATCGGACATAAAGAGGCGATGAATCGAATTCGGAAAATCCGTTGTCTGGGAGATGCGCATGACTTTACGCTGGTCTGTCAGGACCTGTCAGAACTGAGTCTTTATGCACGGGTAGACAACGAAGTGTATCGCTTATTAAAACGCTTTACTCCTGGACCCTATACCTTTATTCTCGCCGCCACGCGCGAGGTTCCAAGACGTTTGCAAAATCCGAAACGCCGAACAATCGGACTGCGTGTACCCGATTTCCCCATCGTCTCAATGATGCTGAGTTTACTGTCAGAACCATTGATGAGTTCGACATTGATTTTGCCGGGCAATACGCTGCCTTTGAACGATGCCGATGAAATTCGCGAAAAGCTGGAACATGAAGTTGATTTGGTTATTGATGGCGGGCCCTGCGATAACGAACCAACTTCGGTCATCGGAATGGTTGATTCTGTTCCCCAGGTTCTTAGGCGCGGAAAGGGCGATGTAGCGGCATTTTTATAGTGACCGGTTATCGTTGCGAATAACAAGTAAGCATGTGGAATTAGCCGGAGTATCTGGTGATGCAAAGCAGACTTATGAGCACCTGATAAAAACCTTTAGCCGATCTAAAGTTAAACTACAGTCTAAAACATGACAGATAAGAATAACCAAAACACCAGAGCAAACAATCGTGTTTTGTCTGGAATGAGGCCAACCGGCCGACTGCATCTTGGCCACTATCACGGTGTTCTAAAAAACTGGGTGAGATTACAGTCAGATTATGAATGTTTCTTTTTCATAGCTGATTGGCACGCCTTAACGACACATTATGAAGCGCCAGAAACGATGAACCAACACGTCTGGGATATGGTCATCGATTGGCTCGCCGCTGGAGTGGATCCTGAAAAGGCAACCCTGTTTATACAATCTCGTGTCCCGGAGCACGCCGAATTACATTTGCTGTTATCTATGGTTACACCGCTGGGATGGCTGGAGCGCGTACCGAGTTTTAAGGATCAGCAGCAAAAACTTAAAGACAGGGATTTGGCGACTTATGGATTTCTCGGGTATCCGTTGCTTCAGTCTGCAGACATTTTAATTTATCGTGCGGCACAGGTTCCGGTGGGCGAGGATCAGGTCCCCCATGTAGAACTGACACGAGAAGTAGCGCGGAGATTCAATTACTTTTTTGGTCGAGGGCCTGATTTTGAAAATCAGGTAGCTGAATCACTCTTCCAAATGGGTAAAAAAGCAGCGAAAACGTTTCGCAATCTAAAACAGGCATATTCCGAACAAGGTGACCGAGATGCCCACTCACGCGCTTGCGAGCTCATTACAAATCAAGCCAATATTAATCAGCAGCAGAAAGATCAGCTCGTTGGTTTTCTTCAGGGGCGAGGTCGTGCAATTTTACCCGAACCGGATGCGCTGCTGACTGAAGCTGCCAAAATGCCCGGCCTGGATGGGCAGAAAATGTCAAAATCCTACGGCAATACCATCGCTCTGCGGGATGACCCAAAACGTGTGGAGCAAACAATAAAGGTGATGCCAACAGACCCTGCTCGTGTTCGACTCACTGACCCGGGCGACCCGGATAAATGCCCAGTGTGGCAGCTGCATAAGGTATACAGTGATGACGAAACCGGAGAATGGGTTCAAAAAGGCTGCAGGGCCGCAGAATTTGGCTGTCTGGAATGTAAAAAACCGCTTATTGAGGCGATCCTGAATGAACAGGAAGAGATTTTGGCGCGGGCAAAGCCATATGAGGAAAATCCTGCTATGCTTCGAGAAGTTATTGAGCAGGGTAACCGGCGAGCCAGTGAAGTTGCTCGGGAAACAATGGAAATAGTCCGTGATTCCGTGGGCACGGTTTATCGCTAAATTTTCGAAAGGCAGTCAATGAAACTGCATTATTAAAATGACAAGTGATGTCAGATATCGAACACCGTTCTGAAAATAAAAACCCGGAAGCCGAGAAAACAGAGCAGCAGGAATCGGCAAGAATTCTGGTGAATGGTAAAGAACTGGAGAAATGGCCGGACGATTTGTTTATTCCCCCGGATGCGTTGGAAGTTTTTCTGGAAACCTTTCAGGGGCCACTGGATTTATTGTTATATCTCATTCGCAAACAAAATCTCGACATTCTGAATATCCCGGTTGCTAAAATAACCCGGCAGTATATGGATTATGTTGAGCTAATGCGTAAACTGCGCCTGGATCTGGCGGCAGAGTATCTGGTCATGGCCGCAATGCTGGCTGAAATAAAATCGAGAATGCTGCTGCCTCGGCCGAAAACCGAAGAGCATGATGACGAACAAGATCCCCGTGCAGCACTGGTCCGTCGTTTGCAGGAATATGAGCGATTCAACCAGGCAGGCCAGGATATCGATAAACTGGAAAGGGTTGAAAGGGAGTTATACCTCGTTTCAGCGAGTTTTGAAGACCCGGAACCGGTTCAGGTCAAGTCCAGAGCTTCGTTAAACGATTTGGTGCTGGCTTTTCGAAATGTGATTGAGCGCTCAGATTTGAACAGGAAGTTTCAGATTGGCAAGGAGGGTTTAACGGTACGGCAAAAGATGACACATATTCTGGATCGAATTCGATCGGGGCAGTTTTTGAGGTTTGAGGACCTGTTTGATCCTGGAGAAGGCAGGTCAGGTCTTGTCGTCAGTTTCGTTGCTGTTTTGGAAATGATCAGGGATGATACCCTGGTGGTGGTACAAAATGAGCCATTTTCACCGATACATTTAAAAGCGGCGGATAGCTGAAAAATCTCCTCAAAATTGATCCAATCCCGATTGGAACGGGCCTGGAACGGGCTTGAATACAGCAAAATTATATCAATTTTTATACTAATTATTTTTATAGCATTTAATGAGTAATCAACTTAAAAACATCATTGAAGCGTTGTTGATGGTTTCTGATGTCCCAATTGGGGTGTCGAAAATACAGGGTTTGTTTGAAAAAGGAGCTGAGCCTGAAGCGCGGCAAATCAAAGAAGCTATTCAGGAGCTTAAGTCAGACTGCGAAACACGGAGCATCGAAGTTAAAAAAATTGGCAGCGGATATCGTTTGCAAACCCGGGCGCACTACGCAGAATGGATCAGGAAACTGCAGGCGGGAAGGCCGCCCAGGCTTTCTCGGGCACAACTCGAAAGCCTCGCAATTATCGCCTATCGACAACCGGTAACAAGAGGCGATATCGAAGAAATCAGGGGAGTTGCGGTGAGCGCGGAAATTATGCAGCGCCTTAGTGAACGAGACTGGATTAAACAATTGGGGGTACGTGATGTCCCGGGTCGCCCAGCGTTGTTTGGCACAACACCAGAGTTTTTGGCATATTTTAATCTGGAATCGTTGAGTGATCTGCCTGAATTGCTAGAGCAGCGTGAGTTTGCTGACATAGCCCGGGATATGGATATTAATTTACCGCCTGAAGTATTGTCAGCATTGTCTCAAACCGAAGCAGAAAAACAGTCTGATATGTTTGGAGAGGTCGATGAGGGGAACTCAAATCAACAGAGTCGTGACGATAATGTTGGTGAAGACGATATCAATCAATCGAGTGGTAGTGAAGTGGCAGACGGCGAATCTGAAAGTGTTGACGTTACGCCGCCTGTATCGACGGAGACAGAACAATCGGAAAGTTACGTGATCGAAGCGGATGGCCAAAAATCGGGATAGCGAAAGACTGCAAAAATATCTTGCGTCTATCGGTGTTGGATCACGCAGAAAAATTGAAGACCAGATCAGGGACGGGCGTATTCTGGTCAATGGTAAGCTCGCTCGGCTGGGCGACAAGGTTACGCCTGGCGCCAAGATTACGATTGACGGTAAACCGGTTAAGCAGAAGCAGGACCGTGCAGGTGCAGCGAAACAAAATCAACGTGTAATCCTCTATAACAAGCCCGAAGGCGAGATTTGCACGAGATCTGACCCGAAGGGACGGCCAACGGTTTTTAAGAACCTGCCGCATTTGCGTGGCGAAAGGTGGGTGGCGGTTGGCCGACTGGACATCAATACGCGTGGTATTCTGTTGTTTACCAATGATGGAAATTTGGCGAATCATTTAATGCATCCTGGAGCCGGGATTGAACGTGAATATTTATGTCGGGTTTTTGGGGAGGTTGATAAGGAATCCATTAAAAGGCTGACGGATGGTGTGGAAATCGAGGGTAAGAAGCTCCGGTTTTTAAAAGTTCGGCGGCAGCGGGGTGAAAGCAAAAACACCTGGTATTCTGTTGTTGTTACAGAAGGAAGATATCGGGAAGTCAGACGATTGTGGGAGGCAGTGGGTTGCCAGTTAAGCAGACTGAGTCGAATACGCTATGGCAAGGTTTTGCTGCCAAGGGGGGTCAAGCCTGGCGGTTGGCTTGAGCTGGATCCGTCCCTGATCGATCGACTGGCTAAGAATAAGGTGACAGACAAACCACTAAGCCCGCGTGTGAAGCAGAAAAAAAATAGCACACGCTGGCGATGAAAATCAGCGTAGTAACGACCGTTCTCAATGCGGATGATTTTTACGCCAATCTGCTGTATGTTGATTCTTCAGATCGATCGAAAATCCTGCGATACTGGAATTCAACAATATATTGACCCGGATTATTTGAATCTGGCTTGGATGCCCGCAGATCCAGCGTTTTATGCGTTGGGGGAGTATATGACCGCTGCGGTGATTTTGATGCGTCACGCGGTGCTGGATGTTTTTCGGTTAGAACCACTACCTCAGAGCAGCCCATTGTGGCATCATCCCAGCATCACTGTAACACCGCATGTTTCCGGCTGGGATTTAGACGACGGCGTAAGCGTAGTTTCAGAGAATTACCGGCGACTGACGGAAGACCAGGCGCTTTTACATGAAATCAATCGAGAATTGGCATACTGAGATTTAACTGGATGAGTGCCAAATTCTCACAAACCAACAACAGATAAGAGGATTCATCAATGAGCGCTCAATATTTTGAAAATTTTGCCGACGGTCTGCCAGACCCAAAGCGAGTCAAAGAAGAGAAAAAGCGGCTTGAAGCGGCAGGTGTAAAGTATATTTTGTCTTGCTGGATAGATATGTTCGGCACGCCTAAAACCAAACCCGTGCCGATTAGCGATTTCGAGCAGCTGTGTGCCGGCAAAGGCCCGCAGTTTGCGGTTCATTCGATTTCATTTGTTCCAGAGCTCGGTCCGCATGACGCTGATCAAATCCCGGTTCCCGATATCGATAGCATTGTAATTTGCCCCTGGGATACCACTTGCGCATGGCTGTTCGCGGATTTGTGGTGGCAAGGTAAACCCTATAATCTTTGCCCTCGGCAAACACTGAAACGGGCCATTGCCAATGCCGCCGACAAAGGCTATGAGATGTTTGCCGGGATTGAGCCTGAATTCATTACCATGAAATGGAATGAGGAAGGTCAACCGGTAAAAGCGTTCGACAATGATCCGGCACCTGGAGAGGGTCTTCGCCCACGCCGTCAGGCTTTCGGCTACGACGTTGAATATTCAATGGATTCGATGGGGTTTCTCGGAGAACTAATTGATATCATCGAAGACCTCGGCTGGAATATGCATGATGTTGTAGCTGAAGGTGGGTATTCGCAGTTTGAGCTGGACTTTCATTACACCGATGCGTTAGCAATGGCAGATCGCTTCGTTTTCCTGCGAATTTTGCTCAAGGAAATAGCCAAGAAACACGGCATGTTTGTCACTTTTATGCCAAAACCGACTACCGGGGATTGGCGTTCTGGTGCTCACCTGAATACGTCTATGCACAGAACGGATAACCCTGGCGTGAATATTTACGAAAGTAAAGACGGCGGCTGGAGTGACGAAGCGTTTCATGCGGTAGGAGGAATATTAAAACACGGCAGTGCGATCACGGCTATCACATGTTCCACCGTAAACTCCTACAACGGTCTGGTACCCAAAGTCGGTGGATTTGAAGGCGGTACTTACACCTGGGCGCCGACGCACATGACGTATGGTTCGAATAACCGATCGGCGATGCTGCGTTTACCGCAAAGTCGATTTGCCATTGAAAATCGAGCCGCGGATATGTGTATGAATGTCTACGCGTCTATGGCGTTAACCCTTGCGGCTTGCGTTGAGGGTATGGAAAACAAAATTGATCCCGGCCCTTCTCTGGACGAAGATCTTTATGTGATGAATGCCGATGAGAAAGCGAAGCGTAACATAACACCGCTGCCGCGAAACTTACTGGAAGCGATCGAAGGTTTGTCGAAAAGTGATCTGGCAAAAGAGGTGCTGGGTCGGACTTTGTTAAATTCTTTCCTTGCGTATAAAACCGATGAGTGGGAGCGATACCATCAGACCGTGACTGATTGGGAAGTTGAAGAATATCTCAGATTATACTAGCTCTTGGCAGCCGTCCTGGTTGGCATCGCTGGGTTAGATTGTGTCCTCTGATTTTCTGCTTCACCAGATTCCCCGTCTTGAATTACAGCGCGGGGGTGTTCTGGATGACGCTCGTTTAGCGTATAAAACTTATGGCGAGCTTAATTCGAACCGAGATAACGTCGTTATCCTGCCCACGTTTTACACTGGCAGCCATACGCGGAATGAAGGGTTTTTTGGCGCAGGACGCGCCATTGATCCCACTCGCCACTTTGTTGTTTCGATCAACCTGTTTGGTAATGGGATTTCTTCCTCGCCAAGCAATCCGTGGTCGGCTCGCAGTGAGGCTTTGGCGGGCCATCGATTTCCGCAAATTACGCTGTTTGATAATATTGAGGCGCAACATGATCTCATCTTCAATACGCTGAAAGTGAATCAGATTGCATTGGTAACCGGTTGGTCGATGGCAGGGTGTCAGTCATTTCAATGGGCGGCACAATATCCAGGACTGGTTAGGGCGATTCTGCCCTTTTGCGCATCGGCTAAAACTTCGATTCACAATCACGTCTTTCTTGAAGGCGTGAAAGCAGCGCTACAAGCGGATTCCGGTTTCTGTGAAGGCCAATACAAAACGCCTCCTGAGGCGGGATTAAAAGCATTCGCCAGGGTTTACGCTGGATGGGCTTTTTCTCAAACGTTTTATCGCGAACAACTGTTCAAACAGTTGGGTTTCGATTCAGCGGAAGCATTGCTGCAGGATTGGGAGCAGGATCATTTAAATTGGGATGCCAATGATTTACTTTGCAAGCTGAAAACATGGCAGTTGGGCGATATTAGCCAAAATCACTTGTATCAGGGCGATTTTGAGTTGGCGCTGTCATCTATTATGGCGCAGACCATTATCATTTCCTGCGATAATGATCTGTATTTTCGAGCTGAAGACAATGCCTATGAAGCTCAACACATACCGCGGGCCGAGCATCGGGTATTTAACTCCGCGTGGGGACATTGTGTTGCTTCACCGGGGAATAGCCCGGAGTTTCAAGCCTGTCTCGATTCGGCAATTACGGAGCTGCTTCATTAGTTAGCCGGTTTGCCCCGGAAAGTGGTCGGGTGTTCCGGCATCATTGACGTGTATTCCTTGATCTTTAACTTATAATAGCAAGCCCAAATACTTTCAGTAATTTATGACGATCAGGAAATACTCACCACCAAAATCAGATGTTAGTGATTGGCATCAACAGGCAACCGCGGAACTGAAGGGGGAGAGTGCTTCCACTTTAGACTGGCAGACCCCTGAAGGTATCAGGCTGAAACCGGTTTATAGCGCTGATGATCTTGATGGTATCGCCCATTTGGAGTCGATGCCCGGATTTGAACCGTTTACCAGAGGGTCGAAATCGACAATGTATGCGGGTCGTCCGTGGACAATTCGTCAATACGCTGGATTTTCCACTGCAGAAGACTCCAATGCATTTTACCGAGCGAACCTCGAAGCCGGTCAAACTGGGCTATCGGTGGCATTTGATCTGGCTACCCATCGGGGATATGACTCGGATCATCCCCGCGTGGAAGGCGACGTTGGAAAAGCGGGCGTTGCGATTGATTCAGTGGAAGATATGAAGATACTTTTTGATCAGATACCGCTGGATAAAATGTCCGTTTCGATGACGATGAATGGTGCGGTTCTCCCGGTCATGGCAATGTTTATTGTCGCAGCCGAGGAGCAGGGCGTAAACCAGTCAGACCTGTCAGGCACTATTCAGAACGACATACTAAAAGAATTTATGGTGCGTAACACTTATATCTACCCACCACGCCCATCGATGAAAATAGTGTCGGATATTATTGCTTACACCGCCCGTAATATGCCGCGATTTAATCCCATCTCAATTTCCGGTTACCACATGCAAGAGGCCGGTGCGACCATTGTTCAGGAATTGGCTTATACATTGGCCGACGGTATTGAATACGTTCGAACGGCGATTAATAGCGGTCTGGAAGTAGACAAATTTGCCCCCAGGCTTTCCTTTTTCTTTGCCATCGGTATGAATTTCTTTATGGAGGTTGCAAAATTGCGCGCCGCCAGAACGCTGTGGGCAGAACTCATGGAAAGCCATTTCTCTGCCAAAGACCCGCGTTCCAAAATGTTGCGCACGCACTGCCAAACCTCCGGGGTTAGCCTAACCAGTCGAGATCCACACAACAATATAATGCGCACCACCATCGAAGCGATGGCCGCTGTATTGGGCGGTACGCAATCGCTGCACACTAATTCGTTTGATGAAGCGCTGGCTTTACCAACTGAAAATTCTGCGCGTATTGCCAGAAATACACAGCTGGTGTTAAACCATGAAACCGGGATTACTAACGTGGTTGATCCGATGGCTGGTTCGTATTACGTGGAAAGTCTTACACAGAGCCTAATTGATGCAGCCAAGGAACTCATTGATGAGGTTGAAGAAATGGGCGGTATGACCCGGGCAGTAGAAGCAGGATTGCCAAAACTGCGTATTGAAGAGGCATCGGTTAGACGTCAGGCGCGTATCGATCAGGGAGAAGAGGTAATTGTTGGTGTGAATCGCTATCAGTTGGAGAAAGAGGGAAATATTGATATTCGGGTGGTCGATAACAACGCGGTGAGAGAATCACAGATTGCGCGCTTACAATCCATTCGTAAGCACCGAGACGACGCAAAACTGGCTTCGGCTTTACAGCGGCTTGAAGATACGGCTCAGTCAGGGGAAGGTAATTTGCTCGAAGCAGCGGTTACAGCGGCGCGCTGCCGTGCCAGTGTTGGGGAAATATCGGATACGCTGGAATCGGTGTTTCAGCGTCACTGTGCGGAGCCGCGCACGCTAGGCGGTGTGTATAGCGCCGCCTATGAAGGAGTTGAGAGTTTTGCCATGTTACAGGAAAAAATAGATAAATTTGAAGCCTCCCACGGTCGTCGGCCACGTATGTTAGTGGTTAAACTGGGTCAGGATGGTCATGATCGCGGAGCAAGGACCATTGCTACCGCATTTGCGGATATGGGTTTTGACGTTGATATTGGGCCGTTATTTCAAACCCCCGAAGAAGCGGTGAATCAGGCAATTGAAAATGACGTTCATATAATTGGTGTATCTTCCCAGGCTGGCGGCCACAGAACATTGGTTCCAGCGGTCATGGCCGCGTTAAAATCCGCCAATAGTGACGAAATTAAAGTAATTTGCGGTGGTGTTATACCTGCGGATGACTATGATATGTTGTATGACGCTGGCGTGTCAGCAATTTTTGGACCCGGAACGCATATCCCTGATGCGGCGAAAGATATTTTGAAAATTCTTGACCCTGCAATCTAGACAATTGCCCCTCTTCGACCAGATATCAAACGGATACAAGCCTAACTACAATCCTAACTACAATCCTAACTCACGGAACTACCGCTATAATACTTAAAGATCAGGTTTTTGTGACCGGGTAAAACCGGATTAACTATGCATGAAATTATCGAACAACTAGAAGAAAAGCGTCTCCAGGCGAAACTGGGAGGTGGACAAAAGCGCATTGATGTTCAACACGCCAAAGGAAAGTTGACCGCGCGTGAACGAATCGAAATCCTGCTCGATGAAGACAGTTTTGAAGAATGGGATATTTTTGTGGAACATCGTTGCACCGACTTTGGAATGGAAGGCAAATCCATTCCCGGTGACGGGGTTGTCATCGGATACGGCACTATCAACGGTCGTTTGGTCTTTGTTTATAGTCAGGACTTCACCGTATTCGGCGGCTCACTATCAGAAACCCACGCAGAGAAGATCTGTAAAGTTCTGGATCAGGCCATGAAGGTCGGAGCGCCGGTAATTGGTATCAACGATTCCGGTGGAGCGCGAATTCAGGAAGGAGTGGCATCCCTTGGCGGATATGCTGAAGTATTTCAACGAAACGTTATGGCTTCGGGCGTGATTCCGCAAATCTCCCTGATTATGGGGCCGTGTGCGGGCGGTGCGGTTTATTCTCCAGCGATTACCGATTTTATCTTCATGGTTGAAGACAGCTCCTACATGTTCGTCACTGGGCCGGATGTGGTGAAAACGGTTACTCACGAGGCGGTTTCGGCTGAAGATCTTGGGGGTGCAACAACCCACACGTCGAAATCCGGTGTGGCCGATCTGGCGTTTGAAAACGATATACAGGCTTTATTGATGACACGCCGGTTTTTCAATTTCCTGCCGCTGAACAACAAGGATAGTGCCCCGCATCGGCAAACTGCGGATATTCAAAGCCGTGCCGAAAAATCGCTGGATACGCTCATCCCAGACAACCCCAACCTGCCTTACGACATGAAAGAGCTGATTGAGAAAGTTGTCGATGAAGGTGATTTTTTTGAGCTGCAGCCAAACTATGCAAAAAACATTGTTGTTGGATTTGCGCGAATGGAAGGGATTACCGTGGCAATAGTGGCAAACCAGCCGATGGTACTCGCCGGATGCCTGGATATTAATGCATCGATAAAAGGCGCGCGGTTTGTGAGATTTTGTGATTCATTTAATATTCCCATAGTCACTTTGGTTGATGTTCCCGGATTTATGCCAGGAACGTCCCAGGAGTATGGCGGAATCATTAAACACGGCGCAAAACTATTGTATGCTTATGCAGAATGCACGGTTCCTAAAATTACTTTAATTACCCGAAAGGCCTACGGTGGTGCATACGATGTGATGGCATC
The DNA here is from genome assembly GCA_965261915.1 of Candidatus Poriferihabitaceae bacterium. Taxonomy (GTDB): domain Bacteria; phylum Pseudomonadota; class Gammaproteobacteria; order Arenicellales; family Poriferihabitantaceae; genus JAIBDK01. Next base: position 1,142,828 of record CBDHDW010000013.1, on the reverse strand, counting down.
AAAGCATTTACGGGGGGATGTTAATTTGGCGTGGCCCAGTGCAGAAATTGCCGTGATGGGGTCCAAAGGTGCGGTAGAAATCATTTTTCGGGAAGAGGCGTCTGATCCGGAAAAACTCGAAACCCGAACCGAAGAATATCGACGCAAATTCGCGAATCCGTTTGTTGCTGGCAGTAGAGGATTTATTGACGATGTTATATTTCCGCGCAATACCCGAAAACGCCTTTGCCGTTCACTCGCAATGTTAAAGCATAAAGCCATTGAAAATCCGTGGAAGAAACACGGAAACATTCCTTTGTAACCGCTGTTGTTCTAAATAATCCGGTAATGCTTCGTGTTTAAAAAAATACTGATAGCAAACCGCGGTGAGATTGCCTGTCGGGTTATTCGAACTGCGAAAAAAATGGGCATTGCCACAGTGGCGATCTATTCGGAGGCGGACCGTGATGCAAAACATGTCGCTGATGCCGATGAGGCCGTATGTGTGGGCTCTGCGGCGGCGTCTCAAAGCTACCTGCTGGGAGACAGAATAGTTCAGGCCTGTAAGCATACCGCTGCAGAGGCGGTACATCCAGGTTATGGTTTTCTGTCTGAGAATGCCCATTTTGCACAATTGTTGGCGAAGCAAAATATTGCTTTTATAGGACCCGGCGGCCGTGCAATTAAAGCCATGGGTGACAAGATTACCGCCAAAATTCTCGCTGATGAATCGGCAGTGAACACGATTCCCGGTCACACCGAAGTGGTTGCGGATGCGGCAGAGGCGGTGAAAATATCATCCAATATCGGTTACCCCGTCATGATCAAGGCATCGGCGGGTGGCGGCGGTAAGGGCATGCGGGTCGCCTGCAACGATGAAGAATGTCGAGATGGTTTTGAACGCGCAACCAGCGAGGCTGTTTCGAGTTTTGGCGATGGAAGAATTTTTATCGAAAAATTTATCGAACAGCCAAGACATATCGAAATCCAGATAATCGCTGACAGCCACGGTAACATTGTATCGCTGAATGAGCGCGAATGTTCTATTCAACGGCGTCATCAAAAAGTTATCGAAGAAGCGCCGTCGCCTTTTCTGGATGAAAAAACACGTACGGCTATGGGTGATCAGGCGAAAAATCTGGCTCGAGCGGTAGATTACTGTTCCGCAGGTACAGTGGAATTTATTGTTGATCGTAACCGGAATTTCTATTTCCTGGAAATGAATACTCGATTGCAGGTAGAGCATCCGGTAACAGAAATGATTACCGGTTTGGATCTTGTGGAGCTCATGATTCGGGTAGCGTATGGCGAAAAGCTGCCGATTACTCAATCAGATATCCAGATTAACGGTTGGTCGATGGAGTCCCGAGTTTATGCGGAGAGCCCATACCGAAACTTTTTACCTTCCACAGGACGTCTTAAGCATTACCAGACCCCACCAGAACAAGACGTGGTACGTGTCGATACGGGTGTAGTCGAAGGTTCTGAGATTTCAATGTTTTATGACCCGATGATTGCAAAACTGGTTACCTGGGGAGAAACCAGGGATCAGGCGATATCAAAAATGATTGACAGTATTGCGCAATATTATATACGTGGTGTGGATACAAATTTGCCATTCCTGTCAGCGATATTGCGTCACCCCCGATTTCAGAAAGGTGAATTAACCACTCATTTTATAGCCGACGAATACCCGGATGGATTTTCCGAGCAATCGTTAGCCGTTGACATTAAGTATGAATTAGCGGCAATTTTGATTTCGATACATCACCGCATCACCCAACGCGCGGCCACTGTTTCAAATCAGGTTGACGGCTATGGACGAAAGGTAAGTGACCACTGGGTTCTGATTTTTGCCGGCGAGCAGTTCGATGCAAAAATCACCCAATCAACCAACACCGGCTGGTTGGTGTTCATGAATGATAAAGAATACCGCATTGAAGACAACTGGACCCCGATGGATAAGATTTATCGGGGATCTGTGAATTCAAGGCAGGCGTTTTATCAAATTAGGAAGGTTGGGTATGGTTATGAGGTCGGTAGCGGCGCGTTTACCGGATCGGCATTTGTCGTTACCCAAAACACGGCAAAGCTTAATAAGCTAATGCCGGTAAAACAGGCTCCCGACATGTCACGGTTTTTGCTTTCACCCATGCCTGGCTTATTGGTGTCGCTTGCAGTTGAAGCTGGAAAAAAGGTTAAAGCAGGCGAGGAGCTCGCGGTAATTGAAGCGATGAAAATGGAAAACTCAATGCGTTCGGAACACGATTGTGTGGTTCAAAAGGTTTTGGTAGCGGTGGGTGAAACCCTGGAAGTGGATCAGCCTATCCTTGAATTTGCAGCCACTGACGAATCGCATTTAACAATCAGGCCCACTTCGATCCAACTGTGAACAATCCCGACCAACTGGATTTTGCTGCGTTATGTAAGGGTGATAGAAAAGCACTATCCAAGGGAATTACCTTGCTGGAGTCCTCTCGGCCAGATCACCGCGTAGCAGCGGAACAATTGTTGAGTGAGGCTGCGCCATTAAGTGGAAATTCTATTCGTATCGGATTAACCGGCGTTCCCGGAGTCGGCAAGTCGACCTTTATTGAGCAGTTTGGAAATCAGGTTATCGCCAACGGACACAATCTGGCGGTGCTTGCGATTGATCCGAGTTCGACACTGAACGGCGGTTCAATATTGGCTGATAAAACCCGAATGCCGACGTTGGCGACCAATACACGCGCGTTTATACGACCCAGTCCGGCAGGTCAATCGTTGGGCGGTGTGGCGCGGCGAACCCGTGAAGCCATCGTTTTATGTGAAGCAGCGGGATTTGATGTGATTATTGTTGAAACTGTTGGTGTAGGTCAGTCAGAAACCATGGTTAGCAATATGACCGATTTATTTCTTCTTATGCTGCTGCCTGGCGGTGGGGATGATTTGCAGGGTATAAAACGCGGTATTATAGAGCTGGCGGATATGGTGGTCGTGAATAAAGCAGATGGCGATTTAAAAGCCAGAGCAAATTTATCGGCAGCGGATGTTCAGCAGGCTTTGCGGCTGATAAAACCCAGATTGCCGAACTGGTCAGTTCCGGTATTGACGCTATCAGCACTGCAAGCCACCGCTATTGAAGCAGTGTGGGACAACGTAAGTGCTTTTCATAAACGGCTTGTCGAAGATGAACTTTTGGATTCTATTCGCCGGAAACAACGTAAAAACTGGTTATGGACGGAGACGCATGAACGACTGCTTGGGAAATTAAAAAGCAGTAAAGCGGTACAGCAGTCACTTGATGATTTGCAGGAATCCGTGATGTCAGGAGAGTTAGCGCCAAGCGTTGCCGCAGAGACGCTGGTTTCCGAATTTATGAAAGATCAGGTTAGGTGAGTTTATGTCTGCCAATATTGTTTTAACAGGGAAATCCAAATCTTCCGATAATCGGACTAAACGGGTGATGTTGAGATGATAGGGAAACTCAACCATATCGCAATCGCGGTTCCGGATTTAAAAGTCGCATCTGCATTATACCGCGATCAGTTCGGCGCTGACGTATCAGAAGAATTGAATTTGCCTGACCATGGTGTGACCACTGTTTTTGTTAATCTGCCAAATACAACAATTGAGCTTTTATATCCACTGGGCGAAAACTCCCCCATCGGAAAATTCCTCGAGAAAAATCCGCAGGGTGGTATGCACCATGTGTGCTATGAGGTGGATGATATTGAATCCGCCACTCAGAGTTTGCTGAATTCCGGTCTGCGCGTGCTCGGCAATGGCAAGCCGGCAATTGGAGCGCACAATAAGCCCGTAATTTTCCTGCATCCGAAAGATGGTTTGGGAACATTAATCGAACTCGAACAGGTATGAGTGTCGATATTACCGGTGAGTGACGACGCGGCGATCTATCCTGATTTTTCTTCGACACCTCTTCAACGTGTCAGTGAAAATCTTCACCGTTCTGTATCCGAAGTTGTTGCGATTAGGCGGCACGGCCATCTCAATCGCTGGTTAGAGGATTTACAGCGGCTGAAAGACTATGAAACGAGCGTTTTCCAATTCGATCTGGATTGCCCGGCAATAGGTGGCGCTGATGAATTGAGTGCGCTTGAAAAGGCAGCGCTGCTGAGCCTGCTGCAGTCATTTAAACCCTGGCGTAAAGGACCGTTTGATTTTTTCGGAATTACGGTTGATGCTGAATGGAGATCAAGTTTGAAATGGAATCGATTATCAAAATCTATCCAACCCCTGGAAAACAGATTGGTGCTCGATGTTGGCTGCGGCAACGGATACTATATTTGCCGTATGTTGGGTGCGGGTGCAAGATACGTACTCGGAATAGAGCCTTCACAATTATTTACCTGTCAATTCAATACGGTAAAACATTATGTGAAAAATTTGCCCGCAGCGATACTCCCGCTTCGGTTTGAGGAATATCCCCGTCACCATGTTGTAGATGCAAATATATACTTTGATTCCATTTTCGACATGGGGATTTTGTACCATAGAAAGAATCCGCGACAGCATTTGGTTGAATTGTCGGAATGTATGCGGCCGGGAGGGGAGCTTATTCTCGAGACTCTGGTAATTGAAGGGGATTCCGACACTTGCCTGATACCGGAAGGAAGCTATGCAAAGATGCCCAATGTCTGGAGCGTTCCGACAGAAAAGGCCTTGAATTTGCTATTGCATGAAGCGGGTTTTGAAAATATTCGAACGCTTGATATTTCTCGAACAACGATTGACGAGCAGCGAAAAACGCGATGGATGGATTTTGAATCGCTGCAGGATTTTCTTGATTCGGCAGATTCTTCAAAAACCATAGAGGGATATCCCGCCCCGAGAAGAATCGTGGTGACGGCAAACACCCCCGATTAGCGGCAGCCTTGAGTTACTTCAGGTAGATATCCGGCCAGCTGTCATTACCTTTGTCGAAAGTTAATCGGACTGCGTCCTCAGGTTTTTGGTTGGTTTTCCAGATAAAGATTTCGTAGTCTTCAATGTCAGGTTCGTGGCCGCCGTCGGAGGCTGAAAAAATCAGAAATTTTTCTGAGTGATCAAGTTTTGGAAAATATTCGTGACTCAAATCACCCGGTAAATCCAAAAGCCTGGAAATACTACCCGTGTCTGGATCGTAGAGATTGATCTGGTTTTTGTGTTTTCCGCCGTCTTTGCTGGAGATAAAGAATGCCTGTTCTCCCGAAGGGGTCCACGTCAGCATGCAGCCTGGAGCAACATCGGTACGATTTCCATCCTGATCTACAATGATATTGGTTGGTCTCCCCAAATCGCGAAACGCAACGGCAAGTTCGCCCTTGCTATTGATCGATGGCCAAAATAATTCCTGGTTGGGCATGCCTGGTTGATTCTTTTTATAGAGAACAGATTCTTTTTTAGACGCTAAATCGTATTGCCAGATCTCCCCCGGGTGTCGATAAAAATAAATCTTTTTTCCATCCTCTGACCAGGAGGCCGACATACCGTGCTTGGCGACTCTGGTTTCTTTATTTGTTTCCAGGTCTTTGAGCCAGACATCCCAGGGTTTTTGAATCCTCCAGGACTGCCACAACTCGTGGGAGCGAGAGAATATAACCTTGTTTCCATCAGGCGATATTCTGGGATGCGTTTCCGTATGTGGGTGGACCGTGAGGGCGCGCACGGTCATTTCTGGCAAAGTCATCATCATGATATTGTGATTGCCCATACGGTTGGATGCCCAAACGATCTTGCCTTCGGTATCTTTTAACCACTGTGGCAGCTGATGGGGGTCAATTTTTGACACCATTTGATTGTTATCGGAATATTCCCGGTTTGAGTCGTTATACTGAGCCCATGCCAGATAAGTACCTGCCAGGGATACCAGAGCGACAGTGACGGGGATAATGGGTGGCTTTCTAAACCCTTTCGTTTGTTTTATGTGTGAAGCCTGGTTTAGGAAAAGTGTGAGCAATGCAAACAGGCCAATGCCATAGTCAACGGATTGAGTCAGAATATGAACCGCAATAAGCGTGATTAACGACGATTGTGGTGGTGCCCCCAGGAAAGCCATAAACGTCATACCACCAACTTCCCAGGCGCCGAAGCTCATGAGGGTGGGAATCGGCAGAGCCGCGGTCATTTCCGAAGCGATCATTGCTGCCAGCGTTTCAAAGGGCTTGATAAAATCCAGTTCGGGAAAACTTGCGGACGCAACGCTGTGAAACAGAATCAATAATCCGACGTACTTCAATGCTCTTACGATGACCGTGAGCAGCACGACCTTAAAAAATATTCCGGCGCGTATGGTTGATTCAGCCGCAGCCATCAAACCCGTTATAAAGCCGGAAATTTTTCCCACCAGCCCGGAATGACCGGAATGACCGGATGTGTGTGTTTTTACAAAATTGTGGATATGCGGAAGAATAAATCTCACGCCAATATAAAATGAGGTAACAACGAATATGGCGATCAATGCAACTTTCAACGGTGCATTGTTGGGAAATCCGATTAACAAAATTAACACCACAGCGAGCGGCGCTAAAACCGCAATATCCAGAACCATTGCAAACACTAAAGAAGATAAACCGCTGGTAATCTGGGTGCCGCCAAATCGCTTTAGTAGCGCGACATAGACCAGTTCCCCTAATCTGGCGGGTAACAGATCGACGACCATTCCTCGAACTGCGGTAATCCATATCATGGATTTCATCGGCGGAGTGCTATCGCCAGGCTCACCGGCAGCGCTAATCAGGATTTGATAGCGATATGCGCGTACAACAATACCGATCACCGCGAGCAGGATATAAATGGCGAAAAGCGTAATGGAGCTATTCGAGAGAGTATCGAAAATGCTTTGTGGAGAGAAAGATTCGCTGGAATTTGAGGTGGCATAAAACAAAAATCCCAGCACGGTTGCTGAGCCGGCTATGCCAAATAGAATGTGCTTTAGAAATTCTCGTGAATTGAGGGTGCTCATTAAATAATTCTGGATTAGAGACGATAGTCGTTATGTGGGATCGATAATTGCCAAAAGCCAGATGTGTTATTTTCGGCGGTAGAGTACATTTTTTAATCGGGTGTTATCTGACGCACTCGATTCTGATTCAATCCAGGCTTTAGGATCGATCACTGGAAATCGGACGGCTTCCGGGTGGTTGATCTTTTCGGGGACAAATGTGACATCGAGTAAATTCAACCATTGCATTGAGGCTTGATAAATTTGTCCCCCGCCAATGACCCAAGTATCTTCCGACTCGCACCAGTTTAATGCGTATTCTACCGATGTAAAGCTTTCTACATGCTGAACGGGATTTCGGCTTATCACAATATTTCGCCTTCCCGGTAACGGTTTACTGCCAATGGATTCCCAGGTCAGGCGTCCCATAACGATGGTCGAGTCCATTGTCCGGCGTTTAAATCGCTTGAGGTCAGCGGAATAGTACCAGGGAATTTTGCCGTGTAGTCCAATCACTCGGTCTTCGGTCATGGCGACGATGGCGCCGCGTAGAGGCAGCTGCAACGATTCAGACATTAGTAACTGACCTTAAACTGCCACTTTAAAGTTAATGGCAGGATAAGGGTTGTAGTTGTGCAGTACAAAATGGGACATGATCTCTTCTGTTTCAAGAGATAACAGCGGCTCAATATCATCCAGCGACTGAATCGCCGGATCAATTTCGAGAGATGGCAAGGCGTGCGGTGTTCTGTTTAATTGCATTTGCAGGCCTGGAATGTGATCATACTCAGACATATCACCATTCGCTTTCGCCGTATAGATATGCGCGTCGATCAGGGTATGACCGAAAATACCGAGTTTGATCCCGCTGAATCTGGAGAAAAGTTCAAGCAGTAGCGCGTAGCCAGCTATATTGTAGGGAACTCCAAGGGCGATATCACCGCTTCGCTGGGTAAGATGGAGGCATAATGTTTCCTCGCCAAGCTCATCAAATTGCGTATTTAAAACCCAAAATGCATGGCAGGGCGGTAGCGCACTGGTTTGCGCATTGCCGGGTGCCCAGGCCGATACAACCAGCCGCCGACTCATTGGATTGGTCTTCAACTGGCCGACAACATACGCTACCTGATCATTTGTATTGCCGTCACCGGGCAAAGGGAAATGGCGCCAAAAGTTACCATAGGCGCTCGGTACCCTACCATTTTCATCAGCCCAGGGATCCCAGAATTTGCAATTGTGCTTTTTTAATAGTGCAATATCTGTTTTTCCGGATAAAAACCATAGATTTTCTATGACAATATTTTTCCAGCAAATTTGTTTGGTGGTCAGTAACGGAAATCCCTGACGCAGATCAATCTCATAGTTAATATTAAACGTCGAAATCGTGTCAACGCCTGTGCGGTTGGGTTTGCGTTGACCCTTTTCCAGAGTTTCTTTAACCGCATCCAGATATTGTTTCAAATTACTTTTCCCGCTTAGTTGAAACTAAGCGTTGGGGGAATCGTTGCGGTGCAGCCGATGAGGCGGAATCCAGGCGGTTTGCGGAGACGTTTCGCGAAAATAAAATTCAAGCATCTCACGCGCGACTCGTGCCGACTTGACGTACCATTTTTCCTTGTTTATACAGAGAACCGCGAAAGCAATTTTTTTTGTACCATTTTCGCCGAACCCCACAAACCAGTCATATTTCCCTCGTGGCTTATAGCCGGTCAGTGACCCGGTTTTTCCACCTGCCCGGATATTTTTTTTATTGAATCCTCTAAATGATTTTCGAGCAGAACCGATTGATACCGTAGACTGCATCATTTTTTTTAACTCAAGGGATGACCGCGCAGACATTGCCGGAGAGGTCGCGGACTGTTCATGGACATAAATTGGAATACCATAAGGTCCAGTCAACGACTTTACAATGACGGGGGCCACCAGATTACCGCCATTGATGGCTGTTGCTGCCAGGATAGCGCCGTGAAGAGGTGAAAGTGTATTACGAGTTGTGTAGCCGGAAGCCATCTCTGCGACCTGCCATTCATCGGTAACGTCGAGCGCTACCTGACCATTTTCGAAGTTAAAGTCCGAAGCAAATCTGCCGTTAAATCCCAGACGGTAGGAATAATCCATCATGGTTTCACCTCCCATGGTAACGGCACCCAGACGACCAAAAACCGGGTTAACTGATTTCGCAAAGGATTCATTCAACGTATATTTTCGGGTCCATTGGTTGTTTTCGTGACGAAAAACATGTTTTTTATATAACGACGTGGACTTGCCATTGAACGGAATGATGGTGTTGTTATCAGCATGATGCTCGTTTACGGCGGCAACAGCGGTTATGATTTTTGAAACCGATGCCGCTGGAAAGGTGTTTACAATGGATAGATTTCCGTGGTCCAACTGATCCCGGCTGGAGTCAGTCATAGCTAAAATATGTCCTGTGTCCGGGTCGATGGCGACAAAAACACCATAGTCAGGGTTGTATTTTCCGAGTATCCGGTCAGCTTCGGACTGCAGTTCGGGATCCACGGTGTAGGCGGTATTTAATGGAGATTTCAGCGAAAACTCAGGAATCGTAATGGCTTCCGGTAACTGATTCTTTTTAACGGAAGGCGTTAGAACGCTTGCGATATGTTGCTTGGTAAGTCCCCAGTTTCTGATTCGTTCGGCATCGACTACACTCATGGCGACAGGCCATGCGGATGCGGTAAGAATCAGCATCAAAGCAGTCAATTTGAAGCAGAGATGTTTGATAAGCGTATACAGTTAAAGTACGGGTTCGGGTCGGCTTAAACAGCAGCCACGATTTTATAACAATGTGGAAAAGAAGATAAGGGATAGGTGAGGTAATAATATTACGGTAATGTAAATTATCAGGTGCCAATTGGCTGAAATCCCAAATCTGTAATTATGATGTTACTGATGGTTTTTCAAAAGAAGGTCTTTCGCCTGATTGATTTTAATTGTCAGATACTCGTTTCCACCCTTGTCCGGGTGGATTTTTTGCATGAGCTTCCTGTGCGCGGCGATGATTTCCTCTTCTCCGGGAGTTCCTTTCAGCCCCAAAATCTCCAGCGCTTCTGCTACACGCATATCTTGTGTTGAAGAAGTGGTTGATTTTGATTTGTCGTCAGCCCCGGCAGATTGATTGAAGCGATTCCACATCATTTTTACTGTCAGTGCGCGATTAATCCAGGGCGTGGCAGCACTGAGCATGGCAAATAACCAGGGAATTCGTCCCGTTATGACGAGAATTAATAATGCGGAAGCGCAACCATACAACAAAATGCTGATAAGGGATTTATTGCGTTGTTGTTTATCGGCTTTGCTGTACCAGGCGAGATACCACATTACGCCGATGAGTGCGACAATAGCCAGAAAAAGTCGGGCAACCATTTTTAAGTAATTTGAAATGAAGTTCGGTAAAACATAGTATTGATTTTAACTTGAATCGTGCCCGAAAATGATGAATTCGCAACCCGTTTGGCGATGAATAAAGAGACGCCTGAGTCGGTGATCCAGTTTTGGTTTGGTGATGCCGCCGACAATTTGCAAATTAGCAAACAAAAAAGTGATCTGTGGTGGTCAAAAAATGACCAGACTGATGAGCAAATCAAAAAACGTTTCGGCGGTTTAGTGGAAGATGTTTTCCACGACCGGCTCGATGACTGGTTAGACTCGCCGAGCGGCCTGCTCGCAGCCATTCTCAGCCAGGATCAGTTTCCACGAAATATATACCGTAATTCAGGAAAATCGTTTGCCTGCGATGAGAAGGCCAGGGAGCTTGCTAAGCTGATGCTGAAACGTGAATGGCAGTTTCAGCTACTGGAAGTCCAGCGTGTTTTTGTTTACTTGCCCTACGAACACAGCGAATCGCTGGAGGATCAAATGCTTTCTCTGCGTTTGTACGATGCGCTACGGAGTCAGGTTACAGAATCTGAACGTGAGATGTTTGATGGTTACTATCAGTTTGCGATAAAACACTATGATATTGTTGCGCAATTTGGTCGTTTCCCACATCGAAACAAAGCTCTGGGAAGGTATTCCAGTAATAAAGAAACGGCATTTTTAAGGCAGCCCGGATCGTCTTTCTAACAACGCATAATGGTCTTTTGGGCGCAGACACATTGATTTGGACACAAAAAAAAGACCTCCCGAATGGCTTCGGGAGGACCCGGTTTTTCAAGCTAACCGGTTTCGGACAGGTTAGCAACGATGACCAGGCTGGAGCTACCCCCTGACTTCGACGGTCCACCCCACGCAGATCGCCCACAGCCCAATAAACACGCGGGGGTGGTAGAGAAACTGGTTTGTAGTGCCTATCTTAATATTTGTGTTGATTTCGGCAATAGCACAGTGTAAACTCACCCCATGTTCGTTCGCGTTAAATCGACACCCAATAGCCCAAGACAATCGGTTCAGATTGTTTCATCCGTGCGCGTCGGCGATAAGGTCAAGCAAAAGATTGTGCGTTATGTCGGCATTGCCATGGATGACGAGGAGTTGGCGCAGTTGAAGGCTTTGGCCGAGGTTGTCAAGGCGAAGATTGAAGCCCAGCATCAGCCCAGCCTGTTTCCGCCTGAGACGGTCGCCAAACAGATGCTTGAGGCGAAAGCAGCAAAAGCTCAATCGTCCAAAGCCACCTTGAATGTTGACCTGAGGCAGATGGTGGAAGAACAACGGGTGGTGCTGGGCATTCATGAGGTGTATGGCGCGGTCTATCGCCAGTTGTCGTTCGATACCCTGTTGCCGCAAAAGAAGTATCGTGCCTCCACAGAAGCCCTGTTCCATTGTGTGATGGCACGCATTGCCAATCCTAAAAGTAAGCGCGGCAGTGTGCAGCAGCTGGAGCAGGACTTTGGCGTTTCTTTGTCCTTAGAGAAAGTTTATCGGATGATGGATCAGCTGGACGATAACACCATCAGCCGGCTGCAAGCGATGACCTGTGAAGGCACGCGATCCTTGTTATCTGGTGCGTTGGATGTGTTGTTTTTTGACTGTACGACGCTCTATTTTGAGTCTTTCAAGGAAGACGAATTAAAACAAAATGGCTACAGCAAGGACTGTAAATTTAATCAGCCCCAGGTATTGCTGGCTTTGCTGGTCACCCGCGAAGGTCTGCCGGTCGGCTACGAAGTGTTCCCTGGTGCTACTTTCGAGGGTCATAGCCTAATCAGCGTTTTGCAGACGATGCAAGCGCGCTATGATGTCCGGAAAATGATCTTTGTCGCTGATCGAGGCATGCTGAATGAAGACAATCTAAGCGCCCTGGATGAGGCGGGTGCTTATTACATCGTCGGGGCGAAACTAAAACAATTGCCCGCTGCACTACAAACCAGGGTATTGGATAAGTCGGCTTATCAGCCGCTTGGCAAAGACGGATCAAGCGCAGCCGAGCTGACACACAAGAAGAGACGACTCATTGTCTCACATTGTCCAAAGCGTGCGGATAAAGATCAACATGACCGACAAAAGGCAGTCGATCGGCTCATCAAGAAAATCGGTAAAAGCCAGAACCCCAAGGACTTATTAAATAACTACGGCTATAAAAAGTTTCTGATTATCAAGGGAAAAACCAGCCTGAGTATCAACCAAGATAAAATTGATGCCGAAAGCCGCTGGGACGGACTGCATGGCGTCATCACCAATTTGCCCGATACGCCGCACCAGGAAGTGCTATCACACTATCGCGGCTTATGGCAGGTTGAAGAAAGTTTCCGCATCACTAAACACGACTTAAAAGTACGCCCTATCTACCACTGGACACCCTCAAGAGTGCGTGCCCACATTGCCATTTCGTTCATGGCTTTTGCCTGCATCAGACAGATAATGTATCGAATCAAGCTACAACACAAGGCCTTATCCCCTGCTGTTATCCGTAATGCCTTGATTCATGTGCAACACAGCGTGTTCAAACACAAGCGCACCAAACAGCGTTATGTCATGCCTTCTCAAATCAATCCAGAAGCAAAAAAAATCTATGCTGTGATGGGATTAAAAGCGACCACCACAGCTTACCCACTGTACTGATTGATATAATTCTTAAATATCTGGGCATTTGTAGTGCCTAGATATTTTTGTGTTTCTTTATAAATCAATGACTTATGAGGGTTGACCGTCGAAGTCAGGAAAACACTATGATATTGTTGCGCAATTTGGTCGTTTCCCACATCGAAACAAAGCTCTGGGAAGGTATTCCAGTAATAAAGAAACGGCATTTTTAAGGCAGCCCGGATCGTCTTTCTAACAACGCATAATGGTCTTTTGGGCGCAGACACATTGATTTGGACACAAAAAAAAGACCTCCCGAATGGCTTCGGGAGGACCCGGTTTTTCAAGCTAACCGGTTTCGGACAGGTTAGCAACGATGACCAGGCTGGAGCTACCCAGCAGCGGCAATGGACTGGTCGATATCTTCGATAATATCTTCAATATTCTCGATACCAATCGACAGTCTAACCAGCTCCGGACTCACGCCAGATGATGCCAGCTCTTCAGGGGAAAGTTGACGATGGGTGGTGGAAGCAGGGTGGCATGCCAGCGATTTTGAATCACCGATGTTAACCAGGCGTTTAATCATTTGTAGCGCATCAATGAATTTTCCACCCGCTTCTGCTCCGCCCTTAATGCCAAAACTCAGTACACCCGAGCCGCGGCCGCCGGTGTATTTGTCAGCCAACGCTTTATGAGGGCTACTGTCTGATCCAGCATAGCGCACCCATTCAACACTGGAATGCCCTTCCAGATGGTTTGCCACAGCCAGTGCGTTTTCACATATTCGGTCCATGCGCAGCGGTAGCGTTTCAAGCCCCTGTAACGCAAGGAATGTATTCATTGGCGCAATGCACGCACCCATGTTTCGGAGTGGTACAACACGTGCACGTAGAATATAAGGCGGTAATCCGGTTTCTGTAAAAACGACCCCGTGGTACGACACATCAGGTTCGTTCAAGCGATTAAAGCGTTCCTTGTTTGCTACCCAGTCAAAATTATTTGAGTCTACAATCATGCCGCCAATAATGGTTCCGTGACCGCCAATATACTTGGTTAACGAATGCACAACGATGTCGCAACCCCATTCGATTGGGCGGCAAAGATAAGGAGACGGCACCGTGTTGTCGACAATAACGGGTACGCCGTGTGCATGAGCAACTTCGGCTACTTTTTCAAGGTCAACAATATTTCCCGCCGGATTACCAATGGATTCGCAATATACCGCTTTGGTTTTTGCATCGATCAGGGATGCAATGGAGTCGAGGTTTTCAGGATCAGCAAATCGGGTCTCTATGCCCATTTGCGGGAGTGTGTGGGCGAACAGGTTATAGGTTCCACCGTACAAAGTGGGCATACTGATAATATTGTCACCGGCTTCTGCAATAGTCTGAATTGCGCAAGTGGTTGCGGCTTGTCCGGAAGCAAGAGCAAGCGCGGCAACGCCGCCTTCCATGTCTGCCACCCGTTGTTCCAGAACATCGTTGGTGGGGTTCATTATTCTTGAATAAATGTTCCCGAGCACTTTAAGATCAAAAAGATCAGCGCCGTGTTGAGTGCTGTCAAACGCGAAGGAAGTGGTTTGATAAATAGGTACCGCTACGGCATTAGTGGCTGGATCCTGAGTAAAGCCGGAATGAATTGCCTTTGATTCGATTTTCATAAAATTCGCCTGATTCGATTGACCTGGTTTTTTACCTGGTCAGGTTAGAGTTTATATCTTGGTGTATTAACGCATTTTCAATTATTTCCAAGCACGATAACATAAACCACCAATCGCAAAATGTCCACACCATGGCGGTCAAAATCCGTTGACCAGTGATGTGCGTCTAAACAGTGGATTTGTATTTGTTGAGTTTATTGTTCAGCCATCAAGCGAATGGTCCATTTCCAGTGCCGGGGATATATCAACAATTTCTGCTACTGGACGTGCGGGAACGCCGGCAACCGTAATCGCTGCATCAACATCTTCAAGTACAACACTGCCCGCTCCGACTTTGGCATTCTCGCCGATTTTTACGTTGCCGAGAATTTTTGCGCCGGCACCAATCAGTACACCGCTTTCAACCTTCGGATGCCGGTCGCCTTCGGATTTACCAGTACCCCCGAGTGTAACTTCGTGAAGCATCGAAACGTTGTCCCCGACCACTGCCGTTTCTCCAATCACGATCGAGGTGGCATGGTCAATCAAAATACCGTTGCCGATTCTCGCTGCGGGATGAATATCCATATCAAAAACTTCGCTGACTCGGCTTTGCAGGTACAATGCCAATTCGGATTGTCGGTTCTTCCATAGATGATGTCCAATACGATAAAACTGTAAACCCTGATAGCCTTTGTAATACAGGAAGGGAATGGAGAATCGATTGCAGGCGGGATCGCGTTCACAAAAAGCAATGAGATCGCGTTGTGCGCTATGCAGAATATCTTCATCGCTATTCAGAACATCAGCGATGATGTCTTGAAGGGTGTTTCTGTCGAGAACGCCGCAGGTTAGTCTGGCAACCAGAATGGCCGTTAAAGCGTCTGCGAAACTCGAATGATTGAGGATGACCGGGTTTAAAAACTTTCCAAGTAAGGGTTCTCTGGACAGCGCAATTTCGGCTTCGCTGCGCAAGCATTGCCAGATATCAAACGGTTCGGTGGTGTTGCGGTTGTGTTTATTGGACATGACGAAAAGTATATCAAATAACTTTCCTGGCAAACGCGGCAGGATAATCGAATTTTAAACCGTGTAAAGGTTGAAAAATTGCACATCCCGGTGATTAAGTCCTAAGCCGAGGAGATTTGTTTTATTCTCATTTTGTCAGGATTAGACCGCTGTTGAGACAACAATAAAACGAGCTTGATTTTCTCGTTCGACCAACAATAAAACCGACTGTTTGTTTTCATCGATGGAAGCCTGAAGTGTACGAATGAACTGCTTGGTGTCGTGGATGTTGGTGCGATTAAGCCTCTTTATAACATCACCCGGTCTTAAGCCTTGCCGGGCTGCACTACTGTCTGGATAAACATCAACAATGATGACGCCAACGGTTTCTTCATCAAGGCCATATCGGCTAAGGTTTGTTGTGTCTGTGTCTGCCAGCTCTAAGCCGAGGGGCTTATTGGTAAGGTCGTGCTCGTCGGCAGAAGCACTGGCAAGGGAGGGTTCAGCAGTTGCAGAGATATCGACACTGACCACTTTTCTTGATTCATCCCGCCAGATCTCAACATCTACGGTTTTACCTTCGGTGGTCAGGGCAACAAATCGAGGGAGATCGCGCATTTTGGTCAGTGTTTTTCCATCATATTTAACGATCACATCGCCCGCTTCAAGGCCGGCTTTTTCAGCCGGGCTATTTTCGATTATTTGGGTTACCAGAGCGCCACTATCGTCATCCAGGCCGAGGTTGCGGGCAATTTCTTTTGACAGGGACTGGATATGAACGCCAAGGTAGCCGCGCTCAACGGCTCCTGAGGCTGCAAGCTGTCGAACGACATTTTCAGCCATCGATGACGGGATCGCGAAGCCAATTCCAACGCTGCCGCCGTTGGGTGAATAAATTGCACTGTTTACGCCAATTACTTCACCGCTGGTATTAAACAGGGGGCCGCCTGAGTTGCCGCGGTTAATGGATGCGTCGATTTGAATAAAATCATCCAGTGGCCCGGATTGAATGTCTCGGCCCCTGGCAGAGATTATGCCGCTGGTTGTTGTCCCTCCCAGACCAAAAGGGTTGCCAATCGCGACCACCCAGTCACCGACTTCGGCTTCATCGGAATTTCCAAAAACAACATAGGGTAGCGGATGGCCCATGTCGATCTCGAGCAAGGCAAGATCGGTTTTCGCGTCGGTTCCCTTGAGTGTTGCCGGGATTCGGCTGCCATCCTCGAAAACAACTTCGATAGAGTCAGCATGCTCAATAACGTGATGGTTTGTTACCACAAGGCCCTCAGGGTCGATGATGAAACCGGAACCCACCGCGGTGGTCTTTCGCTCCAGCGGCGCGTTCCGGTTGTTATATTTTTTACCGTATTTTTCAGGAAGTTCACCAAAAAAACGTTTCAGAAACTCCTCAAGTTGAGGGGCGCTGCCATTGAGCCCGAGTAATGAACCTTTTTGCGAAGCGCTACCGGTAACGGAGATATTGACAACAGCCGGACGTACCGCTCGAACGAGTTCAGCAAAGCCGTCGTTGACGTTTATAGCATTCAGATCAACTGCGGCATGAGCCGGAGCGGATTTCGCTTCGACCGCTTGATGCGGGAGGATAACCGTTGCCGCGATGGCGGCAGAAAAAACAATAACGGCTAAGAAATTACGTTTTTGACCAGTATGGTTGGTTAACGCCAATACCTGAGAAAAAGATGCCTTGTTTCGCATGCTTGTTATTTCCGTTGTAAGTTAAGTTGCCGGGTATTTCAGCAAAACCATGCTTACTCAAACATGAATGTGTCATTAAAATTTTGTAATGCATCGCGCTATACCATCTCGCGGTTGGATAGCCGGGATAAGGAGTGAATCAGCGCTGTCGATAGGTTGTTTTTCCATTTAACAGGGTATGAACAACTTTGCCTTGTAATGTTTTTCCCATCAGGGGTGAGTTTCTGCCCCGACTGGACATTGTGCTGCAGTCCAGGGTCCATTCTTTTTCTGGATCAAAAATACACAGGTTTGCGTGTCGTCCGGGGTCGAGTCTGCCGGTTTCGGTCCCAATGATGGTTGCCGGATTAATCGTCAGTGCAGCAATTGCCGTATTCAGATCCAGATCTCCTGAGTTTACTAATCCGAATGTCGTCGTAAGCAATGTATCCAGCCCTGCGATTCCGGTTGCGGCCTCACTAAAGGGGGCCAGTTTTGAATCAGTACCGTGGGGTTGGTGATCCGAACAAATTGTGCTGATTTGACCTTTTCGTACGCCACTCACCAGTTGCGTGCGGTCACGAGTTGTTCTTAGCGGGGGCATTACTTTGTACTGAGTATCAAAGTTGCCAATGTTTTCTTCACTAAATAAAAGATGGTGGACGGATACTGAAGCGGTTACCGGGAGTTTGCGTTTTTGCGCCTGTTTGATCATGTCAACTGAACGACCGCTGGAAAGCATTTCGAAGTGTGCTTTGGCACCACTGGTTTCCACCAGCGCCAGATCACGCGCAACGCCTACAGTTTCAGCTGCCTCCGGAATTGCCGGCAGCCCCAGTCGTGTGCTCACCGCGCCTTCGTGGACAACACCATTTCCCTGAAGCCATGGGTCACTCGGATTGAGAAAAACAGTGATGTCATAGGTTGACGCATACTGCATTGCACGACGCATCACCAAACTGCTTTCAACGGTCTCTAACGCATTACTGACGCCAACACATCCGGCATCAAGCATCATCGCCATATCCGTTAACTGCTCTCCCTTTAGGCCCGCTGTTAACGCGCCAAGAGGGAAAACTTCAGCGTAACCGGCATCCGCGGCCCTGTTCTGCACCATGTGTGCCATGGCAGGCGTATCGATTATCGGGAAGGTGTCAGGCGGGCACACCATTGTGGTGATGCCGCCGCTCGCCGCTGCGCGTGTTTCGCTGTAAATGGTGGCTTTATGTTCTTCTCCGGGTTCGCGTAAACGCGTGCGCAAATCAACCAGTCCGGGGAATACAAACATTCCCTTTGCATCGATTTCTTCAGTTGCTTTAAATCCCTTTGGCGCTCTACCAATGGCGACGACTTTGTTTTTTGAAATGAAGATATCCGCTATCTGGTTAATGCGGTTGGCAGGATCAACCAAATGGCCTTTTCGGATTCTGATCTTCACGATCGTTCCGCCTGTCCGCCCATAAGCTTCGCCATTATTGACATGCGTACGGCAATACCATTCGTTACCTGATCGAGAATGACAGATCGATTGCCATCTGCGACACTGGATGCGATTTCAAGCCCCCGATTGATTGGCCCCGGATGCATAACCATTGCATCCGGGCGGGCAAGTTCGAGCTTTTCTTCAGTCAAACCATAGCGATTAAAGTATTCCTGCTCACTTGGAATAAGCTGGCCATCCATTCTTTCGCGTTGTATACGCAGCATCATGACGACATCAATGTCACTCAATCCGGAAACCATGTCACTGGTCGATGTCACGCCCAGGGATTCAATTTCAGTGGGTATTAATGTTCTGGGGCCAATGACTCGTATTTCTTTAGCTCCCAGAATGTTCAGGGCGCGAATCTGAGACCGGGCTACCCTGGAATGTAAAATATCGCCGATAATGGCTACCCGGAGTTCAGAAAAGTCTTTCTTAACCTGACGAATTGTGAACATATCGAGCATCGCCTGGGTTGGATGGGCATGACGACCATCTCCTGCATTGATAACCCGGACGTGTGACGGTAGATGCTGCGCAATAAGATGCGGAGAACCGCTGGCGCTGTCACGCACAACAAACAGATCGGTGTGCATTGCTTCAAGCGTTCGCACTGTATCGAGAATGGTTTCTCCCTTGGTTGTCGACATCCGCGTTGCGTTCAGATTAATCACGTCTGCAGATAATCTTTTTCCGGCTATTTCAAATGTCGTCTGCGTCCGCGTGCTCGGTTCGAAAAACAGATTAACCAGCGTTTTGCCGCGTAACAACGGGATCTTCTTAATTTCCCGTTCTCCAAAATTGATAAAGGATTCTGCGGTGTCCAGAATGTTTTCCAGAATCGCTTTCGATAACCCGTTAATGGTCAAAAAATGTTTTAAATTGCCGCTGTCGTCGAGCTGTTGTGAGTCTGCTGCAGTCCGGTGTTGTTGATTCAGATGATGCCTCCTGTGTCGATAATATTGACTGATAAAACGCCGTTTTTGTTGGATAATTTTGCTTGCTGGCTGTCTTTAAGCTGCAGTTGTTGGCCGACAAAATCAGCTTGAATGGGAAGATCACGGCCCGCACGGTTGAGTAAAACACCGAGTCGTACCCGGTTAGGCCGACCGTAAGAAAAAATTTCGTTAAGCGCCGCACGAATGGTGCGGCCGGTATACAGGACATCGTCGATCAGAATGATATTCTGATTTTCAATATCCACCGGCAAGCTTGAAGATCGTACTTCCGGATTTAAGCCAACACGACTGAAATCATCTCGATAGAACGAAATATCGAGCTTGCCTAACGGCTTGGATAAACCAAGCGTCTTGTGTAATTCTTCAGCAATCCAGACACCGCCGGTGTGGATACCAATCAAGACGATGTTGTCGGTGGGCTCAGAACAAATCCGCGATGCCAATTGACTTATGAGGGCTTTGGTATCAATGACATTCGACATGGCTTAATTGTCGTCGAAATAGGATTGAAGAATCAACTGTGCAGCCAGATTATCTCGCATGGCCAGGTGTTTTTTTTTGATTTTTTTTCGCTGTGGTGTGATTTTCTTAATAATCTCGTCAGCTTCGGAACTGCTGAGGCGTTCGTCGTAAAACTCAACCGCGATATGGGTTCGTTGATTCAGTGATTCGCCAAATTTTCTGGCGGCTTTTGACATTTCAGTTTCCTCACCTGACATTGCCAAAGGCAAACCCACGATCAGGGTCATGGGTTTCCACTGTTCTACAATTTCGATAATTTCTCGCCAATTCGTACCGTGCTCATTGCCATGGACGGTTTTTAACGGCTCGGCGGTTCCCAGCATACGGTTTCCACAGGCTACCCCAATTCGTTTGGTGCCGAAATCGAAAGCGAGTACGCGAGCAGATTTATTCATACAGGATAGGATGGACTGTTCAGGCCAGATGTGAGCATTAGGCATGACCTGCGGTTGTTGATAAAAGATTGATATCGATACCCAATAATGCGGCGGCTGATGACCATTTTGACGCATGATCGGTGGAGAACAAGATGGGCTGATCCACCGCGGTTGTTAACCACGAATTCGTCTGGATTTCGTTTTCAAGCTGTCCCGGGCCCCATCCGGCGTATCCAAGGCTCATGATCATGTTTTCAGGACCAATACCAGACGCCATGCTTGAAATAATGTCTTTTGAGCTGGTTAGTTTAAGTTTATCGCCAATCTCGAACGAGGATTCCCAGTTCGTATCGACGTCATTGTGAATAACCAGGCCAAGTTCCCGGGACACCGGACCACCATCGAGAACGGGTTCCGCATTGTATCGTGAGCTTGAAGGCGCTATTTGCAAATGCTGGAATATGTCACTGAGCGAATGGCCGCGGGTCCTGTTGACAACGATCCCGACAGCGCCCGAATCATCATGTTTGCAGATGAGTACAACCGCTCTATGGAAATTAGCATCCTGCAGCTGCGGCATGGATATGAGAAAGTGATTTTGCAGCGAGTTGTCCTGCGCGTTTGCCGTTGTTGTGGAATTTTCCGGCGCTGTTGTAATTTCGGAAGACATTAAAGCGATTTACTGCAGATTGAGTTTTTGTGGCAGGTTGCCGTCGTGGCTAAATTGCCATGTGCGGACGATATGTAAAATATCGAGTTCTTTTTGAATTTGTTCGGGAAAACGGTCAAACGGAGACGCAATATGGACAATTCGTTCGGCAGCATCGTCCAGAACCTTGATTGCTGAGGATTGTAGTATTCTGACTTTATCAATCTCGCCATTGGATTTTATGGCAACATCTAAAACGAGCGTGCCTTCAAGTCTTTGTTGTTTGGCAATTTCGGGATAATTCAGGTTGCCAACACGCTCTACCAACAAACGCCATTTTTCAATATAGGCAGCATAAATGCTTTCTTTCGCTTTCGCGCTGACATACTTTTCTCTGGGCTTTGCCTGGGCATTTAAATACGCAAGGTTAATGCTGTCTGCGAGCAATTCCCGATCGAGCGAGGAAAGGGTTTCGTCTTTTGTGCCGCTGGATTCGGTCTGGTCAATTTTAGTTTGACTAAAGGCAACATCCATGGCTTCGTCATCCTCATTCAAAGACTCCGCCGACTGACTTTGCGTTTGCTTCAGCGTTTGCGCCATAAGCGGAAGCGCTGCAGTCGCATCTTCCTCGCCCTGACTGTTTTGTTGTGCTAAATTGTTACTGTCTTGCGGAACTGCATCGCTAACTGTGCTGACGAGCGTAATTTTGAGCGGCGGACCGATTACCGGCCTGTCTGTCTGTTCGGGCATCACAAAAGAGATTCCGAGGACAACAAATACATGGAACACGATAGACGAAACCAGAGTCCATTTAAAAAAATCAGTGCTAAGCAAACGGGTTTACCAGATTAGTTTTGGGCGATTTTAAATGTTTGAGATCGAGTTTACAGATTTTATTTTTTATGGCTGTTCTGCCGGATACGCTTTGTCGATAGCCGCAAGTGCATTTTCAGGTAATGAAAAATCCTCTGTTATTTTGTTAAGCAGTGCTTTATTATAGCCGGTAATTGATGTAAAGTTGTTTGTGTCAAAAATAATCTTAATTACTGATTAATAAACTATTTTTTAAAAGATGTAACGTGTAAAGGCGAACAGTGAAAAAATGACGTGCCACCCATCCTGTCTGTTACCAGAATGAAAAAAATATTATTTGTAGACGATAGCCAAACTATTCTACACAAAGCCACTAAAGTGCTGAAAAGCGCGGGATATGAAGTGGTAACCGCGGAAGATGGATTTGATGCGATGTCGAAAGTCACAGACTACGATCCTGATTTGATATTTATCGACATTATGATGCCCAGACTGGATGGTTATCAAACCTGTTCACTGGTGAAAAACAACAGTCAGTATCAGGATACACCCGTGGTGATGGTTTCCAGTAAGGACGGGTTATTTGATCGAGCCAGAGGAAGCATTGTTGGTGCCCAGGGGCATATCAATAAACCCTTTACCGATAATGATTTGCTAGGAGCGGTAGAGCAGTTTACCTGAGTACCGTTTTGTTAAAAAACTGAGATAGTTTAAGAGGTTATATTATGGTGGATGAGACGATTTTAGTAGTGGATGATTCCGCAACGGACTCCCATGTTATTTGCACAGCATTAGCCGCGGCTGGCTACAACACACTGGCAGTAGGGTCCGCTGAGGACGCGATAAATTTGGCCAGAGAAGAAAAACCGCATGCGATTCTGATGGATGTTGTCATGCCGGGAACCAATGGATTTCAGGCGACGCGCCTGTTACACAACGATCCGGATACGTCTGATATCCCGATCATCATTGTGTCTTCAAAAAATAAAGCATCTGATAAGGTGTGGGGGCTGCGTCAGGGCGCTGTGGGGTATATCACCAAGCCGTTTACTGATGACGAATTGGTCGAAAAGCTTAGAGATTTGACCGCATAGTTAGACGATTTAACAAACCGGACGAACGCGAACCCGGAAGACATGTAAATCAGGTGTATTTGTCGAAATCTCGGGAAGCAGCACAGCAAGTATGGTAGAAATTTTTCAGGAATTTTTCAGGAATTTTAATGGCTAGCCCGCTAGAATCTTTTCAACGTTTGGAGCATCAGAGTCTGGGTAACCAGATTACTGAGACTGAGCAGACGCTGGTCGATACCTGGCGAGGGTTCGCATTCGATGTTGATGGCCTAAATCTAACGGTTCCTTTTGAGGGTCAGTTCGAGATTGTGCCAGGGCAGGCGCTATTTCCTATGCCAATTGCGCAAAGCTGGGTAAGGGGGATGACCAATATTCGCGGTGAAATTTATACTGTAGTCGATTTTTCCGAGTTTATAGGCAAGCGACCTGTCAGGAATGCAGAAGGCGGTAACTTGCTGCTGCTGCCGGATGAAAATTTGAAAAGTGCGTTTATTCTGGAAAGCCGAATTAGTTTGCGATCTTTTAACACCCGGTTGCCGACGAAGAATACCAGTATGTTTTACGCTGGAATATCGCGATTTCTCTCCCGTGTGGTCATCGATGGCGAAAAAGAGTGGGGTGTGGTTGACATAGATGCGCTTAGCAGATCTTCAGAATATGTCCAGATTGGGGTTTAGTGACTATGTCCGCACCAATATCAGACAACAATACCCCTCTCCAGGCGAATATTTAATGCTTTGTTTTTAAAACAAAGATACTGGCAATTATTGTATAATTTGTAACTTGAATCAGAGTGAATAAACCGGATCAACACCATGAATGACAGACTAGCAGACGAAACGCTCAAACAGATATTTGACACGCTTGATGATGATCTGAAATTGGAAGAATTTGCCGGAAGGGGTGAATTTGGCGGTACTGCAGATTATATAGGTGATATCGATGCGTTTAATGCCTTTAATAAAATCGGCGCACAGGATGATGCGAAAGCTGATGGGTTTGACGCATTTTTAGCGAGCGGAGATGTCAGTGCGTTCCAGGGGTTTGATGACGACGATGTTGATGGCGGTAACTTTGCTCTTGCTGAATATGACTTTCTGGATGAAGACGAGGAGGAGTTGGCCGGAGACTTTGGCGGATTCGTCGGTATCGATGATTTTAACGTTGATGGAGTTGCCGATGAGCAGGCCGCAGCAGAAGTCTCGGAACCTGGAGTTAACTGGTCTGCTGTATTGTGGTTATTGGTTTTGCTTGGCTCTGTCGGCACCCTGATATACAGTGAATTCGACGAGGCAACACGGCTCGAACAACTGTCCAGACTTGAAACTGCATCTTCAGAACTTGATTCCAATATCCGTGAAATCGGGCATCAGGCTTTGCTCGCATCGAATGGAAATCTTGAATCGTTTGACTCGATTAACAATCTGACGAATCAGATTGATAGCGGTATCCGGGTGCTTAAGCAGGGTGACCCGGAAAGCGAAATAGCACCTTTGCCGCTAGAGTTGTCCGCCGACCTTTCGCAGGTCGAACAGTCGTGGCAGCAGGTGAGAGCAGATGTAGAAACTATTCTCGGAAATCAGCCGGCTGTTGTCGCCATTGCGAACGAGATTGAAGCTGTGAATCAGCTAATCCTCGAGTTGTTGGTGAAAACAGATGAGACTGTTGTTGGTTTAATTAATGATCAGGCGAGACTGGATTTGATTAATCTGGCGAATCGGCAAAGATTTCTTAGCCAGAGAATAAAGTCCAGCATTGCAGAGGTCGCAAGCGGTGGCGTTAACAGCGAAATCGCCGTTACCCAGTTTGGACAGGATATAAAACTTTTTGGACAGACCAATGTTGCCATATCGCGCCATACAGTCGGGGTTGTACAAAGTAGAGCGAACGAGATTGAAGGTTTATATGGGCAGCTGGAGCAAAGTGCTGAAGTAATCATGGCTAACGTTGGCGAGTATCTGTCAATGCATTCTTCTGCTAAAAACGTCATGGCTGCAAGTGATTCAATGAAAGGTCATTCCATGGGGCTTCAGGACCGCTTGAAGGGTAGTGGCGGAATGATGATGGATATCGAAAAATTACCGGTGATACTGGGTGTTCTCGCATTAGTATCATTACTTGCCCTGCTTTGGACAATAGTCAGACGCTCTAAGAAATATGCTTTGGCCAGTTCACGGCAATCACAGGTTGCGGAAGACGCTGTCATTAAACTTCTCGACGAAATGGGTGATCTCGCGCAAGGTGATCTTACCGTGGAAGCTGAAGTTACGGATGAGGTAACGGGTGCGATTGCAGATTCCATCAACTTTGCGGTGGGCGAGATGCGTGGGCTTGTATCGGGTATCAAAACGGCTGCGGGAGAGATGAACGAGGCGACAGAGGGTACGGAATCTCTCATTGCGGGTTTGTTAACGAGCTCCGATGCGCAGTCACAGGAAATTTTGAATTCTGCTGATGATGTAACCAGCATGACAGATGCGATCAACCGTATGAGTCAATCAGCGACTAAATCCAGTCAGCAAGCAAGATTGTCTGCCGAGGTGGCGCAAAAAGGAGGTGATGCTGTACGTAATACGGTGAAAGGGATGAACACGGCTCGAAATCAGATTCAGGAAACGGCGAAACAATTGAAACGTCTGGGTGAAAGCTCGCAGCAAATCAACGAAATCGTCAACCTCATACAGGATGTAACAGAGCAAACAAACGTATTATCACTGAACGCGTCCATCCAGGCGGCGATGGCCGGTGAAGCGGGTCGAGGATTTGCGGTGGTTGCGGAAGAGGTACAACGTCTTGCGGAACGTTCAGCACGTGCATCAAACGACATTACCGAGCTCGTAAAAAATATCCAGCAGGATGCGAATAGTGCAATCGCGTCGATGGAAGCGACGACCGAGGAGGTTGTCTCAGGGGCGACCACGGCGGATGAAGCGGGACGAGCATTAACCGAAATCGAATCCGTGAGTCAGGAGTTGCTTGAAACAATCGATCGGGTTGCCGGCGATGCTGAAACCGAATCAAAGGTTGCTCAAACGGTTGCTGGACGTATGAAAGTACTTCAGGATGCAACATCAGAATCTGACTTGAGTGTATCGCAGGTGGCGGTTGCACTGGAGCAGATGAGATCGGTTGCTGAGCAGTTGAATCAATCCATCGCCGGTTTCAAATTACCGGAAACGGCCTAATTCAATTTTTATCTTTATTACCAGCTCGTCTGAATGGCTTAAATAATGACTATCCCTTCGTCTAACCCACAGACGTTCGGTTGGATTAAATCGGCGCTGGATCAGTCCATGCAGCAGGCTATGGGCGGGCTTGAGGCAGCAGCTGAATCCGAAGATCTTAAAAAACTGCAATCGGTTTCGCGAGATCTGCACCAGATTCAGGGCGCGTTGCAAATGGTTGAGCTCGAAGCTGCAAGTATCCTCGCTGAGGACCTTGAGGTATTGACTGCCCGACTCACTGATAGTGAATTAAACCCTGATTCCAATATTGCGGTACAAATATTACGAACTGGGCTGGATCATTTAAAGCGGTATCTGGGGGCAATCGAAAGCCAGAATCCGCAATCACCATTAATATTGCTGGATGATATTAATGCAGTACGCAGCAAAATCGGAAAACCGAAAATCACCCAATATGATTTATTTGATCCAACACTTGATCTGGATTTGGGTGTTGCTTCAAATGACATTCTGTCGTTTCCACCGGAAAAAAGGCAAAACGTTTTATATCACCTGAGAAAGCGATTCAGACAAGCCCTGCTATCCTGGCTAAATGACAGGGACAAAGAACATGCTTTGGAAGTGCTGCAAGACCTAATGTTAAATTTGAATAGAATTGGCGGACCGAGTGTCTTACAGCAACTCTGGTGGGTTGCAGCCGGTTTCATCGAGTCGATCAAAAAAGGTGAAATAGAATCGAATGCTGAAATAAAGGCACATTTTGCCGAGCTGGATGCTGAGCTAAGCCGAATGAGAGAGGACCGTTTAGGAGATATTGTTAGTTCTCCACCGGATGAACTGATACGGCACATGTTGTTTGATATTGGAGTGGCTCTATCAAACGAAAACCAGCGAGAAGCTAACCAGGATGATGAGGGAAGGGCGGCTGAAATTCGTAACCTCGTTGATCTGCATAAATGGTTTATCTTCGATAAAAAGTCAGTCTTTACTGATCAGTTTACGGAGCTGGCTGATCGCATTAAAGAACTCGCTCAAGAGATAACGCATGCGGATTTTGCGCGTCTTGAAAATCGACTCGACGCTTATTTTTCCGGTGGGCTGGACAACTCCGAAACCAGTGAGTTTTTTGATGATCTGGATAAACTGGTTGAGGTTACAAGTGATGAAAAGTATGGAAAACTGGTGGATTTCGTTGACGTTTTTCGAGACTCGATCAAGTCCGCAAACCTAACGTCTGAAAGTTTGTTTGCTTCGGGTTCGGACATCAAAATAGCATCTTCATTGCTGATGTTTGAAGAAACGCTTAGAAGCCCCGGCTCTGTCAATGAACAGTGGCAACAGTCTCTGCAATCTCATATCGACGAGCTGGCGAATCTGGCAGACGTTCAGGGGCGCGATCAATCCGTTGCGTTTACGCAAGAATCTCAGCAGGCTCAACTTGAATTTAGTGGCGCAAGAGACGCTGTCGTAGTAGAGATAAAGCGTTACCTTGGGGAGGTTGAAAACATCATTTCTTCCCATAAGGGTACGGCTTCTGAAAATGAATTTCCGTCGTTTGGTAGAAAGCTGTTTGAAATCGGTAATCTGTTTGCATTTTTAGAGCAATCCCGAGTTGCTGAGTTGACAACTCAGGTCGTCGAATCAACTAAAAAACTGGCGCAAGATGGTGAGGAGATTTCAGCCCACGCGAAAGAAACGCTTGCGTTTATAGTGGCCTCTGTTGGCGTATCTGCGGATATGATTTCGCAGGGCAATTCTCATATTGACAGTGTTGTTGAACGAGCATATGAAATGTTGGAAAAGCTCGATCAGGAACCCGCTTTAGAGATCAAAGATGAAGGTTCATCTCATGTCGAAATTGAAACCAGTCTGGATGGTGATGCTGAGAGTGATTTCACAGAATTGGAAAATTCCATAAGCGCTGTCTCAGCGCAAATGGGTAGTGAAACTGATATCGAAAGCCTTGAACTGCCCACGGGTGAAATGATAGAGCATCTGGAGTCGGTAATTGATGAAATAGGCAGTTTTGATGAGGATATCCATTCGGTACTTAATCAGATCGAAATTGTTCAGGCTCGAATTGTTGATGAAGATGATGTGAGTGGGGATTTGCTGCATCTGATTCTGTTATTTAACTCGATACAGGATGGGCATCAGGAGCTGATCAATCCGGAGTCGAAAAAGCTGGCTTCCATGGCCAGCAGGCTGCTGTCGAAAGTAAGCCAGAATGAAATTGCACTGAGTCCTGAAGCGCATCGCTACATATCACGAGTCAACGACCAAATACGTGATCTGGAAAAGGCAGGGCGTGATGAAAATAATCTGGAAGCGGAATCAGATGATACAGATGCAGATGAATTGCCAGATGAAAACATTGAAGATATCGCTGATGAGGTTCCTGTTTTATCTGCAGACACCGAGCAGGAAGTTCACCATATCGAGAACGTATACGACCATCGGTATATCGCTGCGGAGCTGGATGCAGAACTTAGTGCTGTGTTTGCAGATGATCTTACCCGGCTTTCGAATTTGCTGTCCGAAAGCCGGGATTTCTTTTTAATTGCTGCACGTGACGGCGGTTATGATCCGAAAGTACTAAAAGAAAACTGCGAAACCGTAAGCCGAGTGGTGCACACACTTACAGGCAACTTTAACAGTGTTGGCTTGACCGGTTTAGGGGATGTATTAGTTGCGGCTAAACCTTATCTGACAATAGATCGCGCTGAAACACCTGTACTCTCAATGTATGGCTCAACTTTGGATGCCTTTGCAGCGTCATTAGACAAGATAGCCGCCGAAATATCAGTCAGTGACCTGATTAGCGTCGATTCTCAAGCTCAAATATCCGATGCTGTATCCGGGTTTCGACGAATTAGCAGTCTATTCGTAAAACACACGATCCCTTTGGTGGTTGAGGATGACGCATCAGATAGAGACGATGACGAGGATATTGATTTTGCCATTGGTGACGCTGATGACATTGAAGATGTGCAAATTAACTGCGACGAGATTGATGATCAGGTTGAATCATCACAACCCGATTCCCTCGGCGATAAAAACGATAACAGCGATAAGGATGAACTGGACGTTCGTATGGTTCACGGTACTGATGAGGAGATGGATCAGGTTGGTGGTCAAGTAGAAGAAGCGGAAGAACAATCCGAAAGTGATGACGATTTCGATATCGAATTGAAAGAAATATTCATCGAAGAATCTCGAATCCTTCTAAGTAGAATGAATTCTTTTCTTACTGAATGGCGAACGGATGGTTATGACGATGAAATTCTCGCTGGGATACGTAGAGAGTTCCATACCCTGAAGGGTAGTGCGGCAGCAACTGGATTTGATGAAATATCATTGCTGAGTCATAACGTTGAAAGCTTGCTGGAACGAGATGACGGGAACATTGCTGATGACGGTGACGCAATGTTGAATTTGCTAGAGGAAATGCATGATGGTCTGGCTAGTGAATTAGGGTTTATTCCAGGGCGCAACGAAGGGCACATGCGGTCACTGATCAGTATGGTTGAATTACTGCTGTCCGGAAAAGAGGCGATTAAGGAGGCGGAGGCGTTAGCGGAAGATACTGCATCAGGTTTAGAGGAGCAAGATGAAAATGAAAAAACCACACATCAGTTAGACGATATCTCGATTTCCGATGATCAAATTGATGGCTTTCAATCAGAAGGACTGGCAGCAGACATTGAAGAGGTTGAAGAGACTGATGTAACTAAAGGATTGAGCGGAGAGGAAGAGGTAGAAGTCGTCGAAATCAATGAGCAAGATGCAGCAACGGATGCCTCTGCAGAAGACGATTTCGATATCGAATTGAAAGAAATATTCATCGAAGAATCTCGAATCCTTCTAAGTAGAATGAATTCTTTTCTTACTGAATGGCGAACGGATGGTTATGACGATGAAATTCTCGCTGGGATACGTAGAGAGTTCCATACCCTGAAGGGTAGTGCGGCAGCAACTGGATTTGATGAAATATCATTGCTGAGTCATAACGTTGAAAGCTTGCTGGAACGAGATGACGGGAACATTGCTGATGACGGTGACGCAATGTTGAATTTGCTAGAGGAAATGCATGATGGTCTGGCTAGTGAATTAGGGTTTATTCCAGGGCGCAACGAAGGGCACATGCGGTCACTGATCAGTATGGTTGAATTACTGCTGTCCGGAAAAGAGGCGATTAAGGAGGCGGAGGCGTTAGCGGAAGATACTGCATCAGGTTTAGAGGAGCAAGATGAAAATGAAAAAACCACACATCAGTTAGACGATATCTCGATTTCCGATGATCAAATTGATGGCTTTCAATCAGAAGGACTGGCAGCAGACATTGAAGAGGTTGAAGAGGTTGAAGAAACTGATGTAACTAAAGGATTGAGCGGAGAGGAAGAGGTAGAAGTCGTCGAAATCAATGAGCAAGATGCAGCAACGGATGTCTCTGCAGAAGACACTGTAGAAGAATCGGTGAAAGATGTTGCTGAGAATGTAAAAGACTTGTTGAGCTTACAACAGGCTTCCAGTATGGAGCCCGTGGAAGTAGACATGCAAGCAAAGGATGCGGAGCAAACAGCTGAAACCGATGGAGATCTGATTGATGATTCATCGGCTATGGCGAGTGCAGAAACAGAAACAGAAACAGATCAGGATGCCGCTTTGGAAGTGTCCAATAGCAAGCGTCAGGTTAGCTCAACTCCAGAACCGGCTGAACCCAGCGTCAGCGTTGATAGTCAGACAATAGCGAAGCCTGTCGTAAGGACAGCCGCGGCGGAAAGCACTGCTGCAACAATGCGAATCGATAATAAGAAACTGACGGATTTGTTGAATTATTCTGGTGAATTAGGATTGACCCGAACTCAGCTAAAAACAACACTTGATTCTACTCGGAATGAACTTGGTGTGTTGCGGGATAGCATGAAAACGATCAGAGAAGGATTGCGTGATCTTGAATTTGAAGCGGATGCACAAATGCGAGCGATGCCGGAAAGCCAATCCACCGAAGCAGATGATGAAGACTTTGATCCGCTGCAGCTCGACAGATACTCGCGACTTCAGGCGAGGGCAAGAGAGGTGAATCAGCAGCTGGATGATCTCAGTCGTGTGGAGCGTCAGTTAAGTGAACGCGCTTCAGAGCTTGGTGGTGCACTGGTGCGGCAGTTTCATCTTGGTGAACAATTACAGGATGGGCTGATCAATGCACGAATGGCTTCCATTAACGAATATCTTCCCAGGTTTCGCCAACTCGTACGGGAAACATCAAGACGCGTTGGAAAGCCCGTGGATTTTTCTTCGCAAGGCGGTGATATCGAAGTGGATCGTCAGGTTATGGATAGTATGGTCGCACCATTTGAACACATGATTAGAAACTCGGTAATACATGGCATAGAAGAGGCTGCCGTTAGAACCGGCGCGAAAAAACCGGCTAATGGTAATGTCGATTTAAGCGTAACCCAACAGGGATCAGAGTTGTTGATCAGTTTTAGTGACGATGGCGCCGGTTTAAAAAAGGCGGTATTGCAAAAACGCGCTGTCGATTTGGGCCTGATTCGGCAATCGGATGAAATTAGCGATGATATCTTGCTTCAAGTTATTACCGAGCCGGGTTTTAGTACCGCTGACAGGGTCAGTATGGAATCCGGTCGGGGGGTAGGAATGGATGTGGTGCTGCAAGCAGTCAGGTCGCTTGGCGGTAGCATGAGTGTTTCGTCAACACCCGAAAAAGGCACAGCCTTCCAGTTTAGGTTGCCGGTAACCATGACGATTTCTCAAGCGTTGTTAGTTCATGTCGGGTCGTATCGGTTTGCTATTCTCACACGAACAATAGAGCGCGTTATGAAGGTCCGAGACGCTGATATTAGCGAAATTAACGGCGAAGGACATGTTGTGGTAGACGGTGAGTCTTTGCCTATCATTAATCTCGCCGACCGTTTGGGGCAGACCAGCCTGAGTACGGATGAGGTTTATCGGTCTATTATTTTGATCAGGATGGCAAATCGGGTAGCCGCGTTTGAGGTTGATCAATTTGATGAAACAGTGGAAATCGTGAGTAAAACTCCCGGCCGGCAATTAACCTCAATAGCGGGTATCAGCGGTGTAACCGTGCTTGCAGACACCAGTATTGTGTTGATTATAAACCCGGGTGAATACCTGGATCGACAGATTTCGGCGCTTCCGCACGCCGATCTTCTGTTTGCAGGTGACGATAAATCTGCTTCTGAGATGGATAATGAACTGGAAAGCATTGATTTGTTGTCTATCATTCAAACAGTGTTGGTGGTAGACGATTCTCTGGTAGTAAGAAAAGTAATGCAAAGAGATATGGAGGGTCTTGGCCTGGATGTTGTTGCGGCGGTCGATGGTGTCAATGCCCTTCAAGTGATTGATGAACAACCTGTCGATATAGCGCTGGTTGATCTCGAGATGCCAAGAATGAATGGCTACGAACTTTTGATCAGATTGCGTGAAGACGAAAAGTATAAAAACCTGCCTGTAATTGTTATAACTTCGCGTGCCGGAGATATGCACCGTGCTCGCGCAATGAATCTCGGCGCGAATGAATATATCACTAAACCTTACGATGTGACTGAATTGGAGCAGGCAATGAAATCGGTTTATCTGCGGTTAAAACAAGTTCACTGATGCAGGTATTGGAAATTAGTTCAGCACGGGGGGCGATATTTGTTCCAGTCAGTATGGTGGCGCAGATTATGGGTAGTGAGTCAGAGCAGCTATGGAACAGTAAACTCAGTTTTGTGGATAGCGCGATCATATGGCGGGAATATTCTTTACCGCTGATACATTCTTCAGGGTTGTTAGGTTCAACTTCAGATTCGTCTGACGCTTATGAGCGAGCAGTTATTTTATGGCCAATGAAGGGAAGCAAATCTACTGATCTGTTCGCTTTGACGAGCCTCGATTCTCCGAGGGTATTAAACGTTGATGAAAGACTGCAAAGTCTGCAAAACGAGTCTCAACAGGCGTTGGTGGCGAGTAACGAATTTTTGCTCGACGCTGTCGAAATAGACGGGGTTAGCGGTTTTATACCTGATTTGGATACACTCTCCAGCTATTTGTTTAATAGTCATTAGATATGGAAGAATCGCATCGGGTTGAAAACGAAAGGCCCGAATTATCTGAGATAGTCGCCATTGTAAAATCTGCATCAAAACAGATAATTACTCAAGATAGGATCAATCTGGATACGGCCTTAAAAGGAGATGGAAGTCTGGTTACGGAGGTGGACGAAGGAATGCAAAGCCGATTGAGGCACGAACTCCTGAATCGTTGGCCCCGGTTTGGGTTTATTGGCGAAGAAATGACCTACGAGGATCAGGTCCGGGTTTGCGAATCGGATTTGACCGGCTACTGGGCGCTGGATCCATTGGACGGCACAACAAATTTCATATCTGGATTTTTGTTTTTTGGCGTATCCCTTGCATTGGTTATTAAAGGCGAGCCGGTGTTGGCAGTGGTTTACGACCCTGTAAGAGACGAGTGTTTTTCGGCTGAACATGGAAAAGGGGCCTATCTAAACGGTAGCCGTCTAAAAACGCCCGCGACGAAAGAACTTCAGGATTGTGTCGCCAATGTTGACTATAAGAGATTGGTAGGTGATCTGTCGGCACAATTAGTTCGATGCCCGCCTTATCGATCACAAAGAAATCTTGGGTCATCGGTTTTGGAATGGTGTTGGCTTGCTGCAGGCAGGATACAGCTATATTTACACGGTGGTCAAAAATTATGGGATTTCTCTGCCGGGTATCTGATATTGCTTGAAGCGGGTGGTGCTGCAACTTCACTTTCCGGGCAGCCATTAGATTGCGGGAAACTACGAAAACGATCCGTAGTAGCTGCTGTGAATCAGGATTTGTTGAGGCAGTGGGAACTCTGGATTGATAATAATAGCGAATTGTCCCAACAGTCTCCGTTTTAGTTTGAGTCGGTAAATTTATTCCCGCTATCGGACCTCAGATAATCTAATTGCATAAATTTCCTGTTTTGGGGTTCTTCCAGAGACAAAAAAACGATATATTTCGAGTCCGGCTAGAACACCTTGGTGTGCGCTAAATTGCTGAAATAAAAGAACAAAATCAAGATTTGATAGTTTAATTTTATTTTGTTTTATCAATAACTTATCCACTATATCTAACATATCTATTTGCAAAGTGATTAAATGTCGTCAGTGAGTCGAAGAGAAAAAGCCAATGCGATTAGAGCATTGAGTATGGATGCTGTGCAAAAAGCGAACTCTGGACATCCCGGTGCACCTATGGGTATGGCAGATATCGCTGAGGTGCTGTGGTCTGACTTTTTGAGCCACAATCCGGCAAATCCGTCGTGGCCAAATCGTGACCGATTTGTGCTTTCCAATGGCCATGGGTCTATGTTGATTTATTCGTTGCTGCATTTAAGTGGTTATGATGTTGATATTGAAGAAATAAAAAATTTCAGACAGTTACATTCAAAAACACCCGGTCATCCAGAATATGGCCATACCCCGGGAGTAGAGACAACCACGGGGCCATTAGGTCAGGGAATCTGCAATGCCATTGGAATGGCCGTGGCCGAAAAAACACTCGCTGCACAGTTTAATCGTGATAACCACAAAATTATCGATCACCATACTTATGTGTTTTTAGGCGACGGCTGTTTGATGGAAGGAATTTCTCATGAAGGATGTTCTCTTGCGGGTACATTGAAACTGGGAAAACTCATTGCATTTTATGATGATAATGGTATTTCGATTGATGGTAAAACTGACGGCTGGTTTACGGACAACACCCCTCAGCGATTCGAAAGTTATGGTTGGCATGTTATTGCGAATGTAGATGGCCACGATGCCGGTGCCATTGAATCGGCTATCAAGCAAGCGCAAAGTGAAACTGATAAGCCAACCTTAATTTGCTGTAAAACGACTATTGGTTTCGGTTCACCGAATAAAGGCGGGAAAGAGTCCAGTCACGGTGCCCCATTGGGTGAAGATGAGATTGCGCTGGTTCGGCAAAATCTGGGCTGGGATCATGAGCCTTTTGTTATTCCAGAAGAAATTTACGCGAACTGGAATGCCGTAAATGCCGGTGCAGAAGAAGCGGCCGCCTGGAATGCGCTTTTTGCCGGTTACCGGGAAAACTATCCAGAACTGGCTAGTGAGATTGAACGGCGATGGAACAGAGAATTGCCTTCGAACTGGCAAGAGAATTGCCTGGCCCAGTTAACAACAGTCAATGACCAGGCGGAAACCATTGCGACACGCAAGGCCTCTCTCAATGCATTGGAAATATTGGGTCCTGAATTACCCGAGTTAATTGGCGGGTCTGCAGATCTGGCCGGGTCTAACTTAACCTTCTGGTCGGGTTCCAGTGGAATACAGGATAATGCCGCTGGTAACTATATTTATTTTGGCGTTCGTGAATTTGCGATGGCTGCGATTGTTAACGGCATGGCGCTCTACGGTGGATTTAAACCATACGGTGCGACGTTTTTGATGTTTTCAGAGTATGCCCGGAATGCGCTTCGAATGGCGGCGTTGATGAAAATACCGAGCCTTTTTGTTTTTACTCACGACTCCGTTGGCCTCGGAGAAGACGGACCCACGCACCAGGCAGTTGAGCAAACTGCAACTTTACGATTAATGCCCGGAATGTCAGTTTGGCGTCCTTGTGATGCTGTTGAATCAATGGTTGCCTGGCAACAGGCCTGTGCATCGACCGATAAACCATATTCACTGATTTTCTCAAGACAAAACTTACCGCATCAGATTCGCACTCAGGAACAGTTGTCAAATATTCAGCGTGGCGGCTATATCTTGCGAGACACTGACGGCACACCGGATGCGGTATTGATAGCGACTGGATCAGAAGTCAGTCTGGCAATGCAGGCAGCTGAAACGTTGACGGAATATCAGATTCGGGTAGTTTCAATGCCGTCTACAGATTTGTTTGACCAACAGGATAAGGAATATCGCGAGTCGGTATTGCCACCCGAAATAACAGCCCGTGTTGCAATTGAAGCCGGGGTCGGAGATGGCTGGCTAAAATACACCGGTCTATCAGGTGCGGTGGTCAGTATTGATACCTTCGGTGAGTCGGCACCTGCCAATGCGGTATTTGAGTATTTGGGAATGACTGCAGAGAATGTGGTTAAAACCGTAAACAATCTTTTATCAAATTAACCTCCGGGCTGAACCCGGAAAATAGATTATTGGAGTACTTACATGACTATCAAAGTTGCAATTAATGGTTACGGGCGTATCGGCCGCAATATTATGCGTGCAAAATATGAGTATGGAAATGACGATATTGAAATTGTAGCGATTAATGACCTGGGGGATGCGAATACCAATGCTCACCTGACTCAATATGATACCGCTCACGGCCGATTTCCTGGAACCGTTGAAACGCGTGATCACTGCATTGTAGTCAATGGTGACGAAATTGCAGTTTACGCTGAAAGAGACCCGGCAAAATTACCCTGGGCCGAGCTGGATGTAGATGTGGTACATGAAAGCACTGGGTTTTTTACTTCTAAAGAGAAGGCTGGCGCACATTTAAGCGCGGGAGCTAAAAAAGTTATTATTTCAGCACCAGGCGGCAACGACGTCGATGCTACGATAGTATTTGGTGTGAATCATGCTGTACTTAAGGCTAGCGATACGGTTATTTCAAATGCTTCCTGCACTACGAATTGTCTTGCACCGATGGTGAAAGCTCTGAATGATAGTGTTGGGGTCGTACATGGTTTGATGAATACAATCCATGCCTACACCAACGATCAGGTTTTAACTGATGTGTATCATTCAGATCTGCGCCGCGCGAGATCGGCGACAAGTTCGATGATTCCCACAAAAACAGGTGCGGCTGCGGCAGTTGGACTCGTTTTACCCGATTTAAATGGCAAGCTGGATGGATTTTCCGTTCGGGTTCCCACCATTAATGTTTCCGTAGTCGATCTAACATTTGTTGCGGCTCGGGAAACATCAGTTGAGGAAATCAATCAGATAATGAAAGATGCTGCGGATGGTAAAGTACTGGATTACAATGATGCCCCACTTGTGTCAGTAGATTTTAATCATCAACCAGCATCTTCAACCTTTGATGCTGGTATGACCAGAGTTACCGGTGGTACTCTGGTTAAAGTATGTTCCTGGTATGACAATGAATGGGGTTTCTCTAATCGAATGCTCGATACAACGGTAGCGCTTATGAACGCTGAATAGTACCAACAAACAAGATTCAAGCTAGCTTTTCGCCCGGAGATTTTTTAATGAAAGTCCCGGGCGTTTTTGAGTCTGGTGTTTATTGGATTCTTGAAAATCAAATACAGCAATGCCATATAAAAAACTGGAAGACCTTGAGATATCCAACAAGCGAGTTCTGATTCGTCAGGATTTAAATGTTCCGGTTAGCGAGGGAGTCATCACGTCTGCAGCGCGAATAGAAGCATCACTGCCCACTATAAAGCTGGCGCTGGAGCGTGGTGGTTGTTTGATGTTGATGTCCCATCTTGGTCGGCCTGAAGAAGGTGTTTACGATGAGCAGTATTCGCTTGCGCCGGTAGCTGAATATCTATCAACGGCACTGGGCCGGCCGGTAAGGTTGATCAAAAATTATTTGTCTCAGTCCCCCGAGGTTAATTCACGGGAAGTGGTTTTATTGGAAAATGTCAGATTCAATCCGGGCGAGAGGAAAAACAATCTGGAGTTAAGCAAAGCTTATGCCGAATTATGTGACGTATTTGTGATGGATGCCTTCGGTAGCGCTCATCGGGCTCAGGCTTCAACTGAAGGCGTGGGTCATTTTGTAAACGTTGCCTGTTCCGGTCCTTTGCTTTCTGCAGAACTAAAGGCATTGGATACGGCGCTGGATACGCCCGAGAAGCCCGTAGTTGCCATCGTAGGCGGGGCAAAAGTATCGACCAAACTGACAGTGTTGGAATCGCTGTCTGGCGTAGTCGATCAATTGGTTCCTGGCGGGGGAATAGCCAATACTTTTATTGCTGCGGCTGGCTTTGCTGTTGGTAAATCCCTGTATGAACCGGATTTGGTTGGGCAGGCTTCCAGATTAATTGAACAAGCAAGAAAACAGCGCGGAGAAATACCAGTACCGGTGGATGTGGTCGTTGGCAAAAGCTTTGATTCTGCAACCGAATCACGAATCAAGTTAGTTTCCGAAGTGGATGATGATGATTTGATTCTGGATATAGGGCCGAAAACAGTTAAAAGATATTCGGAGTTCATGCTTAACGCCGGTACGATAATCTGGAACGGGCCAGTAGGGGTGTTTGAATTTCCGCAATTTTCTGCTGGAACACAAGGTCTGGGAGAAGCTATTCGGGATTCCGGTGCGTTCTCTATTGCGGGTGGAGGAGACACATTGGCGGCAATCGACCGCTTTGATTTGACTGAATCGATTTCCTATATTTCCACAGGCGGCGGTGCTTTTCTGGAGTTTTTAGAGGGTAAAACATTACCTGCAGTAGCGATGCTTCAGGCTCGCTCCTCAGGCTAGCAGATGAGAAAAAAGGCTTGTGAATTTGAATATCGAGAAGCGAGTACAGCGCCATTGAATGAACGGTTAAAAGCCGGCGCACAGAAACGGAGCCACTAGGCGGACGATATCACGGCAGGCTGAAAGGGCTTTGAAAATTCAGCTTAACCCTCGTAAATAATTTTCCATTGATTATTGTCGTTCTGTTTCCAAAAAAGGGTTTTTGCTGACGTATTCTGATAATTATCGCTGTTATATTTCTGCTGAAATGTCATCATCAGCATATTTTGTTCGCCGGGATAGGTAAACATTCTCAGGTTTTCGATGTTTATGGTGATGTATTTTTTTCCTGCATTTACCTTGCGCTTGTGATCGGACCAACTTTCAAAGTCAAGTTTTCCACTTGAAAAATCTGAATTCGAGTAATGCCGAATGTATTTCGCATGGTTACGACTGGCCCAATCATTTTTCCAGGTTTTAATCAAACTTAAAAAATACTCTCTGGATTGTTTTTGTTGTTCTGGACTAATCCATTGAAAATCTTCAGCAATGATCACTGGGGTGGAACCATCAGTATTGATATATCGGGAAATTTCCAGGAACTCGTCATTACTGAGTGAGACGCAACCGTCACTGGCCAGAGGAACCCGGTTGTAGTTATCTGTTTCTGTTCCGTGAATCCATATACCGTAACCGGTTCTGTTTTTTAGTTTATCAAACCGGTTAGGGTAGTTAATTGGAAACGCGCCAGAACCGTAGCGGTCCGGAAGCGCATTGCCAGGAAGATAAGCGGTCACATGATAAACTCCTATGGGGGTGCGTAAATCACCTTCCAGATTTTTCCCCATTCCTGATTTTCCCACTGTCATATAGAAATCATCTGCGAGATGCAGGTCACCGCCTTTGTTTTCATAAACATACAATCGAGCAGTGCTCGCATCAACAGCAATGAGATACTTTTGGTCAGCTGATGGAAAAACCAAATTGGAAGGTATTTTACCTGAATATGCCGGGCTAATTTGTGTGCTGTTTTGCCAGCGATATCGAAGTTCATCCCTTAAACCGTTTAATTGCAGGTTTTCGGGTTCGTTTTTTGGTGGCGGGCTTTTTGATCCGGCTCTTGTGGCAAATATGTCAGCCAACACCAGATGTCCAATTTTACTGTTGGCATACTGATTGATGATATTGTTTAAAGCGAGTATGGATGAATCAATGTCTGCGTGTTGTATTTTTTCCAGTGCGGTTATTACTTCTTCTTCATAGGATGTATCCGCAGTTGCCCCCAATGTGACAAATACACTGCAAAGCAGAAACAACTGGATTAATTTAGCAGTAATGAAGTTCAAGTGATGCTTTATGCCAAATTAGTAAAGTTGTCAGGCCTAGCGTCTGATTCGGATACCCCAACCCAATTCTCTTGTGATGCCGAAGCGGTATTGGCAGCCAGTAAAATTTGTTCATCACTGGCGTTATCTGAACTCGAATTTGATACGAGATTGCGGGCAATCTGAGCGCAAAAGGTTTTCAGGAAGATGATCTATCGTTAGCAGGTTTAGTTTCACCTCGGGTGACTTGGAATCAAGTGCAATTTTGTAGGCATCGCTCGCCAACTTGTCATAGATATCTTTTAAATTTTCATACGCTGTAGCATATTGCGGGCTTGTACGAAATGCGCCTTCCAGGGTTTTAATTGCAGCATTATAATTTTCCTGTTCTGCGTAAATGATGGCAAGATTATTGAAGGGCCCCGGTAAGTTTGGGTGATTCTCCGTAAGGTATTGGTATATATAATAAGCTTCGTCAGTATTGCCGGACTTTTGCAGCGCAATCGCTTTAAGAAATAGTATGGCAGCGTTGTCCGGGTCGGATTTTAAAGCTGTACTGGATACAGCGATTGCCTCGGAGTATGATGAATTGGAGATTAAATCTTCTATTTGTTGAATATCGTCTGCTAAACCAATATTTGCCGAGAGTGCTAAATGGGTGAATATCGATATTAAAATTAGGCGCATCGTTTCAATTGATATCAGTTTTGCTGAAAATAATTTTGAGTTACAAGCCTTTTGAGACTGATACTTTCGACATTTCGCGCCTGCTTTCTTCTGTATCCTGATATTCCATTAAACTGGATTCTGCAATCCACCCTCCGATATAGTGCGGAGCGCGAATTTGATACCATTCCCCTGCCTTTTGAATGACAGTGACCACCTCGCCATTTTTGTAGGCAGCAATTGGGGGTGATACCGCATTATCAGTGCTGGGTTTTGGCGTACACGTACACCGCTTCTGGTGATTGTCCCGTTTGATCCCGATACCGATAAAAACTTCTCAAATACCCAGGTTTTCAATCCTTCCGGCAACGTTATTTTTGTCCAGTTGTTGTCGGATTGAATAATTTCGACGGGGCTAGATTCCGGTAAGGTGTAAAAAATTTTCCCAGCGATTCCAGGCTCAATTATTATCGCTGAATCTAATGTCGTTTTCCAGTAGGAGTAGGTTTCAACAGCTTCGGCAAGTTCAGGGTTTTCCTTGATTAGTATTTCGTATATCTTTCTTGCCTCGGGGTGATTTTGTTCTGCAGCCATACCAATCCATTTCGCAGCAACGGCCAGGCTGGTATCTTTTTCTTCACCAATATAATAGGCCAACCCCAGGTTAAATTGCGCACCGCTGTCTCTGGCTTCTGCAGATTGTTGCCACCACTCAAGCGCTTTTTCTCGATCTTTTTGTACACCAGAGCCTTCCCAATACGCTACTCCCACATTAAACATGGCGGTTGAATGCCCTTTAACCGCTACTTTATTGAACCAGTTAAACGCTTTTTTCGGAGTCGCATTCGGCGCCTCTCGCCGCAGCTCCATAACGTCGAGTGCGTACTGCGCATTAATATCGCCTTCATTGGCTAGCCTGCGCCAAAGCGCATCTGCTTTTGAAAAGTTTTGTGTTTGGTACGCAGAATAAGCCAGTTTGTATGTTTCGGATTGTGCCGTTGCCGGGCCGGAAAAAACGACAATTATGGCCGCGGCCAGCGCCCAGACTATGCAACTAAAGTACCGGTATGGTATGTATTTTTTTAGGAATATCATAATTGAGCAGATTGGAAATACCCGCAATAACGGGTTGCCTGAAACCGTCTGCGCAGGTGACCTGTGGCAACTGTAAATAGATAAAAACGCTGCGCGAATCATACTTTTTTCTGCTAAGCGAGGCATGATCTGTGTATCACCATAGAATTTTTCGGACTGTCTCAATCAGTTGGTTTTGATTATACGAACACCTGTAAATAGCCTTTATAGACCATTTCTGCGGCCACATACAAAATTACTGCCAATCCAACATAGCCAATCCAGCGGTGTTTTTGAAGCGTGTCAGCAATCAATGAAGCTGCTACGGTCATAAATACCACAGACAATGTTAAGCCTATTATAAGCAATACATTGTGCCCGTCTGCGATTCCGGCAACCGCCAGAACATTGTCCAGCGACATGGAAACATCGGCGAGAACAATTTGCCAAATCGCTGAAAACAAGGGAGGCTTTTCTGTGGCGGTTTCGGAATCCGCTGCTGCCATGTCGTGCGGCGGCGGTGAGCGTAATTCCCCCCATAATTTCCAGCAAACCCAGAACAACAGTAACCCGCCTACCATGAGTAAGCCTTTTATCGCCAGTAACTGAACGGTGGCGAGTGCAAAAATGATGCGTAAAACAACCGCGATACCGACTCCGTAGAGTATTACCTTTGTTCGAAAATCTTTGCTGAATTTTGCAGCAACCAGGCCGATAACGATTGCGTTATCACCTGCGAGAATGAGATCAACGAAGATGATCTGGATGAGTTTTGTTGCGTATTCTGTTATTTCCATGGCATCAAAAAAACTGTCTTTTTAACCTTTATAAGAATGTAAATCAACAAAACAATGTGTGTTAACGGATTTAAATTCCATTTTGAAATCTTTCTGTTTCGTGCCGTTCGATAGTGGTACTCTCGGAAGTCTCCCAAAAACGCTGAGTCTGCTCTGCCCAGGATAGTTTTCTTCTTAAGATATGCTGCGAAATATTTTTATTCTTTCCATTTGTCAGGCGTTGATGTTGTCAGCCACAGCATTAACCATGGCAAGTTCTGCGCTGGTTGGACTGTCTATAGCGCCTGATGATAGTTTGGCTACATTGCCGCTGGGCATTTGTTATTTATCTGTTATGGTTGCGTTAGTTCCAGCTTCATTGTTGATGCAGAGATTTGGAAGAAAAGCTGGGTTTTTGCTGGGTGCAGCTAGCGGCGTGATTGGTGGCAGTGTATGTGGTTTTGCTATTTATAGCAGTCATTTTCTGCTGTTTTGTATTGGCGCAGGATTTCAGGGATTGGCTATGGCAAGTGCCCAGTTTTACCGCTTTGCGGCCGCGGAATTAGTGGATGATGATTATAGAAGCAGGGCAATTTCCTGGGTGTTGGCGGGTGGGTTGGTAGCGGCGTTCTCGGGACCGGCCATCGCACGATATACGCGTGATTTTTGGGATTTGCCGCTGTTTACGCTGTCTTTCTCCAGTATCGCGTTGCTTAGCCTGGGTATTATGGTCTGTTTGGCTTTTATTCAATTCCCGGAATCGGAACCAAACAACGAACAGTCCAGTAAACGCAGTTTGTTTGCCATATTTCTGGTGCCCGGATTTTTTACCGCTGTGTTGTGTGCAATGATTGCTTATGGAACCATGAATCTGCTCATGGTTTCTACTCCCCTGGCAATGGACCATCATGGAATGGGGTTTGATAGAACGGCCAGTATTATTCAGTGGCATATCGTTGGCATGTTTGCACCT
This sequence comes from Candidatus Poriferihabitaceae bacterium, assembly GCA_965261915.1. Classification (GTDB taxonomy): domain Bacteria; phylum Pseudomonadota; class Gammaproteobacteria; order Arenicellales; family Poriferihabitantaceae; genus JAIBDK01. The sequence goes on along the minus strand of CBDHDW010000013.1, from coordinate 1,099,231 downwards.
TCATTTTTTACCGGACATCTGATCGATCGTTTCGGCGTGCTGAAAATTATGGCATGCGGGGTAGTAATGTTATTACTATGCGTTTATTTCAGTACGGTGGGGCAGGAATTCAGTCACTTTATGCTTGGCCTTGTTGCGTTGGGAGTAGGCTGGAATTTTTTGTATATTGGCGGTACAACGCTATTGATCTGTGTTTATAAACCGGAGGAAAAGGGATTTGTTCAGGGTTTTAATGACTTGCTGGTTTTTTCTGCGGTGGCAACCACGGCCTTCATATCGGGCTATTTGCATCATGATCTGGGGTGGGTAAATCTGAACCTGGTAACTATTCCGGCATTGGCGTTTGCTGCTGCCAGTATCATTGGGCTTGCAGTGTACAATGTCCGACGATCGGTTCGCTATGGATCTGGTTAAAAGCAGATCGACTGTTGATTTTAAAATCGAGACGATTGGTTTGTTAAAACAATACTGGTACCAGAAAAACTATCGTGCCAGGTTTGGTTTTTTGGATGAAAAATAGAAAACAGAAAACCACATCCGAGCGTGAACCAGGATAGCAATGCCATTAAGAAACGCCGCCATGCACGCCGCCAGGTCACGGCTCCCAGGCTAGTGGAATTAACCAGTTTGATTTTCCACGCGCGCATTCCCAGGGTTTGGCCGCCATGACACCAAAACCAGCCAAAGAACAAAAAACAGATCAAAACAAGATAGCCTAGCCTGATCGCGCGTGAAAAAATCTCTGGAAGCGTTTCGGGCAACAAGGGTACGGGTTGCCAGGCAATGAAAATAACGCAAACCAATAAAATCCCATCGTACACAATGGCACCCAGTCTACGCCAAAGCGAACAGTATATTACGTCTTTCAAGTTGTCGCTGTTTTGTTGCATTTTAGGTTGATTAGCGTAGCTAAGTGTCTGTTTTATTGATTATATATTTGAAGTTTATTCACAATTTATCCATTTCTCATTTTACTGTTTGTTAATCTTGCTTTCTAATATTGTGTTTTTGAGTGTAACGTAACATGTTGAAAATTATAGGAAATATTGAATTGGTTTGAAATCAGGAAAAACAATGATTAATATCGAGCCGGTCTCGAGTATTATTTCACAAAGTTATTCACAAAGTTATCCACAGGCTATCACGATTCGTTTTATTTTCCACATTTATGCGCTGATCTGGTGGGTTTTTCTGCTGAGTGAAAGCAAATAACCCAAACTTGAAATAATCACAATGGTTGGCCCCGTTGGGGTGTCCCAGAGTAGAGAAGCAAGCATCCCGAGGGCAACGCACAAAGCGCCGACAATGGAGGAGATCAATGCCATTTGTTCCGGCGACTTTGCGAGCCGACTTGCGATGGAGGCGGGAATGATTAATAGAGACACCACTAGCAGTATTCCAACAATTTGCATGGCTATGGCAACGACCAGACTGAGAAGCACCAAAAATATCAATCGTATCTGTTGCTCCCTGACGCCATCAACCAGCGCAAGGTTGCGATTTATAATGAGGGATAGTAGCGGCCGCCAGATTTTTGTCAACACCAGCAATGTTAACCCTCCGCCGATTAAAATCCAGTAAAGATCACGCCACCGAATCGATAAGATATCGCCAAACAAATAGCTCATCAAATTTATTCGAAGAGATGGCATAACGCTCAAAAGGATAATTCCGCCAGCTAGTGTGGAATGGGCAATGATGCCCAAAGCGGTATCAGAGTGCGTATTCGCATAGCGTTCCATGAGCATCAATATCATAGAAACCAATACGCAAATTCCGCCGATGGATGCCTGTAAATTGAGTTCAAAAAATAAACCGAGCGCGACCCCAAGCAATGCTGAATGCGCTAATGCGGCACCGAAGTAACTCATTTTTTGCCACACCATCAAACAGCCAAACGGGCCGCAAACCAGCGCAATCCCAATGCCGCCTAACAGACCTTTGAATACCAGTTCGTCCATGCTGAATTAATGGTTACAGTGTGATGGGTGAACATTGCCGTGCAGATCGTGTTCATGGTCGTGTTCGTGGCGATAGATTCCAAGGGCATTTGCGCCTTGTTGACCAAACAACGATACAAATTCAGGGTGCTGCTGCACATCCTCGGGTGTTCCAGAACAACACAGATGCCGATTTAAACAGACGACACGGTCTGAAGCGGCCATGACCACGTGTAAATTATGCGATACCAGTAAAACACCGCATTGGTATTGGTCGCGTATGTCCTGTATCAGTTGATAGAGATTTGATTGGCCGGATAGGTCCACGCCGGATGTTGGCTCGTCGAGTATCAGTAAATCAGGCTGGGTCAGTAGAGCACGCGCGAGAATGACCCGTCGCATTTCGCCTCCCGATATCAGATTCAGCTGTCGATCTACGAGTTCCGTGGCATTCACCCGCATCAAAATCTGTTCGACAGGATTCTGAACTGCCTGGGATTGCGTATTAGCGGCGATGGAAAGGAATCGCCGTACCGATATCGGCAGCGTTTCATCAATATCAATTGATTGAGGTACGTAGCCTATACGTAGATTTCTGGATCGAATGACCCGTCCTGAAGTAGGTTGGCTCAAACCAAGTGCGGTTTCTACAAGGGTGCTCTTGCCGGCACCATTGGGTCCCACAAGCGTGACTATTTCACCACGGCTAACCTGCAGATCAATGTTGTCAAGGATATGTTCGCCTCGTCTTGATACAGACAGGGAGACCAGTTTTAGCAAAGATTCCGATGTCGGTTCGCTGGTTACTGGCATTCTGGGCAATATCCTGAAATTTCAACAGTTTGGTGATCGATTTTAAAATTCGATTTTGAGGCTTCATTTAAAATTGTTCGGTTAATGCTGGCGCTGTCGAGTTCGATAAATTGATCGCATCCGGTACAAATTAAAAACTGCCCAATATGCGGGCGGTTCGCGAAACTGCAGCCGACATAGGCATTTCGAGATTCAATTTTATGAATCAGTTTTTGTTCCAATAAAAAATCCAGCCCACGATAGACGGTTGGAGGTTCGGTATTTTCTTTTTCTCGGCGTAAAATTTTCAGGATGTCATAAGCCAGGATCGGCTTATGACTTTGCCAGATTAATTCAAGGATGCGTTTGCGTATGGGGGTGAAGCGCGCATCATTTTTCACGCATATCAGGTCGGCGACATTCAGCGCCGAATTAATACAGGCATGATGGTCGTGTTCTATGCTTTGAAAGGCCTGATGAGCAGATTTTTTCAATTCTAAAAACCAAGTACAAAAACTTGTGAGCAGTGATATGTTATATAATAACGTTTTTCAATCAAGATTGCAGTATGCAACCCATCCATTTGCTTCATTATTTTAAAACTCAAATTTCTGTTGCTGGGCGTAATCGTTTTCTGCGATTGTCGCGGTGCTGCCGATATTCATGCCTGTTGTTTTGTTTGACTTATGCAAGCCACTCTCTGGCCTCGCCGAATGTCATCGTTACGATTCCCCCTCTTCATTCCCTTGTGAGCATCGTTATGCAAGGAATAGGTGAACCCGAATTAATATATTCTGGACAACAGTCCCCGCATATTCAGTCGATTAAACCATCAATGGTGAGGTTGCTTTCCATTTCGGACTTAGTGGTGATGACTGGAAAAACTTTCGAGCAATCGGTGGCAAAATACCTGACAGAGGAGTCCGGTATTGAATACATTTCGTTGTTGAATGTACTTCCAGAGCAAAGTAAACTGGGGCCCAGAGAGCGGCTTGACCATGACCGTTCAAATGATGATCATTCAGATTTCCAGTTTGACCCGCACGTTTGGCTAAGCCCCGCTGTTTCCATCGATATACTTGATGTTGTGGCCGCACGCCTGCAGCAGATGGATCCCAGCAATGCATTAACTTACGAGAAAAATACAGATCGGGCGAAAGCAGCAATCAATCAGCTTGATCATGTGTTTAAGCGAGAACTGGAATCGGTCAAAAACTCGCCATTTCTGGTATTTCACGATGCCTTTCAATATTTCGAGCAGGCCTACGGCTTGCAGCTGGTTGGATCGGTTCTGATCGGACCAGAAAATCTCCCTGGTGCAAGACGGGTTTCTGAACTACGCAGTGAAATCCGGAAAAAGGGTGTCCGTTGTGTTTTTAGCGAGCCACAATTTGATAGCCGTAAACTGGAAGCGCTGGTTGAGGGGCTGAACATCCGAATTGCAGTTCTGGATCCATTAGGGTCGGAGATAGCGCCAGGACCTGACTTATGGTTTGAAATGATGGCGAACCTGGTTTCTGCTTTTAAGCAGTGCCTGCGCTAATGCAGGATTCGGTGATATTGTTCCTGGAAATAGACTGGCTATCGGATTGTTCTGAGGTTTGAAGCTGAATTTCATTCATCAACTGATTGAATTCTCCTTAAGTTTTGCGTCATTTTGTCGTTGGGTTCGTTCGCCGGAAAGATTCAGGGTGATAAACAAAATTGCGATTGTGCCAGGTACAATCACACCGGTTTGGCTGATAATTTGTGCGTAACTGTCGAGGCGAAATACATCGGCAAAAACCACCACACATCGGCGATAAACTTTAAGTGGATCGATATATCCGCCGTGCTTTTCCAGTTGCTTATAAAAAGCTTTTGGCTGGGTTACAACAGCTTTGGCAAGCCCTGATACCGCGTCAATATCGACGCCGAATACCGGCTTCACAGCGGGCTTCCGTAAGCATAATCGAATTTGACCTGATGATATCAGGTGCGAGATGCGGCGACGATCGCGTCAATTGAACGACCTAACATATTACTGAATTCGTCATCCGATTGTTGCGCAGATAACCCTTCGGATAGCGCCCGAGAAAAGCTCGCGATCATGCCGTTGTTTTCGCCAAGTCGACGATTTGCCTGTTCTCGACTGTACCCGCCAGAAAGTGCAACGACTTTTACGACGTTGGCGTGGTCAATACAGGAACGATAAAAATTCGCTTCCTCTGGAAGGCTAAGCTTGAAAATTACATTCTGATCTGGTTCGAGATTATCCAGTTGTTTCATAAGTTCAGAACGCAAGGTTGCTTCACATTCAGCCTTGTCAGACGCGTGAATATCTACTTCAGGTTCAATGATCGGAATCAGACCCTTGGCAATAATTTGTTTACCAACATCAAACTGCTGCTGCACAACTGCTTCAATGCCTGATGCTGAATTTGATTTAATCACAGACCGCATTTTCGTTCCGAAAATTCCATTATCTACCGCGCGCTCGAGAAGGGCATCCAGATCGGGCATTGGTTTCATTACCTGAACGCCATTTTCTTCATCCGCCAAACCTTTGTCGACCTTAAGAATGGGCAGGATCTGTTTTTCCTCCCAAAGATAACGTGCAGTGCGTTTACCATTAACGTCCCGATCCATTGTATTCTCAAACAATATTGCCGCGAGAATTTTATCGCGGGTAAAGTGTTCATTGGTCATAATACGCGTGCGCATGTCATGGACCCGCTGGTACATCTCATCTTCGCTGCTGTATTCTGACTCATTTACGCCGTACATGCTGAGTGCTTTTGGGGTGCTTCCACCACTTTGGTCCAGCGCTGCAATAAATCCGGTTGAATTGTGGACACTGTTTAGTTTTTGGTTGCTATCGGACATGGATAAAATACCTGGGAAAAGGGTCAGAAGTATGGATTTTTGAGGGCGCTATTGTCCCGAAAAATGATCATTAAAACAAGATGTTGTGACCCCAAATCCCCAGATAGAGTAGCATCAGCGCTTCAGGGCTCGGTGAATCCCTCTTTCAAGCCTTGTGGCTGGCCATTACAGCAAATTATGGTGGCTAGTGCCGAGAGGTTTACTCAAAAACCGCTGTTCGGTGCATTATCAGTGCTAAATCGGCTATTTTTGACGCACCTGTCCTGCAGAAGCCGTTATTCTTGTTCTATGTCGGGTTAAATGGGCGGCGCTTCAAACTCCTTCAGTGCCAGCAGCACTCGTTCCAGTAGTAGTCGGTGGTTTTCCCGCATTTTTACCAAGAGTTGACGTCCCGTTCTAACCACTTTTGCCGCGATGGCGTACAGCCGCCAGCGCAGTGTTATCGCACGATGCTGGGACAACTCCCCCGGCAGCAACTGACGCATGAGGGCACATAGATTGTAGGAGAGTGCGGAGATTAAAAAGTACAGCACATTGGCAGCAAAATCTGAACACGGCAGGGTGTCGCCACCAAAATCTCGTTTCAGTTCCTTGATTCGGTTCTCGCTGTCCTCGCCACGCTGGTTGTACCAGTGGACAATCTCGCTATCGCTAAGGCTATCCCGATTAGTGGCAATCGCACGATAAATATAAGCACCTGAGTTTATTTCCTCTGAACTGTTTTCTGAGTTATCTGATGAATCTAAATCCAGACTCGCCTGGCCGGTAACGGCTGTTCTCTGAATGATAAGGGTGAAGGGTTTTTCATACTCACCGATGCAGAAACTGGTGCGGTAGGTATCCTGACCATTGACCGCTTTGTCTTTTTTATCCAGCAAAGGCTGCCAGTCCGAAGCGCTTGCCGCTGCTATCTGCGCGCGCAGTGCGGCGCTGGTCTTGGCGCGAATGGCATACTCGATACCCTGCTTATCACAATACTCAATGACTTTTGTTTGGTAGCCGGCGGCGTCAATACGCAGCGCCTTCACGGTACAGTCTTCCGGGAGCGACTGCTGGCATTGCTGGATAAACGGCTTATTATCTTTCGCTGGCGGCACATTGCCGTGACGGAAATCCACGGCCACGATCTGCCCGGTTTCCGCAATATGCCCGACCATCGGCATAAAACCCTTGTTCTTGTTGTAAGTCCACCGTGCACCCGCTTTATGGGCAACAATTTCAGTGGCATCAATGTCCAGTGTGACTTCCTTACAGCGATGCAAGGCTACCTTCAATAAGGCTTTATTCACCTTTACCCAGGCAGCCTGGATTTGCGGCTGGCTTCCCATTCGCCTGAGCCAATCTCCAATCGTGGTCGCCTGGGGAAGTTTCTTGAGATCCAGCACGGTGCGCAGTGCTTCATCATCCTGAAGGTTGCGAACCTCATCCAGGTGAAAACTGCCTTCATGCTGCATCAGGATGAGGGTCTTGATGAACTCCGAGGGCTTATACCCACGATTGCTTTTAGGCTGGGGGAAGTGCTTGTCGATTCGCTCAGACAGGTTCAGGGAGTCCATTAGTTGAGCAATCGCCAATAAACCGGCACGAGAGGTGAGTAAATCGTTCGTTGTATCGAGTTTGTAGGGTAGAATAGTCATCAGCCTTGAGCTGTGCACCCATTGGGTGATGGTGGGTTTAAGAGCAAACCATTATACAGCCAAGGCTTCCTGCGTTTAAGAGATTTCTATCTGGGGATTGGGGGTGACAGTTAATGTGGCAGTTACGAAACCAGCGGTATGATCTGACGGTCTGCCTCTGTATCTGACACAGGACTGTTAACCTTTGACGATACATTCTCTGCAACCGATCACCTGTACGATAGGTACGCATCGAGTTCACTCAGCAAATTTTACGGAGTCATGGAAAGTATCGAAGGCCATCATGCTGAAAATATCAGTAGTCCTTTGCGAATATCGAGTATGGAAGATATGAATTCCTGGTCGACGGTTGCGGCTATTGATGAATTACCGAAAATAAAAGATTCACTATTTCACCCGCACTATCCCATTACCTGGATTGAATCAGACGATCTGTTGACTGAACAAAATCTTTGGGTGGCAAACACCCCTTGACGACCCTTACGGATAACACAATCAGCTTCCCCCCTCTATCACTACGCCTATACGCGAACGATTGTCCACTATACTGGGTCTATCAGCAATATCAACCCGATTGGGGATGCGTCCGCGGTAATCGTTCTTGCCATAACGCTTGCGATATTTCTTGCCCTGATGGCGCAAGTATCGATATAACGACCCATCCGCTACTTTGTCTTTCAAAATGAGACGATAGATGGATTCGGTGCTAATACTGATGTTTCCCCCCATTTTCTTGCCGACCGCTAATTTGTTCAGGACTCCAATACAGTGCAAGCTTTTGTTGAATATGAAGCTTTAACTCGTCATTGAGCCTGATGTGCTTGGGCTTTTGCTGATGCCTCGTTTGGGCAAAGCGGTGGGCTTGTTTGTAGCGATAGCCGTTGCCCCCGGTATTGCGTTTAATTTCACGGCTGATGGTTGACTTAACTTCTGCCCATGGTTTTAGCGATTCCTGTCAGTGTACAGTTTTGCTGATTCATGAGGCAAATGTGGTCTCTTTCGTGTTCAGTCAAATGGGTATATCTCGTCATGTTTTACTCCTTTTTTCGCGTCAGTTAAAAGAGTACGAGTGTACCCTTTGACTGACTTAGGAGTGTTGCACTTATTATGTGAATTCAAGCAATGTGGAGAGACGTATGACGGAATTAAGTGATCTTATCGATCAGATTAGGCAAAAGCCTGCCAACAATAAGTCGGAGTTCGTCGACTATGGCGTTAAATTGGATATAGATTGTCTGGCTAAACAATTGCAGAAAGTCGAATCAATGTCCCCCAAGCGACATGTAAAAGGTCTCAAATATTTACTCCACAAACCTGAACACGCTTTCAAAAAGGGACCTAATTACCACTATAGATAAGTCGCTCTACCCCGTATATAATCACAGTCTATCTATTTAATTCATAAGGGGTATGTCATGGCGCGCAATAAGGTGCAATTCCAGAAAGGGGTTAGCTTGAACGATTTTATCAAACAGTACGGTACCGAAGACCAATGCTTCGATGCGCTTTATGCTTGGCGGTGGCCCAAAGGGTTCCAGTGTCCGGCCTGTGGTCACGACAAGTGCTGCCAGTTGACCATCCGTAAACTTCAGCAGTGCAATCGCTGCAATCGCCAGACTTCACTGACGGCTGGAACGATCTTTGAATCCACCAAACTACCGCTCACGCTATGGTTCCAGGGTATCTATCTGATCACACAGGACAAGAAAGGCATCTCGGCCATGAAACTGCATCGTCACCTGGGTATTTCCTACAATGCCGCATGGCGGATGAAGCACAAGCTTATGCAGGTGATGATGGAGCGGGATCACAATAACAAACTATCCGGGTTGATTGAATTGGATGATGCCTACCTGGGCGGCGAGCGTACCGGGTGCAAGCCGGGACGCGGTGCTGCCGGTAAGACGCCTTTTGTAGCGGCGGTGGAGACCACGGCCGATCATTGCCCTGTTCGGGTTAAGTTGTCGGTCGTAAAGGGTTTCCGCACAGAAGCGATTAAGTCATGGAGTCAGCAACATCTGACCGAGGGCAGTACTGTTATCTCCGATGGTTTGGCGTGCTTTAATGCCGTTGTCGAGGCCGGTTGCTTACATGACAAGATGGTGTGCGGCGGCGGGAGAGGGTCTGTCGAAAAACCTGAGTTCTATTGGGTCAATACGATTCTGGGTAACTTAAAGAGTTCATTACGCAGTACCTATCATGCTATTCGACCTAAATATGCTCAGCGATACTTGTCGGAATTTCAGTATCGTTTCAATCGTCGTTTTGATTTGAACGACCTCATTCCCAGGCTTGCTTGCGCGGCACTCAGAACGCCACCGATGCCGGAAAACTTGCTGAAGATAGGCTTGGGTTAGATGGTAATTAGGAAAAGGGAAGCAATCGAGTCGAGGAACATTTGGCGATTGCCCTCTGGTATAAGTTCAAGCTGGAAGCATTATTCCTGCAAAATGGAAATAAAATAGAGTTTCTGGACCACCAAGTGCCACTAAAGTCTGTGGGGCCAGATAAAGGGGTTGGAAAAGTCGATATTCTTGGGCTGATTGACGACGAGCGGCTCGCGATTATCGAGTTGAAAGTAAAAGGTGGTACGCCGCTTGGGGCGACGCTTGAAGCCCTGGTTTATGCGGCCATGATTAAGGCGAATATGGAGGATATCAGCAAGGAATTACAAAGTAGCGGTTATCCGTCACTGAAGCGCGTACCTCCGGAAATCATCATTCTGGGACGATCCGATTACTGGAAAGCATTTAATAAAGGTGATCAAAATTGGCGGAAATTAAAGCCAACTCTTTCAAATATCGCACGCACGCTTTCGATGACAATCCAATTCATTGAGCTGGAGGCGGAGGAGGATTGTCTGGAAATGGGATATGGCTGCATAGCACCGAAGTTACCTGGTGACGTAAAACCTACCGTACTCTATTCATCAGCGGTGTCCGCCATATGAAACACCCCGCTACTTTTCAGAAGTTAGGGTTTTGGTCAATGCGATGTTCTCGGGTTGGTCTAGCTGGGTAGCGAGCCACTCGAACCTTTTCGTTATTCAAAAAAATCGGCATACGACCGCCATGGATGGAGACTGTGTAAAAACTCAACATTCGTCGTTCCTCCCCCATTGCCTTTATCAGGGGGGCTTTAGAGGGTAGGGTTTTCCACATGTAACGCAACATAGCAAGGGTTTCTTGCATAGTCTCGATGGCGAAAGTGAAGGTGGCGCAGGAGCAGTTATCTGCCCGCATCCCGCACATAAGTCTCGCCATCTACAACGGTTTTGCGCGGCTGAAGCCGCACTTCCGACAATTATTCAAAGGTCTCTTATGGGTTGAATACCCTGAATGTTGAGCATGTTATATGGTTTTTATGACAATGTCCGTTGCTTGATTTTAATGTGATTGCGGAACTTCTATGACAGACGAAAAACCAAAATACCCAAGATACTCAACATACCAGCGCAATCATGTGATTCTTCCGGGGCGAGAAAAAGCACTAGAGAAATTCCTCAAAAAAAACCCATCCAAAAATCGGGCAACATAAGCTGGAACATGGGTTCAGCTCGAATAGCGAAGACGCACTCACTTGGTCGTGTTTTGACCTGCTGGAAAATTACCCACATATAGATAAAGTAGCGGTGCTGGATGAGATATTGGAGGATTCGTTCCGACCGTTCCAAGACGTTAGTCCTTTATCGTTTCGTAAACGCGGTATCGCCAATGAGGACATAAAGATAATTGTCGGAAAAGACTATACTAGCAAATCCACTAAAGAGGTTACTGAAATAGATGCCAGTATTGAAGCACCCGGAATACTCATATTTATTGAGGGAAAACTTTACTGCTCGCTAAGCCCCGCAGATCCGCCTAAAAAGCCTCACGATCAAATCGCTAAAAAGCTCAGGGTGGGGCTTGATTCACTCACGGATGGGCAGGCGTTTTTCTTTGTGTTTCTGGATATTGCGCCCGTCGATAAAATGAATCGGAAAAAAAGCAAGGAAACGGCACTGACAGGAACAGGCTGTGCTACAAGGATAAATGGCTTAGTGCATGGTGGTTTAAATACTATAAACTCGGGCGGAACAATAGTTTACGACCATTAAGAGATGTGCTTGAAGGGATAGAAGCACCGCCGACACAAGACGTGGCAAACAACATGAGTTGGCTGACTTGGGCTGATTTGTTTAAGTCCACAATGCGAGCGGTACTTGCCACGAATACCAAGCGATGAAGCAATCACATAACAAATCAGCGGTAATCCAGCAGTATAAAGACCAACATACCAACTCGGATAAATCAATTCGCTAGTGTTGCACTTATTATGTGAATTCAAGTTGGATAAAAACCAACTTTATGTCAATTTATCTTCTATTAATGATAAGGATTTTGCGGTGAGCGAGGCAGAAAAACAGATAACAAAAGATTTTTATAATTGAAAATGGAAAATAAAACCGCCTTAAAATTATTTGAACAACAACAAATACGCGCGCATTGGGATGATGAGCAGGAAAAATGGTATTTTTCTATTGTTGATGTAGTGGGTGTATTAGTGGCAAATGATAGACCCAGAAAATATTGGGGTGATTTAAAAAAGGTAACTGCCCAGGTTGTTTTTAAGCGTATTTCAGTGTTGCGATAATCTGATCGGCAGGCATCATCAGTGTTTCGATGATGTTCCATCCTTGTTTTCTCGCCGTTGTGATGACGCTGCGCAGGGTGGCAAAATCCTCTGCCCCTTGTTCAGACCTGAACCCTCCCGATATTTTCTGGCGTAACTTCATCATCCGCAGGTCGCGTTCAGCTTCGTTGTTTGTGAAGGGTACGTCGGGATCTGTCAGAAAGCGCAGGGTGCCTTCCTTGTGATCGCGCAATCGTAAAGCCAGATTATGTCCTGTCCGTCGCTTCTTGCGCCCCCGTCTTCCGGGTTTTGGCGGCACGAGTGGAGGCAATTCCTCATGGAAACCCAATGCAGCGGTGATGATCCTGTCGTATCGCCGATTAATAAGCGCAACAAGCGGCGTTGAAACCGCCACGCCCTTATCCCGCGCGGCCTGTGTGACATGGTGCGCACGCCGCAGTAGCCTTTGCATCTGACCAGCCCAATCTTCCTGTTCGATTTCGACCAACGCTTGCAGTTCCCGTAAATGGTGTGCATTGCACAACGCATGGGTAACACCATCCAGCGTGAAGTAGGGCTGCCAATGATCATGCACGATACAGCCCGTGAGATTGGATAACAGATTACCGCGTTTGCTGCTGACCCGGTAGAAAGCCAGAAGCGGTGTACAGGCAACGTGAAGCCATTGCAGGCACCCCGTAATCCGGAAACCCGTCTCGTCAAGATGTTTGACGTGGACCTGTTGGGCGATCACATCCTGCAGGTGAGAAGCAACCCCCTTGAGCCGCTCTGATGCTTTGCGGTTCATGGCGGCCACAGTGGCAGGAACCAAAGGGGCATTGAACAAATCGGCCATTATTTGCGCCAGTCTGTCTTCCGGCAGGAAATGGGCGCATTGGAGATATGTTGCCACTCCGGCGATGCGTGGCCCGTACTGCACGGGTGCCTTTACTTCCAGAGGAAACGCCGCCTTGGTTGTTTCCCCACAGTGGCCGCAAAGGCAGACATGTGCCCTGTGTTCCGTTGTCACCAGAGGCTGTGGCTCGGGCAGGTCAAACACCTGTCGTGCGGCGTAATCCTCTGCCATTGATGGCGACAGCGGTGTGCCACATTGCCCGCAGACAGAAGGAAAGTGATCTTCAACATGATCGGGATCTGCCGTTTGGCACAGGGTGCTTCCCTTGTGGCCTTTCTGCCCGCCTGACTTTTTACCGGATTTTCTCCGCAGACTTTTGGTTCTGGGTTCAGCCTTGGGCTTCTTTAGGCCGTCGCTTGAAGGCGGCTTGCTACTGTTGCTGCTGTTCAAGCTGAGGCGACGCTCAAGGTCTTCAATGCGAGCCACAAGCAGGGCTATCGTTTGTGCATTCTTCTGCTTCAGCTCTTCATAAGCCTCAACGGAAACATAACCTTTGGGTGCGTCTGGAAAAATCATAATCTTAATGAATCACATCGGGATTCCTCAGGCAAGAGAATTATTCCAAGAGAATTATTCCTTAGGGTACCTGGGCAGTTACTAAAAAAGAAGCTAAAAGATGAGGGTAGCGAACTGTCCGAAAAAATCGGACAGTTGAAAATGAAAGCCGCAGACGGCAAGATGAGAGCTACCGATGCGGCAGAAACAGAGCAATTATTTCGTTTAATTCAATCCATTCCATCACCCAAAGCAGAGCCATTTAAGATATGGATAGCAAAAGTAGCCAGAGAGCGGGTTGACGAAATAGACAACCCTGAATTAAGCATTGACCGAGCAATGGAAACCTATTTGAAAAAAGGCTATTCCAAAGAATGGATAAATCAACGCTTAAAAAGCATAGAAGTACGCAAAGAATTGACAGACGAATGGGATACAAGAGGCGTGAAAAAAGGTTTGGAATATGCTGTTTTGACGGATGAAATCACCAAGGGATGGAGCGGTTTTTCAGTCAAAGATTACAAAAAGCTCAAAGACTTAAAGAAAGAAAATCTGCGCGACAATTATAAGTAATTTGGAATTAGTACTCAATGTGCTTGCCGAAGCCACTACAACTGAAATTAGCAAAGAAAAGAACCCCAAAACATTTTCCCAAAATGAAACTATTGCCAAGCAAGGCGGCACTATTGCAGGTAATGCCCGCAAAGAAATAGAGGAGAAAACGGGCAAGAAAGTAGTAACAAAACTTTCTGCTAAAAACTATTTAGACCCCAAAAAAATCAAATAATGGGATTTTTATACAATACATTGACGCAAGAGTTTGGCAAACGAGAAATTGCTCGAACAGAAGTCCCAAACTACATTGTAGATAATCTTAAATATGAAATAAGACCCTATCAAACAGAGTCATTCCAAAGATATATTCTTTGTCATAATAAAGATTTTGACGGCAAACCAAACAAGCCTGTTCATCTGCTTTACAACATGGCGACTGGGAGCGGTAAAACCCTGGTGATGGCGGGTTTAATGCTTTATCTCTATGAAAAAGGCACTCGTAATTTTTTGGTTTTTGTCAATTCAAACAATATCATCAATAAAACAAAAGATAATTTCTTGAATTCACAGGCATCAAAATACTTGTTTGGTGAAAAAATAGTCTTTGACAGCAAGGAGGTTACCCTGTGTGTCAACCTGATCCCATACACTCCCTGTTTGGGATAACATAGATTTCAGGGCTATGGATGCAGGAACCACACAATGCCAAAAGCACACTCAGATCCACTCAATACACAAGTCACACCAGAGCCCGCACTGGAGAAACGCACGCGTCGCCAGTTCAAGCCGGAGTATAAGCTACGCATAATGGCCGAAGCTGACGCCTGTAAGCACGGTGAACTGGGTGCTCTGTTACGCCGTGAGAAACTCTACAGCAATCAACTCTCCGCCTGGCACCGCGAGTATGCCGAAAACGGGGTTGCTGGCCTGAGCAAGAGTGCTCCCGGCCCGGCACCCTCGAAGACACCGGCTGAACGGCGCATCGAGCCGCTTGAGAAAGAAAACAATCGCCTGAACCGCAAGTTGGAGATTGCCAACGACTGTCTGGATTTGCAAAAAAAAGCCTTGTCGATGCTCGATCGTTTACGCAGTGGGAAGGATGTGTGAATAACGTGATTACCCATCGCCCTGCAAGACGGTCATTGTCGCAAGCGTGCCGTGCGCTGGGACTCAATCGCAGCAGTGTTTATGCGCACAGAAAACGAGCTGACAGTGATCTAGAGCCGCAACGTTCTCGGCAGTACGCTGTGCAACCGAGAGCACTGAGTGCCGAGGAACGCGCAACGGTAATCGATACGCTGCACAGTGAACCTTATTGTGATCAGCCACCAGCTGAGGTCTATCACCGCCTGCTTGAGCAGGAGCAATATCTGTGTTCGGTGAGCACCCTGCACCGGCTACTTCGCAGCCTGCAGGAGACCGGTGATCGGCGCAATCAGCGGCCTGCACAGCACCATGCCATACCGCGGCTGTTAGCCACGGGCCCGCACGATGTCTGGACATGGGATATTACGAAACTGCCGCTGGTGCGACGGGGCATCTACTTATCACTATATGTGGTGCTCGACCTGTTCAGCCGCTTTGTCGTGGCCTGGATGGTTTCACGCAAGGAAAATAGCGCGCTAGCCAAGCAGCTGATGGACGAGGCCACCACCCGCTATGGTATTGAGCCTGGTCAACTTACCCTACACCAGGATCGTGGTTCACCGATGATCGCTCACGGGTATTTGGACTTGATGCGAGAATGGGATGTTACCTGTAGCCATAGCCGCCCTCGAGTGAGCAATGATAATGCGTTCAGTGAAAGTCAGTTTAAGACGCAGAAATACCAAGCGGATTATCCCGGTCGCTTTGACACGATGTCACACGCGCGGCTCTGGTGTGAAGGTTATTTCCACTGGTACAACTTCAAACACCATCACAGTGGGCTGGCAGGGTTTACCCCGGAACAGGTCTTTACAGGACGATATCGTGACGTGGTCGAGCAAAAGCAGCGAGCGCTTGATGAACGTTACCGGCAGAACCCCGAACGCTTTGTTCGAGGACGACCGAGAGCATCATTGCCACCAGCAACAGTGGCAATCAACCCCGTAGAGTCCAGCAATGATGGGACTATGCGTTGCGACCGTGTTAACTTCCCGACACTCACGGCCGCTGGTTATGTGAAATAGATGTTATCTTTAAAATGACTGTCCATATGAGGTTGACACCTTCCGGTTTTGATAAAATTTGAATTTCATCTCAGTACTGAAGCTTGTGTTTTTCGATACGTTGATCATTCACATAGACGCCATTGGCGCTATTTTGATCAATAACGGTCAAAGCATGTTCGCCGCGAACAATTATGGCGTGATACTTTGATACGCCAGTTGATGGTAAAACAATGTCGTTTGCCTCAGACCGACCAATGGATATTAAATCAGATTCGATTTTCCACTGACGTTGTAAGGCTTCACCTTTATACAATCTAAGGTATAGCGAGCAAAACGAGAAAAATCCATGCCGTAATGAATTGAATTTTGATTGATTTCGAGTCAAATTACCGGCAATTTCTAACTAATTATTCAGCGCCATATAGAGGGCAAGATATTGACTGATTCCAAACCCAGCTTTTTGTTTATCCAGGCGGACCAACTTGCCGCCGCCTACCTTGGCTGCTACGGAAATACAGTGGTTGATTCACCAAACCTTGATGCGTTGGCGCAATCAGGTGTGGTGTTTGAACATGCTTACAGCAATTTCCCCTTGTGCGCGCCATCGCGATTTTCCATGCTATCAGGAAAACTGGCTTCGGAAATCGGTGCTTATGACAATGGAGCAGAGTTTGCATCGTCTACTCCCACGTTTATTCATCATCTTCGGGCGTTGGGTTATCAAACCTGTTTGTCTGGAAAAATGCACTTTGTAGGAGCTGACCAACTACATGGATACGAAGAGCGTTTAACTACGGATATTTATCCATCGGACTTTGGCTGGACTGGAGATTGGACTGAAGTTTCCATGGGGCAATCCAACAACGATAGTACATTCAGCGGGGCAGGGGTGTGTTTGCGAAACCCACAAATGGAATATGACGAAGAAGTTGTGCACCGGGCAACCCGAAAATTGTACGATATCGCCAGAGCACGTGATGTACGCCCATTTATGTTGACCGTTTCCATGAGTCACCCACATGATCCATACCAGTGTTTGCAGCGTCACTGGGACCGTTATAAACATGGTGATATAGACCAGCCTAGGGTTGGGGCGCTTTCGGAAGACGACATGGATCCATATAGCAAACGATTGAAAGCGCAGTATGGGTTGTACGAGAAACAACCCGATACGCAAACCATTCAAATTGCCAGACATGCTTATTATGGTTCGATTAGCTATCTGGATGATCAGGTCGGGAGGTTGCTGGATGTTCTCAATGAAACTGGCTTGTCCGAAAATACGGTTGTCATTATGACCAGCGATCATGGCGATATGCTGGGTGAAAGAGGGTTATGGTACAAAAAGTGCTTTTATGAAAATTCGATTCGAGTGCCGCTGTTAGTCAAGGTGCCAAATATTGCGCCTGGCCGAGTTAACCATAATGTTTCACTGCTTGATTTGTTTCCGACAATACTGGGTTTCGCTGATAGTGAAGACCAGTATCAATCAATTGACGAAGCAATCGAAGGGAAAAATCTGGTTCCGTGGATACAGGACAACAAACTTGATATGGATGATACCGTATATTCGGAGAACCTTGCAGAAGGCGCATGTGCGGCAATTGTCATGGTGAAGCAGGGTGGTATGAAATACACTGCCAGCGGTATCGACCCTGAACAGCTATTTGATTTGAATACTGATCCTCTTGAGCTGCAGAATTTGGCAGATGAAGAATCCTATAAGAAAGAGATTGAATCATTACGTAAGTTGGCGAAAGAAAAATGGGATGTTAATACCCTTGGAGACAAAGTGTTAACAAACCAAAAACAGAGACTGTTTGTCGCAAACGCTCTGGGAAAAGGCAAAAAAGCAATTTGGGATTATGCTCCCAAAGATCAAGCCGAAGAACAATGTTTGCGGCCGCCAAATACGTATAATAAATGGGCTTATGATGAAGTTATAGGCTTAACCAAACCTAAAAAATAACCAGTTCTTTCATTTTCCCTGCTCGATATTCGGCGTATCCAGAAACGCTGGCAGATGTTGTACTGATGCACAGCCTACTTGAGCCATGGTATTTTCGAATTCTTCGAAAAGTACTTGCATGACATGATCAGCGCCTTTTCTTCCCATTGAGGCCACTGCGTACATAGATGCGCGGCCCATGAGTACAAAATCAGCACCACTGGCGATATAACGCATTACATCCAGTCCAGACATCGCGCCGCCATCAACAATAAGTGGAAAGGAAGTGCCAACCGCAGTTCTGACAGCCTGGATTTGGTGAAGCGGAGAGCCGGCGGCATCCAATTGTCTGCCGCCATGGTTAGACAATACGATTCCGTCAACACCCCATTCAACGCAAAGTCGGGTATCAGAGTCGGACATTAATCCTTTTACGATAAATTGGTGTGGCCAGTGCTCTCGAATCATTCGCAACCCGGACAGTAACCGATCCAGTGCTACATGACCTTCTATTAAGTGCTGTAAATAAAACCCGGTTTGTTTCAGAGTGCTGTTTTTTGGAATGAGGTCAGTAAAGTTTTCGAATCTTGGGATGCCATTGGCAAGTGATGCCATTGCCCATTTTGGTCGTTTGACGATATTCCAGATATTTGGAATGTTGAATTGAGGCGGAACGGACAAGCCGTTTTTGATATTGTGATTTTGTCGGGTTACCGTGGGGATATCGACGGTGATAATGAGTTTTTTATAACCACAGTCCAGCGCTCTACTGATAAAACGTTTGTTTACGCTGTCATCAGAGCACATATAGTGCTGATACCATGCGTGCTCACCGGCTATTGCAGCAATAGTTTCCATCTTGACCGTTGCAAAACCACTTAAACAAAATGGAATATTATGCAACTTTGCTGCACTCGCCAGTGATTCAGCAACACCTGGCCAAATCAATCCACCTAGTCCAATTAGCGCGACTCCAAATGGTCGTGAAAATGTTTGTCCCAGTATTTCAGATTTGCAATCGGGACTGTCTGCATTGTCAATAAGGTACTTAGCGGATTGCTAAACCAATTCTTCGGTCAGCAGAACTGTTGGCGTAAAATGCCTGGAAAGATTGGAAAATACAATCCATCGCGCAAATAACGGCTGGAGATCTGAAAAGAATTAGACGCTGAAATTGAGCCCGGGAAAAGATTTATGGTAATTCTAAGTCAAACTGATGAATTGTTTAAAACGAATTCTGAGTTTTATTGTCAGGTAATGGACTGTTACGATGTACGATAGACATTTCGTTGATATCGAAAATCTGATTGCGCTTAGTGGATATAAGCAATTTTGCAAACAGTCGTAATTTGCCAAAGCTAATGAGCAATTCGAACCGGGTTTCTGAGGTAGAGAGAAAACCAAATTGTTTCGGTGTTACCGTTGAGAGAAACTGGCGGTTGCATAAAACCGATGTTAGAGTGTTGAAGTTTAAACCGCAGTTGAAATTGCCAACAGTACATGACAAATCTTGATCACATTATCATTGCAGCAAGCTCGTTGGATAGCGGGGTAGAATACGTTCGTGAAGCCTTGGGTGTCGATATCCCTTCGGGTGGTCGGCATGAAATGATGGCAACACACAACCATGTTATGTCTTTAGACGACGGGGTTTATCTGGAGGTAATTGCGCTGGACCCGGATATGAATCCGCCATATAACCCGCGCTGGTTTGGTTTGGATGACCCGGCAATCAGAGCTGATTTGCAGCGAGGTCCCCGTTTGCTCACATGGGCAGTGAACAGCAATAATCTTGCTGATTTGTGTTCCTGCAGTACAGTACCATTAGGGAAGGTAACAGAAGCACAAAGAGATGACCTACGCTGGCTGGTCGCAATATCTGAGGATGGCCGAATACCGGGTGCGGGATTTTTGCCCCTGGCGATTCAATGGCTGGTGGATTTTCATCCGTCTGAACGTATGCAGCAACTTGGGTGTCGCTTTAAACAATTGAATTTATTTCATTCCCGTAAACCCTGGCTTGAAGAATGTCTGCACTCGATTGGCGCAGATGGATTGGTCAAGGTAATGGAAATACCGGATTCGGAAATGCCCTATTTAAGTTGCTGGATTGAAGGGCCGAATGGTGAAGTTGAATTTAAATCCGTTCACGAACACGGCTGATTTTATCCCGAAGTTCGAAAATAGCGGGTAACGCTAATCACTCAAGGGTAAACCAAACAAAGAACCGAATTGCGGTAGTTGGTCTTCAAGGCCGGCTAGGCGCAGGGTGTGCCAGGCCATGGCGTGATTGGACGATGTAATCGGAATATCCAGATTTTCTTCCAGTTGTTTGCAGGCATCGACCAGCCTCACCGAGGTGCAGGAAACAAAAACCGCGTCAACATCGGCTTGTGCCATAATTTCGCTGACGCCATTTTCTATGGATAAGGGGCTGATTTTTGATACCCGACTGTCCCGGGCTTCGTTGAAAGAACCCAATACCGGGACATCTATCCCTTTATTTGAAATATACCGGGCGACAATTCGGTTGACTGCTTCAGGGTAGGGTGTCAATACGCCAATCTTTTTGGCGTTAAATGCCTTGAATGCGGCAAAAGCTGCGGTGATTGGTGTGGTGCATTTTGCATCAGGTTCGGCTTTGCGAATGTTTTCAAAAACTCGCTCTTCGCCAATCGCCATGCTGGCTGATGTACAGCCATAGGCGACAACATCAAGCGCAGTGCCTGGTGTGAAAAGTTCAGTGCTGGCAGTGATCCTGGGTTCCATCGCCCGCAAAGACTCCGGCGAAACAACATCTTCATTTAAGATGCGGCTGTGATACAGCCCGATTCCGGGAACCTGACCGAATATTCTTTGAAACTCATATTCGATCGTATAGTCTGTAGCGAGTACGATTAAACCGATACTCGATCGTTCGGCGATACCGCCGTCCATCGCAAATGGCAGGTGTTCAATGAGGATCATATCTTTATTGGATTGCTCGGCTGCTGATGTATTCATCCTGACTTCGACGGTCCACCCCACGCAGATCGCCCACAGCCCAATAAACACGCGGGGGTGGTAGAGAAACTGGTTTGTAGTGCCTATCTTAATATTTGTGTTGATTTCGGCAATAGCACAGTGTAAACTCACCCCATGTTCGTTCGCGTTAAATCGACACCCAATAGCCCAAGACAATCGGTTCAGATTGTTTCATCCGTGCGCGTCGGCGATAAGGTCAAGCAAAAGATTGTGCGTTATGTCGGCATTGCCATGGATGACGAGGAGTTGGCGCAGTTGAAGGCTTTGGCCGAGGTTGTCAAGGCGAAGATTGAAGCCCAGCATCAGCCCAGCCTGTTTCCGCCTGAGACGGTCGCCAAACAGATGCTTGAGGCGAAAGCAGCAAAAGCTCAATCGTCCAAAGCCACCTTGAATGTTGACCTGAGGCAGATGGTGGAAGAACAACGGGTGGTGCTGGGCATTCATGAGGTGTATGGCGCGGTCTATCGCCAGTTGTCGTTCGATACCCTGTTGCCGCAAAAGAAGTATCGTGCCTCCACAGAAGCCCTGTTCCATTGTGTGATGGCACGCATTGCCAATCCTAAAAGTAAGCGCGGCAGTGTGCAGCAGCTGGAGCAGGACTTTGGCGTTTCTTTGTCCTTAGAGAAAGTTTATCGGATGATGGATCAGCTGGACGATAACACCATCAGCCGGCTGCAAGCGATGACCTGTGAAGGCACGCGATCCTTGTTATCTGGTGCGTTGGATGTGTTGTTTTTTGACTGTACGACGCTCTATTTTGAGTCTTTCAAGGAAGACGAATTAAAACAAAATGGCTACAGCAAGGACTGTAAATTTAATCAGCCCCAGGTATTGCTGGCTTTGCTGGTCACCCGCGAAGGTCTGCCGGTCGGCTACGAAGTGTTCCCTGGTGCTACTTTCGAGGGTCATAGCCTAATCAGCGTTTTGCAGACGATGCAAGCGCGCTATGATGTCCGGAAAATGATCTTTGTCGCTGATCGAGGCATGCTGAATGAAGACAATCTAAGCGCCCTGGATGAGGCGGGTGCTTATTACATCGTCGGGGCGAAACTAAAACAATTGCCCGCTGCACTACAAACCAGGGTATTGGATAAGTCGGCTTATCAGCCGCTTGGCAAAGACGGATCAAGCGCAGCCGAGCTGACACACAAGAAGAGACGACTCATTGTCTCACATTGTCCAAAGCGTGCGGATAAAGATCAACATGACCGACAAAAGGCAGTCGATCGGCTCATCAAGAAAATCGGTAAAAGCCAGAACCCCAAGGACTTATTAAATAACTACGGCTATAAAAAGTTTCTGATTATCAAGGGAAAAACCAGCCTGAGTATCAACCAAGATAAAATTGATGCCGAAAGCCGCTGGGACGGACTGCATGGCGTCATCACCAATTTGCCCGATACGCCGCACCAGGAAGTGCTATCACACTATCGCGGCTTATGGCAGGTTGAAGAAAGTTTCCGCATCACTAAACACGACTTAAAAGTACGCCCTATCTACCACTGGACACCCTCAAGAGTGCGTGCCCACATTGCCATTTCGTTCATGGCTTTTGCCTGCATCAGACAGCTAATGTATCGAATCAAGCTACAACATAAAGCCTTATCCCCTGCTGTTATCCGTAATGCCTTGATTCATGTGCAACACAGCGTGTTCAAACACAAGCGCACCAAACAGCGTTATGTCATGCCTTCTCAAATCAATCCAGAGGCAAAAAAAATCTATGCTGTGATGGGATTAAAAGCGACCACCACAGCTTACCCACTGTACTAATTGACATAATTCTTCAATATCTGGGCATTTGTAGTGCCTAGATATTTTTGTGTTTCTTTATAAATCAATGACTTATGAGGGTTGACCGTCGAAGTCAGGTGTGATACAGCCCGATTCCGGGAACCTGACCGAATATTCTTTGAAACTCATATTCGATCGTATAGTCTGTAGCGAGTACGATTAAACCGATACTCGATCGTTCGGCGATACCGCCGTCCATCGCAAATGGCAGGTGTTCAATGAGGATCATATCTTTATTGGATTGCTCGGCTGCTGATGTATTCATGTCTTAATTTTCCTCGTTTAGAGAGAATCTGTCGAGTGGTGTGCCGGCAGGGGAAGTGCTTTTATTCTGTAAAGTTACTGATTACGTTTGACAACATTACGGAGATATTGTTTTTGCAGTCGTTGTGCAGCAGACTACCGCAAAATGTAATGGATCCGGTGGCGAACAATCGGGATCCGGTGTCATTTTCCTGGTAAACAATATCGGCGCGTATCAGTTTTTCCACAGGCTCTCCGGGGCAATTGGTAATATGCGTGAGTAATTCTTCAGGAACGAGAACAAAATCCTCGTCATGGTTTTCCGAACTTGCCAGTATCGTACAGTTCTCATCCGAACCAAGATTAACATCCATTCTATCGAGTTCGAAGCCCGCGGCGCCAAATCCGCAAAGGCCAAAATCACCGATAATTTCTTCTTCAATATTCTTAAAAACCCAGTTTACACTGTTGTCGTGGAAACTGGCTTTGCTTCGACGATAATAGGATCCGGTAAACTTGCCCTGTGCGGAAAATCCAATACCTGCAATTTGTTGGGGCGGGCGATTATTACGTCGCCATAATCCACCATAGCTGCCGTCAAATGCCTGATAATATTCTCCGGGTTCTGCGGCCCATGCCCGAATTCCACCTTCTGCACGACGAACTTCCAGGGTGCCGGAGTGTTCTGCGTGTTCAGCGATTTTCCAGTAAAAACCATTTCCACCCAAATAGATCAAATGACCGCCGGTGTTTCGGTAGGTTTCGATTGCATCAAGCATTTTTGGCGTGTGGTATTCCGGATGACTCCCGGTCACTAAAACATCGTAATGTTTAAGAATGTCATATCCTGAATTTTGCAGCTCCTGATCTGTGATCAAATCGTATGCAAATTTATTTTTTTCCAACCAGGATATCAGGTGGCTGTCAGCCTGAAAATGACGCAGCCCAGAGCAATCGGTATTACCGAAAGTGATATAACCGGAGCGTAAATTTAGCAAAGGCCGCCGGTGACAGGCGTGACAAATTCCACTTCCATCGAGATGAATATTATAGGTTGATAGTCCGTAGTGCGGATAGGCGGCGGGATTCCAGCGATATCCATTTCGCCTGGCGAAGTGGTCTTGCCATTCTGCTGTGTAATCGGGTCGCGCATGGTTGCCGTAAATGACGTACGTGAAAGTTGAGACAAGCAGGCAAATTTTTGCTTTTGGTTTTCCCGGTTTGGAGGAAACAAAAAAAGGAATCTTATCTTCAAATTCACCGTTGGTAATTTTTACCGCATAGCACCCGCTCTGCAGGTGTTCAGGAATGGTATACGAGAAGCTCGTCGACCAGCCGAAGTCATAAATGTCATCTTCATGGAAATGGATTGCAGCGTAGTGTTTTGGTTTGTGAACCCAGTTACGTTCACTACCATCCCATTGCGAACTCATCATCGCACGCGCAGGAAAATTAACCAACTGAGCTGGGTTGGCATTTAATCCGATACCTGGGATCGCTGTAGATGATATGTTTTCTGAAAAATCCCAGCCGCAAACCAAATGCTTCTCGATGTTTGGTTCTTCACCTGAAAAAAACTCGGTATTGATCTTTCTGTTGAATATTCTGGGTGCTTCAATTTTCCCATTAAAATGATGAGACGCTAAAGGTGTAAACTCGGCCGCTATGGAAATGCTTGTGACAGTGATAGTGGGCATTTTTATTTTGAAACTGTCTGAGGCGATTTGTTTACCTTTTTTGCCGGTGTCAATTCTTCCGATCTGCACCAGGTTTTTTTCAGGATCATAGCTTGTAAATAGGGTTTGCCAGGTTTTGAGTCGTATATTGACCTCGCTGACCAGGGGTGCAAACCCATTTGACGAATCGAGGAATACCAGCTGTTGATGCTCATTCATTGCCAAAGACCATGCCGAATTGGACATTCTCGAAAAAACGCTCAGTATGACTTGTAATCGCCCGGTGGCAATGGTCGGATAAATCGTTGCACTAAATGTAAATCCGTTAAGATTTAGTGTTTGTTTGGTGAAGTTAGCAAACGCATAGGATCCTGGATGAATAGGCTGAACAATGGAAGGATGCTCGGATTCGATTTCGCCCGGTACCGCGTGCTCGATTAATCCGGGCCCCGCTGGATTAGGGTCAGCACAGACAATCCGAATCAGCCGGGCTTGATAAGGCGTATCAGCAACACTTGATACTTTGAAATCAATAACGTCACCAGCCGATCCTGAAAGTTGCTCTGCGTAGCCAATCAGTGGAATCATTTTAGTCGTGCTGCCGTCAATGGAAAGTTTATTCATCGGAATTCAGGTAATTTGGTGTATTGCATCGAATAGTTAATACTATACTGGATTTGGTTCGCATTCTTTAATACCAGAGAGATATTATGTCAAACAACTACGACGCATCGAATATTGCGACTATGGAGATTATTTACGGGGAAGGTTATCTATCTGCGGGTGGAGATGATGAGATTGCGCGAATTTTCGATGCTCGGTCACTTTCAGGTCAATCCGTTCTTGACGTAGGCTGTGGCTTAGGCGGTGCGGCAGTAACGCTGGCGCGTGATCTGGGTGCAGGTCATGTAAACGGGTATTGATATCGATGAAGCGTTACTAGGTCGAGCGGATGAGCTCGTACAGCGATATGAGTTACAGGACAAGATTTCGCTTTCCCTGATTGACCCTGGACCATTTCCGTATCCTGCCAATTCGTTGTCAACCCAAAGCAGTAATGTCCCCTTTTCATATTCATTATGAGGTATTGTTGTTTAAATACGGGTTAATGGTCGCCGCCAAGGATGGTCTGGTGCGGGTTTCCAGGTGGATTTTTGTTGTCGGTGAAGTGCTTGATCAACCTGATTGAGAACGGTCTTATCATTGGCGATTATAACGGCTGGCTTTCCTTGTTGCCGTGTCCGGTACGCCAGCACGTTGCCTTTGTGTAGCAAGGTTACCGAACCGTTAAAACCTTGGCAGATAGTCATAGTCGCTCAATGCAAGCGATACCCTTTACCGTAGCCGGTCAACTGATACTCGGTGTTGCGAAATTGAATGGTCAGGTTCTTGGATAGTTTACGCTGATGGTGCAGGCTAAGAGTGAGTTTAAGTTCTTCGGCTCGGTGAGTTCGCCGCACCGCCTTATGAGACTGTGCAAGAAACCAACACTCGTCGTTCCTGCGAAAGCAGGAACCCAGTAAAACAGCCAAACCCGCAAGGGTTTTCCACAGACCCGTCCAATAGAATTGATGCCCTGTAAGCGCGGATCGACGACCAGTCGGTCTTGTAGGGTTTTATTGGCACGTTCTACACGCCCTTTTGCTTGCGGAGTATTGGCATGAATAGGCTCAATATCCAGCGTCTTGAGTACACGAGTAAATTGGCTGAGTCCACCCTCTTGCCGTTACTCTTTCTGGGGGGGGGGGGGGGGTGATTGACCCTAAAGATACTGTGTTTATCACTGTCTATGGCAACTGGGCGACCATGCTTGTCAAGCTGCTGATTGAGGGCTCCATATAAGCCTGAGTAGTCTCTGTGGGCGAGAAATGCAAAGCCAGACCGGTTTTTGCATCGTTACATGGATGTAACTTATTAGGGTCGCTCATTGACTTCCTGTCAGCGCGACATTTGGACTTCCTGTCCATCACCTGCGAGCAATTGTCGAGGAGCAAAAACCGGTGTCATAACCCCTCCTGAAGAAGTCAAAAGGGGACATTACTGCTTTGGGCTAACATGCCGAATACCCGTTTTGCCACAAATTGGTGGTTCATGTTAAAACTACATCATATTTTATAGGGTTTCGGATGACCGGCTTGCGAAGAAAAGCAAAGGAAGTGAATTTGTGATACAGTAAGGACATGAAATACCGGTTTAATCCTGACAATCTAAGAGAGATACCCGCAGAATCGGGATAGTTGCCGCTGGCGCGGCACATGGCGTTCTTGAGAAAGGTGATTTGTTATCGGCAATAGGAATGGTTATAGCTGGTATTCTTGCTATATTAGCCGCCACACTGGAGGAAACGAAATGAGCACAGCTTTTTATGCGGTCGTATTACCATTGGCTGTTTTAGTTCTTATCTTGAGAGTACCGAGTTCTGCGCTCTGTTTTATTTGCTGTTTAGCGAAACCAGTCAAGCGGCAGCTCCGCAACATTTCTTGTATTTCTTCCCGCTTCCGCAGACACACCGTTCATTTCGCCCGATCTTTGCGGCTTCATGATGGATGGGAGGCGATAGCTTTCTTTCCAGGTCCGTTAGATCCTCTTCCTTGTCCGGTTCAAACCCCAAAATAAAATGCCAGCCGTTTTCATGACAGGTATTGGCGATCATATCGACTTTTGAGTCATCGGCAACTCTTAAAATCAATGGGTTCTTTTTACTGCCCAGTTTGGCCACGATTTTTGCTTGCTTCCCGTTGTAATCACTACGCTTGCTTGAGTTTCATTGATAACTTTGAGTGCTCAATACTCAGCGCCACCCATTGTGCATTGAGCTTCTTGAACCGTTTATAGTTACTTATCTGGCCGCGTATATCGCCTACAAATTCCTTGCGAATATACTCCGTCCGGCTCTTCATATCCAGTGTATAGCTGACCTGATAATAAGGCCAAGTCTGACTCTCCCGGTCCTTGTATTGCTTCGTCAACGATCCAGGGCGCATAGCGCCCAGTAATGCTATGTCACCTTTGATCTTTGTCATACGCCGTTCAATTTGTGCGAGCCTTTTCTTTGTCATTGATATAGCATATACATGGTATGTTAGTTTGTCAAAAGGACACTGTCTATGCTGTGGATCTATTGGTGGGATGCAATCATTTATCTTCGCCCGGCTTGCGCTCGTACCCGGACATTTATGTGGTTCGCCGTCTGTGTGGCGGGATTGACGGTTCGTACCGAACGAATGGGGGTGACGAGTATTGTCCGGGCGCTGGGGTTACAGGGGCGGTTTTATGACAACTTGCTGGATAACTTCCACAGCACCGGCATTAAGTTGGACTCAATGACGGTATTGTGGTCTCAACTTGTACTTCGACTGTTCCCTGGTCTGGTTCGAGTGAATGGCCGACTCGTGTTGGTGGGGGACGGCATTAAGGTCTCCAAACAGGGCAAAAAGATGCCTGCTGTGAAGCTGCTACATCAGGAATCCGAGTCAAATACAAGCGGAGTACATCATGGGACACTCCTTTCAGGCCGTCTCTATTCTTTCTCGTGCCGCCAATAGCGTGTTCGCTGTGCCGCTTGCCGCGAGGATTCATGAGGGGACCGTGTTATCGAATCGTGACCGGCGTACCCTGCTCGACAAAATGATCAGTCTACTGGCGATAGTCAGTATTCAGGAGCCGTATTATTTTGTCGCCGACGCCTATTATGCCAGCCAGAAAGTCGTTAATGGGCTTTTGAATGAGGGGAATCATTTGGTCACCCGCGCCAGATCAAATGCGGTTGCCTACCAGCTGCATCATCAGCAACAGCCGAAAAAAAGAGGGCGGCCACGTAAGTATGGTGACAAGGTAAAACCAAGATCACTGTTTGTTGGGTTGGTCGCATTGATGGAGGAGGCTCAAAGCCCTGTCTATGGCGAAAAAAACGTAGCTATCCGATACGCAGTCCATGATTTATTATGGAGACCGACCGGCAGTATTGTTCGGTTTGTCATTGTCGTTCACCCAACGAGGGGACGCTGTATACTCATGTCTACTGATACGTCATTATCGGCCCTCGATATCATTCACCTCTACGGTCTGCGATTTAAAATAGAGCATGCCTTCAAGCAGGCGGTTCATGTTATCGGTTCTTTTTCATACCATTTCTGGATGAGCGTAATGAAGCCATTGGAGCGACGCAATGGTAATCAGCACCTTCACCGGGAATCAAAAAAATATCGCGATGGCGTCAAGCGAAAACTGAAGGCTTATCACGTCTTTGTACACGCGGGGATTGTTGCTCAAGGGCTACTTCATTACCTGGCATCTTGCCACACTCGGCTAGTCTGGAACTCTTTTGGCTCCTGGCTTCGAACGATCCGGCCCGGTCTAGCTCCGTCCGAGTTGGTGGTTGCCACTGCGCTACGCAGCAGCCTCCCGCATTTTCTCCTGGATACGGATTCTCGTACAAACTTCGCGAAATTCATCACGCAACGGCAAGACCTTGATAGAATGGCGCTATTTAGGCTTGTGTCATGAGGCTAACTCGGTACTCATGAGTACGGACCATCGCTATATTAATCATTATTTATGGCAAATCGCCTTACATAAGCGCTTCAGATTCAGATTGAGTCTAATTTTTGTTGAATTTTCTCTGCCACTGATTCCATTTCCGCAAAGGTATTCTCAATATCCAGTTGTTTCTGTTTTAGCTCCTGGCGATGGGACTCGATTGTTTCCAGCACAAATTCGAGCTGTGCTGCCTCGGATGGTTGTGTATCGTACAGTTCCATCGTGGTTTTAATCTCCGCAAGCGAAAATCCAAGACGTTTACCGCGTAAAATCAGTTTTAATCGAACTAAATCTCGCTCCTGGTAAATCCGGTTATTATTTTCGCGTAAGGGTTTCAACAGCCCTTCGGATTCGTAAAAACGTATCGTTCGAGGCGTAAGGTCAAAATGTCTCGATAAATCGGATATGGAATAAAGCGCTTTTGTATTCACAGTTTATGGCATCGCGGCTGTGTTAGAGGTGAGCGGAAGTTTCGGTGATCAGGTTGACGTTAACGTCAACGTAATGTAACGTCTACGCCGTAAAAATGCTATACCCTGACAACATCTCCAAACATCAACTCCGAGGAAATATCTGTGGGAAAAGCAGCACTGTCTAAAAATCAGGTTCTCGCATCAGCTGTAAAAAATTTGCGGTTTGTTACCGCGGCGAGCCTGTTTGACGGACACGATGCTGCAATCAATATCATGCGGCGAATATTGCAATCTCAGGGGGTCGAAGTGATTCATCTGGGACATAATCGTTCGGTCGCAGAAATCGTGGATGCGGCACTACAGGAGGACGCGCATGGTATTGCTATTAGTTCGTATCAGGGCGGCCATGTCGAATATTTGAAGTATATGGTGGATATGCTGCGTAACAGGGGAGGTGAAAAGATACGTGTATTTGCAGGTGGAGGCGGTGTCATTGTTCCCGAAGAGAAAGCGATTCTTGAAGAGTATGGGGTAACTCGAATCTATACCCCAGAAGATGGACAGCAGCTTGGTCTGCAGGGAATGATTGAAAATACCATTGCGCTAAGTCAGTTCGATCCATCCATTGATGCACCTGATAGTATAAAATCAATAGAAAACAATGATTTGCGTGCTCTATCTCATGCTTTATCTGCTATTGAATCTGGCACAGTATCGGATCAGCTGAGTCGGGAAATACGTCACTTTTCTGAAAATTGCCGACGCACGATCCCTGTTCTTGGGATCACCGGGACAGGGGGCGCTGGAAAATCCTCGTTGACTGACGAGCTAATTCTGCGTTTTCGACTGGGTTTGTCTGATAGATTGAAAATCGCAATTTTAGCGGTCGATCCCACACGCAGACGTACCGGTGGTGCCCTTTTGGGTGATCGTATTCGTATGAATGCAATCAATCATCCGCATCTATTTATGCGGTCTGTTGCAACAAGGGAGAGTGCATCGGAAGTCCCTGACTATGTACCTGAGATGATAACGTTGTGTAAGGCGGCGGGCTTTGATTTGATCATTGTCGAAACCCCGGGCATAGGTCAGGGGGATACCGCGATTTCTGAGCTTGTCGATTGTTCCCTGTATGTAATGACGCCTGAATTTGGGGCGCAATCCCAACTGGAGAAAATCGATATGCTGGATTTTGCTGATGTTGTTGCAATCAACAAATTTGACCGTAAGGGAGCGGCTGATGCGTGGCGGGATGTTTGCAAGCAGGTACAGCGTAACCGTGAAGATTTCTCGTCTCGAGCGGAGGATATGCCTGTTTTTGGAACTATCGCCTCACGTTTTAATGACGATGGGATGACTGCTGTCTTCCTGGAGATACTCATTCGATTGGAAAAGTTGGGTTTGCAATCGGGAAAGAACCGATTGTCGTCGACGAATATCCGCATGTCGTCTGACCAAAACAAGATTATTCCCGAACAAAACATACGTTACCTGGCTGAAATTGCGCACGCCATTCGACAATATCGACAGGCTGCGCTGGAACAGTCCAGTCTAGCCGGATCGGTACAACAGTTAAAGGCCGCGCAAGCCATGTTGGTATCTGCTGGTGAGCCTGAAAACCCAGCAATGAGTAAGCTGATCGTGGAAAAAACCAAGCTGTTGGATCGGTCTCTTCGAGATCAACTCGATCGTTGGCAACAAACGGTTGAGGATTTCGCTGGAAGTCGATATTCAGTACAAATCCGGGATCGGGAAATAGAATACGATTTAACCAGGGAGTCGCTGTCTGGTTCGACAGTAAATCGGGTAGCGTTACCCAAATTTACCGATCACGGTGAATTGGCAAAATGGATGATGCTGGATAATTTGCCCGGGCGATTTCCGTTTACCTCGGGGGTGTTTCCTTTCAAGCGCGATAATGAAGCTCCAACCCGGATGTTTGCTGGAGAAGGTGATGCTTATCGAACCAACAAACGCTTTAAGAACCTGTCAGAACACGGCGAAGCAAAGCGACTTTCTACCGCTTTTGATTCCGTAACATTATATGGATGTGACCCTGATGAGCGACCGGATATCTATGGCAAGGTGGGCAATTCGGGTGTTTCCATTGCAACTCTGGAAGATATGAAACTGCTGTATGACGGTTTTGATCTTTGTCATCCGACGACTTCTGTTTCGATGACCATTAATGGTCCTGCACCGATTATTCTGGCCATGTTTCTGAATACGGCCATTCAACAACAGCATGCGGTGTTTGCGTCTGAACATCGCAGGGAGCCGGATCAGGTCGAATCCGAAAAACTCCGCGCATCGGCTTTGGCGAGTGTGAGGGGTACCGTGCAGGCAGATATTCTGAAGGAAGATCAGGGCCAAAACACGTGCATTTTTTCGACAGAGTTTGCCTTAAAGCTGATGGGCGATATTCAGGAGTATTTTATCCAAAACCAAATCCGAAATTTTTACTCTGTATCGATATCGGGATATCACATTGCGGAAGCCGGAGCGAATCCCATTAGTCAATTGGCATTTACGCTGGCTAACGGGTTTACCTTTGTTGAGGCGTACCTGGCACGAGGGATGAAAATTGATGATTTCGCAGCAAATTTATCATTTTTCTTTAGTAATGGCATGTGCCCCGAGTACACGGTCATGGGGCGGGTCGCCAGACGAATCTGGTCCGTGGCAATGCGCGACAGATATGGCGCTAATGAACGTTCGCAAAAACTCAAGTATCACATCCAAACATCCGGAAGGTCATTGCATGCCCAGGAAATTGACTTTAATGATATCCGCACGACATTGCAGGCGCTGATTGCGATTTATGACAATTGCAATAGCCTGCATACCAATGCGTTTGACGAAGCAATAACGACACCTACCGATGACTCGGTTCGTCGGGCTCTGGCAATTCAGTTAATCATTAACAAGGAGTGGGGGCTGGCCATGAATGAAAACCCGAATCAGGGGAGTTTCATCATTGATGAGCTAACCGATCTGCTTGAAGAAGCGGTGCTGTGTGAATTTGAACGTATTTCCGAACGTGGCGGCGTATTGGGCGCAATGGAAACCGGGTATCAGCGAGGCAAGATTCAGGATCAGTCGATGTACTACGAGCATCGAAAACACGACGGCAATTTGCCGATAGTGGGCGTGAATACTTTTCTAAATCCGAACTCAGAACCGGTTGCAACATCGATTGCTCTAACGCGTTCAACCGATGAAGAGAAGCAAAGCCAGATCAGTCGATTGCGGGCGTTCCAGAGTGAACATCAGTCTTATTCGTCGGAAGCTTTGGAAAGGGTACGGCAGGCGGCCATAAACAATGAAAATATTTTTGAACAACTTATGTATGCGGTGAAGCATTGTTCTCTCGGGCAAATTTCAAATGCATTGTATGAGGTTGGTGGGCAGTATCGACGCAACATGTAGTGACTCCGATATATCCAGAAGTTACCAAAAAGTTTAGAGAAATATTAATATGAATACCAAACAGATCGGTGTCATTGGTGCGGGCACCATGGGAAATGGCATTGCTCAGGTTTTTGCCACATCCGCCTTTCAGGTTACCCTGATTGATGTTTCTGACGATGCCATTGCAAAAGGACTGAAAACCATTGAAAACAGCCTGGACCGATTGATCAAGAAGTCGCTGATTGACGAGCCAGGGAAAATGGCAGCGCTGTCAAATATCACAACGGCGAAGTCTTTGTCTGCTTTAAGCAAAGCGGAATTTGTGATTGAGGCGGCGACGGAAATCCCTGAAACCAAATTTTCCATACTGCGTGAGATCGATCAGATTTGCCCAAAGAATACGGTAATTGCCTCGAATACTTCTTCTATATCATTGACTAAACTGGCTGCACAGACCCATCGGCCAAATCAGGTAATCGGGATGCATTTCATGAACCCGGTGCCGTTGATGCAATTGGTTGAGATTATTCGTGCTCACCAGACAGACGATGCCACTTGTAAAATTACAAAAGACCTCGCTGTGGAATTGGCAAAGGTTCCTGTCATGGCCAATGACAGTCCCGGATTTGTTTCTAATCGAATACTCATACCCATGATAAACGAAGCCATTTTTACCCTTCATGAAAATATCGCAGAACCGGAAGCGATTGACGAAATTATGAAACTGGGAATGAACCATCCTATTGGTCCCCTTGCGCTAGCGGATTTAATTGGACTTGATGTGGTGCTTTCTGTCCTCAGGGTGCTGCAGGATGGTATGGGTGACCCGAAATTCCGACCGTGCCCATTGTTGGTGAAAATGGTTGATGCCAATCAACTTGGCAGAAAAACCGGTAAGGGCTTTTACCGGTATTAGCCGGATGCTGACTAAAGGACATTCTTTACCGGCGGTACGCGACGATTTTGCCTGGAGAATACCTGATCATTTTAATATTGGGGTTGACGTTTGCGATCGATTGGCGAACGAGAAACCTGAGCAGGTTGCGATTATTCATGATGATGGTGAAATAATAGAGGAAATAACCTACGAATCACTCAGGATAAAGTCTAATCGGCTGGCTAATCTGCTTTCAGATTTGAACGTACAGAAGGGAGACCGGGTTGCCATTTTACTGCCGCAGCATCCATGGACAGCCATAGCCCATATCGCAGCATGGAAAATTGCTGCGATTTCCATACCCATGTTTACTCTTTTTGGGGAAGAAGCGCTTGAGTACCGCTTAGCTGATTCTGCTGCCAAAGTCATCATAACGAATTCTGCCGGGGTGGAGAAGATTACGGGTATTCGAGAAGCGCTAACCAGTCTCGAACAGGTGCTATGCATCGACGAAATAGATGAACTTAGCGGTGGATCAGCTATCGTTAAGCTCAATGAAGTGATTTCAGACTACAGTAATGCCTATAATGTTGCGGACACTTCATCAGAAACCCCTGCACTGATCATTTATACCTCTGGAACAACCGGAAATCCAAAAGGGGCGCTACACGCGCATAGAACATTGTTGGGTCATCTGCCAGGCGTAGAAATGAGCCACGATTTCCTGCCCCAGCCCGGAGATAAACTCTGGACACCTGCCGACTGGGCGTGGATTGGCGGTTTAATGGATGTCCTGATGCCCGGCTTGCACCACGGGGTTCCGGTAGTGTCTGGGAGAATGGATAAATTTGACGGAGAAGCGGCGTTCAAGTTTATTAATAAACACGGTATTCGAAATGCCTTTTTGCCGCCCACGGCGCTGAAAATGATGCGTATGGCGCCCGAACACAGTCAATCGTTACATAAACCAATGCGGAGCATTGCCAGCGCAGGAGAATCGCTGGGAGCAGAGTTGCTGGAGTGGGGAGAATCGGTGTTTGGGATTTGGATCAATGAGTTTTATGGTCAAACAGAATGTAATATGATCGTATCTTCCTGCGGAATTTTGCAGCCACCCGAGCCTGGAGTTATGGGGTTTGCGGCTCCCGGTCACGATGTGCAGGTCATATCAGAATCCGGTGAGATACTGTCTGTTGGGGAACCGGGGCAAATTGCTGTTAAAGGTAAAAACCCGGTGATGTTTTTGGGATATTGGAATAGTCCTGAAAAAACCAGTGAAAAATATTTCAAGGATTGGTTGTTAACCGGTGATACCGGAATGTTCGTTGAAAGCGGTGCCATTCAGTTTATTGGACGCGATGATGACGTTATCACTTCTTCAGGTTACCGTATTGGCCCGGCTGAAATAGAAAACTGCCTGCTTGGTCACCCGGCTGTTGCCATGTCTGCCGTTGTCGGAAAACCGGATGACCTGCGAACTGAAATCGTTAAGGCATTCGTTAAATTGAATTCCGAATACAAGGCATCAGACGCGCTTTCCAAAGATCTGATGAATTGGGTTAAAACAAGATTGTCAGCGCATGAATATCCCAGAGAAATCGCATATATTGATGATTTCCCGCTGACAACAACCGGAAAAGTAATTCGCAGAGTGTTGAGAGAGATGGGATAGGGTATATTGGTTAGCCAGTTACCGGGCGCTGCACTGTTGTGTACAGGGTTGCCTCATTTCGCATTTGCATTTGAGAAACCCCGATTGATTTTACAGATAACCTGGAAAAGGGTTGTCATGGGAAGCAGGCGAAAGAGTCGTTTTCACCGTCAACCATTTCATCGGCGATACGCATTTTTCGAGGATTCAAAATTTTAATATAATGACAAAATTAGATTAGGACGCGTTTACTGCGTGATTGAGTGCAATATTAAATACGTCGTAGTTTCTCAGCTGTCTATCCGGCAGGTTTTCAACTTTTCTATTGAGGATGATCGGAACTGTTTGTTCACTAATACCGCCATGCGAACGCAAAGGGACTTCAAGCCCGGATAAATCATGTCTGGACGCACTCGTGCCGATAACGGTGTTGATTTCAGAAACCAAAACCAGGTCACCGATACGGTCAGGTGACAACAGGAATTTCTCACAAGCCTGGGAATTGCTTAGCGCCTCTTCAATTCCCGGGATTTTAGCCAGCGTTTCCAGCAATTGGTTTTGTATTGAAAGGTCATCAAGATAGACCGTTGCAAATGATCCCAAAGCACCATGATGCACAACGTAGGGGTCAGTGATCGGTAAAATCACGCGGGCCTTAGCTGAACCAAGTGCCTCATCGACATGATCCTGGAGGTAGATCACGTTGGGTGTACCGTCTGCCTTGTGTTTCGCGTTCATGCCATGGTCTGCAGTTAAACCGATCGTGGCACCCGCCGCGTCCAGCTGACTCCAGTATCCATCCATCATTGCGTAAAACTGGTTCGCACCATCGGAGCCGGGTGCGAATTTGTGCTGGATGTAGTCCGTAGTAGATAAATACATGATGTCTGGCCGAACAGACTCCATGAGTCTTACCCCCGCTGCGAAAATGAATTCGGAAAGGTCTGCACTGTACACAGAGGGCACTGCCTGACCCACCATATCAACTACGCCTTCTATTCCGTTATCAGCAATATTGGCCTCATCGGCTTTCTCGGATGAGAAACAAATCGCACCGTCTTCTCCGAACGCAAGCTCATTACCGAGTAAGCGACGGAGTTTGTCTTTGGCGGTAACAATGGCGACCTTGGCGCCGGCATCCTGAAATGCCTTGAAAATTGTGGGTGTTCGCAGTAGTGATGGTTCATTCATCATGACTTCAACCTGATTTTCCCTGTCAAAATAGAAATTACCGCAAATGCCGTGGACGCTTGGTGGTACGCCCGTTACGATAGACATATTGTTGGGGTTGGTGAAACTGGGTACGATGCAATGTCCGCGTAAATCTGTGCCCTGATTGTGCAGCATTGACTTCATCCATGGCATTACACCTGCGGCAACGGCTTCTTCTATATAGTCGGGTTCTGAACCGTCGATACAAACAATAACAACCGGTTTTTCGGGCCATTTGTACTGAATATTATTCACAGTGATGCGGGGATTTTGCGTGGTCATGGGTTGTCCTTGTAGTATTCGCGTAGCGGGTTTTTAGCCTGTTTTAATGATGTAGGGAAATTTATAGTCGTGTATGCGGATTCGAAAGCATATTGGTGTAAATGTACAATAACCTGTAGTAAATTTTAAAGAACAAATCGTTGTTTGATTCAGTCTGTCTGGAGATTATGTGCAATTATCCCGCAAATATGCAGTACCAACCAAATTCGGTAAGTAATACCAGCTGATTTAGTCATATAACCGTTCTGCAATACCATGTCCAAAGCCTTAATGATCCAGGGAACAACCTCGAACGCAGGAAAAAGTGTTATTGCTGCCGGATTATGTCGGCTGCTGTCCAGAAATGGATACAGCGTGGCCCCATTTAAGCCGCAGAACATGGCGCTAAACAGTGCAGTAACAATTGACCAGGGTGAAATAGGGCGCTCTCAGGCGGTACAGGCGGAAGCCAGCGGAATCGAGCCACATACCGATATGAATCCGATTTTGTTGAAACCCAATAGTGATAAAGGGGCGCAGGTTATTATTAACGGTCATTCTATTGGTAATATGGACGCGGTGGAGTATCACCAGTTCAAAAAGAAGGCGATCCACTACGTGCTTGAATCGTGGGAGCGTTTAACCAAACAATACGACTATATCGTGGCAGAAGGCGCTGGGAGTCCTGCAGAAGTCAATCTTCGCGATAATGATGTTGCTAATATGGGCTTTGCCACGGTAGCGAACTGCCCTGTGTTACTGGTTGCAGATATCGATCGTGGCGGTGTTTTTGCTCACCTTACCGGAACGATGGCTTGCTTGCCGGCTAGTGAACAACAATTAATAAAAGGCTTTTTGATCAATCGTTTTAGGGGAGATCGAAATTTGCTCGACTCTGGCATCGATTGGTTAACAGAAACAACCGGGGTCAGTACGCTCGGCGTTTTGCCCTATTTACCCGGTTTACATATTGAAGCGGAAGATGCTGTGGATTATCGAAACCGGTCAGACCCGGCATCGTCGTCAAAATTACGTGAGAAGCTAACGGTTGTTGTTCCAAGGATACCGAGAATCAGTAACCATACAGATTTTGATGTGCTGCGAATTCACCCTGATGTGGATTTGCTATTTGTTGATCAGGGCGATGAAAAGCGGCCCGCTGATCTGATGGTACTTCCAGGCAGTAAAAGTACGATCAGCGATCTCGACTGGCTTCGTTCCAACGGTTGGGAGTCCTATGTGCAGCGCCACTTACGTTACGGCGGGAAATTGATCGGAATATGCGGCGGTTATCAAATGATTGGGACCAAGATTCATGATCCACAAGGGCTAGAAGGGGCTCAGGGTTCCAGGCCCGGTCTTGGATTAATCGACTATGAAACAACGTTACAGCCTGGGAAACAGCTGACACGGGTAAATGGCCGCTTTGTCAATGGTTGTGCTGCCGTTTCTGGCTATGAGATCCATATGGGTGATACTCAGTTTGGTGGAAATTTACAACCGGCAATTGAATTGAGTCAGGGCAGTGGAACAAAGTATGACGGCGTATTTTCAGCGGATAATCAAATTTTTTGTACCTACCTTCACGGTGTTTTTGATCTTGAATCCGCCAGGGAATATTTGCTGGACTGGGCTGGTTTGAAATCCACTGAACAATTTGATTATGCCGAAATGAAAGATGATCAACTCAATCGGGTGGCTGATATGCTGGAGCAGGAAATAGGATTAACCCGGGTACTATCATTATTTGGTGAACCAGATTAGTCTTTTCCTGGATCGTTCAGTCATTTCTCATGGTCACGCATAACATGGAATTAATTTTGTTTGCTCCTTTGTGGGTGTGGTTAGGGGCTTTATTACTAGACCGGATTTTGGCAGAGCCTCGATTTCACCCGCTAACCGCTTTCGGAGATATCGCGACCAGGCTGGAGTTGGCGGCAAACCGCGGGAGTCGTAAATTTAGAGGGTTGTTGAGTGTTGCGGTGTTGTTAACGATTCCAGGATTCGTTGTCTGGTACTTCGAGAGTCTGATTGAAATTGGCTGGCTGCGGGCAGTATTTGATATCGGTATTTTATGGTTGGCAATCGGTTGGCATGGTATGAAGCAGCATGCCCGCGCTGTTGCAACCCCGTTAATGAAAGGTGATTTGCCATCAGCACGAAGCAAGCTGGCACTTATTGTCAGTCGGGATACCGGTGAAATGGACGCGACGCAAGTCGTGGGGTCTACCCTGGAGTCGACCATAGAAAATGGCAACGACTGTTTATTTGCATCGTTGTTCTGGTACGCCGTGGCGGGTCCGGCAGCGGTGGTTATACATCGATTGTCGAATACGCTGGATGCGATGTGGGGCTATAAAACCGACCGCTATCTGGAATTTGGATATGCGGCTGCAA
The DNA here is from genome assembly GCA_965261915.1 of Candidatus Poriferihabitaceae bacterium. GTDB lineage: Bacteria > Pseudomonadota > Gammaproteobacteria > Arenicellales > Poriferihabitantaceae > JAIBDK01. The sequence goes on along the minus strand of CBDHDW010000013.1, from coordinate 1,059,821 downwards.
GACTTGATGATGTGCTTGGCTGGGCTCCTGCAAGACTTACTGCAGTTGCCTATGGATTGTCGGGATCATTTTATGATGCATGGAAAAGTTACAGAGCGATAGCCGGCAAACACAAAAGCGTCAACGCCGGGATGGTAATGGCCAGTGGTGCAGGTGCATTGCAGGTGCAATTTGGCGGTGCAGTTTCCTACAACGGAGTAAACGAAAATAAACCATTGCTGGGGGTGGGTAGGTCGGTGGAAGTCGTTGACATAGATAATGCAATCAAACTGATACACCGAAGTGTCGCAGTTTGGATATTTGTTTATGCTTTTATCACATGTTCGATAGGGTATTTAGGTTAGTATCCCGACCTGAAAACCACATTCCCTATGATTAGAAATGAGCTACAGCCAGGCCGAAAAAGATACTGTCTATCGTGTAATTCGCGAGCGTAGGGATATGCGGCACTTTAACGGTAAGCCGATTACCCAGAAGATACTTAAAAACCTGATGAAGGCTGCACAACAAGCACCGAGTGTCGGTTATATGCAGCCCTGGCGATTTGTCCGAATCACTGATACGGCCACACGTGACGGTATATATGAAATGGTTCGGCAGGAAATTATAGAGACCGGAGACGCCGTAGGGTCACGTAAAAACGATTACATGAAACTCAAGCTTGAAGGTGTAAAAGAGTGTTCGGAGGTTTGGGTAGCGGCGCTGATGGAAGGGCGGGAGCAATATGTTCTTGGCCGCAGAACGATGCCTGAAATGGATTTGGCTTCGCTGTCCTGTGCCATTCAAAATATTTGGCTGGCGGCGCGCGCCGAAGGAATTGGTATGGGCTGGGTGTCTTTTTTCCAACCCGACGAGCTTGCGGCTCTTTTAAACATGCCGGAAGATAGTTATCCCGCAGCAGTTTTGTGTATTGGGCATGTAGATGAATTTTATCCGGAGCCTTTGCTAAAAGCGGAAGGCTGGGATACTGAAAGAGGTTTCGACGAGATATTGTTCGAAAATACCTGGGGCGAACCGGTTGATTTTGATTAGGTAAGGTTTTGATTCAATGAGAAAACATTTTGCAGCTGTTACAGGTGCGATTTTATTGGCGCTCGGTATTTGGTATTTGGCTGGCGCTCACAGTATGGATCAACATAGTACCCGTGATGGCTTGTCGGTAAGCAAAGGCTGGTCAATACCCATTCCGGCATCGTCCGCTAACGGCGCTGCTTATTTAATGGTGAAAAACAGGGGCGCGGCTGACGAGTTGCTGGGTGTTGAATCAATGATCGCAGAGAAGATCGAAATGCATGATATTGTTTCCGGCAATGGGCAGGTGAAAATGCAGCATCTGCCTACGGTGAAAGTTCCTGAGAAAGGGCATATTCTTTTTCAGCCTGGCGGGATGCATATAATGCTGATGGGTTTAAAAGAGGCATTGGCAGAAGGCAGGGAGTATGACGTGACGCTGAAATTTCGTGAAGCCGGTAGAATCCAAACTGTTGTTGTGGTGACCAACGAATCCATAGATTTGAAAACGGCTCATAGCGGTCACTAATGAGTCACTAAAAAGATCGATACGCGGAAGAGGTTGGATGAATAAATTTTTCAGCGATAGTGTGGGGAAAGTTGATTCGCCGGTAAGCGATGCATTACAGCAGGAGTTACAACGCCAAAAGAATCAAATTGAATTGATTGCTTCTGAAAACATGGTTAGCCAGGCAGTTCTTGACGCTCTGGCTCATCCAATTACCAATAAAACGCTGGAAGGATATCCAGGAAACCGGCCAGGAGATCGGATATTAAGTCTGAATTTGGTGGCAGGAGGCCATTTGAGCCATGGTGCTGCTCCAAATTTGTCTGGTCGATGGTTTGATGCACAACCACTATGGAGCAGACAAATCAAGTGGTTTAATCGATTATAATGATGTTGCAAGACAAGCCGAAAAGATCAAACCAAAATTACTTATCACAGGGCAATCGCAGGAATAAATTAGCCGGTGACAAATGCGGTAAGGGTTGATTCAATGCGTGGTCTTTCAGATTTTAATGAGGTCACCTTGCATGTCAAATACCGACGCAGCCGACAGCCACGCCCTTGATTTTCTTACGCATTTTTCAACTTTATCTGACCCACGACAACAAACAAGGCTGCTTTGCCCTTTGGCAGCGATTTTGCTTTTGACGTTATGTGCCGTGTTGTCCGGGGCGAATGACTGGGTTGCTATTTCTGCGTTTGGGACAAAGAAACTGGTCTTTTTACGGAAATTCTTGCCATTTTCGGGCGGAACACCCTCACATGATCAACCGGGAAACAGCTATGCCGCACCCCTGTGTGTCAACCTGATCCCATACACTCCCTGTTTGGGATAACATAGATTTCAGGGCTATGGATGCAGGAACCACACAATGCCAAAAGCACACTCAGATCCACTCAATACACAAGTCACACCAGAGCCCGCACTGGAGAAACGCACGCGTCGCCAGTTCAAGCCGGAGTATAAGCTACGCATGATGGCCGAAGCTGACGCCTGTAAGCACGGTGAACTGGGTGCTCTGTTACGCCGTGAGAAACTCTACAGCAATCAACTCTCCGCCTGGCGCCGCGAGTATGCCGAAAACGGGGTTGCTGGCCTGAGCAAGAGCGCTCCCGGCCCGGCACCCTCGAAGACACCGGCTCAACGGCGCATCGAGCCGCTTGAGAAAGAAAACAATCGCCTGAACCGCAAGTTGGAGATTGCCAACGACTGTCTGGATTTGCAAAAAAAAGCCTTGTCGATGCTCGATCGTTTACGCAGTGGGAAGGATGTGTGAATAACGTGATTACCCATCGCCCTGCAAGACGGCCATTGTCGCAAGCGTGCCGTGCGCTGGGACTCAATCGCAGCAGTGTTTATGCGCACAGAAAACGAGCTGACAGTGATCTAGAGCCGCAACGTTCTCGGCAGTACGCTGTGCAACCGAGAGCACTGAGTGCCGAGGAACGCGCAACGGTAATCGATACGCTGCACAGTGAACCTTATTGTGATCAGCCACCCGCTGAGGTCTATCACCGCCTGCTTGAGCAGGCGCAATATCTGTGTTCGGTGAGCACCCTGCACCGGCTACTTCGCAGCCTGCAGGAGACCGGTGATCGGCGCAATCAGCGGCCTGCACAGCACCATGCCATACCGCGGCTGTTAGCCACGGGCCCGCACGATGTCTGGACATGGGATATTACGAAACTGCCGCTGGTGCGACGGGGCATCTACTTATCACTATATGTGGTGCTCGACCTGTTCAGCCGCTTTGTCGTGGCCTGGATGGTTTCACGCAAGGAAAATAGCGCGCTAGCCAAGCAGCTGATGGACGAGGCCACCACCCGCTATGGTATTGAGCCTGGTCAACTTACCCTACACCAGGATCGTGGTTCACCGATGATCGCTCACGGGTATTTGGACTTGATGCGAGAATTGGATGTTACCTGTAGCCATAGCCGCCCTCGAGTGAGCAATGATAATGCGTTCAGTGAAAGTCAGTTTAAGACGCAGAAATACCAACCGGATTATCCCGGTCGCTTTGACACGATGTCACACGCGCGGCTCTGGTGTGAAGGTTATTTCCACTGGTACAACTTCAAACACCATCACAGTGGGCTGGCAGGGTTTACCCCGGAACAGGTCTTTACAGGACGATATCGTGACGTGGTCGAGCAAAAGCAGCGAGCGCTTGATGAACGTTACCGGCAGAACCCCGAACGCTTTGTTCGAGGACGACCGAGAGCATCATTGCCACCAGCAACAGTGGCAATCAACCCCGTAGAGTCCAGCAATGATGGGACTATGCGTTGCGACCGTGTTAACTTCCCGACACTCACGGCCGCTGGTTATGTGAAATAGATGTTATCTTTAAAATAACTGTCCATATGAGGTTGACACCTTCCGCCACCGATGCCGGAAAAGCTGCTGAAGATAGGCTTATGTTAGATGGTAATTAGGTAACCTTAAAACCGGGATGAATATTTTCAAACAACTGCGACTTTTACAGGAGAGTTGCGCCTAAATGGGCAATAAAACAGATAAAAACACACTAAAAGTGGTTAAAAGTGCCGAAATAGAGGCTTTTTTGGTGTCGTATTGATGATTGAGAGAACATGGGCGAAAAAATGAGGCAAGTTTATAAAAAATCACGTTGTTTGTGATTTGCGCCGAGTGTTTTGTAGATTATGCAAAAGTCTCTAAGAATAAGAATAAAAATAAAAAGTTCTACTTTGAACCCTGTGGGGATAGATTGAGTTTTCCGTAGTGAAACAGAATTGAAACGCGATAGTTTTTGGAGTTTCTAAATCCTCTGGCAGCCGAACTTATTGTGTGTGATATTGTAACTGCCCAGGTTGTTTTTAAGCGTATTTCAGTTTTGCAATAATCTGATCGGCAGGCATCATCAGTGTTTCGATGATGTTCCATCCTTGTTTTCTGGCCGTTGTGATGACGCTGCGCAGGGTGGCAAAATCCTCTGCCCCTTGTTCAGACCTGAACCCTCCCGATATTTTCTGGCGTAACTTCATCATCCGCAGGTCGCGTTCAGCTTCGTTGTTTGTGAAGGGTACGTCGGGATCTGTCAGAAAGCGCAGGGTGCCTTCCTTGCGATCGCGCAATCGTAATGCCAGATTATGTCCTGTCCGTCGCTTCTTGCGCCCCCGTCTTCCGGGTTTTGGCGGCACGAGTGGAGGCAATTCCTCATGGAAACCCAATGCAGCGGTGATGATCCTGTCGTATCGCCGATTAATAAGCGCAACAAGCGGCGTTGAAACCGCCACGCCCTTATCCCGCGCGGCCTGTGTGACATGGTGCGCACGCCGCAGTAGCCTTTACATCTGACCAGCCCAATCTTCCTGTTCTATTTCGACCAACGCTTGCAGTTCCCGTAAATGGTGTGCATTGCACAACGCATGGGTAACACCATCCAGCGTGAAGTAGGGCTGCCAATGATCATGCACGATACAGCCCGTGAGATTGGATAACAGATTACCGCGTTTGCTGCTGGCCCGGTAGAAAGCCAGAAGCGGTGTACAGGCAACGTGAAGCCATTGCAGGCACCCCGTAATCCGGAAACCCGTCTCGTCAAGATGTTTGACGTGGACCTGTTGGGCGATCACATCCTGCAGGTGAGAAGCAACCCCCTTGAGCCGCTCTGATGCTTTGCGGTTCATGGCGGCCACAGTGGCAGGAACCAAAGGGGCATTGAACAAATCGGCCATTATTTGCGCCAGTCTGTCTTCCGGCAGGAAATGGGCGCATTGGAGATATGTTGCCACTCCGGCGATGCGTGGTCCGTACTGCACGGGTGCCTTCACCTCCAGAGGAAACGCCGCCCTGGTTGTTTCCCCACAGTGGCCGCAAAGGCAGACATGTGCCCTGTGTTCCGTTGTCATCAGGGGTTGTGGCTCGGGCAGGTCAAACACCTGTCGTGCGGCGTAATCCCCGGCCATTGATGGCGATAAGGGCGTGCCACATTGCCCGCAGACAGAAGGAAAGTGATCTTCAACATGATCGGGGTCTGCCGTTTGGCACAGAGTGCTTCCCTTGTGGCTTTTCTGCCCGCCTGACTTTTTACCGGATTTTCTCCGCAGACTTTTGGTTCTGGGTTCAGCCTTGGGCTTCTTTAGGCCGTCGCTTGAAGGCGGCTTGCTACTGTTGCTGCTGTTCAAGCTGAGGCGACGCTCAAGGTCTTCAATGCGAGCCACAAGCAGGGCTATCGTTTGTGCATTCTTCTGCTTCAGCTCTTCATAAGCCTCAACGGAAACATAACCTTTGGGTGCGTTTGAAAAAATCATAATCTTAATGAATCACATCGGGATTCCTCAGGCAAGAGAATTATTCCTTAGGGTACCTGGGCAGTTACGTGATATTAAGCAATATATTGATGAAGTTCGCAGAGAAATTTCATATATTAGTGAACTGCGCGAGTATAAAGCATGTGATTAATTACGTTTATAGCGGATCTTCGCATGAGAAACTGCAAGAATCCCCCCGCCATGCTCATCTTATCCAAGTCCATTGCGTTATAAATGAATGCGGTGTTAGGTTAAATAGTGCCTCATGTTGACTCTTTGTCACCCAAGCAACAAAAGCATGTTTACTGGAAAAGAGTAACATTATTGAACAGGAGCATCTAGAACGCCATTGTAACAACCCGGGCTTTACACAGCCGGTTTCACGCTCCATTCATCGGCGAAAAGTTCGGTTTGTTGCAAAATATTGTCCGTCGCCAGTTGCTACTGATCCGGCGGATACGGAAGGTGTCGGAAGGTGTCAACCTCATATGGACAGTCATTTTAAAGATAACATCTATTTCACATAACCAGCGGCCGTGAGTGTCGGGAAGTTAACACGGTCGCAACGCATGGTCCCATCATTGCTGGACTCTACGGGGTTGATTGCCACTGTTGCTGGTGGCAATGATGCTCTCGGTCGTCCTCGAACAAAGCGTTCGGGGTTCTGCCGGTAACGTTCATCAAGCGCTCGCTGCTTTTGCTCGACCACGTCACGATATCGTCCTGTAAAGACCTGTTCCGGGGTAAACCCTGCCAGCCCACTGTGATGGTGTTTGAAGTTGTACCAGTGGAAATAACCTTCACACCAGAGCCGCGCGTGTGACATCGTGTCAAAGCGACCGGGATAATCCGGTTGGTATTTCTGCGTCTTAAACTGACTTTCACTGAACGCATTATCATTGCTCACTCGAGGGCGGCTATGGCGGAAGGTAACATCCAATTCTCGCATCAAGTCCAAATACCCGTGAGCGATCATCGGTGAACCACGATCCTGGTGTAGGGTAAGTTGACCAGGCTCAATACCATAGCGGGTGGTGGCCTCATCCATCAGCTGCTTGGCTAGCGCGCTATTTTCCTTGCGTGAAACCATCCAGGCCACGACAAAGCGGCTGAACAGGTCGAGCACCACATATAGTGATAAGTAGATGCCCCGTCGCACCAGCGGCAGTTTCGTAATATCCCATGTCCAGACATCGTGCGGGCCCGTGGCTAACAGCCGCGGTATGGCATGGTGCTGTGCAGGCCGCTGATTGCGCCGATCACCGGTCTCCTGCAGGCTGCGAAGTAGCCGGTGCAGGGTGCTCACCGAACACAGATATTGCTCCTGCTCAAGCAGGCGGTGATAGACCTCAGCGGGTGGCTGATCACAATAAGGTTCACTGTGCAGCGTATCGATTACCGTTGCGCGTTCCTCGGCACTCAGTGCTCTCGGTTGCACAGCGTACTGCCGAGAACGTTGCGGCTCTAGATCACTGTCAGCTCGTTTTCTGTGCGCATAAACCCTGCTGCGATTGAGTCCCAGCGCACGGCACGCTTGCGACAATGGCCGTCTTGCAGGGCGATGGGTAATCACGTTATTCACACATCCTTCCCACTGCGTAAACGATCGAGCATCGACAAGGCTTTTTTTTGCAAATCCAGACAGTCGTTGGCAATCTCCAACTTGCGGTTCAGGCGATTGTTTTCTTTCTCAAGCGGCTCGATGCGCCGTTGAGCCGGTGTCTTCGAGGGTGCCGGGCCGGGAGCACTCTTGCTCAGGCCAGCAACCCCGTTTTCGGCATACTCGCGGCGCCAGGCGGAGAGTTGATTGCTGTAGAGTTTCTCACGGCGTAACAGGGCACCCAGTTCACCGTGCTTACAGGCGTCAGCTTCGGCCATTATGCGTAGCTTATACTCCGGCTTGAACTGGCGACGCGTGCGTTTCTCCAGTGCGGGCTCTGGTGTGACTTGTGTATTGAGTGGATCTGAGTGTGCTTTTGGCATTGTGTGGTTCCTGCATCCATAGCCCTGAAATCTATGTTATCCCAAACAGGGAGTGTATGGGATCAGGTTGACACACAGGGGTGTCTTCGAGGGTGCAGGGCCGGGAGCACTCTTGCTCAGGCCAGCAACCCCGTTTTCGGCATACTCGCGGCGCCAGGCGGAGAGTTGATTGCTGTAGAGTTTCTCACGGCGTAACAGGGCACCCAGTTCACCGTGCTTACAGGCGTCAGCTTCGGCCATTATGCGTAGCTTATACTCCGGCTTGAACTGGCGACGCGTGCGTTTCTCCAGTGCGGGCTCTGGTGTGACTTGTGTATTGAGTGGATCTGAGTGTGCTTTTGGCATTGTGTGGTTCCTGCATCCATAGCCCTGAAATCTATGTTATCCCAAACAGGGAGTGTATGGGATCAGGTTGACACACAGGGGATAGCCGTATTGGCGTAAAATTCGCTTGACGATAACGCGCAATCTGGCGCGCACGCTTGTTCTGAGTGTCCAGTCAATGCTGGTGTTGACTTTGACTTGTGTAACCAATGTTCTGGCAAGTGCGTGCAGAGTGTCATCGCCCAGCACTTGTTGGGCGTTTTCATTGTCGTTTAAACCCAGATTTTCGCCGCGCTTATCGGCGGCTTTTATTTCTTTGGCAATGGTAATCAATTCATCGATAACTTGTGCCGTGGTTAGTAATTTATACTGTCATGTGTCAATACGCCTTAACGCTGTTATATAAATTAATAAGCGAGCTGTTTCTCAATCTAAACTTTGTGCCATGATTATGTCCAGTTCTGGCATCAAAATCTATATAGGCATCACCATTTTCAATAGCATCAATAAACTTATTTTTATCCAGGGATTTCGTAACTGCCCAGGTACCCTAAGGAATAATTCTCTTGGAATAATTCTCTTGCCTGAGGAATCCCGATGTGATTCATTAAGATTACCTAATTACCATCTAACCCAAGCCTATCTTCAGCAAGTTTTCCGGCATCGGTGGCGTTCTGAGTGCCGCGCAAGCAAGTCTGGGAATGAGGTCGTTCAAATCAAAACGACGATTGAAACGATACTGAAATTCTGCCAAGTATCGCTGAGCATATTTAGGTCGAATAGCATGATAGGTACTGCGTAATGAACTCTTTAAGTTACCCAGAATCGTATTGACCCAATAGAACTCAGGTTTTTCGACAGACCCTCTCCCGCCGCCGCACACAATCTTGTCATGCAAGCAACCGGCCTCGACAACGGCATTAAAGCACGCCAAACCATCGGAGATAACAGTACTGCCCTCGGTCAGATGTTGCTGACTCCATGACTTAATCGCTTCTGTGCGGAAACCCTTTACGACCGATAACTTAACCCGAATTGGGCAATGTTCGGCGGTGGTCTCCACCGCCGCCACAAAAGGCATCTTACCGGCAGCACCACGTCCCGGCTTGCACCCGCTACGCTCGCCGCCCAAGTAAGCATCATCCAATTCAATCAACCCGGATAGTTTGTTATTGTGATCCCGCTCCATCATCACCTGCATAAGCTTGTGCTTCATTCGCCAAGCGGCATTGTAGGAAATACCCAGGTGACGATGCAGTTTCATGGCCGAGATGCCTTTCTTGTCCTGTGTAATCAGATAGATACCCTGGAACCATAGCGTGAGTGGTAGTTTGGTGGATTCAAAGATCGTTCCAGCCGTCAGTGAGGTCTGGCGATTGCAGCGATTGCACTGCTGAAGTTTACGGATGGTCAACTGGCAGCACTTGTCGTGACCACAGGCCGGACACTGAAACCCTTTGGGCCACCGCCAAGCATAAAGCGCATCGAAGCACTGGTCTTCGGTACCGTACTGTTTGATAAAATCGTTCAAGCTAACCCCTTTCTGGAATTGCACCTTATTGCGCGCCATGACATACCCCTTATGAATTAAATAGATAGACTGTTATTATATACGGGGTAGAGCGACTTATCTATAGTGGTAATTAGGTAAGATTATGATTTTTTCAAACGCACCCAAAGGTTATGTTTCCGTTGAGGCTTATGAAGAGCTGAAGCAGAAGAATGCACAAACGATAGCCCTGCTTGTGGCTCGCATTGAAGACCTTGAGCGTCGCCTCAGCTTGAACAGCAGCAACAGTAGCAAGCCGCCTTCAAGCGACGGCCTAAAGAAGCCCAAGGCTGAACCCAGAACCAAAAGTCTGCGGAGAAAATCCGGTAAAAAGTCAGGCGGGCAGAAAGGCCACAAGGGAAGCACCCTGTGCCAAACGGCAGATCCCGATCATGTTGAAGATCACTTTCCTTCTGTCTGCGGGCAATGTGGCACACCGCTGTCGCCATCAATGGCAGAGGATTACGCCGCACGACAGGTGTTTGACCTGCCCGAGCCACAACCCCTGGTGACAACGGAACACAGGGCACATGTCTGCCTTTGCGGCCACTGTGGGGAAACAACCAGGGCGGCGTTTCCTCTGGAAGTAAAGGCACCCGTGCAGTACGGGCCACGCATCGCCGGAGTGGCAACATATCTCCAATGCGCCCATTTCCTGCCGGAAGACAGACTGGCGCAAATAATGGCCGATTTGTTCAATGCCCCTTTGGTTCCTGCCACTGTGGCCGCCATGAACCGCAAAGCATCAGAGCGGCTCAAGGGGGTTGCTTCTCACCTGCAGGATGTGATCGCCCAACAGGTCCACGTCAAACATCTTGACGAGACGGGTTTCCGGATTACGGGGTGCCTGCAATGGCTTCACGTTGCCTGTACACCGCTTCTGGCTTTCTACCGGGTCAGCAGCAAACGCGGTAATCTGTTATCCAATCTCACGGGCTGTATCGTGCATGATCATTGGCAGCCCTACTTCACGCTGGATGGTGTTACCCATGCGTTGTGCAATGCACACCATTTACGGGAACTGCAAGCGTTGGTCGAAATCGAACAGGAAGATTGGGCTGGTCAGATGCAAAGGCTACTGCGGCGTGCGCACCATGTCACACAGGCCGCGCGGGATAAGGGCGTGGCGGTTTCAACACCGCTTGTTGCGCTTATCAATCGGCGATACGACAGGATCATCACCGCAGCATTGGATTTCCATGAGGAATTGCCTCCACTCGTGCCGCCAAAACCCGGAAGACGGGGGCGCAAGAAGCAGCGGACAGGACATAATCTGGCTTTACGATTGCGCGATCGCAAGGAAGGCACCCTACGCTTTCTGACAGATCCCGACGTACCCTTCACAAACAACGAAGCTGAACGCGACCTGCGGATGCTGAAACTACGTCAGAAAATATCGGGCGGGTTCAGGTCTGAACAAGGGGCAGAGGATTTTGCGACCCTGCGCAGCGTCATCACAACGGCGAGAAAACAAGGATGGAACATCATCGAAACACTGATGATGCCTGCCGATCAGATTATCGCAACACTGAAATACGCTTAAAAACAACCTGGGCAGTTACGGGATTTCAACATAAATATTTCTTGATGGTGGAAATACAACTTGCCGGCAATTTTTTTTGATTCGGCACGAACGAAAAAGCAATTATGTAACTTTGTACCCGCTTTATGAAATAGATCATCAAAGCCCCAATAGGGTTGAGTTGCCAATCTTTTTTTAGAAACACGCCTATACCATTCTGGATGTACAGCAACGTCAATTTTATTGGCATCGAAAGATACGAGAACTTTCTTTTCTCCTCGGTCAATTTGAACTGAAAAACCTCGATTACTATAGCTACTAGCACAAATTGTTTGTCTAAAACTTTTCTCTGTGCTTGGATATTTGCCACCAGCACTTTGATGTTTCCATCCAAACAGGTTCTACTGGAAAGCCTGTGGGTAGAGATTAAGTTTTCCACAGTGGAACAGAATTGAAACTCGGTAGTTTTCGAAGTTTCTAAACCCTCTGGCGGCCGATTTTATGGACTGAATCTTTGCATTAAATCCTTCTGCGATCGCATTGGTGATGCGATGTTTCAGGTAAGTCATGATATTGTCGAAATGTTTCTTTAGCCTCTTTGCTACTTTAATAACCGGCTTTAAGCGCGAATGTGTCGCCCACCAGTACCCTTTTTTAAAGAACTTTCGGGCGGGTTTGTCGTAGCTGTAAGCCCACAGGTCAAGGAATGTTTGCTTGATTGCCCAAGCGCGGGCGACCTTCAATTCCTTTGATTGAAGCTCATAAAAAGTGGCTTCCTCTTTCTCACTCCCGTTGTCAGGATTGCGCAGCCAGATATATCGAGACCCAACGAGATGCTTGATGCCGGCTGCTTTTAGGGTCTTATTTTCCCTGCGCCTGACTTCATCGACCATTGTTGTAAGATAACGGACGACATGGAACTTGTCATGGACAATGGCTGCGTTCGGCAAATTCGCTTCCACTGCCGTCATAAAAGGTCTCCACATATCCACGGCAACCGCAATGACTTCATTGCGCTGCTGCTCTGGAAGCGTAGACAGGAGCGCTGTTGCAGACTCCGTCGTCCTATCTGCCACAACCTCAAGCACTCTGGACGCATTAAGGTCGTATAGAAGGCTGACCTTTGAGGAACTTTTTTCATCAATTCCAAGGTGTTTAACTTCCTCAACAGCGCGTCTGCACCGTCCTCTTTTCACCGCTCAGGATTGAATATGATGCGCCTCATCCCACGACAGACCCAGTCGTTTTGCGGCGGGTGTCTTGTTGCGGGTAGCCGACAACACATCAATAGCAAAACGCTCGAATACATGCGTAAAGCGTGCCCGCGTATCTGTCCATGGCACTTCCAGGCTTTTAATCCCATGCGCCTTACAATGGATGCGCGGAACCGGAGCGACCAACAGCGTCTTGAACTGCATCGTATCAAGGGGGCACCATGCCCGTTGCTCACGGTGGTCATAGACCGAACAAAGTGTATTGCAGTTGCGACACAACCCCTTCGTTCCCTTTGGCCAACCGATATGGATGGTAATTGACTTATCGGCCAGATTCGGCGTAATCTCTGTGATGTGCCATGGGGCACAAAGTCCCAGAAGCTGAGTAAACAATGCGGTATCTTTCATTTGAATATCTCCGTAAAAAATACCCTTGTACCACATCGTTGAGTATTGTTTGGCTTTTACCCATACGAAACCCAGTAGAACCCTTTTTAATAAGCCAAAGACAGGGATTTTGCCTGCAGCACCGCGACCACGCTTTCCTTATGCGTTTGCCGCCGAAGTCACTCTCGTCCACTTCGATTTCACCGCCAAACATAGCTTCACTTTCGGCTTCCCGTTCATAGGCAATAATCTCACGCAAACGCAGAAAATAATAAGCCGCGGTGGTGCGATGGACACCACACAGACTGGCGGCTGTTCGCGCTGTAGTTCCCGACACAAAATGCTCGATCAAACGCAATTGTTTAGGCTGACTTAAACCACTCTTCCTCATACTTCCCATCATAACCTCAAAGTTGGTTATCTAGGACAGCCTCAACAATTTTTATATATAGAAAAATACTATCACCATGATTAAAACAATAAATTAGATTAATCGATATTAATAAACTATATTTTGTTTCATTGTAAACACCTATTTTAAGCACGAAAGGAGATAGTCAAATGTCTGATAACAAATGCCCATTCAACCACACGGCTGGTGGTGGTACCTCGAACCGGGAATGGTGGCCGAACCAGTTGCGGCTCGATATCCTACGCCAACATTCGTCCAGGTCCAATCCTATGGGAGAGGATTTCAACTACGCTGAAGAGTTCAAGAGTCTGGACATCGATGCCGTGAAGAATGACCTCCATGCACTAATGACTGATTCACAGGACTGGTGGCCGGCGGACTTCGGTCACTACGGCCCCTTGTTCATACGCATGGCCTGGCACAGTGCAGGTACCTACCGCACTGGCGACGGACGCGGCGGCGTCGGAACCGGCAACCAACGCTTTGCCCCGCTGAATAGTTGGCCGGACAACGTCAACCTCGACAAGGCGCGCAGGTTGATTTGGCCGATCAAGCAGAAGTATGGCCGGAAAATCTCCTGGGCAGATCTGATGATTCTCACTGGTAACGTCGCGCTGGAATCAATGGGATTCAAGACATTCGGTTTCGGTGGCGGGCGTGAAGACATCTGGGAGCCGGAAATAGATATCTATTGGGGTGCTGAGGATACCTGGTTGGAAGACAAGCGCTATTCAGGTGAGCACGAGGACCTCGAAACCCCTCTCGCAGCCGTACAAATGGGATTGATTTACGTGAATCCGGAAGGCCCGAACGGCAACCCGGATCCTGTGGCCGCTGCCAGGGATATTCGCGAGACCTTCGCGCGCATGGCGATGGACGACGAAGAGACGGTTGCGCTCATCGCCGGCGGTCACACTTTCGGTAAAGCCCATGGTGCCGGAGATGCGGAACTGGTAGGCCATGAACCGGAAGCGGCTGGTATCGAAGAACAAGGTTTTGGCTGGAAGAGTAGCCATGGTTCCGGTAAAGGCGGTGACGCTATTTCCAGTGGCCTGGAAGTGACCTGGACCACCACGCCAACCCAGTGGAGTAACAACTTCTTCTGGAACCTGTTCGGTTATGAATGGGAACTGACCCAGAGTCCGGCCGGTGCCCATCAGTGGATACCAAAGGGTGGTGCAGGCAACGATTCCGTGCCTGATGCGCACGATCCGTCTAAGCGCCACACGCCAACGATGCTCACTACAGACCTTTCCCTGCGTTTCGATCCTGAATACGAAAAAATTTCAAGGCGCTTTCACGACAATCCGGATCAGTTTGCCGACGCGTTTGCCCGTGCGTGGTTCAAGCTGACCCACCGTGACATGGGTCCGCGTGCACGCTATCTTGGCCCGGAAGTTCCTACTGAAACACTCATTTGGCAAGATCCGATCCCTGCTTTAGATCATGAATTGATCGATGACAAGGACGTTGCCGACTTGAAGAGCAACATCATTGACTCCGGACTGTCTGTGTCAGAGCTGGTTTCCACTGCGTGGGCATCCGCTTCTACCTTTCGTGGCTCCGACATGCGCGGCGGTGCAAACGGTGCCCGCATCCGTCTGGCGCCCCAGGCGGATTGGGAAGTCAACCAGCCAGAACAATTGGCCAAAGTGCTGAAGACACTTGAGGTTATCCAGGGCGAATTCAACAGCGCAGGGTCTGGCTCCAAGAAGGTGTCTGTCGCAGACCTGATCGTATTGGCGGGTTGCGCAGGTGTGGAGAAAGCCACGAAGAATGCAGGTCAAGATGTATCGGTTCCATTTACGCCGGGCCGAATGGACGCTACTCAGGAGCAAACCGATGTGGAGTCTTTTTCTGTAATGGAACCGAACGCAGATGGGTTCCGTAACTACCAAAAGGACAAATACAGGGTCTCGGCTGAGGCGCTACTACTGGATCGAGCGCAATTGCTGACACTAACTCCGCCTGAGATGACGGTTCTGGTTGGAGGCATGCGCGTCCTGAATACCCATTTTGGACAGGCCATGCACGGTGTCTTCACCGATCGCCCAGAGACTTTAACCAATGACTTCTTCGTGAACCTGCTTGACATGGGGATAGTCTGGAAAGCGACCGCTACTGATGGAGACCTGTTTGAAGGCAGTGACCGGAAGACTGGTGAATCGAAGTGGATTGGTACCCGTGTAGACCTGATCTTTGGTTCAAACTCAGAACTCCGTGCCCTGGCTGAAGTCTATGCAGCTGCGGATTCTCAGGAAAAGTATATCAGCGACTTTTTAGCGGCATGGAACAAGGTGATGAACCTGGATCGTTTTGATCTTGCCTAGTCTTGGAAAATCGAATTCGATGACTGCTGAAATATATTCTGAACTGCATGCCGGGCGATTGGGAAACGATAAATTTTTCGCAGTTTGACATCTGCTCTGAAAGTTGCGGGAAGCCCAGGAAAATCATTAAGGATTAATTGAGCCGCTATGGGGTCGGCCATCAGGAACTGATCCCAGATTGGTGCAGGCCATTTTTCGGGATGCCTCCAGAAGTGATTTCTCCTGATTGGAATGAATCGAGTTCTTATAGTAGAGACGGATATCAAATTTGATATCCCAATTTATGTCACCTGCTCTGCAAAGGTTCCCTCTCGCGAGATCGGAAAGAATCGACATCTTTGGTAACCATGCCAACCCCAGCTTTTCCTGAATCAGGGATTTGAGGGTGTGGGAATAGGGGTTCTCATATCGTCGGGAAAGGAAACATCGTTGGGATTGATTCTGGATCAGAGTATCAACCGCTCGGCCGAAGACAGAATCGTGCGCATAGGCCACAAACGGTAAAGGATTGTCGACGGAGCCCGGCAAATCAAATAGCGGCTCTCCATTCTGATTGGGAATGGTAACGGGTATCAGGTATTCTTTGCCCATCGTTATGTAAGAGTAGATGTTTGGGTCAATGGGTATTGTAATAGTCGGGTTGGCGTAGCAAAACAGATAATTCACATGCCCGCTGGTGAGCAAATTTATGCACTCACTCAGCTTTTCAGAAAGCAGTCGGACATAAACATTGTCAAATTCTTTTTCGATGCACTTCACCCAATCGAGGAATAATGTCTGGGCGATGGAGTTTTGTGCTGCAACATTTATTTCGTAGCCTTCTGAATGATTCAGCACGCGTGTTGTCTGGCGCGCATTGTAAAGACGGCGCAACAATACTTGTGCTTCCGGCGCAAAAACACGGCCTTGTGGGGATAGCTGGAAACCACTTTGTTTCCGGTCAATTAAATTGGTGCCCAACCATTGTTCAAGCAATTTTATTCTTCGGCTTAATGCCGACTGGGTGATGTTGCGATGGCGAGCCGCAACGGTGAAGCTTTTATGCTGAGCCAGGCAGATAAAGTCTTTTAGTAATTTTGTGTCCATCTATAATGTGGGGAGGCTATTCCAATTTGGAATAGTAACAGTCTGAAAAAGAATTTGCCAAACCAGAGGAAACAGGTAATAGTTGCTGGATAAAAAATCAAACACTTTTAATTTCTTTTCTTGCCAAAGAATAAACAGTTGAAATGGGCAGGGTAGCGATAAATTTGCTGCAACTATTTCAACCATAAATACATGGGATTATTATGAAAAATTCAATGAAAAAAACAGTAGTAAGTCTTGCTGTTGGTGCCGCCATCAGCCTGACATCAGCCACTGCAATGAGTGCTGAAAAAGTTAACATTGGCGCTCCTTCCTGGACAGGAGCGCAGGCTATTGCCGCATTGTTACAGGCAGTTGTGGTTGAGCGAATTGGTGGTGAAGCGAATCTGGTACCGGGTAATAACGCTACTATTTTCCAGGGTATGGATCAGGGTAAAGGAGATATCGATGTGCACCCGGATGTATGGTTGCCGAACCAGGAAAGCTTTACCAAAAAATATGTTGATGGAGCCGGCACTGTCACCTTGAGCAGTAATTCCTACGAAGGTAATCAGGGTTTTTGTGTTCCTGAAACCTTTGGAAAAGAAAATAATATTACCGATATTGCCGATCTGGGTCGTCCTGATGTTGCCGCAAAAATGGACAGCGACGGAAACGGAAAAGGCGAGATGTGGATTGGAGCACCGGGCTGGGCGTCTGCCAACGTAAACGAAGTAAAGGTTCGAGATTATGATTTACTTCCGTTTATAGATCCGGTTCGGGCAGAAGAAAGCGTTAAAACAGCCCGCGTCAAGGATGCTATCGCCAAGAATGAAGGTTACGCATTTTATTGCTACAAGCCACATGCGATCTGGTATATGTTTGATGTAACGATGCTGTCAGAACCAGCTTACGATCCAGCGAATTACAAGATGGTTCAGCCTTCGGATTCACCAGACTGGTATGAGGAGTCTTCGGTAGCCACCAAGGATGCGCTAAAGAATGTTCAAATTGCATGGTCTAATTCACTTAGCGACCGCTCTCCCGCAATTGTTGAGTTCTTCGAACGATTTTCGCTTAGCGCCGATGATGTCAGCGGATTTGCTTATGAGATTTCAGGAAAAGGTCGAGATGCCGCTGAAGTTGCCAGCGAGTGGGTCGCTAACAATCCAGACAGAGTTGATGCCTGGTTAGGTCTATAAATTACTTCTGAAAGCCCTGCGCGGATTCAGTTATCTGCTATCCGCGCAGGTGCATTATTATCGTGATTCGATAGTTCCTACCCACCTTAATGTCTGCAGCTATGTCACCAGCCGCTGGTTTATCTGCTGATAATACCGCTCTCAAAATTTCCAATGTTTGGAAAATTTTTGGTGATCGGGCAGAAGAGGCATTGCGTGTTATCCAGGAAGATGGGCTGGGCAAGTCACAGGTACTCGAGAAGTTTGATGCGGTTGTAGGCGTTGCAGATGTCAGTTTTGAGGTTAAAAAAGGCGAGATTTTCTGTGTTATGGGTTTGTCCGGAAGCGGCAAGTCCACGCTGGTTCGCCATTTCAACAGATTACTTGAACCAACTGCCGGTAAAATAATCATTCATGAAACGGATGTGATGGCCCTCGGCACCCGTGAACTGCAGGATTTTCGTAATCGGCAGATTGGTATGGTTTTCCAGAATTTTGCGCTACTGCCTCATCGTTCAGTACTGGATAATGTTGCCATGCCGCTGGAAATTCGCAAGGTTAACAAGAACGAAAGGATGCGACGTGCAGCCGATATGCTGAAAACCGTTGAACTGGATGCATGGGGTAATAAATACGCCCATGAATTGTCGGGTGGAATGCAGCAGCGGGTTGGGTTGGCGCGAGCATTGGCTGCAGATCCTGAAATATTGCTAATGGACGAGCCCTTTAGTGCGCTAGATCCGTTAATCCGCAGGCAGTTACAAGACGAGTTCATCAAGCTTTCAGCACAGATGGATAAAACCACTGTATTTATCACTCACGATCTGGATGAAGCTGTTCGGGTGGGGGACCGAATTGCGATCATGCGTGATGGAAGAGTGGTCCAAATTGGAACTGCTGAAGATATTGTTATGCATCCCGCTGATGATTATGTTGCCGATTTTGTTGCCGGGATATCCAGACTTAAAATTGTACGTGCTCATGCGATTATGCAGCCTATTGATATGTACGTATCAAAGCATGGACAGCCAGATAAGAATGCGCCCCGGGTCGGCCGTGACGAGTCTCTGAATCGATTGATTCAACTAACCATAGATCAAGACATCCCTATCGTTGTAGAAGACGACAGCAATAACATCGGTGTAGTAACACGTTCTGAGATATTACAAACCGTGATTGAAGGAGCGGAAACCGCTTGATTGAAGATCACGAACAGTTAGTCCTGACCAATACCGGTGATGGCCATAACGACGGCGATACCTCATTCGCGGCAGAGCGAGAACGGCAAATTGAATCCTTTGTAAAGACCAGTTACGAGTACTACAAAAAGCAGTTTGCGCAGATTGGGTCGCAGGCCAATTTCTCATGGTCCGTCAATTTATGGGCCGGTGTGCTGGGCCCAATCTGGTTTGCAGCAAGAGGCATGTGGAACTGGGGGTTAACATTTCTGATTCTCGAAACCTTTGCGATTGTCCAGATTGTGCGTGGAATATTTGGCGATCTTGCTTCAGATGCCTGGGAACGTATCGCCCAGATCGAAGGGACGCTCGAACTCAGGCGTCAGCAGCTAGCCGCAGCGATAGAAAATAATACTGAAAAAATTGATGTTTATCGTCGCACTGTAGAGTCGTTGGAGCAAGCTATCGGCGGAATACGGCTGGAAGCGGAACAGCTTGAAGGGACAGGGTTGTTGATAACGTCTATAGGCGTTGCCGCACTTCTGACTGTCAAAATTGTTCAGTCTGTGATTGCTAACACATTACTTGAAAAACGCTTCTCAGACTGGCTTTCTGATTCAACAATCGTAACCGGAATGACGACCAGGCACATATCGCTTTCGTGTTTCTTTGTGTTGGGCATTACTACCGCCACCGTGGTCCACTATAGCTTTCCAGGACTCTACCCCTGGCTCATTCAATTTCCAACCGAGCATGGTATTCGTTTGACTACTATCGGCTGGGTAGAGGGTTTCTTTACTTTTTGTGTGACTAATGGTGAGGCTTTTTTTGACTCTATTACCTACGGGATTCGTCTGGTACTGGACGGACTGGAGCTGATTTTTGTGCAAACTCCCTGGATGGTGATCGCCAGTTTCATCATACTTCTGACATGGTTATCTGCCGGACCACGGGCGGCAATTTTCTCAGGTGCTTTTCTGCTATACATGGGGCTTCTCGGATTTTGGGAAAAGGCAATGACGACCCTGGCTCTTCTAGGCACCGCCGCCTGCTTGTCTATCATAATCGGAATTCCTTTGGGAATGTTTTGTGCCAGACGCCAGAGGTTCTACGCGTTTATTCGGCCGATAATGGATTTCATGCAAACCATGCCGGCTTTTGTGTTTATGATCCCTGTCATTGCATTTTTCGGAACCGGTAAGCCTGCAGCGGTTGTTACTACGATGATCTTCGGCGGGACGCCTGTGGTGCGTCTGACTGTGTTGGGTCTCCGAGGTGTTCCTGAGCACGTCCGCGAGGCGGCAATTTCATTCGGTGGCAGCAAGTGGTATTTGTTAACTCGTGTCGACCTACCGTTAGCAAGTCCATCCATTCGGGCCGGTATCAATCAGACCATCATGTTGAGTCTTGCAATGGTTGTTGTTGCTTCGCTGATAGGCGCAAAAGGTTTGGGAGAGGATGTGCTCGAAGCGCTTCAGTATGCCAATGTCGGTCAGGGAATTCTCGCAGGCTTTGCAATTTTGTTCTGCGCCATGATTCTTGATCGAATCGTGCAGGGGGAAAGAAAGTAGTGGGTAAGTGTTTAGTTTTTAATCTGTGAAGTCAACTATATTTGCTCTGAGAATATGAAGAACCTTGTTTTAGCGCATGGATATCTTGGCGGTGGTTTTCAGTGGGCACAACAAGTCGAGCAGTTTTCCGATCATTTCAATGTTATTGCCATTGACCTTCCTGGCTTCGGTGGAAACAATGGTATTGAAGCACCTGTAACAATAACCGGCTTCGCTCAATATGTGCTGGATCAGCTTGATCGTCACAAGATAAATCACTTCCATTTGCTCGGGCATTCTATGGGCGGGATGATTGCACAAGAGATGGTTTCCCTTGCTCCTGAGAGAGTTGATAAGTTGATTCTTTATGGAACGGGGCCGGTAGGGATTATGCCTGGTCGTTTCGAAACTCTGGATGAGTCTCGGCAAAGGATCGAGAATCTTGGTGTAGATATTATCGGCCCCGCAATCGCTGCCACCTGGTTTCTACATGGAATAAAGGCACATGGTTACGAAATATGCGCAGCCCTTGCTGTAAAAGCATCGCTGCAGGCCGCGATGGCAGGGCTGTCCGCGATGCAGACGTGGTCCGGGGTATCTCGACTAAAAGATATTCTGTCAACGACGTTGGTGCTTTGGGGAGATTGTGATCGTACCTATCTATGGCAACAACCGGAGCAGCTCTGGAATGAAATTGAAGATACTCAACTAGCGGTATTGCCAGCCTGTTCACATGCTGTCCACCTTGAGAAACCACAGATGTTTAATGCAGTTTTAAGGGATTTTTTGCTTAGTTAAACAACACAGGACAAAGACTGTCATGAAGAAGTAACCGTTCTTAACTTTCGAGCTGTGTTTGATTATTACGACATCTTTTAGAGCAATATTTCACCTCCTCCCAGACCCTTTGCCATTTTTTCGCCAACTAAAAGGTCGTTGGTAAGTTAGACTTTTTTATCATTAAAGATTGGCCAAAAAGTGCTGGCTATCATTTGCTATTGTTTATGGGAGGGAGTATCTTCAAGGTCTAGTTGAATGAGCATCATTTTACCATTTTAATATTGCCTTGGGTAGATTTATGCAAAGGTCTCAAATATCATTAAATTTTTACTTAGGCATTTATGAGGAATATAGAAATGAAATATATTAATAGCGTTGTATTAGGTTGGTTCTTGAGCATTTTTTTATTTATGGGATTGTCTGTTCACTCTAGTTCAACCTTCGCTGAGGAGGGTACAGAATTTAATAGTTGGGTAGTTGGGAATGATCGATATTCTTTTGATGGTACAGGATTTGGAGATGAGACAACTTTTAATAAAAGTTTAGGAGAGGCTATAGATAATAGCGACAATGATGATTTTTCTTTTGGAGAGGAAGGATTTGGGAATAGTATAACTTATCTTGAAAGTTTTGAAATTTTTGCAAGAGAAGGATTTGATATTAACAATGATGATTTTTCTTTTGACGAAGAAGGATTTGGGAATAATACAACTTATCTTGAAAGTTTGGAAAAGGCTGTGGGGGAAGAAAGAGTTGATGAAATTAATCAACAGGCCCAAGCACTTTTAAATAGCAAGAGAAA
Source organism: Candidatus Poriferihabitaceae bacterium (assembly GCA_965261915.1). GTDB lineage: Bacteria > Pseudomonadota > Gammaproteobacteria > Arenicellales > Poriferihabitantaceae > JAIBDK01. The sequence continues at coordinate 1,037,747 of CBDHDW010000013.1, read as the reverse complement.
CCTTGTGAAAAAATCTGCTGAAAGATTGGTTGCTGGAAGAAAGGTAGTGTCTGCCCTTACAAAAGAAGGAGATGGAGATAAATTGGTCGACTTTAACGAGTTGATTAGCAGTTACGAATCAAAGCATGAAAAATGTGAAAATGCAATTGGACATTTTTCTGCTAATCAAGAAAAGTTTAGTAGGGATGATGTTAAAAAAATTCTTTCGTGCAAGAGAGGAGAGATGGATGTCTTATGGTATAAGATAAAGGTGTCTTATTTAAGTATATTTGAGATTGTTTATCCAAACAAGCACTTGCCTTATTTTTGTGGCAAAGCGGTTGATGATGATGGTGAAAATCATTATTATTGTAAAGAGCCTTAATATACCCTTTGGCTGATCTAAGAAGCGTTGCACTTATTATATGAATTCTCGCCGTCGTTTATTAGATAGAACAAATGTTTGAATGTTGACACTACTTTCGAATTAACCGACAAGCCCAAAGTGGCAATGTCGCTGTTACATCACGCGAAAAACAACCTCCGTATATCGCAGGACAGTAGCAATTCGCCACGGTTCTTCGGGTTAACCCCAAAGAGAAGTCAACAATCAGCATCGCAATGGACAATCGCTGGACGCAGTCGCATGGCCATTGTGACAAAAAACTCACCAACATCCCCCCAAAATACAATGGAGAAAGTTGGCAAACCAACACAGCCGTCATGAGCGGACACCGATGGATATCGTTTTTCGCCCTGTGTTCGGATTCCCAAAAAGTTCCCCAGCATCTTCGCGCATGTTAATATGCGTCCAGATCAATCCTCAAAGGAGTGCTTTGGAAATCTTCATATTTTTTGGCCTTGCCAGAGTCCGCGTTTTTAGGTGCCTCACCCGTTTGATTAATCAGGCGGCGAATTGTCGCCGCTTGGTGCTCACCAGTGGGAGACCACTTGACGACAGAACCGACTACTATTTGATCGCTCACGGGATGCCTCGCCGCCCATTTTTTGACCGTACTTACCCCTCGCAATGTCGTTTTTCCTGTTCTGGATTTAACGCGGAGATTATATTCCCTGCGGGTATCGCGGTAAACACTTTGATCCGTAAACTCAACATCATCCTCACTTCCGTCTAGACCTCTATCTAGTTCAATATAGTCTGATATAGCATAAGCAAGATTTCCTCGCGCACGAAAACCGGCAATATCTTCCGCGATTTTAATGGCCTTCTCTTGGTGAGATTGGCTACGGCGCGCCCCGGACTGGGCAAACGACAGAAAATAATGTTCGCCTTTTTCGTCTAAATACATTCTGACTCCAAAAGCACCTAAGAGGGAATTTTTGTCTTCTGGAATTTGCGACTCGGCAGGAGTACCAGTTTTCCCGTCAGGATTCAATACCTTGGCGTTGTAGTCGCCGCGTCCTATGCTCGCCACAACACGCTTGGTGGTAGGTGTCCATAACACTGCCACCAATACTCTGCTTTTTCCAGATTTGGTGTCTACCGATTCATGGGAAAATATCGGAACCGCTCCACGAAGAAGTTCTTCCGCAGATTCTCTTAACTTATTGAGATTCCGACCTCTAGCCTGCACCAATCTTTCTTTGGGAGGCAGTTCTTTATACTTTTCGGAGTTATAAAAAGGATCATCCGCCTTGAGTCTCTTATTCAGCTCTGATTCGGCATAATCCGCTCCTATGAGGGCAAGCACCTCCGCTCGATCACGAATTTCATCCAATCTGCTACGATCTTCGAGAAGAATTTCTTTTGAATCGCCCACTGCTACAACCCAGTCCTCCCCATCACTAGAACTCCGTCCACCTTCAATTTTTGTCCATTCAAATTGGACTATGTTTGCTTTTGCCCTCAATTCCGCCTTAGCAGCCGCCAGCTGGCGAGATTCCACCCAATTGCGCGCCCCTACTGGTGCTTTTACAATCACCTCATGCGCTGAGAAAATCTTATATTCACCCCTATCATTATTAATACAGATACCCAACTCGTTGCACTCCAAACCGAGTTCGTTGGCGAATTGCCGCCATGCAGTGACACTTTCTGAATCTTCGGTCATTTTGGTTAAATCAGCATCCGCTAACGACACAACATCCAGATCCAGCGATTCCCCGCCAAAATCTTGCGTTGTTAAATCTGCTGACCAAGCATCCGCTACTGGATACTCGGAAAAATCATCTACGGCACCGGATTCGTGTAATTTGAGACTTTCCGAATATTTGGAAGATTCTTCGTCAAAAATTTGCGCCGCCGTATCCCGTTCTTCCTGCGAGTTTTGGAATGTTGGGATTATTCCACTATCCCATGCCCCCCAGACACCACCGCCCAAAAGGATTGCAATTAGCACTTTTTTCATGATTACCCTCCGTAAGAAAAAACAACTCTGCCGCCACGAATTTGCTCCAAATTCATGGCTATGCCGGAATTTTGGAAAGTTTGCGACAACATTGCCGCCAATTTTTCGGCATCACCGTCAAAAACTATCTGCCATGTCATCTCCTCGTGACTATACTCGAGAAAACGCGGCGGTTCACCATCAATATTCCGTCTCATCAGGCTTTTAATGATGCGTTCCGCGTTACGGTCTATCTTTTTGACGACAACATAAAATAACTTTCCTTCTTTCCATACATTGCGCATCAATTTCCCCAAATCGAGAATCAGCGACTTCGCCAGCTGCGGCGCAATTTTTTGGTAGCAAGAATCAACCGCTTCCTTCCTATCAAAACCCGGTTGCCGTTCTTGGGAATAACTGCGCTGCACCGATATCTCCTTTTGCAACGGTTGCCGCACATTAAATCCAACGCGACAACGAGCAGTATATACGCGCACACCGCTTACATAACTTTGCTCAACATCGGCGGACTGCGAAACATGAATGCGAAACGCATCTGCGGTTTCGTCGGGTTGTAAAGCGATGCCTTGTTTTGTCAAGTTGCCGCGCAAATCATCATGCATTTGGCGGTTCTCGCTTGTGGTGTGACCGTTGCGGGTTTCCGTCAGCGATAAAAAAACACCGGGTCTGCCGATATTTTTCCAAATAAAGCCCAAATTAATCGGCACTTCGGATTCGGGGGTGATTTCCCAAACTGCTCGCACAAAGTAATCCTCTCCGCGCGTTCCCTCTTCCAAAACTTTCACCAACCGCACAACATGTCGACCGGTGGCACGAGTAGTACGGTCGTAACTGCTGTCCATTACTTCCCTGCCATTTAAGTTACCCTCGTACTGGCGTTCATTTTGTTTTTGCGACACTTCCGATTCGGCATGCCACAACGCGACCTCTTCTGCGTTCTCCAGCGCGCGTGTGCGTAACTCTGCCTTGCCACCGGCGACATCTTGCGGCGAGGCGACACCAATCACCGTCACAGTCAACGCCCCCGCCCACGCAACCGTCGGTAGGGCGAACAACAGCAAGACGACTCTAATTTTGGTCATCCCGCAAGTCTTACTGTTTGTTGACATTTTTGGACTCGATGATTCGGGATCTTACGCGCAATATTGCTTTGTTAATCATTGAAACGGGAGTGCGCGTAAGATTATCCGCCTTCACATAAAACACTAGTGCTTCACGCAGGTTCCCTCTAACTTCTTGGCATGCGCCAAGATTGTAATTAAATTCCATGGATTCCCGGTCGACTTCGTAACCTTCCTGGAAAATACGGCAGGCTCTTTCCGTTCTCCCAGCTTCCAAAAAATCAATACCCCTATCAAGAATTTCCTCAGACGCATGATTCATGTTGGTCTCTTCTTCCATAAACTTCACCTTGTAAGACAAGTGATAAGGTGCCAGATTGATGCGGACTTTTTTCATGGCGTTCATGAACGACTCGTCGTACAGGTCGGAATAGAGTGGCGCACTCTCCCCCTGACACCGAGTATATGATCCGCTTTCCCCATCGTAATCATTAGTGTAGGCGATTTTAGCGCTCTCTACAACAATCACCTTAAGCCCCAATCCCCAGATAGAAATCTCTTAAACGCAGGAAGCCTTGGCTGTATAATGGTTTGCTCTTAAACCCACCATCACCCAATGGGTGCACAGCTCAAGGCTGATGACTATTCTACCCTACAAACTCGATACAACGAACGATTTACTCACCTCTCGTGCCGGTTTATTGGCGATTGCTCAACTAATGGACTCCCTGAACCTGTCTGAGCGAATCGACAAGCACTTCCCCCAGCCTAAAAGCAATCGTGGGTATAAGCCCTCGGAGTTCATCAAGCCCCTCATACTGATGCAGCATGAAGGCAGTTTTCACCTGGATGAGGTTCGCAACCTTCAGGATGATGAAGCACTGCGCACCGTGCTGGATCTCAAGAAACTTCCCCAGGCGACCACGATTGGAGATTGGCTCAGGCGAATGGGAAGCCAGCCGCAAATCCAGGCTGCCTGGGTAAAGGTGAATAAAGCCTTATTGAAGGTAGCCTTGCATCGCTGTAAGGAAGTCACACTGGACATTGATGCCACCGAGATTATTGCCCATAAAGCGGGTGCACGGTGGACTTACAACAAGCACAAGGGCTTTATGCCGATGGTCGGGCATATTGCGGAAACCGGGCATATTGCGGAAACCGGGCAGATCGTGGCCGTGGATTTCCGTCAAGGCAATGTGCCGCCAGCGAAAGATAATAAGCCGTTTATCCAGCAATGCCAGCAGTCGCTCCCGGAAGACTGTACCGTGAAGGCGTTGCGTATTGATGCCGCCGGCTACCAAACAAAAGTCATTGAGTATTGTGATAAGCAGGGTATCGAGTATGCCATTCGCGCCAAGACCAGCGCCGCACTGCGCGCGCAGATAGCAGCGGCAAGCGCTTCGGACTGGCAGCCTTTGCTGGATAAAAAAGACAAAGCGGTCAATGGTCAGGATACCTACCGCACCAGTTTCTGCATCGGTGAGTATGAAAAACCCTTCACCCTTATCATTCAGAGAACAGCCGTTACCGGCCAGGCGAGTCTGGATTTAGATTCATCAGATAATTCAGAAGATAGCTCAGAAAACAGTTCAGAGGAAATAAACTCAGGTGCTTATATTTATCGTGCGATTGCCACTAATCGGGATAGCCTTAGCGATAGCGAGATTGTCCACTGGTACAACCAGCGTGGCGAGGACAGCGAGAACCGAATCAAGGAACTGAAACGAGATTTTGGTGGCGACACCCTGCCGTGTTCAGATTTTGCTGCCAATGTGCTGTACTTTTTAATCTCCGCACTCTCCTACAATCTATGTGCCCTCATGCGTCAGTTGCTGCCGGGGGAGTTGTCCCAGCATCGTGCGATAACACTGCGCTGGCGGCTGTACGCCATCGCGGCAAAAGTGGTTAGAACGGGACGTCAACTCTTGGTAAAAATGCGGGAAAACCACCGACGACTACTGGAACGAGTGCTGCTGGCACTGAAGGAGTTTGAAGCGCCGCCCATTTAACCCGACATAGAACAAGAATAACGGCTTCTGCAGGACAGGTGCGTCAAAAATAGCCGATTTAGCACTGATAATGCACCGAACAGCGGTTTTTGAGTAAACCTCTCGGCACTAGCTACCATAATTTGCTGTAATGGCCAGCCACAAGGCTTGAAAGAGGGATTCACCGAGCCTTGAAGCGCTGATGCTACTCTATCTGGGGATTTGGGTTAAGAATAAATTTCAGCGACGAACTGTACTTGGTGCATATAAGCGTTCTCCATCTTTCCGTTTTCGAACTCCAGCGTTCCACTGTCACAGATTTTTTATTCACTTCCCAGTGTTCTAGGGAGCCGGTAAAAAAAGCGTCCGCGTTGGCAATTTTCCCCAGCTGATATGCGTTTCCTAATATGCCGCTCGCGCCCAATTTCATTTCTCGCATAATCTCTTCAAAACGCTCTCTTTCAATAATATTGAAATGCTGTTTTCCCGAAAACATGATTCCACCGACATATTGCTCGAAACGCCGAGTAAAATCTTGCCGCCAGCGATTACCATCAAAAGGCAGTATGATTATGTTTTTAACGGATACCAGCTCCTTTGGCACTTCCGATTTTACCCCATATGCCGTAATAACGGGAGCGCACCCGCCGATAAAAAATAACCCGCACAGCGACAAGTATGCTACGCAGTATCTGAAAATACTGATATCGCCCTTACCCATTCTCATTAGACTTATAGTCTGATATGTTCGTCAACTGGCAAACATAGTGTACCGGCATGTGTTTACAAAACTTGATAACAAAAGCCTTAAATAAGGCGCTAAAACCATTTAAGTTACCCTCGTACCGGTATTCGTTTTGTTTTTGGGACACTTCCGATTCGGCATGCCGCAATGCGGCATCTCTTGCGCTATCCAATGCGTACGCACGCAACCCTGCCTTGCCGCCGGCGACATCCTGCGACGAAGCGACACCACTTGCCGTAACGATTAACGCATCCGCCCACGCAACCGCTGGTAGCACAAACAAAAACAAAGTGATTCTAATAGCGGCCATTTTCCTTTACCAGTTTTTCCAACACCTGTTCGGGGAAACCATCGCATTTAACGCTATCCTTGTCGTAATATATGGGTTGTGTTCCCCAATGTGCAGCAATTTTCCATGTTTCGTTTTCACCTAAAAAAGAACAAATGTAATTTGAACCACTGGCAGCTGGTTGCACCCAGCATGCCGCGGCAAGCGCATGCGGATAACTTTTGAAAGTCCCAAGCCCCTGGCAACGAACGGTGTCTCGATCGGTGTAAAATGATGCGGAATTAACAAAAGTTCCATCGCTGGTGACATAAGCATCGGTTTCGGGGGAAACCATGGTACCGTAAAGTTTGTTAATCTCTTTCGAACGTTTCAAAACCAGAATCTCCGAACCAATATTTGTCGCGGTTTCAGTGTCTATTACCTTAAAAGAAACTAAAATATCATCACCGACTTTGGTGTGTGTACCAATAATCACCGCATCCACCCCGGACAACTCACCAATTTTAGCCGATGTGTCGGGATTAAAAAGCCCGGATTTGGATAATTTTTGCTCTTTCAGCACGTTCTCCAGATGCAGTCGGTCAACAATCGCAATCGGATGCGATGAGGATGCCAAATGCACATTCAGGAGCTCCACTATCAATCTTCCCAATTCGGTGACTTCGTCGCCGTTCAGCGAAGTAAAATCCAACACCGCCACTCGTGATTTGCCGGCGGTATGAATTTTGGCAGCAAGAGCGGTCGCTTTATTTCCGACTTGACCAATCACTCCGCCACCCAAGTCGTTCATCTCGGAGTCGGCTAGTGCATAAAAAGAAACTGTCAACATGCACACCAAAATAAAGATTTTTTTTCTACCCATTACCACTCTCCCTTGTTTCATCAGGATTAATTCCCAAATCTTTCAGCAAGCGGGAATTTATCGCATCTGAGCAAAACCGGGTCATTCGTTCCCATTTTCTTTCTGAATACATTCGACATGTCATGTCAGAACTAACGCTACGGGGCCTTTCATGGCAGTATTTTGCCTTGGCATGAGCGAGGGTGCGAAACACCCCATATCCAGCGCAATGAACGCTGTTATCATCAATACGAAAAGCTGGTGGATTGCTGAACCGTGCCGCCATCGGCATATTGCGAAAAATATCCCGGCCAGAAATTCCCGTATGCAACAATTCATCAATCGTCTGTGTGCGTGCCAACAATTCGTGATCGGCAAAAACGATACGCCCAGTGTCGGGGGCAATTCCCTTGCTAATAACGAGAACGTAATGATTAAACGGAACAAAAGTACCGACAATGATAATGTCGGCACCCAGAAATTTGCCTGCGGATGCCGTTTCGCTGTGTTTTATCAAACCCGTCAATCCCAATTTATGCTCTTTTATGATCGCCTCCAAATGTCTTCGATTGATAACTTGAAAAGATTTTTTATATCTGTCAACCAACCCCGCATTTAATAAGTCGGCACCCAACCGCCCCAAAGTGCTTACGCGCCCGTGTATGTCACTGTAATAAGCGATGACAATGCGTCTTTTACCCGTTGCTTCCAATTTATCGGCCAGACGATTGGCGATACTCGCAAACTTACTTAACATAACTTCTTCGGACCTACTACCAGATATTGTAGAATAACCGCCATCTGCTTTGGCAATTCCAAAATTGCCAGCAGAACCAGTAACAACGGACTCCACTCCTACAACCGCAACCAAGTTTGAACAGTTCGTCAACGAAACAGGCAACACGAACAATGTCGTAGTTATCACAGTAAATTTTCTTAGATTGAATTTAATTTCATCCCCTCACGCTTCCCAAAAACACTACCAGCAAAGCACGCCCATTGCAAATGGGAGTTTTACCACAAACACTCGCCAATTATCTATCCCCAATCCCCAGACGTATATAACTCATGTTCAAGGTAACGCAAATTGGGAACTGTAACAAGGGTAAAGATGAGTATGTTAGCCCAAAGCAGTAATGTCCCCTTTTAACTTCTTCAGGAGGGGCTATGATACCGGTTTTTGCTCCTGCAAAATCGGCATACCGTACGTCCTGTACATTAAGAGACGATAATTACATTGAGCAAAACAGAACTTGACCGAGTAGCGGTTATTCAGTCCATTATTGAACGCCTGCTGTCGCAGGCACAGGCAGCACAGCAACTACACTTAAGTGTTACAGGTAAAACGCTTAACCCTCGCTTATCGAGCCTGTGGTGCGGCTGGACTTGCCTCCAAGCGGCGCGGGCGACGTCTTGGCAACGCCATTGGCGATGAACGACGCCAACAGGCACTCGCCATTATCAGAGCGCCCCAGGGTGACTTTGGTCCGACTTTCGCGCACGAGAAACTCACCGACTTACATGATGGCGAATTCTCGACGTATCCAGACCCAATGGGCCATCGCTCGTTTTTATCGTCTTGTTGGACTTGCCATTCTTGCGATGGAAACCACATCTTGAGCTAAATGACGATCAAATTCGGCTTCAAGTGTTGCTTCCGTTAACGGTTTGACTAACGCACCAAGGACACCATCTTTACCCCGAATGGTTTGGCCTGATTGAATCGCTTTTAGCGCTTCTTCAAAATTGAATTTCTCTGTCATTGTCAATTCTCCGCATAGCCGAGGCAAACCGTATCATCCACAAACCCAGGGCAAGATCGAACGCTGGCATCGACCTTGGAAGAATCGAATTCTGGTTGAGAACGGCTATCTGCCGGGCGAGTTGGAAAACCCGATACAGGCGTTTATTAATGACTACAACCATGAACGCTATGATGAATCCATCAACAACCTGGCACCGGCTGATGTGTTTTAGGGTCAGGGCCAGCAAATCCTTGAACGAAGACAAAAGATTAAACTCAACACGGTAGCATCGGGAAAACAAATGCATTACCATAGTCAGTATGGCGTGATTGGCTTTTGCAAAAGCAAATAAGTACCTGTCAAAACGAATCATCAGCAACCCCGCTTTAAATCTGCTTGAATTAAAGTGAATTTTCGGCTTGGATTGAGTTAATTCAAAGTACCATTTTCTGTTGATATGATACAATCCCGCTGGAAAATTTAACCACTCTAACGATCAATTTCGGAATCAATCAATGCCTTGGAATCAACCAGGATCAAACGGTAACGACGACGACCCATGGGGTCAGCGCAGTCGCAATGGTATCGGTCAAAATCAGGGCCCACCTGATCTGGACGAAGTATTTCGTCAAGTCAAAGACAGAATAAATAACATGTTCTTCCGTCGCGGCAGCGGCGGCAGAAGAGAGGGTGGCAGCGATGGTGGTGATTCTGCACCGGGGAAGGGCTCGATATTTTTCGTCTTGTTGATCGGTCTTGGTTTCTGGTTATTTACCGGGTTCTATACCGTAGATGAAGGTGAACAGGCGATTGAGCTGAGATTCGGTAAATACTCACAAACCAATGGTTCAGGTTTGAACTGGCATATTCCAACGCCGTTTGAATCGGTCGAAATTGTTAATACTCAGAAGGAAAATACTGTGCAGGTTGGTTATCGGGATACTGCCCGGTCCAAACAATATGTTCCGAAGGAAGCATTAATGCTGACCCAGGATGAAAATATCATTGATATCCAGATCGCTGTTCAATACGACGTGAAGGATCCGGTAGCGTTGTTGTTTAACGTAAGTGAGTACAATACCCGGGATCTTGCTGATAGTGTGGTACGTCAGGCTGCAGAAAGTGCGATTCGCGAAATCGTTGGCCGAAATACCATGGATTTCGCCATTACTGAAGGCCGCGAACAATTAGCGGCTGAAACAAAGAGTCTGGTTCAGGTGATTTTGGATCGATACGAAACTGGCATCAATATTGTCGCAGTTGAAATGCAGGATGCGCAGCCGCCAGAGCAGGTACAGGATTCATTCGCTGACGTAGTCCGTGCTCGTGAAGACGAAGAGCGTTTAAAGAATTTGGCAGAAGCTTACGCGAACGATATCATTCCGAAAGCACGCGGTTTTTCAGCGAGGATTTTACAAGAAGCAGAAGCGTATAAAGCAGCAGTAATCGCAAAGGCAGAAGGTGAAACTGCGCGTTTTGATCAGATCCTGGCGGAATATAAAAAGGCCCCGGATATCACGCGTGATCGGTTGTATCTTGAAACCATGGAACAGGTATTTAGCAATGTCAGTAAAATGATCATTGACCAACCTAGCGGCGGTAATAATGTAATGTATTTACCGCTTGATCAGCTTATACGAAACCAGCAATCCGGTGCTGCGAACCCCAATCGTTTGAGTACGCCTGAGGCTGTCAGTGGCGAAAACTCCATGTTATCAACTCGGTCAACCACGAGAAGTGTTGACAGAACATCGCGGCAGTAGCGGAGAATAATCATGAATAGTAAATTTTCTTTAGTCGTTGTTATTCTGGCCATCCTGGGTGCGCTTGTTTTTTCTTCAGCCTACTATGTGGACGAGCGTGAAAAGGCGATTGTTTTCAAGTTTGGTGAAATCGTCCGATCTGACGTAGAACCCGGATTGCACTGGAAGGTTCCCTTTATCAATAATGTGCGTTTTTTCGATGCCCGGGTGCAAACAATGGATGCTGATCCTCAGCGTTATCTAACGGTCGAGAAAAAGAACTTGTCCGTGGATTCGTTTGTTAAATGGAAGATTAGAGATGTTCATTCGTACTACACGCGATTGAGTGGTTTGAAATCCAACGCACGATCCCGTCTTGATCAGCGTGTTAACGACAGCTTGCGTCAGGAGTTTGGTAAACGATCTGTTCAGGAAGTTATTTCCGGTGACCGCCGTGTGATTATGGAAGTAGTGCAGAAATCGATGAATGCTGAGGCTGCTACGCTGGGTATCGAGGTCATTGATGTTCGATTAAAACGAGTGGATCTCGAAGAATCAATCAGCCAGCAGGTTTACCAGCGTATGAGTGCGGAACGACAACGTGTTGCCAAAGAGCTTCGGGCAAAAGGTGAAGAGGCGGCGGAAAAAATTCGAGCAGGTGCGGATCGGGAGCGTGAGATTTTATTAGCGAATGCTGAGCGGGACGCTGAAGTGCTTCGTGGTGAAGGTGATGCAACCGCAACTGCCGCTTATGCGGTGTCGTTCGGCCGCGATCAGGAATTCTATAATCTCTATCGTAGCTTGAATGCTTATCGCGGAAGCTTTAATAGTAAACAGGATTTGATGATCGTTGATCCAAGTTCCGATTTTTTCCGCTACTTTAAGCAACCAACCTCAAGTTCAACAAACTAATCATCGTACACTGTTGCACTGATTACGATTGATTTAGCGTTTGATGTTTGACTGGCAGGACCTGGTTACCGCCTTTGCGCTGTATCTTGTGCTGGAGGGTGTGATTCCGTTTCTGAATCCAGCCGGATTTCGCCGTTTTGTTCAGTCACTGGCAGAATTTTCGGATTCAACGTTGCGCGGAATCGGTTTGGCGAGCATGATTGCGGGTGCCGCACTTTTATATTTTATTCGTTTGTAACAAAACAGGTTTTAGAAAAATTTAGCAATACAATGCCGGAGAATATGGCAAAAAATGTTGTTCTTCTGGGAACCCAGTGGGGTGACGAAGGGAAGGGTAAAATCGTCGATTTATTGACCGAAAAGGCTGATGCCGTTGCCCGTTTTCAGGGTGGCCACAACGCTGGACATACCCTTGTCATAAATGGTGAAAAAACGGTGCTGCACTTGATTCCATCCGGTGCCATGCGAGCCGGAGTTTTCTGCCTTATCGGAAATGGTGTTGTGGTGAATATGACACAGCTGATTAAGGAGATAGAGGGACTTGAGCAAAACGGTGTCGACATCAAGGATCGACTTATGGTCAGTTTTGGTTGCCCCATCATTATGCCATATCATATTGCGTTGGATCTGGCGCGAGAGAAAGCACGCGGTGATAAGGCAATTGGGACAACCGGTCGCGGTATCGGCCCAAGTTATGAAGATAAAGTTGCTCGACGCGGATTACGAATGGCAGATTTGCATCAGCCTGATACATTCGCTGAGAAACTCGAAGAAGTTCTGGATTATCACAATTATTTTCTGGAAAATTATTTTCAGTCGGAAACACTTGACTACAAACAGACCCTGGATCAAAGCCTTAAGGAATCAGAAGCGGTTATTCCTTTACTGGGGGATGTTTCGGCTCGATTGAATAACCTGAGACAGGAAAACAAAGCGGTGATGTTTGAGGGCGCGCAGGGAATGTTACTCGATATTGATCACGGAACTTTTCCTTATGTAACCTCTTCAAACACCACTGCGGCAGCGGCAGCAGTCGGAACCGGTATTGGACCGACCGATATTGATTTTGTGTTGGGTATTGTGAAAGCCTATACAACCCGGGTTGGCTCGGGCCCCTTTCCAACGGAATTGCATGACGAAGTTGGACAGTACCTGGGGGAAAAAGGTCATGAATTCGGCGCTACTACCGGCCGACCGAGAAGATGCGGTTGGCTTGATATTGTTGCATTAAAAAGATCCTCACAGGTATGTGGGTTAACCTCATTGTGTATAACCAAGCTCGACGTTATGGACGGCCTCGATTCGGTGAAAATATGTACGCATTATGAATATGATGGATTGAGTTGTGAGTTACCGCCGTACGGAGCCGAGAACATGGAACGCTGTGTGCCAGTTTATGAAGAATTGCCTGGATGGAGTGAATCCACCGCTGGTATCACCGAGCTTTCGGAGATTCCAGAAAATGCTCAAGCATATCTGGATCGAATTTCTGAGTTGCTTGGTTTGCCGATCGATATCATTTCAACTGGTGCGGATCGCGAACACACTATTGTTTTAAATCACCCTTTTACCTAAATCATACATTCGTCCGTACATCGTCAGTTTGTTATACGAAGTTGATTACCGATTAAATAATTTGAAAATTTTTGTTCTGGAGAATACCGATGACTACTCTTTCCATCAATGACCCCAAACTGCTGCGAGAGCAATGCTATATCAATGGAGAATGGAAAAATGCGGATAGCGGAAAAACCGTAGAGGTCACAAACCCTGCGAACGGGGAAGTCATAGCGACCGTCCCGTTCATGGGCGCATCCGAAGCACGCGAAGCTATAGCGGCCGCGGAGAAAGCGCAAGTCGCGTGGAGAAATATGCTGGCCAAGGAGCGCGCGGATATTTTGCGTCGCTGGTATAGCCTGATGATCGAAAATGCTGATGATTTAGCGACATTGATGACGCTGGAGCAGGGTAAACCCCTTGCAGAAGCAAAAGGGGAGGTGGTGTATTCGGCTTCATTTATTGAGTGGTTTTCACATGAAGCACGACGCGTTAGTGGTGAGACAATTCCACAACATCAGGCTGACAAACGATTGGTTGTTATCAAACAGCCGGTAGGTGTTTGTGTTGCCATTACACCATGGAATTTTCCATCGGCAATGATCACTCGAAAAGTTGGTCCAGCACTCGCTGCAGGGTGTGCTGTTGTTGTTAAGCCAGCAACGCAAACACCTTTGTCAGCGCTTGCTTTATGCGAATTGGCAGAACGCGCTGGATTGCCAGCGGGTTTGATGAGCGTCGTAACGGGATCTTCAAGGGAAATTGGAGGTGAAATGACTTCGAATCCTACTGTCAGACATTTGAGTTTCACAGGTTCGACTGAAGTTGGTCGATTATTAATGCGGCAGTGTTCTGATTCAATTATCAAGGTTGCCCTGGAACTCGGCGGCAATGCGCCATTTATTGTATTCGATGATGCCGATCTCGAAGCCGCTGTGGAAGGGGCAATGATTTCCAAGTACCGTAATGCCGGGCAAACCTGTGTGTGTGCAAACCGTATTTATGTTCAGGATGGTGTCTATGATGAGTTTGCAAAAATGTTCGCAGCAGAAATTGAAAAGATGAAAGTCGGTAGTGGTGTTGAAGAGGGTGTCGTCCAGGGACCGCTAATTGATATGAATGCAGTGGAAAAAGTAGAGGAACATATTGCTGACGCCATTGATCACGGAGCAGAAGTATTGGTTGGTGGAAAGCGTCATGATCTGGGCGGAAGCTTTTTCCAGCCAACATTGTTAAAGAATGTCACCTCAAAAATGAAGGTGGCACGAGAAGAGACTTTCGGTCCGCTAGCACCGTTGTTTCGGTTTACCGATGAGTCAGAAGTTATCGAGTTGGCCAACAATACCGAATTTGGCCTGGCGTCTTATTTTTACAGTAAAGATTTGGCTCGCGTTTGGCGTGTTTCTGAAGGCCTGGAATACGGTATGGTCGGTATTAACACAGGTTTGATTTCCACGGAAGTTGCACCTTTTGGCGGCGTCAAACAATCTGGATTGGGACGTGAAGGCTCCACCCATGGCATCGAAGAGTATTTGGAAATGAAATATTTATGTATGGGTGGTATTAGCTGATCCCGACATCAATCCATAGCATAATAACATGAGAATTGATTGATCTGTCTGTTATCTAAAAAGCAAGAAATAATCTTTGTAAATGCTTGCATATTAGGCCGATAGAACGGTAAACTTCGAGCTATGGAAGAGGTGTAAAAACCTGAAAACCAAAAATCGATAAATTTTTAATTAATTCACTGGAGTGAATCTGGTATGCAAAAAGCATCACACGACCTGGTTTCGACACTTAAATTGGCATTAATCCTGTTGTCAGTAGCGTTTGTTACTGGCTGCGTAAGTGCAAAAAGTCAACCGACTGAAGAAGCGGCAGCGGCTGAGCCTGCTGCACCTGTGGAGGAAACCGCCGTAGCAGAACCTGTTGTAGAGCCAACTCCAGAAGCGCTCACCAGTTGGACTGTTGTTGAAGGTGACAATCTTTGGGGAATTGCCTGTAAAGAAGAAGTCTATAACGTACCTGAGCAATGGCCACTTATCTATAAAGCCAACCTTGATCAAATTGAAGATGCTGATTTAATTTATCCTGGACAAGTGTTGGCGATTCCACGTGATTCTTCACAAAGCGAAATCGACGTTGCAGTAAATCACGCTAAAACCAGAGGCGCATGGGCAGTTGGACCTGTTGAAGCTTCTGACGGCGAGTATCTGAAAAACCCTGGATAAGAGCTAAATACAGCCCGGATTGTTTCGGGCAATAAAAAAGCGGAAGCATTGAAACTTCCGCTTTTTTTGCTCTGAACTTTTACGCCTTGAGAGGCAAATAATATGGATTGCCTAAGATTAAGGCACCATTTTTCTGAGTTCAAATTCAAGAATACCTTCTGCTCCAGCCTGTTTTAGCACGGGTATAAGCTGTCTTACCTGATTTTTGCTTACCACTGTTTCTACCGCTAGCCACTCATCACCGTATAAAGGATTAATTGTAGGGGCATGCAGACTTGGCAGTTCTGAGACAACGGAATCGATTTTGGCCCCCGGTACGTTCATTTTCAGGAGTACTTTTTCTCTGGCTGACAATGCACTTTCCAGAAGTAACGCAATTTGTTTAATCTTTTTAGATTTCCACGGATCCTGCATCGCTGTTTTGTTGGCAACAAAAACCGTATGTGTTTCCAAAAGGTCGCACACAATGCGTAAGCCGTGCGCTTTTATGGTGCTGCCTGTTTCTGTTATTTCAACTGCAGCATCGGCCAGGCCTTCAACTACTTTTGCTTCTGTTGCTCCCCAGGAAAACTCAACCTTGGCATCGATATTTCGATCTGCAAGATACTGTTGGGTAAAGTTAACCAGTTCTGTGGAGATTCGCTTTCCCTCAAGATCTTCAACTGTTTCGATCTCGGATTCGTTTTTAACAATAAGGACCCATCGACAAGGTTGATCTGATGCTTTTGAATAAACCAGATGGCAAACAATTTCAACATCTGCATTAGTTTCAGCCAGCCAGTCCTGCCCGGTTAAACCTGCGTCAAGCACACCATCAGTCACGTACATGCCCATCTCCTGGGATCGCACTAGTGAACAGCTGATTTCCGAATCATCAATAGACGGAAAATAGTTCCGAGAACGTGAATTTACCGACCATCCGGCCTGGGAAAACAGCTCTTTCGTGGCCTGTTCCAAACTTCCTTTGGGAATACCCAGTTTCAAAATAGCACTCATCGTTGGCAATGAAAAATTTAGGGAGGCAGATTATAACTGAAACAGGTAATTTGTCCTGTATTATGAATTGCTGATGTAGAATCGCGGTCAGATGAAAAATTTAGAAAATTCCAATTCCGGGAGCAAGGGTTACCGCTCCACCAGCCAAAACGGAGTCTCAGTTCCATCACGTCTTCAATTAGTTGAATGTCTGGATAAAAGTCCGTCGCCGCTGAGAATTGACGAAATTTGTTCTTACTTCCAGTTAAAAAAGCGCAAGGCAAAAATATCGGCGCTAGAAGGCAGACTTGGCAGACTCTGTGAGGCTGGTGTCATGTTGCTTGACCGCAAGAATCGGTACGGACTTTCAACGAAGATGGAGTTATTAGTCGGTAAGGTGACCGGTCATAGCGACGGTTACGGTTTTGTTGTTCCTGATGATGGTGGTGGTGATGATTTGTACCTGCATCACAAACAAATGCGTAAGGTACTGCACGGCGATAAAGTTCTGGCGAGAGTCAAAAAAATCGATTCTCGCGGTCGTAAAGAAGGTTCTATCGTTGAAGTGCTAATCGACCCCAGCAGGGAAATTGTCGGTAAGTATCATGAAAGTGCTGATTTTGGATTTGTGGAGCCGGATGACGCTCGTTTTGGTAGAGATATCGTTATTCCCAAAAAGGATAGCAAATCGGCGGCTCATGGCGATATCGTCGTTGTTAATATTTCCGGTCACCCAGTTAAAAAAGGCCACGTAGTAGGAAAAATTATCGACGTTGTTGGTCAGCATTTGACTCCCGGCATGGAGGTTGAGATTGCAGTGAGAAGCCATGATGTGCCTCATCAATGGCCAATAGCGGTTGAACAGTTGATAAAACGGTCAAGTGAACAATGGAAAGCACTCAGACCGGGGAAGTATCGAAAGAATCTCACCAATTTGCCTTTGGTCACTATTGATGGTGAAGATGCCCGGGATTTTGATGATGCTGTATATTGTGAGTTAGATAACGACCGCTTTCGACTCATAGTCGCAATAGCCGATGTTAGCCATTATGTCGACGTTGGAGGGACGTTGGATACCGAAGCGTACGCCAGGGGGACATCAGTTTACTTTCCTGATCAGGTAATACCGATGCTGCCGGAATTGCTTTCAAACGGTATTTGTTCACTTAATCCTGGCGAGAACAGAGCGTGTGTTGTTTGTGAAATAGAAATCAGTTTAGATGGAAAGGTGTTGCACTATAATTTTATGCAGGCGTTGATGCGTTCGCAAGCCCGACTGACCTATGATGAAGTGAACTCGATTGTGGTGGAAAAAAATTTGCAATCCAGAAGTAACTGCACTGTAGTTAAAGAGCTGGATTGCTTGTATCAACTCTCGACGTGTTTACGGAATAAACGGGCACTCGAAGGTTCGATAGATTTCGAAATAGCGGAAGCAAAAATCAGTTTTGACTCGAACAGGAAGATTTCTGCTATTTCTGCACATGTCCGAAATGATGCGCACAGATTAATCGAAGAGTGTATGCTGGTTGCCAATGTCTGCGCGGCTGAAGAGCTTCAGAAGCATTTTAAATCCGAGGCCATATATCGGACTCATGACGGCCCGGAAATAGAATCCTTATCTGAATTACGCCAGTTTATCGGTACATTTTCATTAAAGCTCGGTGGCGGAGATAAACCTTCGGCGAAGGACTATGATGATTTGTTAAGCCAGTTGAATGATCGTCCGGAGATTCGAGGTGTGGTGCAAACAGTGTTGCTTCGGAGCCTGAGTCAGGCGATTTACAGCACCGATTTAACAGGGCATTTTGCGTTGTCGTTTCCGATCTATACTCACTTCACATCACCAATTAGACGGTACAGTGACTTGATTGTGCATCGGCTGCTGAAAAAATCGTTAAAAATTCCAGGGTACGAACATGCTTTATCCAAAGACATGACAATGGATCAGGCTGGGGAACATTGCTCTTTTACCGAACGCAGGGCAGATGATGCTTCCAGAGAGGTAATGGGTTGGCTTAAAGCGGAATATATGTCGCAGCGGATTGGAGAAACTTTTGCGGGAGTGATTTCCGGTATTCGAGAATTTGGACTGTTTGTGCAATTGGATGAAGTCTTTGTCGATGGTTTGGTCCATGTTACTAATTTGGGAAAAGATTATTACGTGTTTGATCCTGTTATGCTCCAATTGGAAGGCAGGCGATCTGGTCATCGTTACAGGTTAGGCGATCGAGTGAAAATCATTGTATCAAGTGTCAATTTATCGGATTCAAAAATTGATTTTAAGTTGGCAGATAAACCGAATCTGGATATTGATTTTCCGACAAAGGAAAACTCAGGAAAAAAACGCGGTCGTAAACATAAACGTAAAACCAAATCATAATTTTTCAGTAGTAAATATCAATCCAGGCAACTAAGAATGACGCGTTCAGATTCAAACAAATCAAAGCGCAATCACATCGTAGGCTTTCATGCAGTTGAATCTGCGCTGCATAGCGATGACAATAAAATCGAACAAGTATTTCTTGTGACTCGAAAACTTTCCAAGCGCCAACAACAGCTAGTCGACGTAGCCCGTGAGTGCAATGTTGCTGTTTCGTATTGTCAGCGAGGAGAGTTGGATAGAATTAGTGGAACCCAGCATCACCAGGGGGTTGTCGCTGTACTTGAAGCGCAGAAAGTTCAGGAGATTCGAACGCTTGAAGATGTAATTGCAATGAGCTCAGCACAATCTCTGGTGTTGATTCTTGATCAGGTTCAGGACCCGCATAATCTTGGAGCTTGTCTAAGAACAGCGGAATGCGCCGGAGTTGATGCGGTGATAATACCCAAAGATGGAGCATGCCAGGTAAATCAAACCGTTCGCAAGGTCGCGTCTGGGGCTGCGGAGAGAATGAGTATCATTACCGTTCCAAATCTGGTTAATGCGATGGAAACGCTACAGCAGCACGGTTACTGGACATATGGAACTTCTGATCAGGCGACTGAATCACTTTATGAAGCCCAATTTTCAGGGAAAATGGTTATCGTTATGGGTTCAGAGGGGCTGGGCCTGAGAAGACTGACGGCAGATAAATGTGATTTCCTGATTCAAATCCCTTTGAACGGCTCCGTGTCCAGCCTTAATGTTTCAGTTGCTACAGGTGTAACCTTGTTTGAGATAAACCGACAATTGAGTGCGGGTTCCTAAATTGATGTGCGGATTTGTGTAGTCGCCGGGTTATATTGACAAATCCTGCTTTTCGGAAGGGTACGGGTATAGATCACTCATTGGCACCGATTTTCCATCTTGCTGCACTAGGCGAACGTGGCTTCGGTTTAATTGCCTTGGCTCTGTCACTCCGCACGAATGAGAAATGATTCCCACTGCATAATTCATGGTCTTTACGTAGTTGGCGACTTTTACAGATTTATCTTCAGGGTTTAGGCCTTTTTGCAAACGCTTATTATGTGTCGTAATTCCGGTCGGGCAAGTATTTTTATGACATTTCAAAGATTGGATGCATCCCAGTGCAAACATAAATCCTCGAGCAGAATTTACAAAATCTGCTCCAGCACACAATGCCCCTGCAACGCCAGCCGGGTTGACCATTTTTCCTGAAGCAATTACTTTAACGCGATCGCGTAAACCGTGTTTGCCAAGCAAGTCGATAACCTGTGGCAGCGATTCTTTAACCGGAAGGCCGACATGGTCCATTAATGTCATGGGTGCAGCTCCAGTACCGCCATCGCCGCTATCGACGGTGATGAAATCCGGAGCAGATTCGATGCCGCGTCGATTTATTTCCGTAAACATTTCTTCCAACCAGTCTGTGCCGCCGATAACAGATTTGAAGCCCGTTGGTTTCCCGGAAAGATTTCTAACGGTGTTTATGAAATCGATTAAATCCGATACACAATTGATGTCGGTATGACGGTTTGGTGATATAGAAGGTTTTCCGACTTCAATGCCTCTGATTTTGGCGATATCTTCCGTAACCTTTTCTGCAGGAAGTATCCCTCCCTTTCCAGGCTTGGCGCCTTGGGAGAGTTTGATTTCAAACATTTTTACCTGATCGTGTGCAGCGATTTCTTTCAGTTTATCTTCTGAAAAGCTGCCATCAATGTTTCGTACACCGTATTTTGCCGTCCCAATTTGAAACACGATATCGGCATTGCCTTGCAGATGATATGGAGACAATCCGCCTTCTCCAGTGTTGTACCAACATCCTGCCATGCGTGCCCCGTTAGACAGCGCTTTCACTGCGGGCTTGGACAATGCTCCGTAACTCATGGCTGAAATATTGATTAAGGATTTTGCGGTGTATGGTTTTTCACAGTATCCACCGCCAATCTCCACCGCCCTGATTTCGGCAGCTTCTTCATCCAGAGTTGGAAAAGGGGTGTTCTCAAAAATCATGGTTCCCACCGGCGTCAAACTTTTAGTTGACCCGAAGGCAATATTTAGACCTTTATCCTGACTGGCGCGATCTATCCACTCTCTTTCAGCACGATTAAATGGCATTTCTTCTCGGTCCATGGCGAAGAAGTATTGCCTGAAAAACTCTCCGAGTGAACCAAAAATATAGCGGAAATGACCGATAACCGGATAGTTTCGCAAGACGGCATCTTTTGTCTGGGTGATGTCTTTAATAAATACGATGATCACTGCCAGTACGGCAATGCCTATGGCAAGTACAAATGTATCGACTAAAAGAGCCAACCACGGTTTTGCGGTTTCGATCATGTTATTCATAAGTTACTCCAGGTCGTACCTGTTAAATGTAAAAGGTATCAGGGTCTATTGAAAAAGTGATGCGTACTCTTCATAACCCTGTTTATCCAGATCTGATTTGGCGACAAAGCGCAGCGCGGCGGAATTGATGCAGTAACGCAATCCAGTGGGTGCGGGGCCGTCTTTGAAAACATGTCCAAGATGCGAGTCACCAAATCGACTTCGGACTTCGGTCCTGGGGTATAGAAGCTTATAGTCGGTTTCTTCAACAATATACTGTTTGTCGATTGGCTGTGAAAAGCTAGGCCAGCCCGTCCCTGATTTATATTTTGTGGTTGATGAAAATAGGGGTTCTCCGGAAACAACATCGAGGTAAATACCTTCTTTTGTATTATCCCAATATTGGTTATCAAAGGGGGGCTCGGTACCATCGTTTTGTGTTACCCGATACTGAATGTCTGACAGGGTATTCTGCAAATCTTCGTCACTGGGCTTTTGGTATTTCCGGTTATTTGCCGATTTGGTGCTTTTTGACAGTGCCGAATCGTTATATGGTTTGGCTAGTTCATCGCCCCAGACTTTTTCCAGGAAGCTGTCCCGGCCCGATCCCGCCCGGTAGATCTTGTATCGAAACGGGCTTTTTTCATGATAGTCCTGATGGTAGCCTTCAGCATCCCAGAATTTTTCAAAAGAAACAATCTCCACCGCAAGCGGCTTGTTGAATTGACCCGACTCAGCAAGCTCTTGTAGAGACGACTCAGCAAGTTGTTTTTGCTTGTTATCGTGATAAAAAATGGCAGGTCTGTACTCACTGCCGCGATCTGCAAATTGGCCCTGTGAATCCGTTGGGTCGATATCTCGCAAAAAATAGTACAACAATGCTTCGTAGGAAATTATCGTCGGATCGTAATGAATCTGAACCGTTTCAGTATGACCCGTTGAACCCCCGCCGACATCTGCATAGGTTGGGTTTTCGGTTTGTCCGCCGCTGTAACCGGAAACCGCATCTGATACGCCTTCGAGCTTTTCAAAAGTGGCTTCTATACACCAAAAACAGCCGCCGGCAAAAGTTGCAACCGATTGATTGGTAGAGACGCTGTCAGTTGTTGCGCTTGATATGGCGGTGTGAGTTTGTGAATAACTCATCGCAAGTTTAGCTAGTACCAGACCGCTTATTACCAGGCCTGTGATAATCAGTATGCGTTTCATATGGTAATTGATTGAGAAAATTGTAAACAATAGAGAGTTAAATTTGTAACTAGTTCAATTTCTTACGAATCATTTATGATTGAATAAGCTGGTAAGTGATTTGCGGCGAACACGCCTTTTATACTAGGCGATTAACCCGGCTATCGCTTTTCTGCCGTCAGAAATCAGCGCATTGTAGGTTCTGCAAGCTGCCGGGGTGTCCATAACTTCCAGGCCAATTCCTTTGTTTATCAGGGGTGCGGTGAATCTGGTTTCGGGGAAAACGATACTGTCGCCAGTGCCCAAAATCACCACTTCTGCATTAATTTCTGCGAGTTGCTGAAAAACCTTAATATTGAGGCTGGAAACTGCACTTACACTCCACATTTCAACCACCTCCGGTGTTACTATCAAGCTTTGATTGTAGTGAGTTTCGCCTATTTTTATGGTGAAACCGCTGTTGCTGCGTTCGCAGGAGCGCACCAGATTAAGCTGATCTGAATCGTCGAGATGGAGTTTCACTATATATCGATAAAAATATAAAATCGGGCCGTCAGTTTAACAACAAACGTAAAAAGAAAACCATGGTGAAAGCCGTAAAAATAGGTCTTATTGGGCTCGGAACCGTCGGGAGCGGTACATTAACCGTATTAAAACGCAACGCGGAAGAGATTTCACGTCGTGTCGGTAGGGAGATTCGAATTGTTGCCGCCGCGGTTGGCGATATTTCGAAAAAGCGAGACGTCGATACAAGTGATATTGATTTAACCGATGACATGCAGGAAATTGTTAACCATCCTGATATTGAGGTGGTTGTAGAGCTTGTCGGTGGAGAGGGTGCAATTCTGGATGCAGTAATGTCTGCTTTGGATAATGGTAAGCACGTTGTTACGGCAAACAAAGCACTCATCGCATTGCACGGAAACGAGATTTTTGCCAAAGCCAGAGAAAAAGGTCTGGTTGTCGCGTTTGAGTCAGCGGTTGCTGGTGGTATTCCGATCATAAAATCTATACGTGAAGGACTCTCTGCGAATCGGATTGAATGGCTGGCCGGAATTATCAATGGAACCTCAAATTATATTCTGACGGAAATGTCCGAAAGTGGTGCAGACTTTGGTGATGTTCTCAAGGATGCCCAGGCACTTGGTTATGCTGAAGCAGATCCAACTTTTGACGTTGAAGGAGTTGATGCTGCACATAAATTGACAATTCTTGCCTCTATCGCATTTGGTATTCCCCTGCAGTTCGATTCAATTTATGTGGAAGGAATATCAACGATTACCAGCGATGATATCGTTTATGCTGATGAGCTAGGGTACGCGATTAAACATATTGGTATCGCGCGAAAAGTAGACAAGGGAATAGAGCTGAGGGTACATCTTACGTTGATCCCCAAAACCCGATTGATTGCGAATGTGAACGGTGTCATGAACGCTGTTCTGGTGGAATCTGATGCAGTTGGCTCGACACTGTACTATGGTGCTGGAGCGGGTTCAGAACCAACAGCCTCGGCGGTAGTTGCTGATCTTGTTGATGTGGTCAGAACAATTACAACGGATCCAGAAAATCGTGTGCCGCATTTGGCTTTTCATAATGATAGTCTGATTGATTTTCCTATTGTCGACATGTCTGAGGTCGAGACGGCCTACTATCTGAGAATGTCTGTGACAAACAAGCCTGGCGTGATGGCGGCTATTACGACTATCTTCGGTGACAGTAACATAAGTATAGATTCGGTTTTGCAAAAAGGGGACACTGCAGATAACGATGAGGTAACGATTATCATGCTCACACAAAACACCCTTGAAGGAAGATTGGTTGAAGCGTTGCAGAAGGTTGAAGCACTGCAGCCCGTTAAGGGTGAAGTGATCAGAATTAGAATGGAGCATCTTTCCCGGTAGAGTTGACATGAACTTTATTGCCAATCGAACAACTATCCCCGCTGGCAAATTGAAGCAGTGGGTATCGTTGACATTGGTTTGCATTTTAGTCAGCGCGGTTGGGAAGTGATCCCTGGCCGCAATCGTACGCAAATAATGAAGTGGTAAAGGAAGCTGGATTGATTGATTTTGGTTTTCAAGCGGATATGCAGTATGCAATGCGGCAAATTCTTACTGATATCAACGGTGGATATTTGTCAGATAGTGATTTCATCTACAAAAATTTTACCGAAGAATCTAATCAAACAGCATCCAACTCCGAATACTGGAACACCGGATAATAGCGATGAGCATTTTAGCCATATCGTTACCCTGGAACATGCTTCTGTGGCCGAATTATTACCGATTCTAAGACCACTTCTGCCGCCTAATCTGAAACCAAGGCAAGGCAGGATCCATCAGAGGAAAACCAGGGATAGCCGCCAGTGCTAATACAGCGGTGATGAAAATGAAGGCTTTTACAATTATTGAGACCTTTGCATAAATCTACCCAGGGCAGCGTTAAAATGGTGAAAAGATGTTCATTCACTAAACGCTTGAGCACTAAACCACAAGGATACCGTCACATGTCTTGGAAACAAACCGCCCAATACTCGTTCGCAGATGCCCTTCTAATTGAGCATAAAGCATTGTCTAAGTTAGATGATGTACATGAAATTATCGATTGGAAACAGATCGAAACCACATTCAGTCATCTTTATGCCTCCAAGCGCGGTGTGCCAGCATACCCACCTTTGATGATGTTTAAGATACTCATTTTACAAGCCTGGTATAACTTAAGCGATGAAGCCTTATGAAGAACAGATAGCCCGAGATTTACTATTCCGCCAGTTTATTGGTTTGAGTATCAGCGAAGCGGTACCGGATCATTCCACTATTTGGCGGTTTCGGAACTTATTACACACCGAAAATCTGCTTGATTCTTTATTGGTGCAGATCAATCATCATCTCGCTAAAAACAGTCTTATTGTTGCCACAGGCTCGGTCAATATTATCGATGCGACGGTGATTGAGGCGAAGAAATGCCGTTCTAAAAAGAACCAACAAGGCGACAATACCCAAGACCCGGAAGCGGCCTGGAACGTGAAAACGGCGGCGGACGGTAAGCGTAAAAGCCCCTATGGATTTAAGCTGCACGCCAATACCGATGAAGATGGTTTTATCAAGAAAATGACCACTACCCCTGGCAATGTGCATGATTCACAGGAGTTTGACCATCTGTTAGGCGATAGGCGTGGACAAGTTTACGCAGACAGTGCTTATGCCAACAAAGACAATGACCGTAAACTGGGTAAGACAAACAATAGAATCCTGCACCGGGCATATCGCAACACACCATTAACGGCGCAACAAAAAGCACAGCATAAAATATACTCCAGTGTCCGCTATGTGGTTGAACGCACCTTTGGCTTACTCAAACTGCATCACGGCTTAGGCAAGGCAAGATACAGGGGGTTGGCCAGAAACAACGCTCGAGCACAGCTCATTGCCATGAGCCATAACCTTAAAACCGGGATGAATATTTTCAAATAACTGCGACTTTTACAGGAGAGTTGCGCCTAAATGGGCAATAAAACGGATTAAAACCCACTAAAAGTGGTTAAAAGTGCCGAAATAGCGGCATTTTTGGTGTCGTATTGATGATTGAGAGAATATGGGCGAAAAAATGAGGCAAGTTTATAAAAAATCACGCTGTTTGTGAGTTGCGATGGGTGTTTTGTAGATTATGCAAAAGTCTCACTATACAATCTCGCGGTCATATTGATTCGGGTACGGCTAATCAGATATATGATTCCGAAGATTATTCGTAACTGCCCAGGTACCCTAAGGAATAATTCTCTTGGAATAATTCTCTTGCCTGAGGAATCCCGATGTGATTCATTAAGATTATGATTTTTCCAGACGCACCCAAAGGTTATGTTTCCGTTGAGGCTTATGAAGAGCTGAAGCAGAAGAATGCACAAACGATAGCCCTGCTTGTGGCTCGCATTGAAGACCTTGAGCGTCGCCTCAGCTTGAACAGCAGCAACAGTAGCAAGCCGCCTTCAAGCGACGGCCTAAAGAAGCCCAAGGCTGAACCCAGAACCAAAAGTCTGCGGAGAAAATCCGGTAAAAAGTCAGGCGGGCAGAAAGGCCACAAGGGAAGCACCCTGTGCCAAACGGCAGATCCCGATCATGTTGAAGATCACTTTCCTTCTGTCTGCGGGCAATGTGGCACACCGCTGTCGCCATCAATGGCAGAGGATTACGCCGCACGACAGGTGTTTGACCTGCCCGAGCCACAACCCCTGGTGACAACGGAACACAGGGCACATGTCTGCCTTTGCGGCCACTGTGGGGAAACAACCAGGGCGGCGTTTCCTCTGGAAGTAAAGGCACCCGTGCAGTACGGGCCACGCATCGCCGGAGTGGCAACATATCTCCAATGCGCCCATTTCCTGCCGGAAGACAGACTGGCGCAAATAATGGCCGATTTGTTCAATGCCCCTTTGGTTCCTGCCACTGTGGCCGCCATGAACCGCAAAGCATCAGAGCGGCTCAAGGGGGTTGCTTCTCACCTGCAGGATGTGATCGCCCAACAGGTCCACGTCAAACATCTTGACGAGACGGGTTTCCGGATTACGGGGTGCCTGCAATGGCTTCACGTTGCCTGTACACCGCTTCTGGCTTTCTACCGGGTCAGCAGCAAACGCGGTAATCTGTTATCCAATCTCACGGGCTGTATCGTGCATGATCATTGGCAGCCCTACTTCACGCTGGATGGTGTTACCCATGCGTTGTGCAATGCACACCATTTACGGGAACTGCAAGCGTTGGTCGAAATCGAACAGGAAGATTGGGCTGGTCAGATGCAAAGGCTACTGCGGCGTGCGCACCATGTCACACAGGCCGCGCGGGATAAGGGCGTGGCGGTTTCAACGCCGCTTGTTGCGCTTATCAATCGGCGATACGACAGGATCATCACCGCAGCATTGGATTTCCATGAGGAATTGCCTCCACTCGTGCCGCCAAAACCCGGAAGACGGGGGCGCAAGAAGCGACGGACAGGACATAATCTGGCATTACGATTGCGCGATCGCAAGGAAGGCACCCTGCGCTTTCTGACAGATCCCGACGTGCCCTTCACAAACAACGAAGCTGAACGCGACCTGCGGATGATGAAACTACGTCAGAAAATATCGGGCGGGTTCAGGTCTGAACAAGGTGCAGAGGATTTTGCCACCCTGCGCAGCGTCATCACAACGGCCAGAAAACAAGGATGGAACATCATCGAAACACTGATGATGCCTGCCGATCAGATTATTGCAAAACTGAAATACGCTTAAAAACAACCTGGGCAGTTACGATTATTCTTTAAATGGATTTGCGCGTGAACAAGATATTATTGAAGAATATGAAAGAATATTAACGACGGGCAAGATTCCGCTTATTTATGATTGTGGAGGAAATATTGGATTGGCATCAAGATATTTCGCAGAGAACTTTCCTGCCGCCCGAATTATCTGCATTGAGCCGGAAAAGGGTAATATGGTTCAGGCAAGAAAGAACTGTAAAAAATTCGACAATGTTATTTTCAGAGAAGCGGCTATTGGGTCAACCGTTGGTTTTGTTACGATTATGGATGAAAATGCAAATGCGGATGCATTCAGGGTTTTAACGAGTGAGAAATCTGATAAGACGGAAATGGTGAATATTGACCAATTATTGAAAGAAAACAATGAGGGTTCTTTGTTTATCGTTAAAATCGATATCGAAGGATTTGAAGAAAATCTCTTCTCACAAAATACTGAGTGGATCGATGATTGCATGTTGCTGATCGTCGAATTGCATGATTGGATGCTACCAGGGTCTGCTAATAGTTCGAATTTCTTACAAGTAATCTCGCATAAGAACAGAGATTTTGTTCACAGAGGGGAGAATATTTTCTCCATACGAAATAGTTAAAGCAACTGTACCCGCCCCCGCCGTTCTCTTGATGGCAGGAACTCAGTCAAACAAATGTCCTTACTCAAAACCAAACCATCATTCTCAATTATCCATTGTCGCCGAAGAGCATTTACATGGATAGACAGTAACTTCCGTGATTGAAGGTGTGTTTCTTCTGGGTGAAACGCTTACCGTTAAAATTCTGATTGGCGGCAGTCTTGCGATTCTGGGTGTCGCTATTATCACGATTGAAAAAACAGGTGGTCAGAAAGTTATATCTGAGTGATTCTTGGTAATATCCGAATATCAGGGAATTAATCCAATATTATGAATATCGATCAAATCATTCTTTTTAGCCTGCTCGGCATCGTGTTTGGTTTGCTGATCTGGGGGAAAATTCGCTATGACCTGATCGCATTTGGTGCATTAATTGTTGCGGTGGTCGTCGGGGTTGTACCCAGGCAGAATGCATTTACCGGATTTAGTCATCACGCCACCGTGATCATTGCACTGGTTCTAATTGTCAGCCGCGGACTGTCAAACTCCGGCGCCATCGAACTGGTAGCGAAGTATGTGGTCGACGCAGGCCGTTCGTTGTTCATGCATGTTAGCATAATGTCCGGTGTGGCAGCCGGGTTATCTGCGATCATGAATAACGTTGCCGCTTTAGCGCTTTTAATGCCGATCGATATGCAGGCGGCGCGGAAAGCCAAACGCAGCCCGGCGTTAACACTGATGCCGCTTTCTTTCGCATCGATACTTGGTGGATTAATCACGCTTATCGGAACACCGCCAAATATCATTATTGCCAGTTTCAGACAGGAAGCACTGGGCGAGCCGTTTGCAATGTTTGATTTCAGCCCCGTTGGTTTGGTTGCGGCGACCGCAGGTGTGCTTTTTGTCGCGCTGGTGGGGTGGCGTTTGATCCCGAATGTTGAGCAAACCAATAGTGCCTCAGAAGAACTTGCTCAGGTTCATGATTATATTGCTGAGCTAAAAGTGGGCGAAAATGCACCAATTATCGGACAAAAAATTCGTCATCTGGATGATCTGGCAGAAGCTGCTGACGTTGCAATTATCGGTCTATCGAGAAGAGGAAAGCGATTTCCCGGGCACGCGAGAAGAGAAATTGTTCGTGCCGGTGACTTGCTGGTGATTGAAGCCAATGCCAGCAATATTGACGTTTTTGTCGGAGAACAAAAGCTTGAATACGTTGGCGTGCAAAAGCACGAATCACTAATTGGTGAAGATCTGTCTTTATTGGAAGTGGTAGTTCCAGAGGGAGCGAGAATAGAAGGCCGTACCGCACTGAATTTACGACTACTTTATCGTCATGGAGTCACGTTGCTCGGCGTTTCCCGAAGTGGAAAAGCTTTTCGAGACAGTGTACGAAAATTACCGGTAGAAGCCGGCGATGTGCTGTTATTGCTGGGACCGTTCGAACGGTTAAATGATGTAGCGGTTTGGTTAGGCGGGCTACCGTTGAAAGCGCGTGATCTACAGGTTACCCAGCGTCATAAAGCGGGAGTTGCTGTGATTAGTTTTGCGCTGGCCATTATTGCTGCCAGTATTGGTCTGTTGCATCTCCCTGAAGCGTTGGCGATCGTTTGCATGGTTATGGTGGGATTCAATATTGTGCCCCTTAGAGAGATTTATACTTCCATTGAATGGCCAGTGATCGTGTTATTAGGATCGATGATTCCCATTGGCTCTGCCCTGGAAGCATCAGGCGGTACTGCGATTTTAGCGCAGGGTATTGTTGGTTTCGCTGAAGCTTATGGGCCAGCCGTTGTACTCACATTGTTGATGGTGGTGACGATGACACTGTCGGATGTGCTGAACAACACCGCTACAACGGTTATCGCAGCGCCCATTGCCATCGATATCGCCAATCGACTTGGTGTAAATCCAGATCCGTTCTTAATGGCAGTGGCAGTGGCCGCATCCTGTGCATTTTTAACGCCCATTGGCCATAAAAACAATATCCTGATTATGGGACCCGGAGGATATAAGTTTGGGGACTATTGGCGGATGGGATTGCCTTTGGAGATAATTGTTATTGTCGTATCGATTCCAATGATAATGCTGGTTTGGCCGTTTTAAACTTTGCAGTTATTTGTCATTGAAGCGATGGGTGGCCGGATCACCAGCAGTATCCGGCAAATAATGAATACACCTGGCATCCAGCGGGATTTACGCCACGCATGACATGACAAATAGCGCTATCTTTCCCGGCAGCATTCATTGCCTGAAAGATCACTAGTACCGCATATTCATTGTGAGCATACAGTTCATGTTGTAATTCATATAGCGTGTCATTATGCTTTATCTAATTCCTTTTTTAGTTTTTTCTCAGACGAAACTTTTCCTAAATGGAGTGTTACCGCATCTTTCAGTTTAAACGATCCGTCGCATGCGGCTGTGTGTGGGTTTTCTTTCATAATATAATTTGTTACTTTCTATTAATTCTATCGTCTGTGACAAAGTTTATACAAGCCCGTTAAAAACGGGGGTAAATACGGAATATGAAAGCTCAAAATTTTTGCCTTCCTTTTATTTTGCTCGGCGTGACGCTGTCCACTAGTGCCCATTCTTCCGCTGACTGCATGGATACCAACAACGGCATTGATACAATGCATACCGAAGAAATCTCCCTGATTAACGATCGCGGGAAGATTTTCAAAATAGAATCCCTGATTGCAGATGACAGACAGGAGAGGGCGAGTGGTTATCAACATATTTGTCAGGAGGTGATTAATAATTCCACCATTTTGTTTGTATATTCGAATCTAACAAATGGCCGCTTTCATATGCAAAATGTAAAATCTCCACTGGATATTGGTTTTTTTGACAGCGAAGGAAAGCTCGTAACCTGGATGCGAATGGAGACTTACGACGATGGAAACTCCAGGCTCTACACCCCTGGGCAACCTTTTCAGTATGCGTTGGAAGCACGCCCCGGATACTATAAAGAAAATAATTTAACGAGCGGCGCAACCCGAATACTGGTGAGTTCAATTTATGACAATCGCTAACAAAACAGCCCCATTTGGGTTGTGGGAATCCGATGTTGAAATACATCGGGCAGTAGATCGATCTGTGACCCCTTCTTATCCTTTTAGTTTTCATTCGAAATACTACTGGCTGGAGTCATTACCTGAAGAACAGGGACGCATGGCTATGGTGAGATATTCGAACAACGACAACAAAAAAGAGATTATTACACCATCGGGTTTTAGTGTCCGAAGCCGCGTTCACGAGTATGGCGGGAAGTGTTTTTGTGTCTATGGTTCGTGGCTTG
Organism: Candidatus Poriferihabitaceae bacterium; assembly: GCA_965261915.1. GTDB lineage: Bacteria > Pseudomonadota > Gammaproteobacteria > Arenicellales > Poriferihabitantaceae > JAIBDK01. The sequence goes on along the minus strand of CBDHDW010000013.1, from coordinate 1,006,240 downwards.
TTTTTAACAACTATTTTGACAACTCGCTGTATTGTCAAAATCTGGAAACCAACGACAGTCCTGAATTGCTGTTTTCTGAGGTCGAAATTTCAGGCTGTTGTGGGTTTGCAGATATTATTTCGCTCGAAGCCCTGGGCTCAATAGTACTGGTTGGTGAATCTGAAGAGGAAAGTTCGGAGAATCGAAACTTTTTACTGGGGATCTCATTTTTAGAAACAAGGGGCCGAGGAAAACCGACCGTACATCGCTATACAATACTGTCAGAATCATCCGATTTTTGTTCGTCACCAGCGGTGAGCCCAAACTATAAAAATATTACCTGGCTGGAATGGAATCACCCTCATATGCCGTGGGATCAGACCCAGCTAAAACTGGCAAAAATTGAATTTAATTCAGGTCAATTGAATCTGGGAAAAGTTGAATCGTTAGTTTTTCGCAGTGACACCAGCGTTTTCCAGCCGGGATTTCTGTTCGACGGTAGTGTGATCTTTATCAGCGATAGTCCTGATAGCGATTATTGGAATTTTTTTCGTTATGCAGCAGGAAAAACCAAACAAATCACCGACAACCTTGTCGAGTATGGCGAAGCACAATGGCTATTTGGTCAATCCCGTTGGGTTCAAATAAAACGGCATTTTATTCATGCGATAGAAACATCCCGGTCAGGAGACCGAATTGTTGAGATAAACATTGATACTGGACAAATTACTGGAGCAACTGAAGAATTTGCCCAACTTGGAGATCTTTGTGTCAATCGATCTGGTGTCGTTACCGGTGTTGCAGGTTTTAGTGATCAAACACCGAAATTATTGACCTATGAGAAACTGGATTCGGTAAAAACGGTGTCAGGCACACGTTTGCAATCGGTCAATTCAGATTCGTTCTTTAAACGGCCAAAGCACCTTTCCTTTGCTGGCGGATCCGATGATATTGCATACGGGTATTTTTACCAGCCGCAAAATTCAAATTATCAGCTTGATGGCGAAACCAATTCTTCGCTTAAACCACCACTGATTGTAACCATTCATGGCGGACCTACTGCCAGAGCAACGGCAGAATACAACGGGCTGAAGCATTATTTCTGTTCTTTGGGGTTTGCAGTGCTCGATGTCAATCACAGAGGAAGTACCGGGCTGGGCAGAAAATTCCGGCAGTCACTTTTGGGGCGCTGGGGAATTTATGATGTTGAAGATGTTGCCGCTGGAATTGAGCATGTGATTAAGAAAGGCTGGGTAAATGAAAATCAAATCTTTATCCGAGGAAGCAGTGCGGGCGGTTACGCAGTGTTACGCGCCCTAACCAAATACCCGGATATGTTTTGCGGTGGAGCGAGCTATTACGGCATTGGAAATTTGCTTACCTTATCTGAAATAACGCATAAATTTGAATCGCACTATACAGATCAATTAGTGGGTGAGAAGTTCTCATCTTCAACGGCCAACCTACCCGATAGTCAATTTGTAACAAGGTCGCCAATTTACCAGATTCATCGTATCGTCGCGCCAATGATTATTTTTCAGGGTAGTGATGACAGGATTGTGCCGCCTGAATTGGCTAATGAAATCGTGGATGGTTTAAAGCGGCGAAAGGTTCCACATCAATACATTGAATACGAAGGCGAAGGACATGGATTTCGCAAACCAGAAAATCGCGCCGATGCCTTGTATCGAGAAACCAGGTTCTATCAGAATATCATCCGTAACATGAAATGATAAAGATGAAGCTGAGGTCATAATGATGGCATATCCAAACAGAGACTTGACACTTGCTATGGCTGGTATGCTGCAGTCTGCTGCACTCGTACAGCAATTAGCGAGGCGAGAGAACTGGGAAGATACTGCGTTGCACGATATCACCTTTAGTTTGATTCGTCTGAAAGAAGACACAGTAGAAAAAATTTATGGTGACGTGTCTAGTGTTGATTTGGGTCTGCGGTTGATTCCCCGTTTGTTTGCCACAAAACCAGATGCGGATACGAAAGAAATTTATCGATATGCCGCTTCAACCCATCAGCTTGCATTAAAGTTACTCAACCTTCAAAAAACCGCTGACGTTATCCATGAAGAATTGATCAGGCTCGAACAGAGGTACCTTCATCGAATTGATGAACATGCGGTTGATCTGGAAATTCAGCAGCACCTGGCCGACCTTTATAGTCGAACAATCAGTTTTCTAACACCGCGAGTTATTGTACAGGGTACAGGTAACAAATTGCAGGATCCCGATACAGTAAAACGGGTTCGCACTGCATTGTTTTCAGCAATACGCTCGGCGTTTTTATGGCACCAATGCGGCGGTCGGCGTTGGCAGCTGCTGTTCAATCGAAAGGGTTATATCGCGTTTGCCCGCGATATATTGAATGAATAAGAAACCGTTTTCGAGTTTACGCTGACAAGTATTTCTCGCGTATAACCTGTCAATCTGTTGTCGATCAGATCAATATTAATAAGACCGGTTTGAATCAAGGCTGCTGTTAAATCTATTGCACAGTAGTGCTGTGCAAGAATATGATCAGAGTCGTTTTTCTGTGAAATGTTCCACCTCCAGGCGGACAGTTGCCCTTGCAAAGGTTTCGCCCCGGTGCAAGTACAACTCTTTTTTGCAGATTGTGGGATAATGCCCACAGGTTTTCAAACAAGGTTGATAAAGATGATTTTGATTCTTTTGCTGCTGTTACTAAGTCTGGGTTATGCATGGCTACAGTTTCCCATGAAGAACTGGATGATTACCTGTTGTTTGGTCTTTTTGGTTGCACTGGTCAGCGGTCTCACAAACACGGTGTTGACGTTGCTGATATTCCTGATATTGGCCAGCCTGACTTCCATTCTTTTTTTCTTCCCGGATTTTCGAAAGCAACAGATCAGTGCACGTGTTCTCAAATATGTCAAAAAATCCTTACCGCCAATTTCACGAACAGAGCGTGAGGCAATAGAAGCCGGAACGGTTTGGTGGGATGCCGAGTTATTTAGTGGTACGCCGAATTGGGATGTATTGTTGAAATCTGACCCTCCCACGTTAAGCACGGAGGAGGACAGATATATTCAGGAAACCGTATCAACGCTGTGTGAAATGAGTGATGACTGGCAGATTACCCAGGAGTTAAATGATCTTCCAGACGATGTCTGGCAATATATTAAAAATAACGGGTTTTTCGGTCTGAACGCCTCCAAAGAATACGGCGGGCTTGGTCTGTCAGCACATGCCCAATCGACGATTTTGCAGATGTTGTCAACACGCAGTACGACAACCGCAGTAACGGTGATGGTTCCAAATTCACTTGGCCCGGCAGAGTTGATCTATCACTACGGAACCCAAGAACAAAAAGATTATTACTTGCCGAGACTGGCTGAAGGCAGGGAAACACCGTGCTTCGGTTTGACTAATCCCTGGGCCGGATCCGATGCCGGAGGGATGCCCGATTATGGGGTGGTATGTGAGAAAGAAATTGATGGTGAAATCAAGCTTGGCTTCAGTGTCACGTGGGAGAAGCGATACATAACGCTCGGTCCCGTCGCCACTTTATTGGGTTTGGCTTTTAAAGCCTACGATCCAGATAAGCTGCTTGGTAATGAGACAGAACCAGGTATTACCTGTGCGCTCGTGCCGACGAATACCCCGGGAGTGGAAATGGGTAAACGACACCTCCCGCTCAACGCATCATTTCAAAATGGACCCAACTCTGGTGTTCAGGTGTTTATTCCAATTGATTGGGTGATCGGTGGCGAACCAATGGTTGGTCAGGGTTGGCGAATGCTGATGGAGTCATTGTCTGCGGGTCGGGGTATTTCCCTTCCGGCAGCAGCAGCGGGAACGGCCAAACTGGCATTACGAACGACCAGTGCATACGTTCGTATCCGGGAACAGTTTGGTATTGAAATTGGTGAATTCGAAGGTGTGCAGGAAGCATTGGCGAGAATGGCTGGCCTGACCTATTTACTTGACAGTGGTAGGTCGGTAATGACATCGGCACTTGCTGATGGACACAAGCCAGCCATTATTTCAGCCATTGTTAAGCAGCAATGCACAGATCTTTCTCGAATGGTGATTAATGACGCAATGGATATACATGGCGGCAAAGGCATCTGTATGGGGCCGTCAAACTATCTGGCCCGGATATACCAGCAAATACCAATTGGTATTACCGTGGAAGGTGCAAACATCTTGACGCGAAGCCTGATCATTTTTGGACAGGGCGCGATTCGTTGTCACCCTTATTTATTAAAAGAAATGGAAGCCGCAAATCTTGAAGATGAGGTTGATGCTATTAATCAATTCGACAATGCGCTGGTTGAACACATCAAACACACTATCAGTAATAAAGTCCGTGCCTTTGGATTTGGTTTAACCCGGGGCTGGTTGGCACGCGGAACGGGACAGGGGGCAGCATTGCGCTACAGTCGAATTATTGAGCACCTAAGCGCCTCACTGGCTTTTGTCGCTGACATATCGCTATTGTTGTTGGGGGGTGATCTGAAACGTAAAGAAATGTTGTCTGGAAGATTTGCCGACGTGTTGAGTAATCTGTATCTTGCTTCATCAGCGATAAAGGTGTTTCGGGACAATGGCTCAACCAAACGAGAAGGGTGCCTTCTGGATTGGGCCTGTCAGTATGCTTTGTACAGAGCTCAAGGCGCTCTGGATGAAGTGCTGAGAAACTTTCCGGTCAGATGGCTCGGTATTGGATTGAGAATTATCGTGTTCCCTTCTGGTTGCTATTTGAAAATGCCTTCTGACAGGCTAAATTTGAATGTGTCCCGTCTGATTCAAAGCAACTGTCCGGCGCGTGATCGGCTGACCCGTGAAGTTTATATTCCAAGGGATGATGATGAGATCGTTTCGTCAATCGAGAAAGCGTATACCTTGTGCGAGAAAACGCGTGACCTTAGAAAACGTATACGCAAAGAAGGGCATGATCAAAATGCAGGAGAATCCTATACCGACTGGTTAAGCCGCCTTAAAACCAAAACTGTTATCAGTCCTGAAGATGCCAGCATATTGCTAGATACACGAAAGGCTGTTGATTCTGTTATTCAGGTCGATAGTTTTTGGCTGGCAAGCGCTCAGAAGCGAGGTTAGATAATGAGGCAGAATAATCGTTCTACAAAACACCCCGAGGATGCAATGAGATTTTACCGATACAACCCGCTAACGAAGCCGACAGCATGTCAAAAAAGTGATCATTTGCCTAAGGTCGATGTCATCGATCCTGTGCAGTTTTCGACTATAACCGCTTTGTTTCGTGAAAGAGTTCGTCGCAGCCCGGAAAAAACCGCTTACCGCCAGTTCGATTCTCAAAAGCAGTGCTGGAAACCGTACAGTTGGCTAGAAATGAGTCAGTTGTGCGATATCTGGATCGCGGCTTTTTCCAGGGAATCGCTACCAGCCGGTTCGAGAGTGCTCGTACAGATGGCGAATTCAATAGAATGGATCCTGGTTGATCAGGCTGCACTAGCCTGTGAGCTGGTAGTGGTTCCGGTTTTTGTTGAAGATCGGTCAGATAATGTGGCTTACATTATTCAGCATGCTGAATCCGAGGTAATCTTTGTTTCACACTACAATCAATGGCAAGCATTAAAGGATGGTGACGCTGAGTTTCCTTTCCTAAAGCGGGTAGTCATACTGGATGGCAAAACCTTGTGTGGTTCCAGTGATGATCCGAGAGTGTTGAGCCTCGATAGCTGGCTTGGCATTGGAAGTGACAAACACATCAAGGAAAATAGCCTTGTTAGTTTAGATGCAAATCAGTTGGCAACTATTGTATACACATCCGGAACCACGGGAAAACCCAAGGGGGTGATGTTAAGCCACGCCAATATGCTTGGAAATGCATTTGCTGGATTGCAGAGTATCGCCGTATTTCCAGAAGACCGATTTCTTTCCTTTTTGCCGTTGTCGCATATGTTTGAGCGCACCGTTGGTTACTACCTGACTATCATGTGTGGAGCGGAAGTGGTGTTTAATAGATCGATATCTGAGCTAAGTGATGATATAGCGTATTCGAATCCCAGCGTACTGGTTTCGGTACCGAGAATTTTTGAGAGAGTTCAGGGGAGGATCATGGCAGCGGTTGAACAGGGATCCGGGTTCACTAAATGGTTGTTCAATTTTACTGTTGATGTTGGTTGGCAATGTTTTCAATATCGTCAAAAGCGCAGTCCCTGGAAAGCCAAACAGCTTATTTGGCCGTTGCTGGATATTCTGGTAGCCAGAAAGATTCGCAATGGATTAGGTGGAAATTTGCGGTTGGCTGTTTGTGGCGGCGCGAAACTGAGTCCAAAAATTTCCAGAATGTTTCTGGGCTTGGGTGTGGATATATTGCAGGGCTATGGAATGACTGAAAGCAGCCCGGTGATTTCGGTAAATACCCTATCTCAGAACCAGCCGGAATCTGTCGGAATGGCGTATCACGGTGTTGAGCTAAAATTGAGCGAAGAAGGTGAATTGCTCAGTCGAAGCCCATACACCATGCGTGGTTACTGGAAAAATCCAAAAGCGACTGCCGATGTAATCAATGTTGATGGCTGGCTGTCTACCGGTGATATTGCAAAAATAGATGATGAGGGATTTGTGTATATTACCGGGCGTATAAAGGAAATTATTGTTCTCGCTAATGGCGAAAAAGTACCACCTGCCGATATGGAGTCGGCCATTGTTGATGACCCATTGTTTGAGCAGGCCATGGTCGTCGGTGAAGGACAACCCTATCTGACTGCTCTGTTAGTTTTGAATCGTCATGGCTGGCTTCAACTCGCCGAAAAACTGGAGTTGAGTCAGGAGCAATCCAAGGGATTAAATTCTGATCAGGTGTCGGTATATTTATTGGATCGTATCGCGAATTTGTTGTCAGCGTTTCCCGGCTATGCCTTTGTTCGTTATATTCATACGACGATAGAACCATGGACGGTTGACGAAGGATTAATTACGCCAACATTAAAGCTCAAGCGTACAGCGATATTAAAACGGTTTAGCGCAGAGATTGATCGTCTTTATCGATAGTCGAATAGTGCTCCAATCCTCTCCCTTTACCCCATATGTTGTGGCATAATCGGCGCACAAAAATCCACTGAGAATTTATTCCATTTTTTCAGTGAGTTAGTAAACTTTTCACGAAATTAAGACACTTAACCATGAACTTTATCGTATCGGATGCCTGGGCACAGGCAGACACCGGCGTTGGCAGCGGACTAATTGGCATATTGCCGATGATTTTAATCTTTGTTGTATTTTATTTTTTGCTCATTCGACCACAGCAAAAACGCGCAAAAGAGCACCGTAAAATGGTTGCTACAATCGCTAAAGGTGATGAAGTCGTTACCAACGGTGGCGTTTTGGGCAAAGTAACGGAGGTGGATGATAATTTTGTGTCTGTTGAAATCGCATCGGATGTCACCGTCCGGGTTCAACGTGCTGCCATTTCCCAGCTCATGCCAAAAGGAACGGTTAAGTCCTAAGCCATCGAAGATATTTGATTCGTGTCAGTTCTCGTGCTGGTTAGTTAGCTGGAACTCATATCAACCTGTCTCAAGTTAAAGATATTGAATGCTTAATAAAACCGTATGGTGGAAGTACGTGCTAGTCGTAATGGTAATTACGGTTGGTTTGTTTTACGCACTGCCTAATATATTTGGAAGTGATCCAGGGGTGCAAATAAAAGGATCCAGAGGATTGTCTCTGGAAAATAGCGCGCTTGAAAAAGTAGCGGCTATTTTAAATTCTGAGTCTATACCGGTGAAGTCGATTAGTCAGGACAGTAGCGGTATCAGGCTGCATTTTCAGGATGCCGAAACACAACTGCGTGCCAAAGATAAATTGGACCTGGGGCTCGGAAATGACTATTCATTGGCGCTTACTTTGCTGTCCAGCGCGCCGTCCTGGCTAACAGATGCGGGCGCATTGCCGATGTATCTTGGGCTTGATTTGCGAGGCGGGGTGCACTTTTTACTGCAAGTGGACATGCAAAATGCAATTGAGCGAAATCAACTGCGAATTCTGGACAATGTAAAATCAGCATTGAGAGAGAACAAGATTCGTTACAGGAGTGTTACCCGCAACAACAAGGGTCAAATAGAAACACTCATCCGTAATCCGGAACAGCGAAAAGCTGCATTTGACGTGTTGCAAGAAGCTTATCCCGATTTATTTGTTGTCGAGGATGAGCTTCGTGCTGAACGGTTAATCGTTGAGTTGTCAGAACAGCAGCTGGAAGAAATTCAGGCACTTGCACTGGAGCAAAACCGTATTGCGTTAAGGAACCGGGTTGACCAACTGGGTGTTGCAGAACCCATTGTGCAGCAACAGGGAGCAGACCGAATTGTTGTGCAGCTGCCTGGAGTACAAGATACGGCTCGTGCCAAAGAAATTCTGGGTCGGGCAGCAACTTTGGAGATGCATCTGGTTGATGAGAAAAACGATTCAATAGCACAGGAAACCGGACAGGCACCCCCGGGATCGAAGTTGTATCGATTTCGTGACGGCCGACGAATTTTGTTAAAGAAAAGGGTCGTATACTCTGGTGACAATATTGTCGATGCTGCCGCAAGCCTTGAAACACAGACCGGTTCTCCTATTGTTAGCATCACACTGGATTCTGCAGCGGCGACTATCAATTCCACGGTAACCGGGCAGAATATCGGTAACCGGTTGGCGGTTGTTTATCAGGAAATACGTTCAGAAAACAAGGTTGATGATGACGGAAATCTGGTTATAGGCAGTAACGGAAAACCGGAGCGCGTGACGACTCGTGTCGAAGAAGTGCTAACCGCACCGGTTATTCGCGGTCAGCTGGGCAAGCGTTACCAGATTGAAGGCATTTCCAGCGTTGACGAAGCACGAGATCTGGCGCTGATGCTGCGTGCCGGTGCGTTGGCTGCGCCGGTCGAAATTATTGAAGAGCGCACCGTGGGTCCAAGCCTTGGTCAGGCGAATATCGACCAGGGGTTAACTTCGGTTATCGCCGGATTTATTCTGGTATTGATCTTTATGCTGATTTATTACCGGGCATTTGGAGTCGCGGCGGTGGTGGCGCTGACGCTGAATCTGGTTTTGATGGTTTCTGTCCTTTCGATGCTGCAGGCCACGTTAACGTTACCGGGTGTGGCTGGTATCGTGCTTACGGTCGGAATGGCGGTAGATGCCAACGTGCTGATTTTTGAACGAATTCGTGAAGAGATACGCAATGGAAACTCTCCGCAGGCGAGTATTCACCTTGGTTATGATCGTGCCTTATCAACGATTATAGATGCGAACATCACCACATTAATTGCCGCAGTAGTGTTGTTCAGTTTTGGTACCGGCCCAATCAAGGGATTTGCCGTTACCCTGAGTATCGGAATTTTAACTTCAATGTTTACTGCGATACTGGTAGCGCGAATTTTGATCAATGCCATTTATGGCGGTAAAAATGTTAAACAGCTTTCAATTTAAATTCTATGCAGCTTCTTAATCAAACAACCAAAATCGATTTTCTGGGCAAGCGTAAGCTGGCGCTGGTCTTATCTGTCATTTTGATTGTCATCAGTATTACCAGCTTCATAACTCGAGGTTTGTCGCTTGGAATTGACTTTACCGGTGGCACGCTGGTTGAGGTTGGCTACGATAGTGCCGTTGCAATTGAAGATGTGCGTTCTGCGTTGTTATCGGATGGGATTGAGGACGCAGTTGTACAGTATTTTGGTACTTCTCAGGATGTGATGGTCCGGTTACCGGCAACCTATTCACCGGAAAATACGAATTTCGCCCAGGTCAGCAGTATTGTAATGGAGGCCCTGAGAGCCCCTTATGAAGAAACACTGGTTGAATCTTCCAATATTGAAAGCCAACAATGCTCATCAACATCAGGATTGGCTGATTGTCAGGTACAAATGCGGCGAGTGGAATTTGTCGGTCCACAGGTGGGTGGCGAATTGGTGAATCAGGGTGGACTGGCAATGTTATATGCATTGCTCGGAATTCTGATATACGTTACTTTCAGATTTGAATGGAAGTTCGCCGTCGGATCGGTTTTGGCGCTGGTACACGATGTGGTCATTACGGTGGGTTTGTTTTCCATTTTCCAGTTTGAATTCTCTTTGCCGGTATTGGCCGCCGTACTTGCAGTAATAGGATACTCCTTAAACGATACCATCGTGGTTTATGATCGAATACGGGAAAATTTTCGAAAAATGCGCAAGTCCGATATATTTACGACCATGAACGGATCAATTAATCAGACATTACCGAGAACAATCCTCACATCGCTAACGACTTTATTGGTCGTACTGACACTGCTTATATTTGGCGGCGAAGTTATAAGAGGGTTTTCTCTCGCATTGTTCATCGGTGTGATTATTGGTACCTATTCCTCAATTTTTATCGCCAGTCCGGCTGTGTTAGCGCTGGGCATTAGTCGTGAAGATATGATGCCTGTTCAAAAAGAAGGCGTCGACGATCAACCCTGAATGTAGGTCGTAAGTATGCGTTGTCCTTTTTGTGCCAACGAAGATACCCGGGTAATTGACAGTCGTCTTGGAGATAGTGGCGAAAGCGTTCGTCGACGCAGGGAATGTCAGGAATGCACGCAGCGCTTTACTACATCTGAACACGTTGTATTCGATATGCCCGCGGTCATCAAGTCAGATGGCCGCTGCGAGAAATTTGATGAGGTTAAATTGAGACGCGGACTCATGCGGGCATTGGAAAAACGTCCGGTCGGCGCTGAAGTAATTGAGGGTATCGTTAATCGAATAATGCGGCGTTTCACCCACAAGGGCGAAAGGGAAATAGAAGTTTCTCAAGTCGGCGAGGAAGTGATGCATGAACTTAGAAAGGTTGATGAAGTGGCCTACGTTCGATTTGCGTCGGTTTATCGAAGCTTTCAGGATCTTGATGCGTTTAGTGACGAGGTCGCGAAGTTGAAAGAATCGCTGGCAAGCCAGGAAAATAAATTTCAGGCGTCCCTTCTGCCGAGCGCATCCGAAAAATGAATTTTCTTAATCGTAAATCCGAAACTGCTCAACAGGGTCAATCGGACGATCACGAAGCCACCCTGAGTTCTACCCAACCCGTTGCGCAGGGTGACGATTATCGATATATGGCGCACGCTATAAAACTGGCTAAAAACGGCCGATATTCGGCTCACCCCAATCCGATGGTTGGTTGCGTAATCGTAAACAACAACAAGATTGTGGGGGAAGGGTGGCACAACAAAGCTGGTGAAGCACATGCAGAAATAAATGCGCTGAAATCGGCGGGAAAATTATCGCGGTGTGCGACGTTATACGTAACACTCGAACCCTGTTGTCATCATGGAAAAACCCCGCCTTGCAGCAAGGCTGTAGTGAAAGCCGGGATATCCAGAGTGGTATTGGCCACCGAAGACCCTAATCCATTGGTCAATCGGGGAGGGATTTCGGTATTGCAAGAGGCGGGAATTCAAGTTACCACCGGAATTGGATCTGCCCAGGCAAAGCAGCTCAATCGAGGTTTCTTCAAGCGAATTCGATCTGGAAAACCGTGGGTCACGCTAAAAATCGCATCAAGTATGGATGGCAAAACGGCAATGTCGAACGGTGAAAGTCAGTGGATTACCGGTGATGCAGCAAGAATAGACGGCCACAGGTTAAGGGCAGAGAGTTCAGCTGTTTTAACGGGCATCGGTACTGTATTACGGGATGATCCTTCCATGACGGCTCGAATCGACGGCACAACGCGTCAGCCAAATCGTGTCGTTCTCGATACTCATTTGAGTATGCCTGTGGATGCAAATATCCTGAATGGTGACGGCAATGTGTTGATTTTAACTGCTGACTGCCATGAAACGTCGCCCCCTGACCCGCTCCGCAAAAAAGCAGAAATTATTTCTCTGCCACTGGATTCAGGAAAAATAGATTTACACGAGGTGATGTTATTGTTAGGAAAACAGCAGTTTAATTCGGTTTTGATCGAAGCGGGGTCAAGACTCAGCGGTGCAATGCTAAACGCCGGTTTGGTTGATGAGGTCGTAGCTTATGTGGCTCCTGATGTGCTCGGAAGCAGTGCACGCGGAATGTTTGATCTTCCCTCAATTGAACAACTTTCCGATAAACTTCAGTTTGAGTATAAACAGGTAACCCGACTCGGTCGAGATTTGAAAATTGTCCTAACCCCGACAACAAAAGCGGCGGATTAATGTTCACGGGAATTATTCAGGCTCTTGGCGAGTTGCGTTTAGCCGAACCTCTGGATTCAGGATTGAAGATTGAGGTTGATATTTCTTCGCTCGACAATAGATCGGTCCAGATTGGAGATAGTATTTCGATTAACGGTGCTTGCCTGACTGTGACCCGGTTGAAAGAACCGGTTGCGAGTTTTGACCTGTCCGCAGAAACGTTGGAAAACTGTCTGATGAATTCCTGGCGAGAAGGAGAGCAACTCAATCTTGAAACCGCTTTGACACTAAATACGCCGTTGGGTGGGCATTTGGTTTCAGGGCACGTTGACGGGACCGCATCGGTTGCTGAGAGGGTAGCGCATGCTGAATTTACAAAAATGACATTCCTGACGGCACAAAGCATTGGCAAATTTATTGCTGCGAAAGGATCGGTCGCCATTGACGGAATTAGTTTAACAACCAATACTGTGTGCGATATCGACAACAACACTGAGTTTAGTATTATGCTGGTTCCGCACACTCTGGAGAACACGACCCTTGGTGGCACGGTTGTTGGTGATTTTGTTCACATTGAAGTGGATCAGGTCGCACGATACGCTGAGCGCCTACAGCAATGGGAATTATCAAATCAATGATTGGATTAGTGATGCTATGAAAGTAAACCCCATTGAAGAGGTGCTTGAAGATTTTCGGCAGGGAAAGATGGTGATTCTGGTTGATGATGAGGATCGTGAAAACGAAGGAGATTTGGTGATTGCATCGGAAAAAATCACAGCAGACCATATTAATTTCATGGCCAGTAAAGGTCGCGGCCTGATTTGTATGACGCTGACGGAAGCGCGTTGCACACAACTGGATTTACCTCTAATGGTAAGTCGAAACAGCGCACGATTTTCAACTAATTTCACCGTTTCAATTGAGGCTGCAGAAGGCGTAACCACTGGAATTTCGGCGAGCGATCGCGCAACAACAATACAGACTGCGGTGCAATCGGAGGCAAAACCTGAAGATCTGGTTACCCCAGGGCATATCTTCCCTATAAAGGCACAGGCTGGAGGGGTTTTAACGCGCGCCGGCCATACAGAAGCAGGGGTGGACATGGCCAGATTATGCGGCTTTGAGCCGTCCAGTGTCATTTGTGAGATTCTTAAACAGGATGGCACTATGGCGAGGTTGCCGGATTTGCTGGAGTATGCCACGCAGCACGATCTGAAGATCGGCACTATTGCGGATTTAATCGGTTATCGATTGCAAAACGATCCAACAGTTGAAAGAATCTCGGAACAATATATTCAACTGAAACATGGAAAGTTTCGTGCATTCGTTTTTCAGGATAATGTGGAAGGTGGCACGCATCTGGCCCTGGTGAAAGGCGAGATCGTACCCGATGCAGTAACTCCGGTACGGGTGCACGTACACCGCGGGCTTTTGGACGTGGTGATGAATCCATCCAGCCCCTGGAGTTGGACGCTGGAAAATGCGCTGGAAGCCATCGCCCACCAGGATGCAGGTGTGGTAATCGTATTGTCCTACAACGAGACTATCGAAGAACTGGTGGGCAGAATTGCCACAGACAATGAGTCAAAACCAAGAAAAACCGTCACAGATTCATCGTCGTCAGAAGCAGAGAACTTACGGATGCTGGGAGCCGGAGGGCAAATTCTCGCCGATCTCGGAGTTTCCAATGTTCTGGCTTTAGGTCGGGAAAAACGTGCCCACGGTCTTTCCGGTTTTGGCGTATCCATCGTCGACTATGTTGAATCTCCCAACGAACTAACCAATTGGAAATCAAAAAATGAATGAAATTAGCGGCGACTTTATTAATTGTCACGGCCGATACGCAATCGTTGCAGGCCGGTTTAATCACTTTATAACCGATAAGCTCATTCAGGGAGCTTGTGATGCTTTGGAGCGACACGGAATTCAATCTTCCGATATTGACTGCATTTGGGTTCCGGGTGCTTTCGAGATCCCGATGACAGCGAAAAAACTGGTTTCTTCAAGTCAGTATCGTGCAGTCATTACTCTGGGTGCAGTGATTCGCGGTTCGACACCGCATTTTGATTTCGTTGCAGGAGAATGTGCAACAAGTATCGCAAATCTAAATATGGAATCCGATATACCGGTGGTGTTTGGGATACTTACCACCGACACAATTGAGCAGGCGATAGAACGTGCCGGTACGAAGGCCGGTAACAAGGGCGGCGATGCGGCGATGACCGCATTGGAAATGGCCAGCGTTCTCGACAAAATTTAGCGCTCAAAACCCTAATTTCTCAAACTTCATCCGATGCCACAAAGCAGTAGACATCTCGCCCGTCGTTGTGCCGTTCAGGCATTGTATCAGTGGCACATGACCGGTCAACCAAAAACGGATATCGAAGAGAATTTTATTCGAAACGAAAATCTGAAAGGGAAGCATTTGGATTACTTCAAGCGAATAATTATCGGAGTGCAGAATAATATTGAACAACTGGATTCAGTGATGTCGCCGTTTGTGAATCGAAATCCTGATCAGGTAGACCCTATAGAACACGCGATAATTCGAGTGGGTTGCTATGAATTATTCTACGAAGCGGATGTTCCTACGCGTGTCATTATTGATGAAGCGATCGATGTTGCGAAAGTTTTTTCTGCTGAAAATGGATACAAATTTGTCAATGGTGTGATCGATAAAATAGCCCGGGAGATTCGGTCATTCGAAAATTAGGCGCACAGGATCTGTTTAGAAACACCGCGAGTTTTTTTGCGCTGGGGTTTGGAACTGGACTTTCTTCCAAAGCACCAGGGACGATGGGAAGCCTGGCCGCAATACCACTGGTGCTGATTTGTTCAACCCTGCCTTCGATCTGGTATTGGAGTATTGTTCTGATTTTGTTTTTAATCGGCGTCAAGATTTGTGATATCGCTTCCCGGGATTTGGGTGAGCATGATCATTCGGGTATTGTGTGGGATGAAATTGTCGGTATGTTTGTGACTTTTCTATTTGTCACTATTACCCCTTTAACGCTGATTTTGGGATTTTTATTATTTCGAGCCTTTGATATAGCAAAACCCTGGCCAATAGGCGTATTGGACCAGAAGGTTAATGGCGGGCTGGGTATTATGATTGATGATATTGTTGCTGGAATTATGGCGGCTTTACTACTGTGGACTGTAGTTCAATTTATCTGAGGGGTTTGTTGCCTGATGAGGAAAACCCACTACACAGAGCGGTTAAAAATTGTGGTAGATTTAGCGCAGAATTTTACAATAACCCCGCTCTAGCGTAAAAATTTACTCATGTTTGATCTAAAACAGCCCGTGTTACGCACCGATGTGTCTGGAATGCCGTTGGAATGGATTGATATTAAGCGCGCCGTCAATCTGGTCGCTTTGGATCAGGTTTCTTATACCTGTGGAGATTTTGCATTGACAGTGAAAGGCGGCTTCAACAGAACCAGTCAGTGCCAAAGTAGTTTGGAAATCAACTCAATACTGGCCACTCGCGGAAACTGTCAAAAGTTTACAAAGCTAAAGAATAACTATACTCCACCGCTTCACAATATTCCGTTGTTCCAAAGGGATAATAATTTTTGTCTGTATTGCGGCACCCGCTTTCGCGCCATCGATTTGTCCCGAGACCACGTAACTCCCTTTAGTCAGGGAGGAGAAAATCTGTGGACGAATGTGGTCACTTCTTGCATTCGTTGTAACAATTTTAAGGCTGGAAGAACTCCAGAGCAGGCTGGCATGAAGCTCATTGCTATTCCGTTCACGCCTACTCATGCGGAATATGTGTATTTGCAGGGCAGGCAAATTTTGGCTGACCAGATGGAGTTTCTGAAGTCACACTTTCCACGCAGCAGCCCGCTCAGAGACAGATAAAACTCTCGATACCATCTTCAGGTTGAATTCCTCACTTGAAACGAACGCATTAAAATTATTTGGAAACCAATATGAGTACATTTAAAGCATTCAGAATTAATCAGATTGAAAAAGAGATCGTCGCGGGATTCGAACAATTGACCGTTGGTGACCTCACTGAGGGTGAAGTTGTTGTTAGCGTGAAATGGTCGGGTATCAACTATAAAGACGTTCTTGCGGCAACAGGTACAGGTAAAATTTTACGCCAATACCCCCTAAATGGTGGAGTTGATCTTTCCGGTGTGGTAATGGAATCGTCAGATTCCCGATTTAAGGAAGGAGATGAAGTTCTGGTTTGTGGCTGCGGATTGTCTGAAACCGCGGATGGTGGATATTCCGAGGTTGCCCGTGTCAATGCCAATTGCCTTGTGCCTTTGCCATCGGGTATCGATTTAAAACAAGCAATGGCCATTGGTACGGCCGGTTTTACCGCTGCTATGGCGGTGGTACGAATGGAGCAGAATAAGCAATCCCCGGATCATGGAGCCATTGTTGTTACTGGTGCTACTGGCGGAGTCGGTAGTATCGCAATCGATATTCTTTCTTCAAAGGGGTTTGAAGTGACGGCGTTTACAGGCAAGAAGGAACAGCATGATTTTCTGTCTGCTCTGGGTGCAACGGACTTTATCGACCGTCATAGCCTGGAAATGGGAACACGTCCACTTGAAAAGGCGACCTGGGGTGGTGCGGTGGACAACGTCGGTGGAGACACCTTGGCATGGCTTACGCGCACGGTCAAACCGTGGGGAAATATTGCCAGCATTGGCCTTGTTGACGACTACAAATTGAACACGACGGTAATGCCCTTTATTCTCAGAGGCGTATCACTGCTTGGAATCAACTCAATTGCAATGCCAAATGCATTTCGCAATGAAATATGGGATCGAGTTGGAAGTGATCTAAAACCGAGGCATCTTGACAAAATAGTGACTAACGAAGTTGCGTTTGATGATCTTACAGCCTCTTTTGACCGTTACCTCGAAGGCAGCAATTGGGGCCGTTCCATTGTAAAAATTCAGGATTAGCTTCTGAGAAGATATTAGACGCCAACATGAACAAACCTGTAAGTAGCTTACAAAAAAGCTTCAGCCGTAAATCCGACAATACGCCCGACAACAATGATCGATTTGAAATCGGTCCCAGTCAAATTGCGTTTGATGAATGGAGGGCGCTTGGATTGCGGTCTCCTGATATGGAAGCGCTGCGTCAATATCGTTTGAACAGAGTGCGTGAACAACTGCGTAAGTACGACTATGCTGGTATCCTGCTTTTCGATCCGCTGAATCATCGGTACGCCACGGACAGCACAAATATGCAGTTGTGGATCACACACAACGCTGCCAGATGCTGCTTTATTGCTACTGATGGTCCGGTGGTGATGTTTGATTTTCACAATTGCGGTCATTTAAGTGAGCATTTGCCATTAATTGACGAAATCCGGGATATGACAGGGTTTTTCTATTTTCCTGGCGGTAGTCGTTGTGAGGAGAAAGCAGATCGCTTTGCAAATGAAATCGATGATCTCCTGCGTGCACATGGAGGAGGGAACAGGCGTTTGGCGGTAGATCGAATGGAAATTGTTGGTGTTCGTGCATTTGAGCGTATGAATATTGAAATTATGGACGATGGAATGGAATTAATGGAAACCGCACGAGAAATAAAAAATGCCAATGAAATGCACGCTATGCGCTGCGCCGTGGCTGCCTGTGAAGCAACTCTGCAAGAATTTGAAAATGCCATTGTTCCCGGGATAAGTGAGAACGAACTTTGGGCGCATTTGCATTTTGGAAATATAAAGCGGGGAGGAGACTGGATTGAAACCAGAATATTGTCTTCTGGTCCGCGTACAAACCCGTGGATGGCAGAATGCGGGCCGCGTATTATTCAGGAAGGCGATATCGTTGCGCTCGACACTGATTTAATTGGAGTCTACGGCTACTGCGTAGACATGTCGCGAACCTGGGTTGCCGGGGATGTGGAAGCCACCGCAGAGCAAAAGCAATTATTTAGAGTGGCGCATGATCACATAATGGAAAATATGGAACTGTTGAAACCGGGTCTGTCATTTAGGGAATTGACATTTGGCGGCCATCAACTCGATCAAAAGTATCGCCCGCAGCAGTATGGGGTTAAATATCATGGAGTCGGTTTATGTGATGAATATCCTGCAATTTATTATCCCGAAGCGTGGCATGAACATGGCTACGACGGTGTTCTGGAAGCGGGAATGTGTTTGTGCGTAGAGGCGTATATCGGTGAAGTGGGTGGTAAAGAAGGTGTCAAGCTCGAAGATCAGGTCTGGATTACTGAAGATGGCTATGAACTACTAACGCATTTTCATTTTGACGAAAAACTGATGTCGTAAACACGGAAAATGGCATAGAAACAGTTCAGGTTTCTTTTGAATTTGTTAGCGATGCCAGCTGTGAAATTTTTCCAGCAGGTTTAACACCCATACTGGAGCGTGTGATTTTTTCCAGTTCCCTGCAGCATATTTATTCGCCTGACTTCGACGGTCAACCCTCATAACTCATTGATTTATAAGGAAACACAAAAATACCTAGGCACTACAAATGCCCAGATATTGAAGAATTATGTCAATTAGTACAGTGGGTAAGCTGTGGTAATCGCTTTTAATCCCATCACAGCATAGATTTTTTTTGCCTCTGGATTGATTTGAGAAGGCATGACATAACGCTGTTTGGTGCGCTTGTGTTTGGACACACTATGTTGCACATGAATCAAGGCATTACGGATAAGCTCAGGGGATAAGGCTTTGTGTTGTAGCTTGATTCGATACATTATACCAACGGCTCTATTGATTGACTGTTTTGGCCCAATTACGTGATGTAATTGATGTGATTGCCTGTTTGTCCTCTGCGAAGAAATTCCAGGCATCACAGCATTTGTCGACGATCTCATCGTAGGATTCAAACACAGAGATTGCCAGCTTGTTGGCGCGCAGGTAGGCCCAAACGTTTTCCATCGGGTTGAGTTCTGGCGCATAGGGCGGGAGTTTGAGCAGGGTGATGTTGTCTGGCACTTCCAGTTTTGCTGATCCGTGCCAGCCTGCACCGTCGAGGATGAGCAAGGCATGGGCACCTGCCGCGACCGTCCTGGCGATCTCGCACAGATGTGCATTCATAGCGGACGTGTCCGCATGCGGCATGATCAGCGCAGCAGCCTCGGCGCGTTCGGGACAAACCGCGCCGAAGATATAGCCCGACGTATAACGCGTATCACGCGGCGCACGCGGCCGGGTTCCCCGTTCGGCCCATATACGTGTCAGCGTCCCTTGCTGACCCACACGAGCTTCGTCCTGAAACCAAATCTCCAATGGTTTGCCGCAGGCCGTTTTGGGCAGAACGGCCGCTACCTCTGCAGCGAAGTTTTTTTTAAACGCATCCTGCGCATCCGGGTCGGATTTCGGATGCTGCGGGCGCACAGACAAGCGTCGAAAACCAAGTTTTACCCGTTGTTTGCCAACGGTCCGCTCATGCATGACAACGCCAAAGTGCTCCTCAATCTTGCGCTTGAGGTCAATGCGCCGCCAGCGCACCACGCCGTCCGTTTCGGGATCCGGCCCCTCACGCACAAGCGATGCCAACTCCGCCTTCTGTGCCACGCTGAGCAGGGGCTGCCATCCTGGCGAACGCCGGTTCGAGAGACCCTCAATCCCCGTGTCATTGTAACGGTGTACCCAGTCACGCAACGTCTGGCGGTCCATCCCGCAGTTCTCGGCCGCCGTCTTGCGGTCGGTGCCGTCCAAAATCAACGCAATCGCCAGCATCCGTCGGGCCGCTTTCGCGTCCCTGCACGCCGCTGCGGCGCGCCGAAGATCGCAGGCCGACTTGTCCGTTCGCATAATCTCTACTGTCATCAATACCTCCTATGATGATGACTACCGAATCACTTCAAATTCCCCGTGGAAAGCACAAAGTGTCAAATCCTTGGGCCGTTGGTATTAGCTGTCTGATGCAGGCAAAAGCCATGAACGAAATAGCGATGTGGGCACGCACTCTTGAGGGTGTCCAGTGGTAGATAGGGCGTACTTTTAAGTCGTGTTTGGTAATGCGAAAACTTTCTTCAACCTGCCATAAGCCGCGATAGTGTGATAGCACTTCTTGGTGCGGCGTATCGGGCAAATTGGTAATCACCCCATGCAAGCCGTCCCAGCGGCTTTCGGCATCAATTTTATCCTGGTTGATACTCAGGCTGGTTTTTTCCCTTGATAATCAGAAAGATAAACAAAAAGATAATCAGAAACTTTTTATAGCCGTAGTTATTTAATAAGTCCTTGGGATTCTGGCTTTTACCTATTTTCTTGATGAGCCGATCGACCGCCTTTTGTCGGTCATGTTGATCTTTATCCGCACGCTTTGGACAATGCGAGACAATGAGCCGTCTCTTCTTGTGCGTCAGCTCGGCTGCGCTTGATCCGTCTTTGCCAACTGCCTGATAAGCCGACTTATCCAATACCCTGGTTTGTAGTGCAACGGGCAATTGTTTTAGTTTCGCTCCGACAATGTAATAAGCACCAGCCTCATCCAGGGCATGCAGATTGTCTTCATTCAGCATGCCCCTATCAGCGACAAAGATCATTTTCCTGACATCATAGCGCGCTTGCATCGTCTTCAAAACGCTGATTAGGCTATGACCCTCGAAAGTAGCACCGGGGAACACTTCGTAGCCGACCGGCAGACCTTTCATGGGTGACCAGCAAAGCCAGCAATACTTGCGGCTGATTGACCTGTGTCCCCCAATCCCCAGATAGAAATCTCTTAAACGCAGGAAGCCTTGGCTGTATAATGGTTTGCTCTTAAACCCACCATCACCCAATGGGTGCACAGCTCAAGGCTGATGACTATTCTACCCTACAAACTCGATACAACGAACGATTTACTCACCTCTCGTGCCGGTTTATTGGCGATTGCTCAACTAATGGACTCCCTGAACCTGTCTGAGCGAATCGACAAGCACTTCCCCCAGCCTAAAAGCAATCGTGGGTATAAGCCCTCGGAGTTCATCAAGACCCTCATCCTGATGCAGCATGAAGGCCGTTTTCACCTGGATGAGGTTCGCAACCTTCAGGATGATGAAGCACTGCGCACCGTGCTGGATCTCAAGAAACTTCCCCAGGCGACCACGATTGGAGATTGGCTCAGGCGAATGGGAAGCCCGCCGCAAATCCAGGCTGCCTGGGTAAAGGTGAATAAAGCCTTATTGAAGGTAGCCTTGCATCGCTGTAAGGAAGTCACACTGGACATTGATGCCACTGAAATTGTTGCCCATAAAGCGGGTGCACGGTGGACTTACAACAAGAACAAGGGCTTTATGCCGATGGTGGGGCATATTGCGGAAACCGGGCAGATCGTGGCCGTGGATTTCCGTCAAGGCAATGTGCCGCCAGCGAAAGATAATAAGCCGTTTATCCAGCAATGCCAGCAGTCGCTCCCGGAAGACTGTACCGTGAAGGCGTTGCGTATTGATGCTGCCGGCTACCAAACAAAAGTCATTGAGTATTGTGATAAGCAGGGTATCGAGTATGCCATTCGCGCCAAGACCAGCGCCGCACTGCGCGCGCAGATAGCAGCGGCAAGCGCTTCGGACTGGCCGCCTTTGCTGGATAAAAAAGGCAAAGCGGTCAATGGTCAGGATACCTACCGCACCAGTTTCTGCATCGGTGAGTATGAAAAACCCTTCACCCTTATCATTCAGAGAACAGCCGTTACCGGCCAGGCGAGTCTGGATTTAGATTCATCAGATAACTCAGAAAACAGTTCAGAGGAAATAAACTCAGGTGCTTATATTTATCGTGCGATTGCCACTAATCGGGATAGCCTTAGCGATAGCGAGATTGTCCACTGGTACAACCAGCGTGGCGAGGACAGCGAGAACCGAATCAAGGAACTGAAACGAGATTTTGGTGGCGACACCCTGCCGTGTTCAGATTTTGCTGCCAATGTGCTGTACTTTTTAATCTCCGCACTCTCCTACAATCTATGTGCCCTCATGCGTCAGTTGCTGCCGGGGGAGTTGTCCCAGCATCGTGCGATAACACTGCGCTGGCGGCTGTACGCCATCGCGGCAAAAGTGGTTAGAACGGGACGTCAACTCTTGGTAAAAATGCGGGAAAACCACCGACTACTACTGGAACGAGTGCTGCTGGCACTGAAGGAGTTTGAAGCGCCGCCCATTTAACCCGACATAGAACAAGAATAACGGCTTCTGCAGGACAGGTGCGTCAAAAATAGCCGATTTAGCACTGATAATGCACCGAACAGCGGTTTTTGAGTAAACCTCTCGGCACTAGCCACCATAATTTGCTGTAATGGCCAGCCACAAGGCTTGAAAGAGGGATTCACCGAGCCCTGAAGCGCTGATGCTACTCTATCTGGGGATTTGGGGTGTCTGATTAACTTGACAGTCCTTGCTGTAGCCATTTTGTTTTAATTCGTCTTCCTTGAAAGACTCAAAATACAGTGTCGTACAGTCAAAAAACAACACATCCAACGCACCAGGTAACAAGGATCGCGTGCCTTCACAGGTCATCGCTTGTAGCCGACTGATGGTGTTATCGTCCAGCTGATCCATCATCCGATAAACTTTCTCTAAGGACAAAGAAACGCCAAAGTCCTGCTCCAGCTGCTGCACACTGCCGCGCTTGCGCTTGCCTTGCTCTGGGGGGATTAGCAATGCGTGCCATCACACAATGAAACAGTGTTTCTGTGGAGGCACGATACTTCTTTTGCGGCAACAGGGTATCGAACGACAACTGGCGATAGACCGCGCCATACACCTCATGGATGCCCAGCACCACACGTTGTTCTTCCACCATCTGCCTCAGATCAACATTCAAGGTGGCTTTAGACGCTTGGGCTGCTTTCGCTTCAATAACTTGTTTGGCGACCGCCTCAGGCGGGAACAGGCTGGGCTGATGCTGGACTTCAATCTTCGCCTTGACAACCTCGGCCAAAGCCTTCAACTGCGCCAACTCCTCGTCATCCATGGCAATGCCGACATAACGCACAATCTTTTGCTTGACCTTATCGCCGACGCGCACAGATGAAACAATCTGAACCGATTGTCTTGGGCTATTGGGTGTCGATTTAACGCGAACGAACATGGGGTGAGCTTACACTGTGCCATCGCCTAAGCCAACACAAATATTTTCTAGGCACTACAAATCGATCTTAACAGAAGACCCCCGTATTTACTGGGCTGTAGGCGATCTGCGTGGGGTGGACCGTCGAAGTCAGGAGAAACAGTTCAGGTTTCTTTTGAATTTGTCAGCGCCGCCAGCTGTGAAATTTTTCCAGCAGGTTTAACACCCATACTGGAGCGTGTGATTTTTTCCAGTTCCCGGCAGCATATTTATTCGCTTCCATCCAGGTTGGGTAAGCATGAATTGTTCCGAGTATTTTATTCATACCCAGACCATGTCGCATGGCGAGGACAAACTCGGCAATGATATCACCCGCGTGTTTTCCCATGATGGTGACACCCAGAATTTTGTCCTTCCCGGGTACTGTGAGCACCTTAATCAACCCTTCAGCGTGACCGTCCGCTTTTGCACGGTCAAGTTCAGCGAGATCATAAGTGGTGATTTCATACTTTATATTGTTTTCTTTGGCTTCTGTTTCGTTAAGCCCTACTCTGGCGACTTCGGGATCAGTATAGGTAGCCCAGGGTAAAACGCTGTAATCGACCTTGAATTTTTTAAATGGACTGAATAAGGCATTAACGCAGGCATACCAGGCCTGATGCGCGGCCGCGTGAGTGAATTGATAGGGTCCAACAACATCTCCTACAGCATAGATATTGGTATAGCCGGCTTGTAGATATTCATTGGCTTGAATTGTTTTTCTTTCGCTAACCGGTATGTTCAGGTTTTCTAACCCATAACCATTCAACCGTGCCGCTCGACCCAATGCGACAAGGATATGGTCAAATTCAACATCAATAGTACTGCCATTGCGCTCACAGACAAGATATTTACGGCCGTCGCTAACAACTACTTTTTTCGCCATATGATTATCTACCACGGTGATGCCTTCGTGTTTAAACTTACTGGAAATATGTTCCGAGAATTCCGTGTCTTCCCGGGGCATGATTCGATCAGCCATCTCAACCAAGGTAACTTCAGATCCGATCCGGGCAAAACATTGGGTTAGTTCACAACCGATGGGGCCTCCTCCGAGAACAATCATCTTTTTTGGCAGCTCGCGGAGATTCCAGATGGTGTCTGAGGTGTAGTATGGGATATCCGATAGTCCTGCTATTGGCGGTACGAATGGTTCCGCACCTGCAGCGATAACGATGGATCTCGCTGTATATTCTTTATCATTAACTCGAACTGCATGCCTGGAAATGATTTCTGCTTCACCTTTAATGACGTCTACTCCCAGTGACGTATATCGTTCAACAGAGTCATGCGGGCGAATAGAGTCGATTATGGATTGTATGCGTTCCATTATTTCAGCAAAATCAAAATCACAGGAGGCAGATCGGATCCCATACTTTTTTGAGTGTTTGATTCCGTGAATGTACTTCGCTGATGCAATTAACGATTTTGACGGCACGCAGCCTGTGTTCAGGCAGTCACCTCCCATGTCACCTTTTTCAATCAAAATAACTTTGGCTTTAATCGCTGCTGCGATATACGCCGTTACCAGCCCACCGCTGCCGGCACCGACTACGATGAGATTAGCGTCATATTTTGACATAGAAGAAATTACCCTAAATTGGTGGCAGGAGATTCTACTAGAAGGCTCGTTTCTTGACTTGGTTCAATACATACTTGGCAATATAAGGAAAAACCGCAAGTAGAACAAAAGAAGCAATCAAGCTCGGTGATAATAATCCTTTCAGAGAATCGAGCTTCGCTAGCTGGGTGCCGGCGTTAATAAAAACCATCGTACCAGGAGCCATCCCAACAAATGATGCAATAAAGTAGGTTGCTGTTTTTATTGAAGTTAGACCCATCAGCAGATTGATTGCAAAAAACGGGATGACGGGTACCAGTCGCATGGAAAATAAATACAAGGCACCTTCTTTTCGGAAGTTTTCGCGAATTTTCGCGAGTTTATCCCCCATTTTTTGTTGAACCAGATCATCAAACAAGTATCGAGCGACCAGAAATGCAATGGTTGCACCGATAGTTGCGGAAATGAGGACGATAATGGAACCGAGAATGAATCCGAAAATAGCGCCACCGAGTAGCGTTAATACTAGCGCACCGGGAATTGATGCGGCAGTCACCGCGATATAAATCCCAGAAAATATCAAAGCCATGGCGAGCGGATTCTGTTCTTTATACTCGACCAGCTGATCGAGTCTGGATTTGATGAATTCGAGATTCAGATATTTTTCGGGACCGATATAGATGAGAACTGCGGCCACGATGACGATGAGTCCGATTAGGATTATTTTGCCTTTCGACATTTTATTATTTCCTGTAAGCGAGTGTTTCGCACTCCATACGGACTATCGAACTGCTGAAAAGTTGCAAATTGACCAGTTTGGTTCTTTTGTGTTTCGAAAAATTTAGCTGAATTCTGAAAAATCAGCAATTGATCGTAATCCGCTGGGTTATTTTTTAATTTGACGTATCAAAGCGTCGGCAAAGGCACTGGTTGAGAGTGTTGTTGATCCTTCCATCAGACGTGCAAAGTCATAGGTTACGGTCTTGTCTCCCATAACCGCAACAAATGCTTCATTGATGAGATCGGTGACTTCTCGCCAGCCGATATATTCAAACATCATTGCCCCGGAAAACATCAATGAAGATGGATTGACTTTGTCCTGATTGGCGTACTTGGGAGCCGTTCCGTGAGTTGCTTCAAACACACTGATATGTTCCGCCATGTTTGCACCAGGTGCAATACCAATACCGCCAACCTCAGCGGCCAATGCATCTGACAAATAGTCACCATTCAGGTTCATCGTGGCAATAACATCAAATTCAGCGGGGCGAAGTTGTAATAGCTGAAACATGATATCGGCAATTCTGTCTTTGACGAGGATCTTTCCTTCCGGCATTTCCCCGTCATGTTCGTCCCAGAGCTCATCTTCGGTAATGATGTGATCTCTGAACTCTTCGGTAGCAACTTCATAGCCCCAATTACGAAAGGCACCTTCGGTAAATTTCATAATGTTGCCTTTGTGGACCAATGTCACACTAGGCTTGTTGTGGTCGATTGCATATTGAATGGCTTTGCGGACGAGCCTTTTGCTGCCAAAAGAGCTGATAGGTTTTACGCCCAATCCAGCGTCCTCGAAAAACTCCGCCCCCATTTCTTCTCTGAGAAATTTAGCGAGCTTTTTGTTCGCATCCGAGCCGCTTTCAAATTCGATTCCTGCGTAAACATCTTCGGTATTCTCACGAAAAATAACAACGTCAACTTCTTCCGGTTTTTTGAGTGGTGATGGAACACCGCTGTAGTAGCGTACCGGGCGAACACAGGCATATAAATCCATTTCCTGACGAAGAGACACATTCAAAGAGCGAAATCCACCCCCAACCGGAGTCGTCAACGGGCCTTTAATGGATACCGTTAAATCGTTTATTGCCTGCAATGTTTCATCAGGAAAAAAATCGCCCTCGTAAATCCCCGCTGCTTTTTCCCCCATAAACAACTCGCACCAATGGACTTTTCTTTTGCCGTTGTAAGCTTTCTCGACTGCGCTGTCCCAAACCCGAAGCGAGGCATTTGTAATGTCCGGTCCAATGCCATCGCCTTCGACGAAACCAAGAATCGGCTGGTCAGGTACAGAAAGTTTTCCGTTTGAAATTGATATTTTTTCGCCACCATCGGGAATAATAATGTTTTTATAGGACATGCTGTTGTGGTCGGTTTTTGATTTATTTGTATTTAAACTATACTAGTTGACTGTGAATTTCAATCTGGGTTCTTGAAAAGGTATGAATAGATTGAACTAATGTAGATGCATGCTATCACAACATTATTGACAATACCTGGGAATACAATATGAAAGCCTCTGACCTTTTTGTTAAATCACTTGAAGCGGAAGGTATCGAATATATATTTGGCGTACCTGGAGAGGAGAATGCCGACTTTATGATGTCGTTGGAAAATTCTGACAGTATTCGATTTATATTAACCCGCCATGAGCAGGGTGCTGCATTTATGGCGGAGATATACGGAAGGCTTACCGGCCATACTGCAGGCTGTCTCGGTACCTTAGGACCCGGTGCGACAAATCTGATTACTGGCGTAGCGGATTCCAATATGGATCGGGCGCCTATGCTGGTATTAACCGGTCAAGGTTCAACCGAAAGATTGCATAAGGAATCTCACCAGATTATGGATGTGGTACACATGTTTGAGCCAGTTACGAAATGGGCAACTACCGTGCTGCACGAAAATAATATCCCCGAAATAATCCGCAAGGCGGTGCGTTTGGCGAGAACTGAGAAACCAGGTGCAGTTCATATCGAACTGCCCGAAGATATCGCTAAAAAGGAGGCGACCGCGACACCGATGGTGCCTCACAGATTCAGGCGATCTGTTGCCGACGACAAAATTGTTGATCAGGCTTTTGGAATTATCCAAAAAGCAAAACGACCGCTCATCCTTGCCGGAAATGGCTGTATACGCCGCCGTGCGAGTAAGCAGCTCAGAAAGTTTTGCGATGCCACCGGCATCGGTGTTGTCAGTACATTTATGGCAAAAGGCTGTGTTGATATGGATTCGGATTACTGTCTGTACACCATTGGGCTGCAGGCCAAAGATCTGGTGGCTTGTGCGGTTGATGCGGCTGATGTCGTCATTACGCTGGGTTACGACATGGTGGAATACCATCCCATATTGTGGAATTCGATGAAAGACAAAACGATTATTCACGCTGATTTTCTACCGGCGGAGATTGATGAACATTATCATCCGGAAACCGAAATAGTGGGAGATCTGGCGCATACCCTGTGGATGTTAAACGACCGTTTAACGAGAGAGGGTGTGCCGAAGTTTGACTTGTCGCAACAATATTCTACTCGTCAGCAAATGCAGGACGAGCTGGCTCTGCACAAGGATGATGACACCAAAGGCTCAGTACGACCTCAAAAAGCGCTTTGGGACGTGCGCCAGGTTATGGCACCCAACGATATAGTGCTGTCTGATGTTGGCGCCCATAAAATGTGGATTGCCAGACACTATCAATGTCACGAACCTAATACCTGCCTTATCCCGAATGGTTTTTGCTCCATGGGTTTTGCATTACCTGGTGCAGTGGCGGCTTCTTTGGTGCATCCTGGTCGAAGAGTGCTGGCGATTTCTGGCGATGCTGGATTTATGATGAATGTTCAGGAAATGGAAACCGCTAAACGATTGAATAGCAACATTGTGGTCATGGTTTGGGAAGACAATGCATACGGACTGATTGCCTGGAAGCAAACAGCGGAGTTTGGCAAACACACCGACTTGTCCTTTGGAAATCCGCACTGGATGCAGTTGGCAGGGGCGTTCGGCTGGGGAGGACATATGGTTAACAATAGTGTGGATTTGCAGGATACGCTGCGAAATGCGTTTGCAGAGCAAGGGCCCTCGCTGGTCGTCGTGTCAATTGACTATGCCGAAAACATGAAGTTAACGGAGCGTCTTGGAAATATTGCGTGCCCAATTTAACGGATTTTCAGGATCAAAATTTGCGGCAAAATAGCGATTGTCGTATGTCTTGATTTGAGTTCTAATTCGTCGCATTCTGGTTCGTTTCGATGACCCAGGTCATGAAAACCAAGACTCACACCGGAGACTGAATATGAGTGACTTAGGCGAAAATTGGCACAAAGTTGGACCCAGCGATGACATCGATGAAGAAGATGTAATGCGGTTTGATTTGGATGACAAAACCTTTGCGATATATAACACCGAAGAGGGTTTTTTTGCGACTGATGGAATTTGTACTCACGAAGACCAGCATCTGGCTGATGGTCTGGTAATTGATGACGTAATCGAATGCCCGCTGCATCAGGGGCGTTTTCATATCCCCACCGGAAAAGCCAAGTCTGCACCAGTCTGCATTGATTTAAAAACTTATCCCGTGCAAATTGTTGATGGCGATATTTATATTCAGGTTTAAAATCAAATCCGTTTTGCACGACCTGGAAAGTGAATTATGAGCCCAGGTGTTGTGATTGTCGGGGCAGGGCAAGCCGGTGGCCGTGCGGCATTGCTACTTCGGGAAAAGGCTTATCCGGATCCGATCCGATTGATAGGTGAAGAGTCTGAATTTCCCTATGAGCGGCCACCTTTGTCGAAAGGGTGTTTGACCGGCGAACGAGCACTGTCAGATTGCTATCTCGCAGACACTTTGAAATATGAGCAGTCAGGGATTGAGGTCGAGTTAAATAGTCGGGTAACGGATATCAACCTGGATATGCGAACAGTTGTCACCAGTGAGGCCCGGTTCCACGAATTTGACAAACTGGTATTGGCAACCGGAGGTGTCAATCGTGGATTGAACATTCCTGGGTCAGATCTGGATGGTATTTTCCAATTACGAAATTCAGCGGATGCAAACAAAATTGCCAGTCGCTTGAAACCCGGTGCCAGAATTATGATTGTAGGTGGAGGGTTTATCGGTTTGGAGATTGCCGCAGCCGCCATTAAAAAATCCTGCCGAGTTACTTTAGTGGAATTATCGGCGGGTTTATTATCACGGGT
The DNA here is from genome assembly GCA_965261915.1 of Candidatus Poriferihabitaceae bacterium. GTDB lineage: Bacteria > Pseudomonadota > Gammaproteobacteria > Arenicellales > Poriferihabitantaceae > JAIBDK01. Next base: position 976,525 of record CBDHDW010000013.1, on the reverse strand, counting down.
TTTACCTGGAAGTGTTTCCGAAACGATAGCAAGAATCCATCAGCAGAAAGCGGTTAAATTGTTGCTTTCGGAGCAAGTCAGTTCTTTTTTCGGCAATGATGCGGTTGAATCGGTAAAACTTTATTCAGGAAAGAATATCGATGTCGACTGCGTCATCGTGGGTATTGGTTTGATGCCGAATGTGGATCTTGCTGAGAGGGCCTCGCTGGAGATTGGCAATGGAATTGTTTGCAATGCGCTGTGTCAGACATCTAACCCGAAGGTTTATGCGATTGGGGACTGCAGCTGTGCGTACAATAATCGGTTGCAAACGCATCAGAGACTCGAGTCCTGGCAAAACGCGGAGCAGCAGGCCGAAGTTGCCGCGAGCCACATATGCGGAGAGGAAAAACCGTTGAAAAGCGTACCCTGGTTTTGGAGCGATCAATATGAGTATAACCTGCAGATAGCGGGAGAATTTAATTCAGCTGACGATTTGATCGTCCGCCAGCAGGCCAGCAAAAATGAGATATTGGCCTTTTCGGTTCGGGGCGAATCAATAAAAGGCGCAGTGTCAATCGCAGTTGGAATGAAGCTGGCAAAAGAGTTGCGAATGGCACAGATGATAATGGAAAATGACAAGTCGGTATCAAGAGAAGATTTGCAAAATTCGGATGTCTCGTTGAAAGAGATCTTAAAAGCTTGAGTTTGGCGGCAGCCTGATGGAAGTCAAGACGATACTGCAAAAAATAAATACCCAATAGCGTCTAATTATTTGCACAATATGATTGTTTTTGATACTTAACTGTAAACATAAATCAGGCTTTCGTCCTTTTTTGGCCCCTGAATGGCCCAATTCATTTGCAGCGCTGATTCCAGCAATCTGGCAGTCAGTGAATATTGATCAGCATTACACATATGAGGTGACAGTGCAGACCATTGTCGCGCACCAGTTTGCAAAAGCGTCAGAAGCGGAACAGGTTGAGATTCTCCATATCTAAGGTGTGCCAATTCTATAACACTGGAATTTTTGTCGAGCCTCCATCGATAGGTATTGGAAAACTTCAGGACTTTGTTATTCGCTGTTTGCCAACTTCCCGATTCAAAAAAATGGAGTTCTGTTTCGCAAATGGTTTTGGTCTTGACGGATCCATTCCCTTCGCCATTCCAACCAATTTCCTTGCGGCCTGATTTTGCGGAAAACGATAGTCGGCTGATAGTGGCTAGTCGAGACCAGAGGTCATGCTGTATCGATGCTGAATTTTCGTTAGTCAAATTCGTTTGCGATAAATTATGACTATAGACTGGCATCCAGCGCTTCGAGAATTTTTTGCACTTCATCTTCACTCGAATAATGAACCAGGGAAATTCTCACAACGCCGTCTTCAGGTTCGATCCCCAGGTCCGTAACCAGTCGATAGGCATAAAAATGACTGCTTTCACAACCAATGCCGTGATCCTGTATTTTGTGTGATGTTTCCAGAGAGCTTGCATTTAACGGTTTAAATGCAATGGTTGGCGCACGATCGTTATCATTTGTGTGGGTTTTCCCTATGAGCCTGACATGCTTGTTGTTGTTCAAAAAGTCGAGAATCGGTGCCGCTAATTGATTTTCATGTTCGAGGATTAATGTATGCAAATCAGACATTTTTTCCGATCGTGTTGCCGAACTCTTATCGGCGAAGTGATGACGGTGAATATCATCAAAATAATCGAGAACCCCTGCGCAGGCCGCCACTTGTGCATGTTGCGGTCCTGCTGGATTGAATAACTTGGTGTGAAATTCAGTATTAAAATAATGACATTGTGGCGCCAGGGACCTAGTGACATCTTTGTTTACATACAACAAACTTTGATGCGGACCAAATACTTTGTAAAGGCTGAATGCATATCCGTCTACATCTAATGCTTTCAAATCACAAATGTGGTGGGGTGCGTACGCCACGGCATCGACGAAAACACGGGCATTCGAGTTGGCTTTGATCGATTTTGTGATTTCGGCAACCGGATTTGCAGTACCGACAACGTTAGAGCAATGGGTAAAAAAGACCCAGCGTGTGTTATCGGTTAACAGCGCATCGAGATCAGACGGATCGAGCAACCCCGTTTCCGGGTCAACGCGCCATTCGCGCAATGTTGCATCAGTCTGATCCGCTATTTTCCGCCATACCCCACTATTTGCTTCATGATCCTGATTGGTCACGATGATTTCATCTTTCGAACAAAGCCCGGCACCAATCGCCTGCGCCATAACGTAGGTGTTCATTGAGGTTGACGGCCCAATCGTCAATTCATCCTCTGAAATATGCAATGCTTCCGACCAACCACGCAATGCGCGATCCATGGCCTGACCTGCACGAGAAGAGGTTTCATAGCGTTCGTAAGGTTGAACTCGCGTGTGACTATTGTACTCTTGCATCACTTTGTTCACTTGGTTGGCTACATAGCTGCCACCGGCGTTGGCGCAAAAGACGAATTCGGGATTATCGTTGAGTTGGTCAAACTGGCTACGAACAAATGCAATATCGAGTTTCATGGATTTGAATGAGTTTAAGAATTAAAGCGGTTTTAGTGGAATTTGACTGGAGTATACCGATAGAAAAAATTAATTGAAGCTGTTTTATCGCTGTTAACATAACTTGAAATCATCGAAAAACTACTCATATACTCAGTAAGTCGATATAATTGTTGCCTCACGTTAAGAATCAACCGCTTGTGCATAGTTCGCGCTGACACTCTGGATAAACCCGATGGAAACTGACCTGAAAATTTCGGAAACTGCTGTAACCCGTATCAATGAGTTACTGGCGACCAAGGACAATCCCGAGTTGATGTTACGGGTTTTTATTCAGGGTGGCGGCTGTTCTGGCTTTCAGTATGGATTTCAGTTTGATGAAATGCCCGAAGAAGATGACATCTCCATCGAACAGTCCGGGATAAAAGTGGTGGTTGATATGCTCAGTTTGCAGTATCTGGGAGGGGCGGAAATCGATTATAAGGACGACATTATGGGGAGTCGGTTTTTAGTTAATAATCCCAATGCCTCTACCACTTGCGGTTGCGGGTCTTCGTTTTCTATTTGAATCAAACTTTTTTGTATTCAGATTTGACCGCGTGAGGAGCGCCTGTTTTCTTTTTCATTCGTCAGGTTAATCACCCTGTGCCAGGAATGCGCAATTCCGATATATGTGTGTGAGCAGATAGTCATTATTTAGCAGGAAAACAGCCCGGAATTCGATCCGGGCTTTTTTTTGATATTCATAAAAACGGGTTGGGGTGCAAAAACCGTAACAGCATTTTCTCGATATAACTATCTTGTATATCGCTGGAAATATTCAGCGTTCACAAAATAGGTGATATGTTGATAATTATTTTTTACATTTTAACTGTTGTTTCCCTTGTGCTTTTTGGGTAAGTCCCCATATTTTGCCGGGTTTAGAGGATGAATTGATCAAAACGAGTTAAAAATGAGCGAAACACAAAATAAATCCAGCAAAACTGGTGAACAGCCGGACACAAAAGACGTAAAGGAAGCCGCAATTGATGGCGAAAATTGCCCTGACGAGCAACTCGAATCTGAAGTGGATGCTGTAGAAAATTCAAGTGATGAAACAGATCAGGAGGGTCGTGAAGCCTATGCAAACGATTCCTGGGACGAAGTTGTTGAAAAACTGGTGGCCGTGAAAGGGCAAATTCACGAAATGCAGGATGGATTTATTCGCGCTAAGGCAGATGTTGAGAATATCCAGCGGCGCAGCCAGAATGAAATGATTAATGCGCGAAAATTTGCAATTGAAGGATTTGCACAGGAACTATTAAGCGTCGTCGATAGCCTGGATCAGGCATCGAAAGTCGAGATTGATTCGTCGGCCAGCGATGGCGTGGTAAAAATGCAAGAAGGTCTTAACTTAACGCTGAAGCAAATGTCCAAAGTCATGGAAAAATTTGGCGTCGTCGCAGTTGAAGCAGACAGCGGCATTAAATTCGATCCGGCGCTTCATCAGGCCATTTCCATGGTTGATAGTGACGAAGTTGAATCGGGCCATATTGTTGACGTTATGCAAAAAGGTTTTAGCCTGAAAGATCGGCTTTTAAGACCGGCTATGGTCGTCATTGCGAATTAGTTAAAAAATTACTTGTATTTCAAGCATTAAGCCCTATATCAGAACCATACATTTACCCCGAATTTTAGAGGAACAGAGATCATGTCAAAAATCATCGGAATCGACCTGGGTACTACCAACTCCTGCGTTGCAGTGATGGAAGGCAGCGTACCCAAGGTTATCGAAAATAGCGAAGGCGACCGAACTACACCGTCTATCGTTGCATTTACCAAAGACGGCGAAGTGCTGGTTGGGCAATCGGCCAAGCGGCAGTCAGTCACCAATCCGGAAAACACGATTTTTGCTGTAAAGCGTTTGATCGGCCGTCAATTTGATGACGAACTGGTGCAACGTGATATGGATTTGATGCCATACAAAATTGTAAAGGCTAAAAACGGCGATGCCTGGGTAGAGGCAGGTGGCAAACAAATGGCTGCACCAGAAGTTTCCGCCCGTATATTACAGAAAATGAAACAAACCGCAGAAGATTATCTGGGTGAAACCGTTTCTGAAGCGGTTATTACTGTGCCAGCTTATTTTAATGATTCCCAACGTCAGGCGACTAAAGATGCTGGAAAAATCGCGGGCCTTGAAGTCAAGCGTATTATTAACGAACCAACTGCTGCCGCACTGGCCTACGGTATGGATAAAACCAGAGGCGACCGTAAAATTGCGGTTTACGATTTGGGCGGCGGTACGTTCGACGTATCCATCATCGAAATTGCTGAAATTGAAGGAGAACACCAGTTTGAAGTGCTTTCCACAAATGGCGATACCTTCCTCGGTGGTGAGGATTTTGATCGGCGTTTGATTGATTATCTGGCAGATGAGTTCAAAAAATATCAGGGTATGGATCTGAAAGGTGATCCTTTGGCGATGCAGCGTCTTAAAGAAGGTGCTGAAAAAGCCAAAATAGAATTGTCTTCCAGCTCGCAAACGGAAGTGAATTTGCCGTATATCACTGCCGATGCCAGTGGCCCTAAACACTTGAACATGAAATTATCGCGTGCCAAGTTGGAATCACTGGTGGATGGTCTGCTACAAAAAACACTGCAGCCTTGCAAAGTTGCTCTTCAGGACGCCGGTATGAAAACCTCAGACATCGATGATGTCATTCTAGTCGGTGGTCAGACGCGTATGCCGAAAGTTCAGGAAGTGGTTGAAGGTTACTTTGGTAAAGAAGCGCGTCGGGATGTGAATCCAGACGAAGCCGTTGCCATGGGTGCTGCGATTCAGGGCGGTGTTCTTGGCGGCGATGTAAAAGATGTTCTATTACTCGATGTAACGCCGCTTTCTTTGGGTATCGAAACCCTGGGTGGTGTTATGACCAAGCTGGTAGAGAAGAACACAACGATACCGACAAACGCCAGTCAGGTATTCTCGACTGCCGATGATAATCAGAACGCCGTGACGGTACATGTGCTTCAGGGCGAACGCGAAATGGCGAGCGGAAATAAATCATTGGGCCGATTTGACCTTACTGAAATTCCGCCTGCGCCAAGAGGTGTGCCTCAAATCGCGGTTTCATTCGATATTGACTCTAACGGTATATTGAATGTCTCCGCGAAAGACAAGGCAACCGGTAAGGAAAATAAGATTGTTATCAAATCGAGCTCAGGTTTGTCGGACGAAGAAATCGACAAAATGGTTCAGGATGCGGAAGATCATGCTGATGAAGATCGTAAAGCGCGCGAGTTGATAGACGCAAAGAATCAGGCTGAAGCTTTGGTTCATAGTGTCAGGAAATCTCTTGAAGAGTTGGGCGACAAGGTTGAAGCGGCTGAAAAAGAAAGCATCGAATCAGCGGTTGCGGAACTGGAAGAAGCGGCTAAAGGTGATGATCTGGAAGCGATTCAGGCGAAAACCGAGGCAGTGACTCAAGTTAGTCACAAGTTAGCTGAGCAAATGTATGCCCAGGCCCAATCCGAGCAACCGGCTGATGCAGGTCAGGGTGAGGTAGATAATGCGTCGGATGATGTGGTTGATGCTGAATTTGAAGAAGTTAATGACGAGGGCAAAAAATCGTAAGGAGATTAAGGTATTATCGCCCGTCGATTAATACGGAAAAGCGGGGCATGACCCCGCTTTTCTTGGTCAAGTACAACCTGATAGATTTTGAAAAACCATGTCGAAGCGTGACTACTACGAAGTTCTTGGTGTAGATAAAAGCGCCAGTGATGCGGAGCTTAAAAAGGCTTACCGCAAGATGGCAATGAAATATCACCCTGACCGTAACCAAAATAGCGAGGATTCCGAAGCAAAATTCAAGGAAGCGCGGGAAGCCTGGAGCGTATTGAGTGATGCGCAAAAGCGAGGTGCGTACGATCAATTTGGTCATGCCGGCGTGGATTCTTCCAGTGGTATGGGTGGCGGCGCTGGTGGAGCAGGATTTGGTGACATTTTTGGTGACATTTTTGGCGATATATTCGGTGGCGGCGGTGGTTCTCAACGCCGAAGCCGAGGTTCGGATTTGCGGTACAGCTTGAATCTCACACTTGGTGAAGCGGTTCATGGTGTTGAGAAGCAAATCAAAGTGCCAAAAATGGCCGATTGTGCAACGTGTGACGGTAGCGGCACGCGACCGGGTTCTGAGGCAAAAACCTGCGGAACCTGTAACGGTCAGGGTCAGGTTCGAATGCAGCAAGGTTTTTTCTCTGTACAACAGACCTGTCCTCAATGCCGCGGGCAGGGCAGTATCATTTCTGACCCGTGCACTTCATGCCAGGGGCAAGGCATGGTGAAAGAAGAAAAGAAACTTTCGGTGAAAATTCCCGCCGGAGTTGATGAGGGTGATCAGGTTAGACTTTCGGGTGAAGGTGAAAGCGGTGGCCCTGGAACTTCTCCTGGTGACCTGTATGTACAGGTCCGAATTCAGAAGCATGAAATTTTCGAGCGCAATGGCGATGACTTGTATTGCGAAGTACCCGTTAGTTTTGTGAAAATGGTTCTCGGCGGTGAACTGGAAGTCCCAACCATGTCAGGCCGCGCCAATCTGAAAATCCCCGCTGAAAGTCAGTCAGAGAAAGTTTTTCGCCTAAAGGGCAAGGGCGTTAAAAATGTTCGAAATGGCAATCAGGGCGATTTGTATTGCAAGGTTGTTGTGGAAACCCCGGTGAAACTGTCGAAACAGCAAAAAGCCATGCTTCAGAAATTTGAAAAAAGCCTGGAAGAAGGGGGGAATCGACATTCTCCTCGTAGCGGATCATGGTCAGACAGGATAAAATCGTTCGTTGACGAATTGGTTCCGTAATTTTCTGTTCGGGGATGTATTTGGAAATCCCTCTGAGCAAATTTACAGTAGCAAATTTACAGTAGCAAATTTACAGTAGCAAATTTACAGTGCTGGGTTTTGTGTAAGATTTTACAAGCTCAAATCCAATAACTAACGCCTTCTTCTGGAAGGTGTCATGCTATCAGGCATGGTAACCAAAACGGTGGCTGAAATTGAAAGTTGAGAAAACCTCACTTCCCGGGGTCGTGGTATTAACACCCAACGTTATCTCGGATGGGCGCGGGTTTTTTATGGAGACGTATAACCAGGTAAAATTTGCTGAGTTGGGTTTGCCCGAAGAATTTACTCAGGACAATCATTCACGTTCTTCTAAAGGCGTTGTCAGGGGGTTGCATTACCAATACCCTCAATGGCAGGGAAAGCTGACACGTGTTATCGCAGGAGAGATATTTGATGTCGCAGTAGATATTAGAAGAGATTCTCCTCACTATGGTCAATGGACTGGCGTGAGTCTCAGTTCAGAAAACTACAAGCAGCTTTATGTTCCGCCGGGATATGCTCACGGTTTTTGTGTGACCAGCGAGACTGCTGATGTTGTCTATAAATGTACTGCTGTGTATAAACCCGAAGATGATGCGGGAATCCGCTGGAATGATGCCGAGATTGGGGTGCAATGGCCTGCCGAAAATCCGTCAGTTTCTGAAAAAGATCAGAAAGCGCCGTTGCTCAAGGAAGTTATTATTCAGTGAGTAATTCAGATACGGTACTGGTATTTGGCAAGAATGGCCAGGTCGGCGGCAATATTGTCAAGCTGCTCGAATCTCAGAAAACGCATTTCCGGGCCACCGATATGGATGAGGCCGATCTGACCGATCAGGCCGCTCTGGAAGAATTGATTCATTCAGAAAAACCAAAATGGGTGATCAATTGTGCCGCTCACACAGCGGTTGATCGGGCGGAAGAAGAGGTTGAACTCGCACACTCGCTAAACGTTCTGGCTCCTAAAACCATGGCTGAATGCTGCTCGAAGATGAGTGCTAAATTTATTCACTATTCTACGGATTATGTGTTTTCCGGTGAGGCCGGTGAGCCGTACCGGGAAGACAGCGAGGTTTGCCCTCGTAGTGTTTATGGGAAAACAAAACTATTGGGAGAACAAGCCGTTTTGGCTGTGTTACCCGAGTCCATCATATTGCGCACCGCCTGGGTATATTCAAAACAGGGTCATAATTTCGTCAATACGATGCTGCGGTTGGCTTCAGAGCGCGCTGAAATTAGTGTTGTAGATGACCAGATTGGTAGCCCAACACTCGCGGATGATCTGGCGCAGGTGACGATGAATATCCTGAATAAGATTGACCAGGCAGAAATCAATCATGTAGGTGGGATATTTCATGCGACAGGAACCGGATTTGTAAGCTGGTATGAGTTTTGTAAGGAAATATTTAGAATATCGAATATATCCGCTGTGACCGTAAACCCTATCGAATCTTCAGCTTATCCAAGCCCCGCTCCTCGCCCGGCTTATGCTGTTTTATCCAATGAAAAACTGTTAGCAACTTACGGGGAACAACTACCCGATTGGCGGGTTTCACTACGAAAATGTCTGTCAGCCTGAACCCTCGTGTATTTGGTCTGCGTCTTGTTGTTGACTAATTTTTCTCCGGCTTTTACTGGCTAACGCTATATGAATTCAAATCTTCAGGGAATTGATGAATTACTTGGTGCTGGTGGTAAATTTGATTTGGCACTTGAAGGTTTTGTAACGCGTAAAAACCAGCAGGAGATGGCGCGGGCGGTTGCTGATTCGATTGAATTTAGCGGAAAGCTGGTTGTCGAGTCGGGTACGGGCACCGGAAAAACCTATGCCTATCTGATCCCCGCAGTGCTAAGTGGTAAAAAAACAATCATCTCCACGGGAACGCGTCATTTGCAGGAGCAGATATTTCATCGTGATCTGCCAGTAGTCGTGAATATTTTACAGCAGGATTTACAACTTGAAATGCTGAAGGGGAGAGCAAATTACTTATGCCGTTACCGACACAAGTTAAATAGTCAACAATCCGATTTGGTTGGTAAACAAAACCAGCTTTCTTTCGATATTATCGATAATTGGGCATTAACTACCCGTACCGGTGATATATCTGAGGTAACGGAGTTGCACGAAACATCGCCGATTTGGAAGCAAGTCACTTCTACTTCAGATAACTGTCTGGGTGGAAAATGTCCTGATTATGCACGGTGTTTCATTAATCAAGCGCGGAAAAAAGCCATGGAAGCGGATGTGGTAGTGGTAAATCATCATCTGTTTTTCTCCGATTTGACTTTGAAAACAGAGGGTTTTGGTGAACTTTTACCTGAGTACGAAGTTGTCATTTTCGATGAAGCGCATACCCTTCCAGACATTGCCGCCAGATTCTTTGGTTTTTCAATATCAAACTACCAGTTGCGCGAGCTGTTTTCGGATATACATTCTGCGGAAAAAGAAGAGAAAAGCGGCGCCGATTTCAAGCCGACCATTTTACTGATCGATAAGAATCTCGATTTATTGCATCGGTTCGTTGAAAAAACCCATAAAGACTCTGAAATCCTTGAAGCCGTGGAAGGTAAAAAATTTGACGCCCATTTTGAACCCTTGTTAACCAGCCTCGAACAGCTGGATAAGATACTGCAATCAGCATCATCCGCGGGCGCGAATTTGTCCAAATGTTACTTGCGCTATTTGCACGTTTTCGGTCAGTTACGACAATGGCGAGAGAATCGAGATTACAATCATGTGTCGTGGCTGGAAAGCAGTCAGTTAATGATTCGATTCCACCAAACCCCACTCAATGTCGGGGATCATTTCGGAGAATATCTGAACGGACTTGAAATGAGCTGGATATTTACCTCGGCAACACTAGCCGTTGGTGACGACTTTTCAGCATTTTGTAACAAGGTTGGATTGCTGGAAGTTGATACCAAACACTGGGAAAGCCCATTTAACTACTCAGCGAATGCGTTGTTGTACATCCCGGACAATATGCCGGATCCGAGAGACAGGGGTTTTGCGCTGTCGTTGCGCGATGAAATCCTGCGTGTCACGCATGCCAGTAAAGGTCGGTGTTTCTGCTTATTTACCAGCCATGCCATGATGAACCGGGTGTTTGATCTGGTTAAGGATGATTTGAAATGGCCGCTATTCTTGCAGGGTCAGGCGGCAAAACAACACTTGATCCAGCAGTTTCTGGAAGCGGACAATGCCGTATTATTCGGAACTTCGAGCTTTTGGGAAGGGGTCGATGTCAGGGGTGATGCCTTGAGTTGCGTGCTGATTGACAAACTGCCTTTCAGTGCCCCTTCCGAGCCGGTTTTGAAAAGCCAGTTAAAAAAATGTGAGGAACAGGGTGGGATGCCGTTTATGGATATACAGATTCCCGATGCAGTAATCGGTTTAAAGCAGGGGGCCGGCCGCTTGATTCGTTCGGAAACAGATAAAGGGGTACTGGTCATTTGTGATGCCCGTATAGTGAATAAATCTTACGGTAAGCTGTTTTTAAAGAGTTTACCACCGATGCCGGTTACTCGGAATTTTGAAGAAGTGCACAATTTTTTCAACAGATAGCAATAATAGAGATGAAAATTCATACTCACAAACAGTATCTTGGAATTGATACCGTTACCGAGCAATGTTCCATAGCAGTATCAAAAAATAATGAAATACAGCAATGGGTTTGCGGCGGTTCAACTCAGCATTCACGCCACTTGCTGCAAATGATAGATGATGGATTAAAGCAATCAGGAATATTGCAATCAGAACTCGACGGTATTGTTGTCAACGTCGGGCCGGGGTCGTTTTGCGGAGTACGGATTGGTTTAGGTGTCGCTCAGGGCATGGCCTATGCTCAGGGTTTAAAAGTTTTCCCGGTAAGTTCCTTAAAGGCGTTGTGTTATGCGGCACACAAACAATTTAAGGCTGATTTTATTTTGCCGGCACTGGATGCCCGGATGCAACAGGTTTACTGGTCCTTGTTTGCGGTGATGGGTGAAAAATTTGAGCAGTTAATAGCGCCTTTAGTGCAAAATCCGGAACAGGTGTTTGAATCTTATTCATGTCCCGATGAAGGTTCTACTGTTATTGGCGTGGGAAATGGTTGGGAAGTGTACGGAGACAAATTCGATGTTCCAGCCAGCCTCAAATTCAAGGAATTACCTACCCCCATCTCCCATCCTGAAGCGAAAAACCTGATTGAGATTGCGCAGTGCTCTTTAGGGAACTCCTGGATTAATCCGATAGACTTGCAGGCGTTTTATATTCGCAACCGAATTGCGGAAAAATCCGCTTCAATTTGCTGAATCACTAATTTAAATTAGTGACTAGCAGACAACAGTAAACGCCAGCTTCTTTACAGAATCGCGGTTGATGGAAACGTTCGCAGACCATTCTCCTATAAATTCTTCCATACCAAAAGCAGGATCGAATACCTGACCAATGACAGCTCCAGGCGGACCGCTTAGCTGCAGCCACGCCCAAACTCTTGTGAACGGTTGTGCGTGAAATTTGTAATCGGTTTTTTCCTGTTGTGCCCCGACGGGATTAATCCAGTTCACCGTGAGGTTGTAATTTTTCGTCTCCAGCCCTAACGCCTCAACGACGATATAGATGCGATCTGTGCAATCAAACACCGTCGCAGCCTGATCTTCCATTGAAGGCTGATCATGTTGTGTTTTCTTGGTCAGGTAGATCTTGTACTGGGGAGCTTCGGCGGTAGCACTGGTTGAATATACCGTGATCAGTATTAAGAGTTTCAGCGTATTTCTTATGCAGGAAATCAACTAACAGAAACCTCTTCTTCCTCTTCTTCCTCTTCTTCCTCTTCTTCCTCTTCTTCCTCTTCTGCTGTACATGGAAAGTTTCCAATTTCCAGAGTGACCAGAGCGAAAACGGTAAATGGATCACCAGAAAGACTTCTTCCAGACATTGTCACCGTGGTAGTGTAGCTGTGGATTGTGCCTGACCGGTTGGATTTTACGATGTTCCTGAACGTTGAGGCTGTATCGACGATGATAACAGTGGTCATTAGTGTGTCTCCGTTTATCTGATTCGAACTGTCACCGTAGGTCTGTGAAGGTATTCCCGGGGCCCCAGAGCTTTGGCCTTTAAAACTGACAGAATAAGAAGTTAATATGATTCCGCTGGGAAATAATCCTCCTGTAGGGTTCGCAATATCGGTAATTCGAATAGTAAAAGTTCCTTTTCGGGTTGTGAACGGTTCACCGCCAGCGCATTCATTTGTATCTATCTGCGTGTTTCCCCCATCATCCATAACCAGAGACGGGGTTAATAGAAGCCCGTCCGTCGTTGTGGCGCTTCCGCCACCCGCACCGCTGGTACTGCCGCCGCTGCTGCAACCAACCATCAAATACGCCGCAATCAGGAGTGCGGAAAGTTTACTCTTCATCAGATAAATCTCCAAATTTTCTTTTATAAATATTAAGTTAACAAATAAACCAACTGTAAATTCTAGGTCGAAAGATACCTTTTCTTGTCAGCCGGGTCAATCGTAATAATCTGAACAAGCCTGTTTAAGGGTTGCCAAATATCACTTGATTTACAAAACGTGTCCCGAAATAGGCCAGAAAAAGAACGATAAATGCACTAATAATCCATTTTGCCGCAGTTTGTCCCCTCCAGCCCGCAAACTTTCGGCCCAGCAGCAAGCATCCAAAGCCAAACCAGGCCATGATCGAAAGTAATACATGATGGTTGAATTCAATTACCTGCCCGCGGGTAGTCTGGTTAACAATCATGCCAATAATTAAATTTAGCGACATGAATGCAAAGCCGAGTGTTGTAAAGAAAAATAATAACCTTTCCATGGATTCCATTGCCGGTAGCGGCGGCAAAAATCTTTGCGTAGCAGGGCTTTTAAGCCGGCTTTCCTGGATGAGTAAAAGACAAGCCTGGGCAAAGGCGAGGCAAAAACAACCGTAGGCAGGTATAGCAACAACGATGTGCAGGATAGCGTTTGATGAGAACTGAGCAAGCGCAACCTGTTCTCCGTTAACCAACAATCCGGTTAGTAATCCTAATCCCGCAATGGGCAGAATAAATAATCCGAGAGACCAAACCGGTCGAACGATAGCATACAAAATATAAAATAATGCAGAAATCCATCCTGCAATCGAAATCCCCGTACCGAGTGAGAGTAAAAGTTCGCCGTTTATTGAAGTATTTCGATAGATTATCCATCCGTGAAGTAAAATCGCAACCCAAATCACGATTGCAAATCCCAGGATCAGCTTTACCGGGTCGCGCTGCGTCAATTTCCAGAGCAGGGAATATCCGATACAGTAGGCAATTAACGTAATTAGTACTAAGGACATCAAAGATAATTTAAATAGAATTGTTTCCGAAATAGGCCGACTATACAGGTGAAAGCGCAGCGAACACATTATACACTCGAACCTTAAATTGCCGAAATTCAATCCAGTTCCTATATTTACCATAACGCATCACCATGTTTGACCAATTAAGCGATCGGCTGAAAAGCACGTTAAAAAATTTAAGCGGGAAAGGCCGTTTAAGCGAGACCAATATTTCTGATGCGATGCGTGAAGTGCGCATCGCCCTGCTCGAAGCGGATGTCTCGCTGGCGCTGACCAAAGCGTTTATAGAGCAAGTCAAAAATCGGGCCATTGGAACAGCGGTCGTTGATAGCCTGCAGCCCGGGCAGGCGGTCATAAAGATCGTCCAGCAGGAGCTGGAGCGATTGATGGGAGAGGCTAATGCAGGACTAAATCTGGCCGCCCGCCCACCGGCAGTCGTTTTTATTGCGGGGCTGCAAGGCGCAGGTAAAACAACCACGGTTGGCAAGTTGGGTAATTTTCTCAAGACCAGGGAAAAGAAATCTGTGATGGTTGTTAGCGCGGACGTATATCGTCCGGCAGCGATTGATCAGCTAAAGATATTGGCAGACGCACTTGATTTGAATTTTTTCCCATCGCATTCAGAAGACAATCCCATCGATATTGTTCGACAGGCTCACGAACAGGCGAAGAAGTCGAGTGTTGATGTCTTGATTGTTGATACTGCGGGTCGCTTGCATGTCGATGAAGATATGATGCGAGAAATTAAGCAACTCCATCAATCCGTCGATCCCGTTGAAACGCTGTTCGTGGTTGATAGCATGACGGGTCAGGATGCAGTGAATAGCGCTAAAGCATTCGATGAAGCCTTGCCTTTAACGGGCGTTATTCTGACCAAAGCGGATGGCGATGCCAGAGGCGGTGCAGCGCTGTCTATTCGGCATGTTACCGGTAAGCCGATTAAATTCATGGGTACCGGCGAAGCTATGGATGCACTTGAGCCATTCCACCCTGACAGGATTGCGTCTCGTATTCTCGGTATGGGTGATGTGCTTTCACTGGTTGAAGAAGTTGAACGTAAGGTCGATAAAAAGAAAGCAGAGCGATTTGCCAAAAAAATTACCAGGGGTAAAGGTTTTGACCTCGATGATTTTCGTGAGCAGATGCTGCAAATGCAGAACATGGGGGGAATGATGGGAATGATGGGAATGATGGAAAAGCTGCCCGGTATGGATAAAGTACCGCAAAAGGCGCTGGATCAAATGGCTGACAAAAAGACCGCTCAGGTCATCGCCATTATCAACTCAATGACTGCTCACGAGCGCAAGTTCCCGGCAGTGATGCGAGGATCACGGAAGAAGCGTATTGCAGCAGGCTCCGGAACTCGGGTACAGGATGTAAACCGCCTTTTAAAGCAGTTCATGCAAATGCAAAAGATGATGAAAAAGATGAACAAAAAAGGCGGAATGAAAGGCATGATGGATCAAATGCGCGGACAGGGCGGAGGTATGCCTGGGATGCCTTTTTAACTGATGGATCCTATTTGTCTGAGCGTTCGTTACCCGGTTGGGAATATAAATGCAGTTTTTGCGGAAAACCCGCGTAAAGCCGTGTAATCCCTTGGAAACTCTGGCTATTTGTCGCTATACTCGCGCGTTCACATAATCAAGATCAGGTCCGTAATGCTGCGGACTTTTTTTCGGTAAAGAGGTGGAAAGTGATACTTTCAGGTGCGGATATCGTCGTCAATTGTTTGAAAGACGAGGGTATTGAATATATTTTCGGTTATCCGGGTGGTGCGGCGTTGCATATTTACGATGCGATGTATCGTCAGGATGATGTAAAACACATTTTGGTTCGCCACGAGCAGGGAGCAACGCATGCTGCGGATGGCTATGCTCGTGCAACGGGGAAACTGGGAGTGGTATTGGTCACTTCTGGTCCTGGCGTAACCAACACCGTGACGGGTATTGCCACCGCATTTATGGATTCCATTCCGATGGTCGTCATTACCGCTCAAGTGCCTTCGCATTTGATCGGCGATGACGCTTTTCAGGAGGTGGACACCGTTGGAGTTACGCGCCCGTGTGTAAAACACAATTTCCTCGTCAAAGACGTAAATAAAATTGCCGAAACCATGAAAAAGGCATTTTATATAGCGTCGTCTGGCCGACCCGGCCCGGTAGTCGTGGATATTCCAAAAGATATTACGGCACAAACCGCAGAATATCATTATCCTGAAACCATCGAGATGCGCTCATACCAACCCGGAACGAAAGCCCATAACAAGCAAATTGTTCGGGGTATTGATTGGTTGGTTAATGCTAAACGACCTATTGTATATACCGGTGGCGGTGCGGTTTTATCTGATGCAGAGGTGCCATTGACCGAATTGGTTAATATGCTGAAATATCCAAGCACCAGCACATTAATGGGGCTTGGGGCAATTCCTGCTACGAATCCCTATTTCCTTGGGATGCTGGGTATGCACGGCACATACGAGTCGAATATGGCGATGTATGAGTGCGATGTCATGCTTGCAGTGGGGGCACGGTTTGACGACCGCGTAACGGGAGAGCTGTCGAAGTTTTCACCCAATGCCAAAATTGTACAAATTGACATCGATCCGTCTTCTATTGGCAAGAATGTACCGGTTGAAGTTCCCATCGTCGGAGACTGTAACGAAGTTCTGATAGAGATGAATGAACGGTTAAAAACGCGAGTTCATGAGATTGATCGTTCGGCTGTTGATCGGTGGTGGGATACGGTCAACCAGTGGAAGTCAAAAGACTCATTGGCATATGAAAATAGTGACAGCGTTGTCAAGCCGCAATTCGTGGTGGAAAAACTCATGCAGGTGACGGATGGTGAGGCATACGTTACATCCGATGTTGGTCAGCATCAAATGTGGGCGGCTCAATACTATACTTTTGAAAAACCCCGTCGCTGGATCAATTCTGGCGGTCTGGGTACCATGGGTTTTGGTTTGCCTGCGGCGATGGGCGTGCAGCTCGCCTATCCTGATGCTCCTGTTGCCTGTATCACTGGTGATGCCAGTATTCAAATGTGTCTACAGGAGCTGTCAACCTGCCTGCAATACAATCTGCCAATCAAGGTAATCAACTTGAATAACCAATATATGGGTATGGTGCGCCAATGGCAGGAGTTCTTTTACGACCGGCGGTATTCTCATTCCTATATGGATGCGTTACCTGACTTTGTGAAACTCGCAGAAAGCTACGGTCACGTCGGTATGCGAATCGAAAACCCGGCAGATGTGGAAACGGCGTTAAAAGAAGCCTTTGCGATGGAAAATCGATTGGTCTTTCTCGATATCATTACGGACCACACCGAAAATGTGTATCCAATGATTGCTGCGGGTAAGGGGCATAATGAAATGCAGCTTAAGCCCAATGGTTCTGGCGCTGTAGAGAGGGAATTAGCCTGATGAGAAGAATAATTTCTGTTTTGCTGGAAAATGAAGCGGGCGCATTGTCACGTGTGGCGGGTTTGTTTTCTGCTCGAGGCTACAATATTGAGTCTTTGACGGTAGCGCCGACTGATGATGAATCACTATCCCGTATGACCATCGTCACCAGTGGTACTGACGCTGTTATCGAACAGATCACCAAACAGTTAAACAAACTGATTGACGTGGTTAAACTACGGGATCTTACCGAGGGCAAGCACCTTGGACGCGAATTGATGCTGGTAAAGGTGAGTGCAAATTCGGCGGATCAAAAAGATGATATTAAGCGCCTTGTCGATATTTTTCGTGGACGCTATATTGACGTTACTGAATCAGCGTATACACTTGAATTGACTGGCAGTACAGAGAAAGTCGATGCTTTTCTTGAAGCGCTTACGCAGGTCGAGATCATCGAAGTTGTGCGTTCCGGTTTGCTCGGTATCGGTCGTGGCAAAAACGCTTTAAAGATCTAATATCTTTACGCTATTTTCCATCTCTTCTCGTAATACCATGGCTCAATTTGATTATCCTGTTCTGGCAAGAGAAGGCACCGTTCATCTTCTCATTGCCGCTTTTTCGGGGATCGCTGCGACAATCTGGTTAGGCATTTGGTCTATCCCCGTTTGGATCCTGGTGGTATTCGTTTTTCAGTTTTTCAGAGACCCAAAACGAAATATTTCACAAAAGCGCGGTGCCATCGTGTCTCCTGCCAGTGGAAAAATTGTGTTTGTCGGGGAACAGAACAACCCCTATAACAATAACCGCAAAGCGCTCAAAGTCAGTGTTTTCATGAACGTATTTTCTGTTCATTCCAATCTGGCTCCGGTGGCCGGCAGAATTAAGGATGTGCAGTATTTTGCCGGAAAATTCGTAAATGCGGCATTGGACAAAGCTTCTTCCGAAAATGAAAGAAACTCAATTCATGTTGTAACGGATGATGGTCACGAGGTGTTTAGTGTGCAAATTGCCGGTTTGATCGCTCGACGTATACTGTGCTACCTGAAACCCGGCGACCAGGTTGAAACCGGTGAACGTTATGGATTTATCCGTTTTGGTTCGCGTGTCGATCTGTATTTGCCGATCGATACCAGCCTGTCCATTTCTTTGGGACAATGGGTAGATTCCGGGAATCACACAATAGGCTTCCTCCCAGGTTACAGTAAATCATAAAAATAACGCCATAAAATCAACGATTAATGTTGATTGTGTTGAGTTTCTTATTACTTAATCCTCATTCCTGATATGATCTCAGTATGAATCAGAATACACAAAGTCCGCGCAAAGGCATTTACTTTTTGCCCAGTCTGTTTACCACAGCAGGTCTGTTCTTCGGTTTTTATGCCATTATCCAATCAACTCAGGGCAACTTTTCCGTTGCCGCCAGTGCTGTACTGATTGCGATGATTATGGATGGCCTGGATGGGCGTGTGGCACGATGGACACATACTGCAAGTGATTTTGGCAAAGAGTACGATAGTCTGGTGGATGTTATCGCGTTTGGAGTAGCACCCGGCATGATTATGTATTTCTGGTCTTTGCATTTCCTCGGTAAGGCCGGGTGGTTGATTGGGTTTTTATATGTTGCGGCAACTGCGATTCGGTTGGCCCGATTCAATACCTTAACGCTAAAAGACAATCGGTATTTTTCTGGACTGGCTTGCCCGGCAGCCGCCGCATTTGTGGTTTTCTGGGTTTGGAATTTTCATGTTACTGAAATTTCCGGAGAGTCGCTGGCATGGCTTAGCGCTCTGGTGACAGCGCTCATGTCGTTGTTTATGGTTAGCAATATCAAGTTTAGAAGTTTTAAAGACTTTGATCCTAAGCATAAGATTCCTATTTTTGTATTGCTCGCCATCGTCGTCGGCATTGTTTTAATCTCATTTGACCCACCCCGGGTTTTGTTTTTGCTGGCGGTGATTTATGTAAGTTCCGGACCCATTGGTATGGTATTGAGGAGGCGTAAGGGGGTAAATGAGAGTCCGGCTTTTTTGCCGGATGAGGACGAAGAGATTGACTCACCCGCAAACGAGGATGAAGCCTCTGCAAAAGTACAACCAATCGATTCAAATAAAAAATCATAGCTTAATAGTGAAAGGGCATTCCGTCTGGTGTGGTTTAAATCGTAAGCACAATGCCCATGCTTGATTCCAGGAAAAGTGAACTGTTGTCAAAAATGGCAATCGACGTTTGGCGTTTGCGCGAATCTAACGATACCCAAAGTATTGAAAGTATCGGGCCTGACAGCACCGTAAATACGGTTGCTGGGGCAGCGGCTCCCGAGCAAGTCGGGGTAGAAAGCCTATCGCTAGCGTCAGATTCTGTACCGAAGTCTGCGTCGCTGGAGGTAATTGCTGAGTTAGCAAGAAACTGTACGAAATGCAGCTTGTCAGAAACGCGAACACATGCCGTTCCCGGAGAAGGGAATAGCAATGCAAAGTGGGTTTTCGTCGGCGAGGCTCCTGGCTACAACGAAGATCAACAAGGGCGGCCTTTTGTTGGTCGGGCGGGTCAATTGCTCGATTCAATGATTCAGGCGTTAGGTATGAAGCGCGGAGATGTGTTTATCGCCAATGTTGTGAAGTGCCGCCCTCCGGATAACCGAGACCCGCGCGCGGAGGAGGTATCGCAATGCGCAGGATATTTGCATCAGCAGCTCTCGTTAATCAATCCAGATGTAATTGTTGCTCTCGGCCGCGTTAGTGCACAGCGGTTGCTCGACAGTGAAGAACCCATGGCAAAACTCAGGCATACCGTCCATAGATTTGGTAAGCTGCAAATCCCATTGGTTGCAACTTACCATCCAGCGTATCTGCTTCGCCGACCCCTGGAAAAATCCAAAGCCTGGGAAGATTTGTTGATCGCGAAAACAGCAGTGAGTTCTTGATGGAATGCAGGGAAAACGGATTGATTTTTAGGCATTGAAGCACAATACAGCAAATTGCTGCTATAACTTAATTCAGGAAGACTTTCCTAACAATGAGTTGTTGACCCGGATAGAGTGTGGTGTGTTTTGAAATACCATTCCATCGCAAGATGGCAGCAAGAGCGATTCCGTTACCCTGAGATATCTTCCATAGCGAATCACCTTTGCGGACAGTATAAACCTTATCGCCCTGTTCAATTTTGATATCACTGGCAGAGACTTGAGCGTATTGATGAA
Source organism: Candidatus Poriferihabitaceae bacterium (assembly GCA_965261915.1). GTDB lineage: Bacteria > Pseudomonadota > Gammaproteobacteria > Arenicellales > Poriferihabitantaceae > JAIBDK01. Next base: position 956,234 of record CBDHDW010000013.1, on the reverse strand, counting down.
ATCCACTGCTAATCGGGATTTTCAACTCTTGACCGGGCTTGATTAAATTGGCGGAAAGCTGATTAGCCTGTATTATGGAGTCAACGGTTACACCATGCTGTCGGGCAATCCGTCCGAGATATTCTCCTTTTCTTACCGAGTGGCGTGCCCACCGCAATCGTTGCTGTAAACTCAGTTTCTGCAGTTCCTCGGCGAGTTGTTTTTCATAAACCGAAGGGACAACAATCTTATGCGGTCCGTTCGGTGGTGTTACACCGCGAGAATACCCTCTATTAAATTGAAACAGCGTTTCCTTGTCAATTGGAATGGTTGAAGCGGCAACGGCAAGATCGGTTTGCGTTTTTGCATCTACCACCGACAGCGTTTGTTCAATCGGTATTGAACGAAGCGTAATATGATATTTTTCCGGGTTAGCGATAATATTTCTGACGGCAAATAGTTTTGGAACGTATTCTCGTGTTTCTTTTCGTAGACTCAAATTAGGGTAGTTTGTCGGCTTGCCCTGAGATTTTTTACTTTTGACCTCCCGTCTAATGGTACCTTCCCCGGCGTTGTAGGCAGCAAAAACTAATTCCCAGTCATGATTAAATTCTTCAGCGAGAATTTCCAGATAATCAAGAGCCGCTCGGGTGGATTGCACCATATCCCGACGTCCATCCATCCACCAATCCCGTCGAAGCCCAAATCGTTTTCCTGTGGCCCCAATAAATTGCCACATTCCGACGGCGTTTGAACGAGAAACTGCTTCTGGACGAAAGGCACTTTCGATGGCGGGTAACAGTGCAATTTCTGCGGGTACCCCACGTGCTTCAGTTTGTGAAAGTATATAAGGAAGATACCAGTAGGCGCGGTCTGCTAATCGGTCAAAATATTTTGGGTGTTTACGGTACCAGGTTTCAAATTTTTCAATAACAGGATCGTTGGGGTTGGAATAGGTAAGGGTAAACTCTCGACGCAATTTGTCCCATAAATCAACCGGTGGTGCGGTATCCGTACTTGATTCGATTTGACCTGACAGGGCATCAATTTCAATTGCTGTTGTTAAAACTTTCGACGTTGATTGCGCTGTTGGATCACTTGATGCTGGCGTTGAGGGAATCACAACGACGGCATCAGGATTGTCTGCAATGGAAATCGCGGTAATTTCTTCCGTAGCAATATCCTGACTATCGGTCGGCAGAGTTGAAGCGGTTGTTTTGTCTGATTTTGGTGCTTTTGATACCGGCAGCCCTGAACACCCTGTAACTGCGACAAACAGGGCGAAAATTATGCCTCGAGATTGGAGGGCCGAGTTTATGTAACAGGGAAAATTCATGGCGACGGAATGGTACGGACAGGCCAGCTAAGAGTCAACCGGATGTATTCCCGTGTCAGATATGGTACATTTTACGTTCTTGCGATGTCTATGGTGCAGTTGTTGAATGTAATATCGTTCTTGTGATTGCTGCTTTGGTATTGTGTTGATAGGATAACCAATTAAATATGAGAATTTTTACAATGAAATCAATAAGTTACCCCCCCCCCCCCCCCCCCCCCCGCAAATAATTTTAATAGTGTTGTAGTAAATTTGTTTTTTAGTGTTTTTCTTATGGCGGTGTCTTTTCAAGTACATGCAGTTGTTGGAGCAAATCGTGTTGGTGAGAGTTTTGTAGAAATAAGTTATTACCACCCTGAGACAAGAATGCAGTCAGATGTATATACTGATGGAGCTATTATGGCTACTGGCAGAACTGTTTATTTAGAGTCTGATGCAGAAATACAAAATTTTAGTGATTTAAATTTTGACCCTCCGAGTGTTGGAACTGTTTTTACCTGGAACGCTCTTTTCAATGAAGTGACTCATCATTTATATGAAGGGGATTATGATGGTACAAACATACCAGAAGGTTATTGCCCTGTTAGAATTACAGTTTCTTATTCAAATGTTGAGCCTACTGTTCCTGAGCCTACTCCTGATCCTACTGTTCCTGAGTCTACTCCTGATCCTACCGTTCCTGAGTCTACTCCTGATCCTACCGTTCCTGAGTCTACTCCTGATCCTACCGTTCCTGAGTCTACTCCTGATCCTACCGTTCCTGAGCCTACTCCTGATCCTACCGTTCCTGAGCCTACTCCTGAACCTACCGTTCCTGAGCCTATTTCTAATAATGGAAAAGGGTCTTCTGGTGGAGCTTTAGCTGCCATAGCTGTAGTAGGTCTAGCTGTTCTTATTTTTCATAATCGTACTGCTATCAAGAATAGTTTTTTCCTTAATAATCAAGATGGAATGGGATTTAATATGAATAAGTATGGCAGACTTAAGATAGACTCATTCCTTCCTAACAAGAAGGTTGCTGTTGGAGTTCTTTCGTATAATGTTAATTTAAACAAATCTATAGATTTTGGTTTAAAATCTACCTTTGTTTCAACTGGACAACGAATATTTAATGCTACATTAGCATATTCTTTTTAATCAGTTATACTGTATCATTAAGACCCCTACTAAAAGGGGTCTTTTTTTATTGCAAAATCAATATAGAAACCCAATAATCGCAGGGGCGGAAAATTTTCCGTCCTGACTTTCATGTTATCGGGTGGATGGTGTTTTGTCGGGCGAATGATTATTCGCCCCTGCGAGACTGCCCACTATCGTGTTAGGTGGAAAACCCTTGCGGGTTTGGCTGTTTTACTGGATTCCTGCCTGCGCAGGAATGACGAACTTTCGCAGGAATGACAAATGTTGGATTCTTGCATAGTCTATTGTGCGCGGAATGACAACCGAATATCCTATGAGGTCTTTGATGAAAAACCCTGTTCGAGTCGTGGTAACTGGCGCCGCTGGTAATATTTCTTACGCATTGCTATTTCGAATCGCTGCCGGCGATATGCTGGGTAAGGATCAACCGGTAATATTACAATTACTTGAGATTCCACCGGCGATGGACGCATTACAGGGAGTTGTTATGGAGTTAAATGATTGTGCTTTTCCACTGGTCGCAGGCATAGAAGCGTCAGATGACCCCAATATCGCATTTTTAGATGCTGATTATGCCTTGCTGGTTGGTTCAAAACCTCGGGGCCCAGGCATGGAGCGCGGTGATTTACTAAAAGACAATGGTGCTATTTTCTCTGTTCAGGGGAAAGCGTTAAGTGACCACGCGTCGGCGGATGTAAAAGTGCTTGTCGTTGGTAATCCGGCAAATACAAACGCATTAATTGCGGCCGCCAATGCCCCAAATCTTGACAAATCGCAATTTACCGCAATGATGCGACTGGATCACAATCGAGCTCTTTCTCAACTATCTGGAAAGATTGGCGTACATCACGACACCATCACCAATATGACTATTTGGGGCAACCATTCGGCGACCCAGTATCCGGATATCTCCAATGCAAAAGTAAACGGCGATGCGGCCGCAGATAGGGTGGATCAGGATTGGCTGGAAAATGATTTTATTCCAACTGTTCAGCAACGAGGCGCAGCAATTATCAAAGCCCGAGGAGCGTCAAGTGCTGCTTCAGCAGGGTCCGCTGCAGTGGATCATATGCGTGACTGGGCGCTCGGTACTGAGCCGGGAAATTGGGTTAGTATGGGGATTCCATCGGATGGGAGTTATGGTATTGATGAAGGTATTATCTATTCATACCCGGTTACTTGTAATGATGGGAAATATGAAATAGTTCAGGGATTGGAGATCAGTGAGTTCAGTCGTGAGCGTATGGCGGTGACTGAGCAGGAACTTAGGGAAGAGCAACAAGCTGTGAGCCATCTGATGTAATTTGTTCCGGGGGTCGCTGCAATGTTGATCGACCCTATTCACATCATCGATTTACCTGTCGTCGGTACCCATCGTCAGTAATGGAGATCAGTGTTGTCATACCGACTTACAATCGGATCGGGGTTTTGCCTCGCGCCATCGATTCTGTGCTTGCGCAGACGTTTCCCGCAAAAGAAATTCTAGTCATTGATGATGGTTCAAACGATGAGACGGCTTCAATAATTGGTGAGTCCTACCCGCAGATTCGGTTGATCAGGCAGAACAATCTTGGTGTTAGCGCCGCCCGTAATAGTGGCATCAGGGAAGCACAATGTGAATGGATTGCGTTACTGGATTCTGATGACGAATGGAGGCCTGAAAAGTTAATGAAACAAGCGCGGGCACCAGGCTTATCAACACAATTTCAAGTCTGTCATACTGACGAAATCTGGATTCGCAGAGGGCTTCGGGTAAATCCAATGAAAAAGCATGCTAAACCAGATGGATGGATCTTTTCGCAGTGTCTGCCACTGTGTTGTGTCTCACCATCTTCAGTAATGATTCATAGCGACGTCTTCCAGCAGGCAGGTGTTTTTGATGAGGAATTACCGGTGTGCGAAGACTATGACATGTGGTTAAGAATTTTCAGCCGATACCCGGTGCTGTTGGTAGCTGAAAATCTACTGTGTAAATATGGCGGTCATGATGACCAGTTGTCCAGAAAACTGTGGGGTATGGATCGATTCAGGGTAAAGGCGCTAGTCAACTTGCTGGAAGCGGATACGTTGAATGCGGAACAGGAATCGCAAACGCGTGAAATGCTGATTGGAAAGATCGAGATACTCATGAATGGATTTCGTAAGCGCCAAAATTATGAGGAGTGGCATCGGTATCACAAACTTAAAATGAAATGGTCTGAAAGCTAGTGCTTAATATTGTTGTTGCCCATAAAGCAGAGGCGAGTGGCGTTATCGAAGGGCTTTCGTTAGATCCGCTAAAAGCACAAAAATCGATCTACGAAGGCGGTGACATACGGCTCTGCTTATCAGGGCAGGGATACGAAAATAGCCGTCGAGCGACAGTGCATTTGAGAGATTCGTTCGGGCATTCCGGGCAATCGCAAAATTCTCGCTGGTTAAACTTTGGAATTGCGGGTACACGCTCACGGAGTGTAGGCTCAATCGTGCTCGGTAAATCCGTTCAGTACCAACATTCGGGCCAACACTGGCTTCTTCCAGATTCGAACATTAATGAGATGGAAAAATTCAAAATCCACACTGTTGTTAAACCCGAGTCGAATTATCAAGACGAAATCCTGTATGACATGGAGGCGGCTGGGATCTGTGCCGCGTTGTCACCAGCAATTCAGGTAAAAAACACGATAATCATTAAGGTGATTTCTGATAATGCGCTGAATCCGCTAGAGAAGCTGAATAATAATCAAATTAAAACGCTATTAAATAATACAACGGATTCGATAATACATATAATCAAGTCCATTACTCACGCTCCGGAGAGCTAAAATTGCCGTCTTTTGATATCGTCTCTGAGGTTGACTGGCAGGAAGTTAAAAATGCAGTCAATCAATCCAATAAAGAAATTACCAACCGCTTCGACTTTAAAGGCAGCGATGCCAAAATCGAGGAATCGGATCCTGCTTTAACATTGACTGGAGATGATGAGTTTAAGGTCGGTCAAATGCTTGAGATTTTGCAATTAAAATTAGCCAAGAGGAGTGTCGATCTGGAATCACTGGATCGATCAGAGGTGAAAGAAAGCGGGGGCGGTAAAGCAACCCAGGTAATCACAGTTCGGCAAGGTGTTGATACTGATCTGGCGAGAAAAATAGTGAAGCTAATCAAGAGTAAGAAATTAAAAGTTCAGGCGGCTATTCAAGGAGATCAGGTGCGCGTTACCGGGAAGAAACGAGATGATTTGCAGCAGGTAATCTCAATGCTGAAAGCGGAAAATCTTGGACTGCCGCTGCAGTTTTCGAACTTCCGAGACTAAAGCTGTCTAAACAAAAGAAACTTTTTAAAACCCCGATTTATTCATGATAAAAATATTACTGCGATCAATTTTCCTGGCTTACTTTGGAGTAGCCGTTGTTTCAAGTGGGACAGCAAATGCGGATTCAGAGATGGAGAGTGTGAGGCAAAATCTGTCTAAAATTCTGCCATCCAATATGCCGATTGATTCTGTGGAGCCGTCAGCGATGGAGAATGTTTACATTGCTGAGGTGGGAACGCAAACAATGTATGTCTACAGCAAGGACGAGTTCGTCATGGTTGGCGATGTATATGACACCGAGCGACGTGTAAATTTGGGAGAGGAACGACAATACGAAGCGATTGCTGGCGCGTTGGCCAGCATTCCCGAGTCAGATATGATTTTGATGGGAGAAGCACAGCAACGCTATGTTACGGTGTTTACGGATACCGATTGTGGCTACTGCCAAAAATTTAACAAAAACATTGCGGAACTCGATAAACGTGGAGTACAAGTGCGCTATTTGATGTTTCCACGAGCGGGTATCGGGTCAGCGAGCTACCACGAGGCTGTTTCAGTATGGTGCGCTGAAGATCAGGCGCGGGCGATGACCATTGCCAAGTCTGGCGGTACTGTTGATCCCAAACAGTGCGAGAATCCCGTGGCTCAACAATTTGAGCTAGGGCAGAAAATTGGCATTCGCGGAACGCCAACAATCGTTCTCGACAATGGTAAGGTAATCCCCGGGTATTTGACGCCTGACCAGCTCCTCGCGGAGGCTGGAATAGAAAACGGATTACAGTGAAAGGCGGCAGGGTTCTGCAGTCTGACTGAAATCATCTGGGGCATCGTTACTCATCAAACGAACTGTGAATTTCGCTTAGCTGGTCGTTGATGAATTTTAAAGAAGCCAGCTGCTGAATAGTTTCTCCTGATTTTCCATTTTTATGCGAGTAAAAGTAATCCCACCGATCCTTGTGGAAAGGGTCATTGATTAGCGGAAACCCCAGCAATTGCCTGACTTCTCGTTTGGTCATACCAATTTGTAGCTGATTTACCATCTGTGGCGTAATTTCATTTCCTTGCTGCACATTAATTTTATAAACAAAACATCCTCCCAGGGAGAGTGTGAAGCATAAAATGGCACTGAGTATTGTTAAACGGTGTTTCATATCTGTCTCTATGTAAATTGGTGGTTTGGAGTTAAAGGTGTTTAAGAACGGCTATTTCATCACAATTTTGAAATTTATGACAATTGATACATGCACCCCATACTTTTTCGGGAAGTTCGCTCATATCAACAACTTTGAAATCGAGTTTCTCAAAAAATCCTGCTACGTAGGTCAACGCCATCAGTTTTGAAAGGCCGAGAGATTTTGCATCCGACTCAAGCTGACCTACGAGCCGTTGTCCGAGATTGAGCTTTTGATGCTCAGGGTCTACTGCCAAACTCCTAACTTCAGCAAGTTCCCGGGTATAAATGAGTAGCGCAGCGCAAGCGATAACTTTTTCATGTTCTTTTATAACGTAGAAATCACGCAATGAATGAAATATATCTGATTCTGGCCGTGGCAGAAGCACTCCCAGATCGCTGTACAGTGTGAGCAACCGATGGATTCCTCTGACATCCTCTAACGATGCATTTTGAATTTCCAGCGTATTGCCGGCTGTTGTTTTTAACGTTATCGCGTTCGGCATGCGCATGCGGTTTTCAGCAATTGTTGTGCGTGGGCACGAGACTGATCTGTAATGTTATCGCCCCCTGTCATGCGCGCGATTTCATCAATCCGTTGCTCGGCATCGAGTTTGATTACCCGGGTTTCGATTGAGTCTCCATCATATTTACTAACGCTAAACTGGTGATGGCCCTTGGCGGCTACCTGAGAGAGGTGAGTTACACAGATTACTTGGCAGGTTTCGCCAAGCAACCGCAGTTTTTGACCCACTACATTGGCAACTTCTCCACCTATTCCAACGTCGACTTCGTCAAAAATCAAGCTGCCCACCTGAGCTTTATTTGCCAGAACGACCTGAATTGCCAGTGATATTCGAGATAGTTCTCCTCCAGATGCAACTTTTCCTAACGGTTGTGGCGGCATTCCCGGGTTGGCAGTGACGATGAATTCGATTGCTTCGTTGCCAAACCGCGTTCGCTTATTGTTGTCCACCGGGTTAAGTTGAATTTCAAATAATCCACCTTTCAACCCCAGCTCCTGCATTGATGCTGTAACCTCTTTGCTCAGGCGTTTACTCGCTGTTTTTCTGGCTTGAGTTAGCTTTTCAGCAATCTCCTGATATTTTCCGTCTTCTAACTCGTATTCTTTTTCGAGACGCGCAATTTCCATCTCCGGATTAGCCGCGTTGCTGAGTTCCTGTTTTAGCGCATCCAGGTGCTCGTACAAATTTTCAGGCTGGATTCGATGTTTGCGTGCAAGACTATGAAATAATGCAAAACGGTTTTCAACTTGGGTAATTTCCTCTTTATCCAAAACCTGATCCTGAAAATAGGGCCGTAGCTGGTTAGCGGCTTCTGCTACGTTGAGCAGTGCTTCGTTGAGCATTCCGGCGATCGTTTTGAGGCTTTGGTCAAATTCCGAGAGTTGATTAATCCGGTCGATGCAATGTGCCAACCGACTATCAATACTGCCTTCGTCTGCCAGCGCTAGCTGGCTGGCCGTTTGTTCACTGCCGGATGTGAGCTCATGTAAATGATTCAGACGTTTTTGCTGTACTGACAGCGCTTGCCATTCACCGGAAACCGGGGCGAGTTCGTTTAGCTCTTCAATCTGAAATTTAAGCATATCGGCTCGTTCCTGATTTGAATGGCTTTCATTTTTTAATGCTTCGAGTTGTCTATCGATATCGCTAAGCACTTCGTATCTCTGTGCGAGTTCTCTAACCCGATCGGTATTATTTGCCGCATGGTCGAGCAGATCGAGTTGAACAGATCTTTGCAGCAAAGAGTGATGTTCATTCTGTCCGTGAATATCAATCAGAAATTTTCCGAGCTCTTTTAGTTGAGACATGGTTGAAGCATGGCCATTGATGTACCCACGACTGGCTTTATCACGCCGTAAAACACGACGGATAATACATTCACCATCATTGTCCAGACCCTGGTCCGTGAGCCAGTTTTGTGCAGGGTGGTTGTTTGTAAGCGCAAATCCCGCCTGTAGCTCGGCTTTATCTTTTTCGTGGCGGATGTAACTGCTGTCAGAACGATGTCCAGTCAGGATATTCATGGCATCAACAATGAGCGATTTCCCCGACCCGGTTTCTCCCGTTACGGTTGTGAATCGATCATCAAATTCAATTTCTATGTGTTCGGCGATGGCGAACTGTTTGATTTCCAACCAGTCAATCATGACTCATATCTGTACTAATTGCTTACGGTTGCCAGCCCAGTTTGGACTGCAGTGTTTCAAAATAATTGAAACCATTAATACGCACTAACTGCAACTTCTTTGGTGCACTGGTTACCTGGATATCCTCGCTGCCGTGTATTTCACAGCAAAGTACCCCATCAATTGTGAGGATTGCCGGTGCTTCTGGCGCTTCAATTGAGGTAATGCTGATTTCCGCTTTTTCATCCAGAATGATTGGTCGATTGCTTAATGTGTGAGGACAGATCGGTGACATACTAATAACCGGAAGGTCAGGGTAGATGATGGGACCACCCGCAGATAGGGCATAAGCAGTAGAGCCAGTTGGTGTCGCTAAAATAATGCCGTCACTCCGTGGATGGCTGGCACGTTGCCCGTTTACCCGGGTTTCAAACTCGATCAGCCGCCCAGTGTTACCTTTGGAAACGACGATATCGTTTAGAGCGGTACCTTTGAATATTTCCTTACCATCATCAACGATACGACACTGCAGCATGGTTCGATGCTCAATAGTGAATTCACTATTGAGTATGGCTAGAAAACTATTCTCAATGTCACTCAATGATATATCAGTAAGAAACCCCAACCTTCCCAGATTTACGCCAATCGCCGGTACAGCATAGTCCGACAGCATGCGAGCAACGTTAAGCATGGTACCGTCACCACCAACAACGACCGCAAGATCCAAAATTTCTGCTGCTGAACTATCCTGATCGTCCAGACGCTCACCTTCTATTTCAGCGGATGTTGTATTTCCGAGCAATACGATGAGTCCCCTGGCTTCAAGAAATTGTTTCACCTCGACAACAGCGTCGGCGACACTACTATCGTGAAATTTTCCGAACAGCCCTATATTTTTGATGATCACAAGATGGCCTGAATTTCTGTTGATAGAATAAATCAGAAAAATATCAAATAGTTATGAATTCAATATAACAATTCGGGCAACTATTTTATGAGAAATAATTATGTCACAGAACCCATAGAGTTGCATAATATTTCAGTCTGATTCAGGGCTTTCTAAGCGCGTTTGAATAAGCAATGAGTTTGTGGTTTACTGGCATACGAGCAGCCGTGATCAGCTACTATTGCCAAATATTGTCTTGACAGCGTAACACCCCATTGTTAGCGTCAGTGTTAGTAATACGACTTGGAATCTTTGCTGCTCGCACTCTATTTTACGGTTATCCTGATTGACTTCCGACGCTGAATTTAATGAACTAAATGACCGCGCACAGATGGTGCTCAGCGGTTTGGTTCGCCGCTATATCCATGATGGAAATCCTGTGGGATCACGAACTCTGGCGAAGCAATCTGAGTTGTCACTTAGCGCCGCTTCGATCCGAAATGTGATGGCTGATCTTGAGGACTACGGTTTCATTCAGGCACCGCATACTTCCGCCGGACGCGTACCCACGGCAAAGGGATACCGATTTTTTATCAACGGCCTGCTAAAAGCGGGTTCGATGAATCGAAGTTCTTTAAACAGCATGACGGCTCGCCTGCAGGGCATTTCTGATCCAAAAACCATCCTTTCCAGCGCCACGGAGATGCTTTCGCAAATTACATCTTTTGCCGGGATTGTATCCACGCCAGATCAAAATCGTTCGCATATTCGCCAGATTGAGTTTTTGAAACTGTCAGACCAGCGGGTATTGGCTATTTTGGTAACCGAGGATGGGCAGGTTCAAAATAAAGTGCTCAGCGCCCACCGCGAATATACAGAATCTGAGTTAATCGAATCTGCCAACTACTTCAACTCCCAATACAGTACTAAATCATTGGAAGGTGTCCGTGCAGAGCTGCTTTCCCACATGCAGTCTGATCACCAGAATATGCATGCAGAAATGCGTACCGCAGTGAATATGGCAGGACAATTTTTTAATGAAGATGAATCTGCAGAGAATGTACTCGTAAGCGGAGAGCATAATTTACTCGCCATTCCGGAATTTTCTGAACTTGACCAGCTTAAAGAACTATTCGACACCTTCAAAACCAAACAGGTTTTGTTCGATCTTTTGCAGAAAAGCATGTTTGCAGAAGGCGTGAATATTTTTATCGGTGAAGAATCCGGATACCGACCCTTCCGCGACTGCAGCGTTATTGCTGCGCCTTATGAGGTTGACAACGAACGCGTAGGTGTGCTCGGCGTCATTGGTCCAACACGCATGCAATACGAAGAAGTAATATCTGCCGTGGATGTGACGGCGAAATTACTCGGCTCGGCACTCAGCTCGCATCATTCCCAATAGCGTTTCATCAATCTTTTGCCTGTGTGCAGCACAATGGTGGTCTAGAATATGACCTCTATCGAATCGCTTTTTGATCGGCTTGAACCATTTAAAGATCAGCCGATAGATCGCTGGCATCCAGAGAAGTGGGTCGATATAGATATTCGTATTGATGCTCAAGGTGCGTGGTTCTATCAGGGGTCGCCAATTACCAGGGAGCGTATTGCAAAACTATTTTCGACCGTGCTTCGTATTGAGGATGGCGAATACTTTTTGGTAACACCACCAGTGAAATATCGAATTCAGGTTGACGATGTGCCGTTTCAAATTATTGAACTGCAGAAGGTCGGGGCACAGGAGGTGTCAGAGCTGTATTTACGAAGTAACATGGACGACGTAGTCATGATTGATCTGGATCATCCGGTGTATATGCGTCAGCATAACCATCGCGAAAATCCGATACCCTACGTCATGGTGAGAAATCAGCTCCAGGCAAGACTTTCCCGATCCGTTTTTTATGAATTGATTGATATTGCTGAGACACAGATCGATCCACATACAAATTCTGAAGTGATGGGGATATACAGTGCAGGGTTCTTCTTTCCGCTTGGCGCCGTTTCAGAATAGTTGATCAACAAGTGAACTGCACGTTCTCATCGGTGTTACAGTGCACCCAAATGATCTAATGCAATTCCGTATTGATCAAAACCACATTTTGAAAGATAGGGTAATTGATCAGGCAAAAATTCACCTAGAGCAACTAATTTCCCGGTATATCCCATCCGCCTGATTTCCTGGCCCAGACTGAATATTCTACCGTCAAGAAAGCTGTCGATCTCAACGATTACGCGATGTTTTCCGGAGAGTCGACTGAGATCAACATCTATAATTCTATCCACGGGTAAGTATAAATCACAGTTTTTCATAAACGACTCTCTTGAAAGGGTCAATTCCCACTCGTGATATCGTTTGCAGAAATGTTTCTCTGGAATTTTCTCTGATGGACATATAGTGTCGGATAATCAATTCAACCGCATTGGCGATATGATGGCGATCGACCGCTGGCCCCAATCGTTCACCCAGTTGTAAATTTTCATCTGAACGGCCCCCCAGCGTTAGCTGAAACCACTGCTCTCCTTTTTTGTCGACACCGAGGATTCCAATGTGGCCGATATGATGATGGCCGCAGGCATTCATACAACCAGAAATTTTGATCTGGATATTACCCAGGGTTTGAATTTCTACGGGATCAGTGAAGCGTTGTTGAATTTCAAGAGCAATGGGAATTGAGGTAGTGTTGGCCAGACTGCAGAACTCCATACCAGGGCAGCAAATAATGTCCTGCACAGTATTGATATTACTGTCGGATTTCTTTACCGCATGCAGTTCCGCCCAAAGCTCGTACAAACGTGAATGGTGAACCAGTGGAAGCAACAGATTTTGATTGTGAGTTGTTCGAACAATGCCCCCGGTATATCTGTCAGCAATTTTCGCAATCGCTTCCATTTCCAACGCGGTGATATCTCCTGGCGCAGTTTTTAGGTTTTTGAGAGAAATATGAACGGATCGAAACTGCGCGAACTTCGAATGAATCACATTATGAGTTTTCCAGCGGATATATTCTTCTGGGGCGGAATCTGCAGCGACATCAATGTCAGTATGCTTGTCAGAAAAATGTATCATGCTATCTAAAACCGGGTTTTTAAACCGTCTCTTGATTTCCGCAATGTGTTGTTTAGTCAAGCGTAAATCGGAGTTTTCGATCTCAGAAAATTTTTCTTCAACCAGATTGCGAAATTTAACTATCCCCATACTATTGACGAGAATTTTTATGCGGGCTTTGTATTTATTGTCTCGACGACCCAATAAATTGTAAATTCTTAGTATGGCCTCAAGGTAGAGAAGTAAATCTCGTTTAGGTAAAAATTCTTTCAGGGGTTTCCCAACGACAGGAGTCCTGCCGAGGCCGCCGCCAACATAAACCTGAAATCCGATTTCTCCATCAGATCCAGGCACCAGACGTAATCCAATATCATGTGCCAGTATTGCGGCTCGGTCCGTCGCTGCTCCGGTAACCGCAATTTTAAATTTCCTTGGAAGATATAGAAATTCTGGGTGCAGGGTTGCCCATTGTCGAATAATTTCGCACCACGGCCGCGGATCTTCTACCTCGTCTGTAATGATTCCAGCGAGCGGGTCTGTTGTGATATTTCGTATGCAGTTACCGCTGGTTTGAATGGCATGCATCTGCACTTGGGAAAGTTCCTCGAGCAGGTCAGGCACCTGGCCAATTTGAAGCCAGTTAAACTGTATGTTTTGTCGGGTGGTGATATGGCCATATCCTTTATCGTATTTGCGGGAAACAGCGGCGAGTTTTCGGAGTTGGGTTGAGTTAAGTTCACCATACGGTATGGCGACCCTGAGCATCGGCGCATATCGCTCTTCGTAAAGCCCGTTCATTAAGCGCAGTGGTCGAAACTGATCTTCGCTTAAACTACCTTGCAGATAGCGGCTTGTTTGATCGCGAAATTCAATTACACGATTGTCAATCTGAGTTTGGTCAGATACAGAATATTGATACATTGTGACGCTCCAAAATTAAAACAACCCGTGAATTAAGACTCTATAGAGTCAATATTGAGGGGGAGCGTTGAGTAGAAGACGGGCGGGGAAATTCTAATGTAATCGCAATACATCACACGAGCCAACGCTCCCCGTTGTACAGCAACAGGTAAGCGCCATTGAAGAGGCGTGTGTTGGAAGAATATTTTGTATTGTAAACATGGGGCGGAGTATAAAGATGGTTTACAATCAATGCAACAATCTTGTTGCAATTATTTCACTGGATTTATGTTGTGAAATTCAGAAAGATATTCAATATAAACCCAATAACCTCTGATAGAGACCAATTTCATGAGCTGGCAAAAGAAAATTCTCCGCGTAGACCTCACTGCAGGCACCACATCCATCGAACCGCTGAACATGGACTGGGCCAACGATTATCTGGGCAGCCGTGGACTTGGATCGCGCTATTTGTATGAGGAAATGGATCCTGCTGCGGATCCGTTAAGCGCGGAAAATGTGCTGATTTTTGCCACTGGCCCGTTGGGCGGGACGATGGCAAGTACCAGCGGCCGCTACGGTGTAGTGACCAAAGGACCATTGACAGGCTCTATAGCATGTTCAAATTCAGGTGGTAAGTTTGGTGCTGAACTGAAATACGCTGGTTACGATTTACTGATTCTGACCGGGAAATCAGAGAAACCGGTTTATCTGAATATAAATAACGACAAAGTTGAAATTCTTCCCGCGGATGAGATTTGGGGACAAACCGTTTGGTTCGCTGACGAATGGATTCGTAAAAAGCAGCAGGATCCACAAGTTAAAATTGCAGCCATTGGTGTTTCCGGTGAGCAGCTTGTTCGTTATGCATGCGTCGTCAATGATCTGCACCGCGCAGCAGGGCGATCCGGTGTTGGAGCGGTAATGGGGAGCAAGAACCTGAAAGCGATTTGCGCCAGGGGAACCGTCGGCGTTACACAAGAAGATCCGCAGGGATTTATGAATGCCATACAGGAAACCAATGAAGCGCTGCACGGCAGTGGAAATCGTCGTGGCCTGATGCGCTACGGTACACTTTCCATGCTCGACAGCATGCAGGAATTTGGTGGTCTACCGACCCATAACTTCCAGGATGTTACGTTTGACGGTGCAAATTGTGTGAACCACAAAGCGGTTACCCTAAAAAATCGAAATGGACATACAAACCTCGTTCGGAACGCAGCGTGTTTTGGCTGCACCATCGGTTGTGGACGTATTGCCAAAATAGACCCAAATCACTTTAGCGTAAAAGATCGCCCGCAATACTGGGTCGCTTCAGGCGGGCTGGAATACGAAACTGCTTTTGCATTCGGACCGGTTGTCGGGGTGAGTGACCTTGACGCATTAACTTTTGCGGGTTTTATGATGAATGAACACGGAATGGACCCGATATCCTTCGGTGTAACACTTGCCGCCGCGATGGAGTTATATGAGCTCGGTATCATTACGAAAGCACAAACCGACGGTATTGATCTGAGTTTTGGTAGTGCTGAGGCGTTGGTAGTGATGTCTGAGAAAACCGGAAAATACGAAGGATTCGGTCAGGACCTTGGGTTGGGATCGAAGCTGTTGTGCGAGAAATACGGCCGCCCCGAACTTGCCATGGTTGCTAAAGGCCAGGAGTTTGCGGGATATGATGGCCGTTCCATGCAGGGCATGGGATTGGGTTATGCAACCAGTAATCGTGGTGCGTGTCATCTGCGGCATGATACCTTTACGGAAGACTACGCTGATCCGGGTACCAAAGGAAAGGCCGAAGCCTGTGCAACGACTCAGGATTTCGTTGCCATGGTGGATTCTACCGGATTGTGCTTGTTTACCACCGGTACCTGGGGGTACGACGATTTTGCAAAAATGGTGGATGCTGATATGCTCGGAGACTGGGATGTTGAACGCTTGCGAAAAACCGGTGAGCGTATCTGGAATCTGGAGAAATTATTCAATCTCAAAGCCGGCTTAAGCAGAGCAGACGACACATTACCGCCGCGTATTTTGAAAGAACCGGTTCCGGCTGGTTTTAATAAAGGGGGTGTTTGTGAGCTGGATGTGATGATTCCGCAATACTACGAAGCTCGCGGTTGGGATGCGGAGGGTGTCCCGGGTGAAGCGAAACTGGAATCGCTGGGAATACAAGCCTAGTTTCTTTCTACATTTTTTTAACGGCTCGGACTTACGAAATGTCCGGGCTTTTTTATTCTCTGGAGTTAATGATGTTGATCAACCAACGACTGCAACGCAAAGCTGAAAGTCGGGTTTTGGTGATTATTTCTGAAGGTTCGGAAGAAGGCTGATCGCTAGTTGTTGTCGTCTTCGATGAATTGTTCACTGATACCAACGGTATTAAAACCTCCGTCAACATAAGTTATTTCTCCGGTGATCCCGGATGCGAGGTCCGAGCCGAGAAATGCCGCGGTATTGCCAACTTCTGCTATGGTAACGGCGCGACCCAACGGTGCGACTTTTTCAAAATGCCGAAGCATTTTTTTGAAATTTTTTATACCGGCGGCGGCGAGGGTTCTGATGGGGCCGGCCGATATCCCATTAACTCGAATTCCCCTGGCGCCGAGTGACTGCGCCATATAACGCACATTTGCTTCCAGGCTGGCTTTTGCCAGGCCCATAACGTTGTAACCCGGCATCGAGCGAATCGATCCAATATAGGTCAGCGTCAGCATTGATCCGTTTCGGCCTTCCATCAATGGCATAGCCGCTTTGGCCATGGCGGCAAAGCTGTATGAGCTGATTTCATGGGCGGTATTGAACCCTTCCCGGGTTACTGCATCAAGATAGAGTCCTTCCAGTTCTTCACGAGGAGCAAATGCAATGGAATGCACGAGGACATCCAATCCATCCCACGAGTTGCTCAGTTCGGTAAACAGATTCGCAATTTCCTCGTCTGTGGACACATCACATGGCAGCACGATTGATGATCCAATTTCCGCAGCGAGCTTTGCAACACGAGGTTTCATTTTTTCATTGGGATAAGTGAATGCTAATTCCGCACCCTCCCGGTGCATGGCTTCGGCGACTCCCCATGCTATGGATCGGTTGCTGGCAACGCCTGCGATTAATACTCTTTTGCCGGAAAGAAAACCCATTTTTAACCTCGTCTGCTACACTGCGATAAAATAAAGCGGTAATTTTAACAGCAATTTCCATAGTCTAGCGCAATACCTGAATAGTATATGGTTCCTCCCTTTATTGACTCGACCATCACAATCCAGGCAGATTCTGAAAATCAGGAATCCGCCGAACGGCTCGCGATGTTTTTAGGTGCGAATCTGCTGGATGGAAATGCAGGGCATGATGTTGTGCAAACGCCGTTGATGCTTGAATTTATTGGTGATGACTTATTACTGGCAGTCTCGAGCCTGTCAAATCAAAAACCTTTCACATTGGATCTCAGCCAACGATATCCCTCAAAAGGCAAAGACCCATTACTAAGAGCAGTGGGTCAATCTTCCGGGAGTTTGCTTGATCTCACCGGAGGTTGGTGTCGCGACGCAATACATATCGCACGCGCTGGAATGAATGTTCAGGTCTTCGAAAAAAACCCGTTGATTTATAGCATGGTGAAACACGCCCTTACGACAAAAATAGATCTGGATTGTATCGCCGGTTCACTCACATTAAGTTATGGTGACAGTGTTGAAATGCTTGCGCAGCATACCGCACAAGCTGACGTAATTTATCTGGATCCAATGTATCCTCATCGAGCATCCAGCGCATCTTCGCCCAAGGAAATTACCGTTTTGAAATCTGTACTGGAATTGGAAGATTGTTCTTCGATCAATACAGGCAAGGAGCTCTTTATTAAAGCCATGGGTCATGCTAAAAAACGTGTGATTGTTAAGCGTCCCCATTTTGCACCACCGGTGGATTCGTCCAGAGTCGGAGAAATTCTCGCCAGGCAGGTTCGTTTCGATATTTACAACCCTAACTAGGGACTATCGTTGAAAATAGAAGATTCTCTATTTGTTGTTGACCGTCGGTGTGGCGAGGGTGAAGTAATCGCCATCGAGAATGAAGAAGCCCGGCATATGCTGCAGGTACGGCGTTTTCAATTGGGCGATTCGGTGTGCCTCAGTAGCGGCAATGGAGATTGTTACCTTGCTAAACTGATAAAGATTGAAAACCGTGGCAAGGCTGCCAAATTACAAATCCATCAGGCTGGCTATCAGTCGGTGAGGGGCCTGAGGTAATACTCGCAGCAGCTTTGCCAAAAGGCGGGTGGCAATCAACCCTGTTGAATATGGCGACACAGCTGGGTATGAACCGATTTATTCCATTGCATTGCCAGTTCAGTGCGATTCAGTTTCAGCCGAAGAGGGTGGAGCGATGGCAACGAATCATTGAAACGGCCTGTAAACAATCCATCCATTCATAGCCCTGAGCAGGTTCTGAATCAATACAACCATTTTGATGTGGAAATTTATATCGGGGATGATAATGGGGTGAACATTGGCGAGATAGAAGCGAACACGCTAGATCCTGTTAAAACACGATTGCTAATGATTGGACCGGAAAGCGGGTTTAGTGAAGCTGAGAAACTGAGTTTCACCAGTCAAAACAGTTTATAATCGAATCTCTGGAATTTGAAGCCTGGCGATCTGATTCTCAGAACAGAATCCGCTGCAATCAGCATGCTTGCGGTGATGAATCAGTTGGATCGTGGATAAGATCACAACGTTAATCCTGGAGAAGAAGTGCACCCACAAAATTTAGTCTGGATAGATCTGGAAATGACAGGATTGTCTCCAGAGAATGATCGAATTATCGAAATCGCAACCATTGTTACCGACGCACAATTAAATATTCTCGCAGAAGGCCCGGTGATGGCGATTAAACAGCCGTTGAAACGTTTAATGGAAATGGATAACTGGAACACAAAAACCCATACAAAAAGCGGACTGGTAAATCGGGTTCGCGAGTCGCAATACGATGAGCGAAAAGCGGAGAAGGAAACAATCAAGTTCATCTCCAAATATGTTGCGGGGAATCATTCGCCGTTGTGCGGCAATTCAATTTGCCAGGATAGACGTTTTTTAGCATTGTATATGCCAGAGCTGGAACAATATCTGCATTACCGCAATCTGGATGTGAGTTCGATCAAGGAACTCATCACGCGCTGGCGGCCTGAGCTGTTAGATGGTTTCAGAAAGAGAAACACACATCAGGCGATGGATGATATCCGAGAGTCAATTGAAGAATTAAAATACTATCGGAAAACTTTTATTAACGTATCCGCATAGCCTGTTAAGCGGTAGATCAAGGTAAGTGAGAAAAGCGATATGAAGCATAGTCGATGCATTATTTGGTCGTTTTCTGGCAATGTACTGCGTATTCTTGGGGCCTTGCTGTTTGTTATCCAAAGCAATTCAAGTCTGGCTGCTTCAGGGGTTGCATCGGCACATCCGGTTGCCACTGCTGCTGGTATAAAGATGCTTGAACTAGGCGGAAATGCCTTCGATGCAGCGATCGCAGTTACCTCCACCATTGCTGTTGTTGAGCCGGCGGGCTCCGGGCTCGGTGGCGGTGGGTTCTGGTTGTTATACGATGCGAAACAGGATCAGTCTCTTATGGTTGACGGTCGAGAAAAAGCACCGCTTGCAGCCAGCCGCGATATGTATCTGGATGCATCCGGGGAGGTCATCGAAGGGTTGTCCATCAATGGTCCGCTATCGGCAGGTATCCCAGGCGAACCTGCGGCGTTGGCCTGGATTGCGGAAAACTATGGCAGATTGCCGCTATCTGCGAGTTTGCAGCCTGCAATTGATGCTGCCGAAAATGGATTCGCGGTTACTGAGCGATATCGAAGACAGGTTGGCTGGAGAAAGGATCTGCTGAATAGTTACCCAGCGGCAGCAGAAATATTTCTGGATGAAGGTGCAGTCCCGGAACTGGGTCATTTGATCGTTCAAAAAGATCTTGCCAATACACTAAGAGCAATTGCGGAAAAGGGACATGCCGGATTCTACAGTGGCGAAATTGCACGCGCATTGGTAGATGGAATCCGGGCGGAAGGCGGGATTTGGAGTTTGCAGGATTTGGCTCAATATCATATCCAAATTCGACAACCCGTTAAAATTGACTATCGGGATATGCAAATAACCGCCGCTGCGCTGCCTTCTTCCGGCGGCATCGTTTTAGCTGAAATCCTCAATATCCTCGAAAATTATCCTTTAGAAGACCTGTCTGAAGTTGACAGTATGCAAGTCGTTGTAGAGGCCATGCGTCGTGCGTATCGGGATCGTGCGGCGTATATGGGAGATGCCGATTTTGTCGATGTTCCTGTCGAAATGCTGACCAGTAAACTATACGCACAAGGGCTAAACCAATCGATTAGAATGGATCGCGCCAGTGAAAGCGCAGCGTTAGCAGGAACCAGTCCTGATAGCCTTGAGGGAGAAGACACTACGCATTTTTCTGTGGTTGACCATGATGGCAATCGGGTATCCGCGACGCTGTCAATCAATTATCCCTTTGGTTCTGGTGTTGTACCGCCAGGAACAGGAGTCTTGTTGAATGATGAAATGGATGATTTCTCATCAAAGCCCGGTGTACCAAATGCCTATGGTCTGGTGGGTGCAAAGGCCAATGCCATTGAACCGGGAAAACGTATGCTGTCGAGTATGACGCCCACATTTGTTGAAGATGCGGATAGATTGGCAGTTTTGGGGACCCCGGGCGGAAGTCGAATAATTACCATGGTTTTGTTGGGGATTCTGGAATTTGAGAAAGACGGGAGTGCCGAAGAAATTGTCAACCGGCCAAGATATCACCACCAGTACTTGCCGGATTCAATACAGTATGAAATTGATACATTGAACACCAAAATAATTTCAGAATTGGCGAACAGGGGTCACAAATTTAAACCGTTGAGTCGTACGTGGGGCAATATGCATGTCGTTATTGTAGACAAGTTATCAGGAGCGGTGGACGCAGCATCTGATAGCCGCGGAGAAGGTCAGGCAGTCATTCTTGAATAAGGAGCCAATTTAATCTGGATGTTCACTGTTGATATTTGGCGATGCCTTCAGGAAATGAGTGGATTCAAATCAGTTTTTAACAGTTTTTATTCTGGGGTGCGATTGAACTTATTGATTGTGGCTTAGCCTAATTGGTATCTCATCATAGATTCGAATTTAGCTAGCATATGTTTCTTAGATTTTTCAGGTCGGCCATTGCGTGTTCTTTTTTTGTTTTGATTATGTGTATTCAGCTTCGGGCGCTGGCACAGCAAGATCAATCTGAAATTCAGAAATATGATAAAGCGGTAGTCGATTTTATTGGACTGTTGTTATTTGATTCGCCGCAAGTCCAAGAGAGCCTGGATGCACTTTCTCAAACGTGGCAGCCCGGTTACAGCGCCATGGCACTTGAAGTACTTCGATTAACCCGAAATAATGAAGTCGTGTACGGGTTATTTGACTTGTTACGGGAGAAAAACAAGCTAGAAGTGGACAATTCCTACGATGAATGGATGCAATGGTTATGGACCCAGCCCGAATCGAAGCATCCGCATTACGCCCAGTTTAAGTCGGCGATGTATCGTCTTATTGATGCGCGATTTGAGTATTATTTCGCTGACCAGCGGAAAACGACGATTCGCCTGGATGAGGTGATCTGGGGCGGGGTTCGGCAGGATGGTATCCCTCCTCTGCGGCAGCCGGAAATGGTGTCAGTTGCTCAGTCCGACTATTTAGGCGACGATAACGTGGTTTTTGGTGTTGAAATAAAGGGTGACGCGAGGGCCTATCCAAAACGCATTCTTGCCTGGCATGAAATGTTTGTCGATGTTATAGGCGGTGTCAATTTCGCCGGTGTTTATTGCACACTATGTGGTGCAGTTATTCTTTATGAAACCGTCATCGATGGCGTTGAATATGAAATGGGCACGAGTGGATTCTTATATCGATCGAATAAACTCATGTATGACAAGGCTACCCAGTCGTTGTGGAATACAACCTGGGGTCGACCGGTAATTGGACCGTTGGCTGGAAAGGGAATCGAATTGAAGCGGAGTTATGTTGTGACAACAACCTGGGGAGAATGGAAGCGGCGTCATCCGAATACAACGGTTTTGTCGCTGCAAACGGGACACCGCAGAAACTATAACGAGGGTGTTGCTTACCACGACTATTTTGCGACGGATGAGTTGATGTTTAACGTGCCGGTGCTGGATTCGAGGTTGAAAAACAAAGACGAAATTCTGGCTCTCACCTTTCCCAAAATCACATCGGAAACCCTCGCGGTATCCGCTGAATATCTAAAACAAAATCCAATTTATCACGACAGTCTGGGTGATCTGAAGTTCGTGGTATTAACGGATTCCTCAGGGGCGAATAGAGTGTATGAAACCAGAGGATTGATCATTTCAAGCTACGATAGTGACCAAACGGTTTTTGATTCAACCGGAAAGAAATGGCGCTTGTTGGAGAATCATCTGATAGATCAGCAAGATACCACTTTACAGCGATTAGCTGCTCATCGTGCATTTTGGTTTGGTTGGTATGCAGCGAACACCAATACGAGACTGGTGTATTAAAGCTGATGCCGACTATATTTAGCGCTGCCAGCAACCAGCAAAGCCGTATCTACACAATGTTGTTGTAGAGCCCATTGAGTATGTTCGCGAACGAGATCAGATGGGGCTTCCAATCTGCTCTTAAGTGCATTGATGACCGTTTCGCAGGTTTTCGAGTTTCCCAGCGCAACAGCAATATTACGTAACCAGCGCTCGTAGCCTATGCGGCGGATAGCGGACCCTTCTGTTTTGCTCAGGAACTCAGATTCGTTCCAGGAAAACAAGTTGACCAGAGACGGGCTATCCAATTGATGGCGGGTTTGAAAGTCCGGTTCAGCACTGATGTGAGCATAGCGGTTCCACGGGCAGACTAATTGGCAGTCGTCGCAGCCATAAATACGATTTCCCATTGGCTTTCGGAATTCAACGGGAATGCTACCGTGCAATTCTATTGTCAGGTAGGAAATACATTTTCTCGCATCGACCTGATAAGGCGCAACGATAGCATTGGTTGGGCAGGCGTCGATGCAAGCAGAACAACTGCCGCAATGATTTGTCGTGGGCTGGTCGACGGGTAAGGGGATGTCAGTGTAAAGCTCGCCCAGAAAAAACCATGATCCAGATTCACGATTAATGATATTGCTGTGTTTACCCAGCCATCCCTGACCTGATTTTTCCGCAAGTGCTTTTTCCATAACCGGTGCGCTATCACAAAAAACGCGATAGTTTGTTGTTTTGGTATGTTGACGAAGGGTTTCCGCCAGCGTCTTTAATCGACCCCGCATAACTTTATGGTAATCACGACCGAGTGCATATCTGGAAATATAACCGAGTTCCGGGTTGGCGAGATCATTCTCGGCGCATTTCATGTTCTGATTGAGATAGTCCATGCGAACGGTTATCACCCGAATGGTTCCAGGGACGAGCACTTCAGGGCGTGTTCGCTTAACACCGTGAACACTCATGTACTGCATTTCACCGTGAAAGTTTTTGCCTAACCAAATCGCCAGCTTCGCTTCCGTTTCGGACAAATCAATATCAGATATGGCGGTATGCGCGAATCCCAGTTCCTGTCCCCAGGATCTAATTTGTTCCACTAGTTGATTGAGGTTATCATCGTTCGCCATCATCGAATCATACGATAACCCGGCAAGGTCTTCAGGGAATATCATTAAAAAAGCCGAAATCGAATTTCAATTCAGGTCGCTTATGAAAAACAAAAACGCTTTAACACAACCAGGTATGGGGAATATGTTTGGCGGTCAGGGCTTTTCAGGGTTGTTTGATATTCCCGTGAAAAATCCGCTCGATACGGAAAACGCAGATGTCATTGTATTTGGTACACCCAATGCAACGCCTTATCCGAGTGTGGCAGCGTATTGTTCGGATGCACCGCAAGCAATAAGCAATTCGTACTGGTTTTGGTTGGCCCGGAGTCAGCAGGCATTATGATTTTGATTTACAAAGCGATCTTTTAGGAAATGCTTTGGCGATCGACTGGGGAGATTTGCCTTGCAGTGAAAGCGATTTTGGCTTTAACCACAGACTAATTCGTTTGCACACTGAGGCAGTGCTGCGCGGTAATGCCATTCCCATCGTATTGGGAGGAGATGACTCAGTACCAATCCCAAGGTGTGGTTAACCATTCCTGCGGGCTATCTCGCTGCACGGTTTACCGATTATCTGGTGATGGCAACAACCTGATTCGATGCTGAAAATGATAGGATTCGCCACATGATAAGAAAAACAACTTTGATTGGTGTGCTGGCAATACTGATTGGAATCATTGCATCACTGTCTGCTACCGTATTTGTAACGCTGATCAAGAACGCATACCAGTGGTTGCACTTCGACCGCCATTGGCAGTCTGCTTTTCAGTCACCAATTCTTGAAATTGTAATACTGATATTGATTCCGGCCGTTGGTGGTCTGTTGGTTGGTTTAATGTGCTGCAGTTTTTCTGATCACAGACCTTTAACCCTGGTAGACAGCATTCGTTCCGCTCAAAGTATGCGGTTTGTTACCCCCTTTAAACAAAGCCTGATCACTGCGCTGGCCGGTGTGGTTTCGTTGAGTAGCGGCGCTTCGTTGGGGCAATATGGGCCTGTTGCTCACCTCGGATCTGCAATGGGATTGGCGATAAGGAATCTGACCGGATCAACTGTATTTACGCCAGCGATGGCATTGGGGTGTGGAGTTGCTGCAGCTATTTCCACTGTTTTCAATGCGCCCATCGCAGGGCTTGTTTTTGCCCACGAAGTCATTCTTAGACACTATTCCTTGAGGGCATTTGCCCCAATCACAGTGGCATCGGTGATGGGCTATTTGCTGACAAACTATGTTTGGCACGATCCGGCCATGTTTCCGGTTGACAATCACGCACCTATCAATGTTTCTGAATTTATTGTCTTTATTGCAATCGGCGTGTTCGGTGCTTTTCTTGCCGCTTTATTGATTAAATTGGTGATCTGGTTTTCTGGAGTGGCAGCGCAAATGGCAGTGAAGCCGGTTTTTAAGCCTGCCATGGCGGGACTGGCACTTGGGGTCACCGGATTATGGTTGCCGGAAATTATGGGTATTGGTGATGCAGTTGCTATTGAGGTGCTCGCAGGTGAAGGTACGGCAACGAGCTTCATGGTGGTGATACTGATATTCAAGGTGCTGGCCACTGCTGTGTGCCTTGGTTTTGGTATGGCGGGTGGCGTATTTAGTCCGGCCATTTTCATCGGACTCATGCTGGGCGCTATTGTTGGCAATGTGGTGGAGCCTTTATTCGGTGCAAGTTATTCTTCAATAGTTCCATATGTGGTTTGCGGCATGGTTGCTGTTGCCAGTCCTGTCGTCGGTGCGCCGCTGACTTCGATATTAATAATATTCGAGCTTTCCCGAAATTATGATCTTGCCGTCGCAGCGATGATCAGTGTGGTTTTTGCGAACCTGGTCGGTTATCAGATTGTCGGGCGGTCACTTTTCGATATTCAGTTAAAGAATAGCGGTTTTGATCTTGGCGAAGGTCGAGAATCAGTCATCCTGTCGAGCCGGAGTATTGCAGGCTTTATCTCAGACAAAATGGTTGTGATCGAACAGCAATTGTCAGTACAGGAATTAAAAACGAAATTGCTCAAGCAGCAACTTAATAGTGCATTTGTGGTGGATTCCAGCGGCAAACTGAAAGGTGAAATAACCTTGTTTAATGTGTCAGTACTGGAAGGTAGTGCGGATCTTGAGAATGAGAGTTGTTTAGCACATTGCAAGTTTCCAAAAATCTGCCTGCGTCCAGAAACCACGATATGGCAGGCATTGAAAAAAGTCCAGGATTTTGTCGGAGAATGTATTCCGGTTATTGATGGGGACAACCGTTTGCTTGGCGTGGTCTACGAGGCATCCATCGTTAAAGCCTATATGCAGACACAGAAAAATCTGCGGCAAGATGAAAATGGTGTGGACTAATTCCACACCATTTCTGCGAGAATCTTTGTATCCAGATTGTGCTGTTTGTCTCTTTGGGCGGCCGGAAAGGTAATTTACGCATCAACTGCATGGTAAGATTGTGACATCGCAATATTGCCCTGAATGCCTGTTTCTGAAATGAATAGCGGTATCACGATTGTGCAATATAACAAGCAGTACACAGCCGACATATAACCCTGTTTCGAACACTCAAAGATTTAAATCTGACAGCCCGCACAAGAATGATCGATCAACTGGTGACGAATGAGCAATCGATGGAATCGCTCGGTAGAAATCATGCGGATTTGATGCGGGGTGGTGATATTATTTATCTGGAGGGGGAATTGGGTGCTGGTAAAACCACCTTCGTTCGTGGATTCTTACGCGGATTAGGTCATCAGGGTGGGGTAACCAGTCCAACCTATACTCTGATTGAACCGTACAGTTTTGAATCGTTTTCTGTTTATCATCTGGATTTGTATCGCCTGGAATCAGCGGAGGAACTGGAAACTCTTGGATTGAGGGATATGATAAACGACGAAAGTATTCTACTGGTTGAATGGCCTGATCGAGGCTTGGGTGTTTTACCCCCCGCAACGGTATCGGTCTCAATTCAATACGCCGCAGATGCACGCAATGTCGCCATCACGCTGGACGAAAATCGGAGTGGAATTTAGAGTGAAGGGTGTCGCATGGAAATCTGCTTTAGCGGCATTAATATTAGCGATTTTGCCGAGTTTACCGATAAAGGCTGCCGAAATTACGGATATACGAATGTGGCATGCTCCCGATCGAAGCCGAATTGTTTTTGATATGGATCAGGGGGCGCAATTTACGGCATTTGCGCTGCAAAAACCGGATCGCGTGGTGGTCGATTTGACCGGTGTCAATCTAAACAGTGCGATTCCGCAACCCGGTACAACAGGGCAATTTATAAGCCGGATTCGGACAGGTCAGCCTGAAAATAATATATTTCGACTGGTATTTGATGTCGATAAACCCGTTCGATATTTCATACAGATGTTACGTCCAGTAGATAATTATCGATATCGACTTGTGGTTGATTACTACCATCGCGATGCAGTTGTTGATGCGGATAAACCAGAGGTATTCCCGAGTCCAACACAACCCAAAAAGCCAAAAGATCGT
Organism: Candidatus Poriferihabitaceae bacterium; assembly: GCA_965261915.1. GTDB lineage: Bacteria > Pseudomonadota > Gammaproteobacteria > Arenicellales > Poriferihabitantaceae > JAIBDK01. Next base: position 929,167 of record CBDHDW010000013.1, on the reverse strand, counting down.
GAGGGTGATCTGCTGGTGTTGATTGATCCCGGTCATGGCGGTGAAGATCCTGGTGCGTTAGGTAAGACAGCTCGTGAGAAAAATGTGGTTTTGGCAATTTCAAAAATTCTGAAAAAGAAAATCGATGCGCAAGCAGGCTTAAGAGCAGAATTGACCCGGACCGGAGATTATTACATCGGGTTGCGTAAACGTACTCGAATCGCAAGAGAGCGACAAGCGGATCTTTTTGTTTCGATTCATGCTGACGCCTTTAAAAATAAAAATGCACGGGGTGCTTCGGTATATGCATTATCTCAACGCGGTGCATCGAGCGAAACGGCACGTTGGTTAGCGAATAAAGAAAATTCTTCAGATCTGGTTGGCGGCGTATCTCTTGCTGACAAGGATAATCTGCTTGCGGGGGTATTGCTTGATTTATCCATGACAAAAACCGTTAGCGAAAGCATCAGTTTCGGCAGGGAAGTGTTGGGGGAGCTTAAGAAAATAGGACGAGTGCACAGTAAGCGGGTTGAACAAGCGGGGTTTGCGGTGCTGAAATCTCCAGATATTCCATCCATATTGGTGGAAACGGCGTATATCACCAACCCTGCCGAAGAGAAACTTTTACGGAATCCGAATCATCAATCCAGAATCGCCGATGCAGTGGTTCTCGGTATTAAACGATACCTTCAAAAAAGCAGTTTGTACGGCAGCTAGATTTGCAGCGGATATCTGAAATGCGACGACAAATACGACAACTTGATGACAATCTGATTAACCAGATTGCTGCAGGCGAGGTAATTGAACGGCCATCTTCTTTGTTGAAAGAGTTGCTGGAGAATAGTGTGGATGCCCAGGCTACGCATATTGATATTCAGATTGATAAAGGTGGTATTAAGCGTATACAGGTTCGAGACAACGGCCATGGCATTGCAAAGGAAGAGTTAGCCATTGCTTTGTCACGTCACGCAACAAGTAAACTGGATTCGGTTGAAGACTTGTTTAGTATGCATACCCTTGGGTTCCGTGGTGAAGCATTGCCCAGTATTGCAGCTGTTTCGAGGATGTGCCTTAAGTCAAAAACAGCAGATCAAAGTTCGGGATTTGAAATCAGTATTGAAGGCGGTAATTTACTTGATACTGTAAAACCCAGCGCATTAGAGCAGGGAACCATAGTAGAAGTGGAGGATTTATTTTACAACACACCCGCGCGAAGAAAATTCCTGCGCACTGAAAAAACAGAATTTAATCATTGCGATGCCGTAGTGAGACGGGTGGCGCTGGCCAACCCCAGCGTTGAGATCAATTTTGTCAATGATGGAAAACCGGTACTGCACGTATTCCTGGCGAACAACCAGATTGAACAGGAAAAGCGCGTTGGTGGTATTTGCGGAAAGCCTTTTGCCGGTGGCTGTGTTTATATCGAAGATCAGGTTGATCTAATGTCACTTGATGGCTGGATTGGCTTGCCAACGTTCTCCCGAAGCCAGCGAGATTTGCAGTATTTTTTTGTCAATGGCAGGGCAGTGAATGATAATCTGGTGGCTCACGCGGTGAAACGTGCCTACAGTGACGTGCTTTATCATGGCCGGCATCCAGCCTTTGTTTTGTACTTTACGATTCGTCCTGACCTGGTTGATGTGAATGTGCATCCGGCTAAAACTGAAGTGCGTTTCAGGGAAAACCGAGCGGTTCACGACTATATTTATCGAACAATCCATCGGTCTATAGCGCATTTCACCACAGAGCAAAGCAATATTGCGGCGCCTTCACCTGAATCAGCTTTCCGCGCGGGAACGTCTGGTTCTGGTGGTTACGGGTCGCCGCAGGCACAAAGAAATTTTCAATCCATGGTGCAGGAGCAGCTTTCAACGTATGAAAAATTGTCAGGAAGCCTGAATGAAAGCAACGCTATAGAAAATCATGTTCATCTGCCAACTGTTTTGCCGCCGCAATATCATGATGCTGAAGACAGATCAGATCCATCCGATATACCGCCGTTAGGATTTGCAATTGCACAATTTCGGGGTATTTATATCATTGCAGAAAACAGGGATGGCTTGATCATGGTTGATATGCACGCGGCCCACGAGCGGATCACCTATGAAGCGCTGAAAGCACAAATTGATCAAAAAAAGATACGACAGCAGCCTTTGCTGGTTGCCCTGCAGATTAACGTCAGTCAGCGCGAAGTGCAGATTTGCGAACAGTTCTCGCAGGATTTTTCTGCGATGGGGTTTGATGTTGATATTCTCGGTGAAGAAAAAATCGTAGTTCGCTCGGTTCCAGAGCTATTCGGAAAATCTGATGTGGAAACGTTGGTGCGCGATATCATTTCAGATTTGCAGGAACATGGCGTGAGCCAGCGAGCAGCCGATGCCAGGGATGAAATCCTTTCAAGCGCGGCTTGTCATGGATCTGTTCGTGCCAATAGAAAAATGGAAATCGCTGAAATGAATGCGTTGCTAAGACAGATGGAGGAGGTCGAAAGATCAGGACAATGCAACCATGGCAGACCCACCTGGATGAGCGTGTCTCTCAATGAAATCGACAAATGGTTTATGCGGGGCCGTTAACTCTGGTGAAGCAAACGAGATAATGAATTCTCCGGTTGTTTTTATCATGGGCCCCACGGCATCGGGTAAGACGGATGTTGCGGTTGCTTTATACGAGTCATTAAACTGCGAACTTATTAGTGTCGATGCTGCGCAGGTTTATAAGGGAATGAATATCGGTACCGCAAAACCTGATGCGGACTTTCTGCTGGAATTTCCGCATCATCTGATCGATATTCGAGATATTGATCAGCCCTATTCTGCTGCAGAGTTTCGTCTGGATGCGTTGCGCCTTATTGACGAAATTCAGGCTCGGGGTAAGGTTCCCGTATTTGTCGGCGGCACAATGTTCTACTATGCTGCCCTGGAAAACGGTATTTCTGATTTGCCCGCGTCTGATCCAACTGTCAGAGCTGATCTTGAGCAGCAGTTGTCTGAAAGAGGGGCGCAATCACTACACGGTGAACTTCGACAGATCGATCCAGAACTATGTCGTAAAATTCAGCCCGCTGACATTCAGCGGGTGATGAGAGGTCTGGAAATTTATAAAATCACGGGTCAGGTACCCAGCGATGTGATGCGCCGCTCACAATTACCCGGATTGAGCACTCAACCAGTTAAAATTTCACTATTTACCGTGAACCGTCACGCTTTGCACAGACGCATCGAATCACGATTTAAAAAAATGATTGCTTCGGGTTTTGTTGATGAAGTTCGTGCGTTGGTTGCACCATATCCTAACCCGGACAAGCTCACTTCCATGAAAAGCGTGGGATATCGCCAGGTGTTGGGATTTTTGCGTGACCAAGCAAGTTTGGATCAAATGGTCGACAGTGGCGTTGCGGCAACTCGGCAACTAGCGAAAAGACAGTTGACTTGGTTACGAAATCAATCGAATATTACCTGGTTTGAAGCAAACCCTGAAAATGTTTCTGGAACGGTCATCCAGTATCTGGATTCACGATTGCCGAGTAGTCCAGTGATTTAATTATTATGAAAAATTGTTCTGGTATGAAAAAAAGTCCAGTAAGTTGCAATATCGATTTTGAAGCCGATGGAATTCATCATGGCCATCTTAAACTGCCTCATTCTGATGACCGATCAGCATGGGGTGCGATCATGACACCAATAACGATGATGAAAAATGGTGATGGCCCCACTGCAATTATTACGGGTGCTAATCATGGTGATGAATACGAAGGCCCCGTTGCATTGCTGAACCTCGCGAATGAAATAGCGCTTGATGAGGTTAGCGGTCGATTAATTTTTATACCGATGATGAACTATCCGGCATTTTTCTCCGGCAAACGAAACTCGCCGATTGATGACGGCAATATGAATCGATCTTTCCCCGGTAATGCGAATGGTACAGCCACAGAAAAGGTGGCCGACTATTTTAATCGATTTCTTCTGCCATTATCAGATTTTGTGCTCGATATTCACTCCGGCGGTAAGACCCTGAACTTTGTCCCTTTCGCCGCCGCGCACGTGCTTGACGATAAAGCGCAACAGAAAAAATGTGAAGCCGCAATGCGTGCTTTTGCAGCTCCCTACAGCGTGATGCTGCTCGAGTTGGATGCAGGCAGTATGTATGACACCGCCGCAGAAAATCAGGGAAAAGTTTTCGTTTCCACCGAGCTTGGCGGTGGAGGGTCAACCAGCTGCCTGACAAATGAAGTGGCAAAAACTGGAATCGTAAATTTTTGCTCTCATGCCGGGATTTTGAACCGGCCGCTGGTAGGTCGGGATACGGTAAATATCGATATGCCTGACGGTAATTGTTTCGTCACCTCAGAGAATACCGGGTTACTGGAATTAACGGTGGATATCGGCGATGCCGTTGTAAAAGGTCAGGTTATTGCAAAAATTCATAATATTGAGCGTAATGGAGAAAATCCTGATTTGTATTACGCTTCCATCGATGGGATTGTCATCGGCCGCCACCATCCCGGATTGATCAGGCCGGGGGATTCTCTCGCCGTTATTGGTATTGAGCCAGATTAAAGGGCTGTCGTCAAAATCGATTTTGTTACACAAAATTAATTTTTCGGTCACTCATTTTCTAATAGTTCGAAAATAAAAAATCATAAAAAACAATAACATATCGGAAATATGAAAATCCTGCCGTCAGGTTTTGAACCTGCGCCAGCCGGTTTCTTTGTGATACCATTGATGTCCACTACTAAGAAGCTGTAATTGGTTACCTCCGTCATTCAGTGAGTAGCTTGTTTAGACTGTTTTGTTAACTGCAGAACAGGATAATCAAGATCGGGGTTAATGCTAACACTGCGTTAAAAAACAAGATGATTAGGATATGCTGCACAATACTTACCGTATGCAGACTATGCTGATTCAAATAAAACATGCTACCTAATAAATAAAAAAGGTGAATAAAATGGCACAACAAAGAGGAACGGCTCTTCAGGATCCATTTCTGAACGTCCTGAGAAAAGAGCGAATCCCTGTTTCTATCTTTCTGATAAATGGTATTAAACTGCAAGGTCAGATTGAATCTTTCGACCAGTTCGTAATTCTTTTGCGAAACACGGTTAATCAGATGATTTATAAGCACGCTATTTCAACGATCGTACCAGCACGAGCGGTACGCATCGATACCGAAGACGAAATGGCGCTTGCGGAAGACTGACCCCACGCGGATCAATCCTGATTGCGCAAATCCCGAGGATTTAACATGGCAGGTTTAACTTGCCGGTGGGTTTGTAGGTCTACAATTTGCTGATTCCTTATGTTATGTTTAATGCAGTAAATGAATCCGGCAGACATTCAGGTCGGATTTCAGATGATCAGCTGAAGGCAATTGTGGTTCGTCAGGAATCATTGCCACCTGAAGAGCACACAAATCCGCTTCTTGAAATTACAGAGCTCGCCCGATCTGCCGGTGCGAAAATCTGTAACGGCATGATTGCAGTACGTTCGAAACCAGTTGCTTCAACTTTTATTGGGAAAGGTAAAGCTGAAGAGCTAGCTGACCTGGTTGCACACCATGGTGCTACACTGGTAATTTTTGATCACGCAATTAGCCCGATTCAGGAGCGAAATCTGGAAAGAGTAACAAAGTGCAGGGTGCTTGACCGGTCTGGATTGATCCTGGATATTTTTGCTCAAAGGGCAACATCCAGTGAAGGAAAGTTACAGGTTGAGCTCGCACAACTTCGGCATTTGTCCACACGTTTGGTTCGCGGATGGACGCATCTGGAACGCCAAAAGGGTGGTATCGGTTTACGCGGCCCAGGAGAATCGCAATTAGAAACAGACCGGCGTTTGATCGGACGACGGATTAAGACATTAACGCAACGCCTGCAGAAAGTTGAATCACAGCGTCTTCTGCGTCGTCGCGCGCGCCATAGAACGCCGATTCCTACCGTTTCTCTGGTGGGTTATACAAATGCTGGGAAGTCATCGTTGTTCCGGTCAATCACCGGCGAGGATGTCCTCGTTGAAGACAAACTGTTCGCGACTCTTGACCCAACCATGCGTCGTGTGGAGTTACCGGGCTTTGGTGCTGTTGTCCTGTCCGATACGGTTGGGTTTGTTCGGGATTTGCCGCATACGCTGGTAGCCGCTTTCCACTCAACACTGGAAGAAGTTTGCAGCGCTGATTGTCTGTTGTTGGTTAGTGATGTATCTGATCCGAATCATCAGGAACTACGGGTTCAGGTCGAAAGTGTATTGTCTGATATTGGTGCAGTGGATATTCCGACAATTCAGGTGTTTAATAAAATTGATTTGATTGGAGAAAAGCCCAGTCATAAAAAGGCAGAATCCGGCCTCGTTGACCGAGTCTGGCTTTCTGCGGACAAACAAGATGGAATCGAAATCCTTCTCGATGCGATTAGTGACCTGTTAGGTAGAGAACATAAGGTTTATCGGCTTTGTCTTAAGCCACAGGCAGGGGCACTTCGTTCTCAATTATTTCGCAGAGCTGATGTTTTGGATGAATCTTCCAGTGAATCTGGGGAGATGCTGTTAACGGTAAAAATGGATGATGCGGCGATGGGGTGGTTAGGGTCCAACACTGAGTTTTCCGGGATGTGGGAAGATTTGGATCACTCCGGCTGATTTGGTTCTTGGCGTCTAATCTTAATTTACCCGAATTATGGATAAGCCGGCCTTAAATCTGCTTTGTTGAAGGCCATTTTGGGTTTTTGTTTTTTCAGACAATAGGCCACGAGACACGACAGTAGATGTACGATTGCATTTATGGGTGAGCGGTGTCTGGAATGTTCTAATCCCATGTCCTGCTTGACAACGCCGAATACGGTTTCTACAATAAATCGCTTACGCATCAATAGCTTATTGTAAATCGGCAAGAGGTAATTCTTCATGTTCTTTCTAATCCCCACCATGATATGAAGCCCCTTTCCCCAAAGTTTCTGGAACCATTTGCTTGAAATATAGCCTTTGTCTGCAAGTAATATACCAGTCAACCCAGCCGTCATTTTGTCCAGAACTGCGCGGTCATCGACATTGCCTGGCGTAATACGGACAGCAACAATTTCGCCTTTATGGTTGATTGTGATGGGTAACTTGGAGCCGAAGAACCAACCCATGGTCGTCTTGCCACGCTTTGCCAACCCTTCAAAGACCTTGTTGCGTGGAATACGTTTGGAGTGGCAGACCTTCAATGAACTGCTGTCGATGACGTAAAGCCCGGTTTTCTCGCCTTGCCCCATCAACATTTTCAGTAACAGGCAAAGCGGCGGAAACAGGCGGCTTTGTAAAGCAACAAAGCGTTCATATGATGGGATCTCAGTGAAATATTCGCGGTATTGCTGACCAATGCCATAGAAGTAGACGCATTTGAAATTCTTGAAAAAACGGGTGTGAAACAAGACCATTATCAACAACATTTCCGACAATGAAAGCTTACCTTGCCGATTGCGTTTACGGCCAGTGTCTATCAGCTTGTGCCGCTCCCAATCCTCAAAAAGGTTGGCAAAATCGTCAAGACAACAATACAGCGCTGTGATATCAACGCGCAGGGGGATTTCCTCAATGGTTTCGGTCTACAAAACATTGATTCAGAGTTTTGCTGATTTAGGAATCCCCTACCGCTTATCCATTATTCGGGTTAATTTGACAAGGAAGAACAAATCCCATCCCGGGACATGACAGACTGGGCAGCATTTTTAAATTTCGGTAGAGTTTGTTTCATTGAAAATATTGACTATGACTACCAATAATCAGATTCCATTCTGCCTTTTTGTTTTTTGGATGCAGACATTGCCCCACGGCCCGAGTGCCGCCGCGAAGGCGGTTTTCAGCTTTATCCCTCTCGTATATCTTTTTGATACTGTTTCTGCGGGCAAAATAGCGTAGTACTTTATCTAGCCCGGTTCTTTGCTTTAACGCCCCGGCCCGGGGTCTTTCAATTGATCCAACGGCAGACGATGCTGTGCGATATATCGGAGAGCGATTTGCACAATATACGACTTTTTACCGATGCGGTACTTGATGTTTCGAGTAATCAGGCGTTAATGTTCCAAGCTGCACGGATGCTTGATCTTCAACCGCGTATCCCTGGAAAACTTGCTTTCGTCGAGTCTTGCCAAAGCGATAGGATGAGGCTGATTTTGTATCCCGACTGTGAGCAAAAACAGTCGATTTTGCATGCGTTATAGCGCTGGTCTGTGGTAAAATTTGCGATTCCAGACAGCCACTGAATCCCGTTTAAAACGGATGATGGGGTTAAAAAAATAATCTAATTAAATCAAGTAGATAAATCTTTTTTATCTACTTTTTATTGAAACCCAGACTAACTCTTTAAAGCCTAAATGACCGACACTTCTTTCGCCAAGGAAACCCTGCCTGCGAATCTCGAAAAAGAGATGCGCCAATCGTATTTGGACTACGCCATGAGCGTCATTGTCGGGCGTGCTTTACCAGACGTTAGGGATGGCTTGAAACCGGTACATCGCAGGGTGTTATATGCCATGTCGGTGCTCGGTAATGATTGGAACAAGGCATACAAAAAATCAGCAAGAGTGGTCGGTGATGTAATCGGTAAATATCACCCCCATGGTGATACGGCGGTTTATGACACAATCGTTCGAATGGCGCAGAATTTTTCCATGCGTTACATGTTGGTGGATGGTCAGGGTAACTTTGGGTCTGTGGATGGTGATTCACCTGCTGCGATGCGATACACTGAGATTCGGCTGGCACGTATTGCCCATGAATTGCTCGCTGATCTCGACAAGGAAACAGTGGATTTTGGTCCGAATTATGATGAGTCGGAAACACAACCGCTGGTTTTACCGACTCGGCTCCCGAATTTACTGGTTAATGGTTCCACCGGGATCGCCGTTGGTATGGCAACCAATATTCCGCCTCACAATCTGGGCGAAACAATTGATGCCTGTTTTGCCCTGATGTCAAATCCGCATATTTCCATTGCCGAATTGATGGAACATATCCCCGGACCAGATTTTCCTACCGCCGGTATTATCAACGGCCATTCTGGAATCAGGCAAGCTTACGAAACCGGCAGAGGACGAATTTACGTTCGTGCCCGGACCGGAATAGAAACTGCGAGCAGCGGTAAAGAATCCATCATTGTTCACGAGCTTCCCTATCAGGTGAACAAAGCCAGACTCATGGAAAAGATTGCTGAGCTGGTGAAGCATAAGAAAGTTGAAGGGATTTCAGCTATTAGGGATGAATCCGATAAATCCGGGATGCGCATGGTTATCGAAATCAAGCGCGGTGAACAATCGGATGTCGTATTGAACAATCTCTACAAACAAACTCAGATGCAAACCGTTTTTGGCATCAATATGGTTGCTTTGAGCAAAAATCAACCGAGGTTGTTTAATCTGAAAGAAGCGTTAGATGAATTTGTCAAACATCGACGTGAAGTGGTGACGCGTAGAACGGTTTACGAACTAGCCAAAGCACGAGATCGAGCCCATCTCCTCGAAGGGCTTGCTGTTGCTTTGGCCAATATCGATCCAATAATTGCGCTAATCAAGGCGGCTCAAACTCCGGCAGAAGCAAAGCAAAAGCTCCTCGAACAAATCTGGACTCCGGGTTCTGTGTCACAGATGCTTTCCCGCAGTGATTCTGATATGTCACGTCCGGCATGGCTCGACGATCAATATGGCTTAGACGACCAGGGTTATCGATTATCAGCGGAGCAGGCCCAGGCAATTCTGGAATTGCGATTGCACCGATTAACCGGATTGGAACAGGAAAAAATTCATAAGGAGTATGAGGAAATAATCGGGGATATTCTCGCGTTACTGGAAATACTGCGAAATCCCGACCGATTGGTGGAAGTGATTCGGGAAGAGCTGCAGGAAATACGAGATCGATATAACGATGAACGTCGAACCGAAATCATTGAAGGTGAGATTGACTTGTCGATGGAAGATCTGATTCCTGAAGAAGATGTTGTGGTTACGGTTTCCCACGACGGTTATGCGAAATCGCAACCGGTTACGGATTACTCCGCGCAAAAACGCGGTGGCAAAGGACGTATTGCGACACGGACAAAAGAAGAAGATTTTGTTAGCCAAATGTTTGTCGCCAATTCCCACGATACGATGTTGTGTTTTTCAAATACAGGGAAGGTCTACTGGTTACGAACCTTCCAGTTGCCCCAGGCCGGTCGACAGGCACGCGGAAAACCGTTGGTGAATTTGTTGCCGCTGGATGCCGACGAGCAAGTGACCGCGGTACTTCCGGTGAAAGGATACGAAGAAGGAAAATTTTTGCTTATGGCGACAACTCAGGGAATTGTGAAGAAATGTCGATTGTCAGATTTTTCAAGGCCAAGAAGTTCTGGTATCTGGGCAGTCAAGCTTGATGAAAGTGATCAGCTGGTTGGCGTTGCATTGACTGATGGCAGCGAGGATATTCTACTGATAAGTGATGCTGGTAAAGCATCTCGTTTTTCCGAGGGCGATGTTCGTACTGTTGGCCGAACTGCGCGCGGAGTCAGGGGTATTCGACTTGATCCCAAAGACACAGTAATTTCGCTGATGGTGTTGCCGTCAGCCGAAAGCCAAACAAATGATGCCGAACCCGCAATCTTGACAAGTACAATTAATGGGTATGGTAAACGAACGTTAATTTCTGATTTCCCTCGCAAAGGCAGGGGTGGTAAAGGGGTTATCGCTATCAAAACCTCCAGCCGAAACGGTACTGTAGTAAGCGCACATATGGTTCAGGAATCTGATGAAGTAATGCTTATTACGGACGGCGGCATTTTGATTCGAACGCGTGTTGCAGAGATATCAACCCAGGGTAGAAATACTCAGGGGGTTCGTTTGATTTCATTAAAGAACGATGAGCACTTGGCGAGTGTTAGTAAAGTAGCCGAGACAGAAGATGAAGACAATGCTGAGGACTCGAATTCAGCGGGTCCTGGTAGTGAAGCTGCGGTAGCGGATGAAGAGCCCGATTCTCAACTGCATTAAACAGTACAAGCAAAAAGATATCATTCCGGTATCTGAATTCTGTTTGCAGGTTTTACCAGATTATGGGTTTTGATCTGTATAATTCGAACTGGAATATTTAAGCACTAACTTCGAAAACACATAGCCTGTTTAAACTCTATTACTGTTAGATATCATATCGTGAGCAAAAATATTGACGAGCAACTAGAGCAGTTTCGGGATCGCATAGACGGAATTGATGCTGATATTTTGCGGTTAATGAATCAGCGGATTGCGGTGGCGCAGTCTATAGCTGAAATAAAAAATCAGTCCGATGAACCGATAATTTACCGGCCTGAACGTGAAGCCCAGGTTTTACGACGTTTGCAGAGCCTGAATTCGTCTGAAGACGAAAATGGATTACTAACTGAGCAATCACTGGAATCGTTGTTTCGAGAAATTATGTCGCTGACGCGTGGATCCGAGGCAGGGTTTTCTGTAGCCGTACTGGGACCCCGGGGCACCTACACGGAGGCAGCGGCTCGACAGCATTTTGGCAGCAGCATAACGATTCTGGACTTTCCAACCATTGACGAGATTTTCAAGGCGACTGAAGCGGGTAATACAAATTTTTCAGTCGTGCCGGTTGAAAACTCTACTGAAGGCGGTGTCACAGGAACACTTGATCGACTGGCCAATACGTCCTTATCGATTTGCGGAGAGATTAATCTGAAGATTCACCATAATTTATTGAGCAAATCAGCAAGCATATCGGATATCACTAAAATCTACGCTCACACTCAATCGCTGGGCCAGTGTAAGCGTTGGATCGACAAAAACTGCCCCGACGTAGAAAGAATTCCGCTAAATAGTAACGCCGAGGCAGCTAGAAAAGTCACTGTTGAAGCGAATACTGCTGCAATTGCCGGTGAGGTTGCAGCGAAACAGTATGGTCTGAATATATTGTCTTCGGGAATCGAAGACGAACCCGGCAATACAACTCGATTTTTAGTTTTGTCAGATCGAGATACCCCTTCCAGTGGAGCAGACAAAACGAGTCTTCTGCTATCATGTAAAAGCAAACCTGGTGCATTACTGCATTTGCTCCAGCCGTTGCTGGAAGAACAGGTTGATATGACCAAGATTGAGTCCCGCCCATCGAAAGTTGAACTATGGGAGTACGTGTTTTTTATCGATATTATCGGGCATCAGGATGATAAAAATATTTCCCGCGCACTAGAGCAACTCCAACATGAAGCGTTGCTATTTAAAAGCCTTGGATCTTATCCCATTTCAAAATAGATTTATCAACTTGTTGTTTTTAAACAATTATTATTGATCTTCTATGGTGAACGATTCGCTATCTATCGGTACTCTGGCAATTTATGGTGTCGGATTGATTGGCGGGTCTCTTGCTGTCCGATTAAAAAAAGAGGGTGTAGTTAACAAGATAATTGGTGTTGGCAGGAGCCGTGAAAATCTGGATACCGCAGTTCGGTTGGGAGCCATTGATGAGATTGAACCGGATCCGGTAACGGCCGCTAGAAACGCCGATGTTATTGTGCTGGCGACGCCAGTGACTGGCATTATCGGATTGCTCAAAATTATTCGGCCAGCCATCGACGACACAAAAACCATTACTGATGTAGGTAGTGTGAAGTCGGATATCGTGCGGGCGGCCAAGGTCGAACTGGGTGACTTCTACCCGCGATTTGTTGCCGCACATCCCATCGCCGGAAAAGAGAAATCCGGAATTACTGCCGCGGTCGACGATTTATTTGAAAATCACAAGGTGATTTTAACTCCAGATGAATCTACGGACGATCAGGCATGCCAGCTTGTGGAAAATATGTGGCGGCTCACTGGCGCAAGTGTTCAAACCATGGCCATTGAAGATCACGATCGGGTTTTGTCTGTTACCAGCCATTTGCCTCATGTGCTGGCGTACGTGATGATGGACTTCCTGGCTTCTTCAGAAGATCGGGAAGCATGCTACGAAATGGCGGCCGGCGGGTTTTATGATTTCACCCGCACCGCATCGAGTGACCCTGAGATGTGGCGTGATATTTCGTTGATGAATCGAGATAAGCTGCTGCAGCATATACAACAGTATCAGGAACAATTATCTAAGGTTGCGAAAATGATACGATCTGAAGATGGTGAAAGCCTGGAATCGCTATTTGCCTCTGCTAAAAAAGCGCGTTCCCGAGTTACCGAGAAAAGGAAAATATAAAAAGATTTAGCCGTTTCATTGTGATTGTCCAATGCCCTGTTTAGGTTTCCGGTGGGATGGATTTAGTGGTATCTGAAGAAATTGGCAATCGAAGTTGATAAATTATCTGTTGCTTCAATTTCAGTTGTCTGAACCGGCTCTTCTGAATAAAAAAGCCAACGGAATAACCACAAAAGCAAGCATTGCCACGGCAAAAAACGTATTGTTGTAAGCAATTATCGTCGCTTGACGGGTGAGTTCGGCATGCATGGAGGTGATTCCCTCCAGACTGCCGATGTCCCATTGCTCGGGATGAATCATCGATTTCAGTGTTTCTCGAAAAGGGTTAATCAGTTCAGTCAGATTGGCATGGCTGGTTTGGGCGCTTCGGGTATGGACAAACAGGATACCAGCGACACCAAGGGAGCTGCCTGCGAAAAACAGGGTATGAAAAACAGCAAATCCTTCCGTTCTGAATTTGGAAGGTAAGGTTGAAAATGTCAGAACCGTGATCTGGACGTAAATGATGCCCGAAGCAAGGCCTTGTAGGGTATTCGTCCAGATTACATCGAATGTGGATATTTCAACTGTCCAGATTGACATCCCCCACCCGGAAAATCCCATGATCATTAAACCTGAAATTAGCAGAATTCGTCCATCCATGCGATCTGCGATTATGCTCATGATACTCAATCCGATGATCAACCCAAATCCGCGAAAAATAATTAAGCCTCCTGCAGCAATAGCGGGATAACCAGCAACATTTTGTAATAATAAAGGAAGCAAAACCAGCGGTAAAATTGAAAGAGCCCCATTGACCATGATAAATATCTGTCCAATGACAAAATTGCGGTTAGAGAACAACTGAGGCCTGAAAAATGGATGTTTCGCCGTCCAGCTGTGCGCAATAAACAGATAGAAAGCAAATAGAGCATAAAGGCCTTCCAATATTATTTCCGGGGAAGCAAACCAGTCCAGCCGCTCGCCTCGATTAAGCATGATTTGCAAGGCAGCCAGGCCGCTGGTAAGCAGCGCAAATCCGAACCAGTCCATGGGGCGATGCGGTTCACTTTCTATTTCTGGCACATAAATCATAACCCCAATCATGGCGATTAGACCGACTGGAACATTGAGCCAGAAAATCCACGGCCAACTGAAGTGCTCGACGATAACACCGCCAATAACCGGCCCCATAATACCGCCTAATACCACGCCATTTCCCCAAAGAGACGATGCACGCCCTTGTTGGTTTGATGGAAATGCGTCGATGGTGATGGCCTGGCCAAGCGGAATGATTCCGGCACCGAGAACACCCTGTAAAAACCGCCAGATGGACTCCTCTAATAATGTGGTTGACGTAGCACACATGACGAGTGTGAGCGTAAATCCGACGATGGATAGGATGAATATACGTTTTCGGCCGAATCGGTCGCTTAACCAGCCAATACAGGCTATGGCGACCGCACTGCCGAGAACAAAAGCCGTCATTACCCAGGCGATCTGATCTTCCGTTGCTGAGAACGCCCCCTGCATATGGGGCAGGGCTACTCCGACAATGGTCCAGGCAAACTCAAATACGCTGGATCCCAGAATCGCCGACAAAACCAGTAACCATTTAGTGGCTCCTGAAACCGGCGTTACTGCATCATTCACCATGCTCGAGGCTGCGGCGAATACTGGCGATTACCGGTTGAAAGATTTCCGGTATCGGTCTTTGAAATTCGGTATCAATCCGCACCGTGGTTGTCATTCCGGCTCGAAGCTCTGGTTGACCATCACTGAAATCCATATCGAGGCGGACGGGTATACGCTGCACAACCTTAATCCAGTTCCCGGTTGAGTTTTGTGCCGGTAATATTGAGAATTCAGAGCCGGTTGCAGGACTGAGGCTGCTCACAATCGCTTTTAATGCCATATCGGGGTATGCGTCTGCAACAATCGTTGCAGATTGACCGACTTTGAGGTGGGTAAGTTGTGATTCCTTTAGATTAGCTTCAACCCAAACATCGGGCGTTGCAACAATGGAGAAAACTCGATCTCCTGCCTCAAGATACTCACCCGCTTCCAGAGTAACGTTGCTGAGTACACCATCCGTTGGCGCAGTTATTCGTGTCGAATTTAATGATCGTAGTGCGCGATCCACTTTCGCCTGAGCTGCGAAAAATAGCGCGTGTTTCTCAACGGGTAATTTCGGGTCTCCTGCCAGGTCTGCCAGAATAACGTCTGTTTTCTGATGAGCCGCTATCAAACCGCGCCGCGCCATTTCAAGATTGTGTTCGGCCTGGTCGAAATCAATTTCCAGACCGTGACCCTGCTGCTTGAGTTTTTCCTGTCTTCGTATTTGAGGCTCGAGAAATCGAATGCGTTCTTTGGCATCATCGATTTCGAGTACCGCTTGTTTATATTGTGATTTGAGTGAAGCGACGCGCTGTCTGACGCTTTCAACTTCTGCCTGGGCTGCTGTGAGTTCGATTTCAGCGGGTTCAGGATCCATTCTGAACAGCAACTGACCCGCTTTAATCGTTTGGTTATTTTTCACACTAACCTCGATTACCCTGCCGTCAACAGCGCTGCTGATGTTGACAAGATGCGCTTTCACGTAGGCGTTTTCGGTGACGATATATTGACCACTGGTATAGTAGTAATATGCCGCAACGAATAATCCAATGACTGGGACGATGACTAAAAAGAAACCCCGGGTAAGGAGACGTTTCATGAGATAAAGCGGTATTTAGGTAAAATAAATTTATGAGTCAGTATGTTCTAAATACAAAATATAGCGGATTAATGCCCACTGACAAGCGATTTATATTTATACTATGGATTAATACAGATAATGTATAAGGATTTCATAATTGCCAAGATCAATGCCTTCACCAATTGCCCTTCGGGCCTTCGAGTCTGCTGCACGACATTTGAGTTTTACCCGGGCTGCAGCGGATTTGAATGTCACACAGGCAGCGATTAGCCACCAGATCAAGCAGCTTGAATCTGAGTTGGGAGTTGCGCTTTTTATCCGGTTAACCCGCCAGCTAATGCTTACAAACGAGGGGCAGGCGTTGTATTCGGTGGTTTTTGATGCCTTTGATCTGATCGAAAACTCGGTGGAAAAGATTGTAAGCGGCACCGGAGACCAGATGTTGAATGTTTCGCTAACACCTTATTTTTCATCCAAATGGTTGACTATCAGGTTGAGCCGGTTTTGGGCATTGCACCCAGATCTTGATCTGCGGCTGCATCATACTTCGAGCCCCGGACAACTACACCAAAATGATATCGATCTGGCGATTACATGGGGATTAGATGATTGGCCCGATACCGAATCCCGCCAGTTACTTAGATCGCATGTTGTACCAGTATGTAGCCCGGATTTAATCACGCAGGACCTGCCGTTACGATCGGTGGGTGACCTGTACAAGTATACCTTGCTTCATGAGAACGATTATTCGATGTGGACGCTGTGGTTGGAACGTTCCGGAGTTGAAAATGTTACGCTGAAGCGCGGAACAACCATGGACGACGCGAATGTGGTCATTCAGGCTGCTGTCGATGGGCAGGGAATCGCTTTAGGATCCGATGTTCTTTGTGCTGAAGATTTGAAGGCGGGAAGGTTAATCCGACCGTTTAAAAAGGATTTGTCGATTCCATACTCGTACTACATTGTTTACAGGCCGGGGGCATTAAAGCGGCAAAAAGTGCGCAAGTTCTATGACTGGTTGCTTTCTGAAACAAAAGTATCGACGGTTTAAATGAATCGGGCTCTGGAATTAAAAATATTGTTTTAGACTGTTCGGTTTAAACTCAATCTCGAATATGATAAAACCGCCCAGCCTGTAAACCAGCGAACCAAATCTGTAGTATTCAGATAACTTATGAAATTCGTCGTGAAACCCAGCGCCAATCTTGGTGGGCGCATAAAAGTAGCCGGTGACAAATCTGTCTCGCACCGCTCCATTATGTTTGGCAGTATCGCTCAGGGGGTGACCCGGGTCAGTGAAATACTCGAGGCAGAAGATGTTTTGGCTACCATTGATGCGTTTCGCCAAATGGGGGTAGAAGTGAATAGAGTGGCTGATAAATGCTATGAAATTCACGGCAAAGGGCTGAATGGATTAAGTCAACCGCAGCAACCTCTGGATATGGGGAACTCAGGTACGGCTTTTCGCTTGATGTCAGGTTTGCTGTGCGCACAGCCGTGGAGTTGTCAACTCATCGGCGATGAGTCGTTAAGCCAGAGACCTATGGGGAGAATTATTGATCCTCTCACATTGATGGGTGCCCAAATCATATCTGCGGATGGCAAACCGCCATTGTCGATCAATCCTGCACTGTCGATTAACGCAATTGAATACCGAACGCCGATGGCTTCAGCACAGGTGAAGTCGGCTGTTTTGTTGGCTGGATTGTATGCGGAAGGGGAAACTGCTGTGGTTGAAGAATCAACAACCCGTGATCATACCGAGAGAATGCTTCAGGGTTTTGGCTATGAGGTCAAAATAGAACGCAACAGTACTCAAAAAGTTTGCCGATTGCGCGGTGGTGGAAGTCTGCAGGCCCGGGATATAGAGGTTCCTGCCGATTTATCGTCAGCGGCATTTTTTATGGTTGCCGGGCTAATTGCGCCAAATAGTGAGCTAATTCTGCAAGGTGTTGGTATGAACCCTAGCCGGAACGGAGTGGTCGGTCTGCTGCAGCGCATGAATGCAAACCTATCCATTGAAAATGAGCGAACAGCTGGTGGTGAGCCAGTGGCTGATATTCGAATTAGAAGTTCACATTTGCAGGGTTGTAAGATTGAAAAATCCGATGTCGCACTGGCCATTGACGAGATCCCGGTACTCGCCGTTGCCGCTGCCTGCGCGTCAGGAACGACCACCATTCGAGGTGCTGAGGAACTCAGAGTAAAGGAAAGCGACCGAATTCACAGTACCGTTCAGGGGCTGAAATCTTTGGGTGTCAAAGTCGAAGAATTTTCGGATGGAATGCAAATTACGGGCGGAGATATAACGGGTGGAAGTGTCGAAAGTTTCCTGGATCATCGAATTTCAATGGCTTTTGCAATTGCTGGAATTGCTGCTAGTGAAGAAGTTGAAATTCTGGATTGTGATAATGTCGCAACGTCGTTTCCGGATTTCGCTGAACTGGCGGATGCGATTGGCGTATCAATGACTATTTGTTAACCCCTGGATTGATAGAGATATACCATGACGCAAAAAGCGCCAGTTCTGGCAATTGACGGACCGAGTGGTTCTGGAAAAGGCACTATTTCGACCACTGTCGCGAAGCAGTTACAGTGGCATTATCTCGATAGTGGGGCGATTTACAGGGTACTCGGCTACCTCGCAGCTTCGGAAGGTGTTGAGTTTGATGATGTTGCAGGTTTGGTGAATCTGGCGAAAAACCTTGATCTTGAGTTTCAGTTTGATGGGATACTGCTGAATGGTCAACCTATTGGCGACGAGATTCGAACTGAAGATGCGGGCAAACGTGCATCCATGGTTTCCCCCATTCCTCAAGTAAGGCAAACACTACTGGAGTGGCAGCGAAGTCGCGCAAAATTACCCGGTTTGGTCGCTGATGGCAGGGATATGGGTACGGTCGTGTTTGCTGATTCAAAATGCAAAATTTTCCTTACTGCAAATCCACAGGCTCGCGCAGAAAGACGCTTTAAACAGTTGAGAGATAAGGGTTTTGATGTTACTATCCCGCAGCTTTTTAAAGAGATATCTGAGCGTGATGCGCGCGATACAGCGCGAAAAGCATCGCCTTTAAAACCGGCTGAAAATGTGATTGTTCTGGATACGACGGAAATGAGTATTGAAGCGGTAATTGCGGCTGTTATGCGCGCGGTTTCTGATCGATTACTGATTTAAAGTCGGTATTCCGGGCAGATAATTTGCGCAGCAGCATTAGACTGGTGTTTTCGTGAGTTGCCTTTTTTATCTCCCAAAAAAGCAAATTGGTGGTGGTTATCCTTTTGAAGAAACTAACGATAGATTTTTCTGAGAAATCACTTTTTATAAACTTACTATTTATTTCAGAATTCCTTCCGCATATCTATTCCATCTTTTAGCCATCCCCCCGGACGCCCTTAGAGCGACTCCCCGTGCTGGCTGTAACGATGTATCTGCGCGGATAGAATAGAATTTAATTTAACTTATGACAGAAAATTTTGAAGCGTTATTAGAAGAGAGTCTCGCAGCGGTCGTTATGCGCCCGGGCGAGTTAATTATTGGCGATGTTGTTGAAGCAAATGATGACTACGTCATTGTTAGTGCAGGACTCAAATCGGATGCGGAAATTCCAGCTGCTGAATTTAAAAATGCTGCAGGGGAAATCACAGTAAAGGTTGGTGACCAGGTGGAGGTCGCACTGGAAGCTGTTGAAGACGGCACTGGCAATACCAGAATGTCGAGAGAACGTGCCATGCGTGCTCGCGCCTGGACTGAACTGGCTCGTGCACATGAAGAAAGCGAGATTATCAATGGTGTTATTACCGGTAAGGTGAAAGGTGGATTTACCGTTGATGTAAATGGACTGAGAGCATTCTTGCCGGGTTCATTGGTCGATGTGCGACCAGTCAAGGACTCTGCCTATATTGAGGGCCGTGAGCTGGATTTCAAAATCATCAAGCTTGACCAACAGAAAAACAATATTGTTGTTTCAAGACGGGCAATCGTTGAGAACGAACTTTCTGAAGAACGTGAAAAACTACTTGATGTTCTCGAGGAAGGGCAAATCGTAAAAGGAGTCGTTAAAAATCTTACCGACTACGGTGCGTTCGTCAATCTGGGTGGCCTGGATGGCTTGTTGCACATCACGGATCTGGCCTGGAAACGGGTAAAACATCCATCGGAAGTACTGACAGTGGGTGATGAAATTGAAGTACGGGTTCTGAAGTTTGATAAAGAACAGTGTCGAGTTTCACTAGGGTTAAAACAGCTTGGCGAAGACCCATGGCTGGGTCTGGTTCGACGCTATCCAGTTGGAACACGTATTTTTGGTAAGGTGACTAATCTCACTGATTATGGGGCTTTCGTCGAACTCGAAGAAGGCGTTGAAGGTCTGGTTCACCTCTCCGAAATGGATTGGACAAATAAAAACATCCATCCCGGTAAAGTGTGCCGCGCTGGTGATGAAGTTGAAGTCATGGTGCTTGATGTTGACCCCGAAAGAAGACGAGTTTCACTGGGCATGAAACAATGCAGTTCCAACCCATGGGAAGAGTTCGCTGCAACGCACAAAAAAGGTGATGTGATAACGGGGAAAATCCGTTCCATTACCGATTTTGGTGTGTTTATTGGTGTTGATGGCGGTGTTGATGGATTGGTTCACCTCTCCGATTTGTCCTGGGATCGTCCAGGAGAAGAGGCTGTTACTGAATACAAGAAAGGTGATGAACTCACAGTCGTTGTACTTGCAGTTGACGCAGAGCGAGAAAGAATTTCTTTGGGCTTGAAACAGTCTTCTGAAGATCCATTCTCCAGGTTTGTTTCTGAAAATGGTAAAGGCGGTATCGTTAAAGGGACGATTACCGAAGTTACCGCAAAAGGTGCAACGGTTCTGCTGGCTGAAAACGTTGAAGGCTATCTTCGAGCGTCAGAGATTTCACGTGACCGCATTGAAGATGCACGTACGGTTCTCAAAGAAGGCGAAGAGGTTGAGGCAAAAATTACCAGCATTGAACGTAAAGATCGCAAACTTTCATTATCGACTAAGGTTCGAGAAATGGAATTAGAGAATGAGGTTACCCAGGAATATTCTCGCGAAGCAAACGTTAGTGGTGCAACCCTGGGTGATAAATTGAAGGAGCAGTTGGAAAAGCAATCTTCATAAAGGCGAGATCATTATGTCTGATGGTATCAATAATTCAAACGAACAACCAACGCTGACAAAGTCAGCGTTGGTTGCTTTTATTACCGCTAATCAGTCACAACTCTCGGAGGCTGATGTTGAAATGGCTGTAAACAGTATTCTGGATCGTATGATGTCAGCCTTATCCAATGGTGAGCGTATTGAAATTCGGGGCTTTGGCAGTATGACACTGCATTATCGTCCTCCAAGAATCGGTCGAAATCCCAAAACGGGTGAAAAAGTGCACGTACCTGAAAAATATGTGCCGCATTTTAAACCCGGTGCGAATTTACGTAAGCGCGTGAATGTTGCCGCTTCAAATGGTGAAAATGACTAAGGTTTTTTATATTGTTGTCATTGCCATTGTGGTATTTCTTGGCTTGACGTTTACTTATATGAATAACCAGATGGTTGAAATTAATTACTTTTCGTTTTCGCGTCAGGTGCAGTTGTCTTTGTTGCTGCTGGTCACTCTGGTAATCGGCGTGGGTATGGGTTTTCTGGCTAACCTTTTTTCAGCCATGAAAACACACAGAAATTTGTCAAATACAAAACGAGAACTTAAAAACCTGCAATCCGGCAATCTGTAGGTTTTGCCATGAAAGTCGCATCTATAGCTAACCAATTCGCTCAATAATGATGGATCCAGTCTGGTTATTACTATTACTTCCAATCGCAGCCGCAGGTGGCTGGCTGATGGCAGTGTATGACCGTAGTTCTGCTTCAAAACGGAATGAGCTTCCTGAAGCTTATTTCAAAGGGCTAAGTTTTTTACTCAACGAAGAACCCGATAAGGCGCTCAAGGTCTTTCTTGAGGTGGTCGAGATCGACGACGAAACAGTTGAAATGCATATGGCGCTGGGAAATTTGTTTCGCCGCAGAGGTGAAGTCGAGCGTGCGACGCTGATTCATCAAAACCTGGTCGCCCGTTCTGACCTCGATGAAAGTCTCAGGTGTTTGGCTTTATATGAATTGGCACAGGATTACTTTAAGGCGGGCCTGTATGACCGGGCTGAGAACCTGTTCATGGAACTGCGTCAGTCTACAGAATATCATCAGTCCGCGAATAAATTTCTTCTGCAGATATATGATCAGGAAAAAGAGTGGGCAAATGCCATCGTCGCGGCTGTGGAATTAGACAAGAATAGTGACGTAAGTTACGCCCACATGATTGCGCATTTTTATTGTGAACTCGCGGAGCTTGCCATAGGTTCCGGAGATAACGATAAAGCTGAAAAGTATTTACAGTCAGCCTTCAAGAAAGATCCGAAATGTGTTCGCGCAGTGATTCAGTCCGGTCGATTGGCAGCAATGAAGGGTAATCACGCAAATGCGATTGCCATTTGGCGAGGATTAGAACATTGGGCACCAACTTCTTTGGGAGAGGTGGTTGGGCATATTGCAAACAGTTATACAGTACTTAGCGACAAAAAATCGCTGAAACGTTTTCTTGAGTCATCCGTCAGTATTAATCCGGACCCCAGAATCATTGCATTACTTGTTGAGCTGACAGGTAACGAAAGAGGCGCTGAAGCCGAAGAGAGAAAGCTGCTTTCGCTGGTTCGGCAGTACCCGAGTCTGGAAAATCTCTACCAGTTGGTTAGTAGACGGCGAAGTAAAAAAGACACTCAAAATTCCTCCAATGAAGGTTTCGGGAAAGAGGGGTCTGATTATGCTCTGCTGGAGAGCCTGTTGCTGGATATGGTTGAGTCAGATCGCCACTACAGCTGCAGAAAATGTGGATTCCAAAGCAATTCGCTGCATTGGCAATGCCCTGGATGTAAAGGTTGGGGGTCAGTACAAAGACAAGCTGGCTCTCGTACGGTTACAACGACAGGCGTGTCTGGAAGATAGCGAAAACAAGGCGCTGTTCAATTCTGAGAGTCGGGCAATTTCACTGAACAAACAAGAGCTATCATGATATCAACGCAGCTTTTGTTGTGCGATTTAAATTTCAATTGGTAATTTAGAAAAAGAATTATGAATATTACGGTCGTTGGGACTGGCTACGTCGGCTTGGTTTCAGGAACCTGTCTTTCTGAGGTTGGAAATAATGTAATCTGTGTAGACACCGACGCAAATAAAATCGACGGGCTAAAACAAGGCATAATTCCAATCTATGAACCCGGTTTGGAAGCTATGGTACTTGAGAATGCGGCAGCGGACAGGCTCGGATTTACGACCTCCATCGCGGAAGGTGTTGAGCACGGGGATATTATCCTTATCGCCGTGGGAACGCCGCCGGATGAGGATGGCTCGGCAGATTTGCAGTATGTGAAACAGGTTGCCAAATCAATCGGTGAATCAATGTCCGATTTCAGGGTGGTTGTGACCAAGTCCACTGTTCCTGTTGGAACAGCAAAGATAGTTTCTGACACGTTAAAAGAAACGTTGCATCATCGTGGTGCAGAAATCGATTATGCGGTTGTCTCCAATCCTGAGTTTTTGAAGGAAGGAGCGGCTGTCGAGGATTTTATGAAACCCGACCGAATTGTGGTTGGTGTAGATAACGATCGTGCATTGGAGATGTTGAGAGCGCTTTATGCCCCTTTTAACCGCAACCATGACCGGTTGATTGTGATGGATATCGCGTCAGCGGAAATGACGAAATATGCTGCGAATGCAATGTTGGCGACGAAAATTTCATTTATGAATGAGATGTCGAATCTTGCTGAACGGCTCGGTGCGGATATTGAATCGGTACGCGTCGGCATCGGAGCTGATCCCAGAATTGGTTATTCATTTATTTATCCGGGTTGCGGTTATGGTGGGTCCTGTTTTCCAAAAGACGTGCAGGCGCTGCATCGCACGGCCGGCTCGGTAGACTACGAGGCAAGAATATTAAGTGCGGTGGAGGCTGTAAACTTTGATCAGAAACGCGTACCGATAAACAAGATTGTCGGACATTTTGGTGATGATCTTTCAGGGAAATGTTTTGCAATGTGGGGGTTGGCGTTCAAACCAGATACGGACGATATGCGTGATGCGCCAAGTCGCGTAATCATGGAGGCATTGTGGAAAAGGGGAGCAACCGTCAAAGCGTTCGACCCCGTTTCCACTGAAGAAGCGACGAGAATATACGGTAATCGCGATGATCTTAAATTATTTAGTGAGAACCCAAATGATGTTTTGGAGGGAGCAGATTGCCTGATTGTGGTGACTGAATGGCGGGTATTTCGAGGATCTGATCTGTCATCAATAAATGAATTAATGGCCGGCAATGTTATAGTTGACGGGCGAAATATTTTTTTACCTGAGGCAGCGAGAAATGCCGGATTGGTTTACTATGGAATTGGTCGACAATAATTTACAAAAGCTTTCTGCCGCGAATGTTCTCGTTGCCGGCGACGCTATGCTTGATCGCTATTGGCTGGGGGGGGTCGACCGAATCTCTCCGGAGGCACCGGTTCCAGTAATTCAGGTAAGCAAAATTGATGATCGTCTTGGCGGGGCGGGCAATGTGGCTCGCAATATCACTTCATTGGGCGGAAGCTGTACACTTTTGGGAATTATCGGAGATGACGACGAAGCAAAAATATTTAGATCAATAACCCGTGAATGCGGAATTCAGGATAAGTTAACGGTCGAGAAAAATAGAAAAACTGTAGTTAAACTTCGAATTGTCTCTGCTAACCAACAGCTACTTCGTGCCGATTTTGAGGAATTACCTAACGCATCTGCGCTGGATGAATTCAGAGAAAGATTTGCTGAGGAATTAGCGCGCCACGATGCCGTTGTTCTGTCCGATTATGGTAAAGGTACACTGGATTTGATTGAGCCCATGATTAAGGCAGCAATTGCTGAGGGCAAACCGGTATTGATTGACCCGAAAGGTGTGGACTTTAATCGCTATGCGGGGGCCACGATGATCACCCCGAACTTGAATGAATTTCGTGCAGTGGCGGGCGATGCTGGAAACGAAGAAGAACTAAACGAGTGCGCTGCGAAAATGCTGTCTGATTATCAGATTGAACAATTATTAGTAACAATGAGCGACAAAGGTATGCGTTTGTTTGATTCGAAGAGGCCTTATTTCCATGTTGATGCCCAATCCAGGGAAGTGTTTGATGTGAGTGGTGCTGGTGATACCGTAATTTCAGTTATGGCGATGGCGGTGGCCGCGGGGTTGGATAGGGAGATGGGTGTCAAGATTGCAAATTGTGCGGCGGGAGCCGTGATCTCGAAACTGGGCACTGCTTACGTTGAACAGGATGAATTATCCAGGATTCTTTTACAGAGCTACCCGGACGGACTGGATTGATATGATCATTGTAACGGGTGGAGCGGGTTTCATCGGCTCGAATATTGTCAGACGGCTAAATCAGCGTGGTGATGGCAACGTATTGGTTGTTGACAATCTGGAAAATACGGAGAAGGTAAAAAACCTGGCCGATTTGAAAATAACCGACTATATGGATAAATCGGAATTTTATCAGCACATGAAAACGAGAGAGAGTTTCCCCGGTGTTCGAGCTGTTTTCCATCAGGGTGCCTGCTCCGATACTATGGCCACAGATGGAAAATACGTGTTGCACAATAATTTTACCTATTCCAAAGAATTGCTGGCCTTTTGTGAAAGACACAATGCGTCTTACTTCTATGCATCTTCTGCATCAGTGTATGGCAGTGGGGAGAATTTCATCGAAGAGCCAGAAAATGAATCTGCTCTTAATGCGTATGCGTGGTCAAAATTATTGTTTGATTGCCACGTGCGAAGCCTGACGAATATTTCAGTACAGTGTGTAGGCCTGCGTTATTTCAATGTCTATGGCCCTGGAGAGTTTCACAAAGGTCGTATGGCGTCGGTTGCCTGGCATTTTCGAAATCAGTTCAAAGAAAACGGGGTGGTTAAATTATTTGGGGGATCGGACGGATATGGTGATGGAGAGCAGTTGCGTGATTTTGTCTTTGTGGATGATGTGGTAGATGTGAATATGTACTTGCTTGACAACCCGAATGTGAATGGAATATTTAATGTTGGGACGGGAAATTGTCAAAGTTTCAATGATGTCGCATTGGCAGTGGTTAACTACCATCGAAAACTTCAGAATGCAAAAACGATAAATTTGCAACAAGCAGTAGAGCAGGGGTTCGTCGAGTATATTTCGATGCCTGCTGCTTTGCTTGGGAGGTACCAAAGCTACACTCAGGCCGATCTTGGGAAGTTACGACAAGCTGGATACCAGGGCGCGTTTAGCAGCGTAGAACAGGGTGTTAGTCAGTACATGGTCCATCTCGAAAACTAATTCTCGATTACAATTCAATTTATGAATAATACGATTCTTGTTACGGGGGGTGCAGGCTTTATTGGTTCTGCGGTTATTCGAAATTTATTGGCTAGAGAGGATTGTCAGATTGTGAATATTGACAAGCTTACTTACGCTGGAAACGAAGCCACTATCCGCCCATTTGAAAGTAATTCGCAGTATCATTTTGAATGCAATGATATCTGTGACCGTCAGGCTATGGATACGATGTTCAGTCAGTATCAACCCAGCGCAATTATGCATTTGGCGGCGGAGTCCCATGTAGACAGGTCCATTGACGGACCCTGGGAGTTTGTGAATACCAATATCATTGGCACTTACAATTTACTGGAAGCGGCTCGACAGTATATTTTTCAGTCATCTGATACAAGGTCAGGTTTCCGATTTCATCATGTTTCAACAGACGAAGTATTCGGGACGCTGGGTGATGAAGGTTTGTTTACTGAAGAATCTCCCTATCAACCCAATTCCCCGTATTCGGCGAGCAAAGCCTCGTCGGATCATCTGGTCCGGGCTTGGAATGAGACTTTTGGTTTGCCAGTGGTTTTATCCAATTGTTCGAATAACTATGGGCCCTATCAGTACCCGGAAAAGCTATTGCCGGTAATTATTTCCAAGGCAGTAAATGGCGAACCGATTCCGGTTTACGGAACGGGTAGTAACATTCGCGACTGGTTATACGTTGATGATCACGCTGCGGCATTAGTTACGATTATGGAAACCGGTGAAATTGGCAGGAGTTATAATGTTGGCGGCAATGAAGAACGCAAAAACATTGATGTGGTGCAAACCGTTTGTCGAATTTTAGACAGGCTATCCCCAGCTTCTGGCGGCGAACAGTACGAGAAGCAGATAACTTATGTTACTGATCGGCCCGGCCATGATTTTCGTTATGCGATTGATGCTAGCCGAATACAGCAAGAACTCGGTTGGCAGCCTTCAGAAACCTTCGAATCCGGGATGACAAAAACCGTGGAATGGTATTTGCAAAATACGGACTGGAGTACAGCGGTTCAGCAGAAAAATGAACTTAAAGGAAAACGTCTGGGAGCGGGTGCTAAATCGGAGTGTAAATCATGAGAGGCTTAATTCTGGCTGGTGGATCGGGTACCCGACTGTGGCCGGTAACGCAGGCGGTTTCCAAACAGCTGATTCCGATATACGACAAGCCGATGATTTATTATCCGTTGTCAGTTCAGCTTCTCGCCGGAATTAAAGACATTCTCATTATCTCTACTCCACAGGACACGCCAAGATTCCAACAGCTGCTGGGCGATGGGAGTCAGTGGGGAGTGAATCTTTCCTATGCGGTTCAGCCTTCTCCAGATGGCCTGGCCCAGGCTTTTTTGATTGGTTCGGAATTTATCGGCAATCACAATTGTTCACTGGTACTGGGGGATAATATTTTTTATGGTCATCACCTGACAGAAAGTTTGCAGTCTGCAGCACAACTTAAAAAAGGTGCCAGGGTATTTGCCTATCAAGTACACGATCCAGAACGGTACGGTGTTGTCGCATTTGATGAATCAGGAAAAGCCTACGACCTCGAAGAGAAACCAGACAATCCAAAGTCAAAATACGCTGTTACGGGGTTGTATTTTTATGATTCTACTGTAGTTGAGCGTGCAGCGTCGCTGGCACCATCCGCTCGGGGTGAGCTCGAAATAACAGATTTGAATAGAACCTATCTTGATGATAACCAGCTTTCCGTTGAAGTATTGAGTCGGGGTATGGCGTGGCTGGACACAGGTACTTATGATTCGTTGATGGACGCAGCTAAATTTATTGAAACCATCGAAAAACGTCAGGGGATGAAAGTCTGTTGTCCGGAAGAGATTTGCTGGCGGCTTGGCCACATAGATGATGAACAGTTGGCAAAACTCGCTTCAACCCTCAGTAAGAATGAATACGGGCGATATTTGAACCGGTTACTGGAAGACTAGAATTAACCCGCAATCCATGCAACATAACGATATTATCGCTTTGGGAAAACTATGAATTCAAAACTTGAAACTGAGCCACAACTGGATTTGTCAGTAGTATTGCCGGTATTTAACGAACAGGATAATATTGTTGAATTGCATTCTGAAATAGCAAGTGCTTTGGATTCCCTGGATTTACAAGCCGAAATTATCTGTGTTGATGACGGCAGTAAGGATGAAACTTTAGCGCGATTACGCGAACTGCACGAAACCGATGACCGGGTTGTAATCGCGGAGTTTCGAAGGAATTTTGGTCAGACTGCAGCAATGGCTGCCGGTTTTGACCTTGCCAGAGGCAAGGTTATTGTAACCATGGATGCGGATCGACAAAATGATCCGGCTGATATTCCCAAACTACTAGAAAAAATTGAGGAAGGATACGATCTGGTATCAGGCTGGCGATTTGATCGTAAAGATGGGTACTGGTTAAGACTATTACCATCAAAATTAGCGAATAAACTCATCTCCTATATTACCGATGTGAATTTGCACGATTACGGTTGTTCATTAAAAGCATTTCGGTTCGAGGTCGCCAAACAAATTTCACTTTATGGGGAAATGCATCGTTTTATTCCCGCGATCGCCAGTTGGATGGGTGTCAGGATAGCTGAAGTAAAAGTGAATCATCGGGCTCGCGTAGCCGGGGTTTCCAAGTACGGAATTTCGCGCATATTTCGAGTGATACTTGATTTGATTACAGTGAAATTTCTGCTTAGCTATTCCAGCAAACCGTTACAGTTTTTCGGTTCCATTGGTCTGGTGAGTAGTGCGATGGGGATGTGTATTGGCTTGTATCTGACCATTCAGAAATTCTTTTATGCCGAAGCTATGTCAGACAGACCTTTATTGCTGCTTGGAATTCTGTTGATTTTTATTGGGCTGCAATTTATAACCGTCGGTCTGCTTGCCGAACTAATGACACGGACGTATTACGAGGCACAAAATAAACCGATCTACAATATTCGTCATTTATACCGAAAAACCTGAAGTTATCTGCCGCGTACCAATAGATCATTGAATGATGATTGGACTTAACTGGTCGAATGCTGTGGTAACTTGATATATTATTGATATGAATCCACTGCGTGCTCGTGGTGAGATACACAGGCAGCGATCAAGTTCAGTAAATCCAGAATGACGAGTAGAGCCAACATTTCCATTGCAGTCATTATTGTAAATTACAATGGCGGGGAATTTATTGGCCCTTGTTTGTCTGCGTTAGAACACCAAACACGGAAACCGGACCGTATCCTGGTGGTTGACAATGGTAGCGAAGATGGATCGAATGCGTTGGTATCCAGTGAATTTAAAAATGTTGAGTTACTACAATTAGATTCCAATACCGGTTTTGCAGCAGCTAATAATCGCGGCTTTGAACAGCTTAACGCCGGGCAATGGGTTGCGTTGTTGAATCCAGATACGGTGCCAGATCGAAACTGGCTTAAAATGTTGGAAGATGCGGTTATCGCCAATCCTCAAGTCGACATTTTCGCCTCGAAACTAATGTTCTTGAGAGTACCGAGTTCTGCGCTCTGTTTTATTTGCTGTTTAGCGAAACCAGTCAAGCGGCAGCTCCGCAACATTTCTTGTATTTCTTCCCGCTTCCGCAGACACACCGTTCATTTCGCCCGATCTTTGCGGCTTCATGATGGATGGGAGGCGATAGCTTTCTTTCCAGGTCCGTTAGATCCTCTTCCTTGTCCGGTTCAAACCCCAAAATAAAATGCCAGCCGTTTTCATGACAGGTATTGGCGATCATATCGACTTTCCTAATTACCATCTATCCAAGCCTATCTTCAGCAAGTTTTCCGGCATCGGTGGCGTTCTGAGTGCCGCGCAAGCCAGCCTGGGAATGAGGTCGCTCAAATCAAAACGACGATTGAAACGATACTGAAATTCTGACAAGTATCGCTGAGCATATTTAGGTCGAATAGCATGCCAGGTACTGCGTAAGGCGCTCTTTAAGTTACCCAGAATCGTATTGATCCACCTGATTACAGAACTCAAGAACTCGGGTTTTTCGACAGACGCTCTCCCGCCGCCGCACACAATCTTGTCATGCAAGCAACAGGCCTCGACAACGGCATTAAAGCACGCCAAACCATCGGAGATAACAGTACTGCCCTCGGTCAGATGTTGCTGACTCCATGACTTAATCGCTTCTGTGCGGAAACCTTTTACGCTCGCCGCCGAGATAGGCATCATCCAATTCAATCAACCCGGATAGTTTGTTATTGTGATCCCGCTCCATCATCACCTGCATAAGCTTGTGCTTCATCCGCCAGGCGGCATTGTAAGAAATACCCAGGTGACGATGCAGTTTCATGGCCGAGATGCCTTTCTTGTCCTGTGTAATCAGATAGATACCCTGGAACCATAGCGTGAGCGGTAGTTTGGTGGATTCAAAGAGGGTTCCAGCCGTCAGTGACGTCTGGCGATTGCAGCGATTGCACTGCTGAAGTTTGCGATTGGTTAACTGGCAGCACTTGTCGTGACCACAGGCCGGACACTGGAACCCTTTGGGCCACCGCCAGGCATAAAGCGCATCGAAGCATTGGTCTTCGCTACCGTACTGTTTGATAAAATCGTTCAAACTAACCCCTTTCTGGAATTGCACCTTATTACGCGCCATGACATACCCCCTTACGAATTAAATAGATAGACTGTGATTATATACAGGAAAGAGCGACTTATCTATGGTGGTAATTAGGTCGACTTTTGAGTCATCGGCAACTCTTAAAATCAATGGGTTCTTTTTACTGCCCAGTTTGGCCACGATTTTTGCTTGCTTCCCGTTGTAATCACTACGCTTGCTTGAGTTTCATTGATAACTTTGAGTGCTCAATACTCAGCGCCACCCATTGTGCATTGAGCTTCTTGAACCGTTTATAGTTACTTATCTGGCCGCGTATATCGCCCACAAATTCCTTGCGAATATACTCCGTCCGGCTCTTCATATCCAGTGTATAGCTGACCCCAAATCCCTAGATAGAGTAGCATCAGCGCTTCAAGGCTCGGTGAATCCCTCTTTCAAGCCTTGTGGCTGGCCATTACAGCAAATTATGGTAGCTAGTGCCGAGAGGTTTACTCAAAAACCGCTGTTCGGTGCATTATCAGTGCTAAATCGGCTATTTTTGACGCACCTGTCCTGCAGAAGCCGTTATTCTTGTTCTATGTCGGGTTAAATGGGCGGCGCTTCAAACTCCTTCAGTGCCAGCAGCACTCGTTCCAGTAGTAGTCGGTGGTTTTCCCGCATTTTTACCAAGAGTTGACGTCCCGTCCTGACCACTTTTGCCGCTATGGCGTACAGCCGCCAGCGCAGTGTTATCGCACGATGCTGGGACAACTCCCCCGGCAGCAACTGACGCATGAGGGCACATAGATTGCAGGAGAGTGCGGAGATTAAAAAGTACAGCACATTGGCAGCAAAATCTGAACACGGCAGGGTGTCGCCACCAAAATCTCGTTTCAGTTCCTTGATTCGGTTCTCGCTGTCCTCGCCACGCTGGTTGTACCAGTGGACAATCTCGCTATCGCTAAGGCTATCCCGATTAGTGGCAATCGCACGATAAATATAAGCACCTGAGTTTATTTCCTCTGAACTGTTTTCTGAGTTATCTGATGAATCTAAATCCAGACTCGCCTGGCCGGTAACGGCTGTTCTCTGAATGATAAGGGTGAAGGGTTTTTCATACTCACCGATGCAGAAACTGGTGCGGTAGGTATCCTGACCATTGACCGCTTTGTCTTTTTTATCCAGCAAAGGCTGCCAGTCCGAAGCGCTTGCCGCTGCTATCTGCGCGCGCAGTGCGGCGCTGGTCTTGGCGCGAATGGCATACTCGATACCCTGCTTATCACAATACTCAATGACTTTTGTTTGGTAGCCGGCAGCATCAATACGCAACGCCTTCACGGTACAGTCTTCCGGGAGCGACTGCTGGCATTGCTGGATAAACGGCTTATTATCTTTCGCTGGCGGCACATTGCCGTGACGGAAATCCACGGCCACGATCTGCCCGGTTTCCGCAATATGCCCGACCATCGGCATAAAGCCCTTGTTCTTGTTGTAAGTCCACCGTGCACCCGCTTTATGGGCAATAATCTCGGTGGCATCAATGTCCAGTGTGACTTCCTTACAGCGATGCAAGGCTACCTTCAATAAGGCTTTATTCACCTTTACCCAGGCAGCCTGGATTTGCGGCTGGCTTCCCATTCGCCTGAGCCAATCTCCAATCGTGGTCG
The DNA here is from genome assembly GCA_965261915.1 of Candidatus Poriferihabitaceae bacterium. GTDB lineage: Bacteria > Pseudomonadota > Gammaproteobacteria > Arenicellales > Poriferihabitantaceae > JAIBDK01. Next base: position 896,677 of record CBDHDW010000013.1, on the reverse strand, counting down.
CCTGGGGAAGTTTCTTGAGATCCAGCACGGTGCGCAGTGCTTCATCATCCTGAAGGTGGCGAACCTCATCCAGGTGAAAACTGCCTTCATGCTGCATCAGGATGAGGGTCTTGATGAACTCCGAGGGCTTATACCCACGATTGCTTTTAGGCTGGGGGAAGTGCTTGTCGATTCGCTCAGACAGGTTCAGGGAGTCCATTAGTTGAGCAATCGCCAATAAACCGGCACGAGAGGTGAGTAAATCGTTCGTTGTATCGAGTTTGTAGGGTAGAATAGTCATCAGCCTTGAGCTGTGCACCCATTGGGTGATGGTGGGTTTAAGAGCAAACCATTATACAGCCAAGGCTTCCTGCGTTTAAGAGATTTCTATCTGGGGATTGGGGATATATGTATTATTGGATTAGGGATTAGTTTTTTGGGTATATTATTAGCTATGTTCTATTATCTGATAGACCAAAACAGCGATATGCAGACTGATCTGCATGCTGCGAACTGATCTGACAGAACAAATCACTAGTCTGCGAATTGATGTGATGAAACAAATTACCTTCGTAAATGATAAGAAATTCGAAATGTTTTGGAGTAATTATCCTGTACCAGACATCCTCCCATCAAACAAAAAACCACCCCCCACTTCGTTGCCCGGGGTTAATAGCGACCAGCAGCAGAAACCAGAACAAACATGGCCGGACTTTAAAGAGTAAAATTAGACTGATTTTGAATTAACCGCCGGTCAAATGCTAATGCTGGATGGTCGGTGATTGAAGCTAGATGCCATCGCACCAGCGTTGTGATGGTGATCGCTATGCGGTTGTGATTTGAGTACGCAGATCAACAATCTGTGTTGCCCCAATCTTGTTTGTAATGTCCTTATCCGGCATCGGTCAGATGGACTGTGATTATATACAGGAAAGAGCGACTTATCTATAGGGGTAATTAGGAGAAACTTTGGCGTGATTTTTAGGCACTCAACTCCGTTGATACGAATCCGGGTCAATTCGTGTATGTATTGGTTCTGTGCAAAATCTATCGCAGGGTGGTGGTCGGAAACTGTTTTTTCGCGAGCGCGCTTGATATTACCGGCATCAATTATTTCTTGTGGCTGCACAGGCAGCTTGCGGTTGATCAATGATCTCGCTTCGTTGCTGATGATCATACTCACGAGTTTACTCAGCCTTCTTTGGGGTGTGAAATTCTGGCCACATAACCGCAACAACTTCACTGTCTCGTGCCAGAGACTTGCATTGATCAAGAATAACGGGCGCACTGCGATGCTGTTTGCTATTCTCCTTTTCTTCCATGGCGTTATGCATGGTTTGATAGGCTGTGGTCGAAATCGGACCAAGTAACTCCATGACATGGGTACAGCTCTCGGTTCTGCCGATGCATTCCCGGGCCTGCCTGATCCATCCGGCCTTAATTCTTAGGCCAATCAGTTTGTCCATTTTATCCCCTGCAGTTTTGCATAATTGAAAAGGGGTATAAGGCATTTCGATAGCAACTTCCTGTACAGTCAATTCAAGATTCAGCGTCACTCTGAGTTTCATTTGATGAACCGGGATACCGCCTGGCACTACCCCTCGCTCGTGGTTCGTAAATAGGCCCGTTTTAGTATCGATCAATGTCGCTTCAATATCCCAAAGACCATCATTGCGTTCAAAGCCTTCACAATAAATCTTGCGGGTATGGCATAGTGTTCGATTGGCTGTCATGTTGAAAGTAATTTTGGATGATTTTGAAAAGAGCCAACAGTGATTAATCTGAAAGTGCTTTATCCAGCTTTGACAGCGAATCCAGAATCACAGTGGGCTGGTATTCCCACGGGTCAAATACAACGGCTTTTGAACGCTGTATCCAGGCCGCTTTCATGCCGATCGCAACGGCACCAACCACATCGAAGCCATTGCTGGATATTAACCACCCCCGGTTAACCCCGGTTTGTGTTGTTTTCAGAAAATGCTGGTAAGTGGCAGGGCTGGGTTTGAACGTTTTAATTGTGTCGACGCTAACGATACCTTCAAAATAATCACGAATTCCGGCATTCACCAAAACAGTATCCACTGCTGTTGCCTGGCCGTTTGAAAATGCAAACAGTCTATGGCCAGACGATTTTATGGATTCAAGGCTGTCGACGGCATCTGAAAATGCCGGCAGGGTAGTGTATGCAGAAATCAAGTCCTGTTTTTGGTGCTCATTGAGATTGTGACCGAGTAATTCTGCGGTATGATTCAATGCGTCTTTAGTGCAGATTCCAAAGTGCTGGTACTGATTCATCAGTCCTCGCCGAAAAGTATATTCCAGTTGTTTTTCTCTCCAAAGTTGAGAGAAACGCTGGGCGTCATCTCCAACCATTGACTGGAGTTCAAGCACAACACCGTGGGTGTCGATCAGTGTACCGTATACATCAAAACCAAGGGTCAGGGTCATTTTGAATTCTCCGGGATTGTCTTAATAAGCTGAGAGCGAATTTTTGCCATATCAGAATTGACGTGCATTGTTCACTTTCGACATAACGGGTCTGTCCAGCGCTTCACAAATGGATCGCCCAACTAAAATGAGTTGCTCCAAATCGACACCGTGCTGGAGGTTCAGACCATCAAGCAAATATATAACGTCTTCAGTTGCTACATTGCCACTGGCACCTCGGGCATAAGGACATCCTCCGAGGCCGGCTACAGCGCTGTCGATTACACGGATACCGCACTCCAATGCAGTATACAAATTGGCAATAGCCATGCCATAGGTGTCGTGACAATGCATCGCAAACCGGTCGATAGGTGCGATAGACTGCAATTCACTCAGGAGCTGTTTTGTGCGTGACGGTGTACCGCTCCCGATGGTATCGCCAAGGGAAATCTCATAGCACTCGATTGACAGGAGTCGTTCGACGACACTAACCACATTTTCTAGGGGAACATTTCCCTCATAGGGACAACCCAATACGCAGGACACGTAACCACGAACTCGCATGCCATTGACCAACGCTTGTGCAGCAACCTGTTCAAACCGATCAATGCTTTCGTCAATACTACAGCCGATGTTCTTTTGGCTGAATGCTTCCGTTGCTGATGCAAAAACGGCAATTTCCCGGACCTTCGATTTAGTGGCTTGCTCAAAGCCGTGCATATTGGGCACCAAAGCGGGAAGCGTAATATCGGATTCGAATGTATCGGCGAGCAACTCGTATACCGTTGCAGTATCAGCCATCTGGGGAACTTTGTCGGAGCGAACGAAACTACCAGCTTCAATGTGCTTCAAACCACAGCTGGCCAATGATTGTATGAATTGCGCGCGTTTTTCTGCACTAAGCGAACGCGCTTCATTTTGCAATCCATCGCGCGGACCGACTTCAACAATTTTAATTTCGTTCTGCAGTGTCATGGATGAATTTCGATCAGGGCTTCACCTTCTTCAACCTGATCCCCCTTGATATGGGAAATGGATTTTACAATACCTGAAAATGGAGACTGAATACGGTGTTCCATTTTCATGGCCTCAAGTATCATTAAATTCTGATCCTGAACAACACGGTCACCTTCTGCAACCATGATGTCAGTGATCATGCCTGGCATCGGTGAGAATAAACTGCCGTCACCGGCAACTTTATTTCGCGTAATCTGATTTGGATCAAGTGGGTCGATTAATTGAATGCGGTGATATTGGCCGTCAAAATGGAGTTCGGTTTCTGCGTTTTTATTAACTAACCAGGCGACCCCGCATTTCTCGTTGAATTTATAATGCAGACAATGATCAGAAATCATTTTCGCATGCAGTATCAATTTTGAATTTAAAAATTCAAAGGTATTGCGATTGAAACGAAACTGAACCGGCTTCGACTCTCCGCCAATGATTTCGTTCATGCGATAGGGGTACCCGGCTCCGCTGTGACAGGCCGGTATGCTTAGCCAGGGTGAGGTTGGCTCGGTTCCTGTTTGATCTGTTGTCAGTTGTGACCGAATTTCGGATAAATAGCGGTAGGCGATGGCCAGTTGAACTGCTGTTTTGTGATCGCTTTGAAGTGCTTTAAACCCGGCCTTCTTTTGGTCGATGAGTTGGGTATTGAGCTGCCCCTTTTTGACCCCTTCGTCAGTGAACGAATATTCTTTAGCCAGTGATCTCAGGAAATCAATGTTATTACGAACGCCTAAAATCACTGCACCCGTCAGGCATCGGATCAGTTCAGATCGTGCGTTATCCCGGGTGCTGGCGTGAACAATCAGTTTCGATATCATGGGGTCATAGTGTTCGCTGATGGTGTCGCCTTCCCGGATACCGGTATCGATTCGGACACCGCTGTTACGCTCCGGCTGTACCAGAACCTGAATCGTTCCGGTTGACGGCAGAAAGTGATTTTCTGGATTTTCCGCATAAATTCGGGCTTCCATTGCATGGCCCTGACAAACGATTTCTTCTTGTTGTAACGGCAAGCATTCTCCAGCGGCAATCCGAATTTGCCATTCGACCAAATCCACCCCGGTGATCATTTCCGTAACGGGATGTTCAACCTGTAGCCGTGTGTTCATCTCCATAAAATAAAAATCGTCCGCCGGGGTGTAGAGAAATTCTACCGTCCCCGCTCCGCTATAGGATACGCTTTTAGCGCAGGCAATCGCAGAGCGAGTCATACGTTTGCGTATTTCTTCATTAAGTTGCGGAGCAGGTGCTTCCTCGATCACTTTCTGATGGCGGCGTTGTAATGAACAATCACGATCAAACAGATGAACAAAGTTACCGTGGTCGTCGCCAAAAATCTGTACTTCAATATGGCGTGATTCTGGAATGTATTTTTCCAGTAACACAGAATCGTCGGAAAACGCAGACCGGCTTTCTCTCTGTACGGATTGCAAAGCAGACTTGAATTCGCTTTCATCATTCACTATTCGCATTCCTTTGCCGCCACCACCTGAAACCGCTTTGATCAGGCAGGGGTAGCCGATTTCAGCGGCCTTTTCGAGTAGCACCGCTGCCGCCTGTCGATCCCCGTCATACCCTGGTACCGTAACGATCCCCGAAGCCTGTACGGTTTTTCGAGCTTCGCTTTTGGAACCCATTATGCGTATCGCTTCAGCACTCGGTCCAATGAACTTGATTTGGCGCTCCTCGCAAAGCTTGGCGAATGCCGCGTTCTCAGAGAGAAACCCATAGCCTGGATGAATTGCTTCGGCGGCGGATAATTTCGCGGCCTGGAGCAGGTTCTCAATGTTCAGATAGCTTTGCTGGGCGCTGTTTTCACCGATGCGAACCGCATCATCGCAAAGCGAGACGTGCAGCGAGCTTTCATCAGCATCAGAATAAACTGCCACGGTTCGGATGGACATTCGTTTCGCGGTTGTTGCGATTCGACAGGCGATTTCTCCGCGATTGGCAATAAGAATGGAGTCGAACATAGCGTTTGAGTCAATCGCGATTAAAACCGAAAGACGCCAAAACGGGTTTCTTTGATTTCCGCATGCAGAGAAGCTGCGAGCGCAAGCCCAAGCGTGTCCCGCGTATCCCGGGGATCGATGATACCGTCGTCCCAAAGCCGCGCACTGGCATAGTAGGGGTGGCCTTGTTTTTCGTATTGTTGGTGTATGGGATTTTTGAAATTAGCCTGGTCCTGATCTGTCCATTTTTCGCCTGCGGCCAGTTTGGCATCGAGCTTGACCTGGTTGAGTACATTGGCTGCCTGCGCTCCACCCATGACAGAGATTCGGGAATTCGGCCAGGACCACAGGAAGCGTGCACCGAAAGCACGACCACACATTGCATAATTACCGGCACCAAAACTTCCGCCAACCACGAGCGTGAATTTCGGCACTTTCGCATTCGCAACAGCCATAACCATCTTCGCACCGTGTTTTGCAATGCCGCCGGATTCGTATTTTTTCCCCACCATGAATCCCATTATGTTTTGTAAAAACACCAGCGGGATTTTCCGTTGGCAACAGAGTTCGATAAAATGCGCTCCTTTTTGAGCGGATTCCGAAAACAGTATTCCATTATTGCCAACTACGCCAATGGTAAAACCATGCAGTCTTGCGAATCCACAGACCAGGGTTTCGCCATATTCGCTTTTAAATTCATCGAAATCACTATCATCAATGATATGGCTAATGATTTCGCGGATTTCAAAGGGCTTATGCGTGTCGGCCGGGATGATGCCTAAGAGTTCTTCCCGATCATAGCGTGGCGCCAGCGGTTCAGTGCGTGTTGCAAAATCACCCGTATTTCGATTCAGATTGCCGACGATCTTTCGTGTCAGTCCGAGGGCATGGAGATCATTATCGGCAATGTGATCGACAACTCCGGAGGTTTTGGCGTGCACCTCTGCGCCGCCAAGGTCTTCAGCACTGACCTGCTCCCCGGTGGCAGCTTTGACCAGAGGCGGGCCGCCGAGAAAAATTGTGCCCTGATTTCTTACAATGATGCTTTCGTCACACATTGCCGGTACATACGCACCGCCAGCGGTACAACTGCCCATGGTCACAGCAATTTGAGGAATCCCGGCTGCAGATAGATTTGCCTGGTTATAAAAAATCCGACCAAAATGCGCCTTGTCTGGAAAAACTTCGTCCTGTAAGGGCAAAAATGCACCCCCGGAATCTACCAGATAAATACACGGCAGGTTATTCTCCAGCGAGATTTCCTGAGCCCGCAGATGTTTTTTAACAGTAATCGGGTAGTAGGTTCCACCCTTGACGGTTGCATCATTGGCAACAATGACGCACTCGCTACCGCTGATGCGGCCAATACCGGTGATAATGCCTCCTGCATGAATGCCGCCGCCGTACATTTCCCAGCCTGCAAATTGAGAAAACTCCAAAAAAGGCGTGCCTTTATCGATCAGATTAATGACTCTTTCGCGTACCAGAAGCTTTCCGCGTTGACGATGTTTTGATCGTGCCGTGTCCGAGCCTCCCAGACTTATCTTGTCCAGACGGGATTGGAAATCAGCGATCAATAATTCCATTGCAGATTTATTGGCATTGAATTCATCGGAATTCACTTTCAATTTAGTCGTTAGAATTGCCATATGATGCGCTAGCTCACTTCCAGTGCCATGGCGGTCGCTTCCCCGCCGCCAATACACAGTGAAGCAACACCGCGTTTCAGATTGTTCTGTTGCAGTGCGGCTATCAGGGTGACGAGAATTCGTGCCCCTGACGCGCCAATCGGGTGCCCTAATGCACAAGCACCGCCGTGGATATTCACTTTTTCATGATCAATTTCGTGTTCGTGCATGGCCGCCATGGTAACGACAGCGAAGGCTTCATTGATTTCAAACAAATCTATGTCATTTACGCTCCAGTGTTGTTGCTTTAGAAGTTTATCAATGGCACCGACCGGGGCGGTAGTGAACCAGCCGGGCTCCTGAGCATGCGTAGTATGCCCAAGAATTCGGGCGGCAAAATTTAACCCTCGCTGCCGCGCAGTGGATTGTTTCATTAGCAGTAACGCTGCCGCACCGTCGGAGATTGAACTTGAATTGGCGGCGGTGACGCTACCGTCGCTTTTAAATGCCGGCCGCAAGTGGGGGATTTTATCGATTTGTGCCTTAAAGGGCTGCTCGTCTCTGGCGATTATGCTGTCGCCTTTTCTTGACACAACCGTTACCGGTGTCACCTCAGCGTCGAACAAACCCGTGTTGCTGGCATTTTGTGCCCGATTGAGAGAGGTGATGGCAAAATCATCCTGCTGTTGTCGGCTGAATTGATATTTGTCAGCACAGGATTCGGCAAACCGACCCATCAACGCGCCTTTGTCATAAGCGTCTTCCAGACCATCCAAAAACATATGATCAAGCATTTTTCCATGCCCCATGCGTTGTCCGAATCGTGCCTTTGGCAGCAAATAGGGCGCGTTTGACATACTTTCCATACCGCCCGCGAGCATGATGTCATTCGTTCCAGAAATAATTGAATCGTGAGCGAGCATGGCGGCTTTCATTCCTGAGCCGCACATTTTATTTATCGTCGTGCAGTTTATTGAAAGCGGCAGTTTCGCGCCAAGAACAGCCTGACGGGCAGGTGCCTGACCCTGACCGGCGGGCAGCACATTGCCGAGAATGGCTTCGTCAATGTCGTCTCCGCTAAACATGGCCTCATCGCTTATTGCTCGTTTAACCGTTGCTGCGATGGCTTGTGCCCCGAGTTCTGCTGCAGTGAGTTCATTAAAACACCCCTGAAAGCTGCCCATGGGGGTGCGCGCACAGGAAACGATAACGACGGGATCTTGACGGGAATCCACTTAGTAACCTTCTTTAAAAAGTTCGCGACCAATGAGCATGCGCCGAATTTCGGATGTACCGGCACCGATCTCGTACAGTTTGGCATCTCGCAGTAACCTGCCGGTTGGATAATCATTAATATAACCATTACCGCCTAGCGCCTGAATCGATTCGAGCGCCATCCAGGTGGCTTTCTCCGCGGCATATAAAATGGATCCTGCGGCATCTTTTCGAGTTGTTTCTCCCTGATCGCAGGCTTTCGCCACAGCGTATGCATAGGCCCTGCACGCATTCATGGTGCTGTACATATCAGCCAGTTTACCTTGCATTAGCTGAAATTCACCAATGGCTTGTCCAAATTGTTTGCGCTCGTGAACATAGGGAACGACCACATCCATACAGGCACGCATTATGCCCAGCGGTCCACCCGCAAGTACGGCTCTTTCATAATCTAATCCACTCATCAACACACTGACACCGCTATTCATTTCTCCCAGCATGTTTTCCACTGGTACTTCAACATTATTAAATACCAGTTCCGCGGTGTTGGATCCTCTCATACCAAGTTTATCGAGTTTGGTTGATGTCTGCACGCCAAAGTCTCTTTCAACAATAAACGCAGAGATCCCGCCGGATCCTGCATCCGCTTCGGTTTTTGCATAAACAACAATGACATCTGCATCGGGTCCGTTGGTAATCCACATCTTGGAGCCGTTGAGTAAATAGTGACTGCCTTTCAGTTCTGCGGTTAGTTTCATGCTGACCACATCGGAACCCGCGCCCGCTTCGGACATGGCCAGTGCACCGACAGAATCTCCACTCATTAGTTTTGGCAGGTATCTGGATCGCTGCACTGTAGTTCCATTTCTGCTAATTTGATTAACACACAAATTCGAATGGGCACCGTAGCTCAGTCCCACAGATGCCGAGGCGCGACTGATTTCTTCCATCGCGATGACATGAGCGAGGTAGCCCATGCCAGCGCCGCCGTATTCGGCTTCGACGGTTATTCCCAACAGCCCCATTTCACCCATTCGCCTCCATAGATGGGCAGGGAAGTCGTTAGATTTGTCGATTTGATCCGCCAATGGTGCGATTTCCTGCTGCGAAAAGTCTTCACATGTCTGGCACAACAGATCGAGTTCTTCTCCGTGATGAAAGTTAAGTGATTGAAAAGCCATAGGAAGCTGTCAAATTGAGGTAAAATAAGAAAGTACATGACGTTTACGTAAACGTCAACTATAATCATAATCCCCAATCCCCAGATAGAAATCTCTTAAACGCAGGAAGCCTTGGCTGTATAATGGTTTGCTCTTAAACCCACCATCACCCAATGGGTGCACAGCTCAAGGCTGATGACTATTCTACCCTACAAACTCGATACAACGAACGATTTACTCACCTCTCGTGCCGGTTTATTGGCGATTGCTCAACTAATGGACTCCCTGAACCTGTCTGAGCGAATCGACAAGCACTTCCCCCAGCCTAAAAGCAATCGTGGGTATAAGCCCTCGGAGTTCATCAAGCCCCTCATCCTGATGCAGCATGAAGGCAGTTTTCACCTGGATGAGGTTCGCAACCTTCAGGATGATGAAGCACTGCGCACCGTGCTGGATCTCAAGAAACTTCCCCAGGCGACCACGATTGGAGATTGGCTCAGGCGAATGGGAAGCCAGCCGCAAATCCAGGCTGCCTGGGTAAAGGTGAATAAAGCCTTATTGAAGGTAGCCTTGCATCGCTGTAAGGAAGTCACACTGGACATTGATGCCACTGAAATTGTTGCCCATAAAGCGGGTGCACGGTGGACTTACAACAAGAACAAGGGCTTTATGCCGATGGTCGGGCATATTGCGGAAACCGGGCAGATCGTGGCCGTGGATTTCCGTCACGGCAATGTGCCGCCAGCGAAAGATAATAAGCCGTTTATCCAGCAATGCCAGCAGTCGCTCCCGGAAGACTGTACCGTGAAGGCGTTGCGTATTGATGCTGCCGGCTACCAAACAAAAGTCATTGAGTATTGTGATAAGCAGGGTATCGAGTATGCCATTCGCGCCAAGACCAGCGCCGCACTGCGCGCGCAGATAGCAGCGGCAAGCGCTTCGGACTGGCAGCCTTTGCTGGATAAAAAAGACAAAGCGGTCAATGGTCAGGATACCTACCGCACCAGTTTCTGCATCGGTGAGTATGAAAAACCCTTCACCCTTATCATTCAGAGAACAGCCGTTACCGGCCAGGCGAGTCTGGATTTAGATTCATCAGATAACTCAGAAAACAGTTCAGAGGAAATAAACTCAGGTGCTTATATTTATCGTGCGATTGCCACTAATCGGGATAGCCTTAGCGATAGCGAGATTGTTCACTGGTACAATCAACGTGCCGAGGATAGCGAGAACCGGATTAAGGAACTGAAGCGGGATTTTGGCGGTGACACCCTGCCGTGTTCAGATTTTGCTGCCAATGTGCTGTACTTTTTAATCTCCGCACTCTCCTACAATCTATGTGCCCTCATGCGTCCTCTGCTGCCGGTGGAGTTGTCCCGGCACCGTGCGATAACTCTGCGCTGGCGTCTGTACGCCATAGCGGCAAAAGTGGTCAGGACGGGACGTCAACTCTTGGTAAAAATGCGGGAAAACCACCGACTACTACTGGAACGAGTGCTGCTGGCACTGAAGGAGTTTGAAGCGCCGCCCATTTAACCCGACATAGAACAAGAATAACGGCTTCTGCAGGACAGGTGCGTCAAAAATAGCCGATTTAGCACTGATAATGCACCGAACAGCGGTTTTTGAGTAAACCTCTCGGCACTAGCTACCATAATTTGCTGTAATGGCCAGCCACAAGGCTTGAAAGAGGGATTCACCGAGCCTTGAAGCGCTGATGCTACTCTATCTGGGGATTTGGGGAAGGACTAACACTTGACACAAGCAACGGCACCATATCAGGTACGCCAACAGCGGCAGCAGAAGCAGCCACCCACACCATCACCGCCACTAATAGCAGTGGTTTGGATACTGTTACGCTAACCATTGTCGTCAATGCAGCACCCGTAGCCGTTCCAAGTATTAGTATCAGCACAGCTACCGTAACGGCAACAGTGGGCAACGCTATTGCGGATATAACCATCACTTCAAATGGTGGTACGGTTGCGAGTTATGGCATCGCTCCAACACTCCCAGAAGGACTAACACTTGACACAAGCAACGGCACCATATCAGGTACGCCAACGGCAGTTGCAGCTTCAACTAACTATACTATCACTGCGACTAATAGCAGTGGTTTGGATACTGTTACGCTAACCATTGTCGTAAATGCAGCACCCGTAGCCGTTCCGAGTATTAGTATTAGCGCCGCTACCGTAACGGCAACAGTAGGTACGGCTATTGCGGATATAAGCATCACTTCAAATGGTGGTGCGGTTGCCAGTTACGGCATCGCCCCAACACTCCCCGATGGACTAACACTTGACACAAGCAACGGCACCATATCAGGTACGCCAACGGCAGTTTCAACTTCAACCAGCTACACCATCACCGCCACTAATAGCAGTGGTACGGATACTGTTACGCTAACCATTGTCGTAAATGCAGCACCCGTAGCCGTTCCGAGTATTAGTATCAGCTCCGCTACCGTAACGGCAACAGTGGGTACTGCTATTGCGAATATAAGCATCACTTCAAGCGGTGGTGCGGTTGCCAGTTATGGCATCGCCCCAACACTCCCAGAAGGACTAACACTTGACACTGCCACTGGCACCATATCAGGTACGCCAACGGCGGTTGCAGAAGCAATCACCCACACCATCACCGCCACTAATAGCAGTGGTGAGGCGATGGTTATGCTAACCATCACTGTAACCGCTGGCGACAACAATAATCCGAATGTCGCACCGACCATCAGCGGCACGCCCGACACCACAGTGGCCGAGGGCACGGCCTATAATTTCACCCCGATTGGGGCAGATGTGGACGATGGCGCAACCCTGGTCTATTCGATTGAGAACAAACCCGGCTGGGCCACGTTCAGCACCACCGGTGCCTTGACCGGCACACCGACCAACGCGGATGTCGGCACCACCTCGGACATTGTGATCACCCTGACCTCTGGTAGCGATACCGTTTCCCTGCCAGCCTTTAATCTCACCGTCACCAATGTGAATGACGCACCGACTATCACCGGCATGCCTGCCACCACGGTGGCCGAAGACACGGCCTATAGTTTCACCCCGACCGGGGCAGATGCAGACGCAACCCTGGCCTATACGATTGAGAACAAACCCAGCTGGGCCACATTCAGCACCACCACCGGTGCCTTGACCGGCACACCGACCAACGCGGATGTCGGCAGCACCTCGGGCATTGTGATCACCCTGACCTCTGGTAGCGATACTGTTTCCCTGCCAGCCTTTAATCTCGCCGTCACCAATGTGAATGACGCACCGACCATCACCGGCACGCCTGCCACCACAGTGGCCGAGGGCAACGCCTATAGTTTCGCCCCGACCGGGGTAGATGCAGACGCAGGCGCAACCCTGGTCTATACGATTACCAACAAACCCAGCTGGGCCACGTTCAGCACCACCACTGGTGCCTTGACCGGCACGCCGACCAACGCGGATGTCGGCAGCACCTCGGGGATTGTGATCACCCTGACCTCTGGTAGCGATACCGTTTCCCTGCCAGCCTTTAATCTCGCCGTCACCGCTACAGCACTGACCCCAGAATCAGCCAAGCAACTGAACGAGGAGATTTTGCCACGGTTGATTCACACTATGCTTGGTGGCACGGTGTCGGCGGTGAATAGTCGCATGGATGACACTTTCTCGGGCACGCCACAAGTGGCGAGTTACCAGTTCGATGGTCAAACGGTGCAATTGGATAGCCAGACCGGCTTGTCCGCCAACCTGCAGAACACGGTCGCGCAGAAATTACCCAACTATCTCAAGTCGCTGAAAGACGGTACGATGGACTGGAGAGAAATGTTGTCTCGTTCCGCGTTTGTGATGCCGTTGAATGCGGCGGGCGGTGCGGGTTCTACTGCTGGTGCGACAGTATGGGGCGGTGGTGATTACAATAGAATGAGTGGCAAGTTTAGCGATGGCGACTGGAAAGGCGATGTGCTCAGTGTTCAACTCGGTATCGACCAGCGGTTGGGTAAGGATATGCTGGCCGGGGGTTTGGTGTCGTGGAGCAAGGGCGATGTCGATTACAATCTGACGACTCAGAACGGGAAAGAGACCCGCGGGGATTACACGCATCAGATCACCAGCGTTCACCCGTACTTTGCACGCTCGAACGATGAGGTTGATTTGTGGGGCAGTGTTGGCTATGGACAGGGTAAACTGGCCATTAAACAGCAATCCCCAACCGAAGATAGCGAGCGCAGCAGTGACACGCGCCTGTTGAGTTTATCGGCGGGGGGTTCTGGACGGTTATCGCAATCGGGCTTGAAGCTCAAGAGCGACATCATACTGGCACAGGTTGACATTGCCGCGTCTGCGGACAAGAAAATCCCCGCGGATAAACTTTCCAGCCAACGCCTACGCTTGTTGCTGGAGATGGGTAAAGAACGCCCATTGTCATCGGGCGGACACTTCAAGCCGTTGTTGGAAGTGGGCTTGCGCTATGACGGTGGTGTTGGCGAATCCTCTGGCATTGGCGCGGTATTGAATTTGGGCGGACACTATGCCAACACCACAGGCTTGACGGTTGAAGGCAAGTTGCACACGTTGCTCGGTCAGGACGACTATCAGGAATGGGGTATTCAAGGCACGATTCGCCAACAAGCCAATGCCAATGGACAAGGCTTGTCGTTTAGCCTGAATCCGAGCTATGGCACGGTTGGCATCAGCACGAATCAGGTATGGCAACAAGAGCTGGCCGATGACAATAACGGCACAAGCACGAACAGCGCACGCTTGAATGTGAATATGGGTTACGGACTGTTCACGGCTGGCGGGTTGTTGACCCCCTACAGCGAAGTCAGCATGAGCGACAGCAACCACTATCGTTTGGGCTTGCGCTGGAAACCGAGTTCGCCACTTAGCCTGCACCTGTACGGCGAACGTGAAACCAGCAATAATAGCGACCGCATCCTGCTGGAAGGCCGTATCCGGTTTTAGGAAATATTGATAATTGAAAATTGATAATTGAAAATTGAGAATGGAGAATTGAGAATGGAGAATGGAGAATGGAGAATGGAGAATGCCGGTTAGGTCTTGATAAAGAGATTTGACTGGGTTCCTGCTTCCGCAGGAACGACGAAAGTTGAGTTTTCGCATTGCATATTCCAAGACTACAAACATCCCTTGATAGGCATCGTTACATCTGGAAAACCCAACCCCCTAAATCCCCTGTTTCTACTCAATTCCCCCCTGACAAGGGGGCTAGGGGGTTAGGAAAGACGAATATTGAGTTTTGCACGGTCTCTTTCGAGACGGCAAGAATCCCTTGCTAGGCATACGTTAAATGCGGAAAACCTTGTGGGTTTATGTGTTTTACTGGATTCCTGCTTATCAAAGGAACGACGGCAGGACTCCTGACTTCACGGATCTTGAATTCACACAATAAGTGCAACACGCCTAAGTCAGTCAAAGGGGACACTCGTACTCTTTTAACTGAACGGAAAAAAGGCGTAAAACATGTTGTTGTCGTAGAACTTTATAGTCAGTTTCTATGTCATTCAGGGAATAAATTCGGTATCCTCGCAGCCTGCAATTTTTGGCGCGAATATCCATGTTAACCCCCAATGAAATCAAACAATCTTTGACGAGCTCCAGCGATCGTGTATCGGCGCTGAGGGGGTATCTTTGACTATGTTGGCAAGCAGGAACGGTTAGAGGAAGTTGATCTCATACTCGAAAGCGCAGAAATATGGGAGGACCCGGAACAAGCCCAGAAATTAGGGCAGGAGCGCGCCAGCCTGGACGGAGTTGTGAACGGATTGGATCAGCTCGGCCAGGACATTACAGATGCAACGGAGTTGATGGAATTGGCGGAAATGGAGGAAGATGCGGATACCTTTGCTGAGCTTGAAAATGATATCGCCAATATTGTTGTGCGCATCGAAAAAATGGAGTTCAGGCGCATGTTCAGTGGTGAGGCGGACAGCCTGAATTGCTTTGTTGACATCCAGTCGGGTTCTGGGGGAACTGAGGCTCAGGATTGGGCTGAGATGTTGCTACGAATGTACAGTCGATGGGCAGAAGATCAAAATTATCGGTTGGAACTGGTAGAACGTTCACCCGGTGATGTTGCAGGAATAAAGAGTGCCACGATCAAAGTAAGCGGGGAATATGCTTACGGTAACCTGCGCACGGAAACCGGGGTACA
Organism: Candidatus Poriferihabitaceae bacterium; assembly: GCA_965261915.1. Classification (GTDB taxonomy): domain Bacteria; phylum Pseudomonadota; class Gammaproteobacteria; order Arenicellales; family Poriferihabitantaceae; genus JAIBDK01. The sequence goes on along the minus strand of CBDHDW010000013.1, from coordinate 881,140 downwards.
CCGACTGGTTCGAAAAAGCCCGTTTGATTCGGGCAATCGAAGACATACTTCATTTGCTTCGGTTTATGCCTATCCAGAAATCGATGACAGTTTCGAAATTGATGTCAATCCCGCAGATCTGAGAATGGATACGTATCGATCCAGCGGAGCCGGCGGTCAACACGTTAACAAAACGGATTCTGCGGTACGGATTACACATAATCCAAGCGGAATCGTCGTGCAGTGTCAAAACGATCGTTCTCAGCATAAGAACAAGGCGGAAGCAATGTCCATGCTGAAAGCCCGACTTTACGAAGCGGAGATGCGGAAACGTCGCGAAGACCAGCAAACCGAGGAAGAGAGCAAATCTGATATCGGCTGGGGTAGTCAGATTCGGTCCTATGTGCTGGATCAGTCGCGAATCAAGGATCTGCGAACCGGAGTAGAAACCGGCAACACACAAAGCGTATTAGGTGGTGCGTTGAATCAGTTCATTGAAGCCAGCTTGAAAGCCGGCATGTAAAGATTGGCCTTCATCGGCAATTCATGGTTATTAAGGTAATATTCAAAAATTATGAGTGAAGAAAGCGAACAAATACACCAACGGCGGGAAAAGCTGACGATATTGCGGGAAAAGGGGAATGCCTTTCCCAATGATTTCAGACGAGATGCGTTGGTCGGCGATCTGCTTGAAAAATACGCAGACCAAACTGGGGTTGTCGAATCAGAGACGATTCGGGTAAAGGTGGCGGGTCGGTTAATGACTCGGCGTATTATGGGGAAGGCAAGCTTTGCTCATATTCAGGATGTGAGCGGTCAGATGCAGCTGTTTTTGCAACGAGATAATTTGCCTGAAAATGTCTATAACGAAGAGTTCAAGAAATACGATATTGGCGATATTATTGCAGCTGAAGGCGAATTATTTCATACCAAGACCGGGGAACTCACGGTTCGCGCAGAGCAGATTCGGCTGTTGACCAAGTCGTTACGTCCATTACCGGAAAAATTTCATGGTTTGACAGATGCTGAGACGCGCTATCGGCAGCGTTATGTTGATTTGATCATGAATGAGCAAACCCGGTTAGTTTTTAAAACTCGTGCGGCAATCGTTCAATATATTCGTGAGTTTATGGTCGAAAGAGATTTTCTGGAAGTCGAAACTCCGATGATGCATCCCATTCCGGGTGGTGCCGTTGCACGGCCCTTCAAGACGCATCATAATGCGTTGGATATGGAACTGTTCCTGCGGATTGCGCCTGAGTTGTATCTTAAGCGTCTAGTGGTTGGCGGGTTTGAAAGGGTGTTTGAAATCAATCGAAATTTTCGTAACGAAGGCGTGAGTGCGCGTCACAACCCCGAGTTTACGATGATGGAATTTTACTGGGCTTATGCAGACTACAACGATCTGATTGATCTGACAGAAGTGATGCTAAGAGGGCTTTGCGAAGCTGTTGTCGGATCAACGCAAATCAACTATCAGGGAGAGACTCTGGATTTCTCCAAACCTTTCCAGCGACTTTCTCTGCTGGATTCAATAACGCATTTTAATCCGCAAATTAGCCGCTCGCAGCTCACTGATCTGAATTCGATAACCGACCTTGCGAAAGAACTTAAGATTGAGGTTAAGGATATTCATGGCATCGGAAAAATTCAAATGGAAGTGTTCGAAAAGCGGGTGGAAGAAAAATTGGTTGATCCAACATTTATTACTGAATATCCAGTAGAAGTATCCCCTTTATCCAGGCGAAATGATGCGCACCCGGAAGTCAGTGACCGTTTCGAATTCTTTTTGGCAGGCAAGGAAATTGCCAACGGATTTTCCGAGCTGAATGATGCCGAAGATCAGGCAGAACGTTTTCAAAGACAGGTTATGGAAAAAGATGCCGGAGATCAGGAAGCGATGCATTATGATGCCGATTACGTGCGAGCGCTCGAGTATGCGATGCCGCCAACGGCAGGACAGGGGATTGGCATCGATCGATTGGTGATGGTGCTTACAGACAGCCCTTCTATTCGTGATGTCGTGCTGTTTCCACATATGCGGCACCAGACCTAAGTTTTTATTTTCCAGGAATTTCAAGGTGATTAAGCTACGTGATTAAACCGCTGGAGCTCATGGTCGGTTTGCGCTACACCCGCGCCAAACGCCGCAACCATTTTATTTCCTTTATTTCAATGACGTCGATGGTTGGCATTATTTTGGGTGTCTGGGCGCTCATTACGGTAATGTCAATTATGAATGGATTTCACAAAGACCTGCGCGACCGAATTCTGTTTGTGGTGTCACATGTCACCATCAGCGGACAAGACGGATTCCTCGACAATTGGCAAGCAACCGCCGAGACGCTTAAAAGCCACCGTTCAATTGAGGCGCAGGCGCCATTTTTGCTTGGCCAGGGCATGCTCACCAAAGGGAAAAAAGTGACTGGTGCCTTAATAAGGGGGATTGACGCTAAGCGTGAAAAGCAGGTATCTGAAATTTTAAACCACATTGTTGAGGGTAATCCGGAGGCATTGCAAAGTGGTGGTTTTGGCATCATTCTCGGTAAACATCTTGCTCGTTCGTTGGGCGTATCCCTTGGAGAAAAAGTCACCGTTATTGCTCCAAAGGGAAAGGTAACGCCCGCTGGAATGTTGCCGCGCATGAAACGATTTACCGTTGTCGGAATTTTTGAAATCGACATGTATGAGTACGATAGTGGAATTGCGCTGGTGCAGATCGATGACTTGCAAAAACTGCTCAGCGTTGATGATAGAGTGAGTGGAATACGCCTAAAGTTAAATGACGTTGAAAACGCTCGCAGAATACGTTGGGAATTATCAAACAGGTTTGACGGCAACTATAGAGTCAGGGACTGGACTCAGGAACATGCCAACTTTTTCAGAGCACTGGAAATTGAAAAGCGTGTTGTTTTCATCGTATTGTTATTAATTATTGCGGTGGCGGCTTTTAACATTGTTTCGACGTTGGTGATGATCGTTACTGACAAGCAGTCCGATATCGCGATATTGCGCACCTTAGGAATGAGTCCCGGAAGTGTCATGAAAGTATTTATGGTTCAGGGGGCGTTTATTGGCATTGTTGGCACAATAATTGGCAGTATTGTCGGGCTATTGACAGCGCTGAATGTGGAAACAATCATTCCGGCAATTGAAAGTTTTTTCAATACTGAGTTGTTTCCGTCTGATGTCTATGTGATTAGCGATTTTCCCGCTGAAATGCGAACCGTTGACGTAGCTCGAATCGTTGGCGTTTCGCTGCTGCTGAGTTTTTTTGCAACACTGTATCCTGCATGGCGTGCTTCCCGTGTTGAGCCTGCGGAGGCGCTTCGTTATGAGTAGCCGGATTGTTCACTGTGAAAATGTTTCAAAGACGTTTAACGACGGAAACCTTTCTGTGGATGTTCTCGATACTGTCAATCTCACGGTTGAGCAGGGGCAACAACTCGCCATCGTCGGCTCGTCTGGATCGGGAAAAAGCACGTTACTGCATATCCTTGGCGGTCTGTCTGAGCCGAGCAACGGACGGGTTACGATTGATGGTCAAGACATCTATTGCTTGTCGCAAAAAGCGCGCGGCGATCTGAGAAACAGTACGCTGGGCTTTGTTTATCAGTTTCATCATCTGTTGCCGGAATTTAGTGCGCTGGAAAATGTTGCTATGCCATTGTTAATTCGAAAACAAAACGATGAAGCGGCATTTGAATTTGCAGGGAAAATACTGGGCCGTGTTGGTCTTGGAAAACGGCTTGACCACAAGCCGGGTGAACTGTCTGGAGGGGAACGCCAACGGGCTGCCATTGCACGAGCGATGGTGACTCGACCAAAATGTATTATGGCCGACGAGCCAACCGGAAACCTCGATGGAAAAACGGCAGACGCTATTCATGAACTCATGCTTGAATTAAATCAGGAAGTGGGGACCAGTTTGATTGTGGTGACTCACGATAGGGTGCTTGCGAAAAGAATCGGCAAAATTGCAGAAATCGAAAGCGGGGTGCTGTCGATAAATCCCTAGTCTTTGGGATATCCCATGGCTTGCAATCTTCTGCAAAAGGGGCTTGGGAATCCACACCATAGCCCCATATTTGTAGTCCTGTTTGACAAATTCATTGCGAAGATGAACGAATCCACGAATCCAGAAATAGTTAACGAGCTTGCTCGCCCGGAAGATGTTTTACCCTCTGTCCTGCATATTTTGCCCCTTGAGAAAAAGCCGTTTTTCCCAGGACAGGTATTGCCAATCGTGCTGGATGCCCAACGATGGGGTAAAGCGTTAAAGGAAATCCACAAAACTGGCCACGGTAGTGTGGGTGTTGTTTTCACTGATGGTGTCGCTGCAGATGAGGTTTCGATCAAGCACTTTCGTACAGTGGGTACGGTGTGCAAGATTCACCAGATTGAGCAGCATGAGAAACAGTATCATGTCGTTCTTGCGGGAATGCAGCGATTTGAAGTGACTGGCTGGGTATCCACGAAGATGCCATTCACCGCGCAGGTGAATTACTTTCCAGAGCTGAACGTTAGAGAAACCACTCAAATAAAGGCATACACGACGGCCATCGTTAACACCATTAAGGAGTTGTTGCCGCTGAACCCGATGTATGGCGAGGAGCTAAAGATTTTCCTTAACTATTTTGGTACCGGTGAACCATCGAGATTGGCCGATTTTGGCGCAAGTTTGACTACGTCAAATGCTGAAGAACTTCAAGAAATTCTTGAGACCATTGAGTTATTGCCGCGTATGGAAAAAACGCTGGTGCTATTACAGAAAGAACTCGAGGTAGCCCGTGCCCAAACGGATATCCGGCAACACATTGAAGGGGAAATTACCCAGCATCAACGCGAAATGTTTTTGCGAGAGCAGCTGAAATTTATTCAAAAGGAGTTGGGGATTTCCAAAGATGATCGGGAATCCGAGATCGACACGTTTCGAGACCGGCTTAAGGGGCTCACTGTTCCAGAACAGGCGCAAACCCGAATCGATGAAGAGCTCGACAAAATGTCGATGTTGGAGCGCGGTTCTCCAGAATACACAGTGACCCGAAACTATCTCGACTGGTTAACCAGCGTTCCCTGGGGCCGGCAGTCCAAGGATGCTTTGGATCTGAAAAAAGCATCAACGGTGCTCGATCGGGATCACGAAGGTCTGGATGAAGTGAAACAACGAATTCTCGAATTTATTGCTGTTGGTAAAATGAAAGGCGAGGTTGCCGGTGCCATAATGCTGCTGGCGGGCCCTCCTGGGGTGGGTAAAACCTCATTGGGGCGTTCCGTCGCTGCTGCATTGGGTCGGGAGTTTTATCGATTCTCGCTCGGCGGGATGCGCGACGAAGCAGAAATAAAAGGCCATCGCAGGACCTATATTGGCGCCATGCCAGGAAAGTTTGTACAGGCGTTGCGGGAATGTAAAACGGCAAATCCGGTGATTATGCTGGATGAGATTGACAAAATTGGCGCTTCTTTTCGAGGGGATCCGGCTTCTGCACTGCTCGAAGTACTTGATCCAGAGCAAAATCGTGACTTTCTCGATCACTATTTGGATGTTCGGGTCGATCTGTCCAAGGCGTTATTTATTTGTACTGCCAACCAAATGGATACGATTCCGGTCCCATTGCTTGACCGTATGGAAGAGATTCGCCTATCTGGATATCTTGCAGCGGAAAAAGTGGCTATTGCCCGCAAACACTTACTTCCCAAGCAACTAAAAAAAGCGGGGTTAAAGCGCCGCGGTCAATTACGCATCGACACGGTTGCTATACGGAAAATTGTGGAGCAGTATGCTCGGGAATCCGGTGTTCGTCGTCTGGAAAAATTACTCGGGACGATTGCCAGAAAAGCGGTAGTGAAACTGCTGAAGCGCAACAAAAATCCCATACACGTCACCACCAGGAATCTCGAAGAATACCTGGGGAAACCGATCTTTAATGATGAAGATCGAATTTCAGGAGTTGGGGTGGTGACGGGTTTGGCATGGACTGCAATGGGGGGTGCAACATTAGCCATCGAAGCCAGTCGCAGCCATGGCTTTAACCGGGGTTTTAAACTAACCGGTCAGCTGGGTGACGTCATGAAAGAGTCGGCAGAAATTGCCTATAGTTACGTAACCGGAAATGCGGATCAACTTGGTATCGATTTGGGGTTTTTTGAAAATTCGACGATTCACCTGCACGTTCCAGCGGGAGCTACGCCGAAGGATGGACCGAGCGCAGGGATTACCATAACTTCAGCGCTGATCTCTTTGGCGAGAGGAAAAAAAGTTAAAAGCTCTACTGCCATGAGCGGTGAAATATCCCTTACCGGGCAAGTTTTACCAGTGGGTGGGATAAAGGAGAAGGTTATTGCCGCAAGACGAGTAAAAATTCGACATCTTATTCTGCCTGAAGCCAATCGAGGTGATTTTGAAGATTTGCCTGACTATATTAAAAAAGGATTAAAGGTGAATTTTGTTTCAAACTATCCTCAGGTGTTAGAAACGGTTTTCTGAAGCAGAACGAAAATCGGGTTTTAGGATATCAAAGGAGCGCTATCAATAACGGGTTTGGCCTGAAATCGTTCAGAAATATTTCCTCGATTTATCCGGTTTAGGAGGTCAGGCTGGTACAATTCGTGAATCATTCATTCAGCGAAATAGCGATATGAGTTGTCAGTTCTATGATGAAGTAAGCGGTGGCGCACAAACCTTCACCGTCGCAATGCCAAAATACACTTTTGGTCGCGGTAGTCTCAACGAAGCAGGAGCACGAGCACTTGGTATGGGAATGCACAGCGTGGCGTTGTTCACGGACCCAATGCTCCTGCATGGCCCCTATGTCGATACTGTCAAGCGGTCGTTATTAGATCAAGGCATTAGCGTAGACCTGTTTTCAGATATCAGAATTGAACCGGATGATGACACCGTTGGTATGGCTGCAAAATTTCTGCAGCAGGGGAAATTTGATGGGGTCGTATCCGTAGGTGGCGGTTCAGTGATTGATAGCGCTAAAGCGGCGCTGGTTTATAGCCGCTACCGAGATGACATCACCGCATATTTTGGTCCCCCAGCAGGGCCTGGAAAACCCATTCCAGGACCGATATCACCTCATTTAGCGTGTCCAACCACATCAGGAACCGGTTCGGAATGCACATCCGTTTCTGTCATCCGGGTAAATAGTTTGAACACCAAATTTGTGATTGGGAGTCCGCATTTGCTGCCGCAAGAAGCGCTGGTTGATCCTTCAGTATGTGACACGCTACCTGCTAATGCTGTTGCATCTACTGGATTTGATCTACTTTGCCATGCCATTGAATGCTATACCGCGAAAGCGTACACCCATTGGCAGAAAATGGATGATCCGCTGGCGCGGACTATGTTACAAGGTGCAAATCCGTGGAGCGATATGGCTGCCAGGCGAGCACTGGAAATTGTCGGTCAATTTTTGGTGCGGGGGGTTACTGATGCATCAGATTCAGAGGCCCGTGACGCCTTGATGTTTGGTGCTTCTTTGGCTGGCATGGCATTTGGGAATTGCGGAACACATTTGCCCCACGCGATGTCCTATGGTGTTACGCATTTAATGAAAGATATCACCACGGAAGGATACCAGGTGGCTTCTCCGTTTATACCTCACGGTATTAGTGTAGCAGTGAGCGCACCTTCCATATTTCGTTACCTGGCCGATGCTCAGCCAGATCGCCATTTACAGGCCGCCGGCTTTTTAGGTGCGAAAGACCTGGATGTGGCTGACAATGAAGCAGGAGAAGTCGTTGCAGAAGAAATTATTCAGTTGATGAAAGCCACGGGTGTTCCGAATGGGATTGGCGGTGTCGGGTTTGGTGAAGGTGATGTCGATAGTCTGGCAGAATCATCAATACGTCAAAAAAGAGCCATAGAAAATGCGCCTCGAGTGGCTAATCTGGATGATATGAAGAGTATTTATCGTTCTGCGCTGCAGTATTGGTAGATTATTAATTTTCCGTTAGAGGCGTAGCTGGTTGAAGCCGTTATCCACCAGGCAAAAAGAATTTCTTTCTGGCTTTACAATATTTTAACCATTATGCCTTTAAAGAATTGCCAGTACTGGATTTTCGATATGGACGGGACGCTCACTATTCCGGTTCATGACTTTGAACAGATTCGGGAAACGCTGGGTATTCCCTCCGGAACGCCTATCCTCGAAGCAATAGATCAAATGCCGCCTGATGAAGCGGCAGCTGTTTCAAAGAAACTGCACGATCTTGAAATGGAGCTGGCGTATCAGGCAGAACCGCAGCCGGATGCTGTTGAAGTGCTGGATCATTTGCACCGCCTTGGTAAAAATCTGGCGATCCTGACCAGAAACGGAGAAGAAATTGCTCGTGCGACGCTTCAGGCGGCCGGGCTTGGCCATTACTTTACCAACGATACCTTGATCGGAAGGGAAACCTGTGCACCCAAGCCGCTGCCCGATGGGGTTTTACATTTGTTGTCGATGTGGGGTGCTGATGCGAATCAGTCGGTCATTGTTGGGGATTATTTATATGATATTCAGGCCGGGTTCGACGCCGGCATCAACACGGTACATTTTGATTCTGAAGGGCGATTTCCCTGGCCGCAATATGCTCACCACAAAATTCAACGACTTGCGGATTTAAAACGACTCGCTTAACCCGCTTTTGGCATTGTATGCGCCCGGTTTGGGCTAACACATAACATCGATTTTTCTTGCACTTGACGGGGAAATATGGCAAATTTTAGTCACTTGCTTATATTATGAGTGATTAGTTGTTGCAACGTAATATCGATGTCGTGATTACCACTTTATATGAGTTTATAATAGTGCAACAAAATTTATGAGAATTATACCAATGAAATCAATTAGTTACCCCCCCCCCCCCCCCCCCCGAACTTCATCAACCAGTAAACTAAAACTCAGCGGGCTTCTCGCCCTGCTATTGGCGACTTCTGCCATGCTAACTGCCTGCGGTGGTGGTAGTGGTGCTTCTGGCAGTGGTGGATCTTCCGCTACTGAACTCGGTAATGCGATTGTAGCGCAGTTACAAGATTCGACCAGACACGAGGCGGCAGTTGGCATAGCCCAAAAAGCTGCAAGGGCGACTCCAATCGAAGGCAGTGTCACCCAAGTTGCAGACGGTGGTAGTGTACCTTCCGTGCGTAGCGTGCAGGCTGATGCGTCTTATGCGGACAACCGTTTAACCTTTTCGTTTACGGGTCTCAGTCGGTCAGGCGAGAATGATTTTCAAATCACGAGTACCGGTCAGACTCCGCTAGGAATGGGTATCCCCGAATACCGCACACATGAACTAAAGCAAACGTCTGACGAGGGGACTTTATGGGTGCGTGCCACTACCGATAAGATGCCGCCCACGACACGACAAATTCCAGCAGGAAACACTAGGCGCATAGTAACTAGCGACGAAATCGTTTTGGCTCCTGCTCTTAGAAATATGAGGGAATTCAATATACGAACCGGACAACTTGGCGTGGCTGATACATTGCAAGGGCACGTTGGTTTTAATGGTCCCCAACTGAACAAGTTCTTATTAGATGAAGTTTTAGTCGGAACATTAAATGGTGTTCGGGGCAAATTCACTTGTCCTGCTAGTCAAATTGGTCAAATCAGTCTAGGAGACGATACTCCATACAGCTGTGCACTCCGTCTGCAAGCGCAGGTGATTGCTGATGCTACTGCTATACCCGGTGTTGTGCATCTGAATGCTGGAGATATTAATTTCACCCCCGGCGAAAGGACTGAAACAGTTTCTGATACCGACTATTTGGTCAGTGGAACTTGGCTGTTCGTGCCCGATGGCGATGATTTGAGTGGATTGGAAATCGGTGCCTTTGCCGACGCTCCCGATGCTGAACTCACACCCGCTAGTTACCTGACAACAGCCAGCAGTGCGAGTTATCGTGGAAAAGGGGCGGGGCTGTATTTAGAAGAGGAGGTAAGAACAGAGAGTGGTGCCTCGGTTACTGATCGCAGGGCGGGTAATTTTGACGCAGATGTTACCCTTGATGCCACTTTCGGCGACACACCCATGATCAGTGGTAGGATAGAAAATATTACAGTAGAAGCGGCTCAAAATGCGCGTATTCCAAATCATTTGACTTTGGCGAGTTCCGATATTTCCAAGGCGGCAGGTGGGTTTTTCACAGGAGATACGTCTGCCGTAGCACTGAAACCAGACGGAATCAATACCTATACTTACGAAGGTAAATGGGGTGGTCAATTCTACGGCGCTGCGGCCGGTTACATCGGTGGAACTTTTGGTGCCAGTACAGCGGATAACCCCAATAACGAAAACTACAAAGCAAGTTTCATCGTAACTGCCTAGGTTGTTTTTAAGCGTATTTCAGTGTTGCGATAATCTGATCGGCAGGCATCATCCGTGTTTCGATGATGTTCCATCCTTGTTTTCTCGCCGTTGTGATGACGCTGCGCAGGGTGGCAAAATCCTCTGCCCCTTGTTCAGACCTGAACCCGCCCGATATTTTCTGACGTAGTTTCATCATCCGCAGGTCGCGTTCAGCTTCGTTGTTTGTGAAGGGCACGTCGGGATCTGTCAGAAAGCGCAGGGTGCCTTCCTTGTGATCGCGCAATCGTAAAGCCAGATTATGTCCTGTCCGTCGCTTCTTGCGCCCCCGTCTTCCGGGTTTTGGCGGCACGAGTGGAGGCAATTCCTCATGGAAATCCAATGCTGCGGTGATGATCCTGTCGTATCGCCGATTGATAAGCGCAACAAGCGGTGTTGAAACCGCCACGCCCTTATCCCGCGCGGCCTGTGTGACATGGTGCGCACGCCGCAGTAGCCTTTGCATCTGACCAGCCCAATCTTCCTGTTCGATTTCGACCAACGCTTGCAGTTCCCGTAAATGGTGTGCATTGCACAACGCATGGGTAACACCATCCAGCGTGAAGTAGGGCTGCCAATGATCATGCACGATACAGCCCGTGAGATTGGATAACAGATTACCGCGTTTGCTGCTGACCCGGTAGAAAGCCAGAAGCGGTGTACAGGCAACGTGAAGCCATTGCAGGCACCCCGTAATCCGGAAACCCGTCTCGTCAAGATGTTTGACGTGGACCTGTTGGGCGATCACATCCTGCAGGTGAGAAGCAACCCCCTTGAGCCGCTCTGATGCTTTGCGGTTCATGGCGGCCACAGTGGCAGGAACCAAAGGGGCATTGAACAAATCGGCCATTATTTGCGCCAGTCTGTCTTCCGGCAGGAAATGGGCGCATTGGAGATATGTTGCCACTCCGGCAATGCGTGGCCCGTACTGCACGGGTGCCTTTACTTCCAGAGGAAACGCCGCCTTGGTTGTTTCCCCACAGTGGCCGCAAAGGCAGACATGTGCCCTGTGTTCCGTTGTCACCAGAGGCTGTGGCTCGGGCAGGTCAAACACCTGTCGTGCGGCGTAATCCTCTGCCATTGATGGCGACAGCGGTGTGCCACATTGCCCGCAGACAGAAGGAAAGTGATCTTCAACATGATCGGGATCTGCCGTTTGGCACAGGGTGCTTCCCTTGTGGCCTTTCTGCCCGCCTGACTTTTTACCGGATTTTCTCCGCAGACTTTTGGTTCTGGGTTCAGCCTTGGGCTTCTTTAGGCCGTCGCTTGAAGGCGGCTTGCTACTGTTGCTGCTGTTCAAGCTGAGGCGACGTTCCAGATATTCAATGCGAGCCACAAGCAGGGCTATCGTTTGTTCAAGCCGGGCATTCTTCTGCTTCAGCTCTTCATAAGCCTCAACGGAAACATAACCTTTGGGTGCGTTTGAAAAAATCATAATCTTAATGAATCACATCGGGATTCCTCAGGCAAGAGAATTATTCCTTAGGGTACCTGGGCAGTTACGTTTCATCGGTACTTTCAATGCTTATAAAAACGAAGAACAGTAATCCATACCCGCAGTAAATAATCAGGCAGTCGCTTCCCCTCTTTGTTGGCGGCTGCCTGTTATGATTCGCACGATGCGTTTGTTGCTAGTATTGTTGATGGTGCTTTGTGCGCCAGCATCTGCCCAATTGTTGGAACGCACCAGTTCATCCGAGCGAGCGCATTTGTCGCAAGACCCGCTGGTTAATCAGGCACGGACGCTGATTGGCAATGAACAGCATCAGGCGGCATTGACAGTGCTACGACCCTTGCTCGCCGCTCAGTCTGCGGATAAGCGCGCCGATATTACCGATATTCGTTTCCTCGTTGGCTTGTCTGCTATCGCGCTCGCCAATCAAAGCGATAACCCAGCGAAAACCGACTTATTGGATGAAGCCATCGCCGCCCTGCGCGCTATTTTAATCGATCATCCACAGTTGACGCGGGTGCGTCTGGAGCTGGCACGCGCCTTCTTTCTCAAGGGCGATGATGATTTATCGAAAACCCATTTTGACCGTGTCATCGCCGGCGACCCACCCGCGCCAATGCTCGCCAATATCCGCCGTTTCCTGCATGTTATTCGTGCCCGTCGCCGCTGGAGTGGGTATTTTTCATTCAATATTGAACAAAATAACAACCTCAACAGCGGTACCGAAACCGAAGTGGTTTATCTGTTCGGGTTGCCTTTTACGCTGAATGAAAACTCCCGTCCACGCTCGGGCAATGTTATTGTTTTTGCCGCTGGTCGGGAATATCAACAACCGCTCGGGGAACATTTACGCTGGCGTTTTGGGGTGGACGCAACCCACTATAAATACCTCAGCAATGACCCTCACCAGAGTCGGCTATCTTTACGCACCGGCCCGCGTTGGTTGTTGTCACGGCGTAGCGAGAGTAGTTTGCAAGTAACACTTGGTCAACAATGGCGTGCCAGCAAGCGCAACAGCACCGATTATGGCGTGCGTCTTAACGCCCGCCATCAGTTGAGCAAGCGGCTTGGACTCAGTGCGAATACCTCGTGGAAAAGAACCGCTCTAATCGGTGGTTCAGACAGCATTGATGTCGGCTATTCGCTCAACACCACATATCTGTTCTCGCCCTTGCTGCAAGGCAGTGCCGGCATTGGATTGTCGCATAACCGCCCACAACCGAAACGCCCAAAGAGCGGTAGTCGGAGTCGCAGTTTTAATCTTGGGTTAAACCGAATTTTCTCGCGTGGCTGGACCGTGGGCAGCAGCCTTGCATGGTCGAAAACCCGACACGGTAGCCATGTGCAGGGCACGGCAAAACCGCAAAGCCAGCTTCAACGCCAGCGGGATCGCAAGCGTGTTGCGCGCTTATTCCTGCTCAATCGCGGCTTCACTTTATTCGGTTTTAGTCCGCAATTCATTGTTACCCAAGAGCGCCAACAATCCAATTCTCCCCGCCATATTTATCAACGTACCCGCTTTGATTTGCGCTTCGTACGCCAGTTTTAAGGGACAAGTTATACTTGCTGAACGGCGGAAATCCAGTTAAACAACATATTGCGAGGAATAGGCATATAGCCAACTGCGGAAGACAGAAACGCCGCGCATATCAGGATGCGACAAACCATACACGAGGTTTTGAGCGCGTTGATCATTGATACCGAGAGCATTTTACGGTTGAGCTGACCGCTGACAAGGCGAAGGTCAGGGCGGCAAAAACACCAATCGCAGCGGCCTCGGACGGGGTTGCCCAGCCGCTGTTGCACAATCTATTGCGCAGGAATGACGAAAATGAGTTTCTTGCAGGCCCTATTGGTGGGATACATGGTGAATCACCCGATAAATTTGAAAACAGTCATCAAGGTCGCCAAGATGCCCACCATAAATAACATCCGCATGGTGAGTCTGGTTTCCATCTCCGCCATATCGGTTTTTATTCCTGCGATATCAGTTTTTAGCTCGGTTTTTAGCTCGGCGATCTCGGTTTTTACCTCTGCGATATCAGTTTTTAGCTCGGTTTTTACCTCTGCAAGGTCGGTTTTGGTGGCGACCTCGCTTAGCAAGTAATGAGTCAAAAAATCAGCCTGTGCAATAGCATGGGCTTCCGCCTGAGCAGATGGGACACCTGCTTCCTGCAAGCGTTTGGAATAGGCGAGTGTGTCAAAGGCAACCATGTTCATGGCGAGCAGTGTACTACACTTGATATCCAGAAAACACTGTCAATTGCTGAACGGCGGGAGTCCAGTTAAACAATATATTCATATATGCTGATCACTCTGAAAGGGTGCGAGGCGACCTTGCGGATTGGTACCCCAGAAAAGCCCTGAATGACAAAGAGGTTAAAGTCGACAGGCGGGGTCATTTGTCCAAGCTCAATCATTCATAACGAGGAAAATTCCATACCAGATCGGATCGAACCCATGATACCGAGAGCATTTTACGGCTGAGCTGACCGCTGAACAAGGCGAAGGTCAGGGCGGCAAAAACACCAATCGCAGCGGCTTCGGACGGGGTTGCCCAGCCGCTGTTGCACAATCTATTGCGCAGGAATGACGGAAATGGGTTTCTTGCAGGCTCTATTGGTGGGATACATGGTGAATCACCCGATAAATTTGAAAACAGTCATCAAGGTCGCCAGGATGCCCACCATAAATAACATCCGCATGGTGAGCCTGGTTTCCATCTCCGCCATATCGGTTTTTATTCCTGCGATCTCGGTTTTTAGCTCGGTTTTTAGCTCGGCGATCTCGGTTTTCAGTTCGGCTTTTACCTCTGCGATCTCGGCTTTTACCTCTGCGATATCAGTTTTCAGTTCGGTTTTTACCTCTGCAAGGTCGGTTTTGGTGGCGACCTCGCTTAGCAAGTAATGAGTCAAAAAATCAGCCTGTGCAATAGCATGGGCTTCCGCCTGGGCAGACGGGACACCTGCTTCCTGCAAGCGTTTGGAATAGGCGAGGGTATCAAAGGCAACCATGTTCATGGCGAGTAGTGTACTACACTTGATATCCAGAAAACACTGTCAATTGCTGAACGGCGGGAGTCCAGTTAAACAATATATTCATATATGCTGATCACTCTGAAAGGGTGCGAGGCGACCACAACCGCAGAAGACAGAAACGCCGCGCATATCAGGATGCGACAAACCATACGCGAGGTTTTGAGCGCGTTGATCATTGATACCGAGAGCATTTTACGGTTGAGCTGACCGCTGAACAAGGCGAAGGTCAGGGCGGCAAAAACACCAATCGTAGCGGCTTCGGACGGGGTTGCCCAGCCGCTGTTGCACAGTCTATTGCGCAGGAATGACGAAAATGGGTTTCTTGTAGGCTCTATTGGTGGGATACATGGTGAATCACCCGATAAATTTGAAAACAGTCATCAAGGTCGCCAAGATGCCCACCATAAATAACATCCGCATGGTGAGTCTGGTTTCCATCTCCGCCATATCGGCTTTTATTCCTGCGATCTCGGTTTTTAGCTCGGTTTTTACCTCTGCAAGGTCGGTTTTGGTGGCGACCTCGCTTAGCAAGTAATGAGTCAAAAAATCAGCCTGTGCAATAGCATGGGCTTCCGCCTGAGCAGATGGGACACCTGCTTCCTGCAAGCGTTTGGAATAGGCGAGGGTATCAAAGGCAACCATGCTCATGACGAGTAGTGTACTACACTTGACATCCAGAAAACACTGTCAATTGCTGAACGGCGGGAGTCCAGTTAAACAATATATTCATATATGCTGATCACTCTGAAAGGGTGCGAGGCGACTTTGCGGATTGGTACCCCAGAAAAGCCCTGAATGACAAAGAGGTTAAAGTCGACAGGCGGGGTCATTTGTCCAAGCTCAATCATTATAACGAGGAAAATTCCATACCAGATCGGATCGAACCCATGATACCGAGAGCATTTTACGGCTGAGCTGACCGCTGAACAAGGCGAAGGTCAGGGCGACAAAAACACCAATCGCAGCGGCCTCGGACGGGGTTGCTCATCCGCTGTTGCACAGTCTATTGCGCAGGAATGACGAAAATGGGTTTCTTGCAGGCTCTATTGGTGGGATACCTGGTGAATCACCCGATAAATTTGAAAACAGTCATCAAGGTCGCCAGGATGCCCACCATAAATAACATCCGCATGGTGAGTCTGGTTTCCATCTCCGCCATATCGGTTTTTATTCCTGCGATCTCGGTTTTCAGTTCGGCTTTTAGCTCGGCGATCTCGGTTTTCAGTTCGGCTTTTACCTCTGCGATCTCGGTTTTTACCTCTGCGATCTCGGCTTTTACCTCTGCGATATCAGTTTTCAGTTCGGTTTTTACCTCTGCAAGGTCGGTTTTGGTGGCGACCTCGCTTAGCAAGTAATGAGTCAAAAAATCAGCCTGTGCAATAGCATGGGCTTCCGCCTGGGCAGATGGGACACCTGCTTCCTGCAAGCGTTTGGAATAGGCGAGGGTATCAAAGGCAACCATGTTCATGGCGAGTAGTGTACTACACTTGATATCCAGAAAACACTGTCAATTGCTGAACGTCGGGAGTCCAGTTAAACAATATATTCATATATGCTGATCACTCTGAAAGGGTGCGAGGCGACTTTGCGGATTGGTACCCCAGAAAAGCTCTGAATGACAAAGAGGTTAAAGTCGACAGGCGGGGTCATTTGTCCAAGCTCAATCATTATAACGAGGAAAATTCCATACCAGATCGGATCGAACCCATGATACCGAGAGCATCTTACGACTGAGCTGACCGCTGAACAAGGCGAAGGTCAGGGCGGCAAAAACACCAATCGCAGTGGCTTCGGACGGGGTTGCCCAGCCGCTATATATTGAGCCAGGCACGACCGATATTAAGCCGATAATCGGTGCCAGGTTGCGCACGATTTCCTTGGCGGTTGCGTCTTTTGCATCAACAACGCTGGTAGGCGTGAGGTGAGGAGATACCATACAACGACAGACAATGTATGCGATATAGAAAGAGGAAATCATACCAATTAAACCGGTTCGGCGGATCAAAGGCTGGTGAAAGTTTTTATTTTCTAGACAATATTTGGTGTGACATTAGAACGTGAAACGGGTATAAATCGGCATGCAAATTTCCCAGAAAACTGTAGTGTAATGATGCGCGGAGGACGAGCGATAATTCAGTGAATATCCTGCTAAGTAACGATGACGGTTATCAGGCCCCGGGGTTGAAGTACCTGATTGATGGACTGCAGGATTTAGCGGAGATTATTGCCGTTGCACCTCGAGACAACTGCAGCGGTAATAGTAACGCGCTGAGTTTGCGTAAAACGATAAAGGTCGAGCAGGTTCAGGAGAAACTATATGCTGTTGATGGAACCCCTGCCGATTGTGTGCATCTGGCGGTAAATGGCATGCTGGATTTTCAGGCCGATGTCGTTATTTCGGGTATCAATAACGGAGAGAATATGGGAGATGATCCAGTATATTCCGGTACGGTTGCGGCAGCACTGGAAGGGCGGTTTTTACCGCTGCCGTGCATTGCGGTCTCATTGGAGGGATACCGCCTTTTGCATTTTGATACGGCAGTAAAGGTCGTGCGAAGAATTCTGTATACCCTCGAAACAACTCCGCTGAACGGAGCGATGCTGTTGAATGTCAATGTTCCCGATATCCCTTACAATGAAATTCAGGGGTTTGAAGTTACCCGCTGTGGTACACGCACCTCATCGCAGCCCATTATAGTAGAGGAAAAAACAGCAGCAATTGGTTATTATCGTATAGGATTGCCGGGTCAAGAGGATGATACTGGTCGAGGTACGGATTTTCACGCAGTTTCAAACAACAGGGTTTCTATTACCCCGATTACCACCGACATGACTGATTATCACAATATAGACGGGCTACGCAGTTGGTCAGAAGCCATTGCGAAATTTTAAATTCTCATATCTGATTTGTTAACAATGAACGCGGGAATTAAACAACGTCAGGGAATTGGAATGACCTCGCTGCGAACGCGTAAACGTTTGATTGAGCGGCTGAGAAGCCAGGGAATTTCCAGCGACAAAGTGCTGCAGGCGATATTGGATACGCCTCGGCATTTGTTTATTGACGAAGCGCTGGCACATAAGGCGTATGAAGATACCGCATTACCGATCGGTCAAAATCAAACCATTTCCCATCCTTTTATAGTTGCATTGATGACAGAGTTGGTGCTGGATAATTCAACACCGGTAAAACGCGTTCTTGAAGTGGGTACCGGCTGTGGATATCAGACAGCGATACTGTCTCAACTCGTATCCTGGGTGTTTTCAATTGAACGTATTGCGACATTGCAAGCCGAAGCGAAACAGCGGTTGCCTGAATTGGGTTACCGCAACATCAGCTACTTAAACGGTGACGGGTTTTTGGGCTGGCCAAGCAACCAGCCTTTTGATGGCATAATGGTTACGGCTGCTCCGGAAACGATTCCTCAGGCGTTGCTAGACCAGTTGTCCATAGGGGGGAAATTGATTATCCCTGTTGGCGGTGAAAATCAGCGTCTTCGAATCGTATCGCGAACCCCGTGGGGATTTGATGAACAGCAAAGAGAAGCAGTGAGATTTGTACCAATGCTAAAAGGCAAAGTGTAAAGTGAAAATTTTCAAACCGTTATACGACAAAGTCATGACCTGGGCGGTCCACCCCCACGCGGAGCGATACCTCGGCGGAGTGAGCTTCGTCGAGTCTTCATTTTTTCCGATACCCACAGCGCTGATGCTTGCCCCCATGGTGATGGCGCACCGGGATCGTGCGTGGCAACTGGCGTTGTGGACCACCATTACTTCCGTATTGGGCGGAGTATTTGGATACCTGATTGGCTATTTCCTGTTTGACCAGATAGGTCAACATATTCTTGAGTTTTATCATCTGCAGGATAAATTTATTGAGATGAAAACCTGGTTTGGGGAATACGGTATCTGGTTAGTATTGTTAGCAGGTGTGACACCGATTCCGTACAAGCTGTTTACCATCACATCCGGACTGCTCGGTTTAGCACTGGTTCCATTTATTCTGGCATCTGTTGTTGGGCGGGCCTCGCAGTTCTTTCTTGTTGCCGCCTTAATAAAATGGGGAGGAGAAAAAATTGAACCTGTTCTGGATAAATGGATGGAATGGATAGGTTGGGGGATCCTGCTGGTTGCGATAGCTGGGTTTATGGTGGTGAAAGTAATATGAAATTAACGGCGCAGGAAATACTGAAGCTCGCGTTGGTGGCAGCGGTTGTCGTTTTCATCGTAGCCTGTGGATCGGCACAACCGGTGCCCATTATTAACAAATCTCCTGATCGGGTCATCCCTGAAGCCTACCAGGTCAAATCCGCAGATTCGATCTACAACATCGCCTGGGCATTCGGTGTCGACTACACCGATATTGCTGAATGGACCGAGTTAAAGCCGCCGTATAATCTGTCTCCAGGTCAGGTTGTTTTTTTGCAGAAACCCGAGGTGAAAACCACTGCATTGTCGTCAGGTGTTGAGCCAGATCCTAGCGTTGTTGCGACATCACTTCCTGACAACCCGCCTGCGCCTGAGCCCAGCAAAACGACGCAAAACGAGGCGGCAGTGAAGCCGGTTTCTTTTTCATCAAACCCGGGTAAGTGGAGTTGGCCTGCGGAAGGAAATCTGGTGGGGAAGTTTTCACCAGATAGCGGCAGTAACGGTATTCAAATTGCCGGCGAAAGAGGAAGCCCAATACACGCCACGGCAGCTGGCCAGGTGGTGTATGTCGGGGAAGGATTGCGCGGTTACGGGAAATTGATAATCCTGAAACACTCGGAATCATTCCTGAGCGCCTATGCGCATAATAAAACACTGGAAGTTAAAGAAGGCCAGGTAATCGACGCAAGGCAGCAAATTGCAACCATGGGCAATACGGCAACTGAATCCGTGAAGCTGCACTTTGAAATCCGAAAGGATGGAAAACCGGTGGACCCGCTGAAATATTTAAAGTGATACTTTGTTTTATTGAATTCTTTTCAACTCTCGGCTCTGAGTAACTAACGTGGAATACAGTATCATCCATTGGATTACATTGGCCGCAATAACGTTAATAGGGGCTATTGCACAAACTGCCATTGGTTTCGGTTTTGCCTTGATAACCGTACCCGTATTTTTACTCGTGCTCAATGTCGGTGTCGCAGTGCAAACCGCCATGATCCTGAGTTTTTCGATTGCGTTGGTGATGATCTTTTTCACCTCGCGAGGAACGCCCATGCAGACCTTTAGAACGATTGTTTTCGGCTCTGTCATCGGATTTCCGATGGGGTATTTTTTATTCATGATCGCCACACCTGGAATGATTAAACTCAGCGCCGGGATTGCCATTTTGCTAGCCATCATTTCTGCGCGTTTTGCTGGCCCAACGGGTGCGGGGGTAAAAGAAACCCAGTCTAACGGTATTGCTTGCGGTGTCGTTTCTGGTGCAATGGTAACCTCCCTTGCCATGGCGGGTCCTGCCATGGCAGTATACGCAAGCGTGTTAGGGTTGGGCAAAAAAACGACGCGTTCCCTGATTTTCAGTGTATTTGTGGTTTCATACGGTGTGGCGATACTTATCCATGGTGTTTCCCAGGGCTTTCCGAATTCTGTACTGATTCTTTCGGCCTGTTTGTTACCGGTAACGCTACTCGGAATGGCCATTGGCTACTGCTTGGTTGATCGAATTTCAGAAGCCTATTTTCATAAATTGCTTTCCTTGACTCTGGTTGGTGTGGCCGTTTATTTGATCTTTTCGGTTGTTTAGGTATTTGTCTTAAGAGGGATATATCGTTAAACTATTTATTGAATAAATAGCACTGTTTTTTAGCGCTGGTTAATCCCTTAATTGTATTTGGAGAATAGTATGGATTTACAATCCGCAAATCGTCGGCTTGCATCAGGTGAGAATCTTAGTCGAGAAGAAATGCAGTCAGTGATGGCTTCGATCATGTCCGGTCAGGCAACGGATGCTCAAATAGGCGCATTCCTCACCGCATTGATGATCAAAGGCGAGACCGTTGACGAGATCGTTGGCGCAGCGACAATCATGCGCGAATTGTCGGCAAAAGTAGAAATAAATGCAGACAAGATTGTAGATAGTGTTGGTACTGGCGGTGATGGTGCAAAGCTGTTTAACGTCTCCACAGCGAGTGCCCTTGTCGCGGCGGAGGCAGGAGCCAGTATCGCAAAACACGGAAGTCGAGCGGCCACCGGAAACTCTGGAAGCGCCGACGTTCTCGAGGCTGCCGGTGTCAATATCGGGATTTCGCCGGAGCAGGTCGGCCAGTGTGTGGAACAGTGCGGGATTGGTTTCATGTTTGCGCCGTCGCATCACTCTGCAATGCGCTTTGCCATCGGCCCCAGAAAAGAAATCGGTATTCGCAGTTTTTTTAACCTGCTGGGCCCCGTAACTAATCCGGCTGGTGCAAAATATCAACTGGCTGGTGTATTTAGCAAAGGCTGGGTCAGACCAATGGCGGAAGTGTATGCTGAACTTGGCAGTGTCCATACATTGGTGGTGAGTTCGGATGATGGTTTGGATGAGATTTCAATTGCCTCGACAACCGATGTTGCAGAATTGAAGGATGGCACAATTACTGAATACCAGATTGAACCGGAGCAATTCGGTATTTCGCGTTCAGATTTGTCGGAAATTATTGTTTCGGATGCGGCAGAAAGTTTATCAATGATTCAATCTGCATTGAGTGGTAAAGCCGGACCCGCATCAGACATGATTGCCTTAAACGCAGGTGCCACTATCTATGCAGGCGATTTGGCCAGCTCGCTTGAAGAGGGTGTGATTTTAGCCCAAGAGATTTTATCTGGCGGTAAAGGTTCCGAAAAACTTGAACAGCTCGTTCAATTTTCTCAAACATTTTCGTAGTCTGTGAAAAACCTGCCCACGGATCTTCTTAGAACATTCGTTACCATCATCAGGGAAGGCGGATTTAGCAACGCCGGGAAAATACTCGGCCGCTCTCAACCGGCGATTAGTTTGCAGATGAATCGGCTTGAGGAGCTCGTGGGTAAACCGATATTGTATCGTGATGGCAGGTCTTTCAAGCTCACGGAAGAAGGCGACATTCTGCTGCAGTATGCGAAAAAAATTCTGCGGTTGAATGATGAAGCGCTACTAAGGCTTGCAAAACCTGAAGTGACCGGAAAGGTAAGATTAGGAATACCGCATGAATTTGCCATTTCCTATCTCCCTGAGTTCCTCACTGGATTTGCAGAGGCATATCCCGGTGTTGAGCTGGAGGTCATTAGCGAACTATCCAGTCATCTACTGGAGCGGCAATCTTTGGGAGAACTGGATTTGGTTGTGGCCATCCACAAAGCACTGAATTCTGTTCCGTCAGATGAAGGCTGGCATGAAAAACTGGTCTGGGTTACCGACAGCACTCATTTCAAATCCCACTATGAGCAGGTTCCTTTGGTAGTTGCTCCGCACGGTTGCGTTTATAGACATCGAATTCTGGAAACCCTGGACGCAAACTCAATACCCTGGAGAATTGTTTATACCGGAACCAGTTACGGAGGAATATGCGCAGCAGTTACCGCTGGGTTAGGGGTGACGGTATTGGCGGAAAATACCGTTCCCAACGAATTACAGACGCATAATTCAACGTCGCAGCTTCCTGAACTATCCGGAGCTACGGTCGAGTTACATTACGACAAGGAATCTTCAGAACCGGCGGTTGGTCAGCTCGCTCAGTATATTCAAAAAGTTAGCCGACAGATTTTGACTGGATAAGGTAGATCCCGAAAAGCACAAACGCCATGGCAATAAACACATTCCACGCCAGTGTTTCTCCCAGTAGCAAAACCCCCCACAGCCCGCCAAGTATCGGAATAATATAGTTGATTTGAGCAAATGTCGTTGCCCCCAGGTTTTTGATCATTCTGAAGTACAGCAAAGAGGCCATTGCGGTTGGAAATATAGCCAACATGATTAGCGCCCAAATTCCTTCATTTGTGGGCTCGAGAGCTGACGGATCCTCGACTAAAAAAGCCAGCGCCAGACTGATGAATGCGGCAACGGTATTCATGCCTGCTGCCATCTTGTAGCCTTCAAAAGATGGCTGCGCACGGACGTAAATGGTTGCTACTGAATAGCACAGTGCGCCGCCAATTACACTCATTTGGCCGGACAATTGACCGCCAAACTGGTGCAGAGAAGACAAACCGACCAACACCACCAAACCGATAAACCCGCAACAAACACCGGCGAACTTTCTTCTGGTCATCGGTTCGCTCGAAATAAACCAATGCGCGAGGACGAAAGTACTGATTGGCATAATGCCCATGAGAATCGCAGTAAGCGAACTGCTAATTTGGGTTTCGCCCCAACTAATGAGAACAAATGGAAGACTGTTGCCCATGACACCAACCACGACGTAGAGCATGATGGCATTTCGATGTAAGGGTATACCTTCGCCCTTGTAAAGGAGAAATGCCCAGAAGATGGCCGCTGCAATACATAATCGCCCCGCGGTCAATGTAAAGGGGGCTATTGATTCGACGCCAATTTTGATTAGCAGAAAAGATGTGCTCCAGATCAAAGCCAGTAATAGCAAAAGACCCAGGTCTGTAATATTATCGCGCAACCCGTGATGGCCTCACAAATTAGTCAGCCTGGGATTCTACCGATTTTCTAACCGAACATGAGATAAATTCCGTGCTCAGTCCAACTGACCCTACGCCGTTTGAGATTGTTAACAGAACCGGCCTCGCGCCGCTGATTATTGCCTGTGACCATGCTTCTAACCGGGTTCCCCAAGCGCTGATGAATCTGGGATTGAACCGGGATGATCTGGAAAAGCACATTGGTTACGATATCGGCGCCCGGCAAGTCGCTCTGGCGCTTTCACAAATGTTTGATGCACCGCTTATATCGGCAAACTATTCTCGACTGGTAGTGGATTTAAACCGTCATCCGGATGATTTGAGCCTGATTGTAGATGTCTCTGACAATATCCCGATTCCGGGTAATCAAAAGCTAACCGAAGCACAAAAACTCAGTCGCATTGAAGCGATATTTTTGCCCTACCACAGCGCTTACGAGGAACTCGTTGAAGAGGTTGGCAAGAATCATGTATCACCGATAATCTTGTCCGTACATAGTTTCACGCCTTCGATGGCGGGTCAAAATCGTCCGTGGCACTATGGTGTGCTTTGGGATGAAGCACACGAGTTGTTGGCTAGAGAAATAATATCCAACTTTGAACAGATCGATGGATTAAATGTGGGAGATAATCAGCCTTACCACGCCAATGATCCACGGGGATACGCCCAGGTAATTCATGCCGAGGAAAATCAGCTGCAGATGGCACTGATCGAGATTCGCCAGGATATTGTGTCAAGCGTATCGGGACAGGAGAAAGCTGCAAGCACGCTGCATCAGGTGATGATGCCAATACTTTCTCGTTTACCGAACTGATTAAGCGCTAATACAATCGACTCTGTAGGCAAAACGTAACTGCCCAGGTTGTTTTTAAGCGTATTTCAGTTTTGCAATAATCTGATCGGCAGGCATCATCAGTGTTTCGATGATGTTCCATCCTTGTTTTCTCGCCGTTGTGATGACGCTGCGCAGGGTGGCAAAATCCTCTGCCCCTTGTTCAGACCTGAACCCTCCCGATATTTTCTGACGTAGTTTCATCATCCGCAGGTCGCGTTCAGCTTCGTTGTTTGTGAAGGGCACGTCGGGATCTGTCAGAAAGCGCAGGGTGCCTTCCTTGTGATCGCGCAATCGTAAAGCCAGATTATGTCCTGTCCGTCGCTTCTTGCGCCCCCGTCTTCCGGGTTTTGGCGGCACGAGTGGAGGCAATTCCTCATGGAAACCCAATGCAGCGGTGATGATCCTGTCGTATCGCCGATTAATAAGCGCAACAAGCGGTGTTGAAACCGCCACGCCCTTATCCCGCGCGGCCTGTGTGACATGGTGCGCACGCCGCAGTAGCCTTTGCATCTGACCAGCCCAATCTTCCTGTTCGATTTCGACCAACGCTTGCAGTTCCCGTAAATGGTGTGCATTGCACAACGCATGGGTAACACCATCCAGCGTGAAGTAGGGCTGCCAATGATCATGCACGATACAGCCCGTGAGATTGGATAACAGATTACCGCGTTTGCTGCTGACCCGGTAGAAAGCCAGAAGCGGTGTACAGGCAACGTGAAGCCATTGCAGGCACCCCGTAATCCGGAAACCCGTCTCGTCAAGATGTTTGACGTGGACCTGTTGGGCGATCACATCCTGCAGGTGAGAAGCAACCCCCTTGAGCCGCTCTGATGCTTTGCGGTTCATGGCGGCCACAGTGGCAGGAACCAAAGGGGCATTGAACAAATCGGCCATTATTTGCGCCAGTCTGTCTTCCGGCAGGAAATGGGCGCATTGGAGATATGTTGCCACTCCGGCGATGCGTGGCCCGTACTGCACGGGTGCCTTTACTTCCAGAGGAAACGCCGCCCTGGTTGTTTCCCCACAGTGGCCGCAAAGGCAGACATGTGCCCTGTGTTCCGTTGTCACCAGGGGTTGTGGCTCGGGCAGGTCAAACACCTGTCGTGCGGCGTAATCCTCTGCCATTGATGGCGACAGCGGTGTGCCACATTGCCCGCAGACAGAAGGAAAGTGATCTTCAACATGATCGGGATCTGCCGTTTGGCACAGGGTGCTTCCCTTGTGGCCTTTCTGCCCGCCTGACTTTTTACCGGATTTTCTCCGCAGACTTTTGGTTCTGGGTTCAGCCTTGGGCTTCTTTAGGCCGTCGCTTGAAGGCGGCTTGCTACTGTTGCTGCTGTTCAAGCTGAGGCGACGCTCAAGGTCTTCAATGCGAGCCACAAGCAGGGCTATCGTTTGTGCATTCTTCTGCTTCAGCTCTTCATAAGCCTCAACGGAAACATAACCTTTGGGTGCGTTTGAAAAAATCATAATCTTAATGAATCACATCGGGATTCCTCAGGCAAGAGAATTATTCCAAGAGAATTATTCCTTAGGGTACCTGGGCAGTTACGGCAAAACAGGATAAGTTAATCAGGTACAATACGCGAAATTTTAACCCTGATAGGTATCGTGTCTGGAAATTCAATCGGTAAACTTTTCACCCTAACGACCTTTGGCGAGAGCCACGGACCGGCATTGGGCGGTGTTGTCGACGGCTGCCCACCCGGTATGGCGTTAAGCGAGGAAGACTTGCAGGTTGATTTGGATCGTCGAAAACCCGGCAGTTCAAAATATACGACTCAGCGCAAAGAGCGTGATCAGGTAGAAATTTTATCGGGTGTGTTTGAAGGCAAAACGACGGGTACACCCATCGGACTATTAATCCGAAATGAGGATCAGCGATCGAGGGACTACGACAAGATAAAGGATCGTTTTCGACCTGGGCACGCAGATTATACCTATACGAAAAAGTATGGATTGCGTGACTATCGCGGCGGCGGAAGATCTTCCGCACGGGAAACGACCATGCGAGTCGCCGCCGGCAGTATTGCGAAAAAATATTTACTGGAATGTTATGGCGTCGCTATTCGGGGATGTGTTTATCAAATAGGCGACATCAAAATGGCTGGCTGTGACTGGTCTGAAGTGGAGCAAAATCCCTTTTTCGTTGGAGATGTCAATGCTGTTGCAAAACTGGAGCAGCTCATAAAGAGTACGCGTAAAGCCGGAGAATCGGTGGGAGCCGGGGTTTATGTTGAGGCAACGGGTATGCCGATTGGCTGGGGTGAACCGGTATTTGATCGACTGGATGCGGATATTGCCAAGGCCATGCTCAGTATTAATGCCTCGAAAGGGGTCGAGATCGGAGCCGGATTTGATTCTATTTCACAAACCGGATCGCAGCATCGTGATGAAATTAATCCCGGCGGATTTAAATCGAATAATGCGGGCGGGGTATTGGGGGGGATATCCAGCGGTCAGTCTGTCACAGTTAAAGTGGCCTTTAAGCCAACTTCCAGTATTCAGGTTCCTGGTGAAACCGTGGATCTTGATAATGAATCCATCGAGATGGTTACCACGGGGAGGCACGACCCCTGTGTAGGTATTCGTGCTGTGCCAATCGCCGAGGCAATGCTTGCACTAACGTTAATGGATCATGCTTTACGAGATCGCGCACAAAATAGCAAGCATCCCTGATGGTCGTTTTCTCGCCATTTATTTTTAGAGAATCACTCAGCTAAAAGCTTTACCATCTTCACGCTGGATTGCAATAACAGATGATCGGGGAACCGAATTACCGCCATCAGGAAAATGGCTTTCAATACTCGCTCCAGGGTGTTGTATGCCGACAAACACGGTTGTAAAGTCAGGACTCCAGGCAATTCCGGTGATTTCAGAGCCGTTTGGAGCCACCATAAATCGCTTTATTTCTCCAGAGTCCGGGTTCGCAATCAGCATTTGATTATTTCCCATGCCTTCAAAATTTCCCGAATTGCTGGTGTTGCCATCAGTTTGAATCCACAGAAACCCGTTTTGATCAAACTTTAAGCCGTCCGGGGAGTTAAACATATTGTGTTTGTTAATATTTTCTGACCCGGCTTTTTCGTCGCTATGTATTTTCGGATTTCCAGCGACCGCAAATAAATCCCACGAGAACGTTGTTTTCGCGTGGTCATCATCATTCGGATGCCAACGTACAATTTGCCCGTAAATATTCTCTGCACGTGGGTTAGGTCCCTGTACCGGCATTTCATCTCCGCCCAGATTGACTTTTATCCCGCGATTTTTATTTTTTGTCAGTGAGCAGTAAACTTCTGTGTTTTCCGGATTGGCCGCCACCCACTCCGGACGATCCATAGTTGTTGCGCCCACCCGAGAAGCAGCGCTTCGGGTATTGATGCAAATTTTTGCCTGACTTTTCATGCCGCTACTTTGCGGGGTTAATTCGAGCCACTCTCCGCTACCATCTTCGTTAAAACGCGCTGCAAACAACGTTCCTTCGTCGAGCAAATTTGGATCCGGACTGTTTTCATCATATTTTTCCCTGCTAACAAATTTATAAAGGAATTCTCCTCTGGCATCATCCCCAGAATAGACAACGACATGGCCACTGGAAGAGATCACCAGTTCTGCGTTCTCGTGGCTGAATCGGCCGAGCGCCGTTCTCTTTTTAGGGATTGACTCAGGATGATAAGGATCAATTTCTACAACATATCCGCAGCGGTTTGGTTCATTGGGTGACTTCGCTATATCAAATCGATTGTCACTATTTTTCCAGTTATGCCCCCAGTCCTTTTCCGCTACGCCGTAGCGTTTGTGCGATTTTTTAATCTCGATGTTTTTGTCGGTGCTCGAAAAATAACCCTGAAAGTTTTCCTCGCAGGCCAGATAGGTTCCCCAGGGAGTTCTGCCTGCACCGCAATTTGCCCAGGTGCCCAACGACTTTGTCCCCGTCGGATCCGATTCTGTTTTGAGTTTTTTATGCCCTCTGGCTGGTCCGGTGATTTCCATTTCGGTGTCGGCTGTAATTTTTCGATTGAATGCCGAATCGTCGATTATGTTCCATTGACCGTTGGTTTGGCCGATTTCACATATTGTCACTCCGTGGGCTGCTTTGCTTTTTCGAATGTCGTCTGCCGTTTCGGGAGATTGGGTAGCACGGTGTGAGAAAGCAATTTTATTGTTTGAGTATTCGTTATTAACGACCAGTATTGTGCGATTCTTATAATTGAACAATTCCATACCGTCATTGTTGTCTCCCATCGACAGTTCCTGACTTTCTCCAGTGCCGCAGGTTAACTCGTCGAATGGAATGCTGTTCGACCACAATCCATCGCCCCACCGAGTAACGATGTGCCAATGATATCCTTCGGGTATAGTGATGGTGTCATCTGTATTCGCATTTACCGGAGCGAAATCCATCGCATGGTGTTTTCCAGGAGTACAGGAAGACAGAGCGCTGCCGCCAAAAAATGTCATACCCAAGCCGATTCCCGTCTGTTGAAAAAAATCGCGTCTTGAAATCCTTCGATCGAGAATTTTTTCAAAATCGGTCTGGCGAGTTTCAGCAGGGAAGTCTTGAGTGGACGAATCAGGGTTAGATTTGTTCATTGTTGTGGGTTTTCCAAAATGGGTCATTCATCAGAATTTGCGGAAAAATATGCGTTATCCATGACAAAAAAGCAAACACCCCAAATCCCCAGATAGAGTAGCATCAGCGCTTCAAGGCTCGGTGAATCCCTCTTTCAAGCCTTGTGGCTGGCCATTACAGCAAATTATGGTAGCTAGTGCCGAGAGGTTTACTCAAAAACCGCTGTTCGGTGCATTATCAGTGCTAAATCGGCTATTTTTGACGCACCTGTCCTGCAGAAGCCGTTATTCTTGTTCTATGTCGGGTTAAATGGGCGGCGCTTCAAACTCCTTCAGTGCCAGCAGCACTCGTTCCAGTAGTAGTCGGTGGTTTTCCCGCATTTTTACCAAGAGTTGACGTCCCGTCCTGACCACTTTTGCCGCGATGGCGTACAGCCGCCAGCGCAGTGTTATCGCACGATGCTGGGACAACTCCCCCGGCAGCAACTGACGCATGAGGGCACATAGATTGCAGGAGAGTGCGGAGATTAAAAAGTACAGCACATTGGCAGCAAAATCTGAACACGGCAGGGTGTCGCCACCAAAATCTCGTTTCAGTTCCTTGATTCGGTTCTCGCTGTCCTCGCCACGCTGGTTGTACCAGTGGACAATCTCGCTATCGCTAAGGCTATCCCGATTAGTGGCAATCGCACGATAAATATAAGCACCTGAGTTTATTTCCTCTGAACTGTTTTCTGAGTTATCTGATGAATCTAAATCCAGACTCGCCTGGCCGGTAACGGCTGTTCTCTGAATGATAAGGGTGAAGGGTTTTTCATACTCACCGATGCAGAAACTGGTGCGGTAGGTATCCTGACCATTGACCGCTTTGTCTTTTTTATCCAGCAAAGGCTGCCAGTCCGAAGCGCTTGCCGCTGCTATCTGCGCGCGCAGTGCGGCGCTGGTCTTGGCGCGAATGGCATACTCGATACCCTGCTTATCACAATACTCAATGACTTTTGTTTGGTAGCCGGCGGCATCAATACGCAACGCCTTCACGGTACAGTCTTCCGGGAGCGACTGCTGGCATTGCTGGATAAACGGCTTATTATCTTTCGCTGGCGGCACATTGCCGTGACGGAAATCCACGGCCACGATCTGCCCGGTTTCCGCAATATGCCCGACCATCGGCATAAAACCCTTGTTCTTGTTGTAAGTCCACCGTGCACCCGCTTTATGGGCAACAATTTCAGTGGCATCAATGTCCAGTGTGACTTCCTTACAGCGATGCAAGGCTACCTTCAATAAGGCTTTATTCACCTTTACCCAGGCAGCCTGGATTTGCGGCTGGCTTCCCATTCGCCTGAGCCAATCTCCAATCGTGGTCGCCTGGGGAAGTTTCTTGAGATCCAGCACGGTGCGCAGTGCTTCATCATCCTGAAGGTTGCGAACCTCATCCAGGTGAAAACTGCCTTCATGCTGCATCAGGATGAGGGGCTTGATGAACTCCGAGGGCTTATACCCACGATTGCTTTTAGGCTGGGGGAAGTGCTTGTCGATTCGCTCAGACAGGTTCAGGGAGTCCATTAGTTGAGCAATCGCCAATAAACCGGCACGAGAGGTGAGTAAATCGTTCGTTGTATCGAGTTTGTAGGGTAGAATAGTCATCAGCCTTGAGCTGTGCACCCATTGGGTGATGGTGGGTTTAAGAGCAAACCATTATACAGCCAAGGCTTCCTGCGTTTAAGAGATTTCTATCTGGGGATTGGGGAACACCGCTGCGCTTGAAAGAATTGATATTATGATAAAATAATCCGTTCCCCTAATTTTAGCTGGAAATGTTATGAGCGCCCAAACACTGTACGATAAGCTGTGGAACCAGCATCTCGTTGAGCAAGATCCGAATGGCACATCGCTGATCTATATTGACCGCCACCTTGTGCATGAAGTGACATCGCCCCAGGCTTTTGAAGGCTTGCATATCTCGGGTAGAAAACCCTGGAAATCCGCTTCAATGCTCGCCGTTCCCGATCACAATGTGCCCACTACTGTGGACAGCTCCGAGGTTGACGATCCCGTCTCCCGGCTTCAAATACAGACACTTGATCAGAACTGCAATCACTTTGGGATAACCGAATTCAGTATGTCGGATCCGAGACAGGGGATCGTCCATGTTATTGGCCCGGAACAGGGTGCGACCCTTCCCGGAATGACCATCGTTTGCGGTGATTCCCATACGTCAACCCACGGCGCTTTTGGTGCTCTGGCTTTCGGTATCGGAACATCTGAAGTTGAGCATGTAATGGCGACGCAGTGCCTTATCTCGCAAAAATCAAAGAATATGAGAATCTGGGTGGATGGTGAACTTTCCCCTGGGGTTACTGCGAAAGACCTGGTGTTACGAATCATTGGAGAGATCGGCACTGCCGGCGGTACGGGTTACGCTATTGAGTTCGCAGGACCGGTGGTTGAAGCGCTGTCAATGGAAGGCAGAATGACGGTTTGTAACATGACCATTGAAGCGGGTGCGCGCGCCGGGATGATTGCGGTGGACGATACCACTGTCGATTATTTCGAAGGACGGCCGTATTCTCCAAAAGGCGAAATGTGGAATCTGGCGGCGGAGTCGTGGAAAACACTGCACAGCGACGAGGACGCGATTTTTGATTCCGAGATTGTCATCGACGGCGGCAGTATCATCCCTCAGGTAACATGGGGTACTTCCCCGGAAATGGTGGTAAGTATCGATGGTGTCGTACCAAACCCCGATGATGAGGCTGACCCGGTTAAACGAGAAGGAATTGAAAACGCACTTGCCTATATGGGATTGGAAGCGGGTACACCGATGCAGGAAATTGACCTTGATCTGGTTTTTATCGGATCCTGCACCAATGGCCGAATCGAAGATTTGCGCGAAGCGGCGAAAGTGGCCAGCGGTCGGCAGGTTTCCAATACCATTAAACAGGCGCTGGTTGTTCCGGGCTCTGGGCTGGTTAAACGCCAGGCAGAATCAGAAGGCTTGCATCAGGTTTTTATTGATGCCGGTTTTGAATGGCGCAATCCCGGATGCTCCATGTGTCTGGCAATGAACTCGGATCAACTGAAACCAGGTGAACGTTGTGCCTCTACGTCTAATCGAAACTTCGAAGGCAGGCAGGGGCAGGGTGGTCGAACTCACCTGGTCTCTCCGGCAATGGCAGCCGCGGCTGCCATTGCCGGGCATTTCACAGATCCAGCGAGGTTGTAAAATGGAAAAATTTATTCAATTTGAAGGTAAGGTGATGCCGCTGGATCGAGCGAATATCGATACAGACGCAATCATCCCGAAACAGTTCCTGAAATCGATCAAAAGAAGTGGATTTGGCCCTAACCTGTTTGATGAGTGGCGTTATCTCGATCATGGCGAACCAGGTATGGATAACAGCACAAGACCGATAAATACCGATTTTATTTTGAACTCTGAGGCATATTCTGACGCCACAATCTTGTTAACCAGAGAGAACTTCGGTTGTGGTTCTTCGCGCGAACATGCTCCATGGGCGCTGCTTGACTACGGGTTTCGCTGTATTATTGCGCCGAGCTATGCCGACATTTTTTTCAATAATTGCTTCAAAAATAGTATATTACCCATTGTTTTTAATGATAGAGTAGTGGAAGATTTGTTCAAGAAGGTTGAAAATCAACCGGGATTTGAACTCAAAGTGGATCTGCCTGAGCAAGCGGTCACGTTGGCCGATGGCACGGTTCTCGAATTTGAAGTGGATTCATTTCGAAAGCAGGCTTTGATCAATGGTCTTGACGATATCGGTTTGACGTTGGAAAAGGCTGATTTGATCAAAGCGTATGAAGCACGTCGAGCGAACGAGGTGCCATGGTTATTTGGCTAGTTTAGCTGGTTTAGATTGCTAAGGCGATGCAAAACTGTGGGGCCTTTTGTTGTTAGGTAATTTTTGGCCTGGTACAAATTGTAAAAAAATATATGTCGAGAATAAAAATTGTAATTTTACTTTTGGGGGAATCATTTCTGGGGCTGTTACTAATGCCATTACTGGCGTTAGCTGTTGGCTTCGGAAGTATCAGTGTAAATTCTAAACTGGGCGAACCGCTGGATATCGATGTTGAATTGATATCGGCCAGCCCAGCGGAAATTGGAACTATGGAAGTCGGTTTTGCGTCTCGCGCCGATTTCGCAAGAGCCGGTGTTCGATTTCCCGAAAATGCAGTGAATTTAAATTTTGAAATTATCGAAGGGCTGTCCGGTCAGTATTTTGTCAATATTTCCTCTGAATTTCCCGTTACTGAAACGTTTCTGCATTTTTTAATCGCAACGAATTGGTCCGGTGGTAAAGTAATACGCGAGTACACGGCATTGCTTGATCCGCCGCTCTATAGCGGCGATGCTGCGTCGGTGGTTGAAGTCCCGACGATCGTAAGTGAGTCGTTGGATGAATCAGAAACATCGACAACATCAACTTCCCAGACAGATTCAACTCCCACCGCCTCTTCTACTCAAACCACTTCCCAGTCGGCTTCCTATTCGGGAGAAATTGATTCATCGGTTGCTGTCGTTAGGGGTGACACCCTTTCTGGCATCGTAAATCGACTGAGCTTACCGGATTCAGTTTCAATATATCAGGCTTTGAGTGCGTTACTCGAAGCCAACCCAAATGCGTTTGTTGATAACAATATGAACCGCCTGAAAGCGGGTGTGACCCTGAAAGTTCCAACCGTTGGTAGTATGAAGCAGATAGAAGCCAACGTTGCACGTCAGAATTTTAACTCTCAGGTCGCGGCGTATAATCAGTATCTGGCGGATATTGGCTATACCCCAGACGAATCACCTTCTACAGATATGACTGCGGAATCGGTAACTCAACAGGACTCAACTGAGCCGGAAGCAGATTCGTCCGAGGTAATTTCTTCTGCCGATGAGTCTGCCGACGAGTCTGACCAAGAAAGCCTGGATTTAAGCCAACCAGATGTCAGTATTACCCCTGAATCATTGAGCGATGAGGATAGTGAGGATGCCGCACGGTTGAATATTGGACAGGAATCATCCGATGAGGAAATTGCGGAGGCGATTGAAGGGCAGCAGGGAGACGATGCGCAGGTTGCCGCACTTAAAGCCCAACTCGCCGAGTTGGACGAGAGTTTATTGGCATCCGGAGTTGAGAATGAAGAAGTTAAACGGCGTTTAAAAGATATTCAGGCCCAGGTTGAGCGTGTTTCAAGACTGATTGAGATAGAAGATACCAATCTGGCGGCCAGCCAGCAGTATGCTGCCGAATCTGAAACGGCTGACACAGATACTGACTCCGGTAATGCACAGCCAGAAGAAATTAGCGAAGAAGCAGTCGCTACGATTGTAATGGAGGAAACCGCGGATTCGGATCAGGATGAAGAAACTATTGGTGCGGTGGATAATACTGGGCAGGTGGATGAAGGTGGAGAATCAGGTGTTATAGATACGGAGGATAGTGGTTCTATTTCCTCAACTGACTCCGAGGCATCGGAATCGCAAAGCAGCGATGCAACCGCAGCATCACAGTCAGATTCAACAACTACAGAATCCGCTACTGCTGCTTCTAACAATAATGACCAGGCAAAGGCAGAGAAAACAGCAGCTAACAAGCAGAACAATAACGCTGCGGAAAGTAACAATAGTGAAGCAAAGAACCAGAACACGCGCACCGTGGTCAACTCGGGTATTATGTCCGATCTGGCGAATATTTTTGCTTCAATTTCTGATTATGCTTTAAAAATACTTGCCGCATTGATTGCCATCATCGGCGGATTGTTCTTTTATAGAAGAAGAAAATCCCAGCAGGAGTTGGAGGAAAGCATGCTGGATATCGAGAGTGAGCAAATTTCAGCGAACACCTCCGCAGATTCATTCAGGCAAATTAGTGCTGCATCAGGCATCGATCTGGCCAGTCGCGACAGTGGTTTTGAGCTCACTATCGGTGGCGGTATGTCCTATCTCAGCGAGGAAGGCATAGCCGGTGTCGCCGAAGAAGAAAACGAAATGGTTCAGGCGGGTGTCGATCCGTTAGCCGAAGCGGATGTTTATTTGGCATACGACCGGGACGAACAGGCAATTCAGGTGTTGAAGGAAGCCTATAGCGCGAACCCGGAACGGCTTGATCTGGCAGAGAAACTACTCGAGATATATCACAAACAGGATGAACGGGTTGCTTTTGACGCATTAGCTTCAAATTTGCGAAGTCGCATTGGCGCCAAACATCACCCGGTTTGGAGCAAAGTTGTCGCTATGGGACGTGAAGTCAGCCCGGATAATGACCTTTACAATGAAACTTCCGAATTACAGGTTTTGTCAGAAACCCAGGAAATTGAATTGGATACCGCTCCAATGGATTTGCAAACGACCACCGAAGTCGAAAATGAAGAAAGCGGAATTGCACCGCCCATTGGAAGTTCGGTATTTGCAGATATAGAGCTTGATGAGCTTGATTTTGGTAGCGGTCAATCTGATGATTTCGTTATTAAGGCACTTGAAGTGGATGATTTGGAGTTGGATGCGGACGATGATGTTTCTCCAGATTTGGGTTTGGATGTACCAACCCTGAGCCAGATTATCACCGTGGCAGAAGCAAAAGAGCTCGAAGACAAAGCAGCAGAGGCTGACGAGGGAATGGAAGCAGTTTCAGAAATGGAAAGCGTTCAGCAGTCAGACGATACCCTGGCGTTCGATCCCCCCAATGAAGAAGAGGATGGGACAATAGAATTTGATTTGGGAGGAGATGGAGAACCGGATCTCGATGTATCGTCAGAATTAGCCAATGCGATGGCAGAAATTGAAAATGAGAAGCGCCAGCAAGAAGAGGCCGTCGCTGAAGTTTCCGATGAGGAAATGATCATGGTAAGTGCTGGGGTCGAAATAGAAGAGGTCGACGAAATTTCGCAATCGAGTGTCCAGGTAGAAGCCGATACTGAGTCACAAACTGAACCCGAAGTAGCCATCGATGATGATGGAAAGGAAGACTCCTATTTAAGCGGACTCAGTGAGCAATCGATCAGTAAGATGGAACCCTATCATGAGTCCGAAACAGCGCTTGAACTGGCTAAGGCTTACCTGGAATTAGGCGAAAAAGATATTGCTAAAGGTTTTATCGAAGAAGTTATCAACGAAGGTAGTGATGAGCAGAAGGCTAAAGCGGAGAAGCTGGTTAAAGAACTCGTCGACTAAATCAATGGATCCCGGATTAAATCCGAACTACCCCAGGTAATACGGCTATTATCAATGCTTTGGTAAAACTTTATCCCAGTTCGGGATAAGTTACCGTGTAGCGGCGGCGAGATCGGTCACCAGTTGGTGTAGATTTTTCACGATTTCAGATTTGGCGATATCGCTTTCCAGCCCTTCTTTTATTACATTGACCAGTGCGGAACCTACCACCGCTGCATCGGCTACCGCAACGGTCTGCCGCACTTGATCGGGAGTTTTGATTCCAAACCCTACGGCGATCGGTAACGCTGTCTGGCTTCTGATTCTGTCAATTGCGGCTTCAATATCAGCGGCATCAGCAGATCCGGTTCCGGTAATTCCTGCGATAGATACGTGATATACAAAACCGGAACTGTTTTTCAGAACGGTGGCGAGTCTGTCGGCATCGCTCGTCGGGGTGGTTAGACGTATCCAGTTCAATCCGGATGTTAAGCAAGGGTGACACAATTCATCATCTTCTTCTGGGGGAAGATCCACGATGATCAATCCATCAACACCGACAGAAATAGCATCGTCGAGAAACTGCTGAACGCCATAATAGTGGATGGGATTGTAATAACCCATCAATACGATGGGTGTTTCGTCGTCTTTCTTACGAAACTCCTCCACCATATCCAGAGTTTTACGTAAAGTCATACCGCTATCCAGGGCGCGTAAATTTGCCAGCTGAATGGCGCGCCCATCGGCCATTGGATCTGAGAATGGCATTCCCAGTTCGATAATATCTGCCCCGGCTTCGGGAAGGCCGTTTAGAATTAATTGGGCTGTTTGCTGGTCCGGGTCACCCGCAGTGGTAAACGTTACGAGGCCAGATCGGCCTTCAGATTTGAGTTTCTGGAAACGGTTTTCGATTCTTTGCGTCATATTTTTTCTCCCAACGCTTCAGCAACGGTAAATACGTCTTTATCTCCCCGACCGCAAAGATTCATAATAATAATTTGGTCTTTACCCATTGTAGGCGCAATTTTCGCAGCATGGGCCAGCGCATGGGCAGGTTCGAGTGCCGGGATAATGCCTTCGGTTCGACAGCATAACTTGAAAGCTTCTAGTGCCTCGCTGTCTGTAACGGAAACATATTCAACACGTCCGATCTCATGTAACCAGGAATGCTCGGGTCCAATACCCGGGTAGTCCAGTCCAGCGGAAATCGAATGTGCATCATAAATTTGTCCATCATCTGTTTGTAGCAGATAGGTTCGGTTACCGTGTAATACACCAGGCTGACCGCCGCTAAGCGATGCCGCATGTTTATCGGTATCGATGCCCAGGCCTGCGGCTTCAACGCCAATGATGTTGACAGTTTCATCGTCGAGGAATGGGTGAAATAATCCAATCGCATTAGATCCCCCGCCGATACATGCCAGTATTGTGTCAGGCAATCTCCCTTCCCGTTCCAGTAGTTGCTGTTTCGCCTCATCCCCGATAACACACTGAAAATCTCTTACCATCTCTGGATAGGGGTGCGGACCTGCTGCGGTGCCGATGATATAAAACGTATCTTCAACGTTGGCAACCCAGTCCCTTAATGCATCGTTCATTGCATCTTTCAGAGTACCCGTGCCACTGCTTACCGGTACAATTTCTGCACCCAACAGTTTCATCCTGAAAACATTGGGTGCCTGACGCTTTATATCAGTTTCTCCCATATAGACTACGCACGGTAAATCAAATAATGCACATACCGTTGCGGTGGCAACGCCGTGCTGGCCCGCCCCGGTTTCAGCAATAATGCGTTTTTTGTCCATACGTTTGGCGAGCAATATTTGCCCCAGGGTATTATTGATCTTATGCGCACCGGTATGGTTGAGTTCATCACGCTTGAAATAAATCTTTGCACCGCCGAGTTCTTCGGTGAGTCGCTCTGCAAAATAGAGTGGGCTGGGTCGGCCAACGTAATCTCGAGCGTAGTACCTTAACTCAGAGAGAAATTCCGGGTCATTTCGGTATTTATTCCAGGCTGCTTCAACCTCAAGAATGAGCGGCATTAGCGTTTCTGCGACAAAACGTCCGCCAAAAATCCCAAAATGGCCGCGATCATCAGGGCCGGATCGGTAAGATTCTGGATCAGAATGTGATTGGCTTTCAGTCATTTTATTGATCTTTAGGAGTTATCTAATTATAGCGTCAGGTTAACCATGAATACCGCAAAATAAGTTGAACTTTGCGGTGACCATTATACTGGCGATAACTTTCGGTAACGAGGAATTTTGTTGACATAAGATTGTGCAGATTTCTTCAGGCCCTGCAGTTCATCATCATTGAGTTCTCGTATTACTTTCGCAGGCGATCCCAGTATCAAAACGCCATCCGGAAATACCTTGTTTTCGGTTACAAGCGCATTGGCACCAACCAGGCTGTGCTCTCCAATAACAGCATTGTTCAGAATTATGCTGCCAATACCAATGAGACTGCCCTGTTTGATATGACAGCCGTGCAACATGGTACTATGGCCAATTGTGACATCATCTTCAACTATTAACGGGCAGCCAGGATCAGTATGCATCACACTACAGTCCTGTACGTTGGCGCGATTGCCGATCTGAATAATTTCATTGTCGCCTCGCAGAACAGCATTAAACCAAATGCTCGCTTCATCGCAAATTTTAACCCAGCCAATGAGGTCGGCCGAGTCTGCGACAAAGCTCGAACTGGATATCTCAGGCCTGGGTTTGTCCGGAAGTGTATAAATCATAATCTTGCGGTGGCGGAAGTTACATCAGCAACGGTTTTTCCAGATCACGGGTTTCTTTCTGTTTAAACAACATGGCTTTTGACAGCATCCCGGATAATTTATCGACAATATTCTGTTTCTCGGAGAAGGCTATCTGGAGAATATCGGCATCTTCACGCATGGCCATTAAATAGTCATCACTGGTTTTTAATTCGTCAACCAATCCAAGTTCCAGAGCACGAGTTCCGAGCCAATGCTCACCCGTCGCCACACGATCGATCTCGAGATTGGGTCGCTGAGACTTTACAAACTCCTTAAACAGTTGGTGCGTATCTTCCAGTTCTTGCTGCATTTTTGCTCGTCCCTTGTCTGTGTTTTCACCAAACATTGTTAATGTCCGTTTGTATTCACCTGCCGACAACTGCTCAAAATCGATGTGATTTTTCTTTAACAGTTTATTTAAATTGGGGATTTGAGCCAACACCCCAATGGAACCAATAATTGAAAACGGTGCGGCTATGATTTTATTCGCAACGCAGGCCATCATATAGCCGCCGCTGGCGGCAACCTTATCCACCGCAACGGTTAAGGGGATTTCGCGTTCTCGAATACGCTGTAACTGAGAAGCCCCCAAACCGTATCCGTGAACGGTACCGCCGCCGCTTTCCAGACGTACCAAAACCTCATCGGTTGGTTTTGCAATAGTCAGGATTGCACTGATCTCTTCGCGCATACTTTCAACGCAGGTGGCTTTTATATCACCATCAAAATCAAGTACAAAAAGCCGCTTTCCGGCTGCTGCTTCCGCAGCCGAATTGTCTGCGGTTTTTTTGCCCTTACTGGCTTTTTTCTCGGCCTTGGCTTCTTCCTTGAGTTTTTTCTTTTCCGCTTTCATATTCAACTTCATCGCCGCCGGACTTAAAGTTGCTGCAGATAAGGTGATCTCCATCTCCTCGTATTGCCTGTTGAGATGCGTTATCTCGAGTTGTTTTTCAGTTTGTTTTTTCTGACGCATCGCCAGCGCAGCCAGGTTGCCGGCTGCGATCAAAATTGCCACAACAATGGTAATGGCTTTTGCCAGAAATAAACCATAATCTGCAAAATACTCAATCATAGAATTTGAACCAATTGGATTAGCCTGAGAGCTTTGCCCAGGTGTCACGAAGTGTGACAATACGATTAAAAATCAGTTTATCTTCAGAGCTATCTTTGTCAGCGTAAAAGTAACCGGTCCTTTCAAATTGATAGCGTGTGTCTGCCAGCGGCTTTGCAAGACTCGCTTCAACCTTGCAGTCAGTTAACACTTCCAGCGAATCGGGATTAACCGCTTCTGTGAACGCTCGTTCCTTGTCAGCCAGAGGGTTGGCTTCGGAAAACAATCGATCATACAGCCGGACTTCGGCTTCGGCGCAATGGTCTGCTGATACCCAGTGAATTATGCCTTTTACCTTTCGGCCTTGCGGTTGGTTCCCGCCGCGTGTAGAAGGATCAAACTCGCATCGTAATTCCACAACCTCGCCATCTTCGTCACGAATCACATCAGTGCACTTGATAACAAACCCATAACGCAGCCGAACCTCACGCTCCGGACCGAGCCTGAAGAATTTCTTCGGCGGATCGTCCATGTAATCATCCCGATCAATCCAGATCTCACGGCTCAGGGTAATGGTCCGCGTCCCCATCTCACTGTTCCCAGGGTGATTGGGAACTTCAAGCTGTTCACTTTCGCCGTCGGCATAGTTTTCTATCACGACTTTCAATGGTCTTAAAACCGCCATTGCCCGCGGTGCTGTGGGGTCCAGGTCTTCACGAATACAGTTCTCAAGAACGCCCATCTCAATGATATTTGCTTTCCTGGTAATGCCCACCGATGCAATGAAATTACGAATCGAGTCGGACGTAAATCCCCTGCGGCGTAGCCCTGAAATCGTTGGCATGCGGGGGTCATCCCAACCACTAACATGTTTTTGCTCGACCAGCTGGGTAAGCATTCGTTTGCTCATCACGGTATAGTTCAGATTCAAGCGGGAAAATTCGATCTGTCGGGGTTTGCTCGGAACAGAAATATTTTCAATAAACCATTCGTACAACGCCCGATGATCTTCAAATTCCAATGTGCACAAGGAGTGAGTCACACCTTCAATGGCATCTCCCTGTCCGTGGGCAAAATCGTACATCGGGTAGATGCACCACTGGTTACCGGTGCGCTGGTGATCGTGATGTCGAATTCGATATAAAATCGGGTCTCGTAAATTAATGTTGGGGGAAGACATATCGATCTTTGCGCGTAAAACGTGGGCACCGTCTTCAAACTCGCCTTTGCGCATTCTGTCGAACAAGTCGAGATTCTCTGCAACGCTTCTTTCACGGTACGGGCTGTCTTCTCCGGGCGCTGAGAGTGTTCCCCTGAGATGCCTGATTGCTTCAGCCGATGAACTGTCCACATAAGCCAGGCCTTTGTTAATCAGTTCGATCGCATAACGATGAAATTCTTCAAAATAGTCTGAAGCGTGTGCAATTGCTGTCCATTCATATCCTAGCCAACGGACATCTTCTGCTATTGCCGTGACAAACTCTGCATCCTCCTTAACGGGGTTTGTATCATCGAATCTCAAGCTGCACTTACCCTGATATTGATCCTTTATGCCAAAATTGAGCCAAATCGATTTTGCGTGACCAATGTGCAGATAACCATTCGGCTCCGGTGGGAACCGGGTTACTATCTGTGCATGCTTTCCGGAAGCCAGATCTTCGTCAATAACCCGGCGAATAAAGTTAACCGGTTTGGCGTCGTCAGACATAGTGGCCATCGTGTGATTTTAGGGCGCTGGAGTATATCTAAATTCTTGTTCTGCTACGAGCGCTTAAGCTGGATTGGGGCGCCAAAGTAACGGATTCGATTTGGCAAGTTCTAGTACATAGAGAAAATACAGTCAGGCCAATTGTTTTCCCTTGTTTTCCCTAATTCTGTTCAGAAGGCCAATCGGCAAATGGAAATGGTTTTTCGTCTTCATTAAAGGTCCTCATGAGTACCGAGTTAGTCTCATGACACAAGCCTAAATAGCGCCATTCTATCAAGGTCTTGCCGTTGCGTGATGAATTTCGCGAAGTTTGTACGAGAATCCGTATCCAGGAGAAAATGCGGGAGGCTGCTGCGTAGCGCAGTGGCAACCACCAACTCGGACGGAGCTAGACCGGGCCGGATCGTTCGAAGCCAGGAGCCAAAAGAGTTCCAGACTAGCCGAGTGTGGCAAGATGCCAGGTAATGAAGTAGCCCTTGAGCAACAATCCCCGCGTGTACAAAGACGTGATAAGCCTTCAGTTTTCGCTTGACGCCATCGCGATATTTTTTTGATTCCCGGTGAAGGTGCTGATTACCATTGCGTCGCTCCAATGGCTTCATTACGCTCATCCAGAAATGGTATGAAAAAGAACCGATAACATGAACCGCCTGCTTGAAGGCATGCTCTATTTTAAATCGCAGACCGTAGAGGTGAATGATATCGAGGGCCGATAATGACGTATCAGTAGACATGAGTATACAGCGTCCCCTCGTTGGGTGAACGACAATGACAAACCGAACAATACTGCCGGTCGGTCTCCATAATAAATCATGGACTGCGTATCGGATAGCTACGTTTTTTTCGCCATAGACAGGGCTTTGAGCCTCCTCCATCAATGCGACCAACCCAAACAGTGATCTTGGTTTTACCTTGTCACCATACTTACGTGGCCGCCCTCTTTTTTTCGGCTGTTGCTGATGATGC
The DNA here is from genome assembly GCA_965261915.1 of Candidatus Poriferihabitaceae bacterium. Lineage (GTDB taxonomy): Bacteria > Pseudomonadota > Gammaproteobacteria > Arenicellales > Poriferihabitantaceae > JAIBDK01. The sequence continues at coordinate 838,667 of CBDHDW010000013.1, read as the reverse complement.
AGCTGGTAGGCAACCGCATTTGATCTGGCGCGGGTGACCAAATGATTCCCCTCATTCAAAAGCCCATTAACGACTTTCTGGCTGGCATAATAGGCGTCGGCGACAAAATAATACGGCTCCTGAATACTGACTATCGCCAGTAGACTGATCATTTTGTCGAGCAGGGTACGCCGGTCACGATTCGATAACACGGTCCCCTCATGAATCCTCGCGGCAAGCGGCACAGCGAACACGCTATTGGCGGCACGAGAAAGAATAGAGACGGCCTGAAAGGAGTGTCCCATGATGTACTCCGCTTTGGTATTTGACTCGGATTCCTGATGTAGCAGCTTCACAGCAGGCATCTTTTTGCCCTGTTTGGAGACCTTAATGCCGTCCCCCACCAACACGAGTCGGCCATTCACTCGAACCAGACCAGGGAACAGTCGAAGTACAAGTTGAGACCACAATACCGTCATTGAGTCCAACTTAATGCCGGTGCTGTGGAAGTTATCCAGCAAGTTGTCATAAAACCGCCCCTGTAACCCCAGCGCCCGGACAATACTCGTCACCCCCATTCGTTCGGTACGAACCGTCAATCCCGCCACACAGACGGCGAACCACATAAATGTCCGGGTACGAGCGCAAGCCGGGCGAAGATAAATGATTGCATCCCACCAATAGATCCACAGCATAGACAGTGTCCTTTTGACAAACTAACATAGCCTGTATATGCTATATCAATGACAAAGAAAAGGCTCGCACAAATTGAACGGCGTATGACAAAGATCAAAGGTGACATAGCATTACTGGGCGCTATGCGCCCTGGATCGTTGACGAAGCAATACAAGGACCGGGAGAGTCAGACTGGGCCTTATTATCAGGTCAGCTATACACTGGATATGAAGAGCCGGACGGAGTATATTCGCAAGGAATTTGTGGGCGATATACGCGGCCAGATAAGTAACTATAAACGGTTCAAGAAGCTCAATGCACAATGGGTGGCGCTGAGTATTGAGCACTCAAAGTTATCAATGAAACTCAAGCAAGCGTAGTGATTACAACGGGAAGCAAGCAAAAATCGTGGCCAAACTGGGCAGTAAAAAGAACCCATTGATTTTAAGAATTGCCGATGACTCAAAAGTCGATATGATCGCCAATACCTGTCATGAAAACGGCTGGCATTTTATTTTGGGGTTTGAACCGGACAAGGAAGAGGATCTAACGGACCTGGAAAGAAAGCTATCGCCTCCCATCCATCATGAAGCCGCAAAGATCGGGCGAAATGAACGGTGTGTCTGCGGAAGCGGGAAGAAATACAAGAAATGTTGCGGAGCTGCCGCTTGACTGGTTTCGCTAAACAGCAAATAAAACAGAGCGCAGAACTCGGTACTCTCAAGTAGGCTCTTATAACGATAATAAGGTTTCCAATGGTCGTGACACATTACGCCTTGAAATTGCGGCAATATGCCCATTTCATCCATCGCTTCAGCCCCTCGTTTTTCGTGTACTGACAAATCGGTCCAATCTAGAGAAGAGGCATTATGCAACCATTGTCTTTTCCCGTTGATATTGATACCTGTTTCATCTGTATGTAACACTTTTTCTTTCACTAAGTTAGCTTTGATAATCGCTAAAGCTTGGGTTTCTTCCAAATTTTCATAGGCGGTGTTGATGAAGTTAAAAAGGCTGCCACTACTGAGCGGAATATCAAGCTGATCAGCAAAATATTCTCTAATGCGACCATAAGGAAGCAATTGGTACTGAGAGAGGTAAACCGCGTGAGCCCGCAATCCCTTGCCATATTGAATACGGCTTTTCACGTCATTGGGGAACTTCGCAACGAAGCGTTTACCCCACTCATCTTCGAGTATTTGTGCTCGATATTCAGTAACAACGCGCTTGAACTCAATATCAACGACTTGGCGGATCTCTTCGCCTTTGTCAGTATAGTTACCTGGCGGTAAAAGCGCTCTATCAACGGGCAATTTATGGGTAATATCTGGCGCAATATCAAGCGGAAGCGTTGTACCTTTTCGCCCTTTTTGACCACCTGATTTTTTGGTACTATTGGTTTTTAAATTCTTCTTTCTGTTTGGATCTGATGAAGGCGGTTTACTGCTGTTGCTACTATTGAGCCCGAGGCGTTGACAAAGCAACGTAACGATAAGTAGCAATAAATCCATAGCGGTGCGCATTGAAGGTGATAGCGTTTTATCAGCTTTAATTTGTGCTTGAATATTCTCGATATTCGACTCGATATCGATGCCACTTATTTTCATTGTTTCACGTGATTATCAAAAGGAAAGTAATAGAATAACGCCTAGAAAGGATCAAGCAAGTCGATCCTTTTTTTATTTTAGATAGTCAGTGTTAAAACTTTTTGGCCCTGAGTGGTTACCCGATTTCAATGAACATACACACTATAAATTGGAGTTATCAGAAGCACATAAAACAAATTTAGAAAATATATTTAATAAGAACCTAACAAAATATAAATCAGCTTTATGGCATAAATTATCAAATGAGTATGTCGGAGAACAGAAAGAATTTCTGAATGACATATCGTACTATCAAAAAAATGAAGAGTGGATTAAAGACAAAATAAAGTCGTACAAATATCAATTTCTAACGGACTTGGACTATGAGGGGTTATGGGGAGATTTTATAATAGAAGAGCATGGGGAATTAAATTTTGATAAAGCAGGTGAATTTGATGCTTATCTTGAAAACAACAAAAAACAAGTTCAAGTTGAGGAACCAGATTCGCTTTCATCATCTCATAGAAGCCTGCTGTATTTCGAAGGCGGGGCTAATGAAGTCAACAAAGAGATTGAATACGAGGCTAATTGTGTTGAAGAGGCGAAAAAACAGAACAATATTGATCAGGGTGAAAACCAAGAACCAGAAACTTCGACACAAGATATACCTGTAGACAATTGTCGTACTACTGCATTTTATCCAGAGAATAATCCTAAAAAAAGAAGGGGATCATATAAATACAACTCGCATACAGAACAAAGAAAAAAAGACAGGGGGGGGCAAGAATGTGTCCGAGGAGGATGACAGTCTTGGCTATGATATTATGTACTCATGCGATAGTGGAAAAACATGGCGATATGTAGAAGTTAAAAGCTTTATGGGGAACGAATTTATTCTGACTAAAAATGAGTTTGACTGTTATGAAGAGAATAAGAGTCGTTACGAAATATTCTTGGTTGATGAAAATGACAAAATTCTCCCACTGAGGGATATTGAATTAGACAATGAGAAAAAATTTAATATGAACCCGAAAGATTATACGGTGCGTTTTCGTATCCCTGCATAATTGTCGGAATGTGCGGCCTATAAAGACGGTACAAGAACCCAGCTAGGTCGCCTTCCATGTGGAAAATCATGAGGATTTGTTCGTTCAAAGAGACCTTTGCATAATCCACAAAACACTCATTAGATCAATCCTGTAATAAACACGGCATTTTCTGTGAGCGGCCTGGCGTAATGTAGGCAGCCCTCTCTAATTTACGCTGAAATCATAGCTCACTTTTTCGGTAGTTGCGATGTCTCGAATAGACAGGCTTGGGGGGAGGTAATGATTTTCCAGGTTTTGTGGCAAAACCGTTATAATGTTGACTCAATTCTGGTTAATGGAATAAAAGTGAAAGCATTCGGATTTGCCTGGGGTATAGGGGGTGTGCTGCTGCTGCTGTCCTTTGCCATCTATAGATTGGCACCTATGGCCCTGGCTCTGGAAAACTTGCCCATGAGCCAGGGCCATTGGTTGGCGTTGCTGGTGAGTGTTATCTATATGGCATACGCCGAAGGTTATAAAGGCTTCCATCTGGGTTTTGCGCCGCGGGTGGTCGTTCGAGCGCGTTACCTGGCGGATAACCCGCGTCTAATTCATGTGCTACTGGCACCACTGTTTTGCATGGGCTATATCTACGCTACAAGAAAACGCCAAATACTTTCCCTTGCACTGACGATGATGATTCTTTGCTTCGTGCTGTTAATGCGGCTAATACCGCAACCCTGGCGTGGCATACTTGATGCCGGTGTGGTTGTTGGCCTGGCTTTTGGTATAGCCTCAATCGCCTATTTTTTGATTGTCTCCAGAAATGATCCCGATCGGATTCTAGTCTCAGCGGAAGTACCTGGTGAAAAATACTGAAGCGCCAGCATTGAATGACACTGTACGCGGGGAAAGCTGTGCGGTTGTGGTTAGCTACAACCCTGACATAACAGCCTTGTTGAAATTACTCGGCCAGTTGAACAAAGAAACAGACTTTATTGTGATAGACAATGGGTCTAAAGACATTGCGGAGCTAACGACGTCCATAGTTGTCTATGATCGCTGTATAGACTTGATTCGGCTGGGAACCAACGAGGGTTTAGCCAGCGCCTTGAATCGAGGTATCGCATCGGCACAGTCAAGCGATTACAACTACGTTTTTCTATTTGATCAAGACAGCAGTCTTTGTGATTTGTTTATCTCTCGCATGATTGAAGCACACAGGGACGCAAGTCGTTTTAGTCAAAAAGGTATCGCGGCCGTTGGTCCCAGAATAATAAACCCGCAAACCATGCGACAAACGCCGTTCAAGCTTTTCAGCAAAATTATTTGGCGTTCCGATCGTGCATTTGCTGGTAGAGAACAACATTTTGTCGCCGATTTTCTTATTACATCGGGGTCTTTATTGGCGCTGCAACACCTTCCGAAAATCGGTGACATGAAAGAAAGTTATTTTATAGATAATGTAGACTTGGAGTGGTGCTTTCGGGCTAAATTCTCAGGCTTCGATTTGGTGGGTACGGACGCTGCCGTACTTTACCATGCGATAGGTGAGCGTAGTACGAACCCTTTGGTTAAAGCAGGGTTCCTTGCCCAGCATAATCCATCAAGAACATACTACTCAAGCAGAAACCGAATTCACTTGTACGGTGCAGAGTATTCACCGCTGGGGTGGAAACTCCGCGATATGATCCGATTTACACTGAAGGCGACCTGGCTACTGATTTCTTCCCCCCAGCGTGTACAGTACTTTCAGAATATTCGCTCCGCTATTCGTGACGCGAAAACCCTGGCCTGAGAGCTGATGAATACCGAACCCAAAATTGCCGTCTTGTTATCCACCTATAACGGTGAGAAATTTCTCTGCGAACAACTCGATTCGCTACTGGCTCAATCCTACAGTAATTTTCTGTTGGTAGTGAGAGATGATGGCTCCTGTGACGGGTCGGTGTCTCTGTTGCAGAGCTATGTCGAGAAACACCCGGGCCGTATACATTTGCTGGCACCGGACAACGGCAATAAAGGGGCGAGTGGCAGCTTCGCTTTTTTGATCGACTATGTATTGAGAACGAAGTCAGCGCTAGGTTTACCATCGGCCTATATGATGTTTTGCGATCAGGACGACATCTGGTACCCGGACAAAATTGAGAAACAAATTGCGGCTATGCTGGAAGCTGAAAGAACCCAAAACACGACGAGCTCTACACTACAGCCACCGATACTAATATATAGTGACCTCGAAGTCGTATCGAAGCAGAACACCGTTATTGCAAAATCCTTTATCAGTTATCAGGGTTTGCAAATTGAGAGAAACACATTTCCGAATTTACTTATTAGCAATTTGGTAACCGGTTGCACGGCGCTTATTAACGAATCCCTGGCGCAACGAGCCGTGCCAGTGCCGGTAAATGCCATCATGCACGATTGGTGGTTAGCCTTGGTTGCGACAGCTTTCGGTCACCTGATCTATCTGGATACACCCCTGGTGCGCTATAGACAGCACGGCAACAATGCCCTTGGTGCTAAAGAATTTAGCAAGACATCGATCGTCAAACTACTCTTTTGGGGGCGTATTCTGGCAGGCAAATCGAACCAGCACTTGATCGAGGTTTCAATGCAGGCAGCCGAATTTCGACAACGCTTTGCTACCAGGCTTACTGCTCGACAACGGGTAAGTCTTGGAATTTGTACCGCCGCGATGGGAATTAAGATCGGGCTGGTGCAGAGGTTGATGTACCGGCTTGCTCGCCGCTTTTAAGGTAAGGAGCCACTAAACAGGGAAGCAAGACTGTTACGAAATGTTTGCCTGGAGCAATCCCTGGATATTGCCAATAGTCCTGCATCACGAAGCTCCTGCCATAAATCCGCGTCTTGATAAAGCCTGCGACACTGTTCAGCGTAGTCTGCCACGGTGTCTGCAACCAATAATTCTTTGCCATCCTGCCAGGCTAGTTGTCTGGCCAGTAAAGCGGTGGTGACTGACGGTAAACCCATTGCCGCCGCTATTTTCTGATTCATTGGTGATGGCTGATTTGAGGGTTGATCGTTGTATTATAGTTGCGCAGAGCGCGCAAAAAAAGCCCGTCACGGAGACGGGCACAAGTGTGAGAAAGATTAACTGAAAACCGGCTTGGTTAGTTCAGGATATTTGGCCACTGAGTGTCAGCCTTTACGATTAAATTATCGCTATCTGCAGTCCATCGAACCTGTACTTCGGCGTCGTAATTCAGATACAGTTTATCGTTAAGCACAGTCCATTGAAGTGGATCTCCAGAATATAGTTCGCCCTGTGCAACAGCCCAGGCACAATATCCGCCATATTGGGGAACATATTTATCAGGATTACTTTTGAATTCGTCGAGGTTGGCCTGACTGGAAAAATTCCAGTCAGCATCTTTATAAGCAGTCGAGAAATTATCGCTGCCTTCTACCGGCTTTGCTGCAGAGAAATAAGCCACCACATCATATCCTCCAGCGCCCAAACTGCTGAACAGTTTTGTATATATTTCATCTTCTGTGGCGAATGCCATATTACTGGTAAAAATCAGCGCAGTAGCTAAAATCAGCCTTCGGTATATATTCATAAGTTAAGTTACTTAAAATAGTATGGGTTGTACGAATGTTAAAGTTGTGACTCAATCTTATGGCGAAAGTTCACAACATTGAATTAACAAATGTTAATGCATTTTATCGGCAATCAGAATTGTGAATATTGCTGTTTCAGTTCTATCAATGGACCATTATTTCTGCTGATGGTGAGCTGGTATTTGCAACCAGCGGGCTGCTTCGGTGGCGGATGTAACGATACACCCTTACATTAAGAAATGCGCGCGAAAGCAAGATATTACTTAACTATCAGACTGGATGCGGCCCGTAATATGCTGGAGAAAACAACAATGAAAATCATCGATGTCGCGCTCGCCTGTGGTTTTAAATCCGCCGGCCACTTTAGTAGTCGATACCTTTCCAGCTTTGGACAGATGCCGCGCGAGAGCCGAAATAGCTGGTTGGTGAATAAAATGGAAGCAACCGTAGAGTCGGACCGTGGAGTCGGGCAGTCTCGTCCTGGCTGATAAGCCAACTTTCAATTATTAGGCAAAGTTGATCACTATGCATTGATTTTTAGAGTGCGTAAACTAAAATTACCGTCGTTAAATCAAATATTGATGTTCGTTGAATCGCTAATACTTGATTCGTTAGAAATCTTTCACTGGAATTATTGATATGGGTCGTAGAGCAGGTGGTCGAGAGGCCAGAAAAGCGTTACGCGCAGCCCCGTTAGCTGAAGAAAACAAGCCCGTCAGACCGGGCCAGCAAGGCGGCAGGTTTATGCCGTTAACCGATGAACAGCTAAAGCGTGTTCATGAGGCGATGCTGGATTTACTGGAGAACGTCGGATTTAGTCGATCTATTCCTTCGTGTATTGAGATGGTGACAAAAGCCGGTGGAAAGTACACCGATGATGGCCGCTTGCTGTTTCCGCGCGATTTGATTGAGTGGACCATGGAAACTTGCGCAAGGGATATTACCCTTTATGGTCAATCCCCCGAGCACGATATGCACCTCAGCGGCAGCAAGGTTCATTTTGGAACAGCTGGTGCGGCAGTACACGTCGCTGACGATTGGAAAGCCCATGACAAGTATCCGGGAGCAGGAGCCTATCGGGAATCGACTTTGCAGGATTTATATGATGCGTCTCGTTTAGTGGATAAGCATGAGCATATTCACTTTTTCCAACGCTGTATGGTGGCCAGGGATATTGAAAACCCTGCTGCGATGGACTTGAATACGACTTATGCCTCAGTGGCAGGGACCACCAAGCATTGTGGGGTAAGTTATGTTGAGCCCCAACATGCCGAACAAGGCATCAAGCTGCTGCACGAAATTGCAGGCGGAGAAAAACAATGGCGTGAAAGGCCGTTTGCAAGCGTGTCCTGTTGTTTTGTTGTCCCGCCTATGCGGTTTGCAGAAGATGCCTGTAGAGTAATGGAGGTCTGTGTAAAGGGCGGCATGCCGGTTTTGCTGCTCGCAGCGGGTCAGGCAGGGGCAACCAGCCCGGCTTCCCTTGCCGGTGCTGTGGTTCAGGAATGTGCCGAATGTTTGGGAGCTTTAGCCTACGTTAACTTAATTGAAGCGGGTCATCCAGCCATTTTCGGCCCCTGGCCATTTGTTTCTGATTTACGGACCGGCGCGATGAGCGGCGGCAGCGGAGAGCAGGCAGTGCTTATGGCCGCCTGTGGTCAGGTTGGCCGCTACCTCGATTTGCCAACCGGAATTGCAGCCGGCATGGCGGATTCGAAAATACCCGATGCCCAATCAGGCTTTGAGAAGGCCTATACAGTGACACTAGCCGGCCACAGTGGAACCAATCTGGTGTATGAATCTGTTGGAATGCATGCCAGTTTACTTGGATTTAGTTTTGAAGGCGCAACCATAGATAACGATATGCTGGGAGCAATCAACCGCAGCGTTCGAGGCATCGAAATTGACGATGAGAATCTTGCACTCGATACGATTGCAGATGTTTGTTTAAACGGCCCGGAACACTTTCTGGGTCATCAGACGACGTTATCAAGGATGGAGACAGACTATGTGTATCCCGATGTGGGAAATCGCTTGACCCCAGCAGAGTGGAAAGAATTTGGCTCCAAAAAAGTTGACGAAGTTGCGCGGGAGAAAACCAAAGAGATTCTGGATACACATTTCCCGTCGCATATTTCCGATGAACTTGATGCCAGACTGCGTTCGCAGTTTGATATACGGTTGCCGCGTGAGCAAATGAAACCTGCGTCGTAAAGGCCAGCCCGATTTAGCCGGCGCTGATTGAAAGCCCGGACATTAGTATTTGGCTAGAATCGCCCGATAATTATAGATTAAAGAGAAAATACAATGACTGAAAAACAGTTACCGTCCCAGGCAAAAGTCGTCATCGTTGGCGGTGGAGTGATGGGAGCCGGGTTGGCCTACCATTTGGCTGAAGAAGGCTGGACAGATTGTTTGTTAATTGAAAAGGGGGAGCTGACCTCGGGCTCAACCTGGCACGCTGCCGGTCAGTGTCCCAGTTTTATCGCTGACTACAATATGGCGAAGATTCATGATTATGGCGTTAATCTTTATCCGAAACTTGAAGAATTAACCGGTCAGTATGTTAGTTGGCATGGTTGTGGCGGAATTCGATTTGCGAATCAACCGGCCGAAGTTGAATGGTTTCACAGAGTTGCAGGCGTAGGCAAGTTAATCGGATTTGATTGTGAAATCATCGATCCGGCAAAAATCAGGGAGCTGATACCCTATGCCAATATAGATGGCGTACTGGCAGGTGCCTGGACCATGACAGACGGTCACGTTGATCCTGCTGGTGTATGTAATGCCATGGCCAAAGGGGCGAGACAAATGGGGGTAAATATCGTCACTCAGAATCGTGTTATCGATATAAACCCCAGGTCTTCGGGGGACTGGGAAATCGTTACCGAGCAGGGAAATGTCATTGCCGAGCATGTTGTGAATGCCGCTGGTTGTTATGCGCGTCAAGTTTCCCAAATGGTGGGAACCGATCTGCCGTTGATTAACATGAAACACACCTATCTGGTTACCGACACCGTCGAGGAATTTCTGGATCGCGAAGATGAGATGCCTGTGATACGAGATCCGTACCCTTCATCGTATTATCGGCAGGAACAAAAATCCGGACTAATTGGAATTTATGAGATGGCAAATTCTGCAGAATGCTGGACGCATCGCGGAGGTTGGCCGGAATGGGAATCGGAAAATGAATTGTTTGATCCCGATCTCGATAACATCATGCCATACATCGAACGAGTTATGGAACGCGTTCCAATGTGGCGAGAACTTGGTATCAAGCGAGTCGTGTGTGGCGCAATACCGCATACCCCCGATAGCAATCCATTCCTGGGTCCTGCAGCGGGGGTTAGAAATTTCTGGCATTGTAATGGTGCGTCAATCGGTATTGCGGCGGGCGCAGGCTCTGGGAAATATTTAGCGCAATGGATGGTTTATGGCGATGCTGAAATCAACATGGCCGGCGTTGACCCGCGACGGTTTAGCGATTTTGCGCCAGGTGGATATACCAAAGCCAAATCTCACGAAGACTACGAGCATATGTATAAATTGCATTTACCGGGTGAAGAGCGGCCTGCTGGTCGAAAAATGCGCACCACGCCGTTGTACGACGTTTTACTGGTTAAGGGTGCTGTATTTACAGAAGTGAATGGCTGGGAGCGGGCAAAATGGTATTCCCTCGATGGCCGAGAGGAAGAAATCGGTTTCCGGCACAACAATACGTTTGACGTGATTGCTGAAGAATGCCGGGTGGTTCGAGAAGGTGTTGGCGTAATGGAACTGTCTACGTTTGCGAAGTACGAAGTAACCGGCAAAGATGCAGAAACGATGCTCAATCGAATTAGTGCAAACAAAATGCCAAAGCGGGAAGGCGGTATTACATTGACACATTACCTTGCGGAAACCGGCAGGCTAAATGGTGAATCCACCATTACCCGGTGCGCTGATAATCACTACTATGTATTGTCCGGTGCGACCAGTGAAGAGCGTGATTTATCTATCTTGCGGGAAGGTGCAGCAGAGGCTGAGGATGTTTCCATACGAAACATTACGGATGACTGGGGCGTTATCGTAATCGCAGGACCCGAATCCAGAAAAGTGCTTGAGCAAATCACCGATACCGACTTATCCAACAACAGTTTCCAGTGGTTGACCGGGAAAGAGTCTGTTTTTGCTGGTAAAACGGTTCGTGCACTGAGGGTGAATTACTTGGGTGAACTGGGTTGGGAGTTACATTGTAAAATGGCAGATATGTGTGCGCTATACGATGCTGTGTGGAATGCCGGGCAGACTTACGGTATTGCAAACTTTGGCACCTATGCCATGAATTCGTTGCGAATGGAGAAGGCCTACAAAGGCTGGGGTGCGGAGTTGAGCAATGAAATTTCCATGGTTGAGGCAGATGTGATGCGCTTCTTCCGGGCCGACAAAGAAGAAGACTTTATCGGAAAACAGGCTACTCAGGATATTGATCCTGATGCGATTGATTTGAAACTGGTGTATTTCGAAATTGGGATGGGTGACAATGATGTAGTAGGCGGCGAAGCGGTGCTGGATGGCGATAAAGCGATTGGAGTTACCACGTCTGGCGGCTACGGGCACTATACCGCGACTAGCCTGGGATTCGCCTACGTTGCCCCGGCGTATGCTTCGCCGGGAAGTCAGTTTGATGTTTTGCTTATAGAAGAGACCAGGAAAGCGACGGTGCTGGCAGATCCGGTTTGGGATCCGACGGCGGCCAGATCACGCACCTGATCGCGACGAGATATCGTATTTACCCGGAAACAGCCGGACAATGGCTACATCGATTTAGCCTATTATCTGGTACCGCTGGTTATTTCTCGGCGGACAGGTAGACAATCCAGCTTGGATCATCTTCACCGTGTTCGGCCGGAGTGTACTCTCCATTGCCTTCACCACTTTCTTCATCGGTACCTTCCCAGTAAACCGTCACCTTTCTAAAACCGGCTTCGTAAAGAATTTCCTGTAGTTCGGGAAGGGTGTACATGCGCCATTCATATGAAAATGCTCGTTTTAACCACGACTTGTCATCAAATCTGAAGTGGATATAACACAGCATGTGCCCCGTTATTGGATCAAAATAGGACTGCTCCCAATAGTACTTGAAGCCGTCGTATTGGGTTTTTTCCCGAGTCGTTCGATAGGATTCATGACCGCCATACAAATCGATGAACATAATTCCGTCGTCTGTGAGGCTATTACGAGCGCGTGAAAAATACTCGCGGAGACTTTCCCGTGTTTCGAATATTTGATAACTAAAGTTCATCGCCAGAATAATATCGACCGGCTCACCGGAATATTCGCGAACGTCGCAATTCAGGAGTTCAATTCTTTGTTGCTGCTCTGGATCCAGGTTGGAAATATTGTTTTTGATCCCCCAGTCCAGCACTTCCTGGTCTAGATCCAGGCAAACTGCGTGGTTGTCATCAGAGCGCCGTATCCATTCGCAACTGGTATTTGCGGTACCACAGAAGTCCTCGCGAAGAAGAGTGGCTTTTCGGTTCCGGATTCTTTCAAAATTCGAGCCAACCATGTCGATCTCGGATTCCACTTCCTGAACGGCAAGCTCATAGTATTTATGCCGATCCGCTTTTGAGGCCAGTGTGCCTGGTTTCGGGGGCTTTGGAGGTTTTGCCATCATTGTAGAAATACTGGAGTAAAATAGAGCGCGTATTCTACTGTGAGAGCTTTGCCTAATTCAAAAAATAACCGCAAGCGGGACTTGCTTAATAATCCCCCTGCCGTCATTCCTGCACCGTCCCGTCATTCCTGCGAAAGCAGGAATCCAATCCAATCGCTTTATCAAGACCCAACCGGTATTCCCCATTCTCCATTTACTCAATTCCCAAACGGTGGACAAACAATCGCGCCTGTATTAAATCCTGTATGGCTTCCGATGCGCTCGCCTTTGATACACACCGTTTCGTCAAACGTATGACGGCGGCTGGTATGCCTGTACAACAAGCCGAAGCACTTGCCGAATCGCAATCTGATCTGCTCAACGCCAACCTCGCCACCAAAAACGAATTAGCCAACACCGAGTCCACGCTTAGAGCAGACATTGCCAACACCGAAGCCCACCTCATCAAGTGGATGGTTGGCTTAACAATGGGTAGCGTAGGCGTAATGATTGCACTATTCAGCTTTTTCCTCCGCTAACCCATAATCATGGACACCCATTACAATGGACAATGGGAGCTAAAAACAATTGTCATTGGATTGGCTACAAAGATACCGCTCCTACGGAGCGACGAATGTTGTATTTTCGCATTGCCGCTTCCCAGACGGCAAGAAACCCGCTCTAGGCAGACATTAAATGTGGAAAACCCTTGCGGGTTTGACTGTTTTACTGGATTCCTGCTTTCGAGACTGTGCAACAAACGCCGACTCACCCACTTGAGACTTTTGAGTCAGGCACGGGTAAAAAACCGGTTCTTATTAAAAGCAGGCGGGTGAAATAAGTTTGTTTGCTGCGACAATAAGTATTTCTGGCATAAATAATCGAATAGTGGACGCAAAAAAGGAAGATGTCGCTTGATTGCTTGCATGACGACTGCAATATCGCCTGCTTTTATAGCCAACAGCAGTTGATTGAACAGCCTTGTGCCTAGCAGGTTCAAAACACGCTTAAAGTTATAGCAAAACATAATCAATGCCTATGTCAATACCTTAGGGCTCCGGATACTTTTTCTTTGCCTCTGACCAGGTAGTGATCCCAGCCTAATGACCGCTTTATGGTGCCAAAAGGATGCTCCACAATCGCCCCTCTTCTTTTGCTAATCGCCTTGGCTGATTCTGTTTGCATAGACTTGCGATAGGCTTGTAAAAAGGCTTCATGTTCCCACCGCCATATTCTTCGGTGCGGCGTTTGCTTTGCTAAACACTCACTGCGCACAGGGCAAGCCTTGCAATCTGTGGCACTGGTGCTGTAAATAAACCCAACCTTGCCTTTGGATAGGCTTTTGGTTGCACTTTTTTTCAGTGTTTTGTCGTTAGGGCAGGTGTATTCGTCTTGCTCCTCGTTATAGACAAACTCATCTTTCGTGTATCTGCCGGCTTTCTTTTGTTTCTGTTGCGTATCAATCGGCGGGATGATCGGGAAGATTTTATCGTCAACACAGTCCTTTATCTTGGTTGCGCTGTAATAGCCCTTGTCGGCAACCACAGCCAAAGTCTTAAGGGCTAAGGTTTCTTTCGCCTGACTTGCCATCTGATGCAACTGCTGTGCGTCATTGCCTTGACTTGATACATCCGTTGCGACAATCAGCTTTGCTTTGTCATCCACCGCAATTTGGCAGTTATAAGCGACCAGATGATGCGCTGGTTTGCACATCAATGCGGCATCCGGGTCGGTTGTGTTATGTTGCTTCTTGTCCAATTGCTCTAAGGTATTCAAATCCTCTTCCAGCTTTTGTTTGCGCTCTTTAAGTGCTTGTATTTTATCAATCAAATCAGGATTATCCAGAGTCTGTTCCGGTTCCTCCTGCTGGTCTGTGGTGTTTAATAAGTTCAGGTAGTCCTCAATAGCCTGCGTTACCCTGGCTATTTTTTTATCCACAGTGGCTTTAACAATCAAGGTATTTTTGGACGCATTGGCTCGCAAAAACGCTCCATCCAGTGCCACTAATTGACCTTCAATGAGATTGATGTTTTGGCACAGCAAAACAAATTCCTTAAACGTATTCTTGAGTGCTGCGGCATTATTTTTTCTAAAATTCGCGATCGTCTTATAGGTGGGTTTTAAGCCTTGCAACAACCAGATAAGCTCGATATTTCTATGCGCCTCCCGAGCTAGAAGGCGGGAGCTTCTTATTTTGTTGGTATAGCCATAGATATACAGTTTCAGCATCAATTTTGGGCAAAAAGCGGGGCGACCATTGTTGTTTTTGTCACTGTATTTGGTCTTAAAGTCTAAGGCATCCACCTCTAAGCTATCGACATAGGCATCAATAACACGAACTGGATCATTCTCGCCGACATAGTCCTCTAGCCGCTCTGGAAATAACAGTTGTTGTTGGCGATTTAATCCACGTATGTAATCACTCATAAAGCCTCTATTTAATGATTAGAATCAGCTAGTTAGGTTTGTTATTATATCATAATTAAGCTAGGGTTTGGATGTTTATTACCGTCATTATTGGGTATTTTTGCAGGGATGGTGTATTGGTTTGAAATGCCAGCAACGTCGGTGAATTAGGGCAGTAATGAGAATGTGACCAGGGGTGGTGGGTTTTTTGCACAGTCTCTTTCGCAGGAATGACGAATTTCGCGAGAATGGCAAATATTGGTTTTTTGCGTGGCTGAAGCCGCAGTTCCGATCATTATGCAAAGCTCTTACTGTTAATAAAACACCAAAGGCTATACATGCCATGACGAAACGTCTTATTCTGCTTCGCCACGCAAAATCGGCTTGGCATACGGCAGTTGATTGCGATTTCCATCGACCGCTAAATCATCGCGGAAGCCGGGACGCACCCCGTGTTGGTGAATGGTTAAAGAGTCATTCGTTTCAACCAGATGTGGTTTTGTGTTCTACCGCTGTACGGACCAGGGAAACGCTGGATGAGGTTTTTCTCGGAAGCGGATGGGACGAAAACCGGTCGCAGGTCCGATTTCTCGATAGTCTGTATCTGGCATCCCGTAAAACCATCATTGATGAGATTGAAACGGCACTGCACCAACATGACAGTGTGATGGTCGTCGCGCACAATCCCGGTCTGGATTTAACGCTTTTGGAACTCTATCCGGATTCCAGGTACTTCGATGGTGAGAAATTGATGACTACTGCGGCGATCGCCATATTGGACTGGGAGAATGAGTTTGGAGGCAATGTTGAGTCGGTGCAATTCGCTCGCCCCGGGGAATTCGAAAACTGATTCGCTGATTCTTGATTTTCTCAAAATTAAGACAAATTAAAGGCCCTTCGTACTGGTTGTCCCGGGCGCCTTGTGGGATAATTTTGGGGTCAATATCGACAAAAAATATAACTGAAAATAGCGAGAAAGTTTAATAATGGATGAAAATAAAAAAAAGGCGCTGGATGCGGCGCTCGGTCAAATCGATCGTCAATTTGGCAAGGGATCTGTCATGCGTTTGGGGGACTCAGACATTGCCCAGGATATACAAAGTTATTCGACAGGATCACTAGGGCTGGATATCGCGCTGGGAATAGGCGGGTTGCCTCGCGGCAGAGTGATCGAGATCTACGGTCCTGAGTCTTCAGGTAAAACCACCATGACATTATCCGTCATTGCTGAAGCACAAAAGCAAGGTGGTACAGCGGCTTTTATAGACGCCGAGCACGCATTGGATCCAAGTTACGCTGAAAAACTGGGTGTCAATATTGATGAGCTGCTGGTTTCCCAACCTGATACTGGAGAGCAAGCGCTGGAAATTGCAGATATGCTGGTTCGCTCAGCCGCTGTGGATGTGGTTGTCGTTGATTCCGTTGCTGCGCTTACGCCCAAGGCGGAAATCGAGGGAGATATGGGTGATTCCCATATGGGGTTGCAAGCAAGATTAATGTCTCAGGCTTTGAGAAAGTTAACTGCGAACATCAAGCGTTCTAATACCATGATGATTTTTATCAACCAGATTCGTATGAAAATTGGCGTGATGTTTGGAAATCCTGAGACCACCACCGGTGGCAACGCATTGAAGTTTTATTCATCTGTGCGGCTGGATATCCGGCGGATTGGTGCGATCAAGAAAGGTGACGAGATTCTGGGTAACCAGACCCGTGTTAAAGTTGTAAAAAACAAGGTTGCACCGCCATTTAAGCAAACCGAGTTCGATATTCTGTACAGCGAAGGCGTTTCGAAGCACGGCGAATTAATCGATCTTGGCGTTGAAGTTGGTATCGTTGAAAAATCGGGCGCGTGGTATAGCTACGGTTCTGATCGTATTGGTCAGGGGCGGGACAACGTTAGAGGGTTTCTCAAAGAAAATCCCGCCATGGCTGATGAGATCGAAGCGCAGATCAGGATAAAGAAAAATATCTCGGTTGACCCGAATTCGGTTGAAATCGATGCCGATACCGATCAATCCTAGGAAGCGGCGAAGCAGTCCTGATCGGATGTTACCAATCAGTTGTTGAATTAGAGATATTTTTCACGAGCGGTTCTGGTGTCGATGGAATTTGAAGACGAGGAGCATGCCTCGTCTTCACATGACCTCATCGAACACGCTTATAATACCAACGGCCCAAGGATTTGACACTTTGTGCTTTCCACGGGGAATTTGAAGTGATTCAGTAGTCATCATCATAGGAGGTATTAATGACAGTAGGGATTATGCGAACGGACAAGTCGGCCTGCGATCTTCGGCGCGCCGCAGCGGCGTGCAGGGACGCGAAAGCGGCCCGACGGATGCTGGCGATTGCGTTGATTTTGGACGGCACTGACCGCAAGACGGCGGCCGAGAACTGCGGGATGGACCGTCAGACGTTGCGTGACTGGGTACACCGTTACAATGACACGGGGATTGAGGGTCTCTCGAACCGGCGTTCGCCAGGACGGCAGCCCCTGCTCAGCGTGGCACAGAAGGCGGAGTTGGCATCGCTTGTGCGTGAGGGGCCGGATCCCGAAACGGACGGCGTGGTGCGCTGGCGGCGCATTGACCTCAAGCGCAAGATTGAGGAGTGCTTTGGCGTTGTCATGCATGAGCGGACCGTTGGCAAACAACTGGTAAAACTTGGTTTTCGACGCTTGTCTGTGCGCCCGCAGCATCCGAAATCCGACCCGGATGCGCAGGATGCGTTTAAAAAAACTTCGCTGCAGAGGTAGCGGCCGTTCTGCCCAAAACGGCCTGCGGCAAACCATTGGAGATTTGGTTTCAGGACGAAGCTCGTGTGGGTCAGCAAGGGACGCTGACACGTATATGGGCCGAACGGGGAACCCGGCCGCGTGCGCCGCGTGATACACGTTATACGTCGGGCTATATCTTCGGCGCGGTTTGTCCCGAACGCGCCGAGGCTGCTGCGCTGATCATGCCGCATGCGGACACGTCCGCTATGAATACACATCTGTGCGAGATCGCCAGGACGGTCGCGGCAGGTGCCCATGCCTTGCTCATCCTCGACGGTGCAGGCTGGCACGGATCAGCAAAACTGGAAGTGCCAGACAACATCACCCTGCTCAAACTCCCGCCCTATGCGCCAGAACTCAACCCGATGGAAAACGTTTGGGCCTACCTGCGCGCCAACAAGCTGGCAATCTCTGTGTTTGAATCCTACGATGAGATCGTCGACAAATGCTGCGATGCTTGGAATTTCTTCGCAGAGAACAAACAGGCAATCACATCAATTACATCACGTAATTGGGCCAAAACAGTCAATCAATAGAGCCGTTGGTATAAGATGTTGAGCCGAAGGGAATATAGCGTGTATCAGCTAAAAACCCGGTTTCGCAGGATGGCTCCAGAAGAGGAGATTGAAACAGCGATTCAACGTTTGATCGAGAACAATGCACAATCAGATTTTCGATTTGCGGAAATGATCTGTCGAGCGCGATTTAATTCAGGAAAAGGGCCAGTGAAAATAGTCCACGAACTATCTCAAAATCAGGTAGATTCGGTCATTGTTGAAACAGTAATGGCAGCATATCAGAATCGCTGGCATGATCTGGCAGATTCAGTGCGCATTCGAAAATTTGGCAGAAAACCACCTCCGTCGTATACAGAATGGGCGCGACAGGCACGATTTTTACAGCAACGGGGATTTGGTGCGGAATATATACCGGAATTTCATGAATCTTGATTGTGGAAAATGTATCAATACCGCTAATCAAGGCATACGAAAAAATAGTCTAAATTATCACCACAGATATGAAAACGAGTGAAATCAGGCAAAAGTTCCTGAGCTACTTTGAGAAACAGGGGCATGAAATTGTCTCAAGCAGTCCATTAGTTCCTGCCAACGACCCAACGTTGCTTTTTACCAATGCCGGAATGGTGCAGTTCAAGGATTTGTTTCTAGGGGAAGAGGTCCGGGATTACCAACGGGCAACAACCTCTCAGCGTTGTGTGCGAGCCGGTGGCAAACACAATGATCTTGAGAATGTGGGATACACCGCAAGGCATCACACGTTTTTTGAGATGTTGGGTAATTTTAGTTTTGGCGACTATTTCAAGGAAGACGCTATTCGCTACGCTTGGGAGTTATTGACTGAAGAGTTTGGACTGCCAGCCAATCGCCTATGGATAACGGTTTTTGAAGAAGATGATGAAGCGGAAAATATCTGGCTTAATCAGATTGGTGTTCCCCGGGAACGTGTCGCGCGCATTGGCGCCAAAGATAATTTTTGGCAAATGGGTGATACCGGTCCATGCGGCCCGTGTTCGGAGATTTTCTATGACCATGGGCCAGAAGTAGAAGGGGGGCCGCCTGGGACTCCTGACGAGGATGGAGACCGTTACGTAGAAATCTGGAATCTGGTATTCATGCAGTTCAATCGGCACGAAGATGGAACGCTGGAACCATTACCCAAACCTTCGGTTGATACTGGAATGGGGCTGGAACGAATGGCGGCAGTTTTGCAGCATGTTCACAGCAATTATGAAATTGACCTGTTCCAGCGTTTAATCGCATCTGCCGCTAAATCGGTGGGAGTTGAGGACCACGCCAGTAAATCGTTGCGAGTGATAGCTGATCATATTCGATCCGCTGCGTTTATGATTGTTGACGGCGTAATTCCCTCGAATGAAGGAAGAGGGTATGTATTGCGGCGTATCATCAGACGTGCGGTACGGCACGGGTATCAGTCAGGGTGCCGCCAACCGTTTATGCATGCGTTGGTAGCACCGTTGGTAAAGGAGATGGGAGATGCCTTTCCTGAGCTTGTGAAAGCGCAGTCCATGGTTGAGCGTATCCTTAAACAGGAAAATGAAAAATTTAATGAGACGCTCGAACAGGGGCTCAAGATTCTTGATCAGGAGATTTCGGCACTCGATGGTGGGGTTATTCCGGGTGACGTTGTCTTTAAACTTTATGATACCTACGGGTTTCCTGCGGATCTCACCGCTGACGTGGCCAGAGAGCTGAACTTGTCCATCGATTCGGATCAGTTCGAAAAATCCATGAACGAGCAGCGTGACAGAGCACGCTCTGCCAGTCAGTTTTCCAAGGGAAGTGCAATAAAAGTTGCCGGTCAGTCAAATACGAAATTTGTAGGCTATCAAAATCTGGACTATGAAGTTTCAGTGGCAGCACTGCTCAAAGACGGCGTGGAAGTGCATCAATTGGAGGTCGGAGAAGAAGGAATTATCGTATTGGCTGAAACGCCTTTTTATGCCGAAAGCGGAGGTCAGATTGGTGATACCGGAGTTCTGGATTTAAATGGAAGCGACTTCACGGTATCGGACTGTCAATATTTGGCTAATAAAGTGATTGCGCATATTGGTGAAGTTGACGGTGGAGGCATTGAAGCTGGAGCTATCGGCACCGCGTCGGTGAATCCGGTTAGCAGACATGCCAGCGCAAACAACCACTCTGCAACTCATTTGCTGCATGAAGCGTTAAAACAGGAACTGGGAGATCATGTTGCACAGAAAGGGTCTTTGGTTGAACCGGCACGGCTGCGGTTTGATTTTTCTCACTTTGAGGGAGTTGAGAAAGCGCAATTAGCGCGAATCGAAGAGATGGTCAATCTGAATATTCGAGAAAATCACAAGGTAACAGTAGAAACAATGGCGCTCGAAGATGCGAAATCAGCTGGAGCTGCTGCTCTTTTCGGTGAAAAATATGATTCTCAGGTCAGGACAATAAAGATGGGTGATTTCTCCTTCGAGCTTTGCGGCGGTACCCACGTGAATCGAACCGGTGATATTGGTTATTTTAAAATTTTGTCCGAAACCGGGATCGCCAATGGAATTCGCCGAATCGAAGCGTTAACGAGCCAGTCGGCTGAGGATTATATGAATGCTCAAATTGACAGTCTTAAGGAAATTTCAACGTTTTTGAAGGCAACACCTGAAAATTTAATGTCAAGAATCCAAGGTTTGTTGGAAACCCAAAAACAACAACAGAAGCAGATTCAACAACTGCAGGCCCGTCTGGCAACGGGAGGGTCAGCTGAAGACAATGTCCGAGAAGTCAAAGGCATCAGGGTTGTGGCAGTTCGCCAGGATGATGCGGATGTAAAGTCAATGCGAATGGTTGTAGACCAATGGAAGAATAAACTGGGTTCGGGAGTCGTTTTGGTAGCCGGAGCAACGGAAGGGAAAGTGACGTTAATCGCAGGAATTAGCAAGGATTTGAATACGACACTTAAAGCGGGTGATTTGATTAGGGAAATATCCCCCATTGTTGGTGGTAAAGGCGGGGGACGCCCAGATTTGGCGCAAGGTGGAGGAGGTGATCCAGGTGCAATATCGGAAGCGATAGATGCTGCTTATTCATGGGTTGAGGCAAATTCCTGATCGCGTCATTGGTCTGGTTGCAGGCCGCTTCGGGTGATCTTTACAAATTAAATATCGATATCTCAAACAGCGCACGATAGCGCTTTACTTTTTTATTCAGAACAGTTTAAATCGCGCGCCATACGCTCCTGGCGTATAAATCAGCAAAATTTGCTTAGTATTTGAAATTTGCCTCTAATTGTCGAAAAATATGGTGGAACCTCCGTCGGTTCCGTTGAAAGAATTCAGGCCGTAGCCAAAAGCGTTGCCGAAGATGCTCGGCAGGGTGATCAAATGGTTGTCGTCGTTTCCGCCATGAGTGGAGAAACCAATCGTTTGATTGGAATGGCCAGAGAAATAACCGCGAACCCCTGCGCTCGAGAAATGGATGCCGTTGTTTCAACAGGCGAACAAGTCACCATCGGATTATTATCCATGGCGCTTCAGGAACTGGGGCAATCCGCTGTATCGTATACCGGCTTCCAGATTCCCATCAAAACAGACAGTATTCACGGTAAGGCTCGCATCGAAAGTATCGACAGCGAGCGAGTCAAATCCGAGTTGGATAGTGGCAATGTGGTTGTTGTCGCCGGTTTTCAGGGAATTAGTGATGAGAATAATATCACTACGCTGGGACGAGGTGGATCCGATACCACAGCCGTTGCAATGGCTGCGGCTTTGCAGGCGGATGAGTGCCGAATTTTCACGGATGTTGACGGTGTTTATACCGCTGATCCAAGAGTTGTCGAAAATGCCAGGCGACTGGACCGAATTACATTCGAGGAAATGCTCGAATTGTCTGGAGCTGGCGCCAAAGTAATGCAAATTCGTGCTGTTGAATTTGCCAGTAAATATAACGTTCCCATTCGGGTATTGTCTTCATTTCAGGCAGGCCCCGGTACATTAATCAGTTATGAGGATAAAAGTATGGAACAGCCTCTGATTTCAGGTATAACATCAGTTGATAACGAAGCTAAAGTAACCATTCGCGGGGTGCCGGATCGCCCGGGAATTGCCTATAGCATTCTCGGTCCGGTTTCCGACGCGCATATCAATGTGGATATGATTGTTCAGAATATTGGCACCGGTGAATTGACCGATTTTACCTTCACCATTAATCAGGATGATTTGCCGAAAAGTATTGAAATCCTAGAGCCCATAGTAAAAGAGTTGGACGCTGAAACTGTGGTCGGTGACACAAATCTGGCTAAAATCTCTGTTGTCGGTGTTGGCATGAGGTCACACGCAGGAATCGCAACCAGTATGTTCAAGGCGCTTTCTGACAAGGGAATTAATATTCAGATGATATCGACTTCAGAAATCAAAATTTCCGTGACAATAGATCGGGAATACACTGAACTGGCTGTGCGGGCTTTGCACAGCGCATTTAGACTTGACGAATCTGACGCAAATATATAAAACTGTGTTGTGCTAGTCATTGAAAAAATCGAGGCCGTTGTATAGGGTCGCGATCTGAATCCAAGAGCCATGGTATAGATTACAGATTGGCAGTTCCGGATTCAGTGAAATTGTAATTAACCAGGAGCAGAGCAAAATGTTAATACTCACTCGCCGCATTGGCGAATCTGTGCACATAGGTGACGACGTTCGATTAACCGTTTTGGGTGTTAGAGGCACTCAGGTTCGAATTGGCATCAATGCACCAAAAGATATTCCAGTTCACCGTGAAGAAATTTACTACCGAATTAAGCATGAGCAAGGTGGTGGAGACGATGGAATGGGAAACCAAAATGATCAAAAAGATAACGATAGCTATGATGATCACATGGATGGTCCGGATCCGCATAATTCCTAATTAGATCATTTGACAATACAGGAGAGGTGGCCGAGTGGCTGAAGGCGCGCCCCTGCTAAGGGCGTAAGGGTTAATAGCTCTTCGAGGGTTCGAATCCCTCTCTCTCCGCCACCCAGTCCCGTCTGTGAACACAGACGATTGCGATTGTTATATTAACCCTGAAGTTTCAGCAACTTAGGGTCTCTATTGCCTGATAAGTTAGCCACAAAACCGAACCAGATGCCGGCATTTTCAGTGCAAATCCGGTGGGTGTCTCGAATGCCGAATTTGCGGGTTCGGTTTTCGATTAACGGGCTGAAAAGCCCAGTGATTGCGGCTGGATCCACTCCAGGGGGAACCAGGTCGGCATCTTTTTTTCACTCAGCAAAGCGGAGAAGAGCCATCAAAATCAATTCTCAGCACACTAACTTTATCCAACATTCAAAAGCGCAGTTCTTATACTGACAAAACGGTACAACGCTGTGTAAAAATGTTGGAAAATTTAAAGGAGCAGCGCAAAGTGGCAGTTGCACTGGTTGTAAGGATCGGATTACACGCCTACAAACTCCGTTGGGGAAAAAGACGACAACGGAAAGGAGGTGAAAGTTGAAAAACCAAAACGTCTACGACATTGCCGAGGTTATTCACAAGGATGGTCCTTGGGCGCGGATCAGATGACGTTGAGCGAGAGACGCTCACCTGGGTTGATGGGTTCAACAACAAACGACGACTCACGCCCATCGCAGACGTCCCGCCAGCTGAGTATGAATTAATGTATTATCAAAACCCTGAGTTACGAAAAGCATCGTGACTCAGATAAAACTGCCTCCGATGAGTCCTGTGCGAACCATATTGTGGTTTTCATTTCCCGGTTGTGATAGGGTCTGAATAAGTTCAGATTGATATGCGACGGGATTTTGTTGGCAGTGGGAAGTGTACAAAGTCTGTTCTTAACGTTTAGTAAGGATGACGAAGCCGTCCTTGTGCCCCTTAACCAATGACTCAATCAAAACCAATGACCCAATCAACTTTCAACTTCCCAGTCGTCAATACGAGTATCGACCACATCAGGACGCTCGTCAATTATCTACCCGATTATTTATCACGCCTCGGTAATCGTTTTGCAATTAATTTTCTTTGCTTAATGAGTGGAGAGCTCAACAAAGTTAAAGTAGCCTGGCGCGATATTGTTCCGCTACAACGCCATAGGTCAATAATAGCTGTTTTAGTATCTCTATCCGTCACGGGTTGTGCAGGAGTTGCCGATTTGCGGAGTGTTGATGCTTTTTCTCAATCATATAGTGTCGGGGATTATGCTACCGCGGTTACATCTGTCGGCGGTGAGACTGGGTTGGATTATAAAGAGGACAATCTTCTTTTAGCCTTGAATGTAGGGTCGGCACAGTTTGCTGACGGTCAATTTGAACAGAGCACGGTATCTTTTGAGCGGGCTGAGAATCAATTGTCCTGGAAGGCAGACAAGGTGGATTCGGTTGAGGAGGTGGGTCGTGCTATGGGAACTTTTCTAACCAGTGATTTAGCGGCTAAATATACTGGCAATATCTATGAAGGGACGCTAATCAATACCTACAAAGCCTTAAACGCAATCCACCGTGGCGACTTAGCGGGTGCGCGTGTGGAGTTTAATCGCGCCGATGTGCGACAAGATAACGCGGTACATCAGCTGGCAGCAAAGGTTGCGAAAATCAACAGCAAAAATGCGAATAATGGTAACGCGCAAGACAACAAGAATGCCGCGACCAAGCAACGGTATTCCAAGGAAATCGATTCGGGAGTAGGTGATGCCATAAAACCAGATACTGATTTGGGAAAGCGATTGGCGGCGGTTAACTCATTCAAGAAATACAAAGGGCTGCGCAACCCGTTGACCGACTATTTGCATGGTATATTTCGCCTTGTTACAGGAGAGCCAAACAAGGCCTCTGATTTATTGCGTAACGCCGCGGTATTGACAGATGAAAACCCCTATATTATCGGTGACTTAAAATTAGCGGAGAAAGTAGCGAGCCAAGCAGACGGAACGATTGCGCCCAGAGTATGGGTTATTTATGAAGATGGCATTGGTCCAGATTTAGCCGAATTTCGTATCGACCTGCCGACCGGTTTGGTTTCCAGTAATTTGCTGTATGCGGGGGTTGCGGTTCCCGAGTTTGTCCCCGGCAAGGCGACCAATGGTAACCTAAAAATAACCGTATCCGGGGAGCAGATAGCGACCCAAGCCGTGCTCGATACCGACAGCTTGGTAGCGACTGAATTTGCCACAACCTATGATCGCGTGGTTACCAAAGCGATTACTTCGGCATTAGTCAAAGCCATTGTCGCTCATGAAGTTAACAAGCAGATGGAGGATCAGGGGTGGATTGGTTTAATAACTAAGGTCGCGACAACAGTTGCTCAGGTTGCCTCGACGCAAGCCGATACCAGGATATGGCGAGCACTGCCACATACGGTCGGGGTTGCGAGCATACCCTATCCGCAGGATGGTATCATTGCACTTCATGCTGGTGCCGGCCAAACGCAGGAAATCAATCTCAATGATTACGGATATGGCGGGAAACATGTGATGATTACGGCAAAAGCAGTAACCGATGGGCTTCTGAATTGGCATGTTGTCAGCTTATAATGTTGCTTGGTCTAAATTAACATTACGAAGAAATTTAACATGCTCAATATCATTAAAAGAAATCTACCGCAAACACGAGCAGGACTGCTTTTTGTATTATACGTCTTGATTGGCGGCTGTGTTGCCGTCCCGGCTCCCCAGTTTCCCCCATCTGTGTATGTCGATGACGCGATTACAAAGTCACGAATGTTTGGTTTCGTGGTCAATGAAGCCGTTAGTGTGAGTGGATTGCTGGAGGTTGAAGGATCTTTTCAAAATAAGGGGCAAGGTCCGTATGATTTTGTCTATCGGTTTATCTGGCTTGATAAAAACAACTTTACAGTTAAAACTAGGCTTTCTAATTGGAAGTCAATCAAGCTACCGGAGAAAGGTTTTGCCACGTTACATGGGATTGCCCCCAGTGAGCGCGTTGCCAGATATAGGTTGGAGATATATTCCCAAGACACGATTTTTAAAACCAATTCGGAAGTTAAGTCCGACAACAGTAAATAAACAGGAGCAATCAATGAAAGACAGCAAATATAGGCACATGTATAGCAAGGGCAAATACGGCATTTTGATTGGCACGGTGTTGTTGACAGCCTGTGCGACACCAACGACCGTTGTTAATGTTCCGGGCAGTACCGATAGTGTTTCACCTTATGCCAATCAGGGAGAGACGACCTTAGGGTTGGATTATCGCGATTTTCAATATGCGTCAGGAAGGGCGGTTGAATCATTTTTGGCAAGTCCTTTGTCGAGCAAGCCAAACAGTAATGCACCGTGGATTATGGCACTTGGTCGCATTATAAATGACACCACATTAAATATTGACACCAGTCAACTGACTAAAAAAATCCGTATAGAGCTGTTAAACAGTGGTCGTGTTATCGTGACTACCGCAGTCTCTGCTGGCGGGCCAGAGGAGGAGTTGGTGGCCGATGTCAGAAAACTTGCGGATTCCGAATTATTTAATAAAAAAACGGTGGCAAAACAGGGTACCGTTATTGCGCCAGATTTAAGTTTATCCGGCAAGATTATTCAAAGAACTACGACAGTGGGCAATAAACAACGAGTTGACTACTATTTTCAACTGACGATGACCAATCTCGAAACTGGTCTAGCTTATTGGGAGTTTGAAGAAGTTATTGCAAAACAAGGTGGCAACAAATCACATACTTGGTAAATTTTTATGGGGATTTTGAGAGGAATGGCATAATGCGAATTTATAATGTAGCGAAACGGGTAGCGAAATTTTTAGCCCTCAGTGTTTTTTTGCAAATTTTCGTAACAAGTGCGTGGGCGCAAAGTGATGTGGCGGATGAATCTCTATCAGCATCACCGGCATCATTTTGTCTGGGAGATATTGGCGATGTGGCTTATGCGGCAGCGGATACTAAGGAGAAGGTAAACATTAAAGCCTGTCAATGGTTGCGAGACACAGAGCAAGGACGCGCAGTTAATGCACGAAATAACAAGGAAGAAGATGATCGTCTCTATTTCGGGGTTGCCACATCGCAGTTTTCGCCCCATTCAGAAAGAGGAAACTGGGCCGCGACACGTTCGTTGACCTATCAATCGGCTTATTTGAATTTGGCGACGACGTTTGCTGTTAAGGAGCATGGGTATGGTAGTGATTCAGAAGCAAAGCGAAAAAAATTCCAACTAAGAGGCTTAGATCCAGAGGATTTGAAGTGTTACCCGAATGAAAATGAGTCCAAGTGGCATGACAGAGTATTAAGAAAAAGCGGGGCAGTGCTTGAAAAGAAACTGGACAAAGCACTTGTTGAGATGAATGTTGATCCGAGCAGTTTTGGCGAAGGTTCAGCGCAGAGAAAATTAGCACGCCGTGTTACCGCGTTCAAGTTTGCGCTAGAGAGAACAACTGATCGGGAAGTTAAGCCGTCAAAAGTGAGCGGCTTGGTTATTATTAATACCTTTGAGGCGGTTGACGGAGACGGGTCGAGTGCGAGCATAGGGATTTTAGCAAGATGGTCGAACGATGTTTTTGAGATGACACGGTTGATGGCTAAACATAAAGGGAATTTACCCAAAGATTATCCGCCTGGTAAGCCGGGCAAAAAAGTTAATCAATGGATAAACGACATAAAAAAGGATTTAAGTCATAATTTTGGTGTGCGGATTATGCGTGATGAAAAGGGGTATCCATTGTTATTAGCATTTGGTCATTCTGCCAGCCGTTATTTTGGTGCTGATCTGGAAAGACGCAGGGATGACAAGCAATTTGCGTTGGAGATGTCTGGTGAGGAAGCCTATGGGCAGTTGACTGACTATGTGGCAGCGACTTTAGCGTTTGCGACAGAGACCGATAGAAAAGTTGAGAGGTCTGAGGATTATGAGTTGTTTGACGAAAACGGTCAGTGTATTCCGGATGAGGTGCGAAAGCGTCAATTCAAGGAAAGGATTGAATCTACATGGCATAGTCGAGCGAGATTGGATAGCTTTAAGGGTGCCAGTATCAGATACAAAGGTATGATCAAACACCCCGTAGTAGAAGGGGTGGATATTGCTGTTTCAGTTGTTGCCTGGTCACCTGAAATTTCGACAAAACCATCAACAGTAAGAAAGAAGCCTGTTGCTGTCAAGAAAGCATCCGGTGCATTGTCGGGCAAGGCACTTGGTGATCAGTATGATTTTTGATGGTAGTGTTGACGTTCACGGTGAATGTGATGAATAGATCAATGAATAATTTTTGCAAATATGTTGTTGTGGCTTTGGTTGTTTTCTATACGACCACATCAATTGCGCAAATATCCACCGAGTATGTGACCGTTGAAGGCTCTGGCACAACTCAATCGAAAGCAATAGCGGATGCACTTATGGAAGCGATTTTCCGGATTTATGGAGTGCGCGTTGCCGCGGATACACAGACATCCATATTCAGTGCTCGTAGCAATGGTACGGCAATATTGTCAGCTAAAATTCGCCGTGTGATGAGTCGGCAATCTTTGCCTAATAAGAGAAATGAATTATTGGGCTATGATGTGATTTCTTCTCAGCGAGATGCTGATGGTCTGTATTCGGTTACAGTTCAGACTAAATATTCCGAGTATCGAGTTCCCGGGCCGAACAACAAACGCCGCTCGCTTGCCGTATTAAACTTTTCGATAACGCCTGGCGGTTATTTATCCGAGGCGGGAAAGGGGATGCCAGATAGTCTATCCTCGCGGTTAGAAGCATTGCTAACACAAAGTCGCCAATTTTCGGTGCTAGACAGAGCGCGTGGCGATATATATGCTATGGAGAGACAATTGCTTCAATCAGGTGATGTGAGTACGGCTGAACGGTCCAGATTGGGCAAAGTGGTGGGAGCCGATTACATTGTATATGGTAAAATTTTGCCTGTTTCGGTTGAAAAAATAGATAAAAGTATCGCCATATCAGGGGAGCATAAAGTACATACTGTTGTAACAGTGCCAGTAGAATTTAGAGTCATTGCTGTTGCGACCCGGCAAATAAAATGGTCATCAAAGGTTGTTGCCAAGCATGTGATTGTAAGCACACAACCGAATCAGGCGGTTGATGCCGCATTAGGCGAAGCGGCAGAGTTGATTTTTAAGGAATTAACTGAAAATATTTACCCTCCGAAAATCTCTAAAGTGTTAGCGGCGAATCGTTTTATCCTCAATAGAGGTGGAGTGTCAGTAGAAAATGGCATGCAGTTTGAGGTGTTCGATTTAGGTGAAAATATTGTTGATCCATACACTGGGGAGAGTCTCGGGCAGGTAGAATCCTTTGTTGGTTTGGCGAATATAGTAGAGATAAAACCAAAATACAGCGTCGCGAAACTTGAAGCAGGGGCGTTCATTAAGGAGGGCATGATCTTACGCAAATATCGTGAGGAGGATGCCGCTGTTAAGCAACAGCTTGATACTAAGCCGAGTTTTGAAGATGCTGATAGCGATGGATTGCCGGATTACCTTGAGTTATTGAATCAGAAGTAAGCACAACTAAAATATTGAATATCGGATGCGAATGCGCCTTAAAGGACACAAGATCAAGTAATTATCTGCACCGTTGCCACACATCAAGTAAATCAGCGGTGGTATGGCAAATGACTACAACAAATGATTGAAAAGTAATGTGCAATCTGTCGTCTGGTGGCGGGATTTTGGCAAGCAGGCACTAATTTGCAGGCTCATAGAAAACTAGCGTATGCGGCAAAAAACATTGAGAAATAGTAAAAAAGTTAGGGGCTGACCCAGACAACTACCTTAGGTGACATCTAACCCACTGCTTTAGCTGTAGTAATTGGGCTGACGGGTCACTGTTATTAAATCTCCACTCACATTCCTTAGGATATATTCAGGCATCTAGCAGGGTGGGGCGATCAGGTGAAAGTCCAGGGATTGTATGCACTATTGAGCCCAGCTAAGCCACGAGATAGATCGTACGCCGAGCATCCCGATCCGCCTTCCCCAGAGCTGGAGGAAAGAATCAGAACCGAAATTTTGGAGCGAGTTGCTAAAGTTGAAGAGGAAGAAACCGAGTGCGTATCAAATATAATCGATGATGTCTTTGCTGATTGGAAGTGGTTACCCCCAGATATATGGGGAACGTTCAATCCGGACGAGGAAGATGTTCCTTTTATGTTCCCTAGTGGATTCCATCCTCATATTGCATGGGATGATTGAGCATATCCTACTCCATCGTCATTGTCGACACCTGGATGTGGACACCGCAGGGGCGCTGGAACATCGATGAAATGTTCACTATGTTCCCCAACCTGGGTGAACGTGCCGACGTGCCCGGCGGCGTACTTAGCGGTGGCGAACAGCAAATGCTTTGTATGTGCCGCACACTGATGGGTGACCCGGACATGATCATGATTGATGAACCTACTGAAGGGCTGGCTCCAAAGATTGTGGAGCAGCTCGCCCGACTACTTCAGGAAATCGCCAGCCGCGGTGTTTCCCTGTTATTGGTAGAACAAAAACTTTCTATCGCTCTAAAAATTTCTCAGCGCTTATATGTGATGGGCCACGGTAAGATAGTCTACGAAGGCAACCCTGACAGCTTACTGAAAGCCGATGATGTGCGCGCCGAATGGCTGGAAGTCTAGCCCTGGTTATCACCAGGCAGTCATTCCAGTTCGCCAGGTCAGGCAATTTCAATGTTCCACACAGGAGCGAAACTAATGAAAAACTCGCTGTCGATTCTCCCGCGCTGCTCCCTGTTGTGCGCTCTTTTGTTGTTCGTCCAGAACGTGTCGGCCTGGGATTCAACCGGGCATCGCATTTCAGCCGCTGTTGCCATGATTTATCTAAGCGAATCTACCAGGGCGCATCTTTATGAGCTGCTGCAACAGCATCCTCGCTACCAACAAGATTTTATAGGGCAGATGCCGGCTTCAGTTGCCCGTGGCAATGAGGCGCAAAGATTGAATTGGCTATTGGGTCAAGCCGCCTTCTGGCCTGACATTATTCGAGGGCTACCAGACAATGAACGGCAGAAATACAATCACGCCAACTGGCATTACATTGATGGCGCCTGGGTTCGTGGCCAAGCCATTACCCAGGGTAATAGTTATATTGGCGTGCCGCGCTTTGACGATATTGTCGGTATACAGGCCAGCCGCGTGCGCCATGTCTCCCAGGTCAACAATATTATGACTGCGCTCGATTACAACACCGCTATTCTTGCTGATCACCAAAACCCTGCCGCAGAGCGCGCACTGGCACTTTGCTGGGTACTGCATCTGGTTGCTGACATCCACCTGCCTCTGCATGTTGGCTCGCTGTATTCAGCGAATGTGTTTCAAGAAGGAGATCGTGGTGGCAACGGGATAGTCACAAAGGGCGGTAATTTACACGCGCGATGGGACAGGGCCTTGCACAGCGAAGGCATAATTCCAGGTCTGCAAGCAATACTGGAGCAACATGCTGGCCAACTGGCAGCACTTTCTGCTGACCAGGCGTCAGACTGGTCACTGTGGATGAATGAGAGTCGGCAACTGCTGCTGGAATCGGTTTACACAGCTCAGATGAAAACGTCGATTGCAGCGGCAGATCAATCCAGTAAGAAGCTCCCAAAATTCACCCTGAGTGATGCTTACCTTGCACAGATGCAGGAATCGGCAAGGCAGCGCCTGGCTCTGGCCGGCCGCCGCTTTGCCATTTGGTTCGAAAACAATATCGTTCCCCCTCCCACTCCCCCATCGAATAATTATTTCTAAACCGCTTTAGCGAGTTCTTCGTTGCGCAACAATTTCCACTGCATTTTGCACCAGCCTGTGCCGTGCATGGTTTTGCAAACTCATTTTGGCTCGAAAACAATATCGAGAGACCTTTGCATAAATCTACCCAGGGCAGCGTTAAAATGGTGAAAAGATGTTCATTCACTAAACGCTTGAGCACTAAACCATGAGGATACCGTCAAATGTCTTGGAAACAAACCGCCCAATACTCGTTCGCAGATGCCCTTCTAATTGAGCATAAAGCATTGTCTAAGTTAGATGATGTGCATGAAATTATCGATTGGCAACAGATCGAAAAAACGCTCAGTCATCTTTATGCCTCCAAGTGCGGTGTGCCGGCCTATCCGCCTTTGATGATGTTTAAGATACTCATTTTACAAGCCTGGTATAACTTAAGCGATGAAGCCTTAGAAGAGCAGCTAGCCCGAGATTTACTATTCCGCCAGTTTATTGGTTTGAGTCTCAGCGAAGCGGTACCGGATCATTCCACTATTTGGCGGTTTCGGAACTTATTACACACCAAAAATCTGCTTGATTCTTTATTGGAACAAATCAATAACCATCTCGCTAAAAACAGTCTTATTGTTGCCACAGGCTCGGTCAATATTATCGATGCGACGGTGATTGAAGCGAAGCAATGCCGCCCTAAAAAGAACCAACAAGGCGACAATACCCAAGACCCGGAAGCGGCCTCGAACGTGAAAACGGCGGCGGACGGTAAGCGTAAAAGCACCTATGGATTTAAGCTGCACGCCAATACCGATGAAGATGGCTTTATCAAGAAAATGACCACTATCCCTGGCAATGTGCATGATTGATTGCATGATTTTGGGGGAGGGGTTGACCATCTGTTAGGCGATAGCCGCGGACAAGTTTACGCAGACAGTGCTTATGCCAACAAAGACAATGACCGTAAACTGGGTAAGACAAACAATAGAATCCTGCACCGAGCTTATCGCAACACGCCATTAACGGCGCAACAAAAAGCACAGAATAAAATGTATAGCAGTGTCCGCTATGTGGTTGAACGCACCTTTGGCTTACTCAAGCTGCATCACGGCTTAGGCAGGGCAAGATACAGGGGGTTGGCCAGAAACAACGCTCGAGCACAGCTCATTGCCATGCGCCATAACCTTAAAACCGGGATGAATATTTTCAAACAACTGCGACTTTTACAGGAGAGTTGCGCCTAAATGGGCAATAAAACAGATAAAAACCCACTAAAAGTGGTTAAAAGTGCCGAAATAGCGGCATTTTTGGTGTCGTATTGATGATTGAGAGAACATGGGCGAAAAAATGAGGCAAGTTTATAAAAAATCACGTTGTTTGTGATTTGCGCCGAGTGTTTTGTAGATTATGCAAAAGTCTCATCGAGTAATTATTTTTAGATATCTTCGCGTAATTCAAAAAATCGTCGGAGGCGGAACTTTAGAGATTGTGCAAAAATCCAATATTTGTCATTCCTGCGAAGGCAAAAATCCAGTAAAATCCACAAACTCGCAAGGACTTTCCGCAAGGAACGTCACCTGGCCAAGGTTTCGTACACGGTCTCTGTCCTGGAATACAGCCCTGGCAGCAGACAATAAAAAGAATTACGCGCTACCGATAGCTGAACCAGAATCAATGGGTTGATTTATTGGCACTTACCGCTTTAACAACATAATCTGCGACTTTGAGGACGCGAATGACAAAGACACTCGAAACACGATTTGCAAACCTGCGCTGGGATGATTTGGAGCAATGGGTCGGCGCAACAATTTTAAAGCGCGGTAAGAGCTATCAGCATTGCGTGCAGGATTTGGCGATAACGGAGGATGGCCATCTTATAGCCCTGGTCAGCGGAACACAGCAGTATATTACCCGGGTTTGGTTGAAGAATGGTGCGCCCGACTGTTATTGCAGTTGCCCTTATTGGGCTGCTTGCAAACACGGAGTTGCCGTCATTTTGGCTTATCTTGATAACATCCAGTCAAATACGCCTGTGCGCTTGCTGCAACCTGAAGAGCTGGAGGCGCGCTTGTCTGTGTACGGCATGGCAGACGGCGAGGGTAATGAGCCAGGCATGGATACTGAGCAAGCCCGCACGGCACTTAAAAAACTCAGCAAGGCACAGCTCATCGAGTGGGCGATGGAGATGTTTGCCGATGATTCATCGCTCTTCGATACCCTGCCTGGCATAGAACAATCCGCAGATATGCCTGTGGATAAGACCATAGCCTGGTTACGCCAGCAAATTCGCAAAACCACCAGTGAACGAGGCTGGCACGATGACTGGAATAATAACGGACATATCCCCGATTATTCTGTGATTCAAAAACAACTCACAAAACTGTTGCGAAGCGGACATATTGATGCGGTGCTGGAACTGGGTGAAGAATTATTTACGCTTGGCAGTAGCCAGGTGAGCGAGTCAGACGACGAGTGGGAAACAGCCGACGAGCTAATCAGCTGTTTGGACATTGTGTTTATAGCAATGAGCAAAAGTCAAAAACCGGTTGCCGAGCGGATGATCTGGTTTTGGGACAAGTTACTGCATGATGACTTTGCCTTGCTCGATAATATAGAACCGCCCATAAACGATATTGCAATGACCAAGGCGGACTGGCTACAAGTCGCTGAAGAGTTTACTCAGCGGCTGGCAAATTGCGACAAACCAAAAAAGACTAACGACCGCTCCTCAGACAAATACCATCGGCAGAAAATATTACGTTATGCATCGAAGGCTTTAGCCCAGGCAGGTGAGTGCGAGCGTGTCATTCAGCTAATGACCGATGAATTACCCTATAGCGATAACTACGTTGAACTGGTCGATTACTTACTAGCAAACAAAGCCTGCGAACAGGCTGAACATTGGGCATTACAAGGCTTCGATAAAACGATTGACTCATCACCAGGGCTGGCCTGGAACTTGGTTGACCGGTTGCTGGATATAGCGCGGGAACGCAAAAACTGGTCGCAGGTTGCGGCATTCCAAGTCGTTATTTTTCTGGAAAAAACCAGTGTCGAGAACTATCAGCTAGTCCAAAAATACAGCAACAAAGCAGATTGCTGGGCACAGGTTCGAGCGGGGTTAATCGGTTTTCTGGAAACGGGAGTATCCCCAATGTCGGCTGCCGATTGGCCGTTACCAGATACAGCGTTGATGATTCCAAAATCAAAATACCGAATGGAGCCACCAGATTACCATGAACTCATCGACATTGCTTTGTACGAAAAGCGTACCGAAGATGCGTTGCGCTGGTTTCGGCAGGCACCTAATAAAATATTCCACGCCGAAGCGATTGCTCAGGCCGTTAAGAAAACACAGCCCGACATCAGTCTTAAAATCTGGCAGGGCAAAGTCGCCGGACTGATCGCCCTGGTGAAACCCAAGGCTTACCGCGAAGCCATACCTTGTTTGAAAAAAATACAGTCACTGATGCAAAGCCTTGAGCGTGGCGATGATTACCGAGATTACATTGCCCGCCTGCGTCACCAGCACAAAGCGAAGCGAAGGTTAATAGAAGAGCTGGATGCACTGGAGAATAAGGGCAAGAAAAGCCGGCTGATTTTGGATGATTAAGCGTTACAGGCATGAGCCATCACTTGCTGTTTGCTATGGCTGCTGTTGTTTTTATAGAAACGAAACTGTTTTTGATGCAATTGAAAGTATTGCTTGATGAAACCTTTTACCTTCTATCCTTGAAATTAATTTTTTGAATGACCACACCCAAACAGGCGCTGGAATCGGCCACAGCGTTTTGCCCTCCAACTTCACTGACCAGTTGCTTTGTAAATTCCTTCATCAACCCGCGCTGTGATTTCGGGGATATTTGGCCTGGGTTCTTTCAGCCGCTGTTCTGCCTCAGCCAACCTGCGGCGCAAGATGTCTTTGCGCGTGTTTAGGGCAGCCACAGCCTTATCTGTTTTTGCTTCCAGCTTTTCGTACTCAGCCCTGGCAGCTTCGCCAGAAAAGCCTTCAACAACCAGGCTTTCCCCCGCCACTACAAGCGACCAAACAGTGGCAAATTTCACTTCGCAATGCACACCCGGCCATGTTGCCGTGCTG
This sequence comes from Candidatus Poriferihabitaceae bacterium, assembly GCA_965261915.1. GTDB lineage: Bacteria > Pseudomonadota > Gammaproteobacteria > Arenicellales > Poriferihabitantaceae > JAIBDK01. Next base: position 802,722 of record CBDHDW010000013.1, on the reverse strand, counting down.
TATGACAAAAACGCAGCTTCATACACCACGTCAAATTCATCCAGTTCTTTTCCGGCATGTGCTTCGACCGCGTTGATACAGGCCGAAATATTTTCTGCATCCCCTGCGAATGCTTCTCCTGATAGAACTGTGAGTACAGCAATTGTACTCAGCAATGCAGATATCTTCATGAGTTGCTCCGTTTGAATCTCTAAGGGTTCAATTCCCCGCCGCATACTGCGACTATTAGATGAGATGATGTGATCCAGCATTATATGATGCCAGCGCGAGCGAGGTAAAGCACATGTCCTGGTTCAGTACATGTGAGACAAATCAGGCGGCCGCCGTGAGTTTCTGATAATACCGCATAGGTGTCATCAGTGCCAAAGAATCATGGGGCCGATAATAATGGTAGGTCCACTGATAGTCGGCTAATGCACGATTCACCGCCGCGACCGTCAGACTGCCTTGGTAAATAAGGATAAAACGCATAGCGGCTTGTGCCATTGGCACGCTCAACACACCCATTCCATTCAGGTTTTCTGGGCGGCAAGACATACAGCTTGATGCTTAAATCCTTGCAGGCCTGTTCAAATTCATCCCGAAACTCACTGCCGCCATCGACTGGTATCGAGCTGAGCGTAAAAGGCAACTGCGTTATCAGGGATTTCAAAAAGGGTGTCGCATTGCGACTGGTGGCACGAGAATAGGCTCTCAGGACAACCAGACCGGTCACCGGACAAGCGGCTTTGAATTCCTTCAGGCTAAAGCCTGCCGGCAGCCCCACGCGCATGGGGTCAATCTGGATGAGTTCCCCTGGAACCTTGGCCCTCATGCCGTACCGCCAGCGTTTGGCATGGGGTGTAAACTGGCGTCGCCGCCTCTTGGTTTGAGGTGTCCATCGTAAAAAGAAGCGGGTTTGATCTGTCCTTTGGCCATAAGGGTACTGAGAATACGTCCCACGGTACTTTCACTGACATCCAGGTGCTGATCGCGCACTCATATCTTCCACAGCTTACGTTTCCCCCATAAAGGATAACGCCTGCGCAGAGGGTATACTGCTTGCGCCTGTTGTTTCGTCCATTGCCGCTCACGGGTGCGCCCAGGGCGACGGCGCAGGCTTTCCAACCCGGCCCAGCCCTGTTGGCGATAGCGCCGTAGCCAACGATAGTCAGTGGCTTTTGACCCGCCTATGGCGCGTAAGCAAAGCACTGTAGAGCAGCCTTCTGATGGTAACTGCTCATACAACTCAAGCTTCTTCATGCGAGCGATGGCGGCCTCACTGGCGCTATCGGCAACACGCCAACTGCGGTAAGATTTGATGCGCAGACTTTGTATCTGCATCGGCTAGTCCTCCCTTGTTTGTGATTTTGACATCACGGAGACTACCCGATTTTTACCGGTAATCATTGTTCCCGGCCCTGCACAGCCCAGGAGCGCTTAGCCGCAGTTAGCTTAAAGTCCTATCAGGCTTTCGCCCACTGATTCAGGATTAATCAGAATGATTTGAAATCGCTATTACGGCAAACCGTCTTTCCAGATCAGCCAACAATTTATCCAGCTAATCCTGATTTATTGGAACGCTTGAAATTGCACAAATTTCGCAGCGGTATCGAACGAGAACTGCCTATCAATACCACCACCTTTCACAGCTTTGCCGGAAGGTTGATCGATGATCAGGATTCGGACTCGTGGGAAGAGAACAAAACAAAGCATTTTGGCAAGAGGATATTCCGCTGAAACTATTGGATCTTGACCCTTTTCAACTGCCCAGATTCGACTCCATCATTGTTGATGAAGCACAGAATTTTAAGCCAGACTGGTTTGAAATTACGAGTTAATGCTAAGCAACAAAGACAGCGGATTCTTGATTTTCTACGATGAAAACCAGGATATATTTGGTCGTTGGAACAAGCTACCTGCCTGGGCAGATGGGTTCGCAAAAAAAGTGCTGCGCCGCAACTGCAGAAACACAATCAATATTACTAAATACCTTGAAGAACTGATCCCGTCCGAACAGTCCCTGGTCGGCAAAGAAGTCAAAATAGTTACTTTCACTCGCAATCAGAAGAAACCCAAGCCGTTAGAGCGAATATCGAGAAACCACTTTCCCGAGGCGTAAATCCTGCTGACATATTATTGCTCACCAACAAGCCTATGCCAGAATCATCAATCAAACCCATTGAAAAGATAGGCGGCGTTAATTTTGAATGGTGCGGTAGAAAGCCAAATCACCGCTCCAAGTGCATCCAGATATCAAATATCAACAACTACAAAGGGTTGGAATTGCTGGTCATTTTGATTGTGGATTTTGCTAGTTCGTTAGAATCTTTAGGCGGAATTATCGAGATTATTTGTAACTGCCCAGGTACCCTAATGAATAATTCTCTTGCCTGAGGAATCCCGATGTGATTCATTAAGATTATGATTTTTTCAAACGCCCCCAAAGGTTATGTTTCCGTTGAGGCTTATGAAGAGCTGAAGCAGAAGAATGCCCGGCTTGAACAAACGATAGCCCTGCTTGTGGCTCGCATTGAAGATCTGGAACGTCGCCTCAGCTTGAACAGCAGCAACAGTAGCAAGCCGCCTTCAAGCGACGGCCTAAAGAAGCCCAAGGCTGAACCCAGAACCAAAAGTCTGCGGAGAAAATCCGGTAAAAAGTCAGGCGGGCAGAAAGGCCACAAGGGAAGCACCCTGTGCCAAACGGCAGATCCCGACCATGTTGAAGATCACTTTCCTTCTGTCTGCGGGCAATGTGGCACACCGCTGTCGCCATCAATGGCAGAGGATTACGCCGCACGACAGGTGTTTGACCTGCCCGAGCCACAGCCTCTGGTGACAACGGAACACAGGGCACATGTCTGCCTTTGCGGCCACTGTGGGGAAACAACCAGGGCGGCGTTTCCTCTGGAAGTAAAGGCACCCGTGCAGTACGGGCCACGCATTGCCGGAGTGGCAACATATCTCCAATGCGCCCATTTCCTGCCGGAAGACAGACTGGCGCAAATAATGGCCGATTTGTTCAATGCCCCTTTGGTTCCTGCCACTGTGGCCGCCATGAACCGCAAAGCATCAGAGCGGCTCAAGGGGGTTGCTTCTCCCCTGCAGGATGTGATCGCCCAACAGGTCCACGTCAAACATCTTGACGAGACGGGTTTCCGGATTACGGGGTGCCTGCAATGGCTTCACGTTGCCTGTACACCGCTTCTGGCTTTCTACCGGGTCAGCAGCAAACGCGGTAATCTGTTATCCAATCTCACGGGCTGTATCGTGCATGATCATTGGCAGCCCTACTTCACGCTGGATGGTGTTACCCATGCGTTGTGCAATGCACACCATTTACGGGAACTGCAAGCGTTGGTCGAAATCGAACAGGAAGATTGGGCTGGTCAGATGCAAAGGCTACTGCGGCGTGCGCACCATGTCACACAGGCCGCGCGGGATAAGGGCGTGGCGGTTTCAACGCCGCTTGTTGCGCTTATCAATCGGCGATACGACAGGATCATCACCGCAGCATTGGATTTCCATGAGGAATTGCCTCCACTCGTGCCGCCAAAACCCGGAAGACGGGGGCGCAAGAAGCGACGGACAGGACATAATCTGGCATTACGATTACGCGATCACAAGGAAGGCACCCTGCGCTTTCTGACAGATCCCGACGTGCCCTTCACACACAACGAAGCTGAACGCGACCTGCGGATGATGAAACTACGTCAGAAAATATCGGGCGGTTTCAGGTCTGAACAAGGTGCAGAGGATTTTGCCACCCTGCGCAGCGTCATCACAACGGCGAGAAAACAAGGATGGAACACCATCGAAACACTGATGATGCCTGCCGATCAGATTATTGCAACACTGAAATACGCTTAAAAACAACCTGGGCAGTTACGATTATTTACCGGTTCCCGACAACTTGGCATATCAGTTGTAATTATTGGTAAGCCAGTAGCCATAGCCTCGAGCATCGCGCGAGAAGTGCCTTCCTATAGGATGGTAAAACGAAAACAGAAGCTTCGGAGTAAATCTCTTGCATATTTTTCTGTAACCCTACGTAACTGACGTATTGACAGGAATGAATTGCATTTAAAATGCTACGGACAACTTGTGTTTTAAAGTCGTCCCTTATGTACAAACGCCCTATTCCAGTGATCATTGGGGAAAAACGATATTTCTCGGCTTTAGCCAATATACTGGTGAAAATTACCGGCTTAATAGTGAACGACAAAACTTTATCTGGATTAATTTCCGCAAGGCTGCTCTTCAAATTCCGATACAAAGCAATTTGCTTCAATGGGCCTATTCCATGAGCATCAAGATCAAAGCATTGCACGCCAAGAGATTCCAGCTTTCCCACATATTCGTCAAAAGGAAATATCGCTGAAACAGTAGCTCCTTCTTCAGTTAACCTTTCAATCAGTTCTTTTCTAAATCGATACCAGTATCTTCCGTGTTGTATATCAGGCATACCTTTTCGTTTTTCATCTGATTTTCAGTTTTTCCGTTGATCCATAAACTGTCGCTGCAATTATAATCAACAACCAGTTAGTCATCATGTGGTGCCTGAACGCCTGTCCGTAATTACTCGATCCTAACCCCCATAATCCTGCCGCTGCTATATACAACGCTGTGAGCAACAATACAGGAACAAGTATATTCGATTGCAGTTTTCTCATCCCGAAAAGGATGTAAAAAACAAGCACTAATCTTAAGCTCGTAATAGCGGCAGGAACAAGGTCTCTTAGATCTGAAACATTGAACAAATAGGGATAAAACAGATGTTGGATAAAAACCAGAAATGCCGTCCATACAGTACTGAAAATCGTCGTCAGGTCAAGAGACAGAGGAAACCCAAATCCCCAGATAGAGTAGCATCAGCGCTTCAGGGCTCGGTGAATCCCTCTTTCAAGCCTTGTGGCTGGCCATTACAGCAAATTATGGTAGCTAGTGCCGAGAGGTTTACTCAAAAACCGCTGTTCGGTGCATTATCAGTGCTAAATCGGCTATTTTTGACGCACCTGTCCTGCAGAAGCCGTTATTCTTGTTCTATGTCGGGTTAAATGGGCGGCGCTTCAAACTCCTTCAGTGCCAGCAGCACTCGTTCCAGTAGTAGTCGGTGGTTTTCCCGCATTTTTACCAAGAGTTGACGTCCCGTCCTGACCACTTTTGCCGCGATGGCGTACAGACGCCAGCGCAGAGTTATCGCACGGTGCCGGGACAACTCCACCGGCAGCAGAGGACGCATGAGGGCACATAGATTGTAGGAGAGTGCGGAGATTAAAAAGTACAGCACATTGGCAGCAAAATCTGAACACGGCAGGGTGTCACCGCCAAAATCCCGCTTCAGTTCCTTAATCCGGTTCTCGCTATCCTCGGCACGTTGATTGTACCAGTGAACAATCTCGCTATCGCTAAGGCTATCCCGATTAGTGGCAATCGCACGATAAATATAAGCACCTGAGTTTATTTCCTCTGAACTGTTTTCTGAGTTATCTGATGAATCTAAATCCAGACTCGCCTGGCCGGTAACGGCTGTTCTCTGAATGATAAGGGTGAAGGGTTTTTCATACTCACCGATGCAGAAACTGGTGCGGTAGGTATCCTGACCATTGACCGCTTTGCCTTTTTTATCCAGCAAAGGCGGCCAGTCCGAAGCGCTTGCCGCTGCTATCTGCGCGCGCAGTGCGGCGCTGGTCTTGGCGCGAATGGCATACTCGATACCCTGCTTATCACAATACTCAATGACTTTTGTTTGGTAGCCGGCGGCATCAATACGCAACGCCTTCACGGTACAGTCTTCCGGGAGCGACTGCTGGCATTGCTGGATAAACGGCTTATTATCTTTCGCTGGCGGCACATTGCCGTGACGGAAATCCACGGCCACGATCTGCCCGGTTTCCGCAATATGCCCGACCATCGGCATAAAGCCCTTGTTCTTGTTGTAAGTCCACCGTGCACCCGCTTTATGGGCAATAATCTCGGTGGCATCAATGTCCAGTGTGACTTCCTTACAGCGATGCAAGGCTACCTTCAATAAGGCTTTATTCACCTTTACCCAGGCAGCCTGGATTTGCGGCTGGCTTCCCATTCGCCTGAGCCAATCTCCAATCGTGGTCGCCTGGGGAAGTTTCTTGAGATCCAGCACGGTGCGCAGTGCTTCATCATCCTGAAGGTTGCGAACCTCATCCAGGTGAAAACTGCCTTCATGCTGCATCAGGATGAGGGGCTTGATGAACTCCGAGGGCTTATACCCACGATTGCTTTTAGGCTGGGGGAAGTGCTTGTCGATTCGCTCAGACAGGTTCAGGGAGTCCATTAGTTGAGCAATCGCCAATAAACCGGCACGAGAGGTGAGTAAATCGTTCGTTGTATCGAGTTTGTAGGGTAGAATAGTCATCAGCCTTGAGCTGTGCACCCATTGGGTGATGGTGGGTTTAAGAGCAAACCATTATACAGCCAAGGCTTCCTGCGTTTAAGAGATTTCTATCTGGGGATTGGGGTAATACAGGATTGGAAAATTAACAAGCCATCGCAAACGGCTGTGGTTTTCCAGGATGGAATTCAGCATAATTCGATTTTCGTCGAACAATTGAGGAAAATGGGCAAATCGGGCGTATACATCTTTTCTTTGCCCGATTATTACGAGCAATATTGGGAAAAAATACCGGTAACCAGCGTCGATCGAAGTTGGGCGTTTCGAAGTATTGGATCAAACTTTCTCAACGATCGAATGGGTATACGTTTAAAACGCATCGCAGATTTTATTTTTGGAATTGCCAGACTGGTTGTTACGTCTCCAATATTACTGGCAACGGCGTTAATTATTAGATTCACATCTCCAGGTGACGTCATTTATAAGCAGACGCGCGTCGGTTTAAACGAAAAAAACTTCACGGTCTACAAATTCAGAAGCATGGTAAATGACGCAGAAAAAGATGGCCCACAGTGGAGTTCAGCGGATGATACGCGCATTACCGGTTTCGGGCAGTTTTTAAGGCGGTCTAGAATCGATGAGCTGCCACAGCTATGGAATCTGATTATCGGAAATATGAGTTTAATCGGCCCAAGGCCTGAGCGCCCCGAATTTGTTGAAAACTTAAAGAACGAAATTTCGTAACTGCCCAGGTACCCTAAGGAATAATTCTCTTGCCTGAGGAATCCCGATGTGATTCATTAAGATTATGATTTTTTCAAACGCACCCAAAGGTTATGTTTCCGTTGAGGCTTATGAAGAGCTGAAGCAGAAGAATGCCCGGCTTGAACAAACGATTGCCCGGCTTGAACAAACGATAGCCCTGCTTGTGGCTCGCATTGAAGACCTTGAGCGTCGCCTCAGCTTGAACAGCAGCAACAGTAGCAAGCCGCCTTCAAGCGACGGCCTAAAGAAGCCCAAGGCTGAACCCAGAACCAAAAGTCTGCGGAGAAAATCCGGTAAAAAGTCAGGCGGGCAGAAAAGCCACAAGGGAAGCACTCTGTGCCAAACGGCAGACCCCGATCATGTTGAAGATCACTTTCCTTCTGTCTGCGGGCAATGTGGCACGCCCTTATCGCCATCAATGGCCGGGGATTACGCCGCACGACAGGTGTTTGACCTGCCCGAGCCACAGCCCTTGGTGACAACCGAACACCGGGCGCATATCTGCCTTTGTGGCCACTGTGGAGAAACAACCAAGGCGGCGTTTCCTCTGGAAGTAAAGGCACCCGTGCAGTACGGGCCACGCATTGCCGGAGTGGCAACATATCTCCAATGCGCCCATTTCCTGCCGGAAGACAGACTGGCGCAAATAATGGCCGATTTGTTCAATGCCCCTTTGGTTCCTGCCACTGTGGCCGCCATGAACCGCAAAGCATCAGAGCGGCTCAAGGGGGTTGCTTCTCACCTGCAGGATGTGATCGCCCAACAGGTCCACGTCAAACATCTTGACGAGACGGGTTTCCGGATTACGGGGTGCCTGCAATGGCTTCACGTTGCCTGTACACCGCTTCTGGCTTTCTACCAGGTCAGCAGCAAACGCGGTAATCTGTTATCCAATCTCACGGGCTGTATCGTGCATGATCATTGGCAGCCCTACTTCACGCTGGATGGTGTTACCCATGCGTTGTGCAATGCACACCATTTACGGGAACTGCAAGCGTTGGTCGAAATCGAACAGGAAGATTGGGCTGGTCAGATGCAAAGGCTACTGCGGCGTGCGCACCATGTCACACAGGCCGCGCGGGATAAGGGCGTGGCGGTTTCAACACCGCTTGTTGCGCTTATTAATCGGCGATACGACAGGATCATCACCGCTGCATTGGGTTTCCATGAGGAATTGCCTCCACTCGTGCCGCCAAAACCCGGAAGACGGGGGCGCAAGAAGCGACGGACAGGACATAATCTGGCTTTACGATTGCGCGATCACAAGGAAGGCACCCTGCGCTTTCTGACAGATCCCGACGTGCCATTCACAAACAACGAAGCTGAACGCGACCTGCGGATGATGAAACTACGTCAGAAAATATCGGGAGGGTTCAGGTCTGAACAAGGGGCAGAGGATTTTGCCACCCTGCGCAGCGTCATCACAACGGCGAGAAAACAAGGATGGAACATCATCGAAACACTGATGATGCCTGCCGATCAGATTATCGCAACACTGAAATACGCTTAAAAACAACCTGGGCAGTTACAAAAAAAGAACCATGCGTGCCCGTTACCCTAATGTAAAGCGTTGCGTTGAATTGGTGGAACAGCGTCCGGCAGTGCAGCGAACTAGAGTATTTAGTTCAGATTGATATTTGTTTTCGACCTGTTTCCCTGTATTATCCCCGTAAACTGGGGGCTTGTAGACGCTTTTGCTATTGACTTCCCATACCGTCAATATTTTAGTACGAAGAAGTCCTGGTTGCAGTGATTTTCCAGTCAATTGTCAATTCGGCGATAGATGCCATACCATAGAGCCAATATCTGTCTGGCGCAAATCATACAATTCAAAGATCAAACAACCAAATGCCTGTAGTTAATTTTATCCTTCACGACGGTTCAAAGTTGTCGGTAGAAGGCGATGTTGGTACCCCGATCATGATCCTTGCCAAAAAACAGGGTATTGAAGGAATATTTGCCGAATGCGGCGGTGCCTGCTGCTGCGCCACATGCCATGTTCATCTGGACCCCGAATGGACCTCACAAGTACCCTCAATGGAAGATGACGAAAGAGATATGCTTGAATTTGCAGATAATGTGGACGACCACAGCCGCTTAAGCTGCCAGTTAAAGCTAACCGATGCAATTGACAGCATCGTTGTTAACGTTCCAGAGTCTCAGTATTGAAATACGCCGACTGAAGGAGTCTTGAATTAATGAGTCGTTCCGATATTCTTTGGCAGCCAACTGACGATCAGATTGCTGCGTCCAACCTCGCTTCTTTTATCGAACAAATTAATGAATCGGGTCACTGTATCTCTGATTACAGTGCGTTATATGACTGGAGTGTTGAGAGTAATGATCTGTTTTGGGCTGAATTCTGGCGATTCAGCGAAATACAGTCCTCTACTAAATGGCATACGATTTTGCGGGATGCAGATCAAATGCCTGGAGCCAGCTGGTTCGTTGGAGCGAAACTAAATTTTGCCGAGAATCTGTTACAACGCCGTGATGAAGCTATCGCGATAATGGCCAAAACCGAATTCGGCCCAGTTAAGCAGATAAGCTATCGAGAATTATATTCGGAGGTTGCACGTTGTACGGAATTGCTGCGATCGCTTGGTGTTGAGAAAGGCGATCGTGTAGTTGGATATATGGCCAATAGCGCAGAAACAGTAATCGCCATGTTGGCAACGGCAAGTGTTGGTGCAATCTGGTCATCCTGTTCACCCGACTTTGGCGTAAAAGGTGTACTGGAACGCTTCTCACAGATCGAACCCAAGGTTTTGTTCACCATAGATGGATATCAATATAACGGCAGGGAGCATGACAATCTGGAGTGTATCTCATCGGTAATTGAGAAAATTCCGTCCATTAAAAAAACCATAGTCGTTCCATTCCTAAAAGCGAATCCGGATTTGGACAGCCTCGATAATGCGATGTTATTCGGAGAATTTGAGTCATCCGGCAGCGCAATCATTTTTGAGCAACTCCCATTCGATCACCCGCTTTATATTCTCTATTCTTCGGGCACCACTGGAAAGCCAAAATGCATTGTGCATAGCGCCGGAGGAACCCTTATCCAGCACCTTAAAGAACATCTTCTCCATACCGACGTCAAACCCGAAGACAGAGTATTTTACTTCACCACTTGCGGCTGGATGATGTGGAACTGGCTTGTCGGCGGTTTAGCCACTGGGTGCACAATTGTGCTTTACGACGGCTCTCCTTTTTATCCCAATAAACGCAGTATGTGGGAAATGGCAGAAGAGCTTGGAATCACAGTGTTTGGAACCAGTGCCAGATTCATCGCTGCATGTGCAAAATCAAGGTTAGCCCCAAAACAGCAATGTAATCTGTCATCACTTCGAGCGATACTTTGCACTGGGTCGCCATTAGTTGCAGAGAGCTTTGATTATGTATACGAAAAGATCAGCTCAAGCGTCATGCTGTCCTCTATTTCAGGCGGCACCGATATTGTTTCCTGTTTCGTTTTGGGGAATCCTATGCGAGCGGTGCATCGCGGCGAAATCCAGAGCCGCGGTCTGGGTATGGCGGTAAATGTGTACGAAGATGGTCTGCCAGTGGCAGGGAAACGGGCAGAGTTGGTTTGTACAAAACCATTCCCCTCCATGCCCATCGGATTTTGGAATGAAGCAGACGACAGTCGATACAAAGAGGCCTATTTTTCACGATTTCCAGGTGTCTGGGCTCAGGGTGACTACGCCGAACTCACTGCCAATGATGGTATTATTATTTATGGGCGTTCGGACGCGGTACTGAACCCCGGTGGTGTACGAATTGGCACTGCAGAGATTTATCGGCAGGTAGAAAAAGTCGACGAAGTACTCGAAAGTTTATGTATCGCACAGCAATGGGACGGCGATGTCAGAATCGTTTTGTTTGTCATGTTGAAAGAAGGGATTGAGTTGACAAATGAAATCAAAACCGACATTCTCAACACGATAAAATCGAATACAACACCGCGCCATGTACCTAAAAAGATTATTGCAGTGGCCGATATACCAAGAACCATAAGTGGAAAAATTACTGAGCTTGCGGTGCGCGACATCGTTCATGGAGATCCCGTGAAAAATACCGAAGCATTAGCTAACCCGGAAGCGTTGGAATATTTCAAGGATTTACCGGAATTACAAAAGTGCTAGCCTTTAATTAATCGATTTCAGTCAGAACAAGTCAATGCAGAAAAATGAAGTAGTTGTAGTCAGCGGTGTACGCACCGCAGTAGGAGATTTTGGTGGAAGTTTGCAGCACCATTCGCCAGGTGTATTGGGTGCATTGGTGGTTTCAGAAGCGCTCAGACGGGCCGCAATTGATCCAGAATCAGTAGGCCATTGCGCGATCGGAAATGTCATACACACTGAAGCCGAGGATATGTATATTTCACGGGTTGTGGCGTTAAATGGAGGTCTGCACCATCATACCCCTGCAATTACGGTTAATCGGTTGTGCGGCAGCGGTTTACAGGCGATTATTACGGCCGCGCAGCAAATCGAACTGGGGATCTGCAATACCGCATTGGCTGGCGGTGTGGAAGTAATGAGCAGAGGTGGCTACCTTGCGACCGGCGCTCGTTTTGGCAATCGTTTGGGAGACGGTAAATTACTCGATATGATGGTATCTGCGTTGCATTGTCCGATGGAAAAGTATCATATGGGAGTGACTGCTGAGAACATTGCAGATAAATGGGGTGTATCCAGAGAGGATCAGGATGGGTTGGCATTGATCAGCCATCAACGGGCACAAAATGCTATCGAGCAGGGATATTTTGACGATCAAATACTGTCTGTTGAATTACGATCCCGAAAAGGTAGCAGTGAATTCAAACAGGATGAGCACGTTCGCTTCAATGCCAGCCTTGAAGACATGGAACGTCTAAAACCTGTGTTCAAACCGGACGGCACGGTAACTGCAGGCAACGCATCGGGGATTAACGATGGAGCAGCCGCAATGATATTGATGAATGCACAGGAAGCAGCTGATAAAGGGTTAAATCCAAGGGCAAAGCTGCTGAAGTATGCATTTGCAGGGGTGGAGCCGAAGTATATGGGTATTGGTCCTGTTCCCGCAGTTCGCAATTTGCTGGACGGAACCGATCTTTCTGTCAAGGATATCGATGTTTGGGAGGTCAACGAAGCCTTTGCTGCACAAGCTATTGCGGTTGCCAGAGACCTTGATCTTCCAGATGACAAACTCAACCCGAATGGTAGTGGTATTTCCATTGGGCATCCGGTGGGAGCAACCGGCGTGATCATCACGGAGAAGGCAATCTCTGAACTGGAAAGAACCCAAAAGCAGTATGCCGTAGTTACTATGTGTATTGGCGGCGGTCAGGGAATAGCAGGTCTGTTTGAAAGAGTTTCCTGATTTGCAGGTTTGTTGGTTTTTATAATTGAATATTTGACTCGATGACATCACCTCTGAGCGGTACCCGTGTAGTCGACCTAAGCAGAATATTGGCAGGTCCATGGTGCACTCAAATGCTGGGGGATCTTGGTGCGGAAGTCATCAAAATTGAACATCCTGAGACGGGTGACGATACCAGAAAGTGGGGACCTCCCTGGCTCAAGGATGAGGATGGTAACGAGACCAAAGATGCGGCCTATTTTTTTGCAGCGAATCGCAACAAATCTTCTGTAACCCTGAATTTAAAATCTGCTGAAGGAATTTCTGTTTTAAAAGATATTATTCGAAAGAGTGATATTCTGGTAGAAAATTTTAAAGTTGACGGACTCGCCAAAATGGGTCTTGGCTATGCTGATTTAAAAGAAATTAATCCTGAGCTTATATATGTCTCAATAACCGGGTTTGGCCAAACCGGTCCGATGGCTAAACAGCCGGGTTATGATTACTTAATCCAGGGTTTGGGCGGATTGATGAGTATTACTGGTCAGGCTGATGGTCAACCGGGAGGTGGTCCGCAGCGGGTTGGTGTCGCGATTGCAGATATCAATAGCGGGTTTTATGCAACAATTTCAATACTATCCGCTTTGTTGCATCGTAAGGAGACGGGAGAAGGCCAGTACATCGATATCTCGCTACTGGATTGTCAGGTTGGCTGGTTGGTTAATCAGGCGATGAATTTTTTGATTGGAGGGAAAGTACCCCAGCGCACGGGTAACCGGCATCCTAATCTGGTTCCTTACCAGCCATTTAAAACAGCTGATGGCGATATCATCATTGCGGTTGGTAACGATAATCAGTTCAAGGCTTTATGTTCGTTTATTCAGCAACCGCAGTGGGCTGAAGACGATCGTTTCTCGGTGAATTCAAAAAGGATTGAAAACAGGGTAGAACTGATCTATATGATCTCAAAAGAGGTGGAAAAACAACCTGACAAATACTGGCTTGAAGGCCTGCCGGCTGCCGGGGTTCCATGCTCGATAATTAACGATATCGAACAGGTTTTCGATCACCCGCAGGTAAAAGCCCGAAATATGAAAGTCGATCTTCCCCATCCGGTTGCGGGTTCTGTACCGGGTGTTGCTAATCCGATTAAATTCTCAAAAAGTGATATTGAGTATCGCTCGGCTCCTCCCGCACATGGACAACATACCAGAACAACTTTGAAATCAATCCTCGGATATGACGACGATAAAATTGATAGACTTAAGCAGGATGGTATCGTTTAAATATTCATTCTCAGCCAAAGCTGTGGTCACACAATCGTTTGGTTTTTGTTTCAATTTATCTGGATAAAGTTTCTATGTTCGGTAAAAATCCAAAGCCTGAAAATACACTTTCGGGTAGCACTTCCGGAGATTCGGTTGAAAACACACGAATTTTGTCACTGATTGCTCAGAACTATTTAAAAGAAAAGAAATCAAAGCGACGTTGGGGGTTGTTTTTCAAGTTCCTTATCATCGGGTATATCGCTGTTACAACATTTTTGTATTTCTCAAGCTCGAACACGGAAGTTCATACTCGTCATACCGCCGTTGTAGATATTGATGGGATAATTTCTCCAGCAGACATATCCTCCGAATCGATTATTCAGAGTCTGAGAAATGCGTTCCAGGCGAATTCATCCCAGGCGGTAATACTCCGTATTAACAGCCCTGGAGGAACGCCGGTTCAGGCTGCGATGATTAACGAAGAAATAATAAGACTAAAAGGACTACACCCGGATAAACCAGTCTATGCGGCTATTGCCGATATTTGCGCCTCTGGTGGATACTACATCGCGGTCGCAGCAGATGAGATCTTTGCCCATCCGTCGAGCATAGTAGGATCGATAGGCGTCTTAATGAATGGTTTTGGATTTACCAAAGCGATGGAAAACCTGGGTATTGAACGCAGGTTAATCACCGCAGGTGAAAACAAAGGCATGCTGGATCCTTTCAGTCCGGGAAATTACCAACAAATACAACATGCCGAAGAAATGTTGAATCAGGTGCATGAACAATTTATTAATGCTGTGAAATCCGGACGAGGAGACCGGATTTCAGATGATCCGGAAATATACAGCGGGTTGTTTTGGAGTGGAGAACAAGCCAGATCGCTTGGTCTGGTTGATGAATTTGGTTCTGCCGATTTCATTGCCCGGGAGATTGTCGGTACCGAAACCGTTATTAACTATACAGAAGAACAATCTTTTCTTGAAGCGTTCTCAAGTCAACTTGGAGCCGCTGCAACCTCAACGGTAATTCGATATTTTACCGCTATGCAGTAATTAAAACTGCTCTGCCGCACAATCAAAACATCGGGTTCTATTCTGAAGCCTTTTTCATCAGAAATGGCCTTTCGATGTACGAATAGGTAAACAGACAAAAGATCCAGGTTACGATACTCGTGACAAGAAAAAGCACCGGCTAGCGAAATGCGAGTGGCTGAATAATTGAGCTTTATCTTTGGCAAGGGATCTTGTTATTTGTGTGTTTCTGTTTCCATGTCAATTATACGGGTAAAATACATCAATAAAAATTGCGATATCCTGTGTAAAGCGAGGCATCATTAGTGACAGTTACCGAACGTATTCTCGAATCTCTTGTAAATTATCCTACCGTTAGCAAAGACTCTAACCTTGAATTAATTGAATATATTCAGTCGTTTTTATCGAACCTCAACATCCAATCAACATTAACGCGTAATGAAGAGGGGACGAAGGCGAATTTGTATTCCGTTTTTGGTCCTGGGAGGTCTGGAGGAGTCATGCTATCCGGCCATACCGATGTTGTGCCAGTGCAGGGGCAGAATTGGACTGTTGATCCGTTTTCCATGGTGATAGCGGATGACCGCTGCTACGGACGAGGAACCACCGACATGAAAGGATTCATTGCTTCGGTGTTGGCCATGGTAGAGCGCTCCAGATCGCTGTCTTTGAAAAAGCCCGTGCATTTGGCATTTTCTTATGACGAAGAAATTGGTTGTGTTGGTGTTCGCAGAATGATCGATATGCTCGAATCTGCACCTGAGCGTCCAGACTTCTGCATTGTCGGCGAACCAACAAATCTCGAAGTCGGAGTTGCACATAAGGGTAAAACCGGTGTGATATGTCGATGCCGAGGTGTTGAAGCCCATTCTGCGCTTGCTACTGAAGGGCTAAATGCAATATATCTGGCCACAGAAATGATTCAGGCAATTCGTAACATTCAGAATAATTTAATTGAACAAGGGGCATCAGATGAAGGGTTTATTGTCCCGTATAGCACACTGCACGTTGGTACGATACAGGGCGGAACGGCTCTCAACATTATCCCAAACTATTGCGAATTCAAATTTGAGATACGTAATCTAAAGCAAGATGATCCGGGCAATATTATGAAGTCAATTCAAAATGCAGCCGAGTCAATTGTTGAAAAATTGCGACCGCAATTCCCGAATGTCGCTATCGAGCTGGAAATATTCAACCAGTATCCTGCGCTTAATACCAAACCCTCAGAAGTCGTTGTCGATTATGTAAAGGGGCTTGTGAACGGAGATCGCACAATCAAGCTGGACTTTGGAACAGAGGGAGGCTTGTTTCAAAACAAACTGGGTATACCAACAGTGGTGTGCGGACCGGGATCAATGGAGCAGGGTCACAAACCGGACGAATTTATTATGCAGTCAGCGCTGGCACGGTGTGATCGGTTTCTTGATCGGCTACTTGCCGATCTCACATAAAAAACTAGAAACGGATGTTTGCGCGAAACCTGGTTTTACCCGAAACGACTCTGCCCGAATGGCTGGAAATTAAGCGTAACGGGCAAAAATTAGCAAAATTATGGACGGTACAGCCTGGGGCGTTTTTAAAAGCAAATAACTGCTCAAAGGATATTACGCGTTCCGC
The DNA here is from genome assembly GCA_965261915.1 of Candidatus Poriferihabitaceae bacterium. Taxonomy (GTDB): domain Bacteria; phylum Pseudomonadota; class Gammaproteobacteria; order Arenicellales; family Poriferihabitantaceae; genus JAIBDK01. The sequence continues at coordinate 786,334 of CBDHDW010000013.1, read as the reverse complement.
AGCATCTTTCCAACGCGCTTTAAAAACGTTGGAAACAGGGTCAGAATAATCATTTAAGATCTACATATCACCAGGAACGCCATACGAGGGCGCAGAATCAGGATTGAGTGCTCTGCTAAGGTAGTCATTCATTTGCGGTTCGTACTCACACCAGATTGTGTTTAGCTTATTGATCGGGTCGTCGTCCCAATCGACGCGTAAATCGACTAGCGGGAATGGTTGTTCATGGACAATCAGCAACGCTGCAGAATGGACCTCACCTTGTTCTCCTCCTGCGTCCAGACCCGCTTGTAACGACTGCAGTAATCTGGCGGCCAGATGCTCTGCTTTCAGTTCTTTAAACCTGCGTGTCATTGCCCCCGGAATGCTGTTATTAAGGAGCAGATTACCTGCTGAAAAGCAGTTTATACCTTCTGATTCAGAGTGAATTCCGAGGATTTCCGAGCCGGTGTGTACGGCTGTACCACCATAGTTATCGACCACTGTTAGTTGCCGATATTCTGCAAAATCAATTTCACTAACTATTTTTGACAACGCGTCACTTGCAGCCAGACCAGTTTCAAGTTGATTCAGAAGCCTTGGTCCGAGATTCGGGTCCGTTATATTCTGGGTCGCTACCGCACCCACGCCAGCGCGTGCATGAGGGCAACGTGCGCCAACGCATATACTGGATGTTGTGATCGCAACGCCAAACATCCCGCTGGTCTCGCAGCGCCCAACAATGGAAAAAGTCATAATAATAATCCTGATTGAATATCAATAATGGCGGTAATAATGTCGTCAAACTGAGTCAGCGAATCTTAACGGAATTCTATCCCGTTATCCGAATTGAATAATCACTGGCCGGCTTGCAGTTATCCGGAAAGGAACTAGAATTAGCCTGTCTCATTAGAACAAAGAAAATGGCTACCGAAGATCCATCCCGTTACATTCCTAAAAATGCCCTGGAACGGGCAATTGGCCGGCAGGTACGTGCCTTTCGTATAAGTCAGGGCATCACCGTTGCGGATTTGGCAAAGCAAGCTGATCTTTCCCCGGGTATGCTGTCAAAAGTTGAAAATGGCCTTACTTCACCATCCCTTGCAACGTTGAACGCGTTGAGTGAAGCGCTAAACGTGCCAGTAACCTCGTTGTTTAGAAAATTCGAAGAAACGCGTGAAGCGGCACATGTGAAGTCAGGGCAGGGCTTGACCATCGAGCGTCAGGGGACACGCGCTGGACACCAGTACCAGCTATTAGGCCATTCCAGCGGGCAATCACCTCCGGTAGAACCTTATCTCATCACCTTGTCAGAAAAATCAGACATTTTCCCCTTGTTTCAACACGAGGGCGTTGAGTTTATTTACCTTCTTGAAGGTGAGGTGGTATATCGGCATGCGAATAAAACCTACCATTTATATCCGGGTGATTCGCTGCATTTTGACGCTGACGCGCCTCATGGACCAGAAGAACTCATTGATTTGCCCATCAAACTCCTCGCCGTAATCGTCGGCAAAGACAGCAACTCATTAGTTTCCTGTAAGTAAATTAATTTTACTCGTGGTAGATTTTCGTTTATCTAAATGCTAGTCTTCTCCCTCAATTTGTATCATCACATTTTCAACTAGAGAATCAAAATTATGTGCGGAATCGTTGGTTTATACACAAAGAACCCGGATTTGGAAAATCAGCTGGGGTCGATGGTATCAGCAATGCTAGTACAAATGACTGAACGCGGTCCCGATAGTGCTGGTTTTGCCATTTATCACAATCCAGTGGATTCAGGTTTCGTCAAAGTAACGTTACAGGGAAACGAACAAACTGACTGGTCATCAATTACAGAAAAACTTGAAACCGGATTTGGCAGCGATCTTCAGGTCGAGCCTATATCGACTCATGCGGTTTGTACTATTCCTCGAGATGGGGAGGAGGCTGCAAACTGGATCGAAGCAAACCTGAATGACGTAAAGATTACCAGCGTTGGAAACTCCATCGAAATCTTTAAAGAGAAAGGCCTTCCAACCCAGGTTATCGAGAATTTTAATCTCGATCAGATGCACGGAACCCATGCACTGGGGCATACCCGTATGGCCACTGAAAGTGCAGTCACCACAGAACATTCTCATCCGTTTAATACCGGGCTTGATTTGTGCCTGGTTCACAATGGATCACTTTCCAATCACAATCGTTTACGGGAAAAACTGCGTGCAGAAGGGATACGATTCCAGACCGATAATGATAGTGAAGTGGCTGCAGGTTATTTAACCTGGAGACTTTCGCAGGGTGCCAGCCTGACGGAAGCACTCGAAGCAGCTATTCTGGATCTGGATGGTTTTTACACATTTGCGATTGGCACTAGCGACGGATTCGCGGTACTGCGTGATCCCATCGCTTGTAAACCAGCAGTAATCGCTGAAACAGATGACTGGGTTGCGATGTCTTCGGAATACCGCGCAATTGCGCAATTACCGGGTAATGAAAAAGCCAGGATTTGGGAGCCTGATCCCGCAAAAATCTACAGTTGGGAGAGAAACTAATGAGCACTTTCGATTTACATTCGTCAGAAGTTCGAGAGCTTAATTCAGAACTACACAATGCCGCCTGTGAAGATGGGAAAATTTCGGTTAATAATCCGGGCGGAAAACACAATATCGCTGTTGGCGCGGTTCATAACTGCGACGTGGAAATTAACGGACATGTCGGATACTACTGCAGCGGCATGAATCAAAAAGCGAACATTACGATAAATGGCAACGCTGGTCCCGGACTCGCTGAAAATATGATGTCAGGGAAGGTCGTTGTCAATGGAAATGCTTCCCAGTATTGTGGTGCTACAGCACACGGAGGACTGCTTGTCATTAAAGGAGATGCTGCAGCACGTTGTGGAATCTCCATGAAGGGAGTTGATATTGTTGTAGGTGGCTGTATTGGTCATATGAGTGCGTTTATGGCTCAAACAGGTAGACTGGTTGTCTGCGGTGATGCCGGTGACTCGTTGGGTGACTCAATCTACGAAGCCAGAATATACGTAAAAGGAAACGTGGCAAGTCTGGGTACAGATTGTATTGAAAAACCGATGGCTGAAGAACATCGTCGGGAGCTGGGTGAGTTACTTGATCAGGCGGGCCTGGCGCATTCAGTTGATGAATTTAAACGATATGGATCGGCAAGAAACCTGTACAACTTCAAAGTTGACAATGCCAGCGATTATTAACGAGATAAGATTATGACACATAAAATTGATCATTCATGGCTGCTGGAATCCGCAACTTTCTCCAGACCCGTTATTCGGGAAATTCAGCGCGCGGCTAAAGAGGGTATTTATGATATACGCGGTTTTGGTGCCAAACGTACGGTACCGGCATTTGATGATTTGCTCTTTTTGGGCGCGAGCATGTCTCGGTATCCATTGGAGGGGTATCGGGAAAAATGCGATACCTCGGTAACACTGGGAACACGCTTTGCGAAAAAACCCATTACCATTTCAACACCGATCACAATTGCCGGCATGAGTTTCGGCGCGTTGTCAGCACAGGCAAAAGAAGCGCTTGGCCGTGGTGCAAGTGAAGTTGGTACCAGCACAACCACCGGCGATGGTGGTATGACACCGGAAGAACGCGGTCATTCAAAATTACTGGTTTACCAATATCTGCCGTCTCGTTATGGAATGAATCCTGATGATTTGCGTAAAGCGGATGCCATTGAAGTCGTTGTCGGTCAGGGCGCGAAGCCAGGGGGCGGTGGGATGTTATTGGGTCAAAAAATAAGTGACCGAGTGGCGGAGATGCGAAACCTGCCTAAAGGTATCGATCAACGGAGTGCTTGTCGCCATCCCGACTGGACGGGCCCCGACGACCTTGAAATCAAGGTTCAGGAAGTTCGTGAAATTACTGACTGGCAAGTCCCAATTTATATCAAAGTCGGGGCAACCCGGACATTTTTTGATGTGCAGTTAGCGGTTAAAGCCGGCGCAGATGTTGTTGTAGTTGACGGTATGCAGGGTGGAACTGCTGCTACCCAGGATGTATTTATTGAGCACGTTGGTATACCCACTTTACCCGCAACCAGAATCGCCGTAGAGGCATTGAAAGAAATGGGCATGCATAGAGAAGTACAATTGATCGTCTCAGGCGGTATCCGCACAGGAGCGGACGTGGCTAAAGCGCTGGCCATGGGTGCTGATGCCGTTTCCATTGGCACAGCGGCATTGGTCGCAATGGGCGATAATGCACCCGACCACGAGGATGAATACAATGAACTGGGAACCAGCGCAGGATATTATGACGATTATCAGGACGGTAAGGACCCGAGTGGAATCAGTACTCAGGATCCTGAGTTAGGCAAACGTCTTGATCCTGAACTTGCAGGCAGGCGTGTTGCTAACTACCTGCGTGTGCTTACCCTTGAAACCCAAACGCTTGCACGGGCAGCCGGGAAAACCGATGTCCACAATCTCGAACCAGAGGATATGGTGGCACTTACCGTTGAAGCTGCAGCGATGGCGAAGATCCCGCTGGCGGGAACTGACTGGTATCCGGGAAAGGGTGGTTACTAGAAGAGTCGAAACACGGTACTATCCACAGACCACTATTATAAAACCTTACCAATATTTACGGGGACAATTCGATGGCTAAAAATCTCGCAGAAATCGCAAAGAAAAAGAAAATCAGATACTTCCTGATCAGCTTCGTTGATCTGTTTGGCGTACTCCGTTCCAAGTTGGTACCGGCACGTGCAATTGGAGACATGCAAAAAGGAGGAGCAGGCTTTGCAGGCTTCGCTGCCTGGTTAGATATGAGCCCGGCTGATGGCGACATGTTTGCCATACCGGACCCCGATAGTTTGATACAGCTACCATGGAAAAAAGAAGTTGGTTGGCTTGCGGGTGACCTGTATCTCAATGGTAAACCCATCGAAGCTTCGCCGCGTATCGCACTCAAAAACCAGATATCCAAAGCAGCAAAAAGAGGCTATCGACTTAAAACCGGAGTTGAATGTGAGTACTTTCTGATCAATGAAGACGGCACTGAAATTGCTGATGCCAGAGATACTCAATCTAAACCCTGTTATGACCAGTCGGCATTAATGCGACGATATGATGTGATTTCAGAAATTTGTGATTGCATGATTGAATTAGGTTGGGGTCCGTATCAGAATGACCACGAGGACGCCAACGGTCAATTCGAAATGAACTGGGACTACGATGATTGCCTGAAAACTGCCGATCGACATGCCTTCTTTAAATACATGGTAAAGCAGATTACAGAAAACCATGGGTTGCGTGCTACCTTTATGCCCAAACCTTTTAGTAATTTAACGGGTAACGGTTGTCATGCACACGTATCTGTATGGGATAAATCCGGTAACAAAAACCTGTTTTATAATAAAAAAGATGAAATGGGGCTGTCTAAAATGGCCTACCAGTTTCTTGGCGGTATTATGCACAACGTAGAAGAGCTGGCATCTATTTTTAACCCAACCGTGAATTCATATAAACGAATCAACGCACCCAGAACCTTGTCGGGTGCTACCTGGTCACCAAATTCAGTTAGCTATGGCGGTAACAACCGCACGCATATGGTTCGTATCCCCGATGCTGGCAGATTCGAACTGCGGCTGATGGATGGTGCTGCTAATCCATACCTGATGCAAGCGGGTATTCTGGCAGCAGGCCTGGATGGGGTGGCCAATAAGCGAGATCCGGGTAAACGCCTGGATATTAATATGTATACCGAAGGCCACACGGTTAAGGGGCTTAAAAAATTGCCGTTGAATTTGTTAGATGCCATTCGTATGACAAATAACGGTAAAGCCTTAAGAACTCAGCTTGGTGATCCACTCATTGATGCTTATTGCAAACTCAAAACCGATGAGTGGAACAACTTCAAAAGCACAATAAGTCAGTGGGAACGAGATAATACCCTGGATTGCTGATGCTAATTCGTATTACAAAAAAGCCCCGAAAATCCGGGTTTTTTTGTGCTGATCCATAAGTTCTCCCAAAACTTTTCGAGTTGGCATATATTATATTGGTTACTCGATAATTCATTGGATATTAGAGGTTGTAACAGCAGCCGTTGGTTTTCGTGAAAGTCTAAAATATACCTAATTACCATCTAACCCAAGCCTATCTTCAGCAAGTTTTCCGGCATCGGTGGCGTTCTGAGTGCCGCGCAAGCAAGTCTGGGAATGAGTCCGCTCAAATCAAAACGATGATTGAAACGATACTGAAATTCTGCCAAGTATCGCTGAGCATATTTAGGTCGAATAGCATGATAGGTACTGCGTAAGGCACTCTTTAAGTTACCCAGAATCGTATTGACCCACCTAATTATAGAACTCAATAACTCGGGTTTTTCGACAGACGCTCTCCCGCCGCCGCACACAATCTTGTCATGCAAGCAACCGGACTCGACAACGGCATTAAAGCGCACCAAGCCATCGGAGATAACGGTACTGCCCCGGTCAGATGTTGCTGACTCCATGACTTAATCGCTTCGGTGCGAAAACCCTTTACGACCGACAACTTAATCCGAATCGGGCAATGGTCGCCCGTGCTCTCCACCGCCGCCACAAAAGGTGTCTTACCCGCAGCACCGCGTCCCGGCTTGCACCCAGTACGCTCGCCGCCGAGATAGGCATCATCCAATTCAATCAACCCGGATAGTTTGTTATTCCTGACTTCGACGGTTCACACTCATAACTCATTGATTTATAAGGAAACACAAAAATACCTAGGCACTACAAATGCCCAGATATTGAAGAATTATGTCAATTAGTACAGTGGGTAAGCTGTGGTAATCGCTTTTAATCCCATCACAGCATAGATTTTTTTTGCCTCTGGATTGATTTGAGAAGGCATGACATAACGCTGTTTGGTGCGCTTGTGTTTGAACACGCTGTGTTGCACATGAATCAAGGCATTACGGATAACAGCAGGGGATAAGGCTTTATGTTGTAGCTTGATTCGATACATTAGCTGTCTGATGCAGGCAAAAGCCATGAACGAAATGGCGATGTGGGCACGCACTCTTGAGGGTGTCCAGTGATAGATGGGGCGTACTTTCAAGTCGTGCTTAGTGATGCGGAAACTCTCCTCAACCTGCCATAAGCCGCGATAGTGTGATAGCACTTCCTGGTGCGGCGTATCGGGCAAATTGGTAATCACCCCATGCAAGCCGTCCCAGCGGCTTTCGGCATCAATTTTATCCTGGTTGATACTCAGGCTGGTTTTTCCTTTGATAATCAGAAACTTTTTATAGCCGTAGTTATTTAATAAGTCCTTGGGATTCTGGCTTTTACCTATTTTCTTGATGAGCCGATCGACCGCCTTTTGTCGGTCATGTTGATCTTTATCCGCACGCTTTGGACAATGTGAGACAATGAGCCGTCTCTTCTTGTGTGTCAGCTCGGCTGCGCTTGATGCGCCTTTATCGAGCGCCTGATAAGCTGATTTATCCAATACTTTGGTTTGTAGTGCACTTGGCAATTGTTTTAGTTTCGCCCCAACAATGTAATAAGCGCCCGCCTCATCCAGGGCGCTTAGATTGTCTTCATTCAGCATGCCCCGATCAGCGACAAAGATCATTTTCCTGACATCATAGCGCGCCTGCAACGTCTGCAAAACGCTGATTAGGCTATGGCCCTCGAAAGTAGCACCGGGGAACACTTCGTAGCCGACCGGCAGGCCTTCATGGGTGACCAGCAAAGCCAGCAATACTTGCGGCTGATTGAATTTACAGTCCTTGCTGTAGCCATTTTGTTTTAATTCGTCTTCCTTGAAAGACTCAAAATACAGTGTCGTACAGTCAAAAAACAACACATCCAACGCACCAGGTAACAAGGATCGCGTACCTTCACAGGTCATCGCTTGTAGCCGACTGATGGTGTTATCGTCCAGCTGATCCATCATCCGATAAACTTTCTCTAAGGACAAAGAAACGCCAAAGTCCTGCTCCAGCTGCTGCACACTGCCGCGCTTACTTTTAGGATTGGCAATGCGTGCCATCACACAATGAAACAGTGCTTCTGTGGAGGCACGATACTTCTTTTGCGGCAACAGGGTATCGAACGACAACTGGCGATAGACCGCGCCATACACCTCATGGATGCCCAGCACCACCCGTTGTTCTTCCACCATCTGCCTCAGATCAACATTCAAGGTGGCTTTAGACGCTTGGGCTGCTTTCGCTTCAATAACTTGTTTGGCGACCGCCTCAGGCGGAAACAAACCGGGCTGGTGTTGGGCTTCAAGCTTCGCCTTGACGACTTCGGCCAGCGCTTTCAATCGCACTAACTCATCGTCATCCATGGCAATGCCGATATAACGGACAATCTTTTGCTTGACCTTATCGCCGACGCGCACAGATGAAACAATCTGAACCGATTGTCTTGGGCTATTGGGTGTAGATTTAACGCGAACAAACATGGGGTGAGCTTACACCATGCTATTGCCAAAATCAACACAAATATTAAGATAGGCACTACAAATCGATCTCAACAGAAGACCCCCGTATTGACTGGGCTGTAGGCGATCTGCGTGGGGTGGACCGTCGAAGTCAGGAAGAAAGTTTCCGCATCACTAAACATGACTTAAAAGTACGCCCTATCTACCACTGGACACCTTCCAGGGTGCGTGCCCACATTGCTATTTCGTTCATGGCTTTTGCCTGCATCAGACAGCTAATGTATCGAATCAAGCTGCAACACAAAGCCTTATCCCCTGAAGTTATTCGTAATGCCTTGATTCATGTGCAACATAGTGTGTTCAAACACAAGCGCACCAAACAGCGTTATGTCATGCCTGCTCAAATCAATCCAGAAGCAAAAAAAATCTATGCTGTGATGGGATTAAAAGCGACCACCACAGCTTACCCACTGTACTAATTGACATAATCCTTCAATATCTGGGCATTTATAGTGCCTAGGTATTTTTGTGTTTTCTTTATAAATCAATGACTTATGAGGGTTGACCGTCGAAGTCAGGAGTATCTTATCAGGGGGCAGTTTTCGGTTGGCAGGTTCGGAAACCACGCGGGTCGTGTTATATGGAAACCCTTGCGGGTTTGGCTGTTTTACTGGATTCCTGCTTGCGCAGGAAAGACGGCTGGGTTGGCTGTCCATCGCCCGCTATCTTTGTCGCATCCAATAGCACACCAACCACAGGCGGGACTGTGCAAGAAACGCTGGCTTACCAGCCACTATTGAGCCTTTTGAGTCGTGTACGGGTAAAAAATGATTCTTATGAAAAGCAGGCAGGTGAAATAACCTTGTTTAATGCGAAAATAAGCATTTCTGGCATAAACCATCGAATATTGGACGCAAAAAGAAAGATGCCGCTTTTTTTCAACCGTCTAAACACCAGATTCGGTTATAACTTATCTTTTTGAGCATGGCTGCCTGGCTCCGTCTTCACTCCGATTTCCCATTTTATCCGGATATCAATTTTCCTAATTACCATCTAACCCAATCCTATCTTCAACAAGTTTTCCGGCATCGGTGGCGTCCTGAGTGCCGCACAAGCAAGCCTGGGAATGAGGTCGTTCAAATCAAAACGACGATTGAAACGATACTGAAATTCCGACAAGTATCGCTGAGCATATTTAGGTCGAATAGCATGATAGGTACTGCGTAATGAACTCTTTAAGTTACCCAGAATCGTATTGACCCAATAGAACTCGGGTTTTTCGACAGACGCTCTCCCGCCGCCGCACACAATCTTGTCATGCAAGCAACCGGCCTCGACAACGGCATTAAAGCACGCCAAACCATCGGAGATAACAGTACTGCCCTCGGTCAGATGTTGCTGACTCCATGACTTAATCGCTTCTGTGCGAAAACCTTTTACGACCGATAACTTAACCCGAATTGGGCAATGTTCGGCGGTGGTCTCCACCGCCGCCACAAAAGGCGTCTTACCGGCAGCACCACGTCCCGGCTTGCACCCGCTACGCTCGCCGCCCAAGTAAGCATCATCCAATTCAATCAACCCGGATAGTTTGTTATTGTGATCCCGCTCCATCATCACCTGCATAAGCTTGTGCTTCATTCGCCAAGCGGCATTGTAGGAAATACCCAGGTGACGATGCAGTTTCATGGCCGAGATGCCTTTCTTGTCCTGTGTAATCAGATAGATACCCTGGAACCATAGCGTGAGTGGTAGTTTGGTGGATTCAAAGATCGTTCCAGCCGTCAGTGATGTCTGGCGATTGCAGCGATTGCACTGCTGAAGTTTACGGATGGTCAGCTGGCAGCACTTGTCGTGACCACAGGCCGGACACTGGAACCCTTTGGGCCACCGCCAAGCATAAAGCGCATCGAAGCATTGGTCTTCGGTACCGTACTGTTTGATAAAATCGTTCAGACTAACCCCTTTCTGGAATTGCACCTTATTACGCGCCATGACATACCCCCTTACGAATTAAATAGATAGACTGTTATTATATACGGGGTAGAGCGACTTATCTATAGTGGTAATTAGGTCAATTTTTATCAAATGACCTGATAATCTCTGCAACTCTATCGGCACCGTCGAGATTGATTGCTGGTGTGACTGTGAGTGCAGAATCTGAAACAGGGGTCAAGGCCTGGCGCAATTTTCCATCCAGTGATTCGAAGGTTAATTCTTTTTCCCGGATCATCTGGATTTGAGAGGTGTTTGCCAGCTTTTGCGTCCGGGTTAACTGTTCCGTTTCACCGCTCCCCTCAAATGGAATAACGATTGCCTGAATGCCGGATCGGAGAATATCCATGGTGGTGTTATATCCGCCCTGTGAGATCGATACTGAAGCCCGGCACAGCAGATTAAAAAAGTCCTCTCGATTACGTTCAACTTGTATATTGCTTTTTCGATGAGTGCAAAGCTGATCGAAGTCTGTATGCCTGATGTTGTGACCGATAAGAAAATACCATTGAAAATCAACATCAAAATTTTCAGCAACACTTAAAGATTGCTTGTAAAGGTTCAATCCGACTGCCCCGCCACCTGCGGAAACGACAATCGATTTTGATCGGTGGTTGGTATTATTCTCAGCGCTTAAGCCGCTTGTTATATACCCGGTGTAGCGAATTTTTTCGGTAAAACGAGCCGTAAAATGACAGCTTTCCTCGAATCGGATTAACTGAGGATCGCCATGAACCAATATGGCGTCGAATTCATCAGCCAATAACTTCGTCACCTCATCAATCTTGGATTGCATGGTAATGGGTTGGATAATGTCTCTTATTGAGCAAAATATTTTTGCCGGTGTGCTGTCCTGATTTCGGACAGCTTTGATTAACGGCAATATTTCAAACTTTAATTGACGACGTCCAAATGGGAATGTTTCAACAATCACAATCTCAGGACTGCTTACTTTAACAGCATCAAGAATGATCGATATACGGTTTTCCTTAAACGCATCATCAATTCGCTCTCCATTTTCATCATATAACCCGCTAAAACTCGCATCGGACTGTATACCAGGCAAGTGAACAACGGATATATGTGGATTGCTAAATTTTGGCGCACCCAGGCCACCCGTTAACACCGTAACCGAAAACTGCTGTTCCGCCAGTGCGTCCGCAATTATCTCAATGCGTTTCAGATGTCCTACACCCAACAGATGTTGGACATAAATTAGAACCCGTTTCAAATCCTGGGGACTATTTATCTGAGAGCATTTCTGCCACTCTATTGTTAATACTGTTTAAGCCGGTTAGCAGTTTGTCTGATGACTGGCTTGATGGAACTGGCTGATTGGGTAGTTGTTTTAATGCTTGCAGCATCAGAGCACTATCTTCGCAGTCCTGATAACGCAAAACGCCAACCAGATTTCTTTCTACTGCATAGTCCGCTCGTATTTTCTGTTCCAGCCTGGGGGTTTCTCTGGGTACCAGAATCGCTTTCTTGTCAAATGACAGAATTTCGCAAAACGTGTTATAACCGCCCATTGCTACAATTCCCTGAGCGTTCATCATAAGCAATTCAATTTGATTGTCGAACACTTCGATATGTACTTTTTGAATTTTTCTGGCGCGCGAACGAAACTGTTTTTGAGCGGAATTAGACATAAAAGGCCCGAGCATAACAATGGACTGCAGTAATTCATCGTCTGAGTCTGGATTCGATTCGTAGGCTCTTAGCACCCAATCAATGAGTAACGCTCCGTCTCCGCCGCCACCGGGAGTAACGAGCAGGTATTGCCTGTTTTTGTATCGATTGGCGATTTGTCCTGCACTGGGCATCGATCGTTTGAGATAGCCAAGATATTTCATCTTTTTTTGAGCCTGAGTGGATATTTCAATACCTTGAATCGGGTTGCCGATGGATTCACTGCCGTATACCCAAATTTCGTGATACAGGCTCTCTAACGCCGGGAGAACATTTTTTCGTTGCCATTCGTTTTGAAGCGCTTCTGAGTCATCCATAACATCTCTTAATCCAAGTACATTAATGCCGCCGCGCTGTTGTTGCCATGAAAGAGTGGTTTCCACTTCGCCGCGAAGCCCCAGAGGTTCCTTGTCTACAATGAAGATATCAGGTTTGAATGTTTCAGCAGCCTGCTGGATGATGGATTTTCGCATCTCCATGGTTTCGGCGATATCGACGTGTAATGCGAGCGAGGTATAGTCTCCATTTCTGAGTTTGACAACACTGGGTACGGTTATGAAGTTGACACGTGCCTTGAAGTCAAACTGACCGATGATGGGAGATCCGGAAATAATCAGCACCGACAGTCCTTTGTATTGATCCACAAGGGAATGTGCTATCACCCGACAGCGTCGTAAATGGCCGAGACCAAAACTGTCATGGCTGTACATGAGAACTTTTGCGTTCTTTAATCTGTCCAAAGTGGTGTTCAACAAATTTTTCCGTATAAAGTGCGAATATTAACTGATAAACTGTGTCAAATATATTACTCAGGGGTTTCATCGTTATCAAAAAGAATCGACCTTAAGGAAGGATTAGTGATATTCGATGCAGATTGTGTTGATCAACTCAAATGAAACCTTTACCAGTAATCTGCTTACAAAGCTCAATAACACAGAAACCGGGTCTTTAAATTTTGTTTGATCGAATATTACATGCACATCACTGGTTAGCAGGGCAGCTCATAATTAATGATATACCAACACGCCTAAGGCAAAAAATTCTCGATCAACAGCTGGCAAGTGAAAGGATTATTAGTTGGGCGCAGTTACTGATTGTGATCATCTTTGCCGCACTGTATGCCGTTTCACCCAAAGCATTTTCCGGCGATGTGGGTTTCACGCCCGTGCCCTGGTTTTTAGCAATTTATTTTGCTTTTACATTGCTGAGGCTATATTTGACATATGCAAAGAAGCTGCCTTTCTGGTTTCTGATTCTTTCCATCTTCATTGATATGTTTCTTTTGTTTGGACTTATCTGGAGTTTTCATATCCAGTACAGTCAGCCCCCGGCTTTTTATTTAAAAGCGCCCACGCTGATGTATGTATTTATTTTTATCGCGCTGCGTGCGCTGCGGTTTGAAGCGGGTTTTGTTGTATTTGCCGGGCTTTCTGCCGCTACAGGGTGGCTTTTGATGTCGTACTACACCATCGCAACAACTGGAATGGAAAGTGTAACCAGGGACTATGTAGAGTATCTCACCAGTAACAAAATCCTGATCGGCGCGGAATGGGATAAGGTTATATCCATCCTGATTGTGACCGCGATTCTCGCGACCGTAATCGGAAGAGGGCAGGGATTGTTAAAATCAGCCATACAAAATGATGCTGTGGCTCAGGATCTTTCCAAATTCGTCCCCGATATCATTGCACAGCAAATCAAAGAAAGTGACAGTGCGCCTGACTTTGGTAAAACCGAATCCGACGAATGCACGATGCTGTTTATCGATCTGGAGTCGTTTACATCCATTAGCGAGTCGATGTCTCCCGAAGAGCTGGTCGCGACCTTAAACGCCTATTTTGCCGTGGCAGTTGAGCCCATCGATCGCTACGGCGGAGTGATAAACCAGTTTCAAGGTGATGCGATGCTGGCGAGTTTCAATATTCCAAAGAAAAATTTGGGTCATGCAGGTAATGCCATTCATGCGGGTTTGGAAATTCTTTCCATGATAGAGAAACAAAAATTTCTTGGGCACGATCTGGCAGTCCGAATAGGAATAAACACTGGCAACGTTACCGGCGGATTGGTTGGAATTCCTGAACGTGTAAATTACTCTGTGTATGGTGACAACGTTAATATCGCCTCCAGACTTGAACAGCTCAACAAGGACTACGGGACACGTATTCTGGTTTCCGAAAATACCAGGCTGGCTGCGGGTGGCGAATTCGACTATACCCAGGTCGACGAGGTGAATTTACGCGGGCGAAAAGGGGCTACGCGAATTTATACCATCAGGCAGTGAGCTTCTGGTTAATTGCTGTACCAGGTGTTATATCCTGAAGTGGCTGCTGCAACGTTTTCATAAATCATCCCGCTATCCGGATATTGGGAGCAACCGATAACCAAATTAATTAAGAACTTTAGACTCACTGTGTTGTCACTATTGCAGGAGAGCAAACGAATCTGGATAAGGTTTTCGTGGTTTGTTGCCATTTTCCGAGTAAACAATATCGGTGACGGTATTTACAACAATATGAGAGAGATTGAAATGAAAAGTATAAAAACAACTGTTTTACTTGGTTTGGTAATGTTGCTTTCATCAGGTGCCACGTATGCGGCAAGCTGCAAAGCCCCAAAAGCAGGTCCTGAGCTGTCTGCAGACGAAATCACGGCGCTCTATAACTGTCTGCATCCCGTGTTAGCAGCTGGGTATGGAAAAAAAGGTCACGAAGTAGGGGCTGTATACAGTGGATGGAAACCGGCATCAATTCGACCTGTTGCACCCGGTGTTCATAGCGGTCAATATTTGATGACTTACGTGAATGATATCGGCTATGAGCAGTACGTTCAGTACAAATCCGATGGATCACAAATGCCGATTGGTACGGTTATTGCAAAAGAAAACTTCACCATAAAAAGTAGTGGAAAGATTAAAAATGGGCCGCTTTTGATCATGACGAAAGTAGGCGATGAAGCAGCTGACACAGGAGGATGGCTCTATACCGGGTTGAAACCAAATGGTAAGAATCTAAAAGTCGACGCAAAGGGGTTTTGTCACGTATGTCACCAGGCTTATCCCGCTCAGGATTTCCAGGGTTATCCAATCCCTGATGCCAGAGTTTCGAATTAGACAGGTTTTACTAAATTTATCGTAGAAAAGCGCTATCAAGCGCTTTTTTATTGTCTGCTTTTCGTAGTGATACCGAAAAAGGCTAGGTGTTAATGCATTGAAATCCGGTGCAGGTAATTTAAAAAATTACTTGCAAAATACCGTTTAAGAAGAGTAAGTTTCGTCTCTCTAATTGTCCTGGTTCGGATGTCGATCTCTGATGAATTTCGCTAACAAAACTGTTCTGGTAACTGCTGGAGCAAATGGAATTGGTAAAGCTATTTCCAAATCATTTCTATCCGCGGGCGCGAATCTGCACGTTGCTGATATTGATGACAAAGCAAACGATCAATTTCGACAGGATCACCCTAATGCTTTGGTGACACAATGTGATGTTTCAAATGAAAGTGATATTACAAGGGTTGTTGACTCTCATATCGATCAATTGGGAAGGATTGATGTAATGGTGAATTGCGCCGGAATTGCGGGGCCCACCGGGTTTGTCGAGGAGATTTCACTGCAAGACTGGCGGCACTGTATTGCGGTCAATCTGGATGCGGCATTTTTGTTTTGCAGTCAAATTATTCCCCATATGCGCAGAGCCGGTAGTGGAAATATTATTAACATCTCATCAACAGCAGGCTGGCATGGCTACCCGTTAAGGTCACCGTATGCTTCTGCGAAATGGGGTGTTATTGGTCTAACTAAATCGTTGGCAATGGAGCTGGGTGTTGCCGGGATAAGAGTGAATGCGATCTGCCCGGGCAGTATTCGAGGTGAACGTATGGATCGTGTGATCGTGGCAGAAGCGAGTTCAAAAAGTATTACTGAGCAGCAGGTTCGGGACAAGTACACCCAGAGTTGTTCACTTCGAACTTTTATTGATGCTCAGGATATCGCCGATATGGCCGTATTTCTTGCGTCTGATTCTGCATCCCGTGTTACTGGGCAGGTGATGAATGTAGATGGCCATTTGGAAAACTTCTCTGGCCTCGACGAATAACCCACATCCAAGAAAGAATTAATTAAGATGAATTTTGACTACACAGAAGAACAGCAGTTGGTTATCGAAACTGCACGAAGGTTTGTTGAAGAGGAGCTGTATCCCCATGAAGCCGAAGTTGAGCGTACGGGTGAGCTTAGTGATGAGTTACGACATCAAGTCATCGCAAAATCTCTCGAGGTTGGGTTGTATGCTGCAAATATGCCAACAGATTTAGGTGGCGGCGGATTGGATCCGTTATCAATGTGTATGCTTGACAGGGAGTTGGGTCGAGCCAATTATGCCCTGCAGTATTCAGTCGCACGTCCAAGCAATATTCTGCAGGCTTGTGAAGGAGAACAAAGAGATAAATATCTGTATCCATGTGTCGCCGGTGAAAAGACAGATTGTCTGGCAATGACCGAACCGGGTGCCGGCTCTGATGTGCGGTCGATGTCCTGTAAAGCAGATGCTGATGGAGACGATTTTGTAATCAATGGCACGAAGCACTTTATCAGTCATGCCGATGTTTCCGATTTTGTGATTTTATTTGCTGCAACTGGAGTAGATGAAACAGCAAGGGGTCCGCGTAAACGGATAACCGCTTTTCTTATTGATACCGGAACACCGGGATATAATATTCGGCCAGGTTACGACAGCGTTTCGCATCGGGGATATCACAATTCTATACTTGAATTTGATAATTGCCGTATCCCAAAATCCCAGCTACTGGGAGAAGTAGACCAGGGATTCGAAGTTGCCAACGACTGGCTGGGAAATACTCGACTGCAGGTTGCCGCGATTTGCCTTGGTCGTTGTGATCGGGCTTTTGAATTGGCCTGTGAGTACGCAGCGGCGAGGAAACAATTTAATCAGACCATCGGTAAATTTCAGGGTGTGAGTTTCAAACTTGCCGATATGGAATTGAAAAGACGGTCAGCAGAATTGATTACTTATCAGGCGGGTGCTCGAGCAAATTCAAATCAAATGTCGGATATGGATGCTGCATTGGCAAAACTGGCCTCCACGGAAGCACTGGCATTTATTGCTGATGAAGCCATTCAGATTCATGGCGGTATGGGCTTAATGTCGGATCTGCCGCTGGAACGAATTTGGCGCGATGCGCGAGTGGAGCGCATTTGGGAAGGGACCAGTGAGATACAGCGTCTCATCATCTCCAGATCAATTCTAAGACCGCTTGAAACAGATTAATTCAGTATCCTGAATTCGAGATTGATTTCGTGAATGTGAGCAAAGAAAAACTGTTACGTTTGCTGAATCCACAATCGATCGTCGTTATTGGTGGTAAGGAATGTGAACGTGTGCTCCAGCAAACACAAAAACTGGGGTATGCAGGCAAGCTGTGGGCGATCAACCCGAAAAGGGAAACGATGGCTGGAGTTTCTTGCCTGAGTTCGCTAGATGAATTACCCGAGATTCCGGATGCTGTATTCGTTGGTATCCCGGCAGACCCGACTATCGAGGTTGTTGCTCAATTGAAGTCAATGGGTGTTGGTGGTGCGGTGTGTTTGGCTTCCGGATTTAAGGAGGTCGGTGAAAATGGCCAGGATAGACAATCACGACTGCTGGACGCTGCGGAAGATATGCCGGTTCTAGGGCCAAATTGTTATGGCTATATTAACACCTTGCTTGGTGCAGCACTTTTCCCAGACCAGCATGGGCTTACACGCACCGAAGAAGGTGTGGCAATCATTTCTTCAAGCGGTAATATCGGTATCAATTTCACTCTGCAGCAACGTGGTTTACCGATTTCCTGGCTGATTACGATAGGCAATCAAGCCGTAATTGGTATAGAGGAAGCGGTGGTTGCGGCGCTCGAAAACCCAAAAATTAAAGCCATTGGATTACACATTGAAGGCTTGAAAAACTTACCGTTGTTCATTGAACTGGCGGCTCGTGCCCGACAACGCGGTATTCCCATTATTGTACTGAAAACCGGGAAATCCGATATCGGTGCGAGGATAACCATGAGTCATACTGCAACGCTTGCAGGTGAGGCTGGTTTGTATGAGGCGATGTTTGAGAGACTGGGCGTTGGTCTGGTTGATAACATCGAAGAATTTCTTGAAAGTTTGAAATTGGCCTGCGTCATTGGACCATTGAAAGGCAATAAATTATGTTCGATGAGTTGCTCCGGGGGAGAAGCATCACTTATTGCCGATTTAAGTGTAGATCGGGATCTCGAGTTTCCTTCGATAACAGACGATCACAGAGTGAGTTTGCGCTTGACTTTAAACGATTATGTTGCAATTGATAATCCGCTGGACTATCACACGTTTATCTGGGGCAACAAACAACGAATGACAGCAACTTTTGCTGCGATGATGGGCGGCGGCTATGATCTGGCGCTGCTGATCATAGACTTTCCACATGTCAACAATTGCGACATGACGGAATGGATCGATGCCGCGATGGCTTTTGTCGATGCCTGTAATCAATCCGGCTGCAAGGGCGCGGTGGTAACCTGTCTGTCGGAAACCTATACAGAGGAAATCCGACAAAACTTAATATCCAATGGAGTCGCCCCTTTACTGGGAATGGAGCAGGCACTTGCGGCAATTGAGACAATGAGCAGAATCGGCAGGGCGTGGAAAGAGCATAAACCGTTGCCGGAAATCATTCTGATTGATGAACAACATAGTGCCGGTAATATCAAAGGTATGAACGAGTTTGAGGCGAAACAGTTGCTCGGGCAGATGAATGTGACGGTGCCTGACTCGGTGCTTATTACTGCCTCTTGTGATGCCGTAGCTGCGGCGGAACAGTTGGGATATCCGCTAGTAATGAAGGCAGTTGCCGATGATATCGCGCATAAATCGGAAATCGGTGCAGTACAACTAAATATTTCGAATGGCGATGCGGTTAGATTCCACTCGGACAGACTGTTTGCACTGTCTGATCGAGTTATGCTGGAGAAACAGATTGAGGAATCGGTGGCTGAGCTGCTGCTGGGGGTGAGCTATGATGACTTATTTGGAAAATACCTGATATTGGGATTTGGCGGAACATTGGTCGAACTCATCAGGGATCGGCAAATTCTGTTTTTCCCGCTGGATACACAACAAATTCTAGCGGCATTACGCAGTTTAAAAACCTGGCCGTTATTGAACGGCTATCGCGGCCGAAAAATTGCCGATATTGAAGCGATTATCGATACGATTGAATCGATCGGGAATCTGATAAGGTCATCCGAAATCAATCTGGTCGAACTTGAAATTAATCCGTTGATGGTTAAAGCCAAAGGGCAGGGTGCTGTTGCTGCTGATGCGCTAATTCGACAAAATACGCTTTGATATCTCCCCACGAAAGAACCTGATCCGTTGGATAACTATTTAAAAAGGTGAAACATGACTGAATCAGTTAAAACACACATAGATGGTAACGTGCTTGAGGTCACACTCGATCGACCTAAAGCGAACGCAATTGATGCGCCGACCAGTCAGGAGATGGGGCGTGTATTTGCAGAATTCAGAGATAATCCAGATCTTCGTGTTGCGATCATAAGCGGCGGTGGAGAAAAGTTTTTTTGTGCCGGGTGGGACCTGAAAGCGGCAGCTGCAGGGGAGGATGCGACAACGGATTTTGGCGTTGGTGGTTTTGGGGGACTTCAGGAATTGCCGAATCTCAACAAACCTGTCATTGCAGCGGTTAATGGGATTGCCTGCGGCGGCGGTTTTGAGCTGATGATCTCAGCCGATATTATTCTTGCGGCTGAGCACGCCACTTTTGCCCTTCCTGAGATTAATGCCGGGACATTGGCGGATGCGGCAACACTCAAGTTACCTAAACGAGTGCCTTATCACATCGCAATGGAACTGTTGTTGAGCGGACGATGGATGGACGCGTCGGAAGCGGCTCGCTGGGGTTTGGTGAATGAAGTTGTTGCAGCGAATACGTTGTTAACGAGGGCGAGGGAGCTGGCAAATACACTGGCTGAAGGACCGCCATTGGTTTTCGCGGCGATAAAGGAAACGATTCGGGCGACGGAAAACATGGACTTTCAACCGTCCATCGACATGCTCAACAGACAGGATCTGCCGACGGTTGAGACCTTGTATAACAGCGAAGATATGCACGAGGGAGCATTGGCTTTTGCGGAAAAACGCAGCCCGGTTTGGAAGGGAAGATAAGCAACACAGCTTAACCCGCTAACCGGCAGGTCATATGAGTATTTCATCAGGTAATATTTCGGCTCGGCAGCATGCGATCGATGTTTGTGAAATCGGAATTGGCAAAATGAAACAGGCACTAGAGCCCGGAATAACCGAAAATGCACTGTGGGCGAAGCTGCATGAAGCCAATATTTCGCTCGGCGGCGAATGGATTGAAACTCGACTGCTGTCTTCAGGGCCGAGAACCTTTCCGTGGTTTCGGGAGTGTTCCATGCGTGCTATTGAGCTCGGGGATATCGTCAGTTTTGATACTGATTTGATTGGCCCGTACGGATACTGTGCCGATATGTCACGGAGCTGGGTTTGCGGAGACAAGCCAAGTGATGAACAGCGCCGTATATATGCCTGCGCTTATGAACAAATTCAGCATAATGTTGACATGCTTAAGCCGGGTATGAGTTTTCACGAGGCTGCTCGCGCGGGATGGAAAATTCCGGCAGAATTTGCCAATAACAAGTACAGTTCCCTGATTCATGGTGTCGGGTTAGCGGACGAGTATCCCAGTATCAAGCATGCCGATAAGCTGGAACTGGGAGGATACGACGGGATCATTGAAGAAAACATGACGCTTTGCGTTGAATCTTATATCGGCTCGGACAAGAGTGGCGAAGGCATAAAGCTGGAAGAGCAGGTTTTAATAACCCAAGATGGTGCGAGACTAATGACCGACTATCCTCTTGAAACTGACTGGTTATGATATTGATTGAGCAAGTCGATCCCCTTCGTTCAGATGTTCAACGATTGATAAAAGAGCTGGATGATTACCAGTTATCGATTTACCCGGAAGAATCTAACCATCTGGATCCCGTTGCAGAATTAGCGAATGATAGTGTCTATTTTATTGGTGCGTTTTCAGCCGCCGGGTTAATCGGCATAGGTGCGATTAAATATGTTGCTGAATCTGAGCAGTACGGCGAAATCAAGCGCGTTTTTGTGGTTCAAAGCATGCGTGGAAAGGGCGTATCAAAGGATATTATGAATAGATTGGAGGACGATGGAAAACGTCGGGGAGTTAAAGTACTTCGCCTGGAAACCGGTGTATATCAACCCGAAGCCATCGGCCTGTATGAAAAATTGGGTTATTCGCATCGCGGCTCATTTGGAGACTATCCAATGGATGACCCTATGTCAGTGTTTATGGAGAAACTAATCTAATGGAAAACTGTAGCCGTGCGATTTGCCGTTCACCATCAAAATTTTCAGGAAACGGCGAGACTTCATCAGAAATTTCAAAAATGGATGGTGGCTTAACCTGTTTGTCTTTGCGATTAGTCTAAGCCGAAAAAGCAAATTTTGTCCGTTCTATGTCAGCATATTGATCTACAATTTGATTGACTAAATCCAACCGTGTTCGAATATGAGTGAGTCATTTGACTATATTGTGATAGGTGCAGGTTCTGCAGGCTGCATTCTGGCAAACCGCCTGACAGAGGATTCTTCAGTGAGTGTGCTGCTGCTGGAATTTGGCGGCAAAGACAATAGTATGTTTATTCAAATGCCGACCGCATTGTCGATCCCAATGAATACTGAGCGTTTCGCCTGGCAATTTCACACTGAGCCCGAACCTTTTCTGGATAATCGAAAGATGCATTGTCCGCGGGGAAAAGTGCTGGGCGGGTCCTCATCGATTAATGGCATGGTTTACGTGCGTGGCCATGCAATGGACTATGAAGAATGGGAATCAGAAGGTGCCGACGGTTGGGGTTACCACCATTGTTTACCCTATTTTAAGAAAGCGGATGACTGGAAATTTGGCTCGGATGACTATCGCAGTCAAGGCGGCCCCTTATCGGTTAACAACGGAAATAATCGCCAAAATCCTTTGTATGACGCATTTATAGAGGCGGGAACGCAAGCCGGGTATTTTCATACTGAAGATTACAATGGTTTTCGTCAGGAGGGGTTTGGCCCCATGCATATGACCGTCAAGAATGGTGTGCGCTGGTCAACCGCAAATGCCTACCTTAAGCCTGTAATGAGCCGACCGAATCTCAAAGTCATAACCAGAGCGTTGACTAAACGTATATTATTCGACAATAAGCGTGCATACGGTGTTGAGTTTCAGCAGGGTAATCAGCTAAAACGAATAAATGCTTCACGTGAAGTAATCCTTAGCGCCGGTTCAGTCGGTTCGCCCCAACTACTACAAGTCTCAGGTGTCGGGCCTGAGTCGGTCTTGAGAAACGCCGCAGTAGAGGTGGTTCATCATCTTCCGGGTGTCGGTGAAAACCTGCAGGACCACCTCGAATTTTATTTCCAGTTCCGGTGTAATCAAAAAATCACACTCAATGGCAAACTCGATTTATGCAACAAGTTTTTAATTGGTGCCCGCTGGTACTTAAATAAAACCGGATTAGGCGCAACAAATCACTTTGAATCCTGTGCTTTTATTCGATCAAAAGCCGGAATCAAAGCTCCGGATATTCAATATCATTTCTTACCGGCAGCAATGCGGTATGACGGCAATGCAGCCTTTGACGGCCACGGTTTTCAGGTGCACGTAGGGCACAATAAACCCAAGAGCCGCGGCCGAATCAGAATCAATTCACCGGATTCTCTGGATAAGCCTTCAATCCTGTTTAACTATTTGGAAAAAGAATCAGATCGTGAAGGATTTCGTCAGTGTGTTCGGTTAACACGGGAAATTATCGGACAATCAGCCATGCAAGAATACCGGGGTGAGGAGATCCAGCCGGGAGTTAATGTACAATCCAATGATGAAATTGATGCCTGGATTCGTCAAGGTGTCGAAAGTGCTTACCATCCATCGTGTACCTGTCGAATGGGTCAAGACGAAATGGCCGTGGTCGATCCCGACACAAGGGTACGTGGAATTCAAAATCTGCGAGTGATTGACTCTTCGATTTTCCCGACTATTCCTAACGGCAATCTCAATTCACCGACGATCATGGTTGCTGAACGTGCATCGGATATCGTTAAGGGCAAGGGAATGCTTGAGCCGTCTGAAGCGGCTATTGGTATTTCAGAGAGTTGGCAAACACAGCAAAGATAATTTGTTCGAGAACAAAACAATCCATTACTTAAGAGATCAAACCAGAGCTACCGTGACAAGACAGTGCGTGCTTCCCGTGTTTGAAGATGATTCGATCCGATCATTTTTAGCTGACAAATATCAGATTCAAGGCGAACTCAAAAGGCTTGATGGAGAACGTGATCTGAATTACCGGATTACCTCGGCAGACAGCCGGTATGTTTTTAAGGTTGCCAATCTGGAGGAATCGCCAGCACTACTCGGAACCCAAGCTGAGGTTTTCGACAGGATCAATCGATTTAATTGCGATTTGATATGTCCGCAGCAAATTCCGTCCACAGATGGCAAGCTGCTGGAAACCATTGAAACAGAAAAAGGGGAACGGCATTACTGTCGCCTGGTTACTTATATCGATGGGAAGTTGTTTAGCTCAATCAAACCACATACGCCAGAATTACTCGCAGATTTGGGAAAATCCGTAGCCAGTTTAAACCTTGCACTCCGGGGCTATCAGTCTGAGGCAGTCAACCGACCTTTGCTTTGGAATATGATGTCTGCCGTTCAAACAGTGGATCAGTTTTTACCTTTAATACCCGAAAAGGCTAAAACGAACCTTGTGCGAGATTATTGCGAGCGTTTTACGCGAAACGTAATACCGTTATCGGATACGTTACCCAAATCCATCATTCACAATGATGTCAATGATAACAATATCATCGTTGATGAGCGTGGCCCCTGGAGCCAATCAGTAAAATCAATTATTGATTTTGGTGACATGGTGGAATCCTGGGAGATCGTTGATCTCGCAGTTGCTTGTGCCTACGCTATGTTGGAGAAGCCTCGACCTTTGGATGCGGCAATTGCGATCGTTTCGGGTTATCACAAAATCAAACCGCTGCAGGATAAGGAAATTCAGGTTTTGTTTGATCTGATTTGCATGCGACTTTGTATTAGTGTTTGTATATGTGCGCATCAAAAACGCCTGGAACCCGATAACGACTACCTTGCTGTTTCAGAACAACCGGCGTGGCAGGCTTTGCGGCAACTTAAACAGTTACAGCCAGATTTTGTTCATTATGCACTACGTGATGCCTGCGGACTGGATCCGGTTCCGTGGAGCAGGTCGATTGCTAACTGGCTGGATGAAAATTGCATGCGCTTTCGATCGATCGTAGATTTGAACCTGGATTCCGCAAATTTGTTGGTTCTGGACACCAGCGTGGCAAGTCCAGCACTCCCCGCACCAGCTGCAGACTACGATCCACAAACGGCAGAAAAAGAAATATTCCGTGCCACTGAGGATGCGAATTGCGATGCTGCAATAGGCCGGTACGATGAGTATCGTTTGATTTATAGTGGCGACGATTTTTCCGATGAAACCGGACATCGCAGAACACTGCATATCGGTATTGATATTTTCATGCCGGCAGGCAGTTCGGTTTTTGCTTCGTTTGACGGGGAAATCTATGGCATTGAAAATAACGATTTACCGTTGGACTACGGCGGCACAGTCATCCTTAAACATGTGGCGAACATTGATGGGAGAGAGCAATCATTTTATACATTGTATGGCCATCTGGCTGTAGAAAGTGTTTTTAAAAACAAGATAGGAGAAAAGGTCTGTGGCGGTGACAAGATCGCCGAAATAGGCACGTATAAGGAAAACGGCCATTGGCCAGCTCACGTTCATTTTACCGTAATCACGGATATGTTAGGTGAGATCAGCACGTTCGTTGGTGTGGGTAGTCATCAGTTTCGTCGTGTATGGAAAAGCTTGTGTATTGACCCCGCTTCAATGTTGGGCCTTGATAGAGCAACAGGACTGACAGGCAAGATTGGTGAAGGCGAAGACGCAGATGATATTTTAGGGAAATTACAGAAAAAGAGGGCGCAGTCGCTAAATCCATCGTTAAGTTTGTCCTATCGCCAACCGATTCATATTGTACGTGGCGACCGTCAGTATCTGTATGACTATACTGGAAGGGGCTATCTGGACGCAGTCAATAACGTTCCCCACGTTGGTCATAATCATCCTGTTGTTGTCGAAGCCGGGATTAGCCAGGCACGCGTCTTGAACACCAATACACGATATCTGTATCAGCAAATTAATGATTACGCTGAAAAATTGTTAACGATGTTTCCTCGGCCT
Organism: Candidatus Poriferihabitaceae bacterium; assembly: GCA_965261915.1. Taxonomy (GTDB): domain Bacteria; phylum Pseudomonadota; class Gammaproteobacteria; order Arenicellales; family Poriferihabitantaceae; genus JAIBDK01. The sequence continues at coordinate 760,860 of CBDHDW010000013.1, read as the reverse complement.
CTGGATGTCTGCTATCTGGTCAATTCGGGTAGTGAAGCAAACGATTTGGCAATGCGATTGGCTTGCAACTATAGCGGCAGGCATAACCGACTTATTCTCGATCATGCCTACCATGGAAACTTGTCCAGTCTGATTGATATCAGTCCCTATAAACATAATGCAGCAGGCGGAAAGGGCTCACCGAATCATGTGTTTACCTGCGCTCTACCGGATGCGTATAGAAACGCTGTTGCTGGCGAAAATGATGCGTTATCTCAGTATTTCTTAGGTAATGTTGATCAACAGATTTTTGAGGCCGGGAAACACGGCGGTGTATCCCTGTTTATTGGGGAAGCAATTTCCGGATGCGGCGGGCAGGTGGTTCTACCCGATGGCTATCTTGAAGGCGTTTACGATCGGGTTCGTGCAGTTGGTGGAATCTGCATTGCCGATGAAGTTCAAACCGGGCTGGGCAGGATCGGTAGTCATATCTGGGCATTTGAATCTCAAAATGTCGTTCCTGATATTGTGACCTTGGGAAAGCCGTTGGGTAACGGCCATCCACTGGCTGCTGTCATTACTACCCGGGAGATTGCAGATTCCTTTAACAACGGCATGGAATACTTTAACACTTTTGGTGGTAATCCTGTTTCTTGTGCAATTGGAAACGCGGTATTGGAGGTCCTGGACAACGAAAACCTGCAAAAAAACGCCTCCAATGTCGGAGCTGAACTCCTGAAAAATCTGACGCTATTAAAGTCACAATTTCCAATAATCGGCGATGTTCGCGGAAGGGGTCTGTTTCTCGGTATGGAATTGGTAAATGACGCCGAGACGCTTGAATCGGCTGCGAAACAGGCATCGTATATTGCGGAACGAATGAAACAGGAAGGGATTCTTATTAGTACCGACGGTCCCTTGCACAATGTTCTGAAAATCAAACCGCCAATGTGTTTTAATTTGGACAATGTAAAACGGTTTACGTCTGCATTAGAAGTAATCCTGAATGAACCCTATAGCAAACCCACCGTATACTAATTTTTACGAAAAGTTGGTCCGCTTTTTTATTAGTGGACAGTTTGTCGGGGACAATAAGCTATTGTCTGGTATCTAAAAATATCTGATAAGAGTTTCAAAATGGTGGACATATTTTCGCTTTTAACGATCGCGGCCACTTTCTGCATAGTTGCGGTAACGCCTCGGCCGGCCACACTATCAAATGCAGTCGTGGCGATGAATCAACTGCTCGTAATATCTCAATACGGCGAAACTTGTAGTCAGCGTAATTCAGGATAGCCAGATGCTCTCGCATCATTTTCAATACCGCTGATGATGTCGTATTGAGCGTGGTTAACAGCATGAAACTGTTTTAATCGCAAGAATTTGCGTTCGATGTCGCTCGCCTCTCTCAACGACGGGTTCATTGCACCGCAAAGAACCGAGGGAGCGCATACATTTATTCGCTTTTTAGAAAGAATGAAAGGCAATCCAGGTGTTTTGCGCGATTGCCCAATAACTGATACGTTATTGGGATTAACCCGTTTGGATTGCTGTGCGAACAGAACATCCTGATGGGTAAACAGGTTTCCATCGTCTTCAAATATGAGTTGGAATGGCTGATCAAATGGGCCGGGTAAGTAGCGATGCAGATTTGCAAAAACGGTAGACCATGCGTTTTTTAATTCCTTGTTAAATGCATACATACCGCAGCCTATTAGCTGCGGGGGCTTTTGTGAATATTTTCGACGTTGATCATCAATGCCCAGTAGATTTATCGGCAAGATAAATTTTATCGGTTAATGGGTTTCATTATATCGAATTGAGGCATATATTCTGCGCATAACTGAGCTCAAATTTTTTATTCTTATTATCGATAACGTAATGGCAAGATGTCCACGTAAAACTCGAACCAAATCGGCTTTTTCCCTGGAACAACTGCCGCTTAAACAACTCCGAAATCCCTATCCTGCAATAGAGACGCTCGACCAGGACGGTCTTGAACTAATCCATGACGGAGCCATGCGAATCCTCGAGAACACCGGATGGGTAACTACGAGGATTTCAGTAAATTTTTAAAACTTGGGCAATACTTTAATGTCATTGGATGTCATTCGGGCTACCCGGTTGAGCCCATCGATCTGCCTCCTCATATTCGCCATCTCGATGCCTACCACGGCTTCATTACCCTAACCGAGAAAGCTTGGCATGCCTACAGTCTCGGTAATGGCAAAATAGAAGATGCAATTGAAATGATTTGTATGGCCCGGGGAATTGATAAGGAGCAACTGAAAAGTGAACCGAGCATCATGACGGTAGTGAATACCAATTCACCGTTAAAAGTCGATATTCCAATGCTGGATGGTTTGATGACGATGGCGCAACACGGTCAGCCTGTAGTGGTAACACCGTTTACATTGTCGGGTGCGATGAGTCCAGTGACTCTGGCAGGTGCATTAGCCCAGCAAAATGCGGAAGCACTAGGAGTTTTGTCCGTTACGCAAATGGTGAATTCTGGTACGCCTGCAATGTATGGCGGCTTCACATCCAATGTTGATATGAAATCCGGCGCACCTGCGTTTGGTACACCGGAATATTCAAAAGCGGCAATGGCAGGCGGTCAACTGGCTCGAAAAAAACCGAATTTATCGGCAAGAAGGCCGCTCTGGAAGATAAGAATCGACAACAGACGAGAAAACTTTGTACCTTTGTTGTTGATACTGTTGATGCGGATGTGGTGGCGGATGAGCCGATCTGGCATAACCAGGAAGTGGTTGGTTTTGTAACCTCTGGAGGTTATGCACATTACGCTGGCGTGAGTGTTGCCAATGGATTTGTGCCAGTCGAACTGGCTCTCGATGGCCAGGAAGTAGAAATAGAAATACTGGGTGAAAAACGGCGGGCCAAATTATTCACCAGAACCCTGTTTGATCCTGATGCGGTTCGAATGCGCGGTTAGATAACGGATGCTATTCGTCCAATATGGCTAACCGGACTCCCAATCCAATCAATACGCAAGACCCGGAAGCGGCATGGAACGTGAAAACGGCGGCAGACGGTAAGCGTAAAAGCACCTACGGATTTAAGCTGCACGCCAATAGCGACTTTTTGGGTGCTGTGTTGATAATTGAGAGAATATGAGCGAAAAAATTAAGGCAAATTTATAAAAAATCACGTTGTTTGTGATTTGCGCCGAGTGTTTTGTGGGTTACATAAAATAACAAATTCGGTTATATTTATGTCCGAGTGATATCGGGTGGGATGTTAAAATCGGTCTCGCGAGCACACATTAAAACCAGGGGAGATTCCAAATGAAGTCGATTTTCGCCATAAAAACCCTTAATAATCATATAGTTACCCCCCCCCCCCGAATTTTCAAGCCGCGCTCGGCTTATTGTGGGCAGGACGGTGATTTTAACTGCATCAAGGCCGCCAATGCCCTTGATTCGGTTCTTGGTCGCCGCCTTTTTTGTTTTGCTGTGTATCACCTCGGCGTTTCTTGCACCGCCGGCTTACGCCGATCATGATGACAGCACAGCAGGTATATGCACCCGTACCGTAGCCGTTCATAATGCGATTGTCGCAAGCATAGACGGTGTAACCAACTGCGCCTCGGTGACGGCAGAGCAGTTAGCAGCAATAACATCTTTGGATTTCCCCTTTGAAGAAGACATCACCACCTTAAAATCGGGCGACTTTGCCGGTCTGTCTGCGCTGACAGAGCTGTATTTGGGATACAACCAACTCAGCACATTACCCGCTGGTGCTTTCACCGGTCTGTCTGCGCTGACATCGCTGTATTTGTCTGGCAACCGACTCAGCACATTATCCGCTGGTGCTTTCACCGGTCTGTCTGCGCTGACATCGCTGTATTTGGCTGACAACCAACTCAGCACATTACCTGCTGGTGCTTTCACCGGTCTGTCTGCGCTGACATCGTTGGATTTGAATAACAACCAACTCAGCACATTACCCGCTGGTGCTTTCACCGGTCTGTCTGCGCTGACATCGTTGGATTTGAATAACAACCAACTCAGCACATTACCCGCTGGTGCTTTCACCGGTCTGTCTGCGCTAACATCGCTGGATTTGGATAACAACCAACTCAGCACATTATCCGCTGGTGCTTTCACCGGTCTGTCTGCGCTAACATCGTTGGATTTGGATAACAACCAACTCAGCACATTATCCGCTGGTGCTTTCACCGGTCTGTCTGCGCTAACATCGCTGGATTTGGATAACAACCAACTCAGCACATTATCCGCTGGTGCTTTCACCGGTCTGTCTGCGCTAACATCGTTGGATTTGGATAACAACCAACTCAGCACATTATCCGCTGGTGCTTTCACCGGTCTGTCTGCGCTGACAGAGTTGTATTTGCATAGCAACCAACTCAGCACATTATCCGCTGGTGCTTTCACCGGTCTGTCTAAGCTGACAGAGCTGTATTTGTCTGGCAACCAACTCAGCACATTACCCACCGGTATTTTCTCGAGTCTGTCTGCGCTGACAACACTGGATTTGAACTTCAACCCACTTGATGCACCAGCTACCATGCTGTTGGCTGGTTTACCGGCAACAATCACCACCTTCACCAATGCGTCAGATGGTATATGCCCTCGCACCGAAGCAGTTCGTAATGCGATTGTCGCAAGCATAGACGGTGTAACCGACTGTGGCCTGGTGACGGCAGAGCAGTTAGCAGCAATAACATATTTGGCTTTCGGACGCATCACCACCTTAAAATCGGGCGACTTTGCCGGTCTGTCTGCGCTGACATTCCTGGGTTTGCATAGCAACCAACTCAGCACATTACCCGCTGGTGCTTTCACCGGTCTGTCTGCGCTGACATACCTGGATTTGGCTGACAACCAACTCAGCACATTACCCGCTGGTGCTTTCACCGGTCTGTCTGCCCTGACATACCTGGATTTGGCTGACAACCAACTCAGCACATTACCCGCTGGTGCTTTCACCGGTCTGCCTAAGTTGACAGACCTGGATTTGCCTGACAACCAACTCAGCACATTACCCGCTGATGCTTTCACCGGTCTGCCTAGGCTGACATACCTGAATTTGAGATACAACCAACTCAGCACATTACTCGCTGATGCTTTCACCGGTCTGTCTAAGCTGACATACCTGAATTTGAGATACAACCAACTCAGCACATTACCCGCTGGTGCTTTCACCGGTCTGTCTGCGCTGATAAGTCTGAGTTTGGGAAACAACCGACTCAGCACATTATCCGCTGGTGCTTTCACCGATCTGTCTGCGCTGACAGAGCTGTATTTGAATAACAACCAACTCAGCACATTATCCGCTGGTGCTTTCACCGATCTGTCTAAGCTGACAAGGCTGGATTTGGACTTCAACCGACTCAGCACATTATCCGCTGGTGCTTTCACCGATCTGTCTGCGCTGACAGAGCTGTATTTGAATAACAACCAACTCAGCACATTATCCGCTGGTGCTTTCACCGATCTGTCTAAGCTGACAAGGCTGGATTTGGACTTCAACCAACTCAGCACATTATCCGCTGGTGCTTTCACCGATCTGTCTGCGCTGACAGAGCTGTATTTGAATAACAACCGACTCAGCACATTATCCGCTGGTGCTTTCACCGGTCTGTCTGCGCTGACAAGGCTGGATTTGGACTTCAACCAACTCAGCACATTACCCGCTGGTATTTTCACCGCTCTGTCTGCGCTGACAGAGCTGTATTTGAATAACAACCGACTCAACACATTACCCGCTGGTATTTTCTCGAGCCTGTCTAAGCTGACAAGGCTGGATTTGTTTGGCAACCCACTTGATGCATCAGCTACCATGCTGTTAACTGGTTTACCGGCAACAATCACCACCATCACCAATGCGTCAGGTGGTATATGCCCCCGCACCGAAGCCGTTCGTAATGCGATTGTCGCAAGCATAGACGGTGTAACCGACTGTACCATGGTGACGGCAGCGCAGTTAGCAGCAATAGAATCTTTGAATTTCTTTGGAGGCATCACCACTTTAAAAGCGGGCGACTTTGCCGATCTGTCTGCGCTGACATCGCTGAATTTGAACTTCAACCAACTCAGCACATTACCCGCTGGTATTTTCTCGGATCTATCTGCGCTGACATCGCTGGATTTGGATAACAACCGACTCAGCACATTATCTGCTGGTGCTTTCACCGGTCTGTCTGCGCTGACAGAGCTGGATTTGGGATACAACCAACTCAGCACATTACCCGCTGGCGCTTTCACCGGTCTGTCTGCGCTGACATCGCTGGATTTGGATGGCAACCGACTCAGCACATTATCCGCTGATGCTTTCACCGGCCTGTCTGCGCTGACATCGCTGGATTTGGATAACAACCGACTCAGCACATTATCTGCTGGTGCTTTCACCGGTCTGTCTGCGCTGACAGTGCTGGATTTGTCTGGCAACCGACTCAGCACATTATCCGCTGGTGCTTTCACCGGTCTGTCTGCGCTGCCAACACTGGATTTGAGTCACAACCAACTCAGCACATTACCCGCTGGTGCTTTCACCGGTCTGTCTGCGCTGACAGTGCTGGATTTGTCTGGCAACCGACTCAGCACATTATCCGCTGGTGCTTTCACCGGTCTGTCTGCGCTGACAGTGCTGGATTTGTCTGGCAACCGACTCAGCACATTATCCGCTGGTGCTTTCACCGGTCTGTCTGCGCTGCCAACACTGGATTTGAGTCACAACCAACTCAGCACATTACCCGCTGGTGCTTTCACCGGTCTGTCTGCGCTGACAGTGCTGGATTTGTCTGGCAACCGACTCAGCACATTATCCGCTGATGCTTTCACCGGCCTGTCTGCGCTGACATCGCTGAATTTGGGTAACAACCAACTCAGTACATTACCCGCTGGTGCTTTCACCGGTCTGTCTGCGCTGACATCGCTGGATTTGTCTGGCAACCAACTCAGTACATTACCCGCTGGCGCTTTCACCGGTCTGTCTGCGCTGCCAACACTGGATTTGAGTCACAACCAACTCAGCACATTACCCGCTGGTATTTTCTCGAGCCTGTCGGCGCTGACATCGCTGGATTTGTCTGGCAACCAACTCCGTACATTACCCGCTGGCGCTTTCACCGGTCTGTCGGCGCTGACATACTTGGATTTGATTGGCAACCCACTTGATGCATCAGCTACCATGCTGTTAGCTGGTTTACCGGCAACAATCACCACCATCACCAATGCATCAGGCGGTATATGCACCCGCACCGAAGCCGTTCGTAATGCGATTGTCACAAGCATAGACGGTGTAACCGACTGTGGCCTGGTGACGGCAGCGCAGTTAGCAACAATAACATATTTGAATTTCTCCTTTGAAGAAGACATCACCACTTTAAAATCGGGCGACTTTGCCGGTCTGTCTGCACTAACATACCTGGATTTGGACTTCAACCAACTCAGCACATTACCCGCTGGTGCTTTCATCGGTCTGTCTGCGCTGACATCGCTGGATTTGGGAAACAACCAACTCAGCACATTACCCGCTGGTGCTTTCACCGGTCTGTCTGCGCTGACATTGCTGGATTTGTCTGGCAACCAACTCAGTACATTACCTGCTGGTATTTTCTCGAGCCTGTCTGCGCTGACAAGGCTGGATTTGATTGACAACCCACTTGATGCATCAGCTACCATGCTGTTAACTGGTTTACCGGCAACAATCACTACCATCACCAATGCGTCAGGTGGTATATGCAGCCGCACCGAAGCCGTTCGTAATGCGATTGTCGCAAGCATAGACGGTGTAACCGACTGTACCATGGTGACGGCAGAGCAGTTAGCAGCAATAGGATCTTTGAATCTCTTCAATAGAGGCATCACCACTTTAAAAGCGGGCGACTTTGCCGATCTGTCTGCGCTGACATCGCTGGATTTGAGATACAACCAACTCAGCACATTACCCGCAGGTATTTTCTCGGATCTGTCTAAGCTGACAAGGCTGGATTTGGGAAACAACCAACTCAGCACATTACCCGCTGGTGCTTTCACCGGTCTGTCTAAGCTGACAAGGCTGGATTTGCATAGCAACCAAATCAGCACATTACCCGCTGATGCTTTCACCGGTCTGTCTGCGCTGACATCGCTGGATTTGCAGAACAACCCACTTGATGCATCAGCCACCATGCTGTTAGCTGGTTTACCGACAACAACCACTATAACCACTATATTGGCTGACCCCGTCGCCGAAGCTGGCCAGCCCCAGAGCGTGGCCAGAGGGACTGTGGTCACCCTGGATGGTAGAGCAAGTGTTTGTTTTAGCGGATGCAGCCTAACCTATGCCTGGACGCAAACGGCTGGCACACCGTTGACAACGGTCACCTTAAGCAATGCCAATACCGCACGCCCAACCTTCACGGTACCAGAGCAGTTACCAGCGAATGCTGTGCTGACCTTCTCGCTGGTGGTGAATGATGGCACCACGGATTCACAGCCTGATACCGTGACCATTACCGTCAATACGGCTAAGGCAACAGCGCTGGCTAAAATCAGCGCCTATGCAGCCGATGATGGCAACTCGGCACCGATACTGATGGATTACACCGATGCCGGTGTCACCGGGGTGACGGTAGACAACATCGATGCCGTGAATAGGGCGGTGGCGGCTGCGTCAACGGCAGCTGAAGCCGATACCCTGGTCAAAATCCAAGCATTGGTCGATTCTGCCATTATGACGGTAGCGGCTAAGGCAACAGCACTGGCTAAAATCAGCGCCTATGCAGAAGATAGTAGCAACTCGGCACCGATACTGATGGATTACACCGATGCCGGTGTCACCGGGGTGACGGCAGACAACATCGATGCCGTCAATGCAGCGGTGTTAGCGTCAACGGCAGCTGAAGCCGATACCCTGGTCAAAATCCAGGCATTGGTCGACCCTGCCATTATGACGGCAGCGGCTAAGGCAACGGCACTGGCTAAAATCAGCGCCTATGCAGCCGATGATGGCAACCCGGCACCGATACTGATGGATTACACCGATGCCGGTGTCACCGGGGTGACGGCAGACAACATCGATACCGTCAATGCAGCGGTGTTAGCGTCAACGGCAGCTGAAGCCGATACCCTAGTCAAAATCCAGGCATTGGTCGACCCTGCCATTATGACGGCAGCGGCTAAGGCAACGGCACTGGCTAAAATCAGCGCCTATGCAGCCGATGATGGCAACCCGGCACCGACACTGATGGATTACACCGATGCCGGTGTCACCGGGGTGACGGCAGACAACATCGATGCCGTCAATGCAGCGGTGTTAGCGTCAACGGCAGCTGAAGCCGATACCCTGGTCAAAATCCAAGCATTGGTCGACCCTGCCATTATGACGGCAGCGGCTAAGGCAACGGCACTGGCTAAAATCAGCGCCTATGCAGCCGATGATGGCAACTCGGCACCGACACTGATGGATTACACCGATGCCGGTGTCACCGGGGTGACGGCAGACAACATCGATACCGTCAATGCAGCGGTGTTAGCGTCAACGGCAGCTGAAGCCGATACCCTGGTCAAAATCCAGGCATTGGTCGACCCTGCCATTATGACGGCAGCGGCTAAGGCAACGGCACTGGCTAAAATCAGCGCCTATGCAGCCGATGATGGCAACCCGGCACCGATACTGATGGATTACACCGATGCCGGTGTCACCGGGGTGACGGCAGACAACATCGATACCGTCAATGCAGCGGTGTTAGCGTCAACGGCAGCTGAAGCCGATACCCTGGTCAAAATCCAAGCATTGGTCGACCCTGCCATTATGACGGCAGCGGCTAAGGCAACGGCACTGGCTAAAATCAGCGCCTATGCAGCCGATGATGGCAACCCGGCACCGACACTGATGGATTACACCGATGCCGGTGTCACCGGGGTGACGGCAGACAACATCGATGCCGTCAATGCAGCGGTGTTAGCGTCAACGGCAGCTGAAGCCGATACCCTGGTCAAAATCCAGGCATTGGTCGACCCTGCCATTATGACGGCAGCGGCTAAGGCAACGGCACTGGCTAAAATCAGCGCCTATGCAGCCGATGATGGCAACTCGGCACCGATACTGATGGATTACACCGATGCCGGTGTCACCGGGGTGACGGCAGACAACATCGATGCCGTCAATGCAGCGGTGTTAGCGTCAACGGCAGCTGAAGCCGATACCCTAGTCAAAATCCAGGCATTGGTCGACCCTGCCATTATGACGGCAGCGGCTAAGGCAACGGCACTGGCTAAAATCAGCGCCTATGCAGCCGATGATGGCAACCCGGCACCGACACTGATGGATTACACCGATGCCGGTGTCACCGGGGTGACGGCAGACAACATCGATGCCGTCAATGCAGCGGTGTTAGCGTCAACGGCAGCTGAAGCCGATACCCTGGTCAAAATCCAGGCATTGGTCGACCCTGCCATTATGACGGCAGCGGCTAAGGCAACGGCACTGGCTAAAATCAGCGCCTATGCAGCCGATGATGGCAACTCGGCACCGATACTGATGGATTACACCGATGCCGGTGTCACCGGGGTGACGGCAGACAACATCGATGCCGTCAATGCAGCGGTGTTAGCGTCAACGGCAGCTGAAGCCGATACCCTGGTCAAAATCCAGGCATTGGTCGACCCTGCCATTATGACGGCAGCGGCTAAGGCAACAGCACTGGCTAAAATCAGCGCCTATGCAGCCGATGATGGCAACCCGGCACCGATACTGATGGATTACACCGATGCCGGTGTCACCGGGGTGACGGCAGACAACATCGATACCGTCAATGCAGCGGTGTTAGCGTCAACGGCAGCTGAAGCCGATACCCTAGTCAAAATCCAGGCATTGGTCGACCCTGCCATTATGACGGCAGCGGCTAAGGCAACGGCACTGGCTAAAATCAGCGCCTATGCAGCCGATGATGGCAACCCGGCACCGATACTGATGGATTACACCGATGCCGGTGTCACCGGGGTGACGGCAGACAACATCGATACCGTCAATGCAGCGGTGTTAGCGTCAACGGCAGCTGAAGCCGATACCCTGGTCAAAATCCAGGCATTGGTCGATCCTGCCATTACGGTTAATGATGTCGCCCCGAGTATCACTATCAGCACCGATGCAGTAACGGCAACAGTGGGCACAGCTATCGCGGATATAACCATCGCTTCAAGCGGTGGTGCGGTTGCGAGTTATGGCATCGCTCCAACACTTCCTGAAGGACTATCGTTTGACGAAAACAGCGGCACCATATCAGGCACGCCAACAGCGGTAGCAGAAGCAATCCCCTACACCATCACCGCGACTAATAGCGGTGGTGAGGATGATGCTACGGTAGCCATTACGGTTAATGATGTCGCCCCGATGATCAGTATCAGCCCCGCTACAGTAACGGCAACAGCGGGTACGGCTATCGCGGATATAACCATCGATTCAACAGGCGGCATGGTTGCCAGCTACAGCATCGAACCAGCCATTGGCAATGGATTATCGTTTGACACAAGCACTGGCACCATATCAGGCACACCAACGGCGGTAGCATCTGAAGCCACCTACACCATCACCGCGACTAATAGCGGTGGTGAGGATGATGCTACGGTAGCCATTACGGTTAATGATGTCGCCCCGATGATCACTATCAGCCCCGCTACAGTAACGGCAACAGCGGGAACGGCTATCACGGATATAATCATTGATTCAACAGGCGGCACGGTTGCCAGCTACAGCATCAGCCCGGACATTGGCAATGGATTATCGTTTGACGAAAACAGCGGCACCATATCAGGCACGCCAACAGCGGTAGCAGAAGCAATCCCCTACACCATCACCGCGACTAATAGCGGTGGTGAGGATGATGCTACGGTAGCCATTACGGTTAATGATGCCGCCCCGATTATCAGTATCAGCACCGATGCAGTAACGGCAACAGTGGGCACGGCTATCGCGGATATAACCATCGCTTCAAGCGGTGGTGCGGTTGCGAGTTATGGCATCGCTCCAACACTTCCTGAAGGACTATCGATTGATACAAGCACTGGCACCATATCAGGCACACCAACAGCGGTAGCAGAAGCAATCCCCTACACCATCAAGGCTACTAATAGCGGTGGTGAGGCTACCGCTACGGTAGCCATTACGGTTAATGATGCCGCCCCGATGATCACTATCAGCCCCGCCACAGTAACGGCAACAGCGGGAACGGCTATCACGGATATAACCATCACTTCAACAGGCGGCATGGTTGCCAGCTACAGCATCGAACCAGCCATTGGCAATGGATTATCGTTTGACGAAAACAGCGGCACCATATCAGGCACGCCAACGGCGGTAGCAGAAGCAATCCTCTACACCATCACCGCGACTAATAGCGGTGGTGAGGCTACCGCTACGGTAGCCATTACGGTTAATGATGCCGCCCCGATGATCAGTATCAGCCCCGCCACAGTAACGGCAACAGCGGGAACGGCTATCAGGCCGATAACCATTGATTCAACAGGCGGCATGGTTGCCAGCTACAGCATCGACCCAGCCATTGGCAATGGATTATCGTTTGACACAAGCACTGGCACCATATCAGGCACGCCAACAGCGGTAGCAGAAGCAATCCCCTACACCATCACCGCGACTAATAGCGGTGGTACGGATGATGCTACGGTAGCCATTACGGTTAATGATGCCGTCCCGATGATCACTATCAGCCCCGCCACAGTAACGGCAACAGCGGGAACGGCTATCACGCCGATAACCATTGATTCAGCAGGCGGCACGGTTGCCAGCTACAGCATCGCCCCAGCCATTGCTAATGGACTGACGTTTGACACAAGCACTGGCACCATATCAGGCACGCCAACAGCGGTAGCAGAAGCAATCCCCTACACCATCACCGCGACTAATAGCGGTGGTACGGATGATGCTACGGTAGCCATTACGGTTAATGATGCCGCCCCGATGATCAGTATCAGCCCCGCTACAGTAACGGCAACAGCGGGAACGGCTATCACGCCGATAACCATCACTTCAACAGGCGGCACGGTTGCCAGCTACAGCATCGAACCAGCCATTGGCAATGGATTATCGTTTGACGAAAACAGCGGCACCATATCAGGCACGCCAACAGCGGTAGCAGAAGCAATCCCCTACACCATCACCGCGACTAATAGCGGTGGTGAGGATGATGCTACGGTAGCCATTACGGTTAATGATGCCGCCCCGATGATCACTATCAGCCCCGCCACAGTAACGGCAACAGCGGGAACGGCTATCACGCCGATAACCATCACTTCAACAGGCGGTGCATGGTTGCCAGCTACAGCATCGACCCAGCCATTGGCAATGGGTTATCGTTTGACGAAAACAGCTATCACGGCACCATATCAGGCACGCCAACAGCGGTAGCAGAAGCAATCCCCTACACCATCACCGCGACTAATAGCGGTGGTACGGATACCGCTACGGTAGCCATTACGGTTAATGATGCCGCCCCGATGATCAGTATCAGCCCCGCCACAGTAACGGCAACAGCGGGAACGGCTATCACGCCGATAACCATTGATTCAGCAGGCGGCATGGTTGCCAGCTACAGCATCGACCCAGCCATTGGCAATGGGTTATCGTTTGACGAAAACAGCGGCACCATATCAGGCACGCCAACAGCGGTAGCAGAAGTAATCCTCTACACCATCAAGGCTACTAATAGCGGTGGTACGGATACCGCTACGGTAGCCATTACGGTTAATGATGCCGCCCCGATGATCACTATCAGCCCCGCCACAGTAACGGCAACAGCGGGAACGGCTATCACGCCGATAACCATTGATTCAGCAGGCGGCACGGTTGCCAGCTACAGCATCGAACCAGCCATTGGCAATGGGTTATCGTTTGACGAAAACAGCGGCACCATATCAGGCACGCCAACGGCGGTAGCAGAAGCAATCCTCTACACCATCAAGGCTACTAATAGCGGTGGTACGGATACCGCTACGGTAGCCATTACGGTTAATGATGCCGCCCCGATGATCACTATCAGCCCCGCCACAGTAACGGCAACAGCGGGAACGGCTATCACGCCGATAACCATTGATTCAGCAGGCGGCACGGTTGCCAGCTACAGCATCGAACCAGCCATTGGCAATGGGTTATCGTTTGACGAAAACAGCGGCACCATATCAGGCACGCCAACAGCGGTAGCAGAAGCAATCCCCTACACCATCACCGCAAGCAATGCCAGTGGTATGAATACTGCGATGGTCACCATCACCGTTAATGCGGCACCAATAACACCCGTAGCCGCCCCGATGATCAGCATCAGCCCCGCTACAGTAACGGTAATAGCGGGCACTGCTATCACGGATATAACCATTGATTCAACAGGCGGTGCGGTTGATAGCTACAGCATCAGCCCGCTCATCTCTAATGGACTGACGTTTAGCATGGACACTGGCACCATATCAGGTACGCCAACAGCAGTTTCAGCTTCAACCCGCTACACCATCACTGCGACTAATAGCAGTGGTTCGGATACCGCTACGCTAACCATCACCGTAAATGCGGCACCCGTAGCCGCCCCGAGTATCAGCATCAGCCCCGCTACGGTAACGGCAATAGCGGGAACGGCTATCACGCCGATAACCATTGATTCAACAAGTGGTGGTACGGTTGCCAGCTATGACATTGACCCAGCCATTGAGAATGGACTGACGTTTGACGCTACTACCGGCACCATTTCAGGCGCGCCAGATGCGGTTGCGGGTTCAAAGACCTACACCATCACCGCCACTAATCGCGGTGGTGAGGATGATGCTACGGTAGCCATCACGGTTAATGCGGCACCGATAACGGTTCCGACTGCAAAAGAAACCAAAACCGTTACGGTTGGAAGTCGTGAGATTCAAGTTGAAGTGGCAACCAAAGGATCTAAAACAATCACGAGTTTTGTTGCCAAGGAAGTACCCTCTCAAGAGTGGCAAAAGATAGTGGACAGGGCAGTTGCTGAGGACGGCATTGATTTGAGCAATGCACCATCAAGCATTGACCGCACAATCCCACCCACTTTGGTAGCGGATACGGCAGTTGATATTTCGGTGGATAAGAATGCATGCCCTGCCAGAGGATGTGAAGTTACCTTGTCTTATGAAGCAGGCGATGTGCCAGCAGGCAAAGACCCGTATGTCTTTCACTATGATGTGGCGGCGAGCAAGTGGGAGGCTTTGCCACATGTCAGCCGTGATACAAACGCACGAAAGGTGACAGCCCTTGCCACGAGCTTTTCGCCATTCGCAGTTTTTAGTGCCTCCAGCAACAAGGATGCCGCCCCGATGATCAGCATCACCCCCGCCACAGTAACGGCAACAGCGGGAACGGCTATCGAGGATATAACCATCGCTTCAACAGGCGGCGCGGTTGACAGCTACAGCATCGACCCAGCCATTGGCAATGGGTTATCGTTTGACGAAAACAGCGGCACCATTTCAGGTACACCAACGGCGGAGGCAACTGAAACCACCTACACCATCACCGCCACTAATAGCGGTGGTGAGGCTACCGCTACGGTAGCCATTACGGTTAATGCGGCGGATACCACGCCCCCTACGGTAGTCATCACATCCAGTTCGGGTGCGAGTGGTAGCACAGTAGATGCCGAGACACTAAGCTATACCGCGACTTTTAATGAGGATGTTACTGGTTTTGAACTATCTGATATTACGGTAACCGGCACGGCAAACGGAGGCAATCCGGGTGCGTCTAACTTTGTTGCCAATGCTGATGGCACAACATTCATCTTTGACGTCGTAAGAGGTGTCTCTGATGGTACCGTCATCGTCTCTATTGCCGCTGCTGTTGCCGAAGATAGTGCTGGCAATGGCAACGCTTCTAACCAATACACATTGACTATTTACACCGGGCTGACTCCAGAATCAGCCAGGAAACTAAACGAGAATATTTTGCCACGGCTTACCCACGTTATGCTGGGTGGCACGGTATCGGCGGTGAATAGTCGCATGGATGACACTTTCTCGGGCACGCCAGAAGTGGCGAGTTACCAGTTCGATGGTCAAACGGTGCAATTGGATAGCCAGACCGGCTTGTCCGCCAACCTGCAGAACACGGTCGCGCAGAAATTACCCAACTATATCAAGTCGCTGAAAGACGGCACAATGGACTGGAAAGAAATGTTGTCTCGTTCCGCGTTTGTGATGCCGTTGAATGCGGCGGGCGGTGCGGGTTCTACTGCTGGTGCGACAGTATGGGGCGGTGGTGATTACAATAGAATGAGTGGCAAGTTCAGCAATGGCGATTGGAAAGGCGAGGTGCTCAGTGTTCAACTCGGTATCGACCAGCGGTTGGGTAAGGATATGCTGGCGGGCGGCTTGGTGTCGTGGAGCAAGGGCGATGTTGATTACACGCTGACGGATAAGAACGGGAAAGAGACCCGCGGGGATTACACGCATCAGATCACCAGCGTTCACCCGTACTTTGCACGCTCGAACGATGAGGTTGATTTGTGGGGCAGTGTTGGCTATGGACAGGGTAAACTGGCCATTAAACAGCAATCCCCAACCGAAGATAGCGAGCGCAGCAGTGACACGCGCCTGTTGAGTTTATCGGCGGGGGGTTCTGGACGGTTGACGCAATCGGGCTTGAAGCTCAAGAGCGACATCATACTGGCACAGGTTGACATTGCCGCGTCTGCGGACAAGAAAATCCCGGCGGATAAACTCAACAGCCAACGACTACGCTTGTTGCTGGAGATGGGTAAAGAACGCCCATTGTCATCGGGCGGACACTTCAAGCCGTTGCTGGAAGTGGGCTTGCGCTATGACGGTGGTGTTGGCGAATCCTCTGGCATTGGCGCGGTATTGAATTTGGGCGGACACTATGCCAACACCACGGGATTGACGGTTGAAGGCAAGTTGCACACGTTGCTCGGTCAGGATGAGTATCAGGAATGGGGTATTCAAGGCACGATTCGCCAACAAGCCAATGCCAATGGACAAGGCTTGTCGTTTAGCCTGAATCCGAGCTATGGCACGGTTGGCATCAGCACGAATCAGGTATGGCAACAAGAGCTGGCCGATGACAATAACGGCACAAGCACGAACAGCGCACGCTTGAATGTGAATATGGGTTACGGACTATTTACGGCTGGCGGATTATTGACCCCCTACAGCGAAGTCAGCATGAGCGACAGCAACCACTATCGTTTGGGCTTGCGCTGGAAACCGAGTTCGCCACTTAGCCTGCACCTGTACGGCGAACGTGAAACCAGCAATAATAGCGACCGCATCCTGCTGGAAGGCACAATCCGGTTTTAGGGCATTCTACATAATCCCCCCCTGAAGGGGGTAGGGGGGTTAGGAACGTGGTAGCACCGGGTTTGTGTATTTGACTGGGTTCCTGCTTCCGCAGGAACGACGAAAGTTGAGTTTTCGCATTGCATATTCCAAGACTACAAACATCCCTTGATAGGCATCGTTACATCTGGAAAACCCAACCCCCTAAATCCCCTGTTTCTACTCAATTCCCCCCTGACAAGGGGGCTAGGGGGTTAGGAAAGACGAATATTGAGTTTTGCACGGTCTCTTTCGAGACGGCAAGAATCCCTCGCTAGGCATACGTTAAATGTGGAAAACCCTTGCGGGTTTGCGCGTTTTACTGGATTCCTGCTTATCAAAGGAACGACGGCAGGACTCCTGACTTCACGGATTTTGAATTCACATAATAAGTGCAACACGCCTAAGTAAGTCAAAGGGGACACTCGTACTCTTTTAACTGAACGGAAAAAAGGCGTAAAACAGGACGAGATATACCCATTTGACTGAACAGGAAAGAGACCACATTTACCTCATGATGAATAAGCAAAGCAAAATCATACACAGGCAGAAATCGCTAAAACCCTGGGCAGAAGTTAAGTCAACTATCAGCCGTGAAATGAAACCGCAATACTAGAGGCAATGGCTATTACTACAAACAAGCCCACCGCTTTGCGAGTTATAACCGAATCTGGTGTTTAGAAAATTGAAAAAAAGGCGGCGTATCTGGTTGATTGGAAGTTACCACAATCAAGCAACCCATAGGACACGCCACCATGAGCAAGAATAACATTATTGAATTTGAATATCGAGAAGCGAGTACAGATTCATTGAATGAACGGTTACAAGCCGGCGCACAGAGACTGATCCGCCAGGCGGTCGAGGCCGAGCTGTATGCCTGCCTTGGGCAGTAACCGACAACAGTAACTTGATGCCAAAATACGCCAGATTAAGCACCACCAGCATATTTGAGAATGGTAAAAGCAGATTCCGAAGTCGCCAGTAATGCTGATAATCCGCTAGCCGCTGCTATGACATGAACCAATATACCGAGTGACATTCCCACTACGGCGAATATCGCCGCCTTGATGCCTTTCGACATTGAGACACTGCTGACAAACAGCGCTGACGGTCCTGGCGATAGCTTGACCATCAAAGTAGTGATCAGGAATACAGACAGTGTTTCCGGTAGCATTGCCAAGAAAATATAGCCAGGTTGGGTTACAGTGCTGGGAGTGAAAACTCTGCCAGATTCAACTCATCCAGTGAATCCAGTACTCTCGTTGCAGATGGATACCTTGATTTGTCCATATTCTTGTCTGGAACACAGATTACCTGCATACCCGCGGCAATGCCTGCTTCGAGGCCAGACGGTGCATCTTCAAATACCAATGCCATTTCGCTGGGTGAATTTAGACGGTTGGCTGCGATAAGAAAAATATCAGGAGCCGGTTTGCCCTGACCAATCGCTTCATCGTCGCCAGTGACAACGGTATCAAACAGCGAAAACCAGGATTGATGATTTGAAATTTTAATTTCAAATAGTTCTCGGCTCGAACTGGTTGCTAGCGCAATGGGAACGTGATTTTGCTTTAAGTGTCGAACAAGTACTTCGGCACCGGGTAGGGCATAACACGAGGCAAATTTTTGCCTTAGTAATGATTCCCGTTCAACTAAATATTGATCAGCGCTAATGGGCAGATCTAGCGTGGTTACCAGATATTTTGCTGAATCTGCAGCAGGTCGACCAATCATATTGGATTTTATTGACCAATCGTAGATTTTACCAAATCGACTGACTATCTGCTGTGTCACTTCAGTGTAAATAATTTCTGTATCCAGTAGTAATCCATCCATATCGAACAGACAGGATTTAACTGGCTTGGCCAACGCTCGTTCCATGGGAGAATTCTGTTTATCAGGTAATTGAGGCGCTATCGTTTAGATAACCCTGGTACAGCCCCCGATAAACTACGCTAGCCAGGATATATGCGGCAACGGCGAACAACATCGTTGCCATAAACCCAAAATAGACAGAAAAGATGGCACAAAAGACACCACCAACAACTGTGAATAAGCCGTTGAAGGCCCAGGCCCATGCGACTGTGCCGGTCGGCTTATGCTGGACCGCCAGAATCCCTAGAGGGAATGGCATACCGGTGAAAAATGCCAGCGGAAAGAGCATGATTATGGTCGATAATATACGAACCGGGCTCGAAAACTGGAGAATGAGATCGAATAGAAAAAACTGGCAAAGTATTAGCACTCCTGTTGACGCTGCGATTCCGGCAAATGGAATCCACCATCTTCGTTTTTCTACCAGTTGGAGTTTTTCTGACATTAAACTGCCAAATCCTGCACCGAATAAAAACGTAAACAGGACGGTGGTATAGGTATAAAGCGGGTAGCCAACCAGCTTCATAAATATCTGGATAAACACCAGTTCGAGGATAATAAAGCCAGCACCGAGGCAGGAAAAATAGACTAGCAGATTGGATTTTCCTTGCCACTGTGTTTTGCCCGCTCGTGAAAAGAACAGGGGAACGAGCGTAAAAACAAACGCAAAAATGAGAGCGGCACCCGCGGTCACCATTAGGTGCACAACATCAATCGGAATACCGGTGGAACGTTGGGAATTTAGTAAACCAGAAACAGACGAATTTACGTATATGTCGGCTTGTTCATGGGGTGGCAGATCAATTGACTTTCGAAGAGAATTAAAGAAGGGCTGATTATCTGTAGGAGGAATAATCCGATAGGGGATTTTATCAGCAAGTTCGCTGGGGAAATCAGCTTCGAAGAAGGGTTGACTCAGGAAAGAATTATCAGGATCAAGGGGATTGACGACAAAGTTGAATGTCGACATAAATTCCTGGGTTTTCTTGATTTCGGCTTCTGACCATGGTGTCATTTTGATCAGCAGTGTGGGCAGGTTGTCGTGATGCCCAGAGGTTTCGAAAACCATGACGTGCTTGCGGAAATTACCTCTGCCTAAATCGGCCCAGGCCTGAGCTGCAGTTGCCACCATTTTTGGATAAATGTGGTGGTTGATATGAAGGATGCCGTCTTCCTTTAAACCGTTAAAAAACTCTTCATAGGCTTCCACAGTTTGTAAATAAGCTGATTGCATAGCTCCGCTGCCAGCAGCGATACTCGAACTGGTATGGTTGCTGTTTATCTGAATGATATCGTATTGCTTGTTGCTGGATCGCAGGAAGCTACGCCCCTCGCCCTTCCGAATATTCGCACGCGGGTGGTTCATGATGTCGCCGCTGTATTCGGCGTAACGGGTTTTACCCAACTCCACAACTTTTCCGACCAGTTCAATACCGTCTACATGTCCGGCGTTATACGTCAGCGCTGCTTTGGTTTCCTGTCCTCCGGCACTGCCAATAACCAGTACCTCTGCATCCGTGTCTGCTTTGAGGAAATGGGAAATGATCAGGTAGCGATCCCAGAAATGTTGTTTTGCATTTTCAGGCAGTTCCAAACGAAGTTTTTCGTAATCGCCGTCGAATCGGTAGAAATAGCTGGTTTGTGTACCACCATCGTAAGCAATCCATTTGAAGGTGTAATTTTGACCTACAATTTTGCCTACTTGTTCGTAATCAATGATGTCAATTTTTGATATTGGATCCCACCAGGTTCCCTCAGACACCCCTTGTAAGGATCGAAAATTTCGTTTGTCCATATGCGGCGTGAAAGTCTTGATCTGATCCCAGGCGAATGGTGTGACGGTTACCGCAATTGCCAGAATGACGGTAGAAATCGTCCAAATCCGATTTTGTGCAAAGCATGCTGACGAAAGTAAACAAAAACCGGCGACGACAAATAATATGCCCACCGTACCGAGTTCGGGTAATAGCGGAATCAACAAAACACTGCCCAACGCCGCTCCAATCAGATCCCAGAAATATAGTCTTCTGATTTGCGACGCATAGTGTGAGAACACCAGTGACAGGGTAAATCCTGCGAGGAAAAAAGGCGCGCATATAACGACGTATATCAGCAGAAAATTCCGAATTGTGAACGTCGTGTGATCCCCCGCCAACTGGTTGTAATCAAATGGTAATCTATTGATTGCAGGTAATATCGCCAAAGCACACAATGCCATTAGCAACGTAGCTGCCGACAACCAGAGCCATGTCCTTTGCGTAACCTCATACCGGCCGTATGGATAAATAAACCCCGGCCAGACCAAAAGGAGAAGACCGCAAGCGTAATGATCATATACGCCATATTTGGATACCAGAGTACATCAAATACTCGAATCAGTACGAGTTCCAGCAGCAGGGAGGCAAGGGCGATGCTAAATACGCCGTATGCTTTTTTATTCATAAATGAGAAAATTAAAAGGATAATCGGACAGCGGTTGCTAAAAATTTGTCGACAAAATCCGAATCGAATAATTGACCCGATGGTGGCTTCAAAAGCGGCGTATTGTATAGTATATTTAGATGAAAGAGCGCGATATTCACCACTTGTAAATAAACTGATTTAGATGCTGTACAGGTTGATAAATTGCCTTTTGATCCTGTGTTATAATTTGCGGATCATGCGAATAGATCGAAGTGATTATATTTGTCACTATGGAATATATTTACTATTAAATTCAATATCTTATATAACTTATCATGCCTGTTACATTAACTGAATCTGCTGCCAACCGAGTGGCAAGTCACTTACAATCCAAAGGTTTTGGAGAGGGTTTACGCGTAGGCGTTAAAACTTCTGGGTGTTCAGGTTATGCGTATGAGCTGGATTACGCTGAAGAAATTAATGGCGATGATGCGGTTTTTGAGAGTTACGGTGTAAAAGTGGTCGTGCAACAGCAACATATGGGATTCCTCGAAGGAATGGAGGTAGATTACGTCGAAGATGGTTTGTCTTCTGCATTTCACTTCCAAAACCCCAACGTGACGGAATCCTGCGGTTGTGGCGAAAGTTTCACAACGAGCTGATTGATATTTTCAGTACCTGAGACTGCAAAACATTGCAATCTCAAGACTTTGAGCATTTTAAAAGACTCGTAATTTGATTCCAGATATTGACCGAGAGCAGAGGTGTCAGGATGAGTTCAATCGTAGTCGAATCTCCATTATTATCGTTAAAAAACAATAGTTTATCTGACAAAAAGGTATCATTTTCAAACCTTGGGTGTAAGGTTAATACCTTTGAAACAGAGATCATTGCGCAAAAACTGACGAATCAGGACTACCAACGCGTCAGTCAGTCAGAACAGGCAGACCTTCATATTCTTAATACCTGCACAGTAACGGCCGAAGCAGACAGACAGGCGCGGCAATATGTTCGGCGCGCAATTAAACGCAATCCCAATGCATGGATTGTTGTTACCGGATGCTATGCACAGATGGATCCGGAAGCCTGCGCCGCTATTCCGGGTGTCGATCTGGTGGTAGGAAATAGCCAAAAACTCGATATTCCCAATCTGCTCGATGAGCTATACCGTGGCAATTTGCCACCGGTACTGCACAAGGATATCGATCAGGAGATTAGCTTGCCGAAAGAATTGCTTCAGGGATTTGATGGGCATAGCCGAGCATTTGTACAAATTCAGCAGGGTTGTGATCAAGGCTGTACGTTTTGCATCATCCACACTGCCAGAGGCCCAAACCGCTCATTCTCTCACGATATGATTGTAAGACAATGCCACCGCCTGGTCTTAAACGGTTATCGTGAAATCGTCTTATGCGGTGTAGATATCGGTTCTTATGGAAGTGATTTCGATTTAAATGAATTTGGGTTGGCACAATTGCTGGATCAAATCATGGGTATTTGCGGAGACTTTCGAATTCGACTTAGTTCGATTGATCCCATACATATTAACGACGAACTGGTATCTGTTCTGGCAAAACATTCGAGAATCTGCCCGCAGTTACATCTGTCTCTACAGAGTGGTAATAGCTTGATTTTGAAGCGTATGAAGCGCCGCGCTACGCGCGAAATTATCTATCAACGAATTGAACATTTACGACGGTCGGTACCGGATCTGGTTTTGAGCGCAGATATTTTGGTCGGTTTTCCAACTGAAACCGAAGAGCAGTTCGAAGAAACCTGTAAAGCTATCGAAGAACTGGAAATCCCTTATCCCCACGTTTTTAGCTACTCAAAACGACCGGGTACGCCAGCAGCCAGGATACCTCGACAGGTTCCCATCAATGACCGGAAACGAAGGGCGGCGATTGCCCGGGAGTTAGGCCGGAAAACCTGGGAAAGAGTAGCGAAAAGACTGATTGGTAAAGTCGTAAAAGTGGTTCCTGAATCCAGATGTAAGAACAATAATATTGAAAACAATACCGGTTTCGGGCGATCGGAGTATTATTTCCCGGTTGAATTTCAGCATACAGACGATTCGTCAGCCGACGAGGCTTGCGAAGAATCATGGATAAACGTCAAAATTACTGGAATGACGACCAATAAATTGCTTGGATCTGTACAAATCAATCCGCGGAAGCCAGTCTGATATTTCACCTGATATCAGTAGATCAGACTCTGATTCGTTACGATTCCGGTTATTTACCCGTCTGGGTGGTTAGATGTACAATCAGCGACTTAATTTTTCTGAACACCATGTCGTCTGCACGACCATTAATTAAATAGAGCTGCTTAAATTATTATTTAAAAAAATATTTTAATTCAATTATTAACTGGTTTTTATTAAACTGATTTATTATTTCTTTAAGCAGATATCCGGTGACTTTATTCAGGTTCCCGAGTTGGGTATGGAATGAGGTTTAAGATCGATAATGCTGCAACGCGGGGTTCTCGTTTTATATTTTGACTTTTTTGGAGTAATAAATGGCTATCGAGCGCACATTTTCTATCGTTAAACCAGATGCAGTGGCAGGCAATAATATCGGCAAGATTTATCAAAGATTTGAAGACGCTGGTTTAAGCATCGTTGCATCAAGAATGTTGCATATGAGCCAGAAGCAGGCGCAGCAGTTTTATGCTGTTCACAAAGAACGGCCTTTTTACAGTGATCTGGTCGCTTTCATGACCTCTGGACCGGTCATGGTTCAGGTTCTGGAAGGGGAGAACGCGATTCTCCGTAACCGGGAAGTAATGGGTGCGACCAATCCTGCAGACGCCGATCGCGGAACAATTCGTGCCGATTTTGCAACCAATGTCGAAGAGAATGCCGTTCATGGATCTGATGCACCGGAAACTGCTGCCGAAGAAATCGCTTTTTTCTTCGATGACAGCCAAATCTGTCCACGTACACGCTAACAGTACCTGATTAGCTGAGCGAAAGAGCAGATAGCGTGTCGCAAACACCCGTTAATTTGATGTCTCTGGATCGTTCGGCGATGGAGTCCTTTTTCCTGAATATTGGGGAAAAAGGATTCCGTGCGAAGCAGATTCTGCAATGGGTGTACCAGCGAAATACGATATCGTACTCTGAGATGACGGATTTCAGTAAAACGCTTCGTGAAAAACTGAATTCATTATCAAATCTTTCCATGCCTGAGGTTGCAAGTGAGCAAAGATCCGTCGATGGAACGGTTAAATGGCTTTTTCGACTGCACGACGGCAACTGTATTGAGACTGTTTATATTCCTGAAGCCGATCGCGGAACCCTTTGTATATCATCTCAGGTAGGCTGTGGATTAAACTGCACTTTTTGTTCCACCGCCAGACAAGGCTTCAATAGAAACCCTGATATTGGGGAAATCATTTCCCAGTTGTGGCTAGCGAATACACTTCTTGAAAAAATGGAATTGTCCGAAGGGCAGATATTCCAACGTCATGACAACGACCAGCGCAGGCCTGTCACCAATGTGGTGATGATGGGTATGGGGGAACCCCTATTAAACTATGACAATGTTGTCGCTGCGATGAAGTTGATGATGGATGATTTTGCTTTTGGATTATCCAGACGACGAGTCACTTTGAGTACTGCTGGAATGGTGCCAATGATCGACCGGCTCAAAATCGATTGTCCGGTCAGCCTTGCGGTTTCCTTGCACGCCCCGAACGACGAGTTGCGAGATAAACTGGTTCCGCTAAATAAAAAGTACCCCATTGCTGAGTTGCTGGATAGTTGTAAAAATTACGTTGATCGTAATAATCGTCAAAGAGTTACATTCGAATACGTCATGCTTAAGGGTATCAACGATAGTGCTTTCCACGCAAAACAACTCGGATATTTGCTCAAAGAAGTTCCTTCTAAAGTGAACCTGATTCCCTTTAATCGTTTTCCTGAAACCCAGTTTGAGCGTTCCAGTAATAATGCGATACATCGTTTTAGTGAAGTATTGCAGAAAATGAATATTTTCACGATTACAAGGAAAACTCGAGGGGATGATATCGATGCAGCTTGCGGTCAATTGGCTGGAGACTTCGTCGACCGAACCAAGCGTTCGACTCGTATGAAGCAGATGGAGGTGACGTTTTCGTGAAATTTTCCACTCAATTTAAATTAATCTGTAGCGCCGTCATACTCATCATTCTAACTGGTTGTGTGAGCACTGATCCGAATCGGCCAAAAAAATGGGCGCCGGAAGAGCGCGCTGATGCCCACGTTAATTTGGGTATGACTTATCTGCGTGAGAGGCAGTATGGCACCGCGTCGATTGAATTTGATGCAGCAATTGCTACTAACCCAAAATCGGATCGAGCGTACCACGCCAAGGGACTGCTACTTGCCCAGCAAGGTGACATTTTGCAGGCAACTTCCAATTTTGAACGTGCAGTTTCGCTGAATCCGGAAAATTTTCTCGCAGTTAACGATCTTGGAATTCACCTTTGTCAAAATAAACAGACATCAAAAGGGATTCAGCAGCTCTTGAAAGTCGAGAAGAATGCGACCAATGATCAGGTTTTCGGAACTCAGCTGGGACTTGGAATTTGTTATCAGAAAAGCGGCAAAGTCGTAAAAGCAGATCATTATTTACGGACCGTTTTGGATGATTATCCATATCTGCCTCAGGCATTATTGCCCATGGCCGAGGTCAGTTTTGCGCAAAAAGAATACCTTTCAGCCAGAGGGTTTTTAGAGCGATACTTTGCTACAGGCGTAATTTCGGAAAATTCGTTATATTTGGCAGCGGTGGTTGAAAACAGGTTGGGTGATATAAATAAAGCAAACCAATACCGCCGAGAATTACTGCGGCGCTATCCGGGTTCGAGCAAAAACGCCAAACTTAATACGTTACTGAATTCAGGTTAAGCATGCAGGAAACAGCCGACGTGACATCAATGCTTCCTCCCGGGGATCAGCTTCGCATGAAGCGAATTGAATTTGGCCTGGAAATAGCAGACGTTGCACAAGAACTGTTTTTGTCTACAGCGCAGCTCACGGCAGTTGAAGCAAATGACTATGAAAACCTGCCGGGACCAACCTATATCATTGGTTATTGGCGGAGCTATGCCAGGTTGCTTAATTTGGATATTGATGCATCCATCGAGTTCCATCGCAAGGATTTAACAGAAACATCGTCTGGTATTGTTCTTGAACCGAATCATCAGCGTGCCCACGGGCACCAGGAAAAATCCCGAAAACGATCGGCGGTGTTATTTTTGATTTTGGCGGTTAGTTTTATTTGTTTGCTGTGGTATTGGCAACACCCTGGGGATAATCCTGTCAACGAATGGATAGAGAATCTCTCAACCAAAACGGTAAATGCACGAAATCAATTGTCTTTTGATGAATCGTCTGAATCCAACACGGTTGATGAAGATCCTTCGAATCAAATAGTTGAGCTAAATATCGAGAAACAACCCGAGTCGGTTTTACCGGAGCCCAATTTTTCAGATGAGCTCGAAAATTTCACAACTTATTTAAATCAGTCTGAAACATCCCCAGAAATATCACCTGGCACAACTGCGAAGCAGGAGAATTCTTTACCTGCGGAAATTTCAGATTCAGATGTTAAACAAGAAGGACCGTCTGAAAATCAGGAAACGGAATCAACAGAACCGGATACCGGGGAACATACCGAACTCGATATTAGTAACGTTGAAGAAAATGTATTGCCTACCGTTAGTGTGGATGACTCGGCTTTATTTGCCACTGCCGATATTGACGCAGGTTCAGCAGAAACCAGCGCAGAAAACGCGGATATCACTTTTGACGTCAGCTCACCTGACTGGATTGTGTTGAAGGTGAATGTACAAACCTGGCTGGATGTAAGGGACCATAGCGGCAAAAAACTAATTTATGAAACCATTGAAAGTGGTGCGAGACTTGAATTACACGGTCAGCCACCGTTCGCTGTATTTATTGGCGCTTCCACCGGAGTTGAGGTCGAATATCAAGGGGAGTTGGTTGAATTCAAACCGCACAAGAGTGGGCTTTTTGTCCGATTCCTCGTTGGCGAATAGCCACAATCCCGTTCGAAAAAATCTGAGTAAGACCAATACCAGGACCATGAGTAATAAGATACAGGGTGTCAAGGGAATGAATGATCTGCTGCCGCAGCGGATTGGACGGTGGCATGCAGTTGAGGCGGTAATTCGAAAAATTGCATGGCAATACGGATATGAAGAAATACGGTCACCCATTCTGGAAAAGACGGCACTGTTCAAACAATCAATCGGTGATCAAACCGATATAGTCGAAAAGGAAATGTATTCATTCAAAGATAGCGGGGGTGAACCGCTTTCAATGCGTCCTGAAGCGACAGCAGCGACCGTGCGCGCGTGCATTGAGCACGGCTTGCTGCATAACACCCAACAAAAATTCTGGTATATGGGACCAATGTTTCGCCGGGAACGGCCGCAAAAAGGGCGGTTTCGACAATTTCATCAGTTTGGAATTGAAGCGTTTGGCTGGGATGGTCCGGATATCGATGGTGAAATTATTCGGGTTGGTGAAAGAATTTGCAAGGATTTGGGGTTGACTAATATTAAACTGCAAATAAACACCTTGGGTTCAGCGGATAGTCGTGCGCGATATCGAGAATCGCTCAAAGCATTCCTGACGCTCCACGCAGGTGATCTGGATGAAGACAGTATCCGGAGGCTGGAGCGAAATCCGTTAAGAATTCTGGATAGTAAGAATCCTAAAACAGTTGAAATTATCAATGAAGCTCCCAGTATTTTTGATTCTCTGAGCGTTGAAGAACAGCGCAACTTTACTCAAATTTGCCATTCCCTGACTACAACTGGAATAGAGTACGTAATCAATCCAAAACTGGTGCGCGGACTCGACTATTACACGAGCACTGTTTTTGAATGGGTGACAGAGGGTCTGGGTGCACAGTCAGCAGTGTGTGCTGGAGGCCGATATGATGGACTGGTTGGTAACCGCGGTGGTCGGGATACCCCGGCAATCGGGTTTGCCATGGGCATGGAAAGGCTGATCGATCTTGTAGAGCAACAGAATAAAGACTTTTCCTCCAATCGAATTAGTGTTTACATTATTGACACTACCGACGATGATGCCCAATCTATTTTGCTTGCCGAAAAACTCAGGAATAACGGATACTATATAATCAATCACTTTGGTGGTGGAAAAATGAAAAACCAGTTTAAAAAAGCCGATCAGTCTGGTGCCCGTTTCGCCTTTATTTTGGGCGAAATGGAAAAGCAAAATGACATTGTGCAGATAAAAGATTTACGTGAGAATATCCCGCAGTTCGAACTCCCGTTGACGCAACTGGATAATTGGTGTGCGTCCAATCTGGATTCACATTCGACTGCAAGTAACTAATTTAGAGTTTATTTAGAGTTAAGAACATGGCCGAAGAAAAATTTCCACAGTTTGCTGAAGATGATGATGTCGCAAGAGCGAAAGCATTTTGGAACGATAACGGTAAGTCGATTATCTTTGGAATTGTGCTGGGTTTGGGTGGTATCGTAGGATTTAATTCCTGGCAAAGCTATGAGCAACGTCAGGGTGAGCAAGCTTCTGAATTATACGAAGAAATTATCATCACAGCAGATTCCCAGTCCCGACTGAGTATATTGACTCAATTACAGTCAGACCACCAGACAAGCCATTACGCTTCACTTGCTGTTTTTACTGTGGCTAAACAACTCGTCGAAGAAAACAATCTGGATGAAGCGATCTCCCAACTAAACTGGGTACTTGAGCAAGCGTTAGACGGCGCATTAAAGCATGTTGCGCGAATCCGTTTGTCCACACTATATTTGGCACAAAGCCGAGCCGAAGATGTTCTTGAGTTGGTTAATGGGATTGAGTATTCAAGTTATGAGTCGCGATATCTTGAATTATCGGGCGATGCGTACGCAATGCGTAATCAGGAAGGTGACGTTGCAAAGGCGCGGGATGCCTATGAAAGCAGTCTTGATGTTTTACCAACGAGTTCAGACCACAGTGCGTTAATTCGGCTGAAACTGGATAATTTGAGTGCAAGTTAATATGAATTTTTCACGCTATGGTCATTTGGTTATTTGCACGCTATTTGCTGTGCTGATGACGGCATGTAATAAAGATAAAGTTCCAGAAGAAACCCTTTGGGGTATTTATCAGGAACCGATTGAGCCCAAAGAGTTACCGGCAGATAGCGGGGCAGAGGAACTCAAAATTCTGTGGGATGCTTCCATTGGCGGTGGTGCGAACGACGGTTTTGCAAAACTGGTGCCGACAATCGCAGGAGATAGCGTTTATATCGCTAACCGGGAAGGGGTGGTTTACCGCCGAAATGCAAGGACGGGTGATGTAATCTGGAAGATAGAAACGGAACAAGCTGTAAATGCGGCGATAGCAGTCGGTGAAGGGATTGTTGTGTTTTCTCATGATAACGGTACCGTTCGCGCACTAGCTTCAGAAAATGGTAACCCGTTATGGGAGACCAATATTAAAAGAAATGTTTCCGCCATTCCAGCAATTGGGAAAGGGCGAATCGTGGTCAGAACTTCGGACGGACTGGTCATTGGTATCGATTCCAAAAACGGAGAAATAGCCTGGCAAGTTACGAAAGAAATTAAAGGATTAACACTTCATGGAGATTCGAAGCCGGTGATTACCGGGGATGCGGTTTTAGTCGGCCTCTCCAATGGAAAGTTGATAGCGAATAATGTCATCAGCGGGCGTGATTATTGGGAGGCTGAATTATCCTTTGTGCAAGGGCAAAATGAGCTTGAGCGTCTTAATGATTCGGATTCTCCACCCATAGTTCAGGGTTCATTAGTATATAGCTCTACCTATCAGGGTAGTATTGTCGCGGTACAAATTCAAAATGCATCTACAGTTTGGAGAACAGATTTATCGACACGACTTGCAATGGCAAGTAATAAATCGTCATTGATTGTTATTCAGGAACTCGGTGAAGTCGTTTCATTGGATATTCAAACCGGAGAGAAAGAGTGGTCACAGGATGCATTTACAGGACACGGGGTTAGTCCTCCTGTCTTCACAAATAATCGAATTCTGATCGGTGATTCGAAAGGAAACCTGCATACCCTGGATCCTAAATCGGGTGCGCTGATTGAGACCAGGAAAATTTCCAAGGGTGCGATTCTGGGAATTGTAAACAGCGATAATCTGGTAACCGCATTTACTTCTGAAGGCGATTTGGTGGCAGTGTCACTGTAGGCTTTAAGTCGCGAAGTCAAGCTTTAAAACTTATATTATCCAATAATTCGCCTGACATTCAGGGATAGTTCCAATGTTACCTGTTATCTCACTGGTAGGCCGGCCCAATGTGGGAAAGTCTACATTATTCAATCGACTCACGAAAACCCGTGATGCGCTTGTTGATGACCAACCGGGGGTTACAAGAGATCGGTTGTATGGAACAGGCAACATCGGGAATAGTTCGTTTATTGTTGTCGATACCGGGGGCCTGGAAGGGGATGATAATCAGGTATTTTCAGCAGATATTAAATCTCAGGTTGAACAGGTGCTTGAGGAATCGGATGTTGTTTTGTTTCTGGTCGACTACACTCAGGGTTTGGTGCCCCAGGATAAGGAAATCGCCAATATACTGCGCCAAAGAGGGATTTCAGTTTACATCATAGTGAACAAGACGGAAGGCATATTAGATGAATTGGCCATTTCAGAGTTCCAGGAACTGGGTTTAGGAGTCCCCATTTCGATATCCGCAAAACGCGGTGATGGTGTTATTCAATTTATCGATCAAATTTTACCCGGTGACCAGGATATTGCACACCAACAGGAGATGGAAGATGCGCCAGTATTTACCATTGCGGGGCGTCCGAATGTCGGAAAATCAACGCTTATCAACAAAATACTGGGCGAATCGCGGGTCATCGTTAGCGATATTCCCGGTACTACTCGGGACAGTGTGCAAATACCGTTAGAGTTTGAAGATCGCTCCATTGTATTGATTGATACAGCGGGTGTAAGAAAAAAAGCAAAGGTCAATGACGTTATCGAAAAGTTTTCTGTGGTTAAAACACTGCAGGCGATTGAAAAATCGAATGTAACAATTCTTGTTGTTGATGCGGAATCTGGCGTTGGAACCCAGGACGCTACGATAGCTGGGATGGTTAATGATTTTGGAAAATCGATTGTTTTGGTCGTCAATAAATGGGATACATTGGACGGGAAGGCTAAGAACCAGCTGAAAAAGGAGGTAAGCAAAAAATTTGAATTTCTGCCGTCTCCGGAAATTGTGACAATTTCAGCATTGCACGGCTCAAACATTCGCGATGTGATTCCCGCCGCAATGAGAGCTTACAATAGTGCCATGATAGAAATTGCCACATCCAGCCTAAGCCGTACACTGGAACAGGCGGTGATCCGTACTCCGCCTCCCATGCACAACCAGCGCCCGGTCAGACTAAAGTTCGCGCATCAGGCCGGTAAAAATCCACCCATTATTGTCATTCACGGAAACCAGGCCAAGGATATTCCACAATCGTATGTTCGTTATCTGCAACGATTTTTTTCCAGGTTTTATAAGCTGGTAGGCACTCCCATAAAAATATTCACTAGAACAGCCGAGAATCCATTTAAGCAGCGTAATCCTAACAAAACGGCATTTAAAAAACGTTCAGGCAGAAGGCGTAAGCTTTAGCGGGTCAATTAGTGTTTCATTGAGAAATAGATACCAGTCTACTCTTCCCGACGCTTCCTTGTCTTTACGTTCTGGTTGTGCGGATGTGGTACCGATTGGTTCACCGGTTTGTAAAAACTGCCCAGGCTTCAAAATTGTCTGACCCAGATTTCCGATTAATGAGGACAAACCATTATGGTGATTAATTTCTGTAGTGACATTCCCGTTATCTGAAATATAGACTCGTTTAACCGTCCCCGGTGCGGGTGCCCGTACGATCTCATCGGGTTCTGTTAGATAGGTAATCCACGGATGGGAAATGATCGTCGGAGAATTTTCGTCGCGCAGAACTCGGCCGTACGGAATATAACTACCGCTCGATACAATCTGTTGGAAACGGTAGTCTATGGCGGAGAGATTATCCTCGTTGCCTGTATCTGTAGCGATGGATTCGGGTGGGTCCAGGGCTTCTAAACCAATATCACTTGCACTTTTTGGAAGTACGATCGTCCCTTGTTCCTGAACGGCAGCAAGTGGGTGTATCCTGAAACTGCGACCATACCGGGAATGATCCTGATGTTCGATAGTGATAAGGTACTTCCCCGGAAGAGTTTCCTGCGCGATACCAACCAACGCAAACCAGATCCCTTCTTCAGCATCTATCCAAACGACTTTCTGGCCATAACGAACCAGCGGTTTTTCATCCAGACTATCCGAAAGTGGTATGACCGCGATTCCCCCGGGAACCGGATTATTTCTCGGTAACTCCGCACCAGCCTGAATAGCGATCAGCAGGCAGCTCAAAAAGAAAATAATTATCTTTTTCAAGTTATTCTAATTTGTTTCAGTGACAGCAACATCAATTGTGCCTTTCGAGACGGTGATCTTGAGGTTTTCCTTTTTGGACACATTTTCCGATCGACTAACTATTTCACCACTTTGCCGCTGTACAATGGCATACCCGCGGTTTAGGGTATTTTGCGGTGCCATTAAATGTAATTTTTCTTTCTGCATACGAGTTTCATTCGCTAATTGACTTAATTTTACTTGTGACATTCTGCAAATCAATTTTCTGTCTCTGAAAAGGGACTGTCGATAGTGCGTTAGCCTTTTCAACGGCGAATTCGCCACAATGGTGAACTGATATGACTTCAGGCGATTTTGATGGTGGAGCACAGACAACTGCAAACCATTTGATAATCGCATTACAGCCTGATTTTTTTGCAGCTGCCAGTTTTGTAGCGCATCTTCGGGGTTAGTTAATCGTGCCTGCAGATAATCTGCTGTTTGCCTGCGGCGATCAATGTCTGAGCTTAAGAGCTGTATCAGGCGTGTTTTTATGCCCTTTATATTGACACTTAATTGAGCAGTGTCCAGTGAAACGAGTTCGGCAGCAGCAGTGGGTGTCGGAGCGCGTTGGTCTGCGACGAAATCGGCAATGCTGACATCGGTTTCATGACCAACTGCACTAATAATGGGTGTTTTGCAGTGAAAAATAGCATCAGCCACCATTTCTGAGTTGAAAGCCTGCAGATCTTCAAGGGACCCGCCGCCTCGAGCCAGTATCAGAATATCGCATTCATTTCGATGGTCAGCGATCTCAATCGACTGGGAAATTTCCACTTCCGCAGATTCGCCCTGTACCCGAGTTGGGTATAGAACTACTTTTATTCCAGGATTTCTTCTTTTTAATGTGGTGAGTATGTCCTTTATTACTGCACCGGTTTCTGATGTGATGATGCCTGCGGTAGTTGGGAAATCAGGCATCGTTTTCTTTATGTCCTGATCAAAATAGCCCTTTTGTTGGAGATTTGCCTTAAGTTTTTCGAATGCTCTGCGAAGTGCGCCCTCTCCCGCATCTTCGAGAAAACTCACTATGAGCTGAAGATCGCCCCGCGGTTCGTAATATGAAATTTGGCCTTGCAGCAGAACCTGAGACCCTTCTGTTGGAAGGTATCCGCCTTTATACTGGCGGTTACGGAAGTACGCACAACGAATTAACGAGCTTTCTTCCTTTAATGAAAAATAGAGATGTCCAGATGCCGGTTTAGACAACCCGGAGATTTCTCCCTCAACCCAAATTGATCGATAGCTTTGTTCGACGAGATTTTTAATCTCACCGTTCAGTTGCTTTACGGTATAGACGGATTTTTCCAAAAACGTGGACTACTCGGGGTGCTCGTTAGTAGATCGGGAACTGATTTGCAGTGAATTCAATATTCTGGCTCAACCAATTTATTACGCTCTAATTGTTGTAGTGCTAATTTCACAAAACCAGATACCTGTTCTGCCAATCGGCGTGCTTCCGCTTCATTCCCGGATATTTGAAAATGGTTGGCCATTGTGAGCAATTCCTGCAGTGAAATATACTCAAATCCCGAATTGGGGTCTTGTACAAGCCATTCTGCGGTATATTCCTGAATAATAGACAGCTCAAGGGCGGCCTGATTTAAACTGATTTGTGAAGCACTCAATGATGGAGTTAAATCATCGTCATTGATTGAAACAGACTGACATCCAGTCAAAAATAAGCAAAAAATAATGATCAGCCGTATCATCGCCTGATTTTAGCGCTTTCAACTTTTATTAAACAGATGTTTGTCTGTTTGAATGGCGGAATCTGTCAGGAATTGCAGGCCGCGATTTAGAAAAACCCCTTTTAGCTCAAATAATTAGCAACATTTATTGCGTCAAATTTTGCTGTTGTCATCGATATTATGTGTGATAGAATTGCGCGCCTTAAATAACAGCATGAATTCCGTAGGGGAATAAGCTTATATGGTTACAATTCGACTATCACGCGGAGGCTCTAAAAAGAGGCCTTTTTACTCGATTTTGGTTGCAGATCAACGAAGATCTACGCGAGGACGATTCATTGAGCGGGTTGGATTTTTTAATCCCGTGGCCTGCGGCCAGGAAGAAAAACTTCGGCTGGATACCGATCGACTGGAACACTGGGTAGATCAGGGTGCACAGATGAGTGACCGTGTTCAGCAACTTTATAAACAGGCGAAAACCGCGCCAGCAGCTTAAAAGCGTATTGCTTTCTGTGATTATACAAAGCAACTTGGTTACCCGTTAATGTTTAATCCGGATTGTGGGTGAAAGTTGCGAGACAGATGGTGAACATCTGGTAATCGGTAAAATAACAGCACATCACGGTATAAAGGGCTGGGTCAGGATTCATTCCTATACTCGACCTGCTGAGCAAATTACAGATTACGCTACGGTATTTTTAAGTAAGGCAAGTTATTTTTCCTTGAGAAAAACCAGCTTTGCCGGATTTCATCAATCTGCAAAGTCGCTAGTTGCCGAAATTGAGAACGTCAGGAATCGAGAAGATGCAGAACCGTATCTGGGGTGTTCGATCTCGATTTTTAAAGAGCAGCTTAGTGAGCTAAGCGACGGCGAGTATTACTGGTTCGATATTATCGGCAGTCAGGTTATCAATGCTGAAGCTGTGAATTTTGGTACGGTTGTTGAAATGCTGGAAACGGGTGCCAATGATGTGATGGTTGTTAGATCAGATGATGGGAAATCTGCGGAACGTTTAATTCCCTGGATTGATGAAGTTGTAAGACAGTTTGATACCGTTGGTAAGGTTATCGGTGTTGACTGGAAAGAAGATTACTAGCAGATAGGATATCGCCCCGAGGCGATTGAAGATCAATTAGAGTAGACGGCTATAGGATGGAAATAAACGTTGTAACGATATTTCCGGAAATATTCAGGGCTGTGTCTGACTTTGGCATGACTCGGCGAGCGCTTGAATTAGAAGTATTGAAACTGGGTTTGTATAACCCCCGTGACTATACCGACGATGTGTACCGCTCAGTTGATGACAGGCCTTACGGTGGAGGACCTGGCATGGTGATGAAACCTGAGCCATTAGCGAGATGTATTGATGATGCTAAGGGTACTGCGAATGGCCCGGTGATATACTTAACCCCTCAGGGAGTTAAGCTGGATCAGTGCAAAGTCAAGCAGTTGTCGGAGCTTGAAAATATGCTGCTGGTTTCCGGTCGTTATGAAGGTATTGACGAAAGAATAGTAGCGTCACGGGTAGATGAAGAAATTTCCATCGGTGACTATGTTTTGTCCGGCGGTGAATTGCCGGCAATGATTGTGATTGATTCGGTATCAAGAATGATGTCGGGTGTTTTGGGTAATGCTCAATCAGCTGATCAGGATTCGTTTAGTAACGGATTACTTGATTGGCCGCATTACACTCGGCCGGAAGTATTCGAGAACATGAAGGTGCCGGATGTTTTACTAAGCGGCAATCATCGAGAAATCGAGGATTGGAGAAACGAAGCAGCTAAAGAAAGAACCAAGCAACGAAGACCGGATTTGTTAAAAGCCCTGTCTAATCTGAATTAACATTTACAGAATACGAGTTATTTACTGGAGAATTGCAATGAGTAATATTATTAACCAGATTGAATCCGAACAATTAAAAGAGGACATTCCTGAATTTGGACCAGGAGACCAGGTGCGTGTTCAGGTTAGAGTTAAAGAAGGTAATCGAGAACGACTACAGGCTTACGAAGGCGTTGTAATCGCGAAAAAGAACAGAGGTTTAAACTCTTCTTTTACCGTTAGAAAAGTAGCAAACGGAGAAGGCGTGGAACGTGTGTTCCAGTCACACAGTCCGCTAATTTCAGAAATTGAGGTCATTAGAAGAGGGCATGTCAGGAGAGCAAAATTGTATTACCTGCGTGACCGTTCAGGAAAGGCTGCAAGAATCAAGGAGAAGGTGAAGCGCTAATTCATTCTTATCCTTATGCAGGACAAATTCGAGCATCAAGAACGGGCCAATCTTTGGCCCGTTTTTTGTGGAGGCAAGCAGGCTCGATGAAACGGTCAATTTTACATGTTGTCATTGGTCTGATTGTTTGTTTGGGAATCTCCAATATACATGCGCAAACCACCGAACAAGAAACTTTACTGTTTTCTCAATCTCAGCAATTAAGCCCCGAGCTTAAACGGGTTCGTACGTTAATTCGCGGAAATGTCCTCGACCTCGCCCAATCCATCCTCGAAACGACGGCCCCAGCAGTTCTGCCCACGGAACAGTGGTTACAGTGGGAACGGCAATTATGGGCGCTTTACCGCACCAGACAAGAGTGGAGCAGATTGCTGACTCGAGTTTCGCAGATTCCACCTGCGTTCCCAGCTTCAGTCAAACGAGAAGCTCAACTGCAGGCAGTTAGAGCCTATATTTCACTGCAACAGGGGGTGCTGGCAAGACAACTGCTACGGCAGCATTTATTGTCGAATGAACTTGCCGAAACTGAAAAACGAAAGCTTAGGCAGGATTTAATCGAATCCTATCTTGCGGATGGGATGTTAAATGAGGCCATCATTGCAATGGAAAAGTTTCAAAATGATTACCGTTCCAAAGATGAAAGCTGGCTTTTGGTTAGCGCTCAGGTTTATATGAGACTCGAGTTGTATGATGATGCGATCAATTTGCTGGCACCGTTAAATTCAATGAAAGCCAGACTGTTACGCAGCTACGCTCGTCTTCGAAACGGATCAATCACTTCCGAACAGGCTTTTGCAAAACTTGATGCGCTTATGCTTGATCTCGAGTCAGGGGATAGCGATGGATCTGTCGAGAAATACGAAATACTGTCGGTGAAAATCTATGCAAAACAGCTAATTAGTGATCTTTCCGTGGTCAATGATATCGAAATTTATCTATCGGAAATACATTCGGGCAGAAAGCTTCACGACCGATCGATTCCGAGCTATAGCGTGGAGACATTACACGAAGAGTATCAAAAAAACACACTTACAGCGGCTAATCTTGCCGGGTTACTGATAGGTGACACAGATCGATTGTTTGATTTTGCGGTGCAGTTATCTCCTGACAAACTTATTACCAAAAAGTCCATTTATGGGTATCTTTTAAAAAATACGACGAATTTAAATTTTAACCTTCAGCTAAATACCTTCTATGTAAGCACGCTTATTCAAACGGACAGCACTGCGGTAATCCCAGTTCTTTACGGGGAAGAAAAATCATTCTCCAGGCTTCGGATTGGAGGAGACGTTGGTTTGGCGTTATCTAACAGGGCGATTGAAACAGGTGATATCGAACTTGCGGCTTTTATCAATAACAGCCTTACAGAGTCCCCGCAAGGCATGGGTCCATTCGACTGGTTGTTGCATGTATCCAGAATTTCCATTATTGCAGGCGACTACGAAACTGGCAATACGAGTTTGAATCAACTGCTTGGTATTTACCCTGAAATGACTCCGGAGAAAATAGATCAGGTGCTGCAGCCGATCTTCGATTTACAGACTGTAAACCAGCATCAATATGCTCTGGCACTATTATTAAAGCTGGAGCCCGCAATAACAACGGCCAAACACGAACGAGAAATATCTTACTGGATTGCAGAGTCATATCAGGCGAATAGGCAGTTCATACGTGCCGCAGACTATTATTTACACTCAGCACTACTAAAGGACAACGGCCTTGATCAGTGGGGCGAATCAGCCCGATTTCATGCGGCTGAATGTTTGCAGTCAGCGAACCTTTATAGTGATGCCAGCAGTATATTCAAAGGACTTTATGATCGTTCTCAGGATGAAGGCAGGCGCAGTCAGTTCCAACAGCGTATTCAGGAACTTCGCTTACTGGAATCCAGTTTAAAGGATTCAGACAGTTAACCAACATTTATATTCATCAACAGTAATTTGGTTAAAGATAGCCCCGAACCTCTGCTGGCACAATTTATCGATACCATCTGGATGGAATCCGGGCTGAGCAATAATACGCTTGATGCTTATAGAAATGATCTGCTTGGATATTATAATTGGGCTCATGGTCAAGGTTTAGATCCGTCAAAACCTTCTTTGGAGCTTGTGCAGGACTATATTTTCTATCGGGCAGAAACAGCGTCGAAAAAGAGTGCTGCACGTGCGCTATCTTCAATTAAGCGATTTTACAGTTTCCTTATCCAGGAGGGATTGATCGATTTTGATCCGTGCAAAAATGCTGTCGCACCAGCGGTTACAAAAAGCTTGCCTAAGGTTATTACAGAAAGGGATGTAGAGAAGCTTATTGAGGCGCCAGATATCGGAACATCCTTTGGATTCCGGGATAGAACAATGATTGAGGTTATCTATTCAACCGGTATGCGGGTTTCGGAACTCGTTGGGCTGCAAATTAGCCAAATCGATCTTAACCTGGAGGGCTGTCGTGTTATTGGTAAAGGGAATAAAGAACGCCTTGTCCCTCTGGGGAGTACAGCAACCGATTGGATCAAGAGTTATATGCAAAATTACCGTTTGGATTTACTGTCAGGAAAACAGTCCACTGCGCTATTCATAAGCAGCAGAGGAAGGCGAATGAGCCGGCAGGGGTTTTGGCAGAACCTTAAAAAATATGCGTTGATAGCGGGTATAGAGTCCAGCACCTCACCACATACGCTACGTCACGCCTTCGCGACCCATTTATTGAACAATGGTGCGGATTTGAGGAGTGTGCAGATGTTGCTAGGACATGCCAGTTTATCAACGACACAAATCTATACCTATATCGCCAGTACGCGCCTTAAAGAACTTCATGCCAGACATCACCCACGCGGTTAGTTCGATCTTTATACTCATACCACTGAAGGATCTGATGATATGCCTGCACATAAAGTCCATGCTGACTCAAACTCACTTGTCCATCCCAATTGTTAACGGTCGCCTTGTGCTGGGTACATGGCAAGGTATATTTTTGTTTGAGCATCGTAAGGGACGGCATGTTCGCAATGTTGTGGTATATTGCGCATTTGATAGTTAAACATCCAGCTGTTCATATGAATTTGATTACCAACAATAGACCCACAATCATGATGCTTATAACCAAAGCAGATACAGGTGGCGCACAAATTCACGTTCTGACATTGATTCGGCATCTGAAAGACCGGTTTCAATTTGTTCTCGTTTGTGGCGAGGAGGGGTTTCTAACAAATGAAGTCGCAAAACTTTCCGTCGAAATTATTATTGTTGCCGCATTACAACGAAAAATTAATCTGAAATTCGACTACGCGGCTTTGTCTGAGCTTCGCGAACTGTTTGAGAAAAGAAAACCAGATATTGTCCATACGCACTCGTCTAAAGCAGGCGTATTGGGAAGAATTGCAGCAAGAAAAAGCGGCAGTAACGCTATATTTACTGCACACGGTTGGGCATTTACTGAGGGTGCCGGATTTTTACAGCGTAGCTACGGATTAATTGTTGAATGGCTTGTGGGTAGATTACGGTTTGATGTGATCGCTGTTTCTGAATATGACCTTAACCTCGCTCGCCGATACGGTGTTGTCAAAGAAAACAATAGTTGGTTAGTAAAAAATGGTGTGGATAGCGTGCAGATATCAAAAGATGAGCCTGCTAACGATGTGCCTGTTATTCTTAACGTTGGCAGGCTGGTAAGAGCAAAAAATCAGGAACTGTTGATACGCGCTCTAGCCGAAATCGAATCTGCTTGTAAGTTGATAATCGTCGGGGATGGTCACAAGCTGGCTGAACTCAAAATACTGGCTGAAAATTTAGGGGTTGAGGGGAAAATACAATTTGTCACGCAATCTACTGAGATGTCAGAGTGGTTTTCCCAGGCAGATATTTTTGCACTCAGTTCTTCATACGAAGGGTTGCCGCTTACTGTTATTGAGGCTATGAGTTGTAGACTGCCAGTTGTAGCAACGGATGTAGGGGGTATCGGTGAGTTAGTCATACAGGAAAGTAACGGGTATTTGGTTGCTAAGGGTGATGTTAAGTCTCTGGCCAATCGTTTGGATCACCTGATTCAAAACCCAAAAATCAGAACTGCCTTTGGTGAACAGAGTTACAATGCTTATTTGGCTGGTTTTACCGCGTCGAAAATGTGTGAGTCGACATATTCAGTGTATCAGGCAAATTTGCAGAAGCAACGATATTAACGTTTGTGAATTCTGCTTTTCAATTTCGCCAAAGCTCGTCTTGAGAACCATTTAACAATAATCAACGGATGATAAAGCCAGCGTACTCGAAATAGCGAATCTTCAGGTTTCACTCGATAAAATATATGGAGCCACCATTCAGAACAAGCAAACACTCGTTTGAATTTCTCTTTTGTTGATCGGGATTTGACGAATGTGGACGATAGAGTAGGAAATCCCCGGCCCAGCCCTGTTGGTGGATCACCTATTGGTGCAGTCAAAACGGCATCCAGTTT
The DNA here is from genome assembly GCA_965261915.1 of Candidatus Poriferihabitaceae bacterium. Lineage (GTDB taxonomy): Bacteria > Pseudomonadota > Gammaproteobacteria > Arenicellales > Poriferihabitantaceae > JAIBDK01. The sequence continues at coordinate 719,404 of CBDHDW010000013.1, read as the reverse complement.
ACTCGGCAGTGGGCTCAAAAAATGTAAACATCGTAAAGTATTGTTAATCATACACTGTGCATTAGATTGCTCTGACCAGTCTGTTTCATTGGAATATTTAGTCGCATAACCGAAGATATCCGCTACTGCTCCAAGTTTTATCTTGTCACAGGGTTCAAACGTATGGTGGCACAAATGTTTCAACTGATCCTGATGCCCCAGGGCATGGGTGTGATATCCATCCAGGTCTAAAGGAATAATTCGAGGCTGGGCTTCTTCAAACGTTAGGCTGCCCTGGACGTCGCCAGACAGAGCATCGTGATGAACCTCTACCTGAATAGACATACCATTGCGCTTTTTTGTTGCCATCGGTAAATGATGGTGGTCATACTCAAAACCGGATTTACGGTCAGCTGCGTTATATCCAATTTCCCGAAGTGCCGATTGCGCGCGATTGGCCACGGACTTCTTTACCAAAATATCAATATCTCCCATGGGGCGTTGAGAGTTATCGGTATAAAGCGTGTGGATCAGGGACATCCCCTTAAGCAAAATTGACTGAATTCCTTCCGACTCAAACTTCTCCAGTATTTCTTCAAGCGCGTTTACGCGTTCGCGGTTGTTCCGCGTGTGCCTCGCAGTCAGTGCTTTAAGTGTACTGAGGCTTTCTTGAGGAACGACGATATCGGTTTGCTTGAGATGGTGAAACAGCAAGTTGCTCAGTGCATTGGATTCTGCTTTGGAAATCAGGGTTGTCCAATCAGAAACTTCCTCTACAAGGGTTATAAATTTCTCCTGTATTTCTTTGTCTTGTTGAAGATAGACACATAATCTGAGAATCCGAGTATTGATGCTCTCGGTCATCTATAAACGGCTTCAATTAACCCCGGCAGATCGTCAAAATGCTGATAGTGAATTTTGAACGCTGGGATGTTTTTAACCAACTTTATAACTTCTTTAAAGCCGTGGTTCGGAATATTCCGAGCAATTACATTGCTGCGCATCAGTTCGAGGCCTGCTTCCGCACCGCTAAGCTTGATCACCTCAGGCTCAGACTCTGCGATATATTGAGGAAATGTAATGTGTGTAATCTTAGGTTTTTCTACCCTGAAATCCGGGTTAACCAAACGGTGAGGAATCATCGTTACACCTGCAGATACTTCTGTTCTGTCGGCAATTTCGTCGAGATCGACAATTTCGCTTACCGCTTTTACACCTCTCGTTTTAATATTTAACGGTCGGGCAAATGGCGAGACTTCCTCGGTTTGGAAATCGATTGTAACGAGTTCATCTGTATGATACCGCATACCATTTTTAAGCAGCCATGTGGTTACAGAGCTTTTTCCGCTTCCGCTGGTTCCTGGAATTAGCGTGGTTGACTTATCATCAGAAACCATCCCCGCATGTATTGCTAAACCAGTTTTGTTTTCTCTGATCAGATGGAACAAAACTTCACCCATTAGAATAACGCCCAAACCCGGGAGCGAATCGCCTCGAAAGAGAGACTGATTGTTTTTATGGAGCGCCCAGACGTTTTTCTCAGTATTACGTTTAATTACCAGCGATTCAACGACATCTGCGTCATTTTGACCCGCAATGTCGGTAAACAGGAAATCAAGAATATGCTGGAGTTCTGGGTATTTTGGGTGAACAATTTCAACCTTGCATCCGTCAAATGTAACCTCCCTTGTTATGGTTTGCATCTACTTTGATTCGGTGTCGGATAATTCGATTGCTTTGTTTTCTACGAACACATTGATTGAGTCAGTGACATCCTGTTCCATAGAGGCTTCAGCTTCCGGAAACGCTTCTTTTAAAAGGGCGACAATTTCGTCCGTTGTGCGTTTTCCGTCACATAATCGCCATATAATTGACGCGCTTGACTTCATATAGATCGACCGCGTCGATTGAGGAGAATACAATAGTAACTCGCCGTCAATTTCTTCTAGTTCAAAGCTCGAGTCAGACGTTGGATACTGATTTTTCATGATTTATTCGATATCGTAAATTATGTTAAAAATAACGCTAAAATCAGACATTCCAGCGGCAAAGAAATTTGACAATAAAAGACGGCGGTTATAGTGGTTAGTTCAGCAAACCTCCAACCGGAAATTACGGAATCTCTGGTTTCGGAAATTACAGCGAATTTGGAGATTCAGGGAGAGGTGTCGGCCAGTCAACAGATCGTTGAGTTACTGGCAAATCTGGGCGCAGATCGGGATTGTCAGATTGCAGGCTTTTTCCACGGATTCGGTCAGCTCGAAGATTCTCAACATGAGCTGCTCTTGAAGGTTTATGGCGATGAGATCGTCAACATCTACCTGGGTGCCAATAAAATCAAACTTTTAGCGCAACAAAGTATTGTTCCGGGTACCAGGCAAGATGTTGTACAACTGGAAGAAAGGTTAAGAAAACTGCTCATTACGATGATCGATGATGTGCGCGTTGTACTGATTGCAATTGTTGGCCATTTGCAACTCCTGCGCAACGCGAAGCGATCCGACGATGCAAAAAAGGAACATGCACAATTGGCGCGCGACATGTACGCTCCGTTAGCCAATATGCTTGGATTAAGCCAGTTAAAGTGGGAGATAGAAGATTACTCATTCCGATATTTAAATCCCAATGCCTATAAAACGCTGGCGGTGGCGCTCGAAGAGAGGCGGGTTGATCGAGAGCAACACATCGAAACCTGCATTGATGAATTTGCTGAAGCCTTAACTAAACTGGGTATCGATGCAACCATACAGGGAAGAGCAAAGCATATTTTCAGCATCTGGAAAAAAATGCACAGCAAGGGGCTTGATTTTAGTCAGCTCTGGGATATCAGGGCAATTCGAGTTTTGGTAAATAGTGTTGAAGACTGCTACCAGGTGCTGAGTTATGTCCATGGTAGCTGGCAGGCGTTTAAGAGTGAGTTTGTTGACTATATCGCTACACCGAAAGCGAACGGCTATCAGTCTATTCATACCGTTATAGAAGGGCCGATGGGAAAAACGCTGGAAATTCAGATACGGACTGTTGATATGCATACGGATAGTGAACTCGGTACAGCTGCGCACTGGCGCTATAAAGCACAAGTTAACAGTGAATCTGATATTGACAACAAGGTCGTGTGGCTTCGCCAGTTACTGGATTGGAAAAATCAGCTGGTAAGTGACAATCAATCTCAGGAGCGCAAACGCTATTCCCCAGCTATCGCCAATCGGGTTGTAGAGACCAGGGTATTTGTGTTTACACCAAAAGGTACCGTTATGGATTTGCCTTCGGGTTCAACCCCCATTGATTTCGCTTATGCGGTGCATACGGAAGTTGGAAATCGAACGCGCGGCGCATTGATCAATGGCAAGATGGTGCCGTTGAGCTATGTATTGCAAAATGGTGATCATGTGCAAATACAAACGCTTAAATCAGGTGGGCCAAGTCTGGACTGGTTAAATAAATCCCCGGTGTATGTCGTCACGAATCGGGCAAAAAGCAGAATAAGTCATTGGTTTAAGCATCAGGAATACGATGCCCATGTCTCCGAAGGAAGATTAATGCTTGATCGGGAGATGGAAAAACAGAGGTTGGATGATCTGAGCTATGAAAAAATCAATCAGCACACGCATTTTCGCAAAGTCGACGATTTGTTTGCGGCGATAGGTTCGCAGGATTACAAGGTATCTAAAGCGTTATCGCCATTTCGTAAAAAAACCGATTTTCAGGATGACCAACGGGTCATCAGAAAAACCCCATCGCCTCAACATCACGACTCTCAGCCTGGTGGTTTTACCGTCGAAGGGGTGGGTAATTTAATGACACATCCTGCGCAATGCTGTAGTCCGGTGCCAGGGGATGAAATAATTGGTTATATCACCTTGGGAAAAGGGGTATCGATACATCGACAGTCCTGTATCAACATTAAAAAACGGGATGATAAGCAGAAGAATCGGCTTATTCAGGTTGACTGGAGTGGCGAAAAGCCTGATAGATATACGGTGGAAATATTCGTGGTTGGTTATCAGCGAGCCGGATTGTTACACGATCTGACTGAATCGTTAAAATCAGTAAACGCGGAAATTATTAAGGCCAATATGGAAACAGATGACGAGCAGATTGCGCGGATTAGTTTAAGACTTGAGGTTCCAGGTCAGGTTGGTACTGATCAACTCATACAACGTCTGAGGACAATACAGAATATCTTTGAGGTTAAACGCCGGTAAACCCGTTTGTAGCCGTTATTCTTTCAAAACGGGTGCAAGAAATTTTCCAGTGAAGGATGCTTCGCAACAAGCCACTGTTTCAGGGGTTCCAAATGCGATAATTTCACCGCCTCCGTCACCACCTTCTGGTCCTAAATCAATTACCCAATCTGCAGTTTTTATAACATCCAGATTGTGTTCAATAACGATAATGGTATTGCCTTGATTGCGCAAACGATGAAGAACGCTTAAGAGTTGCCGAATATCATGAAAATGTAAACCCGTGGTTGGTTCATCCAGCACATACAAAGTCCTTCCCGTCTCCCGCTTTGACAGCTCACGGGACAGTTTTACGCGTTGTGCTTCACCCCCGGATAACGTGATTGCGCTCTGACCTAGGGTAATGTAGCCAAGGCCAACATCAAGTAGCGTATCCAGTTTTCTTTTGATCACGGGAATGGCTGAGAAAAAGCGCGCCGCTTCTTCGATGGTAAGCTGCAAAACCTCGCTGATGTTCTTGCCCTTGAAACGAATATCCAGTGTTTCCCTGTTATATCGTTCTCCCTTACAAACATCACAGGGAACATAGATATCGGGTAAGAAATGCATTTCAACTCTAATCAGACCATCGCCCCGGCACGCTTCACAACGCCCACCCTTTACATTAAAAGAGAACCTGCCGGGCTTGTATCCCCGCGCTCTGGATTCCTGAGTGTTCGTAAACAGTTCACGAATATGCGTGAATAACCCGGTATAAGTTGCTGGGTTAGATCTGGGTGTTCTGCCTATTGGGCTTTGATCAATGGCAATAATTTTATCAATATGATCCAGCCCGGTTACTGATTCATGGGGTTGAGGTTTATCACGCAGCAAATGCAATTCTTCAGCCACAGCAGGATAGAGTGTTCCGTTAATCAGCGTTGACTTTCCGGAACCCGAGACGCCGGTAACACAGGTCAATAATCCAATGGGAAATTCTGCATCGACAGATTTCAGATTGTTTCCACGTGCGCCAAATACATTGATTGACTGATTTTGTACGGCGCAGGTTCTGCCTGATGGCACTTCGATCCTTTCTTTTTTGCTCAGATACTTTCCGGTAATTGAGGCGCTTGAATTCATAATCACTTTCGGTTTGCCAAATGCGACTATTTCACCGCCGTGTTTTCCTGCACCTGGACCGATATCAACAACGAAGTCAGCACAACGAATTGTATCCTCATCGTGTTCAACGACAATAATCGTATTACCAAGGTCGCGTAGATGGAAAAGCGTCTCCAGCAGGCGCTCATTATCCCGCTGGTGTAAACCGATGGAAGGTTCATCCAGCACATACATGACTCCGACCAGCCCGGACCCAATCTGGGAAGCCAGCCGTATGCGCTGTGCTTCCCCACCAGATAATGTTTCTGCGGCACGAGAAAGTGATAAATAGTTAAGACCCACATTAATTAAAAACCCAAGTCTGGACTGAATCTCCTGAATCACTTTTTCGGCAATTTCTGCTTTTCGGCCAGTGAGTGAGAGCTGCGCAAAAAACGCCAGGGTTTTACCAACGGATTGAAAAGCCAATTCAGGAATGGTTTTTCCTCCAACAAACACATGCCGCGCAGCAGTTCTTAGCCGGCTACCATCGCAGCTGCTGCATCGTTTGGAACGCATGTACTTCGACAGGTCTTCACGCGCTGAAGAAGATTCGGTTTCTCTATATCGCCTGTTAAAGTTGTGTATTACACCTTCGAATACGTGGGTTTTTTCAAATTTTCTGCCCGGTCTGGAATAGACAAAGTCGATTTGTTCATCTCCACTTCCGTATAGAACGATATCCCGATCGGTTTTTGCCAGTTCCTGGAACGGCGTATCGATATCAAATCCATAGTGTTTCGCGACACAAACCAGTTGAGTATAGTAATAACCGCTCCTTCGATCCCAACCGGGAATAGCGCCTGAGGATATGGCTAGATCAGGATTGGTAAGAATTCGGTCAGGGTCAAAAAACTGTCTGACACCCAAGCCATCGCACGCTTCGCAGGCGCCCACCGGGTTATTAAAAGAAAATAATCTGGGTTCGAGCTCATCCAGACTGTATCCGCAGTGCGGGCAGGCGAATCGACTGGAGAAAATCTGGGGTTCACCGATATTACGCTCATCATCCAGCGTCGATACCTGAGCATTTCCATCAGTAAGCGCCAGTGCTGTTTCGAATGATTCGGCAAGCCGCTGCTTGTTATCTTCTCTGACAACCAGTCGATCGACAATAACAGCAATATCATGCTTATAGCGTTTGTCCAGCACTGGGGGAGATTCGAGTTCTACGGTTGTGCCATCGACGATGGCACGAATATAACCCTGTGAATACAGCTCGCCAAATAGCTGGTGAAACTCTCCTTTTCGATTGGTTACCATTGGCGCGAGAACCATTATTCTCGTGCCTTCCGGTAATTCCAGCACGGTATCAACCATCTGGCTTACCGTTTGCGCTTCCAGCGTAACATCATGATCTGGACAACGGGGATCGCCAATTCGGGCAAACAGCAAGCGCAGATAATCGTATATCTCGGTTACTGTGCCGACAGTAGAACGGGGGTTATGCGATGACGACTTCTGTTCAATACTGATGGCGGGTGATAATCCTTCAATCAAATCAACATCAGGTTTTTCCATGATCGATAGAAATTGCCTAGCATAAGTAGATAACGATTCAACATATCGACGTTGTCCCTCGGCGTAAATTGTGTCAAACGCCAGAGAGGATTTTCCGGATCCAGATAACCCGGTTATGACGATAAATTTGTCTCTGGGGAGTTCGAGATCGATGGATTTCAGGTTGTGGGTTCGGGCACCACGAATCAGAATTTTTTCTATGGACACAGAAGATCAAAATCAGCAAATAAACCTGATACTATACGCGCCCCTGGACGATTGAGCCAAATAAAAATTTAAAAACTGCTGTTGCAATTACGACGCGTCTGAAATTTCATTTTTACCATGTCCTCTCGATTTAATTCTCTGGAAAAACGTGCGATCTCCGGGCTCGCTGGAATCTTCTCACTACGCATGTTTGGTTTATTTATGCTGCTTCCGCTGCTGTCAATTTATGCCGATGGATTACATGGAGCGTCGCCCATTTTAATTGGTATTGCACTCGGTGTTTACGGCCTGACTCAGGTAATTTTCCAGATACCGTTTGGAATAATGGCAGATCGGTATGGAAGAAAATGTGTGATCACAGGCGGACTGGTTGTATTCGCATTAGGTAGTGTGATTGCGGGCCTTACGGATTCGATATTTGGCTTGATTATTGGCAGGTCACTCCAGGGTGCGGGTGCTATATCAGCGGTCATTCTTGCGCTTGCATCAGATTTAATCCGGGTAGATCAGCGTACTAAAGCGATGGCAATGATAGGCCTTAGCATCGGCGCCAGTTTTATGATTTCACTAATGGCTGCGCCTGTACTCGCCAAAGTCGTAGGGGTAAATGGTTTATTTCATGGAATTGCTGTACTCGTCGCTTTCGCAATTGTGATTCTCTATAAATGGGTACCGAATCCAGCCGACGACAAATTCGGGAATACTATTCAAACCGTATCTTCAAAGAGGATTATTGAGGCTTTTCGGAATAAAAAGCTTTGGCAGCCAGCCATCGGCATACTTTTTTTACATATGATGCTAACCAGCCTGTTTCTGGTGATACCCACTGCCTTTGTGGATCTGGGTGGGTTTCCACTTGATCAGCACTGGAAGTTGTATGTTCCGGTACTGTTAATTTCCGCTTTGGGAATGGCGCCATTGGTCAAACTGGCTTCCGCGCATCAGCATCTCCGATTAACCTTGAGAATTTCAATTTCCATTGTCCTGATTTCACAAATCCTGATTTTTTATACGATTCAAACTGATTTTTGGGTGCTGCTTGTTGCTGTTGTCATGTTCTTCTCTGCGTTCAATGCCCTGGAAGCAATTTTACCGTCGTTGGCGTCTCAACAAGCGCCTTCCTGTATTCGGGCGACAACCATGTCCGTTTACAGCATGTATCAGTTTTCAGGGGTTTTTCTTGGCGGACTGAGTGGCGGAATTTGTTTGTCCCGGTTTGGCGTCAATGGTGTGGTCCAGTTTTCCGTAGTATGCTGCTTAATATGGCTTATATTAACCGTGATTTTGCCTGCATTTTCAGTCAATCGAACCGTGACAGTAGATATAAATGCGTTCGATGGGATGCACAAACAGCAACTCATTGATAGAATAAGCCGTGTAGATGGTGTGATTAATGTGAACATTGACGATGAAGTATCCATTGCTTATCTGGAAGTAGATCACGACATTTACGATCAAGCCAAGCTACAACAATTACTCAAGACCTAAGGAGGTCAACAATATGGCAAGAGGTATAAACAAGGTTATTCTGGTCGGCAATCTGGGGAAAGATCCGGAAATGCGCTACACCCCTGGCGGGGTTGCAGTCGCCAATATTACCATTGCAACCAGCGATTCATGGAAAGACAAACAGTCCGGGGAACAACAGGAGAGAACCGAATGGCATCGAGTGGTATTTTTTAATCGTCTGGCAGAAGTCGTCGGCGAGTACCTTAAAAAAGGATCACAGGTTTATGTGGAAGGAAGGCTGCAAACCCGCAAATGGCAGGATCAGGGCGGTCAGGATCGATATACCACGGAGATCGTCGCCAATGAAATGCAAATGCTGGGGAGCAAGTCGGGTTCTGGATCAGCCATGCCTGCCGACGATAGGGGATTTGATCAAACAGCCTCTCCAGCACCAGCCGCCGCTAAAACCGCTGCCGCTGATGCTGATTTCGACGACGATATTCCGTTTTAATTCTGTAGGTTAGAAGCAGTAACCCTATGAAGTATTTAAAAGGGTTTCGGGCTACAGATTTTTGCGTCTACTGTCGGGCAACCCGGTTCGAACTAATAATCATCGGATTGGTTTTTCTACTGGTCTATTCAGGAACAATATCGGTCCCAATCCCGGGGAATTCTCAAGACGCTCTCTATAGGAAACCGGCACAGTAGTTTATCCCGGCCAAAGTGATTGAAATGTTGCCTGGCAGGAACTCAGGTGGACGGTAATAACAGGCAGTACGATGCCAATAGTTGACTTCAAAGTATTCCGACTAATTTGTTGTTATCTTTCATGGTTCCCATGTTTTCACTGAGTTTCGTTTTCCATCAAATATAATCCCGGTAAAACAAAGATATGGGGTTGTTTTCGGGTTTTTGTAGTGCTCTCGCGCAAACCGATGTGGTTTGATTACTGTACTCCCATGATACGCAGGTTCTCTTTTGCGACCAAATCTCCCTGCGCAGATGCCTGTTTTAACCAGTAAACCGCTTCGGAGCGGTTGTATTCAACACCTTCTCCGTTTGCGTACAACACACCCAAATTGGTCTGAGCGCCCGGATATCCTTGTTTTGCAGCTTTACGATACCAGTAGGCGGCTCTTTCAAAATCCTGATTCAAGGAAATTCCTGATTCATAGGCAGTTCCAAGGTCCGTCTGTGCCCACTCTGTACCCCTTTGCGCCAGGTTTAAAATAGACGGCAATGCCCTGGTGAACCATTTTTCGCTTAAATCCGCATTTTGCGAGACACTGCGGCCGTACCGATACATTACCCCTATTCGAAACTGCGCTCTTGGTAGACCGGATTCAGCCAAAGGATAAAGTAACTCGAATGATTTATTGTAGTCACCGTCGTAATATGCCTGAATGCCATTATCGAGTTGGGCTGTTTGTTTTTGGGTGGCGACTTCTTCCGCAGTAACATCTTCGACAACCGTACCATTTTGGAGGGATGATACGACTTTATCAATCGCATCCGATTGCGTTTGGTCAGCATCGTTAGCAGAATTTTCCCCCGTTGCTGCTGGCTCAGACTCCTGAAGCTGACTCTCTTTGGTATCCAGCGCAAGTTCGATGCTACTAAGTCTTTTATTGGTTGAGTTGACGGCTCTTGCCTTGGCCAGATAGGCGCTTGAAACGTCAAGACTATCCGAACGAAGTGCCGTTTCTGCCTGATCAAGAAGCAGGTCTACTATATTGGCAAGTCCTGCGGTCGCTCGTGGGTTTTCTGGATCGAGCTCGAGTACCCTATCATATAAATCTTTTATCTTATTGTAATTAATAGGATAATTTTCTTCTTCCTCTTTAGCCTGAGCTAATGAATTTTCAATTTTGAGCTTTTTCTCCTGTTCTTTTTGCTGTTCTAACTTGATTCTGGCAAGTTCTTCTATCTGTATTTTAATTTGTTGGCGAATATCAACCTGGATTTCTCCTTCAGGGTCGATAACGTCAAGTTGAACCAGCCAGTTTTCTGCCTCTTCAAGATCGCCGCTTTCGACTGCAGTGTCCGCGTTATCGATAAGTAGATTTCGAATACGGGTTTGACCTGCGCTTGCCTTGGTATTGTCAGGTACCAAAGCCAAAATATCGGCATAGTCCTGCCATGCATTATCGCCTTCTGGTGATACATATTGACCCAGCTCCATATTTTGCGAAGCAGACTGAAATAGTGGTTCAGTTAACTTTTCAAGCTCCTCAACATCGAGAAATTCTTCCGCACGACTAATATCGGATTCCCGGGTAATGGACATACTCTCTTGCTTGATAATAATTTCAGCCTCCTGAACATTGGTCGAAGCATCGTCGGGCGAGAGTTTTTTCACCGGCTCCAGAACCACTTTTTGCGTGACTTGTTCCATCCATATATATGCAACAAACACAATGGCGAGTGTCGCAAACAGCCAGGTGACCGGATGGCCGGCAAGTTGGGATAGTTTTTGGCTAAATGTTAGGTCAGAAGCAGGCATTTATGCGGTTATATCAGACAGCGGCGTTATCGGGGGAAGATACCATATAAAGAGCTATATTGGCGTCAGTTTGTTCGCAAAATATCGGTATGGCTTGTTTATTGGAAAACGTTGTTATACCCTTCGCGACCTGATTTTAGACGTTGTAAAAGGCTATTGTTTTGACTGTCTAAATCACTAATTCCGGAGAGGTGTCTGAGTGGTTGAAAGAGCACGCCTGGAAAGTGTGTATACGTTAATAGCGTATCGAGGGTTCGAATCCCTCTCTCTCCGCCACCCAGTCCCGTCTGTGAACACAGACGATTGCGATTGTTGTATTAACCCCGAAGTTTCAGCTGCTTAAGGGCTCTATTGCCTGATCAGTTAGCCACAAAACCGAACCAGATGCCGGCATTTTCAATGCAAATCCGGCGAGTGTCTCGAAGGCCGAATTCGCGGGTTCGGTTTTCGATTAACGGGATGAAAAGCCCAGTGATTGCGGCTGCTGGCTCCACTCATCGTTCCATTTCAACGCCAAGTGCAACGCCTTTTGAATCGCCTGAACGGTGCGCGGATGGGCGATCCCCAGCGGAACGCCCTGGGCGATGATTTTGGATTCAATGCCGCACCGCTGAAAATTGACAGCGCGCTCAACTATTACCTGATCAGAGTCCTCCAGATCAGTAACGTCATCGATGCCAAGGTGTACCCCGTCAGCATAAGTTGGACCGAGTATCCTGATTGTGTAAGAGACAGTCTTGGCTCATCGTTACCCTTGAGAGAAAACGATGATGACAAACAGTAAAAAGTATAAAGACAGCGCAGAGAAGACCGTCCGGGATATCCGCAGATGTCCCCATCGCCCTTATTCAGCAGCAGACAAGATCCGTATGGTTCTGGAAGGACTTCGGGGTGAAGATCGTATTGCCGAGCGAGCTGGAAAACCCGATTCAGGCGTTTATTCATGACTACAATCATGAACGCCATGATGAATCCATCAACAACCGGACACCGGCGGATGTATTTTAGGGTCGGGGTCAACACATCCTTGAACGAAGACAGCAGATCAAAATCAACACAGTAGCATCGAGAAAACAAATGCCTTACCATAACCGAACACAAAACCTAAACCAGAGGGGCTGAACGGTCTCTTGAATCAGGCTACCAAAAGTCCTCATTTATATGGCGACGTACATGTCAGCGCATTTGGGTGATTACGAAAAACTCGAACAACGCTTGGCCAAAAGAGCTAATGTCAAAATTTCTGAAAAAGGATAAAAGGAGCAATGATTAAACTTCTTCAAACAGGCGACTTACATCTAAAAGCGCCATCCAGCGAAGACTCTGACTATAGCTTAGAGTGTCTGGAAATTTTGATTAAGCAGGCTAACGAGGAGGCTGTTGATGCGGTTCTTCTCTGCGGAGATATGTTTGATCGAGAAAAAGATTATTCCGACAGTGAATTTTGTCAAAAAGTCGTCGCGATATTTGATCATGCCAATATGCCACTCTATTATATTCCGGGAAATCATGAAAGCCAGGAAGGCAACTATTCAAAAATGGAAATGATTAACTGGGGACAGAAAATAAGGCTTTTAACCGAGGTGTCATTGGAAAGTTTTTCCAAAGATAATGAGGAAATTGAACTTCTAGCAATACCCCATAGCCTCAGTTATGATGATTACACGACCTGGGATATTGGGAGGAAGGTAACCAGGCATCGTATTGCAATGGCCCATGGTTCCGTACCTGGGTTTACTTTCTTGGGGGATGAAGCAGACGCAGGTGTTTTAAATCCTTCAATTTTTGTTCACTACGATGTTAGTCATGTGTTCTTGGGGCACATACACTTAGCTGAGAACATACGCCTTTCGAACGTAGATTTGTTTTATGCTGGTTCCCCGCGACCGGTTCGACGTAGGGAAGTAGGGGTTCGTGGATACAATATTGTTGCAATCGGTGACACCATTTCTGTCGAACGTAAAAAACTTGTTGACGTTGGAGTCGGGCACAACGTTAGAGCCACAGTTATGAGTGAAAATTGGGTTCAGCAAATTGAGGATGCTTGTCAACTTTATGGCCCCAATGATCGCATTCGTGTTGTTCTTGAAGGCATGGCGGAAGATATCGATCAAGTGCAAATTGGCATTGATGATCTAACTGAAAGACTTCAATCAAAGTTTCGGAGAATCAATATTGACACCAGTCTCGAGCCTCTAGAGGACCTGATACAAAATCCATTTTACAAAAAAGTGTATGACTTATGGTTGGAAAGAAAGCCCGATGACTTGGAAGGGAGAGACTTTCAGGTTTGGCTTCAGATGCTCAATACCTTGAAGTTTGTGAAGGAGGATGTATTAAAGTGAGTAAGTACAAACTTATTCTTGAAAAAATCGGAATATTTAAGGATAGAGATTTTGATTTAGACGACGTTACTGTTTTCTGTGGCAGTAATGAGGTTGGTAAAACAACCATAATTGATGGCGTAATTAACGCCATGGCCGAAAGCAAGAAGTCAGAGCATCTATACCGCCACATTCTGAAATCCAGATATGGTGAAAACTTTGTTACGAAGTTAAAAATTGTCTCTAACAATGAGGATATTAAAAAAATCGATCACGACTTGGCCAAGGATCTCTTGCTGGTTCGAGCCAGCCGTTTAACCCTGACTATGGATGGGTCATGGGTTTCCCAGGTTCAGGATAAGTTGTTCTCTGGTGGTGTGAACCCACGCAGTATTATCGATGCAATACAACGGATGGAGGATGAAAGGACCAAGAGGGTCAAAAGCCCACTGTATGACGTGAAACAGCTGGAGGACAAAATATCTGATGAGCGTAAAGAACTCAATAGGGTAAAAGAAGAAATTGATAGCCATTCCCAAACCCTTAAAGAACAAGCAGAACTTAAGAATTCTGAAGACCATCTAAGTGATGAGCTTGGTGAGATTGATATAGCGCTTAAATTGAAGGAGCAGGAACTTAAGAAATTCAAGGCTATTGATGAGAGAGAGAAGATCAAGTCTATTCAAGCGGATATTTCTGACAAATCGAAGTATGGAGAATCGATCAAAAAGGATCATCATTTGACAGATGATGGTTACCAAAATATTAAGCGTTACGAAAATGAGATTGATAATCTAAATGCTCAAGTAGATATTCATAAGGACTCACTGCAAGATAAGAATATTAAATTGACAGCAATAGAAGAACAGCTACTGGAGAAAAATGATCAACTGGAAAAGCTAAAGTCACATCACGATATTGCTAAGAAAACTCAAAATAGACTGGATATTCAGATTTCTGAAAGTAAGGCTACAGTGGAAAATAAGCCGGTCGGGCTATTCATTGCCGGAGGAATTCTACTTTTGGTTGGTATAGGGCTTTTCGCTGGGTTGGCAGGTGTTGAGCGCTATTCGGGTATTGTCGCCGCATTACTGGGTGTGGCACTGCTCATCAAAGCTGTTATGGGCCAAAACAAGGGCAGCGATTCCAATTTTGATTTAAAAGTAGAAATTAGGACGTTTAATCAGGAGTATGAAGCGGAACCACGTTGTCCAGATACTTCTTATATAGATGCCAAAGATTTTTTGGAGAAGTTGATTGGAAAATATAGTTTGGCATCAAATGAAGTCAAAACCTTACAAAATAAAAAAGAAGACGTCCAGCAGGATTTAAGAAGACTGAAAAAACAGCAGAGCGAGAGAAGTCAGCAGGTTATGGATCAAGAAGCAGAACTCAGAAAGCTGTTACCAACAGGGATTTTGGATAGTGAGAGATATTTTAAGTCGCTGCAAAATAAAAAGGATTTGGAATCGAAAATGGTTGATCTTGAAAACAAGCTGATTCGATCGGTGACACAATATGGTGTCAGAAACCTGGGTGAATTATCACGCCATATTGAGCATAAGATCATTGAAATAAACAATGACCCTGTATCGGAGGCTGCACTCACTCAGCCTGAAATGAAAAATCTTGAAAATACTGTCAACGATCTCAAAGATAGAAAGGAAGCGGTGAAAAGGGAGCTAAGCGGAGTAGGGAGGGACCTGGTAGAAAAAAATACAGTAATAAAACTTGATATCGGCCGGCTCTCAAAAAAACAGCTCAACAATGAAAAGAAAATTCAAACTTTAGAAACAGAAAAAGAAAAAAAGCGATTGGAAATGGACTCCCTGCGACTTCTAAAATCTATTGCAGAAGAGATCGACAGCGATGCAGGGCAAAAATTCCAAGCTTTGAGTGAAGGTATCAATCATTACATAGAAATCATATTAGGAAGCAAACGGGAAATTGTATTTGATGACCTATCGGATGTTGGGAGTATCAAATGCCACGATTATTATGGAGAAGCCCTAGGAGTTGATCAGTTGTCTTCGGGCACCCGTGACGTATTCGCCCTTTCTGCACGGCTGGCTTTCCTGGAGAAGGTGGAGCCTTTGGGAGATGTTTTTCTGATTCTGGATGATCCGTTCGTTTTTATGGATAGAGCGCGTCAAACAAATGCGTTTACAGCAATAAAATCTTTTTACGAAAAACTAAATCTACCGATCTTGTTTTTTACAAAAGATGAGGTTACTAAAAATGAGTTTTGTGAGGTTTTTGCGAATGCGAAAGAAATTGGTTTAACCAAATAGTGGAAACTGTAAACTGAACGGTGTATCTGCTGAACTGTTAAGGTAGATAGTATGAATAAGAAAGCACTCTCCGCCCTGGTCGATGAGGCCAGTAAGGGCATCCACCGCGTTGACTCATAAATAATGTAACCGTAGCCGTTCTCGATGGGGTGTCGTTGACTCATATTAGAAGTAACTCAAATTGAGGGCCGTAATATGGGTAAAAATGAGCGTCAAGCCTATCGTAAAGCCATTCAGTTACGTTATCGACGGGCGGGGAAAAAGACAAAGTCAGTGATTCTTGATGAATTCTGCAAGGTGTGCAATTACAACCGTAAATAGGCCATTCGGTTGCTGAATCGGGCCACTACAGCGCGCAAACGACGACCCTGCGGTCGAAGCCCATCTGCCCAGTGGTTACCGGCACTCAAACGTATCTGGTTTGCATCCGACCAGAGGTGTTCCAAAAAGCGCAAAGCGGCCATCCCGCTGTGGTTGCCATTTTATAACACGCGCTATGCGGCGTTGCCTTGCGATGTGGCGGAGAAGTTGTTGACTATCAGTCCCGCAACGATTGACCGACGGCTTAAACCGGTGCGTCTCACCCCCCCCCCATAAAGGTCTTAGTGGCACCAAACCGGGTCGCTTGCTAAAAAACCAAATCCCCATCCGAACGCATACCTGGGATATCACTCAACCCGGTTTTATGGAAGCCGATACGATTGCCCACTGCGCCAACTCTTGGGTTATGACCGCTTCGATGATGCCTGCTTGGTGGACATGATGAATGACCTCTATGCCAATGAGGGGTCGCTGTTACAAAATCACTTCTGTCCATCTATGAAATGAGTACATAAGGGGCGGATTAACTCAAAGTATCGGAAAAAATATGACCCGCCGACGACTCCCTACGACCGCATTATGGCATCTGAACACATCCAGCAAGCAGAGAAAAAACAATTGCAATCGGTCCATCAGAAACTAAATCCGTTTATACTCAAGGAATCGATTGAAAGAAAATTAAACGTGATTTTTAAGAGCGTCATAGTTACTCATGAGTACCGAGTTAGCCTCATGACACAAGCCTAAATAGCGCCATTCTATCAAGGTCTTGCCGTTGCGTGATGAATTTCGCGAAGTTTGTACGAGAATCCGTATCCAGGAGAAAATGCGGGAGGCTGCTGCGTAGCCCCTGTGTGTCAACCTGATCCCATACACTCCCTGTTTGGGATAACATAGATTTCAGGGCTATGGATGCAGGAACCACACAATGCCAAAAGCACACTCAGATCCACTCAATACACAAGTCACACCAGAGCCCGCACTGGAGAAACGCACGCGTCGCCAGTTCAAGCCGGAGTATAAGCTACGCATGATGGTCGAAGCTGACGCCTGTAAGCACGGTGAACTGGGTGCTCTGTTACGCCGTGAGAAACTCTACCGCAATCAACTCTCCGCCTGGCGCCGCGAGTATGCCGAAAACGGGGTTGCTGGCCTGAGCAAGAGTGCTCCCGGCCCGGCACCCTCGAAGACACCGGCTCAACGGCGCATCGAGCCGCTTGAGAAAGAAAACAATCGCCTGAACCGCAAGTTGGAGATTGCCAACGACTGTCTGGATTTGCAAAAAAAAGCCTTGTCGATGCTCGATCGTTTACGCAGTGGGAAGGATGTGTGAATAACGTGATTACCCATCGCCCTGCAAGACGGCCATTGTCGCAAGCGTGCCGTGCGCTGGGACTCAATCGCAGCAGGGTTTATGCGCACAGAAAACGAGCTGACAGTGATCTAGAGCCGCAACGTTCTCGGCAGTACGCTGTGCAACCGAGAGCACTGAGTGCCGAGGAACGCGCAACGGTAATCGATACGCTGCACAGTGAACCTTATTGTGATCAGCCACCCGCTGAGGTCTATCACCGCCTGCTTGAGCAGGAGCAATATCTGTGTTCGGTGAGCACCCTGCACCGGCTACTTCGCAGCCTGCAGGAGACCGGTGATCGGCGCAATCAGCGGCCTGCACAGCACCATGCCATACCGCGGCTGTTAGCCACGGGCCCGCACGATGTCTGGACATGGGATATTACGAAACTGCCGCTGGTGCGACGGGGCATCTACTTATCACTATATGTGGTGCTCGACCTGTTCAGCCGCTTTGTCGTGGCCTGGATGGTTTCACGCAAGGAAAATAGCGCGCTAGCCAAGCAGCTGATGGACGAGGCCACCACCCGCTATGGTATTGAGCCTGGTCAACTTACCCTACACCAGGATCGTGGTTCACCGATGATCGCTCACGGGTATTTGGACTTGATGCGAGAATTGGATGTTACCTGTAGCCATAGCCGCCCTCGAGTGAGCAATGATAATGCGTTCAGTGAAAGTCAGTTTAAGACGCAGAAATACCAAGCGGATTATCCCGGTCGCTTTGACACGATGTCACACGCGCGGCTCTGGTGTGAAGGTTATTTCCACTGGTACAACTTCAAACACCATCACAGTGGGCTGGCAGGGTTTACCCCGGAACAGGTCTTTACAGGACGATATCGTGACGTGGTCGAGCAAAAGCAGCGAGCGCTTGATGAACGTTACCGGCAGAACCCCGAACGCTTTGTTCGAGGACGACCGAGAGCATCATTGCCACCAGCAACAGTGGCAATCAACCCCGTAGAGTCCAGCAATGATGGGACTATGCGTTGCGACCGTGTTAACTTCCCGACACTCACGGCCGCTGGTTATGTGAAATAGATGTTATCTTTAAAATGACTGTCCATATGAGGTTGACACCTTCCGATATCGTGACGTGGTCGAGCAAAAGCAGCGAGCGCTTGATGAACGTTACCGGCAGAACCCCGAACGCTTTGTTCGAGGACGACCGAGAGCATCATTGCCACCAGCAACAGTGGCAATCAACCCCGTAGAGTCCAGCAATGATGGGACTATGCGTTGAGACCGTGTTAACTTCCCGACACTCACGGCCGCTGGTTATGTGAAATAGATGTTATCTTTAAAATGACTGTCCATATGAGGTTGACACCTTCCGGGCCCATTGCTTCAGCCTTCTCAACACAGGCCTGGATGATGGCGTTCGCTTCGTTTAGCGTTAGTTTGGGTACAGTGCGCATATTAATGTATGAGGGTTATGTTCTCGCTGAATACTAGTGCAAACTCACCGAGAAGTTAATTAAGAATTATTATGGAAGTCCATAAGATTGTGCGCAGATTTAAGTCGTAAGCTTTCTGTAAATATCAGCGACCTTGAGCGGCAGTTTTTTAACTTCGTCTACAACAACGTAGCTCGCATGGCCGTACATGTGGGGCAGGTAATCTTCGGCCTCGGTGTCAATGGTGATGCAAAATGGATGAATCCCGCTGTGTCGGACTTCGATCTCGTCGCCAAACACGGCTTCGGAGCAGGCCACCAACTCACCGCCGATCATTTCACCCAAACGCAGCAAGAAATACGCGCCAGTCTTGCGCTTCACACCACACAAACCGGCCGCAGTGCTGGCTGTCGATCCCGAGATAAAATGCGCGCTCAGGCGGGCTTGCCTGTAATGGCTTAAACGACTCTTTCGCATGCTGCCCCAGATAACCCTTTTACAGGTTATCTGGGGCAGCCCCTGTTTTTTTAACCCCAGTGTTGCACTTATGGGTTGAATTCGCCGAATAATTATTCGCCCCTACGAGGCTACGCAGGAATGATGGCGCGGTTTGGGAGCTGCCCTCTTTCACTTTTCGATTCAATCGCACGGTTAATGCGTCAGGATATCGGCGAGCCGCTCCCAAATTCAGGATAGGCTTCCAACCCTAACTCGGCTTTGTCGAGACCGATTTCTTCTGTTTCTTGATCAACCCGAATCCCGACCGTAAATTTGAGGATTAACCAAAAGACCGTGCTCATAACGAAGGCGAACACGCCGATTGAAACAACGCCAATAAATTGGGTCACAAAACTGGCATCCGCATCCGAAATTGCCACTGCCAGCGTTCCCCAGATTCCGGCGAATAAATGTGCAGGAATCGCACCGACAACGTCATCAATTTTGAACTTGTCGAGGAGCGGAACAGCAAAAACAACAATAACTCCGCCAACCGCGCCTATTAGCACCGCCATCCCCATAGTCGGGTCTGCCGGCTCTGCGGTGATTGAAACAAGACCGGCGATAGCCCCATTCAATGCCATAGTCAGATCCACTTTCTTGTACATAATCTGAGTCATTAGCATGGCTGCTAAAACACCGCCGACCGCTGCCATATTGGTATTAGCAAAAACATTTGCCATCTCAATGACACTTGCAGCCGAATCCAATGCCAGTACCGAGCCACCATTAAAACCGAACCAACCTAGCCATAAAATAAAAGTACCCAGCGTTGCCAGCGGCAAGTTTGCACCGGGAATCGGATGCACCTTGCCATCGGTCATGTACTTGCCCTCTCGCGCCCCGAGAATCAACGCTCCAGAAAGGGCTGCCCAACCACCCACAGAATGCACCAATGTTGAACCGGCATAGTCTGAGAAGCCCAGCTCGCTAAGCCAGCCGCCACCCCAAACCCAAGAACCTTGAATTGGATAGATAATTGCCGTTAGCAGGACAACGAAAGCGAGGAATGCCCATAGTTTAATCCGTTCAGCGAGCGCACCGGAGACAATAGAAGCGGCTGTTGCCACGAACACCATTTGGAAGAACCAGTCAGATGAAGCGGAATAGCCACCATCCTCAAAAGTGCCGCCGAGGGCAGCGGCATCATCTGCTCTCCAAAAAAGATGGAAACTGCCCATGTAGCCGCCAACATCCACATACATCAGGTTATAACCCACCAGATAGAAGGTAAGTCCGGCGATGGAATATAACGCGATATTTTTAAGACAGATGGTGGCAGTGTTCTTGGAGCGTACCAAGCCGCTTTCCAGCATGGCAAAACCGGCTGCCATCCACATCACCAACGCGCCATTAAACAGAAAAGAAAACGTATTCAATATAAAAGCCGTTTCACTATCCACCGCGGCAAGTGCCGGCGTGGTTGTAAAAATTCCGCCTGCCATGAGCGACATCGAAACCCGTTTCAAACAAGTTAAATTACACATTAATTGGCCTCCTAAATGGCATTATCATCGCATTCGCCAGTGCGAATACGGGTAACACTGTTCAAATCATAGACAAAAATTTTGCCATCACCTATCTTGCCGCTCTTGGCGGCATCGGCGATGGTCTCAACCACATACTCTGACATATCCGCCTTAACCGCAACTTCAATTTTAATCTTGGGGAGAAACGAAACCGCATATTCTGCCCCACGATAAATCTCGGTATGCCCTTTTTGGCGTCCATAGCCTTTTACCTCCGTAACCGTCAACCCATCCACACCGATTGTCGTCAGCGCATCGCGCACTACATCTAGTTTGAACGGTTTAATAATAGCCATAACTAATTTCATGGTGACCTCGTAGCTTATGTTATAAAGGATTTCCACAACTTATGATTGAATGCGGAAACATGTAGTTAAGTACAAGCAAAATTCGTGCCAACTTTGTTGACATAAGCGCATGAGACTGTGCAAAAGCCCTCGCTGGCCGCATTACCTGTGGAAAACCCTGCGGGTTTGGCCGTTTTACTAAATTCTTGCTTTAGCAGGAATGACAAATGTTGGTTTCTTGCACAGTCTCATATGCACCACAATAGCGCGTATCAGCACAATCATGCACTTTATTTGTGCAAGTACCGCTGTATGAGCCAATCCAATTACATGCTACAAATGCATCCCTGCGGAATTTTCGATGGGGCTGCCCCAGATAACCTAAAAAAGGGCTATCATGGGAAACCTGCGAAAGAGTCGTTTAAGCCATTACAGGCAAGCCCGCCTGAGCGCGCATTTTATCTCGGGATCGACAGCCAGCACTGCGGCCGGTTTGTGTGGTGTGAAGCGCAAGACTGGCGCGTATTTCTTGCTGCGTTTGGGTGAAATGATCGGCGGTGAGTTGGCGGCCTGCTCCGAAGCCATGTTTGGCGGCGAGATCGAAGTGGACGAAAGCGGTTCCGGTGGCAAACGCAAGGGCAAGTGCGGAAGAGGCGCTCTGCGGGCAAAGTTCCGGTGTCTGGCTTATTAAACAGGGGCGGGAAGGTTTACAACAGGATTATTTCGGACGCGTGGCCATTCTGATCCCGATCATCCCCGACAGTATCGTCTGCTCCGACTGCTGGAGAGGCGATAACGTGCTCGATGTGGGCGAAGCGCCACCGGCGCAAATTCAAGGGTGTTCCGAAGGTTCAGTTTGGGTTATATCTGAAGGAATGTGAGTGGCGATTTAATGACAGTGACCCGTCAGCTCAATGACTACCGCTAAGGCAGTGGGGTAGATGTCACCTAAGGTCGTTATCTGGGGTAGCCCCAAAGGATATATTCAACTTCCATGCGATTTCGGTAGCGGTGTTCACTTTAACATTCGCGATATTCTTTCCCTGGGGATGAATTTTTGACTGATTGTTAAGCTATTGTACTGAGAAACAGGTCAACTCCCGCTTGTGCTACCTCTTCGTCTTGATCTGGCGTTCCTGAACTACATCCGACCCCGCCGACGATGGTGTCATTCGAGAATAATGGTAAGCCGCCGGCGAGCAATATAATTCGGCCTTGTAATGCACTGTTTATGCCGTAGGCGGGTTTTCCAGGTTGTGCGGCATCACCGTATTCGCGAGTTGATTTTCTCGCACCAGACGCAGTGAAGGCTTTGTCAATCGCGATGTTTATACTCGTTACTCTGGCGTCGTTCATTCTCTGAAACGCGATTAAATGACCGCCGTCGTCGGTTACGGCGATATCCATGTCGAGGCCCATTGCTTCAGCCTTCTCAACACAGGCCTGGATGATGGCGTTCGCTTCGTTTAGCGTTAGTTTGGGTACAGTGCGCATATTAATGTATGAGGGTTATGTTCTCGCTGAATACTAGTGCAAACTCACCGAGAAGTTAATTAAGAATTATTATGGAAGTCCATAAGATTGTGCGCAGATTTAAGTCGTAAGCTTCCTGTAAATATCAGCGACCTTGAGCGGCAGTTTTTTAACTTCGTCTACAACAACGTAGCTCGCATGGCCGTACATGTGGGGCAGGTAATCTTCGGCCTCGGTGTCAATGGTGATGCAAAACGGATGAATCCCGCTGTGTCGGGCTTCGAGTAATGCCTGCCGAGTATCTTCGATACCGTAATCTCCCCGGTACCCATCGTAGTCATCCGGCTTTCCGTCCGACAACGTAATCAGGATTCTCGTGCGTGCTTCAACGTCGTTTAGTAATCTACTGAGATGCCGAATGACCACACCCATGCGAGTATAGTCCTGTGGGCGCAGTCCGCTAATACGCGCTCGTACTTCGGTGTCGTAGGGCTCATCGAAAGATTTGATTTTGTAGATTTCGCAACGATTTCTGGTCATTCCGGAAAAGCCATAAATGGCGTATTGATCGCCCAGAATTTCCAACGCCTGACAAAGAAGTACCAGGCTTTCGCGCTCAGCATCATTTATCCAGCCCTTGGTAGACCCGCTAACGTCGACCATGAAAACAACAGCTAAATCTCTTTCTTGCTTGCGCATCCGGGTATAAACCCGGTTGCTCATTTCCACGCCGGTTAGCATATCGGCATGAGCTGTAACCAGGGCATCAATATCGATATCGTCACCCACTGGCTGGGACTTCAAAACCTTGTCTTCGCCACGCAGTGCTTCAAAGTGTTTTCGAATTTCTCCCACCAGATGCGCGTAACGATCCAGTGTCCTGTCAGTGAAATCGTCATAACTGGGGTGGCTCGACAGCTCTCGAAGCACGCACCAATTTTTGCGATAGGTTTGACGCCTAAAGTCCCACTCGTCATACAAAAGCGCACCATCGATATGCTCGTTTTCTTTCCGGTTCGAACTGTTATTGGTCTCTTCGGAGTTCATTTCATCAGCCCCTTCGTTTGCCGGGGTCAACCAATCGTCGGGAACCTCATCGAAATCCTGCAAGATTGAAGACAACAACGCTTTCATATCATCTGTCAGCGCCACAGCCTCTCCATCCAGAGTCAATTCGGGCTGTCCGGATTCATTGAGTAGTGCTTGTAAATCCAGTTCACCTTCGTCAAGGTTGTCACTCTTTATTGACCGGTCTTTCAGGAGCGATTCAACCAGTTCGGCCAAAGTGTTTTGGAAATTGTCTTTTTCGGCATCGACTCTATGCTCCATAGCGATCTCCGCTGCGTCAAGATTCATATCACCCTGATATAAAAATGGATCGGGCCAGGGCATTTGCAATCTGTATAGCCGAGTTGTCATATCCAGTGTTGTTACGACTGTGGCCGCGCTTGATTCAAGTTTTTCTATTGCGAATTTCCAGGTTGCATCGTGAATCTCAGGCGTAGGGTGTAAACCATACATCTCCCGAGCCAGTCCAGGTAACTCGCGTTTTATGCAGGCATTTAACCTAAAAGTTTCGAGCAAATTAAACAGTTTGACGGCCTTTCCATTTTCATCAAATTCTTCCAGCAGCTCGCGAACAAACGGAGAATCCGGGGCAGAACGTTTAAACGTGCCGAACCAGGTCTGCGCCCATAAATGTACCGCCAGTATTTTATACAGCTGGTAATTGAGATCCGGGTCGTTAAATCGATTAATTGAGGCAGGGAGATAAATATTTTCGGTATCGGTATAGGTTGATTTACCGGATTGAATTTTTAGTTTCCTGCCGGCCAAACCGCGAATAATCGTTTCAACAACGTTTCGGACTTGCTCAAGCGTAACGGTTATATGGCTAAGGCGATATTCTCCGCCAAATTCCTCCAGATTATGGAGGGCAGCACTACCGGGATACAATCCTTCCTTGTCGTATATGTCCATGGCATGTAATAACCATTGACGCGCACCTTCCGTGCCGATTGCTTTGAGCGCCTTTGATGCTAAACTTACAAACTGGAATGCCATTTCAGCATTGGATTTACGAATAACATTAGTCCAATGCAGTGAAAATTCCTGTTCTTCCAGGGGTAAAGAAGCTAGTTCTGCTGCAGGCTCTTCGGATGTTCGTCTGCTTGATAAAACCGGATCGAGATACTCGTCCAGTACGGATTCAAGTTGCTGTTGAGAAAGCGATTGAGGTTGTGAATTGGTCACACGTTAAATCTGAAATGGACGACATCGCCGTCCTGAACAATATACTCCTTGCCTTCCTGGCGCCATTTCCCTGCCTCTTTAGCGCCGCTTTCACCCTGGTGCTGTAGATAGTCTTCATAGGCAATGGTTTCAGCACAGATAAACCCGCGTTCAAAATCGGTGTGAATTACCGCCGCAGCCTGCGGAGCTGTAGCACCAATTTTCGTCGTCCAGGCACGAGCCTCTTTTGGTCCGGCGGTGAAGTAGGTCTGCAGCTCCAGCAGGTGGTATCCAGCTCGAATAACACGGTGTAAACCAGGTTCTGATAACCCCATTTCTTCGAGAAATAACGCCGCATCTTCCTCGTTCAGCTCTGAAATCTCCTGTTCCATTGACGCGCATATAACCACGATATCAGAATTTTCCTGTTCGGCAATGGCTTCAATGTTTTGCAAATAGGGATTGTCAGAAAAGCCGTCGTCCGCCACATTGGCGATATACAAAGTCGGTTTTATGGTTAGAAAGCAAAGCGGCTTTATTAGGGCTCTTTCTTCCAAATCCAGATTCATTGCGCGTAACGAATTCCCTTCATCAAGATGCGATTTCACACGATTGAGTAGTTCTAGCAGATCAATTTGTGCTTTGTCTCCAGATTTCCCTGCTTTTTGTGCACGCAAAATGGCTTTTTCTGTCGTCTCCATATCTGCAAGTATGAGCTCTGTGTTAATGACCTCCATATCTGATTGCGGATCAATCTTATCGGCAACGTGCATGATGTTGTCGTCGTCGAAAGCCCGTACAACGTGAGCGATGGCGTCGACCTCCCGAATGTGGGACAGGAACTTGTTCCCAAGGCCTTCTCCCCTGGATGCTCCCGCAACCAATCCGGCGATATCAACGAATTCCACAGTAGCCGGAATTGATTTTTGCGGTGAAACAATGCTGATGATAGCTTCAAGTCTTGGATCCGGAACTTCGACCATGCCTAGATTGGGCTCAATCGTACAAAAAGCATAGTTTTCAGCCTGCGCCTGACTGGATCGGGTTAGCGCGTTAAAGAGTGTGGATTTTCCGACATTGGGCAGGCCTACTATGCCGCATTTTATTCCCATATTTTTTTACTTCTGATTTTGTTTGGTTTTGTTATTTCTCAAGAATTTCCGTCGCCCGATCAAAATTCCCTTCCATTATGGATGGTAGAGCACTCAACCCAAGTTCTATCGCCGCCTGGATTTTAGATTGATCATCTCTCGATGGTCGCTTGAGGACATAGTTTGAAACATCGGATGCCGCACTGGGCCGGCCGACACCGATTCTCAATCGAACGAATTCTTTTGAGCCCAGTCTGGAACAAATATCGCGCAAGCCATTGTGTCCGGAATGGCCGCCGCCCAGTTTAACTTTTATGCTCCCCGCATCCAGTTCGAGATCGTCGTGCACGACGAGAATGTTCGCAGGTGAGATTCTATAAAACGAAGCCATCGGTGCGAGGGACTGGCCGCTTAGATTCATAAAAGTATTCGGAACGACAACGCGAACCAGTTGATTGTTGTAGTTGAATTGCCCCGTTTCAGCTTTGAATTTTTTTTCAACGCCAAAACTGATCTGATGCTGCAGTTGCAGTTGCTCAATAAACTGAAACCCGACGTTATGTCGGGTTTCGGTGTATTTATTACCAGGATTCCCTAACCCAGCGATAAGGCTTATGCCGGCTTGGTTCAATTTTCAGCTGCCCGGTATCGCTATGAAAGCAACCTGTTTAAGTTATGAATTGTCGCTTATGCGTCTTCCGCAGCAGGCTCAGCTTCATCATCAGAGTCAGTCGCTTTCGCAGTGTATTCTGTTTCGACTTCTGCATCCTCTGATTCTGCTTCAACTCGTGGCGGTAATACTGAAACAACGGCGAAGTCATGCTCATTTTCGTCATCGTGCATTAATGCAGTGATATTCACACCTTCCGGCAATTGAATGTCTGACAAATGCAGTGATTCGTTAAGCTCAAGGTCTCGCACGTTCAATTCGATGCTTTCGGGAAGATCCTTTGGCAAGCATGAGATTTCGATGTTGTTGATAAGGTGACTAAGGACACCTCCACCTGTTTTCACTCCGATGCACTCTTCTTCGTCAATGAAGTGAATAGGCATCGTCATGGTCAATACTTTTTTGTCGTCGACACGTTGGAAATCCGCATGAAGAATATTGATTTTATGCGGGTGTCTCTGAACGTCACGTAAAATCGCCTGCTCTTTTTTACCATCGGTGTTGATGACAATAATGGCTGAATGAAACTCTTCCTTTTCGAGGCTGTGATACAACACATCATGGTTGATGGCGATACTGATATTCTCTTTATCGCCTCCGTAAAGCACCGCCGGGACATCGCCTTCACGGCGAAGTCGTCTTACCAGATTCGTGCCCGATCGAGCGCGTACCCTTGCTATTAATTCAAATTGTTTTGCCATTTCTCTTCTCTACCTTAAATCTCTAATCTATAAACAGGTTGCTAATGGAATCACCTGTGGCAATTCTTCGTATGGATTCTGCAAGTAATTCAGCAACACTAAGCTGGCTGATTTTTTCGCAGTTTCGAGCCGCTTCACTCAATGGAATTGAGTTAGTGACTAAAAGTTCGTCAATTTCGGATTCGGTGATCCGACCGATTGCCGGACCGGATAAAACCGGGTGGGTGCAGCTTGCCAAGACCTTGATGGCGCCGTGTTCTTTTAGCGCTCGAGCTGCTTCACACAATGTATTTGCGGTATCGACCATGTCGTCAATCAGGATACATGATCTGTCGCTTACATCACCGATAATATGCATGACCTTGGCTTCGTTAGCCTTGGGTCTCCGCTTGTCAATAATGGCAAGATCCGTTTCCAGTTGTTTAGCCATGGCCCGTGCCCTAACGACACCCCCGACATCCGGGGAAACAATAATGGGATTGGGGAGTTGTTTTCTCCATAATTCACTCATCATTACCGGAGAGCCGTAAATGTTGTCGGTTGGGATATCGAAGAAACCCTGAATTTGATCTGCGTGGAGGTCCATCGTCAAGACTCGGTCGGCCCCTGCAATGCTGATCATTTCGGCGACTAATTTTGCAGATATTGCAACACGTGCAGTTCTTGGTCTTCGATCCTGCCTGGCGTAACCGAAGTAAGGGATGACCGCGGTAATTCTGCCTGCTGATGATCGTTTGATCGCATCTATCATCACCAGCAACTCCATCAAATTGTCGTTGCTGGGAGCGCATGTGGGCTGAATGATGAAAACGTCTCTTCCGCGGACATTTTCCATTACTTCTACATTTATTTCGCCATCGCTAAACCTTCCGACCATTGCTTTGCCCATGGGTAGTCCCAGAGTCTGGACAACTTCCACAGCAAGCTCCGGATTTGCATTACCGGAGAAAATTGCAAGATTTTCGGGAGATACCATAGGGTTTTATCGAGGGTTTTATCGGTTTTTCGTCAGTTTTAGAGTATGGCTGGGGTGGGAGGATTCGAACCTCCGAATGCCAGGATCAAAACCTGGTGCCTTAGGCCACTTGGCTACACCCCAACAGTGCTTTCAATTAGTGAATAATTTCAATAAATATGGTTTTTTTCAATTTATGCCAAGAGAAAAAAATAAATAAACAAAAACGTAAAATTTTAAATCAAGCTTCGACAAAAGCGAAATTCAGCGCTTGAAAAACCGCCGTATTGTGGTCTTCAAATGTAGCGCTGTCAATGCTTTCATGGTGCCCCAATCCCCAGATAGAAATCTCTTAAACGCAGGAAGCCTTGGCTGTATAATGGTTTGCTCTCAAACCCACCATCACCCAATGGGTGCACAGCTCAAGGCTGATGACTATTCTACCCTACAAACTCGATACAACGAACGATTTACTCACCTCTCGTGCCGGTTTATTGGCGATTGCTCAACTAATGGACTCCCTGAACCTGTCTGAGCGAATCGACAAGCACTTCCCCCAGCCTAAAAGCAATCGTGGGTATAAGCCCTCGGAGTTCATCAAGCCCCTCATCCTGATGCAGCATGAAGGCAGTTTTCACCTGGATGAGGTTCGCAACCTTCAGGATGATGAAGCACTGCGCACCGTGCTGGATCTCAAGAAACTTCCCCAGGCGACCACGATTGGAGATTGGCTCAGGCGAATGGGAAGCCAGCCGCAAATCCAGGCTGCCTGGGTAAAGGTGAATAAAGCCTTATTGAAGGTAGCCTTGCATCGCTGTAAGGAAGTCACACTGGACATTGATGCCACTGAAATTGTGGCCCATAAAGCGGGTGCACGGTGGACTTACAACAAGAACAAGGGTTTTATGCCGATGGTGGGGCATATTGCGGAAACCGGGCAGATCGTGGCCGTGGATTTCCGTCACGGCAATGTGCCGCCAGCGAAAGATAATAAGCCGTTTATCCAGCAATGCCAGCAGTCGCTCCCGGAAGACTGTACCGTGAAGGCGCTGCGTATTGATGCTGCCGGCTACCAAACAAAAGTCATTGAGTATTGTGATAAGCAGGGTATCGAGTATGCCATTCGCGCCAAGACCAGCGCCGCACTGCGCGCGCAGATAGCAGCGGCAAGCGCTTCGGACTGGCAGCCTTTGCTGGATAAAAAAGGCAAAGCGGTCAATGGTCAGGATACCTACCGCACCAGTTTCTGCATCGGTGAGTATGAAAAACCCTTCACCCTTATCATTCAGAGAACAGCCGTTACCGGCCAGGCGAGTCTGGATTTAGATTCATCAGATAATTCAGAAGATAACTCAGAAAACAGTTCAGAGGAAATAAACTCAGGGGCTTATATTTATCGTGCGATTGCCACTAATCGGGATAGCCTTAGCGATAGCGAGATTGTCCACTGGTACAACCAGCGTGGCGAGGACAGCGAGAACCGAATCAAGGAACTGAAACGAGATTTTGGTGGCGACACCCTGCCGTGTTCAGATTTTGCTGCCAATGTGCTGTACTTTTTAATCTCCGCACTCTCCTACAATCTATGTGCCCTCATGCGTCAGTTGCTGCCGGGGGAGTTGTCCCAGCATCGTGCGATAACACTGCGCTGGCGGCTGTACGCCATCGCGGCAAAAGTGGTCAGGACGGGACGTCAACTCTTGGTAAAAATGCGGGAAAACCACCGACTACTACTGGAACGAGTGCTGCTGGCACTGAAGGAGTTTGAAGCGCCGCCCATTTAACCCGACATAGAACAAGAATAACGGCTTCTGCAGGACAGGTGCGTCAAAAATAGCCGATTTAGCACTGATAATGCACCGAACAGCGGTTTTTGAGTAAACCTCTCGGCACTAGCTACCATAATTTGCTGTAATGGCCAGCCACAAGGCTTGAAAGAGGGATTCACCGAGCCTTGAAGCGCTGATGCTACTCTATCTGGGGATTTGGGTGGTGATAGTTATCCAAAATTCGCAGAAAAACGTAACTGCCCAGGTACCCTAAGGAATAATTCTCTTGCCTGAGGAAACCCGATGTGATTCATTAAGATTATGATTTTTCCAGACGCCCCCAAAGGTTATGTTCCAGTTGAGGCTTATGAAGAGCTGAAGCAGAAGAATGCACAAACGATAGCCCTGCTTGTGGCTCGCATTGAAGACCTTGAGCGTCGCCTCAGCTTGAACAGCAGCAACAGTAGCAAGCCGCCTTCAAGCGACGGCCTAAAGAAGCCCAAGGCTGAACCCAGAACCAAAAGTCTGCGGAGAAAATCCGGTAAAAAGTCAGGCGGGCAGAAAAGCCACAAGGGAAGCACTCTGTGCCAAACGGCAGACCCCGATCATGTTGAAGATCACTTTCCTTCTGTCTGCGGGCAATGTGGCACACCGCTGTCGCCATCAATGGCAGAGGATTACGCCGCACGACAGGTGTTTGACCTGCCCGAGCCACAGCCTCTGGTGACAACGGAACACAGGGCACATGTCTGCCTTTGCGGCCACTGTGGGGAAACAACCAGGGCGGCGTTTCCTCTGGAGGTGAAGGCACCCGTGCAGTACGGGCCACGCATCGCCGGAGTGGCAACATATCTCCAATGCGCCCATTTCCTGCCGGAAGACAGACTGGCGCAAATAATGGCCGATTTGTTCAATGCCCCTTTGGTTCCTGCCACTGTGGCCGCCATGAACCGCAAAGCATCAGAGCGGCTCAAGGGGGTTGCTTCTCACCTGCAGGATGTGATCGCCCAACAGGTCCACGTCAAACATCTTGACGAGACGGGTTTCCGGATTACGGGGTGCCTGCAATGGCTTCACGTTGCCTGTACACCGCTTCTGGCTTTCTACCGGGTCAGCAGCAAACGCGGTAATCTGTTATCCAATCTCACGGGCTGTATCGTGCATGATCATTGGCAGCCCTACTTCACGCTGGATGGTGTTACCCATGCGTTGTGCAATGCACACCATTTACGGGAACTGCAAGCGTTGGTCGAAATCGAACAGGAAGATTGGGCTGGTCAGATGCAAAGGCTACTGCGGCGTGCGCACCATGTCACACAGGCCGCGCGGGATAAGGGCGTGGCGGTTTCAACGCCGCTTGTTGCGCTTATCAATCGGCGATACGACAGGATCATCACCGCAGCATTGGATTTCCATGAGGAATTGCCTCCACTCGTGCCGCCAAAACCCGGAAGACGGGGGCGCAAGAAGCGACGGACAGGACATAATCTGGCATTACGATTGCGCGATCACAAGGAAGGCACCCTGCGCTTTCTGACAGATCCCGACGTACCCTTCACAAACAACGAAGCTGAACGCGACCTGCGGATGCTGAAACTACGTCAGAAAATATCGGGCGGGTTCAGGTCTGAACAAGGGGCAGAGGATTTTGCGACCCTGCGCAGCGTCATCACAACGGCCAGAAAACAAGGATGGAACATCATCGAAACACTGATGATGCCTGCCGATCAGATTATCGCAACACTGAAATACGCTTAAAAACAACCTGGGCAGTTACAGAAAAACTGGATAAAAAAAACCCTCGCAAGATGCGAGGGTTAAGGCAATGACCAAGCAGTTCGAGTGAGGATAGTAAGCCTGGCCGCAGAAATTTGAGTAATCCGCTATGGTTCCTGAAATTAAGTCCGAAACTATAATGATACTATATATCTGTACGATGAATGATAGCTGAAACTGCCGTCGAATATAAGTTAAATCCTCGTAACATTTTTCATTTTGTCGAATTTTGCTAGACTCCGCCACTGTCTCTCAAATTCACCAACTTAAATCAATAAATTTATGTCAAACCCCATTGATCAGGCTTTTACCGCAGAATCTTTCACCGGGATAACCCCGGAGTCGAATTTCTCGGGAGCATTGAGCTTCGCCCGAAGGAAGTATACCAAGGATTTAACCGAAATTGACGTGGCGGTAACTGGCATTCCGTTTGATACGGCAACCAGCAATCGACCTGGCACGAGATTCGGACCGCGTGGAATTCGGGCAGCTTCGACTGAAGTTTCCTGGCAACGCAATTGGCCATGGGAATTTGATGCGACCGAGTTACTGAAAATTGCAGACTATGGGGATTGCCCGTTTGATCACGGTCGACCCCAGCAAGTACCTGCTGAGATTGAAGCGCATATCGACGGTATTCTGAATTCGGATACCGCTGTACTTTCGCTTGGTGGTGACCACTTTCTGACACTCCCGGTGCTCAGGGCGCATGTAAAAAAACACGGGCCTTTGTCTTTGCTGCATTTTGATGCACATACCGATACGTGGCATGATGAGGATGGGCGAATTGATCATGGTACGATGTTTTTTCATGCCGTGAACGAAGGCCTGGTTAGCCCGGAGAAATCGGTACAAGTCGGTATTCGAACCACCAACGATGAAGCGATGGGATTTAATGTTATTCACGCCGACTGGATTCATGAGAATGGTGTCGACGCATTACTCGATCAGATAAAAAGTATTATTGGAGACGAAAAAACCTACCTCACGTTT
Organism: Candidatus Poriferihabitaceae bacterium; assembly: GCA_965261915.1. Classification (GTDB taxonomy): domain Bacteria; phylum Pseudomonadota; class Gammaproteobacteria; order Arenicellales; family Poriferihabitantaceae; genus JAIBDK01. The sequence continues at coordinate 686,755 of CBDHDW010000013.1, read as the reverse complement.
GATATCGATTGTGTCGACCCAGCCTACGCGCCTGGTACTGGAACACCGGTTTGCGGTGGTCTCAGCTCTGCTCAGGCGTTACAAATTTTAAGGAATTTAAGGGGGCTGAATCTGGTTGGTATGGATCTGGTTGAAGTGTCGCCACCCTATGATCACGCTGATATAACGTCATTGTTGGGCGCGTTCCTCGCGTACGATATGCTGGCTTTATACGCTGCACGGCATCAACTTGGTGAAACGTTTTAATTTGGCAGATAAGCTTTCATCTGCAAGGGTTATTGTGCTGGAATCACCGTGATTAAAGCATGCGATGAACACGGGTTAATTCCTAAATGTGTATTCATAATGAAATGCCGCACATCTGCGGCACACCACAGGGAGACTATAATAATGAACATAACAAAAACTCTTACAGCGATGGCTGTGGCACTTACCGCAACGACAAGTGCAGCGCCCGCATTAGATGAATTGACTGTTGCCTATTTCCTGGAATGGCCGATGCCAAACCAATTTGCACAGGCAAATGAAATATATTCAAAAGAGCTGGGCATTCCAGTAAAATGGGTGTCTTTTGATGCAGCGACTGCCATGTCAGCGGCTATGGCTTCTGGTGATGTCGACATCTCTTTCTCGCAAGGTATTACACCATTTTTAGTGGCAACTGCTGCTGGTCAAGATTTACAAGTCGTCGATATTGCTGTTGCATATTCTGACAATGACAACTGTGTTGTGCACTCAGAGCTTAAAATTGACGCGTCAAACGTAGCCGAGTTAAAAGGCAAGAAAGTTGCCGTTCCTTTGGGCGCAACTGTACACTGTGTCAAAATTGAGATTTCCAGACAGGTGCGTGCCTAAAAGATGTTAAAAGTATTGAGGGGCGCGGATAACCACCCGCGCCCGACTTTTAGTGTTTAGCCGTAACGGTATGGACGTCCAGCTTTTACCATATCGGCGTTGTATTGTTTGAAGATGTTCACAACCTTCGCCTTGGTTTCGCTTTCGGCTGCAATTTCATCCCAGAACTTCACGGCAGCAGATTCTACTGTATTCCATTCCTCATCGGGGATCGTTGTCAGTTTCAGCTTCGGCCCGTTAACGCGCAAGGATGCTTCACCGCCCCAGTACCACCACTGACGGTAGTAATGTGATTGGTCACAGCAAACCCGGAACAAGGTTTGTAAATCTTCCGGCAGCTCATTCCAGCGATCCATATTGGCAAAGAATGACCCTGCCCACGCGCCAGAAATATTGTTGGTCAGGAAGTAGTTTGTCACATCTGCCCAGCCAACTGTGTAGTCTTCGGTGATGCCTGACCATGCGATGCCGTCCAGCTCGCCGGTTTGCATAGCAACTTCGATGTCTTCCCAAGGAAGTGTCACAGGCACGACGCCAAACTGTTCAAGGAAACGACCCGCTGTCGGGAAGGTAAAGACGCGTTTGCCTTTTAGATCAGCCAAGCTGTGGATCGGGTCTTTGGTGGCGAAGTGGCATGGGTCCCAAGCGCCTGCACTGATGTGTTTAACACCAACTTTGGAATATTCTTCGTCCCAGATTTCATTTAGGCCATACTGGTTAAACAATACGGGCACATCAAGGCTATAGCGCGAACCAAATGGGAAATATCCACCGAAAACAGTGACTTCGGTTGGTGATGCCATGCTGTCATCATCCGATTGCACTGCGTCGATTGTACCTTTTTGCATAGCACGGAACAATTCACCGGTTGGCACCAACTGATCCCCGTAAAAAAGTTCAATCTGCATACGGTCGCCGGCAATTTGGTTAAACATGTTGATCGCCGGTGTGACGACATGCTCTGCCAATGATGCCCCTGCATATGTTTGCATACGCCATTTGATCGTGGATTGAGCGATGGCGGGTGCAGCTAAGCTTGCACCAACAGCGCCAACACCGGCGGTGGTTAAAAACTTACGTCTTGTAGTCATTTTTAGTTTCCCAATTTGGTTGTTTAGTTAAATGCCCATGTCGCGGGCGGTGGTAATGCTCTTGTCAGTATTCTTTTATAGCCCGTAAACAGCGTGCGGCAGCCAAAGCGCAATCTTCGGAAAGATCATTATGGTCGCCAGGCCCAGAACCATGATCAGCACAAACGGCACGATCGAACTATAAATATCGCGCAGTGAAATTTCACGCGGGGCCATGGCACGCATCAGAAACAGGTTATAACCAAACGGCGGCGTCATATAGGCGATCTGTGTGGTGATGGTGTATAACACACCGTACCAGATCAGATCAAATCCCAGCGCACCGACCAGTGGTACGTATAGCGGTGCTACGATCACCAGCATGGCGGTGTCGTCCAGAAATGTGCCCATCACCAGAAATGATAGCTGCATCAGGATCAGGATCGCCCAGGGCGACAGACCAAGGCGTTCAGTGAACAGGTTATCAATCGCGTCTACCGCGCCCAGACCGTCAAACACCGCACCGAAACCAAGGGCGGCCAGAATGATCCACATAAACATGCACGAAATAGCCAATGTTTGGCGCACGGATACTTCCAGCACTTGACGGTTCATGCGACCCTTCAGGATAGCTGCGGCAAAGGCTGTCATCGCGCCAATAGCGGAGCTTTCCACCAGCGATGTCCAGCCGTTGACAAAAGGCACCATCATGGCCGCGAATATGCCCAAAGGCAAAAGACCCGCACGCAACAGGCGCAGTTTTTCAGACAATGGGACATTACGTTCCTCAGGCGGCAGAACCGGCCCAAGCGACGGGTTAATCTTACAGCGTACCGCAATATAGATAATGAACATGCCCGCCATCATCAGACCCGGAAACAGGCCCGCAAGCCACAACTGGCCCACAGGTTGGCGTGCGATCATCGCGTAAAGCACCAACACAACGGAGGGTGGCACAAGGATGCCCAATGATGATCCTGCCTGGATCACACCCGTGACCATCTTTTTGTCGTAGCCGCGTTTCAACAGTTCGGGCAGCGCAATCGTGGCCCCGATGGCCATACCGGCCACCGACAACCCGTTCATCGCGGACACCAGCACCATCAGACCAATGGTGCCTATTGCAAGCCCGCCGTGAATAGGCCCCATCCAGACATGAAACATCTTATAAAGGTCATCGGCGATTTTACTTTCCGACAGCACGTAGCCCATAAAAATAAACATCGGCAGCGTCAAAAGCGGATACCACTTCATCAACTTCAGGGCTGACGAAAACGGGATATCCGAGCCGCCTACCCCCCATAGGGTAATCGCGGCAATAGCTCCTACAACCCCAATGGCAGCAAATACGCGCTGGCCGGTAAACATCATCAACATCATAGATGAGAACATCACTATAGCGATCATTTCATGGGACATTACAGTGTCACCCCTTTAATTTTAGCGATGTCTTTGATCAGTTCTGAAATGGCTTGTAGCAACATCAATATTATCCCGACAATCATCGTAACCTTGATCGGCCACAGGTATGGGCGCCATGCGGTTGCACTGCGTTCAAGGCGTCCGATCACCTCTTGTGCGCCTTCAAATCCGCCGGTGAAAAAACCGATGAACAGGTTTTTGAAGAACGTGAAGCTTTCCATGTTATAGGGCTTGCCCAATGAATAAGCCGTTGAATCAAACGCGCCGTAAAGCAATACGCCCAGATATGTCATCAAAAAGAACACGGTGATCGCATCGACCTGGGCTTTGCGCCGATCAGTCCATTCGCCGTAAAACAAATCCATCCGCACATTGGCCCCAAGTTGAAGCGAATACGGACCGCCAAGGATGTAATAGGTCACCATGGCAAACTGCGCGACTTCCAGCGTCCAGCGCGATGGCAAAAAGAAGGTTTTCGAGATCGATGACCATAGCAAAATCGCGACCATGACAAAGATGCCATACATCATAATACGGCCGATACGGCGGTTTACAGCATCGACGACGCGCACATATTTTCCGGCAAACCCAATCATATGGCACCTTTTGTTGAGATGTCTTCGTTCAGCTTGGCCAGGCTTGCCGACAGTAGATCAGCCAACATCTGCGCAATCGCATCTTGCTGTTCCGCAGTTTCAATCCGATCATTACACACCTCGATCATCACATTGATCAGGCTGTTTTTTGTGCCGTGCAATTCCAGTGTATGGGCAACTTCATCAGCTTTTGAATATGGTTCGTTCAATGCGAATTTCAGGTCCATTTCCGCATTCGACAATTCAATCATTGCCTTGGCTAAATGCGCATCCGCATCGTGGATGATACCGATGTCCACTTCGCGCGTCTGATCATTATGGGTTTGGGTAAAACTGTGAATTGTGACCAGTATGGGTTTGGTTTCGAAAGACGAAATCGTATCTGACACAATTTGCGTAAACGGTTGGTAAACCGTTTCAACCCGTTCTATTTGTTCGATTGTCGTTAAAGATGCGTTCCCCGGAACAACAATTTGTTCACTGACCGCACGTATTGCCCCGGTGGACGTTGGTGGCCTGTTGCAATCGTAAACCAGACGGGAAACGGTACTGATCACAAGTGGTGCATCAAGTAAGGTACTTAAGCGTTCCGAAACCGCCTGTGCCCCCGGATCCCAGGCTGCATGCGATATCTTTGCGGAATCTATCATACCAAGACCCGCATAACGTGCAGGAATATGATTGCTGGCATGTTCACACACCAACATCACCTTTGACCGGCCCTGCCCGTTTACCACGAGGGCAGGGCTCTCAGGTTTATGCGACTTGAGATCGGAAGTGGCAGCGCACGACAAAATGATTCCCTAATATATGGATTTGTGAAATTCTCTTCAGTTAACGGCGCCCTGTCAATAAGTTTATGTAAATTTCTCGTAACTGCCCAGGTTGTTTTTAAGCGTATTTCAGTTTTGCAATAATCTGATCGGCAGGCATCATCAGTGTTTCGATGATGTTCCATCCTTGTTTTCTGGCCGTTGTGATGACGCTGCGCAGGGTGGCAAAATCCTCTGCCCCTTGTTCAGACCTGAACCCTCCCGATATTTTCTGGCGTAACTTCATCATCCGCAGGTCGCGTTCAGCTTCGTTGTTTGTGAATGGCACGTCGGGATCTGTCAGAAAGCGCAGGGTGCCTTCCTTGTGATCGCGCAATCGTAAAGCCAGATTATGTCCTGTCCGTCGCTTCTTGCGCCCCCGTCTTCCGGGTTTTGGCGGCACGAGTGGAGGCAATTCCTCATGGAAACCCAATGCAGCGGTGATGATCCTGTCGTATCGCCGATTGATAAGCGCAACAAGCGGTGTTGAAACCGCCACGCCCTTATCCCGCGCGGCCTGTGTGACATGGTGCGCACGCCGCAGTAGCCTTTGCATCTGACCAGCCCAATCTTCCTGTTCGATTTCGACCAACGCTTGCAGTTCCCGTAAATGGTGTGCATTGCACAACGCATGGGTAACACCATCCAGCGTGAAGTAGGGCTGCCAATGATCATGCACGATACAGCCCGTGAGATTGGATAACAGATTACCGCGTTTGCTGCTGACCCGGTAGAAAGCCAGAAGCGGTGTACAGGCAACGTGAAGCCATTGCAGGCACCCCGTAATCCGGAAACCCGTCTCGTCAAGATGTTTGACGTGGACCTGTTGGGCGATCACATCCTGCAGGGGAGAAGCAACCCCCTTGAGCCGCTCTGATGCTTTGCGGTTCATGGCGGCCACAGTGGCAGGAACCAAAGGGGCATTGAACAAATCGGCCATTATTTGCGCCAGTCTGTCTTCCGGCAGGAAATGGGCGCATTGGAGATATGTTGCCACTCCGGCGATGCGTGGCCCGTACTGCACGGGTGCCTTTACTTCCAGAGGAAACGCCGCCCTGGTTGTTTCCCCACAGTGGCCGCAAAGGCAGACATGTGCCCTGTGTTCCGTTGTCACCAGGGGTTGTGGCTCGGGCAGGTCAAACACCTGTCGTGCGGCGTAATCCTCTGCCATTGATGGCGACAGCGGTGTGCCACATTGCCCGCAGACAGAAGGAAAGTGATCTTCAACATGATCGGGATCTGCCGTTTGGCACAGGGTGCTTCCCTTGTGGCCTTTCTGCCCGCCTGACTTTTTACCGGATTTTCTCCGCAGACTTTTGGTTCTGGGTTCAGCCTTGGGCTTCTGTAGGCCGTCGCTTGAAGGCGGTTTGCTACTGTTGCTGCTGTTCAAGCTGAGGCGACGCTCAAGGTCTTCAATGCGAGCCACAAGCAGGGCTATCGTTTGTGCATTCTTCTGCTTCAGCTCTTCATAAGCCTCAACGGAAACATAACCTTTGGGTGCGTTTGAAAAAATCATAATCTTACCTAATTACCATCTAACCCAAGCCTATCTTCAGCAAGTTTTCCGGCATCGGTGGCGTTCTGAGTGCCGCGCAAGCAAGCCTGGGAATGAGGTCGTTCAAATCAAAACGACGATTGAAACGATACTGAAATTCCGACAAGTATCGCTGAGCATATTTAGGTCGAATAGCATGATAGGTACTGCGTAATGAACTCTTTAAGTTACCCAGAATCGTATTGACCCAATAGAACTCAGGTTTTTCGACAGACGCTCTGCCACCGCCGCACACCATCTTGTCATGCAAGCAACCTGCCTCGACAACGGCATTAAAGCACGCTAAACCATCGGAGATAACGGTACTGCCCTCGGTCAGATGTTGCTGACTCCATGACTTAATCGCTTCTGTGCGGAAACCCTTTACGACCGACAACTTAACCCGAACAGGGCAATGATCGGCGGTGGTCTCCACCGCCGCCACAAAAGGCGTCTTACCGGCAGCACCACGTCCCGGCTTGCACCCGCTACGCTCGCCGCCCAAGTAAGCATCATCCAATTCAATCAACCCGGATAGTTTGTTATTGTGATCTCGCTCCATCATCACCTGCATAAGCTTGTGCTTCATTCGCCAGGCGGCATTGTAGGAAATACCCAGGTGACGATGCAGTTTCATGGCCGAGATGCCTTTCTTGTCCTGTGTAATCAGATAGATACCCTGGAACCATAGCGTGAGCGGTAGTTTGGTGGATTCAAAGATGGTTCCAGCCGTCAGTGATGTCTGGCGATTGCAGCGATTGCACTGCTGAAGTTTACGGATGGTCAGCTGGCAGCACTTGTCGTGACCACAGGCCGGACACTGGAACCCTTTGGGCCACCGCCAAGCATAAAGTGCATCGAAGCATTGGTCTTCGGTACCGTACTGTTTGATAAAATCGTTCAAACTAACCCCTTTCTGGAATTGCACCTTATTACGCGCCATGACATACCCCTTATGAATTAAATAGATAGACTGTTATTATATACGGGGTAGAGCGACTTATCTATAGTGGTAATTAGGTATTTTAAAGTCCCTGATAAGGGATCAGTAAATCCCACGCCTTTAGGCGGCATGGGATCGCTCTGGTTTTAGGTTAGACTGGGGGGTATGGAATCTACAAACGTCGCAGCCATACGGCCTGGGGCTGCAAATATCATATCGTTTGGGTAACGAAATATCGGTATCGCGGCGGTGCAATATCTGAAGGGTCGAAGTTCGCATAAGTTATTGAGCGAATTTGGGGGCCTAAAAAAGCGCTACTGGAGCCAGACATTTATGGGTCGCGGCTATTGGGTTGTATCGAGCGGCAACGTCACAGACGCGGCATGGGCGGATTACATTAAGAGGCAGAAACCACCCGAGTCAGACGATGATTTTAGCGTGACCTGAGTCCGCCGAACGGCGGACCGATCCGGCTTTTAGCCGTAACCCGAAGCCACCGGCTTTCAGCCGGTGGAGTATTCACGTTGCTAATTTTAAAAGCACATATAATCCAACCGGTAATCTTAAGGAGAAAACCGGTTTTGGGTTTTTGCTATCCACGTTTTGTACTCACCGGGTAATTGTACCTGTACATCCTTTGCATGCGCCCTGGATTCACATAGGGTGAAAATAGACGAACCACTACCGTTCATTCTGGTTTCGCCAAATTGTTCCAATGTTTTCATGGCATCATTAACTTCAGCAAACAGCTTTCTGGTAATTGGCTGAAGATCATTGCTTGTTGAATGATTGAGAAATTCCTGCCTGTCTATGGAAGGGCGGTTTCTACAGAGATCAGGGTGGTTAAAAATTGCCGCAGTCGGTACGTTGATGTTTGGAACACAAATCAAAAGCCATTGTTCAGGCGGGGTAAACTCCAGAAATTGATCGCCAATACCACTCGCCCAGGTGGATTTTCCATGAATAAATACCGCTACATCTGCGCCCAGTGACGAAGCAATTTTCAAGAGCTGTTGTTTGCTGTTGCCAAGATTAAGCAACCTGTTCAGACCAATCAACGTTGTTGCTGCATTTGAGCTTCCGCCACCCATTCCAGACCCTGGAGGGATTACTTTCCGCAAAGTAATGTCGAGCCCGATGGCCGAGATACCGTTTTCTTTTAGTAACCGGTTGGCTGCTTTGATTACAAGGTCTTCTTCGGGTATTTCGAATTCGTGTTGATCAATTCGACGGATATGATTACCGGCAGATTTTTCAAATATTAACGTATCGAAGATATTGAGAAACTGAAATGCGGTTTGCAGATTGTGGTAACCATCTTTACGCTGTCCAATAACGTGTAAGAACAGATTTATTTTCGCCGCTGACTGGAGTTGCATTTTTTTGCAGCTATTCGGCTTCAATTTCCCGCCAGCGCTTTAAGATTACTTTGACACTAAAATCGTCGCCAAGATCGTTACCGTCGTCATCATACACTTCCATGGTTCCCGGCAGTGACTTGATGGTGAACTTTCGAGGGAGTATATAATTTCTGATATTGCGATAATCCTGGTATTCAACGAACCAAATACCCTGCTTCAGGCTCTGTAGCCGGCCAAAATCATCAATTACAATTTCTCTAGCATCCTCGTCGGGTAATCCGCGTGACCAATACACCAGTTGGGCGAATGGAACGTGCCAGCCCAGTCTTTCGTATAACACATCTTGCGCGGATAGGCCTTGAATCTCGAGCCCTTTGGTATCTTCGAGTAGCGCAGATCCCGGATTCACGTTGATATGAACTCGACCACCGCCAAATGGACCGTATAACTCGATCGCTTGACTGTCCCGTGTATAGTCCCAGTTCAGCGTTGCCGAGCCGCCTTTTTTACCAGTTTTAACACCAATTTTCCCGTTCAAGTCCCATGCAGAAATATTTTCATTTTGCGCTCGTTGGATATTCCACAAAGTGAGTCGGTTCGAGGTCGGCGCTGTAGTCGCGCAGCCGGCAACGAATAGGGCAGGAATGATCAGGAAACCGAGTCTTCGAATATTGCTGAAGAATGTAATTACGCCCAAATTGTTATCACCGAATCTAACGTAAATGGAATAAAGAATTCTGGAGTGTCGATTCCAGGCTGGTAGCTGGACTGGGAATCTGAAAATCGTTTAATTGTATCTAACAATAAAGAATTTTCCGGTTCCCACTGCTGCCCCTTGTTCCAAATGTCCCGTGCTTCCTCTGGTTTTCCAATGATCCAGAGAACTTCCCCTAGATGAGCAGCGATTTCGGGATCCTGTCGGCCTTCGAGCGCCTGTTTTAGAAACTTGAGCGCTTCAGAATTGTTGCCGAGTCGAAAATGTACCCAGCCCATACTGTCAAGAATGAATGGATTGTCGGGCAGCAGATCATTCGCCTTGGTAATCAAGGCGATGGCTTCATCCAGACGGTCAGTCTTATCTGCCAGAGTATAACCAAGTGCATTATATGCGTGCGCGTTCTCCGGTTCGATTTCAATCAGCCGGCGCATGTCAGATTCATGCAGTGAAAGCAGTTCCATTTGTGTAGCCAATAATCCACGATTGTAGAGCAGTTCGGTATTGTTGGGGAACCGTTCGAGTCCGAAATCCAGCGCCTCTTTCGCATCGCTAAGTGTTGCGTGCTTTCTATAGAGGTAGTCTTGCTCCAAAATGATGCGGATATTCTCTTCTTCGCTGTAAACATCAATTTGCTCCAGATGTTTTATCGCAGACTTGAGTTCTCCGCGTTCTGCGATAATCTCGGCAATCTGGATTTGTGCGTCAACGTAGAATTGTTCGGATGATATTCCATAGAGATATCGTGTCGCAGAATCGTAGTTTTTGTCCAATCGTTCGAGTTCTGCAAGATACATACGAACTTGATCGTTAGAATCATCGATGGAGAAGTATTGCTCAAAACTGAGTTGGGCCTCGGGATACTGCTCCAGTTCAAGATGAACGACTCCTGCGGTATACAGCGTATCGCGGGAGTCAGGGTTGAGTTCAGTGATTTGGTTTAGTTCGCTGAGAGCGGTATCCAGTTCATCAAGCTGAATGAGTACTCTTGCGTACTGCAAGCGAAATCTTTCCTGTTCAGGGTTTGATGCGATGTATTCCGTAGCAAATGCCTTTGCTTCATCAGTATCAACCCCTGACAGGTAAGTGAGTTTGAGAATAGCGGGAGCCTCCCAGTCGGCTGACAGCATCAGGCTTGATTCTGCAAAATCGAGAAATTCAGTTGGTTTTTCAAGTCTAAACGCCAATATCGTTCCTGTCATTTTTACCCCGAGATTATTCTCATAAGCGTCAGCCAATTGAATATACGAAGCTAGAATAAACGCATTGCCGTTCTTAGAAGACTGTTGGGAGATCAGCGCGGCGACATCGTGAAATACGTGTAAATTATCCCGTTGTTGTGCCGCAACAAGCTCAATCAGCAGGCTTAGTGCATCTGTCTGGTTATCCAGTTCAAACTGGGCCCGAGCGAGCGCAAGCGTGACTCGATAGTTCTCGGGGTCGATTTGATTCAAAAGCCTGGCGAGATCAACCGCTTCCTGAAAATTGTTGGATTGCATTGCCAGACGCATAGCTTGTGCCACTATACGAGGGTGCCTGGACTGGTAAGCCGCGCGAGATAGCGATTCAACCGCAACTTTGTTTTGATTTCGTTGTTGGGCGATAGCAGATACCAGTAAATCGTACATTAAATCCGGCGTTAATTCTGATATCTCGCTAACTTTGGTGTTTTCTTCTGGTATTGGATCTTCAATTTTTACATCAGCCGCTGGTTGAGCCGTTTCTGTGGTTGATTGACAACCACTAATCATCAACAAAACGCCAATAGCAAAAATCCCCCGAGTGGGCTGGAGATGGCGTTTGCAGAGCGACTTGGCTGGCTCAAGCACGAGGGAAATCCGATTAATTTAGCTGGTAAGAACTAAAGTCTACCAATATTTAGGCTATCAGTGCAGGGAATTTCTCCCTGAATAAACTATAATCGGGCCGCGAACAATATAAACTCCTGAATTACGCAAAATGGATTTTCGCTTTTCGCGTGAACCCGCGCTTTCTGGCCTATATATACTAACCTCTGTTAACACAATGCATCTGCTCACCATCGGTTTGAATCATCAAACGGCCTCCATCGATATTCGAGAGAAGGCGGCGTTTGGTCCAGATGTGATGCCGCATGCGCTGGTTGACTTAACACGTTCCGCTGGTGCCAGTGAGGCTGCCATTCTGTCTACCTGCAATCGAACGGAAATCTATTGTGGGCAGGAGTCATCTGCTCAGGACAATATACTCGATTGGCTTTCAAATCATAGTGGTTTATCCCGGTCCGAGCTTAAGGGCAGTATCTATCAATATCCAAACGAAGAAGCGGTAAAACATGCGTTTCGTGTTGCGTCGGGGCTGGATTCAATGGTGCTGGGTGAACCGCAAATTCTCGGACAAATGAAAAATGCATTTCAGACGGCGACAGATCTTGGTGCCACCGGAAAGGTTTTAAATCGATTGTTCCAGCATACGTTCAATGTGGCAAAACAGGTTAGGACTGATACGACTATTGGCGAGAATGCGGTGTCTGTAGCCTATGTCGGAGTCAATCTGGCGAAGAATATATTTAGCCACCTTTCTGAACAAACAGCGTTGTTGATTGGTGCCGGCGAAACCATCGAGTTAGTCGCCAGACATTTGAAACAAAATAACGTTGGACATATCGTCATTGCCAATCGATCCATTGAGAAAGCACAGAGTTTGGCAACGGAGACAGGCAGTGAAGCCATTTCCCTCTCACAAATTCCCGATCAGCTTGTCAACGCGGATATTGTCGTTAGCTCTACCGCGAGCACCTTACCAATTCTTGGCAAAGGTGCGATAGAAGCGGCCTTAAAAAAACGTAAGCACAGGCCTATTTTTATCCTTGATCTGGCTGTTCCCCGAGATGTAGAGGCTGAAGTCAGTCAACTGAAAGATGCTTATCTGTACACCGTTGATGATTTGAAATCCCTGGTTGATGAGAATCGCGAACTTCGCGTTCGCGCTGCGGAAGAAGCGGAAAATATCATTGACTTTCAGGTGGTAAAGTTTATGCGCTGGATGAGATCACTGGATTCTGTTCCGGTCATACGATCTTTTCGGGACGGTCTCAACGAAGTAAAGCAGTCTGAACTAAATAAGGCGTTAAAGAAGCTGGAGAGTGGCGGTGATCCACAAAAAATAATGGAACAATTTGCACATGATCTTACGAACAAGGTTGCACACCAACCCAGCCAGGTATTGCGGCAAGCTGATATTGAAGGTAATGCTTCGATTATTTCGGCAGCAAAAAAGTTGTTCAAACTATAATCAGGAAGTAGAGATTGACTGAATTACTATCCGCTGTTGCAGAACATGATATTGAAGATCACTGCGGCTACTCCCTGTTTTTCTTCGTAATGATTTGCGGGACAATTGTATGAACCCATCATGAACCCATCAACTCGAGAAAAACTCCAACAGGTTGTGGATCGTCATGAAGAGTTAAATGTACTGTTGTCCGATCCGGAAATCATTTCTGATCAAAATCAGTTTCGAAAAATGTCCATTGAGTTGTCGGAAATACTGCCAATAGTGGCATCTTTCACCGAATACGAAAAATTCACTGAAGAAGTCACAGAGACTCGATTGATGATGGCAGACTCGGATACATCGATTAGGGAAATGGCCAGGGAAGAGCTGCCGGAAATAGAGTCGAGCTTGCTGGAATGCGAAGCAACCATTCAGCAATTATTGATACCGAAAGATCCCAATGATTCGAGAAATATTTTCCTCGAAATCCGCGCCGGAACCGGTGGTGATGAAGCTGCATTATTTTCGGGTGATTTGTTCAAAATGTACAATACCTTCGCTGAATCAAAGCGCTGGCGGGTTGAGGTAATGAGTATGAGCGAAGGTGAGCACGGCGGTTATAAGGAAATTATTAGCCGAATTGAAGGTGTGGGTGCGTATTCGAAACTGAAATTTGAATCTGGTGCACATCGTGTTCAGCGGGTTCCAGAAACAGAATCCCAAGGCCGTATACATACTTCAGCCTGTACGGTGGCGGTTATGCCGGAGGCGGATGAAATGGATGAAATCGATATCAATCCGTCAGATCTCAGGGTGGATACCTTTCGCGCATCGGGAGCGGGAGGGCAGCATGTAAATAAAACGGACTCGGCGATTCGAATTACCCACTTACCCACAGGGGTGGTAGTTGAGTGTCAGGATGAGCGGTCGCAACACAAAAATCGGGCGCGTGCCATGTCGGTTCTGAAATCTCGATTGCTGGAAGCCCGGATTCAAGAGCAGCAGCAAGCTGAGGCTAGCACCAGAAAATCTCTAGTGGGTAGTGGAGATCGATCGGAACGAATCCGTACCTATAATTTTCCACAAGGCCGAGTAACCGATCATCGAATTAATTTAACGTTATATAAACTCGATGAAGTTTTGTCTGGAGATCTCGGGCAGGTTGTTGAGCCTTTGATTTCCGAACATCAGGCAAACCTGCTGGCTGAAATAAACGATCAAAAAGATTAGGGTATTGCGTGGATCCGACCACGACAACTATCGATTCTCTTCGACGTTGGGGTAGGGGTCAGCTAAACACCTATTCGAGTAGCGAAATCGATGTAACGGTGCTGCTGTGTCATAGTCTTGGCGTAAGTGCTGCTTATCTGATTACGCATGATGACTGTCAGATTTCCGCGGAACTTGAAGATCAGTTTCGCCTCTGTATTGACAGAAGAATGAGAGGAGAGCCGGTGGCTTATATTGTTGGTGAAAGGGAGTTTTGGTCACTGCCGATTACGGTAAATAATGCTGTGCTTATTCCTCGACCTGATACTGAAACACTGGTGGAAGAAACGCTAAAGTTAGTGGAGTCGTATTCCGGAAACCATATTCTTGAATTGGGAGCAGGGAGTGGCGCGATTGCACTCGCATTTGCGTCGCAGAGACCAACTTGGAACATTACTGCCACTGATATTTCAGTTGAAGCGTTGGATATTGCACGCAGTAATCAGGGAAAGCTCGGCTTTGACAATATCCAATGGATTGTAAGCGACTGGTTTGATCAGCTATCAGGATTGAGTTTTGATGCTATATGCTCAAACCCCCCGTATATCGCGGAAGATGATCACCATTTACTTTCAGGTGATGTTCGATTTGAACCGCTGCTGGCTTTGAAGTCTGGCTCTGATGGGCTGGATGATCTTCGCAATATTATTTCCAGCGCGAATGCGTTTTTGAATAGCGCTGGCTGGTTAATACTGGAACATGGGTTTGATCAATCCAGACAGGTGAGAGAAATGTTTGCAGACAATGGATTCTCGAATGTCAAAACTGTTGTGGATCTGAGTGGAAACGACAGAGTGACATTGGGTCAGTGGTTTAACACTATTTCCCAGTAGAAATGACCAATACGCCAACTTTTACCTCATTCGTGGAAATCCTTTTGCCAAAATTTTGCGGGTGAATATATTACCGCGCTGCAAGGGCATTTATTTCAGGCGAATAAATATTCCGGATCTTGGTTTTGGGTCGAAATAGGTTGATTTCGGCGGCATTAGCCCATCCGCATCAGCGATGTCCATTAGCTGTTCGATAGACGTTGCGTAACACGCGAAGACAACTGCCCAGCCTTCACTGGCTTTGTTGCGAATTCCCTGTTCCCCGCTAACACCCGCAACGTAATCCAGACGCTCATCACTACGCATATCCTTTATGCCCAGAATCGGATCGAGTATCCGATTTTGCAGAATGGATACATCCAGTGACGCCACCGGATCTTCGGAATCGACGCATTCGGCTTTGACTTGAAGTCGATACCAGGTGTTGTCGATAAACATGCCAAACTCGCCGTGTTTTTGAGACTCGAATGAAGTTTGGTTTTCTGGTTTGTCCACAATGAAACAGCTGTCGAGTCGATCAATAATTTGTTCAACTGACAATCCGTTCATGTCTTTCACGCAGCGATGAAATGGTAATAGGTTTAATTGATTATCTGGAAATAATACGACAAGTAGTTGGTTGTAAGGCTCATCTCCGTTATTTCCGGATTCGGCACGCATAATTTCCGCATATCGCCTGCCGGATGCGGCACGGTGGTGACCATCGGTGAGGTAACTCGTTTTTACCGCAGCAAACAGTTCTTGCAGTTTCGCCTGATCTGCAGAATCTTCAACACACCACACTTTTTGATGAACCTGATCTTCAGAGTCAAATTCAAGATCGGCTGGCTGAGCAATTAACTTTTCTACGAAACCGTCGATACCGGCGTCCTGTGAATAGGTCAGACAGATCGGGCTGGACGAGGCACCCACGACTCTTTGGTAATTGGCCAGCAGATCTTCTTTGTCGCTACGTGTATTTTCGTGTTTTCGCAGATAGCCATTTTCATATTCTTCAACCGCCACCTCGCAGACTACGCCAGTTTGAACATGTTCGCCAGTATCGAGCTGATATATGAACAGGCATGCGCCCGGTAATTTCTGAAACGAGCCATTGTCAAGCAGTCGATCCAGATTACCGCGATTGAATTGCAGAAGGCCTTGCTGGTCAGGGCGTTCATTCTCTGCAAAATCCTCCATCAACCGCATGGTGTTCAAAAAATTATCCGGATGCGTCTCGGCAAATAACCGACGTTGCTCAGGTGAAACGGAATCGTAAGCAGGTGAAACGACTGCTTCTGCACGGTCCGCATCGACCAGGTATCCTTCAAATGATTTGATGCTGGGCATAATCGAACTCTCGACGCTTTAACCGTTGTTTGCCTGAAAATCCGCCATAAAACGGGTTAGTGCCGATACACTTTCTTTTGGCATCGCATTATAGATACTGGCTCTGCAGCCACCGACACTTCGATGGCCTTTAAGATTCATTAAATCTGCCTGTCCCGCTTCCGTTAGAAACTTTTGTTCTAGTTCTTCGCTCGGTAAACGAAAAACCACGTTCATATGCGAACGGCATGCAGTGTCAACAGGGCAGTGGTAGTAGCCATTGCTGTCGTCAATCGCGCTGTAAAGCAGAGAGGCTTTTTCAGCCGCACGAGACTCCATTGCTGACAGTCCGCCTTCTTTTTTCATCCACTTCAATACCTTTCCAAACATGTAAATCGGGAACACGGGAGGGGTATTGAACATGGAGCCTTTGGATTCCTGAATGTCGTAACGCAAGTAACGACCCATATTCTGATTACAGTTTTCAAGGATTGATTTGCGGATGAAGACAACAGACATACCGGCAGGCCCAAGGTTTTTTTGTGCACCACCGTAAACCAGATCAAACTTATCCCACGGCAGCGGTCTTGCCATATACTCGGACGACATATCTCCAACCAGTGGAACATCGACTTCAGGCCATTCTGCAAAACGAATCCCACCAATAGTTTCGTTCGTTGTGATATGCAGATAACGGGTGTTATCCCGCATTGCCAGTTCATCGGTGCCTGGCATCCGGGTGAAATTACAACTTTCCCCGTCCCAGGCGGTATAGATTTCGCCGTATTCTTTGGCATCAGTGATTGCGCCTTTCGCCCAGGTTCCCGAATTCACATAGGCTGCTTTTTGCCCCGGGTTGATGAGGTTCATCGGAATCATTGAAAACTGCAGAATAGCACCTCCCTGAAGGAACAATACGCTAAAGTCGTCTGGTACTTCGAATACCGCCATCGACAAAGTCATTGCTTCATTGGCAACTTCATCAAAATGTTTGCCTCGGTGGCTCATTTCGATAAGCGACATTCCGGCGCCCTGATAATCAACAAACTCCTGTTGAGCTTCTTCAAGTGCTTCCAGAGGAAGTGTGCAGGGTCCAGCGCTAAAGTTGTGTTTTCTATTGCTCATGATGTATTTAATTAGGTGAAATAGTTCGTATGATAAAAATCGTAATGGACGTAAATTGGTATTAGTTAACGCAGTTAATCGCGCTGCCTTCCAGATACGACTGGATAACAGCGAGTACGCCGTTGGAAACAGCTGCCTGTGCCTGGTTAGTAGAAGCACCAATATGGTGTGTACCACAGACAGACGGGTGGGTAGCCAAAGCGGATTCAAAACGATTGTCTCCGGCACCAGGTTCGTTGTTGTACACATCAAGCCCTGCCCGAATTCCGCGACTGTCCATGGCTTCTATTAAAGCGGTTTCGTCGACGAGTTCCCCTCGAGAGCTATTTACCAGCACCGAACCGTCTTTCATTTTGCTAAGAAAGTCACCGTTTACTATGCCGCTTGTTTCCGGGGTTGCCGGCATATGTAGTGAGATAATGTCACATGCTGCCAGCAATTCGTCCTGTGTCTGGAGCTGTTGAATACCGGCATTGCTAATCCGTTGTTCGGCTTGTTCGGATCGCCCGCTTTTTGATACGGCATATACTGACATGCCAAATGCATTAGCGCGCTCGGCAACGGCAAGACCAATAGCGCCCAATCCCAGAATACCAATACTTTGACCAAACAGCCCTTGTGCCTGTGAATATTTTTTCTTGTTCCAGGTGTTGTTTCTTAGATCCGAAACGTTCTGGGGAATGTGTCGGTCAATGGATAAAATAAGTCCCATTACCAGTTCGGCAACGGCAATGGCGTTGGCGCCAGGGACGTTACAAACCTGAATGCCATTTTCAGCGGCGTGGGGTTTGTCGATCGTATTGGTTCCGGCGCCGGCTCTAATTACCAGTTTCAATGCAGATCCCGCGTCCATGGTGTCGGCATTGACTTTAGTGCTGCGGACGATAAGTGCTTCGTTATCTGCGATCGCAGCTGGAAGGGTTTCGGGGTCTAACCCGGCATCAATGGTGAGTTCGTGACCATTGTCTCGCAGCATTGCTGCATGAGATTCCGGGAAGCTGTCAGCGATGAGAATTTTCATATGATTTTTGCGATAACGCAGAATTTGGTTTTAATTTGGTCCACCAGTTTGGACAAACATTGCGCTGAATGGCTTCGTCTGGTTCATTTTTGACCCTATAAGTTCGACTTCTAAATATCAGTTGGATTGCCGGCTTCGGAGTCTAAATTATTTGCACCGAAACGATGCGCGATATTACCAAACTTGTCGTCTTACTTGTGCATCAAGTCGCGTCCAGACAATCAAATTATGTAATTGAAATGATTATTCGTGGTGATTGCTCGACAAAATCCGAATCTAATGGCAATTGTTCAAATTTGGTATAGTTTTCATTAGGTAACAAATTATTTCAGAGAGGCAGAATTAGGTCGTTTGGTGTAGATCAGTTCTGGTTTTCAGCCGTTTTTCGATTTTAGGTTACCGTGTTTGGTCGAATAAACAATCGGTATAACAACGGTACGTAAAATAGTGTCAGCATAGTGGACACGGTGAGGCCCCAAACCATGGATGATGCGACGGGACCCCAGAGCAGGGAGTGGCCGCCAAGACCCGTTGCCAATGAAAACAACCCGGCTATCGTGGTAAGTGAAGTAATTAGAATAGGGATCACGCGCCTTCTTGATGCAAAAATAATGCTGTTGGTGACACTCATCCCCGATGCTTTTCTGGAGTTGGCGGTGGAAATCAATACGATGGCGGCATTCACTGCAATTCCGGCGAGGGCAACGACACCATAGAGAGTGTACAAACTGAGTGGATATCGGCTTACCAGTAAACCAAAAATGACGCCGGTGGCGGCCATTGGTACGGTAACGATAATTAAAAGCGGTTGAAAGTAGCTGCGAAACTGGGTGCCGAGAATCAGGTATATCAAGCCCAATCCCATCAAGAACAACAATCCGATGGCATTTAGACTTTCTTCAAGGTCATCCAGGATTCCGCTAAAGTCCAGATCAACGTTTTGATAGTCATTGCGTATGGTATGCCAGTGTTCCTTGATTAGGTTGTTTGCCTTAATTGTGTCTGTAATGGTTTTATCGATATCCGCTTTCAGAGTGATATTGCGTCGATAATTGTAGTGTCGAATACTATTTGGCGTATTTGTAAACTCGGTTGTCACAAGTTGCTTCAGCGGAATCAATTCTCCATTTTGGGAAGGGAGTCGAAATTCCAGCAACTCATCGATTTGTGCGAGCTGCATATCCGATTTCAAGCGGATGTTAACCTTTTCGCCAAGGTGACGGAGATCACTCACAATCTCTCCGTCTACCAGCAGTTTCAAGGTTTGGCTTATCTGTCCGGGATTAATCCCCGTTCTTTGAATGGCGGCGCTATTAATCTTGAGATTCATCGCATTCTGTCCGGGGAGATTGTCATCTGCAATCTCTCGAAATTCCGGTTTGCTCGCCATGAATCGTTTCAATGCCCCAGTCGCTTCAGCAATCTCGAAGAGATCATCTCCTCGAACCTTGACGTTAATATCTTTGGTTGCCGGAGGTCCCCCGGCAATTCTGAGAAAGGATGTTTTCTCGATTCCACGGACTGCACTCACATCTTCTGTCATTGACGCTATCATTTCGTCAACAGATCGGTTGTCTTTGGTTTTCGCGCTTAACGAGACAAGGATTTGTCCGAACTGGTCACCAAACAGGGGTTCCGTTTTCGTTAACAACTGCCCTGAATAACTGACAATTGAGCGAACCTCGTTTTCAAGTACGTTTTTCTTTACCGCATTTTCTACTTCGAGGACTTTCTCTAGCGTCCGGCTAAGCCCTGTGCCTGCAGGCATTTTCACGTTTACATAAAATATTCGAATCGGATCACGTGCAAAAAAATCGAACTTGATTCGCTCAAATGCCACTGCAGATAGCGCCAAACTGAATATCACGAGCAATGATGAAAGCGCGATTAGCGGTCGCCGAACTACTTTAACAAGCAGCCGAACATACGTAATTCGAATCTTGTGTTGTAACCGCTGCCGCAATCTTTGGGTTTTGGAAGGCTGCGTAAAATTGATTTTGGCGGCGACGATGTGTGCGGGTAAAAGCCAGTAAGCCTCCACCAGACTGATAGCCAGCGCGGTGGTAATGACCACCGGAATAGCCAGCATGAATTTCCCTAAGATACCAGGCAGCAGCATGAGTGGTAAAAATGCGGCCATCGTCGTTAATACTGCTGTGGTTACCGGCGTAACGACTTCGAACAATCCTTCTGTTGCAGCAGTGATGGTTTCCGCTCCACGCTGCAAACGATAATAAATTGCTTCGACTACAACAACTGCGTCGTCTACCAACATACCAAGACTGATGACAATGCCTAACAGTACGGTGACGTTGAGTGTCTGCCCTATTGTGCTCAGAAACCAAAAGGTGCCAGCGAGAATGAATGGGATGGCAATGCCAGTGAGTAGGGCGATCCGTATACCGAGAAATAACCAGGTGACAACGAACACCATAAACAATCCGATTGATGCGTTGGTTTGCATGACACGCAGGGCATCCCGAGTGATTTGTGTTTGATCGTCCGCCAGCGTTACGGTAATGCCGTTTCTGCTATACGTTGCCTGTCGCTCATCAATGAAATTTCCAATTCGCTCCACTAGCTGCAATATATTCTGCTTTTCCTGTTTGGTGATGGCGAGTAATACCGAAGGCTGCCCATTGAATCGAACCAGCTCACGCGGAGGTTCCCGGGTTTGTATTACGTTTGCAACCTCGCGCAGCGGGACCTCACCATTTGCAGTCAGTATCGGAATTGTCGCCAGATACTGTAAATCGTAACGGCTGCCGTCAATTTTGACTGCCCAGTTATTGTCTGCAACGTTTACCGTTCCGGCTGAAATGTTCCGGTAATACAACTGGATGGTTTCTGATAAGTCCGTTGGCTTAATAGCGTATTGTTCAAGCTTGTCTGGATCGAATACGATATGAATTTCCGGGTCTGAAACGCCATTCTCGAGAATTTTCCCCACCCCCTTAAGCTGTTCGATATCTTGCTTGATGAGCGCTGCCTGACGGCGTAAATTTTCATCATCTGAAACTGAGCTTATGACAACTGTGGCAGTCGGGAAGGCATTATCGGTGGTGATCTCAAAAATGAATGGGTCCAATGCCGCATCTGCGAGCTCGTCTTCTACGCCTTCTACTTCTCGGCGCAGGTCGGCAAGGCGTTTGTCAAAATTATCTGAACCGATATCTTCAAATCGAACGAGGATATTCGAAATGCCGTCTCTGCTGTTACTGGAGACGAATTTGATATCAGATACCTTTCGAATGGCATCTTCCAGTACATTGGTGACCTGTTTCTCTACATCCGGAGTGGAAGCCCCGGGATAGACTGTCGTGATATCAATCCAGTTGAAGTTGATTGTGGGGTCCTGTTCTCTTGGCATGAAAACATAAGCACTGGTTCCCATAACCAATACCAGCAGGAAGGTGATATTGGCCAAAACATGGTTTTTAAGAATGGATTGAAACATCTTCAGCGTTTCGGAGCCCAGACGAGCTATTGAAGGCTCTCAATAACGACCAGTTCTCCATCCTCGAGTCCAAATCGACCATCAGTGATAATTAGGGACTCTGGTGCTATCGACACGACTGCAGGCTGCCCAGGCTTAGCACCGTCAATGCTAACAAAATTGGCCTGTAGTTGGCCCTGGTCATTCTCAGCCGCAACAAAAACACCATACTGCTGAGCTCGCTTTAGTAGCAGGGCAGACGGTAGTATGGTACCGGCCAAAGACCATTGCAGGCGGCCATTGGAGCCTGGGAAAGGCTTCCTCTCAATAAACTCCAGTCGTATATGGCGGTTTTGCGAGAGTGGATTGATGACTTTTAGAATGGATCTGACTTTTACTGGAAAAGACGCTCCTTGATACAGAAAAACCAGTTTGTTCAATGGTATCTGATCAATTTCAGGGTCTCCGATTTGTGCGCTCAGTTCGACATCGACAATATTGGTAATTGTAGCGATCGGACTGCCCGGCTTTACATAGTTCCCGACTTCGCTAAAAATTTCAGTCACAACCCCTGAAAACGGAGCGCCAACAAAACATTTGTCGACCTGTCGTTGAGCGGTTCGTATGGCGATATCCTGAGAACCAATCCGGGACTTAACGACATTTACTTCGGCTTCTTTTTGATTGATTTCTTCTTCGGAGGCATTATTTGATTTACGCAGTTGCTGCAGGCGCTGCAGTTGTTGAGTAGCCAGCAGTTTATTCGCGGTTAAAGCGGATTTTTCGGAACGCGCCTGTTCCAGAGCCAGCGTGTTATCAATGCAGTCAATTTCGGCGATCAACTGGTTGGTAGAAACTGAATCCCCAATTTTTAGTGGAAGACGGGATAGGGTGCTGGACAATTGCGAGGCCACGGTAGATTCTCGCAAGCTTATCGTTTCGGCCGGAACCGAACGGTTTACGCTAATGCTGATCTCGGAGAGCTTTTCAACAGCAACTGTTGTTTGAGCTTGAGTCAATAACGGGATGCAAACAAGCGCGATAAAGGCCCCGGATTGTAATCCGACGAATTTGGATTTAAGTTTCACAGTAAGACCAATATTGCCAAGTAGAAATACGGCAGATGAAGCCCGTATTGTACGCGTTCAGATTAACCCGCACTGAATCCGTCAAGTGTCAGAACCATTGGGTTCAGTACTTCAATCAATGGTTGTGAAGAATCCTTAGCATGCGGCGAAGCGGCTCTGCAGCTCCCCATAGTAGTTGGTCGCCAACGGTAAATGCAGAGATCATACCCGAACCAATATTTAATTTTCGAATGCGGCCGATTGGGATATTCGGCTTTCCGGTTACCGCCGCTGGAGTAAGTTTATTTAACGACTGTTGACGTTCATTCGGAATTGTCTGAACCCAGTTATTGGCTTCATCAAGCATGGATTCGATTTCGTCTATTGGCAAGTCATGTTTCATCTGAATGGTGAATGCCTGACTGTGACAGCGCATGGTGCCGATCCGAATACAGGTGCTTTCGATCGGGATAGGAGAGTCATTTCGCCCCAGAATCTTGTTTGTTTCCACCGAACCCTTCCACTCTTCGCGACTGGTTCCAGAGTCCATATCCTTGTCGATCCAGGGTAATAAATTACCTGCCAATGGATAGCCAATCTCAGTTGTTTGCAGATCAGCAGAGCGCATGGATTCGATCACATTACTGTCGACATCGAGAATAGAGCTGCCGGCGTTTTCAATTAGCGATGCAGCACGACCATTAACTTGCCCCATCTGTGCAATAAGTTCACGCATCTGCTGGGCGCCACCACCGGAGATCGCCTGATAGGTGGCGACTGTCATCCAGTCAATCTGATTGGCATTAAAAAGTCCATCCAGTGCCATCATCATCAATGCAACTGTACAGTTACCTCCGATGAAGTCTTTTTGACCTTGCTTAAGCCCGTCTTGAATCACCGGCATGTTTACCGGGTCAAGAATAATAGTCGACTGCTCTGCCATTCTTAAGGTGGAAGCGGCGTCAATCCAGTATCCGTTCCAACCGCTGTTTCGCAGAGCTGAGTGGATTGCCGAGGTATAATCTCCGCCCTGACAGGTTACGAGTACGTCAAGCGTTTTCAGACTTTCCAGATCAGTCGCATCTTCCAGCGGCTTTGATTCACCATTTATTTCAGGGCCAGGTTGACCAGTTTGCGACGTGGTGTAGAAAATGGCTTCATTAATAAGTGAAAAGTCATTTTGTTCGCGCATTCTTTGCAGAAGTACTGAACCTACCATTCCTCGCCATCCGACGAAACCAACACGGTTGAGTTGCATGATCTTAAGCGCTTTTTAGTATTTACTTGAATTTAGGGGCGACAGATTATACTGATTTCTACGAAAAAGTCCTTCTAAACGGATGAAAAAGCTAATTTTTTGATTAATGGCCAATGGCCAATTAGTGGTGGAATAACCCGCTATTTAGCTTGTAGTCATGCAGGTCTGAAGATAGAATACGCGACCCTGCAAACCGGGGATACGGTGTATCGAGGTTTTAGAGAGATTTTGTGTATTTTTCATTACTTCGGCACAGGTAATAACTTAAATTATGAGGTAAATCATGGCTCTTACTGCCAGTGATAAAGCCGCTGTTGTTAAAGAACACCAGCGCTCAGAAGGAGACACAGGTTCTCCTGAAGTACAAGTCGCGCTTATGACCGCGCGTATCCAGGATCTTTCAGATCATTTTAAAACCCACATACACGATCATCATTCTCGACAGGGACTGCTGCGATTGGTTAATCATCGCCGGAAATTGTTGAGTTATCTAAAGAATAGCGATATTGAGCGTTATCGAGCGCTGATCGCCAAGCTCGGACTGCGTAAATAAAACGCGTCCCGTCCAATTTTAGGAGAATCAAAAATTGAATAAAATAGTAAAGACCTTTCAGTACGGTCAGCAAGAAGTGCGTCTGGAAACAGGCGCTACAGCGAGACAAGCCGATGGTGCTGTCATCGCCAGTATTGGCGATACTGTGGTTATGGTAACGGTTGTAGGCCGTAAGCAAGCGGGAAATCATGCTTTTTTCCCGCTAACAGTTGAATTTGAAGAACGCACCTACGCAGCAGGAAAAATTCCAGGTGGATTTTTTAAGCGAGAAGGTCGCCCATCTGAAAACGCCATTTTAAATTGCCGACTAATCGATCGGCCTATCCGCCCAATGTTTGCGGATGGTTTTATGAATGAAGTTCAGGTTATTGCCACCGTCATGTCCATCGATCCGGAAATTAATCCGGATATCGTCGCATTAATCGGCACATCTGCAGCACTGCAGATTTCAGGCTTGCCTTTTAACGGTCCTTTAGGTGCGGCACGAGTCGGATTCGTCAATGGTGAGTACGTGCTCAATCCTACAAAGACTGTGCTGGAGGAAGATTCGGATCTCAATTTGGTTGTTGCCGGTACTGAAGAAGCGGTATTGATGGTTGAATCTGAAGCGAAGATCCTCAGTGAAGAGCAAATGCTTGGTGCGGTTATGTACGGCCATGAGCAATCTCAGGCTGTGATTCAGGCAGTGCGCGAACTAGGCGAAGAAGCTGGCAAGGAAAGATGGGATTGGCAACCTGCGGAAAAAGACTCGTCTATTGCAGATCGAGTTGCGGAATTAGCCGGTAATCAGATTGCTGAAGCCTACGCAATCTCTGATAAAGTTGAACGGCAAACTGCTTTGGCTGCAGTTAAAGACAGCATTAAAGCTGAAATCTGCCCTGAAGATACCGAAGTGGATATTTCTTCAGAAGTTTCTGCTGAAATTAAATCGCTTGAAAAGCAATACGTTCGTGGTCGCATTATTGCGGGTGAATCCCGAATCGACGGTCGTGATACAGAGACGGTTAGACCGATAAGCATTGAAACCGGTGTTCTTCCAAGAACCCACGGGTCAGCGAAATTTACCCGAGGTGAAACTCAGGCCATCGTTGTCGCAACACTGGGTACCGAACGTGATTCACAAGTGATCGATGCGATTGATGGCGATTTTCGTGATGCATTTATGCTGCACTACAACTTTCCGCCTTACTGTGTTGGTGAGACCGGTCGAGTTGGTACGCCAAAACGACGAGAAATTGGTCATGGGCGTTTGGCCAAGCGTGGAATTAAAGCGGTTATCCCATCTCAGGAAGATTTTCCTTACACTATTCGTGTGGTCTCAGAAATTACTGAATCTAACGGCTCCAGCTCAATGGCTAGTGTATGCGGCACCAGTTTGGCGCTAATGGATGCCGGCGTAACAACCAAGGCCCCAGTTGCCGGTGTTGCCATGGGTTTGATAAAAGAAGGCGATGACTTTGCAGTCTTAACCGATATTCTTGGTGATGAAGATCACCTTGGTGACATGGATTTTAAAGTCGCAGGGACTAGTGAAGGTGTTACTGCGCTGCAGATGGACATCAAAATCGACGGTATTACCCGAGAGATCATGGAAAAAGCACTTGAGCAGGCGAAAGCTGGCCGTATTTATATTCTCGATGAGATGAATAAGGCGATTTCTACTCCTCGCGAAGAAATGTCAGAATTTGCTCCGCGTATTACCACGATCAGTATTAATCCTGAAAAAATTCGCGATGTTATCGGAAAAGGCGGTGCGGTCATTCGTGCGCTGTCAGAAGAGACAGGAGTGAATATCGATATTGACGACGACGGTACCATTAAAATTGCCTCGACTGATAACGCTGCTGCCAAGGAAGCGATTCGCCGAATTGAGCAGATTACGGCTGAAGTAGAAGTAGACGCTGTTTACGAAGGTAAAGTTGTGCGTTTAATGGATTTCGGTGCATTTGTTAATATTTTACCCGGACGCGATGGTCTGGTTCATATCTCCCAAATCTCAAATGAGCGGGTAAATCAAGTGAGCGATGTGCTTAAAGAAGGTGATCAGGTTAAAGTGAAGGTCCTTGAAGTTGATAAGCAGGGCCGTGTTCGACTTAGCATGAAGGCTTTGGAAACGTCTGAGTAATCCTGAAAGTCTGACTATTCCCCGGATTGATTGTCGTCCGGGGAATTGCGGTGCAAACTATGATACAGTGCCCCGCCAGACGAGGATGTTAACTATTTAGAATGGTTGGTTCAGAACAAATTCATCCAGAACCACAACCTCTTTGCCCGTCGGAGACCGCCGGGCAAATTCTTTCTTCGGCTCGCAAAGGATGGGATTTAACCATTGAAGATGTCGCGGAGAATCTCAACCTTAGTGTTGATACGATACGGGCTCTGGAACAGGATGATTATTCTAATTTACCCGGTTACACATTTGTTAAAGGGTATATTCGATCCTATGCCAGTGTATTACGGCTGAATCCGGATGATGTTATCGCTAAAGTTACCCTGGAGCCGGAAAAACTAAGCGAGATACCGGCAGTTCCGGGATCAATTAAGCTAAAGGGGAAACGTTATACGAAGAAAAAGAAAAAGCGAACCTTTGTTTTAAAGTTCTTTTTGTGCCTGTTTATTATTATTGGACTGGGCATAGCCGCGTTGTCTCAGCTGTCGAAGATTGACACGGATGAATTAGCCGAACTTTTTAAGCTTCCCGTTAGTTCGCCCGAACAGTCTGACGACGATGGTGATATGGTTTTTCCATCTCAGGACAGTGAGCAGTCATCATCTGACCAGACCAAGGGTGCGCTGATCAGAATTGAGTAACACAAATAGAGATTCGTGATTTAGTTTCCAGCGTTGATCGGAAGTTGAATAATCGTTCGAAGTCCTGGAATATTGTCTTCCAGCGTGATGTTGCCATTGTGCAACGCAATTACTGCCGAAACCATGCTTAAACCCAAACCATTCCCGCTGCTGCTGCGGCTTTGGTCAAGTCGGTAAAATCGCCGAAATACTTTGTCTCTTTCAGTAGCCGGTATGCCGGGCCCATTATCTGCAATTGTAATTACAATTTCTGTATTCAGTTTAATTAGTGACACTGAAAGATTGCCTTTATTCGGCGTGTATTTGATGGCATTTTCAAGGATGTTAGCAAACGCCTGAAATAATAAATCCCGATCACCATGGGATGTAGTATTGGCATCTAATGTGGTTTCAAGATGCTGATCTTTTTCTTCTACCAAAGGCTCGTAAAATTCGACGATATCCTCCAGCAGAACATAAAAGTCAACTTCGCTAAATCCGGCCCTAACCTGACCGGCTTCGATTCTCGCTATACGTAAAAGTGCGTTAAAGGTGGCGAGTAATGAATCTGCTTCCTTGATCGATTGTTCCAGATTTAAAGCAGATTTTGATGTGGGGTCTTCCTCCAGGCGTGCCTCTTCAAGATGCTGGCGGAGCCTGGCCAGAGGTGTTCGCAAGTCATGGGCTATGTTGTCTGATACTCGCCGGATGTCTTCCATCAACATCTGGATTCGATCAAGCATTTGATTCAGGTTGTCAGCAACCTGGTCGAAGTCATCATTTCGACCGGTTACCGGAACGCGTCTGGAAAGATCTCCAGACATAATACTTTGCGTTGTCTGGTTGATACGCTCGATTTTACGCACCGTTCTTCTGCTCAACACCAATCCACCTAAAAATGCCAGCAGCACCATTATCGCAAGCCCCCAGGTCAGTGCCTGAACAATCCGGCGTTTTGCCTCGGTGAGCTGATGAACATCCCTTCCAACCAGTAATCCGTATTTCCCGGGCAGTTGGAAAATTTTCGCACGAGCCAGATGCGTTTCATTGGTTTGTTCGTTTATCTCCAGTAAAAACTCGATCCAGTCATTGTTGATAGAGGCATTTTTCGGCCATCGGTCCAGATTTCCCACGAGTGGCTGGAGTGTAAATGTGGTGAGCAGGTAAATTGAATTGCCTGTTGCCTGTTGACGATTCACACGTTCGGCAATGAGTTCGGTGAGGCCTTGCAGGCCCTCCTGATCGTAGCGTTCTGCCAATCCCTGAATTTCAGCCTGGATAGTGCTGTCCATTTGCTGCGTCATGTAAGACGCGGTGAAAACGTAAAAGAAGTAAAACAGGAATAGCGTAGACGTGCTGAAGATCAAGGCGTAGAGTAACGCCAGCCTCAGTGTATAGCTGTGGAATAGGCTACGCCTTTGTTGCACGTAAAATGTATCCCGCTCCGCGCACGGTATTTAACATTGTCGTGTCAAAATTTTTGTCAATTTTTCCGCGTAATCGACTGATATGAACATCGATCACATTGGTTTGTGGATCAAAATTGTAGTCCCAGACGTTTTCAAGCAACATGGTTCTTGTTACCACCTGATTACTGTGACGCATCAAATATTCCAGCAATCGAAATTCTCTTGGCTGAAGATCGATTACGGTATCTGCACGTTTGACTTCTCGCCCGAGTAAATCCATTACTAAATCTCCGGCCACTAATACCGTTTCCTGTGATTCGGCAGTGGTCCGTCTCGCCAGGGCTTCAAGTCTTGCCAGAAGCTCGGAAAACGCGAACGGCTTGGTGAGATAGTCGTCGCCTCCGGCTTTCAAACCTTCAACCCGATCATCTACATCACCTAATGCACTCAGAATGAGTGCAGGGGTTTGGTTGCCGCTTTCTCTTAGCTGTGAAACCACGGTTAGTCCGTCCACGGCAGGGAGCATGCGGTCAACGATAAGTGCGTGAAAATTATCTTCCTGGGCCCGGGACAATCCGGTATCACCGCGTGTCGCAATATCCGCGGTGTGTCCACCTTCAACCAGCCCTTTTTGAATGTATGCGGCTGTAGCTTCGTCGTCTTCAATGATCAATACGCGCATGGCAAAATTTTATAGTAAGTTAATATCATGATTCAGCGGTTAAAATACGTGAATCGGAAAACTGTGGCATATTCTAAATCAAAAACGTGGTTGAAACGATGAAATCCCCATTACCGAATATTAAGTATTTTTCGGTTAAATCAGAATTAGGCAAAGCGATTAAGCTTGATCCCGACTTGTCTCGTATAGTCGATCTGGTTGGTTATCCTGTTGCGCGCAAGACACTGCCCGGATTCTCGGCCTTAGCTAAGGTAATTAACTCACAAATGCTTTCAACCCAGTCGGCGGCAGCGATCTGGCGGCGAATAGAGCTGGCATGCAACGAAAACGTCAGTGCAGGAAAAATTATATCCCTTGAAAGTGAAGCGCTTCGGGAATGCGGGTTGTCTGCACGCAAGCTGGAGTATGTGAGGAGTCTGGCAAGTATGATTCTTTCAGGTGAGTTGAACCTGGAAGCGATGTGTACGTATTCCGATTCCGAAATTATCAAATCACTGACTTCGATACGGGGCATTGGCGTGTGGTCGGCAGAAATCTATGCGATGTTTTCTCTCGGCCGCCGAAACTTTTATCCTGCACAGGATTTGGCGTTGCAGGTTGCGATACAGCGTTATGCGAATCTACCAACTCGTCCTGACTATAATGAAGTAGACGAATTTAGCCTGCGATGGTCGCCTCATCGCTCGGCTGTGGCGTTGTTAATGTGGAAATACTACGGTGCAACTACGTTGGATGATTGATTCGCTAAAGGCAAATCATCAGGAACTGGTTAATCGGGACACACCATAAAAAAGGGAAACTGATTTCTCACTTTCCCTTCTAATAACACAGGTGAAATTTAATGATTCAGAATTTGGCTCAGGAACAGTTTTGTTCTATCGTGCTGAGGATTGTCGAAGAATTCATTTGGATTGTTTTCTTCAATAATTTCACCACCATCCATGAAGATAACTCTGTCGGCAACTGTTTTTGCAAATCCCATTTCATGCGTTACGCAAAGCATGGTAATGCCTTCGCCTGCGAGCTCAATCATTACGTCTAGTACTTCCTTAATCATTTCAGGATCAAGGGCTGATGTAGGCTCGTCAAACAGCATGATTCTGGGCTTCATACACAGTGATCTGGCAATGGCGACTCGCTGTTGCTGACCGCCAGATAGCTGCCCTGGATACTTGCTTGCCTGTTCTGGTATTTTCACACGCTCCAGATATTGCATTGCAATTGCCTCGGCTTCTGCTCTAGGTGTTTTGCGTACCCAGATTGGTGCGAGCGTACAGTTTTCCAAAACGGTCAGATGGGGAAACAAATTGAAGTGCTGGAACACCATGCCGACTTCACGACGCACTGCTTCAATATTTTTCAGGTCATTCGTTAGTTCAGTGCCGTCAACAATGATATCGCCTTGTTGATGTTCTTCGAGTCTGTTGATACAGCGAATCATCGTCGATTTACCCGATCCTGATGGACCGCAAATTACAATTTTCTCGCCTCTTGCCACGTTCAGGTTGATGTCTTTCAAGACATGGAATTGGCCATACCATTTGTGCATGCCACGAATGGCAACGGCGAAGCCGTCATTTGCCAGGTTTTGTGATTGTTCTGTCATGTTTATTTACCGTAATAAATTATTAGTTCTGGGTCTGCGCTTTATCGCTTGTGACCTGTTTGCAATTTGTTTTCCAGATATAACGAATAGCGCGCCATGAAAAAGCACGAAACGAAGAAGAAAATTGCAACGAACAGATATACTTCGTTAGAAAGCCCGGTCCATTTTGTATCTGCCAATGATGCACGGCCAATACCCAGGGGATCGAGCAATCCGATAATGACTACCAGGGTGGTATCTTTATAAAGACCAATAAAAGTATTTACAATACCGGGTATTGAGATTTTTAACGCTTGCGGAAGTACGATTAATCGCATTGCTGGCCAATACTTCAAACCCATTGCGTCGGCGGCTTCGAATTGCCCTTTGGGGATCGCCTGCAATCCACCGCGGATGACTTCTGCCATGTATGCAGATGCAAAAAACGTTACCATGATAAGTACTCGAAGCAACAAATCAAATGTTGTGCCTTTAGGTAAAAAGTAATTCAACATGGTTGATGCAACGAACAGCAGTGTGATCAGCGGAACGCCTCTGATGAATTCGATAAATCCAACAGAAAAAATCCGAATGATGGGTAGCTGCGACTGACGACCGAGTGCGAGTAAAATCCCTATGGGTAACGAAAATGCGATACCAGTCACACCAATTACCAATGTCAGCATGAAACCGCCAAATTTATAGGTTTCAACCGGTTCCAGTCCAAAACCGCCAAGCAACAGCCAGCTCGCAATAAATGGGAACAGACAAGTGAAGTACATGCCCATTTTTCGCATGGGGACTTTGTCCCAAAGTACGGGAACTAAAGCAACAATGAGCAATACAAAAGATAAATTGACTCGCCATCGCTCTTCAATCGGATAAAAACCGTATGTAAACAGTTTCAATCTTTCTCCTATAAATGCCCAACACGCGCCACCTGCTTGTGCACGACAATCATCCCGGTTTTCGCCAGTAAATGCGGCATCCAGAAACAACCAGTCAACCACAGGTGGGACTACTTTGTAAAGTAACCACGCAGACAATATTGTCATAATAATGTTTGCAGGAGATGAAAGAAGATTCTCTCTAACCCACGCAATCGGCCCGATGGTGTTGGAGGGTGGCGGTAAATCCGGATGTTCGCCAGCTTTGTAAGTTTGTTCAGTCATTATGGTTCTCCTACCGCTCAACCAGTTTTATTCTGTTGTTGTACCAGTTCATCGCAGCAGAAATGAGTAGCGATAAAACGAGATACAGCATTAGAACGATAATCATACATTCCATTTCTCGACCGGTCTGATTCAAAGAAATGCCGCCTATCGTGGCAACGATATCCATGTAACCGATGGCCACAGCCAGAGATGAGTTTTTCGTAATATTCAGATATTGACTTGTTAGTGGGGGAACAATGATACGCAACGCTTGTGGAATAACCACTAAATTGAGTGTCCGTCCTCGACTGATTCCCAATGCAGATGCCGCTTCCGTTTGGCCATAGCTAACAGCGACAATCCCCGCTCTTACAATCTCTCCAATAAAGGCTGCTGTATAGCCGGAAAGTGCAAGCCAAAGGGCAATGAATTCAGGTCGAATTACCATTCCTCCCTTGAAATTAAATCCCTTAAGCTCGGGAATGTTCCAAACGATAGGGCTTCCCAGAATAAAATAAACAATAAATGGAATGCCAATAATAGCGCCCAACCCAATCCAGAATACGGGATAGTGGTGCCCGGTTTCGTCCTGTACTTTTTGGGCATACCCTTTGAACCAGAGCATAAAAATAATGCCAGCTACACCCAATCCGAATACCACCCAGAATAACGCTTCGAATTCCGGTTTGGGTAAGAATAGCCCGCGATTGGTCAGGAATGCACCATCGCCAAAATTGATCGCTTGTTTGGGGATGGGAAGTGAATGGACGATGATGCCGTGTACTAATAGAATATGTAGCAGTACCGGTACATTTCGCACATATTCAATGTACACGTATGCTAATTTATTCGTCAGCCAGTTTTTTGAAAGCCTTAAAACACCGAGCAAAAACCCAACGATGGTTGACAAGAGGATTCCGCAAACCGCAACGAGTAATGTGTTCAGAATTCCAACAAGCATCGCCCGAAAATGGGTCGATCTTGAGGTGTACTCGATGAAGTGCTGATTGATGTCGTAACTGGAAGGCTGGGTTAAGAATTTATAACTAAATCCTTTTCCAATGGCTTCGAGGTTAACGACCGCATTACGAATGATATAGGCGAAAAACCCAAAAATCAGGACAGTGGCAATGATTTGCACTATAACTGACCGGGCTTGCTTATCATTCCAGAGACGCGATAACGCGTTTCTTTCAGGTATGGCTGCTTCGCTCATAATTTTTTGACCATTTAGAGAATTGTGCCAGCTGATTGCTCCAACGTATTAACTAAACTTATAGATATTGATGTTTGTTCGGTTATCAGTTTGTCAGGCAAACGCGATACTGTTCGGACCGACATCTTTTAACCTATTATTTTTATACTGCTAATAGCCAAACTCAAAACAGCGGCTACTTTAGGGTAAAAAAATTGGGGCGCTCTCGCTAGGAGATACGCCCCACTTTCCGTTACATCATTCGATTAACGAATAAATCGATTATCGAATTGGTGCTGCATAAAGGATGCCGCCATCTCTCCAGGAAGCGTTCAGGCCGCGTTCCAGAGCAAGAGGGGTATCAGGGCCGATGTTTGCGTCGAAGATTTCAGCGTAGTTACCACCAACAGAAATCGCACGAACAGCCCATTGTGCGTCAAGACCAACCATTGCACCCATATCGCCTTCAGTACCGCACAGACGGTTAATGCTTGGGTTGTCACCAGCTGCACCACACATGTCGCCGATGTTAGCAGAAGTTACACCGAGTTCTTCAGCAACGATAATGGCGTTAACAACCCATTTACCAATGTCAGTCCATTGGTCATCGCCGTGACGAGTTGCGCCACCCAGAGGTTCCTTGGAAATGATTTCTGGCAGGATAGTGTGCGCAGATGGATCATCTAGAGCAGCACGAGTTGAAGCCAGACCAGATGCGTCAGTAGTGTATACGTCACAACGGTTTCCAGAGTAGTTAGCGATACCTTCTTCGTTGGTTTCGATGTTTACTGGCTCGTAGCTCATGCTGTTTGCACGGAAAAAGTCAGCGAGGTTCAGCTCTGTAGTAGTACCAGTCTGGATACATACAGATGCACCGTCCAGTTCCATTGCAGAAGAAATACCCAATTCGTTACGAACCAGGAAGCCTTGACCGTCATAGTAGTTAACCGGCAGGAAAGACAGTTTAAGATCCGCATCACGGCTCATGGTTTCTGTTGTGTTACGGAACAGAATGTCGCCTTCACCTGAGTTCAGCAGAGTGAAACGGGTTTTACCGGTTGATGGAACGAATTTTACTTTTTCGCCGTCACCCAGTACCGCAGCAGCTACTGCGCGGCAAAAAGTTGCGTCAAAGCCTTCCCAGCGGCCGTTTTCATCGGGAGCTGCGAAACCAGCCAGACCAGTTGTAACAACGCAGTTCAGTTCGCCACGAGCTTGTACATCTTCCAATGTACCCGCCTGAGCGCCCATCGCCGCAAGTGAAATAGCAGCTGCGAACGCTGCAGTTTTAGTAACTCTCATTAGATTTCTCCTCTATTGTTTGAGTTGTGGTTTAATGATACCGACTCGAAGTTCGTGCAAAGTCATAGCTTCGCATATTGTTGCGGATCAGTATCAGCAAATTGTATATCAACCGGTGTGGTCTGACCACAGTAAAATGGCGGATTTATTGGTATTTGCCGATATTTTTTTGTCAAATTGATATATATGAATTGATGAAATTTGGGGTGAATTCTGGTCTGGATATGGATTAGATCGATGCCTTGGCTTGCAAATCGGCGTGATAGGAAGATCTCACCATTGGGCCCGAGGCGACGTTATCAAAACCCATGGCCTCGCCAATATCGCGAAATTCATCGAATTCTTCCGGCGACCAGTATTTCTCCACCGCCAAATGATGGCGGCTGGGCTGCAGGTATTGCCCCAATGTTACCATGTTGATATCGTGACGGCGCATATCTTCCATCACCTGAATGACTTCTTCCCGAATTTCGCCGAGACCGAGCATAATTCCGGACTTGGTTGGAACATCAGGCTGGGATTGTTTGACTCTTTGCAAAAGATTCAGCGAATACGGGTAATCAGAACCGGGTCGTGCTTTTTTGTACAGCCGAGGAACGGTTTCCAGGTTGTGATTGAAAACGTCAGCCGGGGACGATTCGAGGATATCCACGGCAACGTCGATTCTGCCGCGGAAATCAGGTGTTAAAACTTCAATTTTTGTAGCAGGGCATTTCCCCCGGATCGCTTTAATGCAGTCGATAAAATGCCCGGCACCACCATCACGCAAGTCATCGCGGTCCACTGACGTAATCACAACATATTTCAGTTTCATTGCTGCGACGGTATCGGCGAGATTCATGGGTTCATCAGGATCTAATGGGTTTGGTCGGCCATGCCCGACATCGCAGAACGGGCAGCGTCGGGTGCAGATATCACCCATAATCATGAAAGTGGCGGTACCATGACCAAAGCATTCTCCCAGATTCGGGCAGGCTGCCTCTTCACAAACGGTATGCAAGCCCTGGGATCTTAAGGTCTTTTTTAAATCTGCCACCGCCTTGGTGCCGGTAAAACTGGCGCGAATCCATTTCGGTTTTCTCAGCAATTGCTCCCGGGCAAGGACTTCCACCTTGACCGGGATTCGCGCCATTTTTTCGGCACCGCGGAGTTTCTCGCCTTGTACGACTGGTTTCGGCTTATCGATTGGCATAAATTTAAATCAGAATCCGTTTTGGTTCGGTTGCCTGCTACATATACTCAGACATTGGTGGGCAAGTGCAGACCAGGTTTTTATCGCCGTAAACGTTATCAACTCGTCCAACTGGCGGCCAGAATTTATTGTCGCGACATTCTTTTGTTGGGAAGAATGCACGTTCACGACTATAAGGCCGATCCCATTTTTCTTCCACCAGTAAATGATAGGCATGTGGTGCATTAGTCAATAAGCTGTTTTCCAGGGTTTCCTTGCCATTTTCGATTTCTGCAATTTCCTCGCGAATCTGAATCATCGCATCACAAAAGCGATCGATTTCTCCTTTCGATTCACTCTCGGTGGGTTCAATCATCAGTGAATCCGGCACTGGCCATGACATGGTGGGTGCATGGAAGCCATAGTCCACGAGGCGCTTGGCGACATCTTCAACGGTAACGCCGCAGCTTTCCTTGATGGGGGCCAAATTAATGACACATTCGTGTGCAACGCGGCCATTCGTGCCTTTGTATACAACGGGATAATGTGGCTCGAGTCGAGTTGCGATGTAATTTGCGTTGAGGATTGCAATCTGCGTTGATCGCTTTAAT
Source organism: Candidatus Poriferihabitaceae bacterium (assembly GCA_965261915.1). Lineage (GTDB taxonomy): Bacteria > Pseudomonadota > Gammaproteobacteria > Arenicellales > Poriferihabitantaceae > JAIBDK01. The sequence continues at coordinate 650,423 of CBDHDW010000013.1, read as the reverse complement.
CCGTGTTTACCGAGGAGGCGCATATAGGCCCAGGAAATCGGCAGGATCAGCGGCGAACCCCACGGGGCTGCCGCTACAGTTCCCACTGAACTTGAACCACCGCGGTTCGAACTGACCACCGGATGATCCGGCAGAAAGGGTTGCAAGTGTTTTTTTACACCAATCGGCCCCATGCCTGGACCACCGCCGCCGTGGGGAATCGCAAAGGTTTTATGCAGGTTTAAATGCATTACATCAGCGCCAATCTCAGCGGGTCGGCATATTCCAACCATGGCATTCATGTTCGCACCATCCATGTAAACCTGTCCACCGTTTTCATGAATGATTTCGCACAATTCGCGAATAGATTGTTCGAATACACCGTGGGTGGATGGATACGTCACCATGGTTGCGGCCAGTACATCTTTATTGGCTTCGGCTTTTTCACGGAAGTCATTGATGTCAATATTGCCTTCATTGTCGCATTTGACGACGACGACTTTCATGCCCGCCATAATGGCACTGGCGGGGTTGGTGCCGTGGGCAGAGGAGGGGATCAGGCAAATGTTGCGTTGTTCGTCGCCGTGGGAGCGATGCCAGGCTCGAATACACAAAAGACCGGTATATTCACCCTGCGAACCGGCATTTGGCTGGAACGAAAAGCCATCGAATCCGGTGATTTCGCAGAGCATTGAATCAAGCCGATTGATAATTCTGCGATAGCCCTGGGTGTGTTTGGCCGGTGCAAACGGATGAATGTGAGCGAATAGGGGATTTGAAATCGGTTCCATCTCACTGGCTGCGTTCAGCTTCATGGTGCACGAACCCAGGGGGATCATCGAACGCGCCAGAGTAATATCCTTGCTCGCGGTTTTTCGCAAATACCGCATGAATTCTGTTTCAGATCGATAGCGATGGAAAATTGGGTGTTCGAGAAAATCATCTGCTCGCCGCAAAGAAGCAGGGATTGATGAATCGAGATCGATATCGAATAGATTGCCCTTTACCTGCCCTGCGGTAATGCCTTCAAAGACTTCGAGTAAACCAACAATCTTTTCGCGTGTTGTGGTTTCGTCGAGGCTGATACCAATGTGATCTTCGTCAATTAGTCTAAGGTTGTATCGAGCTTGTTCAGCTTTGTCACGAATTCGTTTTGCCTGACCCGGTTTCTTTACAACGATGGTATCGAAGAAATTTTCATAAAGAACGTCAAAACCGAGGTCGCGAATTTCGTGGCATAGCGCGCGCGCATTTCGATTAATGCTTTTGGCGATACGGCTTAGCCCTTCCGGGCCGTGGTACATGGCATAAACTGTTGCCATCACGGCAAGTAATACCTGAGAGGTACAAATGTTGCTGGTCGCTTTATCCCGTCGAATATGTTGTTCTCTGGTTTGCAAAGCCATGCGGTACGCAAGGTTTCCGTTGGTATCAATGGTAGTGCCAATCAGTCGGCCGGGCAGGGCGCGCTTGAATTTTTCATGCGTAGCCATATAAGCGGCGTGGGGACCACCGAAGCCCATGGGTACACCAAAGCGTTGAGTGCTGCCTACAACGATATCTGCACCAAGATCACCCGGCGATTTTAACAGTGTTAGTGATAGCGGATCAGCCGCCATAATAATCATGGTATCCTGTTCTTTGAAATTTGCGATTGTCGATGAATAGTCGCGTACTTCACCAGAGCAAGCTGGATACTGAATGACGCCAGCAAAGTAATCGCCGCCCTGAGCATCTTTATCATAATCTCCAACGACCACCTCAATTCCCATCGGTTCGGCACGGGTTTGTATGACAGCAATGGTTTGTGGATAACATTCTCGATCAATAAAAACCCGATTCGACTTGTTTTTTGTTACCCGATAGGCCATTTGCATGGCCTCAGCGGCGGCAGTGGCTTCGTCAAGCATCGATGCATTCGCCATTTCCATTCCGGTTAGATCGATGATCATTTGCTGGAAGGTTATTAAAATCTCAAGTCTTGCCTGACTAACCTCGGGTTGGTAAGGCGTGTACGCGGTATACCAATCCGGGTTTTCCATCACATTTCGCCGAATCACCGGCGGGGTGACCGTACCGTAATAACCCATACCGATCATTGAAATTGCCGCAGTATTATCTGACGCGATCTGACGGCTCAACTTGTTCAGTCGATTCTCATCCAGTGATCTTGGTAAAGAGAATTCGGCTTTACTTTGGATAGATTCCGGTATGGTCTGTTCGACCAGTTGGTCTAGTGAATTCACTTCCAGCGTTTCGAGCATTTTGGCAATTTGCTCCGGGCTTGAACCTATATGTCGAGTGGTAAAATCGTCAGCTCTTGGCATGGTAATATTTTAAAAATGATGGTTAATGATTGCGTGTAGTGATTCTTAAAAGAAATCAGGAAAGAGAGTCGACCAAAGCCTGATAAGCGGTGTCATCCATCAAACCTTCAAACTCACTGGAATCGGAAGGCTTGATTTTGTATACCCATCCGTCTCCCGAGGGATCTTCATTTATTTTTTCTGGTGAGTCAGTAAGTGATTCGTTGACTTCAGTCACAGTACCGCCAATTGGCGATTTAATTTCTCCAGCGGCTTTGACCGACTCGATAACCACGGCTTCTTCGCCCTGATCCAGTTCGCGGTCCACATCGGGCAATTCAACGAACACGACTTCGCCTAACTGTTCTTGAGCATAGCTGGTAATTCCAACCACAAGAATATCGCCTTCAAGTCTCGCCCATTCGTGGTCTTCAGTGTATTTGGTAGTCATTTTTTTCCTCGAGTAATTAAGGGGTTGATACAGAATTTTTATAGCAGGGTGATTTTAAGTTAGTCATAAAAGCCGCAGTTAAGGCAGGCGAAAATATCGTCTCTTAACGAACGGTAATTTTGTGACTACAACGGCTAATCGTTTATCTCTAACGATTGCGTTAAGTTCAGTAAACTCATCAAAATATCCCTGGTTTACGTATCCCATGCAAATCGGCTTTCCGAGACTGGGACTGAAGCCACCACTGGTAACGACACCCACTTCTGTGCCATCTGCATTTTCAATTAGTGCGCCTTCACGTATCGGGGCACGACCTTGCGGTTGTAAACCAACCAGCAATTTGTCAACATTTCTCGGCATCTGTGGCAAGATGACTTCTGCTCCGGGAAATCCGCCGCTTCTTTCTCCATCCAGTCGGCGCGCTTTTGAAATTGCCCAACTCAAACCAGCCTCAATGGGGCTGGTTTGTTCATCCATGTCGTGACCGTACAGACAAAGACCGGCTTCCAGTCTTAATGAGTCACGAGCACCTAATCCAACCCATTCAACATCATCGTCCTTAAGCAATAATTCCGCAAGACTGGCCGCATTCTGATTATCAATAGAGATTTCAAAACCGTCTTCTCCGGTATACCCAGACCGTGTAACACCACATTGAATTCCGCCAATAGTTAGCGATCTGACAGCCATGAAATTCATATCTGACAAATCATTTCCGAGACGCGCCAGGACAGATTTTGCGGTTGGCCCCTGAAGTGCAAGCAGGCTTCTATCGGTATGCATCTCAATTTCAAGCTCCGCCCCAAGGGATGACTTTAAGTGTTCGAAATCAGCCTCTTTACACGCGGCATTGACGACTAAAGCCAAATGATCATCGCTGATTTTAGCGATCATCAAATCATCTAGTACACAGCCGTGTTCGTTAAGAAACAGGGCATATCGTTGTTTACCCGCTCCCAGCCCCAGAATATCTACCGGTACCAGTCTTTCGAGCTTTTGCGCTGCATCTGTGCCACGGAGACTAATCTGACCCATGTGAGAAACGTCAAACAATCCGGCTTTTTCTCGGCTGTGCTGATGTTCTTTAATAATCCCGGCGGGGTATTGGACCGGCATGTTGTAGCCGGCGAACGGCACCATTTTCGCGCCAGCATCAATATGCATGGAGCTAAAACCTGTGGCTTTCAGCGATGTTGATTCAGTCAATTTGGATAGCTCAGCTTGTTCATTGGTCGCTGGATAATAAAGCAGTTTTTATTATATTAAAAATTAATAGATTTAATCATATTATTTGATATATAAATAGTTTGTCGGGTAATACTACCGAGCTGACAATGAAAGCGGATGATAGCGATTAAAAAAGTAAACTTTTGAAACCGCTAAACTTTCGAGGTTTTACTCTTCCTTACGGTGTTTTTATTTTAGCTATACTTCGCGGTTTTTTTGCGGTAGTCAGCGCACTTGTCCAAATAGTGTTGCGTACTCACCGGCATGGGTACTCTGACATTGGCGATCCAGCTGATCAGATCTTTACCCGACTGAAGTAGTTTGGTGCCGCGTTTTATATGTCTTTCAAGACCATTGCTGGCTTTGTTTGGTATGGATGCACGAAAGTCCAGCAGTTTCTCACCGTCAGCGACAAATTCAGGCCAGATGGTCAAATAATCTGGGTCACCGCGTAGTATTTCACTTTCGTTTCTCGCGATTAATATGTAGTCATCAACCAGAGGCTTGGCTTTGGCAAACCATTCCAGTGAGCATAGCGTTTGATTGATGATGTCTCCAATATGGTCGAGCTCTCGCATTGCCTGGGCGATTTTTCTATAACGGCTGCAGTAATAATCGCCTATGGACATGGTGAAAACCTTTACCGGTTCCCCCCAGAGTTCGTCAACACCTTCTTCGCCACTGTAATGCTTTACATTTCCACTGAGTGACAATGCTTCGGACAAACAGCGGGAACACTGCTTCATTAGATCATCATCCCGGGTCACTTTTATCCCTCGCTCTTCCAGATCTACGATAGTGGTAAAGATGTCTGTAGCACGGTTAAATAGTGCCCCGGCAAGCATCGCAGCATTCACGCGCTTACGTTGAGGGTCCTGCTCATTCTCGTAAGCGGACCGAACTTCTTCCAGTTTGTCTCCCGGCGTATTAATTCCAGGTTCTGTGTGGTGAAACGTTCTACGGGTCAGCGCGTCCAGGAGGACTTTTTTAGCAGATAGGGATTCTGCTGGCGGCTCGTAATAACGAATCCAGTATCCATCATAATATATATGCGATATCCCATTGATATCCTTTATTGATCCGTTGTCTACGGCTAAAGTTTCCGCTGAAGACATATCAGAATAGATTGAGTTAAACAGAGCTGAATCCAGAGTCAGTTTCAGTCTATGCCAATTTTTCTAGCGCAGCATCAAGGCTGTTTGTTGCCTTTTCATACAATTCATCGATTTGCGTTTTGGAAATCACTAGCGGTGGACAAAGAATCATCGAATCCTCCACAGCACGCATGATTAATCCATTGTCGGCAGCGATATCTCTGCAGGTCGAGCCAGCGGTTCCATTATCATCAAATTTTTCTTTGGTTTCCTTGTTTTTAACCAGTTCTATCGCGCCAACAAATCCGGTGCCCCTTGCTTCCCCAACCAGCGGATGATCTCCCAGTCGTGCAATTCTGGATTGTAAATAGTCCATAGTGTTCGCCCGAGCATTTTCAATGATTTTTTCGTCGCGCATGATTTGCAGGTTTTTCAATGCAACGGCACAGGCAACCGGGTGCCCTGAATAAGTGTAGCCGTGGGTGAATTCACCGCCGAGTTTGTCCAGACCTTCTGACACCTTGTCTGAAATCATCACCGCACCAATGGGTTGATAACCTGATGAAAGCCCTTTAGCCATTGTCATGAGATCGGCTTCAATTCCATACTTGTCAGAACCGAACCATTCGCCTGTTCGCCCAAATCCGCAGATGACTTCATCTGCACAAAGCAGCACATCATACTTCTGGCAAATTCGATTAATCTCCGGCCAGTAATTATCCGGAGGAATGATAACGCCGCCGGCACCCTGGATTGGCTCACCGATAAAAGCGGCTACACGGTCTGCTCCCAGTTCGAGAATTTTCTCTTCCAGTGCCCGAGCACGTTGCAACCCAAACTCTTCGAGGCTCATATCACCGCCTTCGCGATAATAATAAGGCTGATCGATGTGTTCGATATTCGGAATGGGTAGTCCGCCCTGAGCGTGGATTCCTTTCATACCGCCGAGACTGCCCCCAGCCATGGTACTGCCATGATAGGCATTTACCCGACTGATGACGATATTTTTGTTTTCGTGACCTAATGCTGCCCAGTAGTGGCGAACCAAACGCAATACGGTGTCGTTACCATCTGAGCCAGAACACCCAAAGAAGGCGCGATTTAAATTGTCCGGGGTAACTTCAGCGAGCATTTCCGCAAGCTCGACCGCGGGTAGCTGTGCAGTCTGAAAAAAGCTGTTGTAGTATGGGAGCTGTTCCATTTGCAGCTTCGCAACCTCGGCGAGTTCATGGCGGCCGTAGCCAATATTTACACACCATAGCCCCGACATACCGTCCAGATACTTTTTGTTGTCACTATCGTATACATAGACGTTTTCTGCACCTGTGATGATTCGAGCTCCCTTCTTCCACATATCGCCGTGATCGGTGAACGGGTGGTAGTGATGCTTGCGATCAGCTTCCTGTAATTCTGCGGTGTTGTACTGTCTCATGTTTGTAAAGTCTCTCGGTACGAATAATATGTGTGGTGTTGAACAGCCAGATTGAATGACGGCCAAATGATAACTCAGCGACCATATTTGACCAAATACTAAATCCGCCACGGGAAGGCCTAATTTGCACTTAAAAAACAGAGTTAAGGTGACGGGCAGTCTTTGGAGCCGTTGTCACTGGACCAGCTGCAATCCAATTTTCCACGCGCATATGAAGATTTGGCGGTTAACAGGAATGAAAAGTGGATCCTCAAAATAGAACAAATACTCGATTCTGATGAAGTGGAAATGGTTTGGGTCGGTGCGCTCCATCTGGTGGGTGATGAAGGTTTGCTTTCGTTATTAGAGTCGCGTGGATTGACAGTAAACCGGTGCAAAATTGGTGGATAAAATTTAATTTTGAAGCTTTGAAAAATAGTTGTGAATGACATATTGATCTGGTTCAATACGCGCTCCCAAAATCGTTAACGCAGCCCGTAAAAAAGCGGTGTTTCAATTAAATTTTCGAGATTCCAGATATCTTTCTCTGGAATCGATATAAAGGAATTGTAACGGAGTTATATTGAACTTTTATTTTAGCTTTTCGCGACTATTTCCATTTCTCCGATGGGGTCGAAACCTGTCCAAAGATAGTGTTCGCGCAGATGCGCTGGCGGGTTTAACGGGTGCGGCTATCGTGTTTCCCCAGGGTGTCGCATTTGCAACCATAGCCGGAATGCCGCCTGAGTATGGGCTGTATGCGAGTATCGTCCCGGCAATTATAGCTGCGCTATTCGGCTCCTCCTGGCATTTGGTCTCAGGACCGACTACGGCAGCGTCAGTGGTGATGTTTTCTTCGCTCAGTGTTATCGCGGAACCCGGTAGCGCGGAGTACATTTCACTGGCAATCACCCTCGCGTTTATGGTTGGCGTGACGCAGTTCATGATGGGGATGTTTAAACTGGGTACGCTGGTCAATTTTATTTCCCACTCCGTCATAGTTGGTTTTACTGCCGGCGCCGCACTATTGATCGTTTCCAAGCAATTAAAGATATTGCTAGGACTCGAAATCCCAGTGAAGGAACACTTTTATGAGACGGTTATGTACTTATGGGAGCACTGGAGCGCATTTCATCCAATGGTAACCATTGTCAGCCTCTCGACGGTCGTTGTCGTTATTTTATTACGTAAAAAGTGGCCAAAGTTTCCAGGAATGATTGCAGCAATGATTGTTGGCAGTCTGGTGGCTTTTGGATTGAATTTGTATTTTGGTGAAGAAAAAACGGGAATCGCCATGGTCGGTGCATTGCCTCGTCAACTACCCCCTCTTTCATCCCCTGATTTTTCACTTGATGTCATGCAGCAGCTCGCACCACTGGCTTTAGCAATGACGCTTTTTGCGCTCACTGAAGCGGTTTCAATTGCTCGTTCAATCGGAATGAAAACCGGCCAACCTATTTCCGGAAATCAGGAGTTTTTTGGACAGGGTTTATCCAACATCGCAGGGAGTTTTTTCTCATCTTACGTGGCCACCGGTTCATTTAACCGAAGTGGAGCAAATTACGATGCCGGGGCACGGACGCCGCTGGCTGCAATTATCGCCGGGTTATTGCTAATCCCACTTATTTTGTTGGTTGCACCGTTAACCGCATACCTGCCAAAAGCGACTGTCGCAGCGTTACTGGTACTTGTCGCCTGGCGATTAATTGACTTCAAGCAAATTAAATTGTTGTTTACCGCTGATCGAAAAGAAGCGGCGATTATGGGCGTTACCTTTCTAAGCACCATATTTTTTAAACTGGAATTTGCCATTCTTTTGGGCGTTATATTGTCGCTAATGATATTTTTACGCAAAACCTCTCGACCCAGAATTATGCCTCGAGTACCGAATGCAGAATTACAAAATCGAAAATTTACCTCTGGAATTACGTTGCCGGAATGCCCGCAGTTGAAAATTCTGCGACTGGAAGATTCGATTTATTTTGGTTCGGTTTCCCATATTGGAGAATTGTTCAGACTGTATCGGGAACATTATCCAGACCAGAAAAATTTGTTACTTCTCACAAAGGGTGTGAATCAGGTCGATTTTGCTGGCGCAGAGCTTTTGCTTAACGAAACGCGTGAGCGCAGAAAACTGGGCGGCGATTTTTTTATGTATCGGTTGAAAGACAGTGCCGCCAGAGTTCTGCGGGACGGCGGCTATTTTGACTACATTGGCGAATACAATATTTTTGATTCGAAAGAAGAGGCAATTTCCCAGATATTCGATCGTCTGGACAAGAATATTTGCGCAACTTGTGAGCAACGCATATTTCGTGAATGCAACCAGGTTCCGCTTAGGGTAGCCGCGCCTGTTGTCGAGACGGGTAAGGACGAAGATGTCGTCGTTCCATCTGCAAAAAAGAAAGTTCGCAAAAAATCGTCTGCGAAAAAAGCAGCTAAAAAACAAACAACAAAAAAGAAATCAAAAACCAGAAAAAAAACCGCTGCCAAACAAGGGGGCACCAAACAGGAGGGCAGTGCGTAACGTCTGGTCCGTGTTAGGGATGTTTCTTAAAATATTTCTTTAAAATCAAAGAGAAATAGGAAACAGAGTTATACATTTAGGAGTAAATGCTCGCGCTCCCACGCACTGATCACGTTTAGAAAGATGTTGTACTCATGGTGCTTTACACTGCTATACAGTCGGCAAAATCGATCACCAAATACCTGTCTGAGTTCTTTGCATTCCATGAGTTCGTTTACCGCTTCTCTTAGCGTATGGGGCAGGGTGGTAGCCTGGCTGTACGCGTCTCCGGTGACTGGTTTTTTCGGCTTGATTTGATCTTTCATTCCAAGATACCCACAAGCAAGTGAAGCGGCGATGGCCAGATACGGGTTAACATCAGCGCCGGCAATGCGATTTTCTACACGCTTTGCCTGGGAGTCGGATACCGGTATCCGCAGTCCAGCCGTTCGATTATCGTATCCCCATTCTATGTTAATTGGTGTGCCAAATTCGTCGGGTGCCAGGCGACGATATGAATTCACATTCGGGGCAATCATGGACATTGCGGCGGGCAGGTATTTCTGCAGGCCGCCAATATACCCGCGGAACAGATTGCTTTCAGTGCCATTTTTGTTGCTAAAAATATTTTTTCCGGTTTCACGATCAACTATACTTTGATGCATATGCATGGCACTGCCGGGTTGACCTTCCATTGGTGCGGCCATAAAAGTGGCGTAGATTTCATGGCGCATGGCAACCGCACGTAGCCCACGCTTAAAGAGGAAAACCTGGTCGGCCAGTTGCAGCGCATCCCCATGTAGTAGATTAATTTCCATCTGGGTTATGCCTGACTCATGAATCAGCGTTTCAATTCCAATATCCTGAGCATCACAATAATCGTAAAGATCATTAAACAGATTATCAAACTCATTAACCGCATCAATGCTAAAGGATTGTCTCCCAGACTCTGATCGACCGGAGCGGCCAATTGGGGGTTCCAGCGGGTAATCGGGATCGGTGTTTGGCTTGACTAAATAGAACTCGACTTCCGGTGCGACCACGGGCTCCCATCCCTGACGCTTATATAGATTCAGCACCCGTCTCAGAACCTGTCGTGGTGAAACCGAAACAGGTTTTCCGTCAAAATGATAGCAATCGTGAATGATCACTGCTGTCGGATCACTGGCAAATGGAACCCGGCGAACTGTAGAGGCGTCCGGTTTTAAAAACATGTCGCCATCTTCTTCATCCAGTACATTCCAGTCCGACGGAAAATCGCCGTCAACGGTTTGTCCAAAGATGCTCTCGGGCAAACGCAGTCCAACATCTTCCTGGTACTTTTTCGCGGGCAGGATTTTCCCTTTCGCAGCACCCGTCATATCCGGCACGACGGCTTCGATTTCTTCTATATTATTGCTATCAAGCCAGTTGCGCAGATCGGCTGGAAGTTTCGTTCTGGCTTTGTTTTCCGTTTGCATTTGAGCGGACATCAGTAGTTCTAAAAAGGTGATTGGAGCAATATTATACTGTTAGGGCGTTTTTAAAGCATGGTTGATGATCTGATTTTGGCCAATAATTACTCAGCCTAACTTGCCGCTACTCCACTCGACAGTTCTTGAAAACGGCGCGCAATTGAAACTATTTTTGCTCGGCATCAGTATCCTGATCATTCTGCTGTAAAATCGGTATGCTTAGCCGAACTCCAAACCAATCTCCGAGTTGAACTGCTATTGACTCAGTAGTCACCGAGCAGTGGTTTCAATACTAAAGGTTTGACATGCGGTCGGCCAGGGTATGTTTATATTAAATTGACAGTCAGGAATGAAAACAGACGTTTCAATCTGGATAGCAATCAACAACTGGTGCAAAAAGGTAATAATTCCAACGCTCGGCCTACGGTTTCAAATCGAACCGTGGGAAATCATGAATCTGGACAGCGGCTGGATAACTACCTGATTAAAATTCTGAAGGGCGTGCCGAAATCGCGCATATATAAAGCCGTGCGAGGGGGCGAAGTCCGTATTAACGGATCGCGCGTTAAGCCTTCGCAAAAAATACTTGCAGGTGATCTGGTAAGAATCCCGCCTATTCGGGTTGCTCAAGAAAACAACCTCGTCGCCATACCGCCAAAATTACTGGCGCAAATTCCGACGCTATTCGAAGATGAGCATCTGCTGATTGTGGATAAGCCTTCTGGGTTGGCGGTTCACGGTGGCTCTGGAATTGAATATGGCCTAATCGAAGCATTGCGCCAGCTTGCCAGTCAATACGATTATCTTGAATTGGTACACCGTCTGGACCGTGAAACCTCGGGTTGTTTAATGCTCGCGAAGAATCGGCAAGCATTGCTCGGCTTGCAACATGATTTGGCCAATGCCAGAAAAATCAGAAAATGCTATCAGGCTTTGGTTTTAGGCGGATGGGAAGCAAACCGCGAACCAGTTGATTTACCTTTGCAAAAGCAGGATGCAGAAGGGGCTGAGAAAAGAATGGTGGTGAGCAATCACGGTCAAAAAGCAAAAAGTATTGTGAGTTTAAGAGAGATTTTTAAGCCTGGGCAAAATAGTGAATCGAATGAAGATTTCAATGTTGTCAGTCTTGTGGATATTGAATTGAGGACCGGTCGAATGCATCAGGCTAGGGCGCATTGTTCTGCGAAGAGACATCCCATTGCGGGCGATCGTTTGTACGGCGATAAAACATTGAATAAATGGATGACCAGTCTGGGGTTGGGAAGATTGTTTTTGCACGCCAGTGAACTGAAACTGACTCATCCCGTCACTGGGGAAAATGTACAGCTCAGTTGTTCGTTACCTGATCGTTTGCAATCTGTGATCGATAAACTCAGGAGGCGGCATAATATTGGCTGACCGAAGTTCATATCAGCTGTTAATCTTCGATTGGGATGGAACGTTAATGGATTCCAGTGAAAAAATCGTTCGCTGTTTTCATGCTGCGGCACGTGATAACGGCCTTGCAGATGCGGATCCAACAGGAATAAGAAACACCATTGGCCTAAGTCTGAGCGAGGGGTTTGCACGTTTGTATCCGAATACACTGCAGTATCAAATAAACAAACTGGTGGCAGACTATCGCGAACATTGGCTGTTTCATGACAAAACGCCAATGAAGCTTTTCCCGGGTGTAAGACAGGGACTCGCCAGCTTGCAGGAATCCGGTTATTTGATTGCAGTTGCGACAGGGAAGTCACGTCGAGGCCTGGATCGTGCAATGCAGGAAGATGATCTGTCGGGTGTATTTGTGACCAGTCGTTGTGCAGATGAATCGCGTTCAAAACCTCACCCGCAAATGCTTCACGAGATTCTTGATTACACCGGGCTGCAATCCACTGAAGCATTAATGATAGGTGATACAACATTTGACTTGGAGATGGCCAAGTCGGCTGATATGCCGGGGTGGGGAGTGTCTTATGGCGCACATCGTGCAGAAGACCTTCAGCCGTTATCGGCATATGCTGTAGCAAATAATTTTGCTGACCTTGTTTCGTACTTGTGCAAAGCTGAGCCGAATTCAAAATTGAAAACAGACGGGTCAAAAATGATAGAATTCGGCTCTTTACCCAGCTAACCGATACGTGGCACGAACGAAAAAACAATCCACAGCGATACCTCAGGTTTCTCTTAATCTGCCGGGCAAGATTTCCTCGTTGCTGCGCGAGGTGGGTTTAATCAGTTTATTGGCTGTGGTAGGGTATCTCCTCGTTTGCCTCGTTACGCATTCGCCGTTGGATCCTGGGCCTACACATACTGGAAGCGGCGGTGAGATTCAGAACCTCGGCGGCAGGGTTGGTGCCTGGTTATCTGATGTACTGTTTACGATATTTGGCAGAATATCATTTCTGTTTTTGCTGCTTCTCAGTATCACGGTTTGGCGAATTTACAAAGAACGTGATAACGATAGCCCTGCGAGTCAATGGGACTATATCCTGCCGGTCATCGGTTTTTTCGTGGCGATGGCTGGAGCATGCGGACTCGAGCAAATTTATTTTCCAATTCACGATACCGCGGTCGTATACCCGTCTGGAGGTATTGTCGGTCAGTACATGGGCCAGGGTTTTAGCTCGAGCTTTGGTGTAGTTGGCGCGTCGCTCATCTTAATTGGGTTAATGATTGCTGGTATCACCCTGGTAGGGCATGTTTCCTGGTTCGATCTAATGGATCGGTTGGGTTACAGGGCGTTTGCAATTGCCGGGTGGGTGCGAGAGCAATTTGATGTTTTTGTGGATCGGAAAGAAGGCGCGAAAGTCAGGAAAGAACGGCAAGTGGCAGTGAAAGAGTTTCGCACTGTTTTGTCAGAGAAAAAACCACCCAAAATCGAGCCTAAAATAAAATCACCTGTTGAAAGCGAGCGTAAACAACAGGAAAGACAAGTGAGCCTGTTTTCCGAAAGCAGCTCTGAATCGGTTTTGCCGGCGTTGTCATTGCTCGATTCGACGGCGGATGATACTGAGGGGTATTCTCGGGAAGTTCTGGAGTCTATGTCGCAGTTGTTAATTAAAAAACTGAAAGACTTTAATGTTGATATCACCGTGGAGGCGGTGCAGCCCGGTCCGGTTATCACGCGTTTTGAAATTGAACCCGCAGCAGGAATCAAGGCCAGTCAAATTGTTGGACTATCTCGGGATTTGGCTCGCTCGTTGTCGGTTGTTAGTGTCCGCGTTGTGGAAAATATTCCGGGCAAAACGGTTATCGGGATCGAAATTCCGAATCAGAATCGTGAGATTGTTCGGCTGGTTGATGGTTTGTCATCTCAGGAATATGAACGAAGCACTTCACCGTTGACGTTGGTTCTCGGTAAGGATATTGCGGGTAATGCCGCCGTTACGGATTTAATTAAAATGCCCCACGTTCTGATCGCGGGAACCACTGGGTCGGGTAAATCGGTATGTATAAACGCGCTGATTCTGAGTTTGGTCTACAAATCGACCCCAGAGCAGGTGCGTATGATCATGGTCGATCCCAAGTTTCTTGAATTATCAGTTTACGACGGTATTCCCCACCTGTTGACCCCTGTGGTAACTGATATGAACAAAGCGTCGAATGCATTGCGGTGGTGTATTGTCGAAATGGATCGACGATTTCGCTTGATGGCTGCGGTTTCTGTCCGCAATATCGCTGGTTTTAACAAGAAAATTTTGAATGCGACCAAAAAGGGAGAGGCGGTATACGATACCACGGTTGAGTTGGAAGAGGGGCAGCAGCCAGAAGCTTTGGGTACGTTGCCTTATATAGTTGTCATCGTCGATGAGCTTGCAGATTTGATGATGGTCGCGGGCAAAAAGATTGAAGAGATCATCATTCGGATCGCCCAACGTGCACGCGCCGCCGGAATCCATCTGGTTTTGGCCACCCAGCGCCCATCTGTTGATGTGGTGACCGGATTAATTAAAGCGAACGTTCCCACTCGAATTGCGTTTCAGGTTTCTTCTCGTGTTGATTCACGAACGGTGCTTGATCAAATGGGAGCGGAACAGTTGCTCGGCCAGGGCGACATGCTGTTCTTACCTCCGGGTTCGGGTTTTACACAACGTGTTCATGGGTCTTTTGTTTCCGATGAGGAAGTGACCAATATTGTCGCTAGTCTAAAAGCCTCTGCTAAACCGGAATATCTTGATGAAGTGATATCCGGAGAAGTTGAAAGCGGAGGTGATGCTGGTAATTTCACTGATGGTGAAGGTGAGTCTGATCCTCTTTATGATGACGCAGTGAGGTTTGTGACACAAAGTCGGAAAGCGTCAATTTCAGCGGTTCAGCGAACGCTCAGGGTTGGCTATAACCGGGCTGCGAGAATGATCGAAACAATGGAACAAACCGGTGTTGTTTCTGCTCCGGAGAATGGTAAAAGAGCAGTACTTGCGCCTGAACCGCCGACGGACTGATGTTAAGTTTAGTTTCATGTGGCCTGTATATGATTTGCCGGTAAATCAATCTAAATGTCGATGACAAAAGTAATTTTAAATTTCGCGGTCGGTCTCATATTGCTTTGTGCAAACAAGTTGGCTTTGGCTAGCCCAGGGCTGGATGGGTTGAATTATTTTTTCAATGAAATCAATACGTTCGAAGCGAGGTTTGGGCAGATTGTGCTTGATGAAACGCTGACTGAAATTGACAATAGTCAGGGTAAGATGTGGATTCAGAGACCTGGATTGTTTCGTTGGAACTACGAATTGCCTGATGCTCAGGAAATTGTTGGCGATGGTGTGAATGTGTGGGTCTATGATGTTGAGCTGGAACAAGTAACTGTTCGTGTTCAAGATCAGACAATCGGAAAATCCCCTGCAAGCCTGCTCGCGGGCTCTGGGAATCTGGAGGACAATTATGTTATCGAGGATATCGGGTCCCAGGGTCGATTTGATTGGGTTAATCTAATTCCAAAAGATGAAGAAAGCGGTTTTAGAGAAGTTCGGATTGGCTTCGAAGATAATCGACTCCGATTGCTGGAATTGCTCGACAACCTTGATCAGCGAACTCGAATCAGCTTTGTCGATTTGAAAGAAAATATTCCGCTTAGCGTATCGATTTTTGATTTTTTACCGCCCGAAGGCGTTGACGTGATCGATAATACTCAAGAGTAAAGCTCAATTTCAATGTCCATGGCATTTATAGCTGTTTTTTTTGGAGGCGCAATTGGTGCAGTGTTTCGGTATTGGTTATCATTACTGGTACACGCCGGGCTGGGTAGTGGTTTTCCATATGGCACTTTAACCGTTAATGTTATCGGGTCTTTGGCGATTGGGTTTGCCGATGTGTTTTTAAATATCAAATTTCAGACTAACGATCACATAAGATTGTTTTTGATTGTAGGGATGCTCGGCGGATTTACCACATTCTCCAGTTTCTCAATAGAAACCGTTAACCTGATTCATTCAGGATTAATAGTAAAAGCGGTGTTAAATGTCATGATCAGTTTGATATCCTGTGTCGTAGCGGTGTTTATTGGAATCGAAGCGGCGAAATACTGGTTTCGGGTTGGATGATATTTTTGTTTTCCCCAGTTACAGCGTTAAATTTTTAAGAGTAGATGATGAATGTTGGATCCCCAGTTAATTAGAGAGAATGCCGAGAATCTTGTTGGTATTCTTCAGCATCGCGGTTACATACTAGATGTTGAACGCTTCCGGTCTCTTGAGCAGCAGCGTCGTATGTTACAGAGCGATACTGAGGTCTTGCAGGCGAAACGAAACAGCACTTCGAAAGAAATTGGCGCAGCGAAATCCCGCGGCGAGGATGTGCAACACATTTTGGATTCGGTAGCCAGCCTGGGTGATGAGTTAAAAGGGAAACAGGAAAAGCTGAATTTGGTGCAGTCAGAATTGAACGCACTTTACAGTGAAATTCCCAATTTACCGCATGTATCAGTCCCCGAGGGAAAAGATGAGGGGGCCAACGTCGAGGTTCGCCGTTGGGGAACGCCAAAAGAATTTGATTTCGAAGTAAAGGATCATGTTGATCTCGGTGAAGGTCTTTCGATGATGGATTACGAAACCGCATCGCGGTTGGCCGGATCCAGATTCGTTGTTATGCACGGCCAGTTAGCGCGCCTGCATCGTGCGCTAGCCCAATTTATGCTGGATCTCCACATCAATGAGCATGGCTATACAGAGTTCAATGTCCCGCTTCTGGTGAACTCGAAAACTTTATATGGAACCGGGCAGCTTCCAAAATTTGAAGATGATCAGTTTTTGACTCAGGGTGATCCGTCATTTTATTTAATTCCAACTGCAGAAGTACCGTTAACGAATATGGTTGCGGATCAGATAATCGAAGAGAAACGCCTGCCGATGTACATGGTTGCCCATACTCCGTGCTTTCGCAAAGAAGCGGGTTCTTACGGTCGGGATACCCGCGGGATGATTCGCCAGCATCAGTTCGAAAAAGTAGAAATGGTGCATGTGGTGAAACCAGAAGATTCATATGATTCTCTGGATAAAATGACCCAGCATGCAGAAAAGGTATTGCAACTACTAGGTCTGCCTTACCGGGTAATTGTGCTGTGTACAGGTGATATGGGATTCGCTGCTGCCAAGACATTCGATATTGAGGTATGGGTACCCAGTCAAAACCAGTATCGTGAAATTTCTTCGTGCAGCAACGTTGAGAATTTTCAGGCTCGCCGAATGAAAGCAAGATGGAGAAACCCGGACACGGGAAAACCGGAGTTGTTACACACCCTGAACGGTTCCGGCGTAGCGGTTGGAAGAGCGTTGGTTGCTGTGCTCGAAAACTACCAGAATCATGATGGAAGTGTTAGCGTCCCTGAGGTTTTGCGGCCGTATATGGGAGGCGTGGAACGGGTGTGCGGTGGTTAAATGCTGACCAAGCAGTCAGTTGCTTTTTGTTTCGGCTCAAAAAATATCAATCAGATAGACTTGAATTCACATCATAAGTGCAACGCTTCTCAGGTCAGCCAAAGGGTATATCAAGACTCTTTTAACTGACTGGAAAAAGGAGTGCATAATGCAGAAATATAGCCATTTGACTGAACCCGAAATACCATATCTAGCTGATCAATCTACCTCATGAAAAAGCAGGAATATTCACTTACAACCATTGCCAAACAGATGGGCAGCGGTGCGGCGAGCTCACCGAGCCGAAGCGTCTCAACCATTAGCCGTGAGCTTGAACGCAATACTGGGGGGGCAACGGCTATCGCTACAAACAACACACCGCTTTGCCCAAACGTGGCATAAGCAAAAGCCCAGGCACTGACCATGCAGATAGCCGCTTTTTTTGAGACTTTATCCAGACTGCGCCTTAAGCATTTACCATCAATGGGCTGTCGGTTAATTCAAAACCAGTCCAATTTTAAGAAAATAAAATATTTACTAACAATGACTTAAATATTCACAACAAGCTAAAAACGCCATTTTCCGACAAGCCCATTGTGGAAAACTTAATCTCTACCCATAGGGTTTCCAGAAGAACCCTTTTTCATGAGCAAATTTTGTCGATATAAATTTGAGCAACAAATAATAGGAATAATATGTCGTGCTGTATTATCTGGCGGCTAATTGGCTGTTGTTTTCCGCCGTTTGCTCTTTTTCTCTGACAGAAGTGGTGCAGTGTATTGTTGGTAGAGGTCGAATAAAAACGAGACGCGCTCGGTTTCGTTTTTGAAGGCGGTTTTGCGGTAGCTACGGTCAACGGCTTGGTCTAATGTTTGATGTGCTTTTTGTAATATAGGCGGCATAGTCAGCGGGTCGTAGAGGTCGGCGAGGGTGGCATCTGGGAATTTTGCACGAGCATCTAATATCGCTTGTGCTTTTGTTTCAATGTCAGCGGTTTGTTTTTCGGTTGGGTTTTTTGACCACGGGAAATTATTGTAAACAATGTTCGCCGAGTAGTTGTAATCACTTTTCAATCTTCCGCATACGGTTCGCATCCATGCCATGTGCATCAGCGATGTTATTACGCCAAAATGATATAGATTTGCATTGGGTATTGTATGCAGTTTATTTCCTGCGATGTGTTCGGATTGTAAAAACCCTATCGGAATATAAATTCTTCTTTCAGAAGAAACACTGGGTATCGCCAAATATTCGTTTTTCGATTGTCGGATTTCGGCAAATAGAGTCGGTGTTAATGCTAATTTTTGTGTCGGAATTTTCGGACTTATTTCACGCATTCTTTTTACCGCTTCAACTCGTTCCATTACCAAAGGCATTTTGCGTAATTCATTCGGCGGACAATCTCCTAACCACAAACAAAAACGCGGAATGCCGTTGATAAATTCGTTGCCCATTGAATAGGGTTTAATCCATTCGGCAACAGCAGGCTCTAATTTCAACAATTCATTTTTCTCTGTTTCGGTTAACAGTAAGTTTCCACCATCTGCTGGTTTGCTTCCATACAACATGGGCGTAACGGGACAAATCGGTTTGCGTCTATTTTCCAAAACGATATTTTCCGCATTAACAAGATATGGATTTATTTTTGTTGCTTTAACTTCCGATGGATTGCCCTTTATGTGTAGATATTCAAATAACCGTTTTATTTTTCTTTCTCGTAAGCCAAAACCAACAATGACACAATGCACGGCAGCAATGCCTCTAGCTTCGTTGTTCCACGCAAAAGTACGGTGAGCAAAGTTTATTTTTACACCCTCTGCCAATAACGGCGACCATAAAGTTGGAACTTGTTCGCCTTGCGTAATGGAATTGGTGGATACAAAAGCCACCGCTATATCCGGGTTGTGCTTTAACAATGTGCTGGCTTTGAGATACCATGCACAAACATAATCCAAACGGGCGAATTTTTTACTGCCAGAAAGTGATTCCATTTCAGATTTTTGTTCTTTGGTTTGGAAACTCTTCCCAATAAACGGTGGATTTCCCATAATGTAATTCAAAGTGCCAGCCGGTACCACATCCTGCCAATCCATCTGCAAGGCATTTCCATTGACAATATTCGCGCTGGCAGTCAATGGGATACGTGCAAAATACAGTCCAAATTCTTCCGATACCCGCGTATTCATCTGGTGGTCAATCAGCCACATGGCGACTTGCGCTATTTGTGCGGGAAATTCTTCAATTTCTATGCCGTAAAATTGATCGACATCCAGTTGTATCATGGTTTGGATTTGCAGCAGTTGCCGCCCTTGTTTATGGGTGGCGCGTAGAATATCCAGCTCCAATAAACGCAATTCACGGTAGGCAATCACCAGAAAATTGCCACAGCCACAAGCGGGATCAAGGAATTTTAAGCAACGCAGTTTTTTGTGAAATTCAAATAATTTGTTTTTGTTGTTTTTTACTTTTTCAAATTCTGCCCACAGGTCGTCCATGAAAAGGGGGTTGATTAGTTTAAGTATGTTTGTTTCCGAGGTGTAATGCGCACCCAGATTGCGCCGTGCGTCTTTGTCCATAATCGACTGAAACAGCGAACCGAAAATTGCCGGGGAGATGCGACTCCAGTCCAGCGAGCAACATTGCAACAATGATTCACGCATTGTGCGGTCAAAGGATGCCGGACGCAAACGTTCCTCAAACAATTTGCCATTAACAAACGGAAATGCGTTTAATTGTTCATCACGATTCCCCAAGCGTTGCGTTGTTGATGTGTTCAAAAGGTAAAACAACGTGTCAAGATGTGATGCCAGGTCGGCACCGTCTTCGCCCGTTCGGTCTTCGATGTAATCCTGAAATTGCTGCCGCTCAAAAATTCCAGTGTCTTCGGCGAACATACAAAACAACAAGCGTACGAGATATACCTCCAAATCGTGCCCGATATAACCAATATCCCGCAAATTGTCATGCAATTTACCCATTAGCTCGGCAGCTTCGATATTGACCGGGTCTTGTTCTTTTATTTTGTGCGTTTGATAACCAGCGATAAAGGCGAATAGGTGGATGTTTTTATGCAAGTCTTCAAGGGTAAATTCATGTTGCTTGTTGTCGTCTAAATCGTGCAAGCGAAACCGCGCAAAGTCCGATACCAGCACAAATCGTGGCAGTTCGCGTTCTTTTAATCCCGGGAAATAATTTAATGCCTGATCGTAGGCACGGTCGAGGTTCTTACCACGCGATTTATGTTCGATAAGTAGCATTCCTTTCCATAACAAATCAATGTAGCCGTCCTTGCCGTCAATTTTCTTTATACGTGCTTCAAAAGAGGCAACGCGACGGCGGGATACGCCAAAAATATTGAAAAAATCATTCCAAAAGGACTTGGCTTCGGCATCTTCGGAAGACTCATCGCTCCATTCATTAGAGAATGTCAGGGCACGAGATCGAATTTCGTTCCAGCTTAATGGCATTGGGGATTCACAAAATGATAGTTTGGTTTAATGGATGACACCATAATTGACAATTCTTGAATTCACATCATAAGTGCAACGCTTCTCAGATCAGCCAAAGAGTATATTAAGACTTTTTTAACTGACTGGAAAAAGGAGTGCATAAAGCAGAAATATAGCCATTTGACTGAACCCGAAAGATACCATGTCTACCTTTGATAATGGTGATGAGTTTAACCAACATGGAGAGATTGCCAAGCCTTATCATAGCGGGGAACGCGGATTAAATGAGAACCATAACGGGCTATTGAGACAGTTCTTTCCCATAAAGAATGAAGCTTCACAGGGTTACTGAAAAAGAGATGAAAATAGCCCCTGATTTAATGAATAACAGACCCGGAAAGTGTTTGGGGTTTAAGTCCCCTTTCGAGGTCTTTGCTGATAGGATTGGCAAAGACTGTTTTTTTAACCACCGCGTTGCACTTATGGGTTGAATTCGCTCATCTTTATTGGAAATATAATGACAGAAAAAGAAACAGACGACCTTTCTTTGGATGAGATCGAAGAAGTTGAAAAACTCACACTGCGTTGGATATTCCAAGCCGTATCTGATTTTGGCATGGCGGCTCACGAAATATTCATAAAATCGCCAGATAGTGTTCAGGATATTGCGGAAGATATTACCAGAGAGTTGTTGGATCGATTGTCAGGTTTTAATGTTCAGCAACGAATCTATGGTACGGTTGATTACAAGAAAGCACGGTATGTAATTCTTCCTGAGCAAACCATAAGGCAAGCATTATTTATTGATTCAAAAGCTGAAAAAACCAATCGTACTGCCGCCATACAAATGTCGCAAACATCTTTGTCGGTTCGGCAACATAGAGCGGGCAGTGATGTTAATGAAAAAGGTTTTCTGCCGGAAATATCGGAATATGAAGGTAAAAAGTACCTTACAACAACATGCATTGTCCATTTCATGTACGACGACAATAAAAATGGAGAGCACCACCTAAAAGAAGTCACAATGGCAGCAATTCCAAGTGGGATGCTACAGGATAGGTATAACCCAACCGCGCAGGATGGTATATGGCTTGCTGGAAGAAACGCTCCTACTTTGGGAGAAGATTTCCGAGTAAGGCTCAGTTTTGCTCAACTTAAAGGAAAATCAACATGGCGAGTACAGGTTATTTCCTACAATGAAGAAACCAATGAGAGTTTAGGAACATGGCAGTCATAAACATATTCAAATACCTCAAGAATAATGATATTTATCATGGGGATTCAAGGGTTCTACTCAAAAAAATAGAACCTGAAGCTATATCGCTAAGTGTTTGGTCTCCTCCTTATTACGTCGGTAAGGATTATGAAAAATATTTATCTTTTGCCGAGTGGGAAAATTTATTAAGTGAAGTAATACGTCTACATTTTTCAATTCTTAAGCCTGGTGGTTTTTTAGCGATAAACATAGCTGATATTTTATGCTTCAAAGATGCTTTAATGCCGAAAATTATGGCGGACAATATCTCACGGCGGCGCATTCAAATCACTAAGGAACAAATACTCGAAGTTAAAAAAGACAATCCATTATGGAATCGCAATCAATTGGCGGAGTATTTCAATTGTAGTGAACAAACAATAGACAGAAGACTGAATGGCAATAACATTAGGGGTGGGAAGTACCAACTGCAAACACGGGTGCATTTAGTGGGCGGCTTACTGGAAAAATCTGCAAAAGATGCTGGCCTGTATCTGTATGATCGAAGAGCATGGGTTAAAGATGCCGCCTGGGAAAACTCTCGATGGCACACCATTTCTTACCGGGCAGTAGATGAATTTGAATATGTCTATATCTTTTGGAAGCCCGGAATTACAAAGGTTGATCGGTCACGCTTATCAAAGCAAGAGTGGGTTAGTTGGGGCTCCAGAGCAGTATGGGAGATAGCATCGGTTCGATCTAATTCAGATCATGATTCTAAGTTCCCGATTGAAATTCCACGTAGAGCAATAAAATTGCTAACTGATCCTGGAGATACTGTGCTCGATTGTTTTATGGGTAGCGGCACTAGTGCTGTTGCTGCTCTAATTGAATCACGAAATTTCATCGGTATTGAAAAAGAAAAAACATCGGTAGATATTGCACTAAAAGCAGTAGAGTCATTTAAGAGTGCTAAAAAAGACCCCGAACAAATGGAATTAATGGTACTTGAATTCACATAATAAGTGCAATGCTTCGAAGAATAGTTAGGGGGGTATTCGCCGTTTAAAGCAGATCGGCGACATACACATCATATGTTGTTGGAAAGGGGCTGTAGCGTAAATCAGGTTGTACTAATTATGGCAGTGTTTGCGATATTGTGTTCAACGATTGGAAGCTCGGCAATGCTGATGGCCATTCCAGAGCAAGTTTTGTTCTACGGTTATCTCGGCCTGTTTGGTGTTTATTTGATGATTATGGAGTGGCCATACGCTGATGAACTCGAGTAGAAAAGAATACCGCACCTACGAGGGGAAAACCTTTGTTGTGACGGGAGCGAGTTCTGGAATTGGTGAGGCGGTTTCGCGAATGTTGCTAAATTTCGGTGCTCATGTGCTGGCAATGACAGGCCGAAAGCCGTCATCCATACTGAGAGATCAGTACCAGAATGTTGAAACTTTTCATTGCAACTTCGCTGATTTTGCATCACTGGAAACGCAATTTAATTTGCTTGCCAAAAAACAGATACAACTTGACGGCATCATACTATGTCATGGATATGGCGCCTTCGGATCGCTTGAGGAGTTTTCCCAAAAAGAAATAACAGAATTGATCAATGTTAACTTGATCAGCTTCATCCTGATTGCGAGAAAAGTGTTACCGCTGCTTAAGAGACATAAAGCTGGAGATTTGGTGATGATTGGATCTGAAGCTGGTCTCAAAGGAGGTAAGAAAGGAGCCGTGTATTGTGCAGCCAAGTTTGGTATAAACGGTTTTGCACAGGCACTGCGCGAGGAATCAGCATCCTCCAACGTCCGTATCTCGGTCGTGAATCCGGGTATGGTCAAGACCTCGTTTTTTGATGAACTGGATTTTCAACCCGGAGAAAATCGTGAAAACTATCTATATGCAGAAGATGTTGCGGAGGCTGTAAATCTGATATTGTCTATGCCAAGCGGTTCGGTGGTTGATCAAATTAACCTTTCCCCTCAAAAAAACGTAATTCGAAACAAGAATCGTTAAAATAGCCGATTCAAATTCAAAAGCAGAAAACTTCATCAGGGAGCATCATGACAACTGTGTCCGTTACAAAAATAGTAATATCCGGTGCGACCGGACGTATGGGTAAAGCGATAACCCGGGCTGCGGCAGAACTCCCTGACGATATTAAAATTGTTGGTGGCCTGGTTTCTGAAAAAAGTTGCTCTCTGGGTAAAGATATTGGTTTGGAATCTGGCGTATCCAAACTCGATGTCCCCGCGTGTACAGATGTGTCCGGGCTTCAGTTTAATGTGCTGATTGACTTTTCTACACCTCAGGCCCTAAAGCAAAATCTGGCTGTGTGTGTGCAGCAAAGTACTGGAATTCTCGTCGGTACCACTGGGTTAACTGAAGAACAAAATACTTATTTGACGGCGGCTGCGGAATCAATCCCTGTCCTGTTTGCGGCAAATACAAGCGTAGGCGTCAATTTATGTGCTGCATTGGTAGAAACTGCCGCACGGGTTATTGGAGATGTGACAGATGTGGAGATAATTGAAGCCCATCACAAGTACAAGGTTGATGCGCCATCAGGAACAGCACTTCTGCTTGGTGAGGCGGCGGCTGCAGGAATGGGTTCCGAATTTCCGGATTGCGGCGTGTTTTCCCGAGAGGGGATCACCGGTGAGCGGCCTGCTGGTAGCATTGGGTTTTCAGCCATTCGCGGCGGAAACATTGCAGGGGAGCATACAGTGATGTTCATCGGTGAGAATGAGCGTCTGGAAATTACTTACAGAGTTTCTGATCGGGCGATATTTGCGAAGGGGGCATTAAAAGCCGCGATTTGGCTTGGCAAACAAAAAAAAGGACTCTATTGTATGCAGGATATGCTGGATCTGCGTTGATTCTGAATCGGCTCGGATGTAGAATACGCCGGTCTGAAAATACGAGATGCCAAGGGGAGAAACCAAAACGGTTTCTCCCTTTTTTTAAGCAAAATCTGGAGTTTGAATTGTAAGATGCCCCAAACATTGAATAGTTATCGACTCGTTTAATAACGGAGAACTGATTGAATAAACCCGCGCTGCTTGTTCTCGAAGATGGCACATTGTTTCACGGAGAATCCATTGGTGCCGATGGAATTATTGCAGGTGAAGTTGTATTTAATACTTCGATCACTGGCTATCAGGAAATACTAACCGACCCTTCCTACGCTAAACAGCTGGTCACCCTGACTTATCCGCACATAGGAAATGTTGGGACAAATTTGCAGGATATGGAGTCAAGAGGTGTGTTTTGTTCTGGCCTGATCATCAAAAATCTGCCTAAACGTCATAATAATTGGCGGATGGAAAACTCATTGGCCGAATTCCTGGAATTGAAGAGTGTTGTTGGGATCAGTGAAATCGACACCCGAAAACTGACTCGAATTATTAGAACAAAAGGCGCCCAGCGCGGCTGCGTTGTGGCGGGCCAGGATATTGACGAGAAAAAGGCTCTGGAAAAGGCGCGAGCCTTTCCTGGATTGGCGGGGATGGATCTGGCTAAAGTGGTTTCTGTAACCGAATCTTATAACTGGTGCGAAGGTAGCTGGGGACTGGAGCAGGGTTATCAAAAGCCCGCGGAGACACGATTTAAGGTTGTGGCTTGCGACTATGGAGTAAAACATAATATTTTGAGACTTTTAACCGATCAGGGATGTAATGTGACGGTGGTACCTGCTCAGGCTGGTGCTCAAGATATATTGGCTCACCGTCCTGATGGCGTTTTTCTTTCCAATGGTCCTGGTGATCCAGAGCCTTGCGACTATGCTATTGAGGCCGTTCGTCAGGTAGTTGAGGCCAATATTCCGGTGTTTGGAATTTGCCTTGGTCATCAAATACTGGCTCTGGCAAGCGGGGCGTCTACCAGTAAAATGAAATTTGGACACCACGGCGCCAATCACCCGGTACAGGATTTGGAAACGGGTCAGGTGTTGATTACCAGTCAAAATCATGGGTTTACGGTGGAAGAATCTTCCTTGCCAGACAATATGAGGGTAACGCATCGATCTTTGTTTGATGGAACAGTGCAGGGGGTATCCCGCATCGACAAGAGAGCTTTCTCTTTTCAGGGGCATCCTGAGGCTAGTCCCGGTCCGCAGGATATCGTCTACCTGTTTGATCACTTTTCAGAACTGATGCTGCAAGCAAAACAGGAGTCTGCAGATGCCTAGACGAGAAGATATCAAATCCGTTCTGATTATCGGTGCAGGCCCGATTATTATTGGTCAAGCCTGTGAGTTTGACTACTCTGGCGTTCAAGCCTGCAAAGCATTAAAGCAGGAAGGCTGCAGAGTTATTCTGGTGAATTCGAATCCAGCTACGATTATGACCGATCCGGACTTCGCCGATGCCACCTACATTGAACCCATCAAATGGCGAACCGTTGCCCGCATAATTGAGAAGGAACGGCCAGATGCAATATTGCCCACTATGGGAGGACAAACCGCGCTAAACTGTGCGCTCGATCTCAATCGGCACGGAATACTAAAACAGTTTAATGTGCAGATGATCGGCGCTACCAGTAAAGCGATTGACATGGCAGAGGATCGAGAACAGTTTCGCATGGCCATGGGTCGAATTGGCCTGGAAACGGTAAACGGGAATTTGGCGCATTCGTTGGAAGACGCGCATGCCGTGGTAAAGAAAATCGGTTTTCCAGCCATTATTCGTCCATCTTTTACACTGGGTGGCAGTGGCGGCGGTATTGCCTATAACATGGAGGAATTCAATGAAATATGTAATCGGGGGCTGGATGCCTCACCAACGCGTGAGTTGTTAATCGAAGAAAGCATTATTGGCTGGAAAGAATTCGAAATGGAAGTCGTTCGAGATTCAAAGGACAATTGCATCATTATCTGCTCCATCGAAAACCTGGATCCAATGGGGGTCCACACCGGTGATTCCATTACCGTTGCCCCGGCCCAAACCCTGACCGACAAGGAATATCAGATTATGCGCAATGCCAGTATTGCTGTATTGCGAGAAATCGGTGTGGACACTGGAGGTTCAAATGTGCAATTCGCCGTCAATCCAGAGAACGGCCGATTAATTGTTATCGAAATGAACCCCAGAGTATCGAGGTCTTCAGCGCTAGCCTCCAAAGCGACGGGCTTTCCGATTGCAAAAATCGCCGCCAAACTTGCAGTCGGTTTTACTCTGGATGAGCTGCAGAATGAGATTACTGGCGGTTCTACACCGGCATCGTTTGAACCCAGTATCGACTACGTTGTTACCAAAATTCCGCGATTTGATTTCGAAAAATTTCCTCAGGCCGATGCTACTTTGACAACACAAATGAAGTCAGTTGGTGAGGTCATGGCGATTGGTCGAAATTTTCAGGAGTCTTATCAAAAAGCCTTGCGTGGCCTTGAAACAGGGGTCGACGGTCTGGATCGACCGACGCTGCCAGATGACGTCAATGCAGAGGAATTTGTCACCGCGAGATTGCGCATTCCAGGCGCCAAACGTCAGTGGTATCTAGCTGAAGCCTTTCGTCTGGGTATGACCCAGGAAGAAGTGTTTCAAATTTGTAAAATAGATTACTGGTTCCTTGCTGAAATAGAAGAATTGATTTTTACGGAAAAGAAAATTTCGAGCTGCGACCTGAATTCTATAGACAGATTGACACTGCGAAAGTGGAAATCAAAAGGCTTCTCCGACCGCAGAATTGCGAATCTGTTGAATAGCAATGAACATAAAATCAGACAATTTCGCTACGATAATGCAATCCATCCGATATTTAAACGAGTCGATTCCTGTGCTGCTGAATTTGATACGTCAACTGCTTACCTGTATTCCAGCTATGATGAAGAATGTGAAGCAGAACCAACGAACAGGAAAAAAATAATTGTTCTTGGCGGCGGACCTAATCGTATCGGTCAGGGAATTGAATTTGATTATTGTTGTGTACATGCATCCATGGCGTTACGCGCCGATGATTATGAAACCATCATGGTTAACTGCAATCCTGAGACCGTATCGACGGACTACGATACATCTGATCGGCTATATTTTGAGTCGCTTACGCTGGAAGATGTTCTGGAAATTGTTCGGGTAGAAAACCCGGTTGGTGTTATCGTTCAGTTTGGTGGTCAGACCCCGCTCAAACTTGCTCGTGATCTCGAGAAATTTGGTACGCCGGTAATTGGAACATCTCCGACATCAATACATCAGGCTGAAGATCGCGAGTTTTTTCAGAAACTGCTGGCTGATCTGAATTTGCTTCAGCCACCTAACCGAACTGCCCATAGCTTTGCCGAGGCCATTGCGCTTGCCGACGAAATCGGATATCCATTGGTGGTTCGACCTTCCTATGTGTTGGGTGGGAGGGGCATGGAGATCGTTTACAACGCAGAAGATCTCGAATCATTTATGCGGCTAACGCTAAGCGCTTCATTTGATTCGCCAGTGCTGCTAGATCGATTTTTGAATGATGCGATTGAAGTCGATGTTGATGCAGTTTGCGATGGCACTCAGGTTGTGATCGGCGGAATCATGGAACATATCGAGGAAGCAGGTGTTCATTCCGGTGACTCAGCGTGTTCGCTACCACCATACAGTTTGTCTCAGCAATTGCAGGATAAGTTGCGAGAACAGACCAGGGCGATGGCGTTGGCATTGAACGTAGTCGGCCTTATGAATGTGCAGTTTGCCGTCAAGGGTGAAGAGATTTATGTCCTTGAGGTAAATCCAAGAGCCTCTCGAACGGTTCCCTTCGTATCTAAGGCGACTGCGCGCCCGCTGGCTATGATAGCAGCAAGGTGCATGGCCGGGCAGTCACTCGAAGCGCAAGGGATACTCTCTGAGCAAATCCCGAATTTTTACTCTGTAAAGGAAGCGGTTTTTCCCTTTATCAAATTTCCGGGTGTTGATACGGTACTGGGTCCGGAAATGAAAAGTACGGGTGAAGTAATGGGTATCGGCAATACATTTGGCGAGGCATTTGAGAAAGCCCAGGATGCGGCAAGCTATACCATTCCGCAAATGGGTAATATTTTCTTCAGTCTGAGGCGAGAAGATCAGGAAGAAGGTGTGGAGATTGCACAATACTTTCACGATGTGGGATTTAAGATCTTCGCTACAGAAGGAACCGGTAAAGCGATAGAAAACGCTGGCATTCCTATTCAGTATGTCAATAAGGTTGTAGAAGGGCGACCACACGTGGTGGATATGATTAAAAATGATGAATTTCACATTGTATTCAATACCACTTCCGGCAAGCAAAGTCTGCAGGATTCCTATACAATTCGCCGAGAAGCGCTGTTGCATAAGGTGACTTATTACACAACAATGGCAGCAGCGCGAGCGTCATCACAAGCACATCAGTTTGCTGGTTCCATATCAGTAAATCAGTTGCAGGCACTGCACAAAAACCGACATTAACATATCTGGTTTTATTCGAGTTTGTGGTTGGTGGGTATCGACTTGTCAGGAAATTGATATGAGTAAAAGAATTGTACTAACCGTTAAAGGCGCAGAACGTCTTCGGGCTGAATTAAAACGCTTAAAAAGCCACGATCGTCCGAAAGTTATTGAGGCGATTGCGGAAGCACGTGCACACGGAGACCTTTCCGAAAATGCAGAATATGACGCCGCTAAAGAACAACAAAGCTTTATCGAAGGGCGAATAGCGGAACTGGAAAGCAGTTTATCGGTTGCCGAAATAATTGACCCTGTGAAGATAGGTCAGGACGGAAAAGTGGTCTTTGGTGCGCAAGTGGAATTACTCGATGTGGATCAGGATTCCGAAGTTTCATATCAGTTGGTGGGTAATCTCGAGGCAGATTTAAGCCATGGTCGAATTTCAATAAGCTCCCCCATTGGAAAGGCTATGCTGGGAAAGCTAGTCGGCGACGAAATTGAAGTGGTCGCACCGGGAGGCGCGAGGATATACGAGATACTTGAGGTTTCCTACGCGTAAGGCGAATTTTAACTAAATCTGTCAGTTAAAACCGTCATGGCCATGAAGCCCGTCCATATTGCGATGGCGATATCAGTTGCTGTGATCTGGGGAATGGGATTTATCGTTGCGAAAGCTGCGCTTGACCATTTTTCCCCTATTTTGCTGATGGCGCTGCGGTTTACCTGTGCCGCTATTTGTTTGTGTTATTT
Organism: Candidatus Poriferihabitaceae bacterium; assembly: GCA_965261915.1. Classification (GTDB taxonomy): domain Bacteria; phylum Pseudomonadota; class Gammaproteobacteria; order Arenicellales; family Poriferihabitantaceae; genus JAIBDK01. The sequence goes on along the minus strand of CBDHDW010000013.1, from coordinate 620,380 downwards.
TTTTCGCTCGCCTAAAACCCTGTACAAGGATTTTTTCTGGATATCTTTGCTAAGTGCCGCTATCCAGTATAGTTTAACTTTTAATGGTCTCAAGGGAATTGACGCATCCACTGCTGCTCTTTTGGTTCAACTTGAGGCGCCGTTTGGTCTGTTGCTTGCCTGGATGTTTCTCAAAGATAAAATTCTGATCAGGCAAATAGTCGGAATTTGTGTTTCATTCGCCGGTGCAATCCTGATATTGGGAGAACCCAAATTGCAGGGCAATCTTGTTTATGTGATAATACGTTAGAATAAATGAGACCTTTGCATAAATCTACCCAGGGCAGCGTTAAAATGGTGAAAAGATGTTCATTCACTAAACGCTTGAGCACTAAACCATGAGGATACCGTCAAATGTCTTGGAAACAAACCGCCCAATACTCGTTCGCAGATGCTCTTTTAATTGAGCATAAGTCATTGTCCAAACTAGATGATGTGCATGAAATTATCGATTGGAAACAGATCGAAACCACGCTCAGCCATCTTTATGCCAGCAAGCGCGGTGTGCCGGCACTTGTGCCCTTTGGGTATGCCCACCTTTGATGATGTTTAAGATACTGGATTTTACAGGCACGGTATAACTTAAGCGATGAAGCAGTAACTGCCCAGGCACCCTAAGGAATAATTCTCGTAACTGCCCAGGTTGTTTTCAAGCGTATTTCAGTGTTGCGATAATCTGATCGGCAGGCATCATCAGTGTTTCGATGATGTTCCATCCTTGTTTTCTCGCCGTTGTGATGACGCTGCGCAGGGTGGCAAAATCCTCTGCCCCTTGTTCAGACCTGAACCCGCCCGATATTTTCTGACGTAGTTTCATCATCCGCAGGTCGCGTTCAGCTTCGTTGTTTGTGAAGGGTACGTCGGGATCTGTCAGAAAGCGCAGGGTGCCTTCCTTGTGATCGCGTAATCGTAAAGCCAGATTATGTCCTGTCCGTCGCTTCTTGCGCCCCCGTCTTCCGGGTTTTGGCGGCACGAGTGGAGGCAATTCCTCATGGAAATCCAATGCTGCGGTGATGATCCTGTCGTATCGCCGATTAATAAGCGCAACAAGCGGCGTTGAAACCGCCACGCCCTTATCCCGCGCGGCCTGTGTGACATGGTGCGCACGCCGCAGTAGCCTTTGCATCTGACCAGCCCAATCTTCCTGTTCTATTTCGACCAACGCTTGCAGTTCCCGTAAATGGTGTGCATTGCACAACGCATGGGTAACACCATCCAGCGTGAAGTAGGGCTGCCAATGATCATGCACGATACAGCCCGTGAGATTGGATAACAGATTACCGCGTTTGCTGCTGACCCGGTAGAAAGCCAGAAGCGGTGTACAGGCAACGTGAAGCCATTGCAGGCACCCCGTAATCCGGAAACCCGTCTCGTCAAGATGTTTGACGTGGACCTGTTGGGCGATCACATCCTGCAGGTGAGAAGCAACCCCCTTGAGCCGCTCTGATGCTTTGCGGTTCATGGCGGCCACAGTGGCAGGAACCAAAGGGGCATTGAACAAATCGGCCATTATTTGCGCCAGTCTGTCTTCCGGCAGGAAATGGGCGCATTGGAGATATGTTGCCACTCCGGCAATGCGTGGCCCGTACTGCACGGGTGCCTTCACCTCCAGAGGAAACGCAGCCTTGGTTGTTTCTCCACAGTGGCCGCAAAGGCAGATATGTGCCCTGTGTTCCGTTGTCACCAAGGGCTGTGGCTCGGGCAGGTCAAACACCTGTCGTGCGGCGTAATCCTCTGCCATTGATGGCGATAAGGGCGTGCCACATTGCCCGCAGACAGAAGGAAAGTGATCTTCAACATGATCGGGGTCTGCCGTTTGGCACAGAGTGCTTCCCTTGTGGCTTTTCTGCCCGCCTGACTTTTTACCGGATTTTCTCCGCAGACTTTTGGTTCTGGGTTCAGCCTTGGGCTTCTTTAGGCCGTCGCTTGAAGGCGGCTTGCTACTGTTGCTGCTGTTCAAGCTGAGGCGACGCTCAAGGTCTTCAATGCGAGCCACAAGCAGGGCTATCGTTTGTGCATTCTTCTGCTTCAGCTCTTCATAAGCCTCAACGGAAACATAACCTTTGGGGGCGTCTGGAAAATTCATAATCTTAATGAATCACATCGGGATTCCTCAGGCAAGAGAATTATTCCAAGAGAATTATTCCTTAGGGTACCTGGGCAGTTACCTTTATTCAGGGAATTGGACATCGGTGTAGAGCTAGTCGATGCGATGGTGGACTGGGTTGATTCTGATGATGAGGTTACGGGTAATTTCGGTGCCGAGTCAGGATACTATGAATCTCTGGATCCCTCGTATTTATCGCCAGATCAGCCAACAATAACCCTTGCAGATCTGGTCAAAGTCAAAGGTTTTACGCCGTCAATAGTGGAGGCACTGTTGCCCTATGTTACCGCATTACCAGTGGAAAATACAAAAGAGACCACTCGGATTAATATAAATTCTGTATCAGCAGGAGTGCTTAATGCCATTTCAACTGATCTGTCTGTCAATGAGCAAACGCTGGAGTTTCTTATTGCTGCTAGAAGTGAAAAACCCTTTGAAATCGTTGTAGAATTTGCCTCCGCTTTTCAATCTATTACTGGATCCGAATTGAAACCGGGTATAACAGCGTTACTGGAGGATGTGAAAGGTGATTATTTTTAGTCATGGCTGTGCGCTTACAGGCGATGTAAAATTGAGTCAATATAGTTTATTGAAGAAAGACAGAGAATCCAAAACGGTGAAAGTGTTATACAGATATCGTAAACCAGGCTGCATTAATTTACGGATCACCAGTGATACCAATAAAGGCAGTAAGTTTGGTAGTGGTTTTAATGACTGGATCAAGTTAGACAAAAACGACAGTACATTTCAGATATTAGATCAGTTTAATCTTCTTGATGGTCAGTTCAGATCGTCTCATTCGGGGAAAAGTACAAATATTCTAAAAATAGCAGCAATTATCGCTTCTTTAAGGACTGGTGCTGCACCTTGGCGCAGTATTTTATGAAAAATCACGCTTACAAGCTGAAAAGGATGGTTTAAATCAGCAGATGAAATCAATTATCGTGAAAAAAATATGACTGGAGTTTGTCAGATCAGGGATTTGTCGTCTCTTGATACGATAATTCAGGCTTTTAATTCGAGATCCGATGTAAATGCGGAACTGCTCTCGTCAGGTGCAAAGGACAATATTGTCACTGGCCGCATTAAAATTGTTCAAAAGTAGTGGTGAGTGAAGCAGGGGTAAAAGCCGCCATTCAAAGGCTGCAGCCAAGTCAAAGCCGGGAGGTAAAAATCTGGTTTCAGGACGTTGTTGCCGATAACGGGTTGCAGTTCATTGAACTATTATCATTCGATCAGATAACGGTTGAATCTGCCACGGTAACGCGCAAATCCCCAGGACTCGCTAACCTGCGAGCCACATTAACCCGATAACCTTTCCGATGGCTAATGAAGTTCTCGTCGGAAATGCGTCCAGCCAGATTGTTCAACGCAGGCAAACTAAAGTTGTAGAAGCATCTGATTGGCCTTGTTCTGAGATATTGAAACGGGTGTTTATTGGACGCGGTGTCACTCAACCGCAGTTTCTCAACTATTCCCTTTCCTCGCTTTATCCCCCAAACACACTGAAGCATGGAAGTGATGCCTGTGAGTTGGTAGTCGGTGCCGTTGTTTCGGGTAAAAGTATACTAATACTTGGCGACTATGATACTGATGGTGCCACTGCGGTGTCGCTCGGCCTCCTGGCACTACGGGAAATGGGCGCGGAAAATATCGACTATCTCGTTCCAAACCGTTTCGAGTACGGCTACGGTCTTTCTCCTGGAATCGCAGAAGTTGCGATTCAGCATCATCCAGATTTAGTCATAACCGTTGATAACGGAATTAATAGTGTAGATGGAGTAAATTTGCTACGGCAGGCTGGGATCGACGTCCTGATTACGGATCATCATTTGCCCAGCGATCAACTTCCCAACGCCAACGCAATTCTCAATCCCAATCAGAAAGATTGTCAGTTTCCCGGTAAAAATCTTGCGGGCGTTGGCGTTATGTTTTACCTGTTAATGTTGGTCAGGGCTCAGTTAAAGGTGAGCGGCTGGTTCAAAAAAACGGGCTCTCCCGTACCCAATCTTGCGCGTTACCTGGATCTTGTCGCATTGGGTACGGTAGCCGATCTCGTGGTTTTGGATTACAACAATCGTATATTGGTTGACCAAGGGTTAAAAAGAATTCGTTCTGGTCAGTGTCGACCGGGAATAATTGCGTTACTCGAAGTGACAGGACGGCATTATCAGTCGGTCGTTTCTTCTGATTTTGGCTTTGTCGTTGCACCCAGATTGAATGCAGCAGGGAGGCTTGAAGATATTTCGCTGGGTATTGAATGTCTAATCAGCAATAGCGGATCCACCGCAAAATCGTTGGCGGAACAGCTTGATTCAATGAATAAGCGACGGCGGTCTCTAGAACAGGATATGCAGGTGCAAGCAGTCAAGATTGTCGAAAAACTGGAAAAAGAAACGTTGTCATCCAATCAAGCAGAGGAACTCAGTGGAATTTGTTTATATGATGCAAGCTGGCATCAGGGTATAACCGGATTGGTAGCATCCAGAATAAAGGATCGAACAGCAAAACCGGTAATCGCTTTTGCGCAAACTACTGATGGGAGATTGACCGGTTCAGCAAGATCAGTGGAGGGGCTGCATATTCGAGATTTGCTCGAAGAAATTCAGGCTAAGAACCCGCAATTAATTGACAAATTCGGTGGCCATTCCATGGCGGCGGGATTGACTTTGTCAGCTAGCCGACTCGCTGAATTTCAAGCACAATTTGCAAGCGCTACTCAAAAGCATTTTTCCTTAAGCAATGATCCTGACGTCTTGATTACTGATGGATTGATTCCGTCTATGGAGCTTGATCTGGAATTGGCGGAAGAAATTCGCACCATTTCGCCCTGGGGCCAGGGATTTCCCGTACCATTATTTGAAGGCAGATTCACAGTGTCGACATCGCGCCTGGTCGGCGACATTCATTTAAAAATGAGTTTGATCTGTGGAAAAACCGGAAAATCGTTCGATGCCATCGCTTTCAGAGCGGTAAATAAGGGTGAAACTTTCCCCGTTCTGGATGAAGTCGATCTGGTATTTCAGCTCGATGTAAATGAATTTCGAAATAAACGCAAACTGCAGTTAATCGTGGTCGATATTCGTCAACCGAAGAACGATGCTCTGGAGTGAATACCCTGGGTTTATAGATTCTTCTGAGAAGACCAGTGCAACATGCGTGCTTTCGCGCTGTGAAAATTCCGGGCTATCGGATAAACTATGGTGCGAGTCACCAAAATGCTTCCGGTAGTTCGCATCGTATCCATTTTAAAAAGAATTCAAAAAGCAGCAAAAAGTAAAATCCAGAGTATGGAGCAGGAAGACAACGACATATTACTTGTTCAACGTGTGCAAAACGGTGATAAGCAAGCTTTTAACCTGTTGGTTCAAAAGTATCAGTTCAGGATCAAAAATCTGATTAGCCGGTTTGTAAAAGATCCCACTGAACAGGAAGATATCGTTCAGGAAGCCTTTATTAAGGCATACAGGGCAATCGGGCGTTTTCGCGGTGACAGTGCGTTTTATACCTGGTTGTATCGTATCAGTGTCAATACAGCAAAAAACTACCTTGTCGCTTCAGGCCGCCGGCCGCCGGCTCAGGATGTGGATATGGACGATGTGGTTCACTCCAGAGGAGCCGACGGTCTGGTGGAAAGTAATGCCCCGGATAAGGTTTTTGAAAATGATCAACTGGTCGATGCAGTAAAACGATCCATTCGGGATTTGCCTGAAGAATTAAAAGAAGCGATACAGCTGCGTGAACTGGAAGGACTCAGTTATGAGGATATTGCCGAGGTTATGGAATGTCCGATTGGTACTGTTCGATCCCGTATATTCAGGGCAAGGGAAGCAATTGAAAGCGCAATTTCGGATTACGTAGATGACTAGGCAAAAAGCCTGCATGATTTGATGATAAAACAGCTAATTGATTGAACTTGCACGAGAAATAAAACACTAAAGCATAGCAAAACCCAAAGTTGAATAAAACGATGAACCGAAAACTGTCCGAATTAATTGATTGTGAATTAACGGATCAGCAGCAGTCTGATGCCGTTGATGAGCTGTCTGCCTCCAGAGAATCAGCTCAATCCTGGGTTAATTATCACTTGATAGGGAACATTATGCGCGGTGAAATCTCCTCTGCCGGTTCTGACTTAAGTGCAAGGATATCCCAGGCTGTCGATCGGGAGCCTACGGTATTGGCGCCAGCGGCTATCGCAAAACAATTGAAAGACTCAACGCCGGCAAACGATATATGGCGCCCAATAGCAATGTTTGCTGTAGCCGCTTCAATAGCGCTGGTTGCGGTTTTTGTGGTGAATCCATTACCGGACTCAACTTCTTCAAAACAATTAGTGGTTACAGAAGAGGTGGATTCAGGTAGTGGAGAAATTATCACTGACGAGAAACAGCTTTTCGCTCAGGAGTTTGGTGAAATGTTATCTGTACATGGCGAGTTTTCTGCGACCTCGGGTTTAAATGGTTTAGTTGCCTACGCCAAGCTGGTTAGTAATGAACCGTTAAAACAATGATGGGCTAAATCGAAATTGCTTTCAGCGTTTCCAGTTAAAAATGCGCAAAAAATGACAACGGCAACGAATCAATCAAATGGCACAACTCAGAATATCTTGAGTGTCATTGCCCTGGTTTTATTACCATTTTATGTGTTTTCTGATACTTCATCGTGGTTGATGAAAATAAATGATGCTGCGTCGAATGTGAATTTTTCGGGTTCCTTTGTTTATTCCCACGATGGCAAAATTGAGGCTATGCAGGTCGCCCGAAAAATAGAAGATGGCGTAATGCAGGAACGCCTGTATTCTTTGAACGGAGAGCCCAGGGAAGTGATCCGTGACATGAATAAAGTTTGGCGTTTCATACCTGACAAGAATATTGCGGTTCACGATTATCGACAGTCAAGTGAAAGCGGATTTCCAAAAATCCTGCCCAGCGATCTGGAGGCACTTTCAAAGAATTATCATTTCGAAGAAGGCAACATGGAGAGAATAGCGGATCGGGAAGCAAAACAGATTCGTGTTATCCCGAATGATCAGTATCGCTATGGATATGACCTTTGGGTTGATACAGAGAGTGGATTGTTACTTCGCTCAGATCTGGTTAATAATCAAAACGAGATCATCGAACAGTATTTGTTTGTTGAAATTCAAATTGGCGGTGATATTCCGGATGCTGATCTTCAGCCTGTAAGCGATACAGATGAACTGCAAATGTTTGGAAACAACACCCCCTCCACTGCTCCAGCGGATAAAACCCATTGGCAATTACAAAATATGCCTACCGGTTTTGAAATGAGTAATCATGTACGCAGGATGTCTCCAATGGATGCGAATGAAGTAGAGCATATGGTATTGACAGACGGATTATCCACGGTTTCTATTTTTATCAAACAGGCGAACGAAGGACAAAGCGGAATGTCCGGTCTTAGTAAAATGGGAGCAGTTCATGCGTTTAGAACTACCGTAAACAATTATCGTGTAACGGTAATGGGTGAAGTCCCTGCTGACACAGTCGAATTTCTTGCAATGGGTATTGCTTTATCCGAGTAGTTTTGTCTTGCCTCGCGAATTTTCGCAAAAAGTCATTGATCCGTGGGCCGTATGCAAATGGCTAGTCTTTGTTTTTCATTCAAGCTTGCTGGATAAAAGCTCGACTTGTGCGGATATTCATCAACGGGCACAATTCGTTACTTAACTTTCTTTGGTTTCACGCGTCGCGTGTCCTTCTCACCACCATGCAATTCATAAATCGTCTTGAATAAAAGCGACAAAGACAACTATGTGGCTGCTATTGACCTTGGGTCAAATAGTTTTCATATGGTCATCACAAAGGAAACCGAAGATGGCTCAATAACCATTGTCGACAAGGTTCGAGAAATGATTCGGCTGGGTGCAGGTCTGGATGAATCCGGTTTGTTATCAACCAAAACGCAAGACAAAGCGCTGGCCTGTTTAAAGCGGTTTCAACAAAGATTGAAATCGATTCCTTCACATAGAATTCGCGCAGTTGGTACAAACACGTTTAGAGTGGCCAAGAATAGTCGGGAGTTTCTGTTGCTGGCTGAACAGGCTCTTGGCCATCCAATTTCCATTGTATCGGGACACGAAGAGGCTCGCCTGGTTTATTTGGGAGCGGCGTTCGATCTTTCGGTTAGTGATAAAAAACGGCTGGTTATCGATATTGGCGGGGGGAGTACTGAATTAACCATTGGTAAGGCGTTTCAGCCTTTGATTATGGATAGTTTGTACATGGGTTGTGTGAGCTTGACTCGAAAAATATTTGACGACGGTGGCATCACGAAATCAAGAATTTTACAAGCTCAGCATGTCGTCCGTCGCGAACTTGAAACTGTAATTGAACGCTATCGATTGGCAGGTTGGGACGAAGTAGTGGGAACTTCAGGTACGATTAAATCCATCGACAGTGTAGCCAGAACTTTGGGGATTGAACGAGACTGGATATCGAAAGAGGGGCTAGAGTGCATTGCTGAATGGACTCTTGAGCAAGGCAGGAGCGATGCGCTTGATGCGGTTTCCGAACAAAGACGCCCAGTCTTTATCGGCGGTTTCATTATTTTGTCGACTATTTTTCGCGATCTGAGCATCGAAAGAATGGATATTTCGCAGGGTGCGTTAAGAGAAGGCGTAGCGTACGAATTGATTGGGCGATTGCAGAATCGGGATTCAAGATTTAGTGGTGTAAATACACTGGTCACTCAGTTTCAAACCGATGAAAAACAGAGTGAAAGAGTTAGGGTTCTTAGTCAAAAGTTTTTCCACCAAATCAGGGATCAGTGGGAACTGAATCAGGATATAGAGTGGAAGCTACTATACTGGGCGGCGCAGCTGCACGAAGTTGGAATGGCCGTTTCATATAGTCATCACCATCAGCACAGTGCTTACATTGTTGAGAACAGCGATATAGACGGATTTTCACGCCAGATCCAGAGAGTCTTATCGATGATCCTTCGAAACAGCAGGCAGAAAATCAGTACGGGTCATAACGCTTGGCACGATAAGGAATTGCTGCAGCGAGTGATTAAATTAACCATATTGTTAAGGCTTGCAATTGCGATATATCGTGGAAGAACGGATGTTGATATTAAAAACCTCAGGGTCTCAGCGACGGGTACGACGATTTTCCTGGTGGTTGACCAAATTTGGTGGAACGAACACCCATTGACCATTTTTGATCTAAAAGCGGAAGAGTCCTATTTGATTGCGACTGGTTTTCAGTTGGTTGTTACACGCGATGAGGGATAGCTCACCGATTGGGACAACTAAAACTATAAAACCTCGAGTCAGTGGGTTTGAAATTCTCAATACAACCCATGGCATCAAGGACTGAGGTGATAAATCCCTGGGCATCAATTCGACCCAATGCGCCGATACTGCAGTCGATTTCATTGTATTGCGTTACCAGATCTGAACGGCCAATGGGGTTATGGATCAAAACCGGTACCGCATCACCATTGTGTTCACCGAGTATTGAATCGGTGGAGTGGTCGGCACATATTCCGACGATATAGTTATCGAAATCAATATTGCCCAATTCTTTATCGAATCGATTGATAAAGTCCGACTTTCCTGATGGGTCTCGATCATGTGCACTCGTGTCAGTGCCTTTAAGATGAACAAAAACCAGATCGGATGTCTGCAAAGCATCGACCGCATGTTGAACCTTAAGATCAATGGGGGTTAACGGATTCGCAGTAAAAGCCGGGGCATTTATGGTGTTAAATCCAAATAGTTTCCCCAGACCAATAATGGTCGCCTCGCCTGCGATGACCGAAACCGAAAGCTTTAAGTCAGAAATCCTGTTTTGGAAATGTTTAAACTGACCTGCACCGCGAGTGATTACAGCATTGGCTGGTAGCTTGCCCTTGTTTACCCGATCCAGATTTACTTTATTCTGAGACAAAATTGACTGACAGCGGCTGGTAAACTGATTTAGTGCGTCTGCAGTGCGCCGGGCTTCGCTGGAATCGTTGAGTGGAGATGACTGCAGTATTCCATCCGAGACATTTTTGCCTCCGGGATCTGTATCACTTATCTGATCCGATAAGCCCGGTCCTCTGAAGCGAAGAACGCAGCGGTGGTGAGTCGCCGCAAACAACGAGGCAGTGATATTATTTCCGAGATCGATGTTTTGTAGTGACGCACATAAATTGTCCACACCTTGCTGGATTCGTTGTGCTCTTCGATCTATGATGATATTTTCAGCAGGTTCTACCGTTGACAGATTAGCCCGAAATAACAAATCACCATCTTCCAGGTCAAGGTCAATTCCAGCAGCTTCGATGGGACCGCGTTTCAGTTGGACCGCATCAACAGGTGGTACGCCAAAAAGCATGCTTACTCCGGTGTGAGTGTCAACGGGTATACCCGGAGCGAGCGGGTTCATCAGGCCCGATTGGTTTTTTGCGGCTAAACGGTTCAAAGTCGGTGTGCTCGCATGTTGGAGTGGTGTTTTTCCATCCAGCGCTTTACATGGACGATCACCCAGTCCGTCAAGAATAAACACTAACCCTTTCATGTCATCTGCGCTCATTTATTGGTATTGTTTTTGTAGCGACTTGAGTTTGCCTTTATATCTTGCAGCAATAGTCTGGATGACGATGTTTATGATGTCGACGACAGTTTCGTCAATGGTATCATTATCAATAATTTCGATATCTTCGTTGTCTGCTTCTGATACCAATAGTTCCTGCAATTGCCAAATTTCATCGAGATTGCTGAGATATCGCTGCGCACGGCGTTGTTTGTTTTCAACAGACCGGCCTTTGATAAATTGTACCAGTCTGTTTTGGTCGAGAACTGCCAGACAAACTGGAACCACTACGGCTTCGCTCGATTCGATTTTCTTCAACAATGAAGGGCGTATATGCACACCTTCCACTATCATGGAGACATTTTCATTTAGCGCACGCTGAATAACGGCTTCGCAGGCAACCTCTACCATTTCAGATTGCATTTGAAATCCGTATAGTAAGTGCTCATCTTCTGATTTATGCACATCTGGAATCTCCATTGCCCTGCCTGCATTAAATGAGGAGGTGTGTAAAGAAGGTGATAATTTTTTAGGGATCATAATCCGCATTACTTCGCGCAGCATATCCGTTGACTGCGTGCGAACAATGTCGAGCCTGCTTGCGATTTCGGTAGCAATTGTGCTTTTCCCGCTGCCCGGAACACCACCAATCAGCAATAAAAGCGGAGCACTGCTTCTGATGAAATCTCTCCAGATTAAATAATGGTCCGCGTATTTTTGATCGACCTCCTCGCGTATCATCTGATATGTCATAGAGGTTAAATCAGACGACGATACTTCTCGAATTTTCTCCCTGACTAATCGGCTATGAATTTTTCGGGTAATCGTGTTGCAAGCGGATCTCGGAATGGAACAGCTTTCTAGGCGTTGGGTATGGGTTGCGCGAGAAAAGGGTTCTTTGCTCCCATCTTCCCGAACGATTCGGATATTTTCGCGAAAAATATCTTCTTTTTTGTATCGCCTTAGAATTGTTCCAGGGTGGTCTTCCTTCAGGATATCTTCGATTCTTTCACGTATTTCCAATGTTGTAATTTCATCAACCTCATCAAATTCATCCCGGACATCGGTGGCGACCTGATAAGCGTCGACAAACTCCAGGCCAGCTTGCTGAAGCGATTTAACGACCATTCCACGCAAGAAAGGGAATCTGGTTCCCAATTCTTCGTTTACTACCATGAGCTTAGCCATGAAAGGTTACGTGTTTTATTTGATTAAGACTGTTGATCATACGCCATTCGCAGTTCATCAGCGATAATTTTCACACCGCGCCTGATCATTTCCGAATCTCCGGCATAGGAGACACGGATACACTGATATTTATGATCCCAGTCATGGTCCATTCCGGGGAAAAAGTGATGTCCAGGAATGATGTAAACACCGCGTAATTTCAACCGTTCATACAGTTCCTGCGAAGTAATGGATAGTGCATCAAACCAGAGCCAAAGGAAGATGGCGCCTTCTGGGCGGTGAATTCTTACAGGGATGCCCGACATCGCATTCTGGATAGTCTGTACCGCGAATTGGCATTTTTGTTGGTAATAAGGCTGGATCAGTGTTTTGCAGAGATCCAATAATTGATGTTCCCGCACCAATCTGGTTACCAGTCCAGCGCCAAACCCACCTGGGGCCAGGCTTAAAATCGCATTGGAGTTTTTAATAACCTCAATAACTGATTCATCGGCGATGACAATTCCGGTTCTGAGTCCAGGAAGACCCAGTTTGGAAAGGCTTAAGCACAGAATCGTATTTTTGTCCCAGATCGGTGTGGCCTCGCCAAAAAGAATTCCTGGAAATGGCAGTCCGTAAGCACCATCGATGATAAAAGGAATATTGTGTTTTCGGCAGTGCTGTTGCAACACCGCTATTTCAGCATCACTAATTACATTGCCGGTAGGGTTGGTGGGCCGCGAAACGCAAACCGCAGCGTATTGATCTGTGATATTGAGTGCTTCAAAATCAACATGATATTTAAAGTAGAGAGGATTCGAATCATCAAAACTGATTTTCGGTTTTATCGAGTTAAATCGTTGTTTGGATCCAAGTCCTACATCGCTGTAGCCGATATACTCCGGTGCAAGAGGAAGCAGGATTTTTCTAAAAACACCATCATCAAACTGGCCTGAAAACAAATTAAATAAGATGCCAAAGCTCGATTGGCTACCGTTGGTCAGGGCAACATTATTACGGGTTACGGGCCAGCCAAATTGGTCATTTAGTAATTCGGCAAGCGAATCAATAAACTGCAGATTGCCCTGAGGTGCGTCATATTTACCAAACAGGGTATCAATATCGCGCCCTTTATTCGTCAGTCGTTTGAGTTCGTCCCTAAAAATGCGTTCCATTTCTGCAATTGAAGCCGGGTTTCCACCACCCAGCATCGCAATCGGCTGTTCTGATGTATGCACCGATCCAAGGTCATCCATGAGCTGCAGAATTCCACTGGAACTAGAAAAATTAGAGGCGAAATTTGAAAATTTCATAAGCTACAGCGTGAAGGGAATAGATTTCTAAACAAACTCTGACCAGTGAAACAAGACAGATTCGTTCAGTTTAGTTGCTTAACCCTGTTTCAGTACTGGATGAGTTTTGCTTAACCAGGGAGGTTTCGCTGTTTGATATTGATTTGATTTGTATGAAATCAACTAATATTTGTACGCTTTCGAGTAAAAAAGCATCCGGCGTGGCATCTCGTTGATCTAACTCATCTTGTCGTTTGTCTTCGTCAGCCGTAATCTCTTCGAGCATCTCTATACTGTTAAACGTCGATTTACCGAGAGCATTTCGACGAGCATTTTCCAGCTCGAGACGTTCCATGTTTCTGCTCTCACGACTTTTTTTACGTTCAAGTTCAGACAAGCTGATAGTCGTTAACTCGCGATTGCGCTTGTTTATCTGGTTTGCGCCGAGGGCGTAAATAAATTGAGGATTATTTTCTACTCGTTGCAGATGCTGATCATTCGCTTGCTGTATCGCCGTTGAATAAATATTTGGGTCGAACGGGGTGTAGGAAACTTCGTCTATATGCCGCCAGGGAATGGCATTTTCAAAGGCGCGTTCACCTGAATTTTCATCATAGACTGAGGTATGCCATGAAATATCAGGAATAACTCCGCGGTGTTGAGTGCTGTCACCGTTAATTCGAAAAAATTGAGCTATTGTGACCTTCAACTGCCCAAGGTCTTCGTCTGTATTGACGAATCGATTGAGGCTTACGAGGTTTTGTACGGTGCCTTTACCAAAAGTGGGTTCACCGATAATTAGCCCCCTGTTGTAATCCTGTATTGCTCCAGCGAATATTTCTGAAGCACTTGCACTGTATTTATCCACCAGCACGACAAGCGGTCCATCATAGATAATTTCCGGGTCTGGGTCCTTGTCTACTTGTGTTCTGCCATTGGAGTTTTGTACCTGCACTACGGGCCCTTTCTTGATGAATAAACCTGTTAACGATATAGCTTCTGATAACGCGCCCCCGCCGTTTCCGCGTAAATCTATAATCAGGCCTTCAACCTGATCCTCGTCTAACTCGGACAGAAGTTTGCGTATATCGCGGGTAGTGCTGCGATAATCTGGATCGTTGACATTTCTGCCGTCAAAATCGCTGTAAAAAGACGGTAAGTCAATTACCCCAACCTTGATTGGGGTTTCACTATTGGGCAGCTCGATAATCCGCTTATTAGCGGCTTGCTCTTCAAGTTTGATTTTGTCCCTGACAATAGTAACCACTTCTGACTCACCATCCAGTCCGTTTTCTCCAGGCAGGATTTCCAGATTTACGATTGTTTCTTTTGGCCCACGAATTAACTCTACGACATCATCAAGCCGCCAGCCTATTACGTCCAAAATTTCCCCATCTTCCTGACCAACCCCGATTATTCTGTCGTCAGATTTCAACTCACCGGATAGATCTGCGGGTCCCCCAGGGATGATTCGACGAACCAGAGTATGTTCGTTTTCGGTTTGTAAGACGGCCCCAATCCCTTCCAGAGACAATCGCATGTGAATTTTGAAATTCTCCGCGCCACGAGGAGAATAATAGCTGGTGTGAGGTTCGATTGTTCCGACGTAGGCGTTTATAAAACTCTGAAATACATTTTCTGATTTGAATTGGCGCACTCTTCTCGCGATATGGGTATATCGTTTACTCAGGGTCGTTTTGATTTCGGCTTCATCCTTGTTCGAAAGCCGCAAATTTAATATGTCGTTCTTGATGCGTTTTCTCCAATAGTCATTCAATGCTTGCTGACTCGAAAGCCACTGCGCATCGTCCCGATCGAGCATAAATTGTTCATCTATGGTGAAATCAAACGGTTCATTCAAACGCTGCAGTGCAAATTCAATCTGATTATTGACTCGGGCTCTATATATCTCAAATATAGAATAGGCCAATTCAATATTTCCCTGCTTGATAAAGTCGTCGACTTCGTATTTCAAGCGCTCAAACTGTTCGATATCTTCAGCGAGAAAAAAACTTCGAGATGGATCTAACTGCGCTATATAAGCCTTCAGTACCGCTGCAGAAAATTCATCATCGAGTGGTATTTTTCGATAATGAGACTTCTCAATAAGGTAATTTATAAGCTTCGTGGTGCGTGATTGTTTTTCCTCGATTATGGGGGCTTCGCTATCTTCCAATTGCTCCAGCGCGGATGCCCAAAGCAAAGGGGATACAATGATGATTGAGATTACCAGCGTCAGTGTACTGGTAAATTTTGACAATTTCAGTCGTATTGAATTTGATTCCGATAACATATTTCGTAAAGTTACTGGTCGTGCCAATCGTAGCTCGCTTTTTTAAACGTCCCGATACTAATTGGTATTAATAACAAATGATTCTGGAAGGGAATTTATTGCGCATATACTTAACACAATAGGCCAACAGCGAACAGACCCCTTACAGTCAAAACATTAGACCGCTAAAGTCTAACATCATTCAAATATAAACACTTGAAATTGCTTTATATATTTGTATCTGTTTTCTCGAGATCCCACGATTGCTTCAAGGTTACGAGCTGATTTCAGGGCCTCAACAACAGATTGTTTAACGTCAGGAAATATCTTTGTTTATAGTCTGCGATTGAGCGGTAGTGGTATTCAGGATTTTACAAAATTCCAGAGGCCCACGCTCAGACTGGTTTTGGTGCTATGTTTTGGTTGCAGATGCTCAATTCCAGAAACTTTTAATTTACAAATCTTGCCCCAGTCACTAATAACAGAATCTGAAAATCCCAAACGTCTGTGGGCATGATTGTCTCTCAGAAATTCAAGATCATGTGGCAAAAAATCAACGATACTGAGTTGGCCGCCGGTTTTCAGTACGCGAGATGCCTCGATAAGGACGTTTTCTGGCCGGTCGGTGTAGTGTAGAACCTGGTGGATTACAATGGCATCGACTGAATTTGAGTCGAATGGCAGGTCATTGAAATCATTTTGTCGTACAGTGCAATTCGAAACCCCGGCGGAATCGAGATTGGAGCGCGCCAACTGCAGCATTTCACGATTGAGATCGATACCAATGCCACGACTAATGTAAGGGGAGAATATTTGCAGCATTCTGCCGGTTCCGGTGCCCAAATCCACTAATAAATCGGGCTTATGATTTCCAAGCTGTTCTATCATTGTGGATTCAATATCGGCATCCGGTACAGCCATTTTACGAATCTGGTCCCATTCTGCTGCGTTTGTACTGAAATATTCGGCAGCCTGTAACGCATTTTTATCTTTA
Organism: Candidatus Poriferihabitaceae bacterium; assembly: GCA_965261915.1. Classification (GTDB taxonomy): domain Bacteria; phylum Pseudomonadota; class Gammaproteobacteria; order Arenicellales; family Poriferihabitantaceae; genus JAIBDK01. The sequence goes on along the minus strand of CBDHDW010000013.1, from coordinate 603,960 downwards.
GTCCGTTTTAGGCGCTCCTGATCTGATTTGAATTCTTCACTGTTCAAATCGATCATCATACGCAAGCCGTTGATCACCGTGGTCATATCTTCGGCATCGCTTAGTCTGTGAAAAACCCGGGAACCTTCCTGGTAACGATCAAGAATCCTGGATTCGCAGAGCAATTTTAAATGTCTGCTAACACGGGGTTGGCTTTGGTTGAGAACTTCAATAATTTCCGAAACAGTTAGTTCGCTATTCATTAAAATCGCTATAATTCGTAAACGACTGATTTCAGCCGCAGCTCGAAGCGCCGACAGTAAATGTTTCATTTGAATAGATGGCAACCAGATATAAAAATATCTTTATATCACACTTAACCAGGTTAGGAGAAAACACAAGATCTATTTTGGATCAGCGGCAAAAGCATTTATGCCTTGCAGAATACTAAAACTATTAATATAATATTATCAATAAGTTATAATTACAAATTAATGCTTAAGTTTAAATCATTTTTTATTATATTGGGGCTGCTGTGCCACACTGGTTGGGCGGCATCTATTTTCGTCTACGTCAATGAGGACGGCGATCGATTGATCACTGACCACAGACGAACAGATTTGAAAGGCTATACCCTGGTTAAATCTTACGCCGTGGACGATTATTTTGGCCTGGCTGACAGACCTGCAACGGCCCGTGACATAAACCCGGTTTCGTCAAATTTTGATGACCTGATATTTTCCAAAGCGGATAAATTCGGTATTGAACCGGCGTTGATGAAAGCCATCGTCCATGTTGAATCAGCTTTCAATCCCCAGGCACTTTCCTCGGCAGGCGCACTGGGATTGATGCAGCTAATGCCGACCACAGCGAAACGCTACGGCGTTACCTCCCGAACGGATCCAGGGCAGAGTCTCGAAGGAGGCGGGCGCTATATGCGTGATTTGCTTGTGCAGTTTAATGATGATATTGAACTGGCATTAGCGGGTTATAATGCAGGTGAAAATGCGGTGGAAAAGTATCACGGAATTCCGCCTTATCCAGAAACTCAGGCCTATGTTGTCAGCGTCATGAAATTACTGGACAGATACCGCAGGAATTTTTCGGGAGTCTAGTTTTCAGTTTTCGGGTTGTTATGATCAATCTGTTGCTGAATTGCGAAAAATAAAGAGATTCAGTTCTCAAGTTTAAAAGCCTGCTGTATAATCCGTCGATGGAATATATAGATTTAGCACTTACCTTCGACGACATCCTTTTGGTTCCGGCAAAATCCGAAACTTTGCCAAAAGATGCAATTCTTGAAACCCGGTTCACACGCAACCTGCGTATCAATATTCCGCTGATTTCGGCGGCCATGGATACGGTTACGGATGCGCGCGCGGCTATTTGCCTTGCCCAGGAAGGCGGGGTGGGAGTCATTCATCGAAATTTGACGCCGGAACTGCAGGCCGCAGAGGTTACGCAGGTGAAAAAATACGAAAGCGGCGTGATTACGGATCCTGTCACAGTAGATGCTGCTGCGAAGGTTTCGGACGTTGTCGCAATAATGAATCAACACCGAATTTCAGGCGTTCCGGTGGTTCAGGGGAAGCGTGTAATTGGTATTGTTACCAGTCGAGACCTCCGATTTGAAAAAAACATGGACACGCCAGTTTCAGAGGTGATGACACCGGAAGACAGGTTGGTGACTGTGAAAGAGGGTACCGCTTCGGATGTCATAGAAGGGTTGTTGCACAAACATCGCATAGAGAAAGTACTTGTTGTGAATGGCGATAATGAACTCAAGGGACTGGTTACCGTAAAGGACATCCAAAAATCCTCTGATCATCCTAACGCTTGTAAAGATAATCTCGGCAGATTATTGGTTGCAGCGGCTGTCGGCGTCGGTGCGGATACGGATGAGCGCGTTGAAAGACTGGTGGATGCCGGCGTTGATGCCATTGTTGTTGACACAGCACACGGGCATTCGCGCGGGGTAATTGACCGCGTATCCATGATTAAAAAGCAGTACCAGAACGTGGATGTCATCGGCGGAAACATCGCTACCGCGTCCGCAGCAAAAGATTTGCTGGATGTGGGGGCAGATGCAGTGAAGGTCGGCATTGGCCCCGGTTCAATTTGTACAACTCGAATCGTTGCGGGTGTTGGAGTCCCTCAGATATTTGCTATTCAGCAAGTCGCCAGTGTATTGAAAGGGACTGGTGTTCCTTTTATTGCTGATGGCGGCATCCGTTATTCCGGTGATGTTGCAAAATGCCTCGCCTGCGGCGCTAATGCCGTGATGGTGGGTGGTATTCTTGCGGGGACCGATGAATCGCCCGGAGAAATTGAAATGTATCAGGGGCGTTCGTATAAATCTTACCGTGGCATGGGTTCATTGGGAGCCATGCAAAAAGGTTCCAAAGACCGATATTTTCAGGATACAGTTGATAGCGCTGACAAGCTGGTTCCTGAAGGCATTGAAGGGCGTGTCCCATACAAGGGTCCGATGGTGAATATTATTCATCAACTTATGGGCGGTGTGCGGGCCAGTATGGGATACACAGGGAGTCCTACCATCGACTATATGCGTGAAAACACAAAATTGGTTCGAATTACCAATGCGGGGATGAAAGAAAGTCATGTACATGATGTTTCCATCGTTAAGGAAGCTCCAAACTATCAACAAGGCTAAAGCTTCAGTATCAACTCCATAAAGATTATCAGAGGAAGTGTATTGGGAATTCCATCGACGAACGGCAGGATAAATCCCCAACATGACAAGATCCTCATTCTGGATTTCGGTGCTCAATATACCCAACTGATCGGGCGAAACATTCGTGAGCTTGGGGTGTATTGTGAAATTTTTCCCTACGATGTCGACGTAGAGCGAATTCAGGAATTTAGCCCCAATGGATTCATTCTTTCCGGCAGCCATGCTTCCACCTACGAAGATCATGATACCAAAGCACCAGATTGGGTTTTCGAAAGTGGCTTGGCCGTTCTTGGAATCTGTTACGGCATGCAAACCATGGTTTCCCAGCTTGGAGGCGCAGTAGAAGGGGCGGTTGAGCAGGAATACGGCCATGCCGTAGTCAAGACACAGACTGACTGTAAACTAACCGGGGGAACCGGACGCAATCTCGAAGTATGGATGAGCCATGGTGACAAAGTAAGCCGGGCACCAGATGGTTTCGCGGTAATCGCATCTACAGAAAGTTGTCCGATTGCGGTAATCGCCGATGAATCGAGGCGTTATTACGGTGTACAGTTTCATCCTGAAGTTACCCACACCCTGGACGGAAGGGAGATATTGTCTAACTTTGTTCATGAAATCTGCGGATGTGAGCAGGATTGGACTCCCTCTAATATTATTCAGAGCATGGTTGGTCAAACCCAAAAGGATGTTGGCTCAGACAATGTAATTCTTGGTCTTTCGGGTGGTGTCGACTCTTCAGTCGTTGCTACACTTTTGCATAAGGCAATCGGTGATCAGTTAACCTGTATTTTTGTTGATACTGGCTTGCTTCGTCTTAATGAAGGTGATCAGGTTATGGAAACCTTCGCTGAGCACATGGGAGTCAAGGTTATTCGGGTGAATGCCGCAGATGAGTTTTTTGTTCGACTCGCTGGTGTAGATGACCCTGAACAGAAACGAAAAATTATCGGGAATCTATTCATCGAAATTTTTCAGCGAGAGTCGAGAAAAATCAATAACGCAAAATGGTTGGCTCAGGGAACCATTTATCCCGATGTAATCGAATCGGCGGGTAACAAGCACGGCAAAGTGATCAAATCGCATCATAATGTCGGGGGATTACCGGACGACATGGATTTAAAATTGCTTGAACCATTACGCGATCTTTTTAAGGACGAAGTTCGAAAAATTGGACTGGAACTTGATTTGCCTGAAACAATGATTTTCAGACACCCCTTTCCCGGCCCTGGATTAGGAGTGAGAATTTTAGGTGAAGTAAAACAGGAATATGCAGAAATCCTTCGTCTTGCGGATGCTATCTTTCTGGAAGAACTTTATCGTCATAATCTGTACAACGAGATCAGTCAGGCATTTGCGGTTTTTCTACCAGTCAAATCTGTTGGGGTGGTTGGCGACAATCGCGCCTATGACTACGTGATTGCGCTCCGCGCAGTGGAAACAGTCGACTTTATGACCGCTAACTGGAAGCAGATACCTTACGATATACTGGCAACGATATCTAACAGAATCATCAATGAGGTACGCGGTATCAGTCGTGTAACCTATGATATTTCTGGGAAACCACCCGCAACAATAGAGTGGGAATAACGTCGGCAGAGCGAGATATATCGTTCATGGAAGAAGCACTGGCTCAGGCGAGGAAAGCCGAAATCCTGGGTGAAATTCCGGTAGGCTCAGTCGTTGTTCTTGACGATAAAATTATTGGTCGGGGGTTCAACCAATGTATTGAATTAAGCGACCCATCTGCGCACGCAGAGGTGCAAGCACTAAGGCAGGCAGCTAGTACAATCTCAAACCACCGACTGGAACACTCAACCCTTTACGTGACCTTGGAGCCTTGCATAATGTGTGCCGGTGCCGTGCTTCATGGCCGGGTTAAGCGAGTTGTATTTGGGGCTTATGATTCCAGATTCGGTGCTGCGGGCAGTCAGCTCAACCTGCTTGAATCCATATTTCTGAATCATCGTGCATCAATAACGGCGGGGGTGTGCCGCGAAGCGTGCGAAGAACTATTGGGAAAGTTTTTTGCGGACAAGCGCCGCTAGATTTTGACAGATCGATTGATGGGCCAATGGACCGGTTACTGCGATTGTAAAAACATCCGTATTTTGGAAAACTTTTCCGCAATTTTAGCGGCTTCATGTGGCGGCTGCAGAATTGCAGCTAGTGAATTGTTGGGTGAGATAACAAATATCGCACCGCTATGACCGACAAGATAATCTTCACCCGGCTCATGATCATCAATCGTATAAGGAATGCCTAATTGATTGGTGAGTGAATCAATCTGCTCTTTGCGGCCCGTCAATCCGGTGAATTTATCGCCAAAAAAGTTTATATATCCGTTTAGATGTGATGGTGTATCGCGTTCTCCGTCCACCGAGGTAAATACAAAATTCAATGATTGATATTCCGGGTGCGAAACCAGAAAATCTCTCGTTTGGCGCAGTGTATTCATGGTTATAGGGCAAATATCAGGGCAGTGGGTATAACCAAAAAAAACAAAATTCCATTTACCTTTAAACCTGTTTTCGGTGAATGTTGCACCGTTATGATCTACCATACTGAATTCAGTTAGCGCTTTTTGTTCAGGCCAAAAATATCCTTCAATATCTGGAGATTTTTGATGATTAATGATCATCGGATTAAAGCCAAATAGCTGTAGATACAAACCAATCAGCAGTGCGGCGACACCAGCAAGGGCAATTTTTAGATTGAAAAACATTATAAATCTGAGTCCGTATCTGATTGTCTGTCGTACGCAACAGAGTCGGCCAAGTCTAACTTGTATTGAGGATGGATAAGGCTAGAATCTCACGCTAAATATGGATATATTGTAATTTTATTCAAGTATGGATTTTACAGAAAGTTGGGTTATACTGGCTCCACAATTCTAAATTAAATGTTATTCGCCGTTGGAGGCCTGTATGAAAAATCTCACTCAATATTTGAAGTCTGGTGCTGTTGTCGCCGTGTCTTCAGCTTTTATCTTTGGCTCGGGAGCTTCGTTTGCGACTGGTAAATTGAATGTTACCAACTGGGACGAATACATCGCAGAAGATACTATTTCAAATTTTGCTGAAGAATATGACGTAGAAGTAACCTACGATGTCTATGATTCCGTTGAAGCGATTGACTCAAAATTGCTCGCTGGCAATACGGGTTATGATGTGGTTAGTCATTCCTCAAGTGTAACTACTCAGCAGGGGTAAATATATTGGGCAGCATGCCATTTAGTAATAACGTTAATGCGGTGGACGCACTAATTCCTTGCTTTTTGCAGCTCGACAGATAGCTGCGAAGTCCAAAAAATATTTTTGCTCCATTCTCACTTCTAAAGCACCCTGAGACCTTTGCATAAATCTACCCAGGGCAGCGTTAAAATGGTGAAATGGTGAAAAGATGTTCATTCACTAAACGCTTGAGCACTAAACCATGAGGATACCGTCAAATGTCTTGGAAACAAACCGCCCAATACTCGTTCGCAGATGCCCTTTTAATTGAGCATAAGTCATTGTCCAAACTAGATGATGTGCATGAAATTATCGATTGGAAACAGATCGAAACCACGCTCAGCCATCTTTATGCCAGCAAGCACGGTGTGCCGGCACTTGTGCCCTTTGGGTATGCCCACCTTTGATGATGTTTAAGATACTGATTTTACAGGCGTGGTATAACTTAAGCGATGAAGCCTTAAGAAGAACAGATAGCCCGAGATTTAATGTTCCGCCGGTTTATTGGTTTGAGTCTCAGTGATGCAGTACCCGATCATTCCACTATTTGGCGGTTTAGGAACTTATTACACACCGAAAATCTGCTTGAACCTTTATTGGCGTAGATCAATCATCATCTCGCTAAAAACAGTCTTATTGTTGCCACAGGCTCGGTCAATATTATCGATGCGACTGTGATTGAGGCGAAGCAATGCCGTTCTAAAAAGAACAAGCAAGGCGACAATACCCAAGACCGGAAGCGGCATGGAACGTGAAAACGGCATCCGATGGCAGGCGTAAAAGCACCTACGGATTTAAGCTGCACGCCAATACCGATGAAGATGGTTATCAAGAAAATGACCACTACGCCTGGCAATGTGCATGATTCATTGCATAATTTTGGGGAGTTTGAACATCTGTTAGGCGATAGGCACGGACAAGTTTACGCAGACAGTGCTTATACCCACAGGGCACAAGTGCCAACAAAGACAATGACGAGAAACTGGGTAAAGAAAACAATAGAATCTTGCACCGGGCTTATCGCAACACACCATTAACGGAGCAACAAAAAGCACTGAATAAAATGTATAGCAGTGTCCGCTATGTGGTTGAACGCACCTTTGGTTTGCTCAAACTGCATCACGGATTAGGCAAGGCAGATACATGGGGTTAGCCAGAAACAAAACCCGCGCACATCTGATTGCCATGGGCCATAACCTTACCTAATTACCATTTAACCTAAGCCTATCTTCAGCAAGTTTTCCGGCATCGGTGGCGTTCTGAGTGCCGCGCAAGCAAGCCTGGGAATGAGGTCGTTCAAATCAAAACGACGATTGAAACGATACTGAAATTCCGACAAGTATCGCTGAGCATATTTAGGTCGAATAGCATGATAGGTACTGCGTAATGAACTCTTTAAGTTACCCAGAATCGTATTGACCCAATAGAACTCAGGTTTTTCGACAGACCCTCTCCCGCCGCCGCACACAATCTTGTCATGCAAGCAACCGGCCTCGACAACGGCATTAAAGCACGCTAAACCATCGGAGATAACGGTACTGCCCTCGGTTAGATGTTGCTGACTCCATGACTTAATCGCTTCTGTGCGGAAACCCTTTACGACCGACAACTTAACCCGGACTGGGCAATGATCGGCCGTGGTCTCTACCGCCGCTACAAAAGGTGTCTCCTGACTTCGACGGTCCACCCCACGCAGATCGCCTACAGCCCAGTCAATACGGGGGTCTTCTGTTGAGATCGATTTGTAGTGCCTATCTAAATATTTGTGTTGGCTTCGGCGATAGCATGGTGTAAGCTCACCCCATGTTTGTTCGCGTTAAATCTACACCCAATAGCCCAAGACAATCGGTTCAGATTGTTTCATCTGTGCGCGTCGGTGATAAGGTCAAGCAAAAGATTGTGCGTTATATCGGCATTGCCATGGATGACGATGAGTTAGTGCGATTGAAAGCGCTGGCCGAAGTCGTCAAGGCGAAGATTGAAGCCCAGCATCAGCCCAGCCTGTTCCCGCCTGAGGCGGTCGCCAAACAAGTTATTGAAGCGAAAGCAGCCAAAGCGTCTAAAGCCACCTTGAATGTTGACCTGAGGCAGATGGTGGAAGAACAACGGGTGGTGCTGGGCATCCATGAGGTGTATGGCGCGGTCTATCGCCAGTTGTCGTTCGATACCCTGTTGCCGCAAAAGAAGTATCGTGCCTCCCATGAAGCCCTGTTCCATTGCGTGATGGCACGCATTGCTAATCCCCCCAGAGCAAGGCAAGCGCAAGCGCGGCAGCGTGCAGCACTTGGAGCAGGACTTTGGCGTTTCTTTGTCCTTAGAGAAAGTTTATCGGATGATGGATCAGCTGGACGATAACACCATCAGCCGGCTGCAAGCGATGACCTGTGAAGGTACGCGATCCTTGTTGCCTGGTGCCCTTGATGTGTTGTTCTTTGATTGTACGACGCTCTATTTTGAGTCTTTCAAGGAAGACGAATTAAAACAAAATGGCTACAGCAAGGACTGTCAAGTTAATCAGACACAGGTCAATCAGCCACAGGTATTGCTGGCTTTGCTGGTCACCCGCGAAGGTCTGCCGGTCGGCTACGAAGTGTTTCCCGGTGCTACTTTCGAGGGTCATAGCCTGATCAGCGTTTTGCAGACGATGCAAGCTCGCTATGATGTCAGGAAAATGATCTTTGTCGCTGATAGGGGCATGTTGAATGAAGACAATCTAAGCGCCCTGGATGAGGCGGGCGCTTATTACATTGTCGGAGCGAAACTAAAACAATTACCAAGTGCACTACAAACCAAAGTATTGGATAAATCAGCTTATCAGGCGCTCGATAAAGGCGCATCAAGCGCAGCCGAGCTGACGCACAAGAAGAGACGACTCATTGTCTCACATTGTCCAAAGCGTGCGGATAAAGATCAACATGACCGACAAAAGGCGGTCGATCGGCTCATCAAGAAAATAGGTAAAAGCCAGAATCCCAAGGACTTATTAAATAACTACGGCTATAAAAAATTTCTGATTATCAAGGGAAAAACCAGCTTAAGCATCAACCAGGATAAAATTGCTGCCGAAAGCCGCTGGGACGGACTGCATGGGGTCATCACCAATTTGCCCGATACGCCGCATCAGGAAGTGCTATCACACTATCGTGGCTTATGGCAGGTCGAGGAGAGTTTTCGCATCACTAAACATGACTTGAAAGTACGCCCTATCTACCACTGGACACCCTCAAGAGTGCGTGCCCACATCGCTATTTCGTTCATGGCTTTTGCCTGTATCAGACAGCTGATGTATCGAATCAAGCTGCAACATAAAGCCTTGTCCCCGGAGGTTATCCGTAATGCCTTGATTCATGTGCAACATAGTGTGTTCAAACACAAGCGCACCAAACAGCGTTATGTCATGCCTGCTCAAATCAATCCAGAAGCAAAAAAAATCTATGCCGTGATGGGATTAAAAGCGACCACCACAGCTTACCCACTGTACTAATTGACATAATCCTTAAATATCTGGGCATTTGTAGTGCCTAGGTATTTTTGTGTTTCCTTATAAATCAATGAGTTATGAGTGTGAACCGTCGAAGTCAGGAATAGAACTCAGGTTTTTCGACAGACGCTCTCCCGCCGCCGCACACAATCTTGTCATGCAAGCAACCGGCCTCGACAACGGCATTAAAGCACGCCAAACCATCGGAGATAACAGTACTGCCCTCGGTCAGATGTTGCTGACTCCATGACCTAATCGCTTCTGTGCGGAAACCCTTTACGACCGACAACTTAACCCGGACTGGGCAATGATCGGCCGTGGTCTCTACCGCCGCTACAAAAGGTGTCTTACCGGCAGCACCGCGTCCCGGCTTGCACCCAGTACGCTCGCCGCCGAGATAGGCATCATCCAATTCAATCAACCCGGATAGTTTGTTATTGTGATCCCGCTCCATCATCACCTGCATAAGCTTGTGCTTCATCCGCCAGGCGGCATTGTAAGAAATACCCAGGTGACGATGCAGTTTCATGGCCGAGATGCCTTTCTTGTCCTGCGTGATCAGATAGATACCCTGGAACCATAGCGTGAGCGGTAGTTTGGTGGATTCAAAGATGGTTCCAGCCGTCAGTGACGTCTGGCGATTGCAGCGATTGCACTGCTGAAGTTTACGATTGGTTAACTGGCAGCACTTGTCGTGACCACAGGCCGGACACTGAAAGCCTTTGGGCCACCGCCAGGCATAAAGCGCATCGAAGTATTGGTCTCGGAAGGTGTCAACCTCATATGGACAGTCATTTTAAAGATAACATCTATTTCACATAACCAGCGGCCGTGAGTGTCGGGAAGTTAACACGGTCGCAACGCATAGTCCCATCATTGCTGGACTCTACGGGGTTGATTGCCACTGTTGCTGGTGGCAATGATGCTCTCGGTCGTCCTCGAACAAAGCGTTCGGGGTTCTGCCGGTAACGTTCATCAAGCGCTCGCTGCTTTTGCTCGACCACGTCACGATATCGTCCTGTAAAGACCTGTTCCGGGGTAAACCCTGCCAGCCCACTGTGATGGTGTTTGAAGTTGTACCAGTGGAAATAACCTTCACACCAGAGCCGCGCGTGTGACATCGTGTCAAAGCGACCGGGATAATCCGCTTGGTATTTCTGCGTCTTAAACTGACTTTCACTGAACGCATTATCATTGCTCACTCGAGGGCGGCTATGGCTACAGGTAACATCCAATTCTCGCATCAAGTCCAAATACCCGTGAGCGATCATCGGTGAACCACGATCCTGGTGTAGGGTAAGTTGACCAGGCTCAATACCATAGCGGGTGGTGGCCTCGTCCATCAGCTGCTTGGCTAGCGCGCTATTTTCCTTGCGTGAAACCATCCAGGCCACGACAAAGCGGCTGAACAGGTCGAGCACCACATATAGTGATAATTAGTCAGCCCTTAAAAACCGACCTAACAAGTAAAAATATATTTCAAGCGGCCGCTCAGCGAACGTGAATCAACCTTGAATCAAATGGACCAAGGGCTTTTTACCAAAAATATGGACAAAACGCGCTTTTTTAAGCCATAAATAGCAGACGTGACAAAAAACCAGCCACTTTCTCAAATTCCAGGCACAAGCAGCCATTAAAGCATTGATTTCATCGCCAACTTGTCCTTTAAGCCTGTTTCTGGATAACCTAAAATCGGATTTCAAATGCCCAATAATGGGTTCTATGGCAGCCCGTCGCTTACACAATTTGCGTTTCTTATCTCTTTGATAACGATTGTCTTTTTTCAGGGCTTTGCTGGGCAGGATAATGTCCGTATCGCCCACTTGTTTAACCCCACAATAGCCTCTGTCGCAGACCGCTTGTTTGATGGGTTTTGTTCTGTTGCTATTGGCTTGTTTTATCGCATCGGGTAGAGTTTTTGCATCATGCTGGTTTTTCTTATGGCTGACAACGCCGACAATGATGTTACTGTCTTTGCCTTTAGAAATCACATAAGCATGGGGTTCGTGCAGGGAATAAATTTTGTTTTTGTCTTTGGGTTGTTGTGCCCCACGCCTGCTTATAAAAGGCCGCTGATAAAACAAGAAGTCTGGTTGGTAGGTTTCAAGCAGTCCGTGTTGGGGTAGTTTCCTTTGTAGTTCTCGGATTAGAATATGGGCAATGGTTCGCAATCGTTTCAATGCCATTTTGGCGGATGTACGCTTTTTAACATGGCGGAAGTGGCGAACGCGTAAGCGGCAGTTTTTAACTTCTTTTACAAAGGTTCTGCGTTGTTTGATGCCATGTTTTTTCGCCAATTTGTTGAGACGGTTGATAATTTTGATGGCTAGTTTAGAATCAGTCGGATAGGTGATGTTTTTTTCCTGTTTTTAACTTCTTTAACAGGGGTGTCAATCAAAACAGTGTTTTCATTAGCTTTTTTGCCGTGCAACATCACACTCATCTTAAAAATGAGTTCAAAACCTGCGACACCGATTCTGTTTCTAAAATGCACCAGTTCGGTTGCACTGCAAGGCACGTTTGGGGTGTAGGTTGGATAACCGCAGAAGTATTGATAATACGGATTACGCTTGAACTGTAAGACCACATTCTCATCGGACAAGTTTTCCAGTTGTTTGAGCATCAGTAGCCCAACCATTAAGCGTATTGGTTTTGAGGGTCTGCCGTTATCGTGGCAATAGTGTTTGCTAAATGCACCCTCGAAGACCTTCCAGTCGATGACGTTGGCTAATTGGATTAAAGGGTCTCGTGGGTCTAATTGAGAGAACAGCTCGGTGTGAAACAGATTTTGTTGCCCTGTGTTTGGGGTAGATGGAGTCAGCATAATGTTTCCTAATTACCACTATAGATAAGTCGCTCTTTCCTGTATATAATCACAGTCTATCTATTTAATTCATAAGGGGTATGTCATGGTGCGTAATAAGGTGCAATTCCAGAAAGGGGTTAGTTTGAACGATTTTATCAAACAGTACGGTACCGAAGCCCAATGCTTCGATGCGCTTTATGCTTGGCGGTGGACCAAAGGGTTCCAGTGTCCGGCCTGTGGTCACGACAAGTGCTGCCAGCTGACCATCCGTAAACTTCAGCAGTGCAATCGCTGCAATCGCCAGACGTCACTGACGGCTGGAACGATCTTTGAATCCACCAAACTACCGCTCACGCTATGGTTCCAGGGTATCTATCTGATTACACAGGACAAGAAAGGCATCTCGGCCATGAAACTGCATCGTCACCTGGGTATTTCCTACAATGCCGCCTGGCGGATGAAGCACAAGCTTATGCAGGTGATGATGGAGCGGGATCACAATAACAAACTATCCGGGTTGATTGAATTGGATGATGCTTACTTGGGCGGCGAACGTACTGGGTGCAAGCCGGGACGTGGTGCTGCCGGTAAGACGCCTTTTGTAGCGGCGGTGGAGACCACCGCCGATCATTGCCCTGTTCGGGTTAAGTTGTCGGTCGTAAAGGGTTTCCGCACAGAAGCGATTAAGTCATGGAGTCAGCAACATCTGACCGAGGGCAGTACTGTTATCTCCGATGGTTTGGCGTGCTTTAATGCCGTTGTCGAGGCAGGTTGCTTGCATGACAAGATGGTGTGCGGCGGCGGGAGAGCGTCTGTCGAAAAACCCGAGTTCTATTGGGTCAATACAATTCTGGGTAACTTAAAGAGCTCCTTACGCAGTACCTATCATGCTATTCGACCTAAATATGCTCAGCGATACTTGGCAGAATTTCAGTATCGTTTCAATCGTCGTTTTGATTTGAACGACCTCATTCCCAGACTTGCTTGCGCGGCACTCAGAACGCCACCGATGCCGGAAAACTTGCTGAAGATAGGCTTGGGTTAGATGGTAATTAGGTAATGTTTTAACTAAAACGACCAGAAAACAACGGTTATCCTAACATAAAGCGGTTGATTTGGTTAATGGTTTTGTTTGTTTTATTGATATAAATCAAACTGTTTAGGTAACTGCCCAGGTACCCTAAGGAATAATTCTCTTGGAATAATTCTCTTGCCTGAGGAATCCCGATGTGATTCATTAAGATTATGATTTTTTCAAACGCACCCAAAGGTTATGTTTCCGTTGAGGCTTATGAAGAGCTGAAGCAGAAGAATGCACAAACGATAGCCCTGCTTGTGGCTCGCATTGAAGACCTTGAGCGTCGCCTCAGCTTGAACAGCAGCAACAGTAGCAAGCCGCCTTCAAGCGACGGCCTAAAGAAGCCCAAGGCTGAACCCAGAACCAAAAGTCTGCGGAGAAAATCCGGTAAAAAGTCAGGCGGGCAGAAAGGCCACAAGGGAAGCACCCTGTGCCAAACGGCAGATCCCGATCATGTTGAAGATCACTTTCCTTCTGTCTGCGGGCAATGTGGCACACCGCTGTCGCCATCAATGGCAGAGGATTACGCCGCACGACAGGTGTTTGACCTGCCCGAGCCACAGCCTCTGGTGACAACGGAACACAGGGCACATGTCTGCCTTTGCGGCCACTGTGGGGAAACAACCAGGGCGGCGTTTCCTCTGGAAGTAAAGGCACCCGTGCAGTACGGGCCACGCATCGCCGGAGTGGCAACATATCTCCAATGCGCCCATTTCCTGCCGGAAGACAGACTGGCGCAAATAATGGCCGATTTGTTCAATGCCCCTTTGGTTCCTGCCACTGTGGCCGCCATGAACCGCAAAGCATCAGAGCGGCTCAAGGGGGTTGCTTCTCACCTGCAGGATGTGATCGCCCAACAGGTCCACGTCAAACATCTTGACGAGACGGGTTTCCGGATTACGGGGTGCCTGCAATGGCTTCACGTTGCCTGTACACCGCTTCTGGCTTTCTACCGGGTCAGCAGCAAACGCGGTAATCTGTTATCCAATCTCACGGGCTGTATCGTGCATGATCATTGGCAGCCCTACTTCACGCTGGATGGTGTTACCCATGCGTTGTGCAATGCACACCATTTACGGGAACTGCAAGCGTTGGTCGAAATAGAACAGGAAGATTGGGCTGGTCAGATGCAAAGGCTACTGCGGCGTGCGCACCATGTCACACAGGCCGCGCGGGATAAGGGCGTGGCGGTTTCAACGCCGCTTGTTGCGCTTATCAATCGGCGATACGACAGGATCATCACCGCAGCATTGGATTTCCATGAGGAATTGCCTCCACTCGTGCCGCCAAAACCCGGAAGACGGGGGCGCAAGAAGCGACGGACAGGACATAATCTGGCTTTACGATTGCGCGATCACAAGGAAGGCACCCTGCGCTTTCTGACAGATCCCGACGTGCCCTTCACAAACAACGAAGCTGAACGCGACCTGCGGATGATGAAACTACGTCAGAAAATATCGGGAGGGTTCAGGTCTGAACAAGGGGCAGAGGATTTTGCCACCCTGCGCAGCGTCATCACAACGGCCAGAAAACAAGGATGGAACATCATCGAAACACTGATGATGCCTGCCGATCAGATTATCGCAACACTGAAATACGCTTAAAAACAACCTGGGCAGTTACGAATATTCAAGCACAAATTAAAGCGGATAAAACGCTATCACCTTCAATGCGCACCGCTATGGATTTATTGCTACTTATCGTTACCTTGCTTTGTCAACGACTCGGGCTCAATAGTAGCAACAGCAGTAAACCGCCTTCATCAGATCCAAACAGAAAGAAGAATTTAAAAACCAATAGTACCAAAAAATCAGGTGGTCAAAAAGGGCGAAAAGGTACAACGCTTCCGCTTGATATTGCGCCAGATATTACCCATAAATTGCCCGTTGATAGAGCGCTTTTACCGCCAGGTAACTATACTGACAAAGGCGAAGAGATCCGCCAAGTTGTTGATATTGAGTTCAAGCGCGTTGTTACTGAATATCGAGCACAAATACTCGAAGATGAGAGGGGTAAACGCTTCGTTGCGAAGTTCCCCAATGACGTGAAAAGCCGTATTCAATATGGCAAGGGATTGCGAGCTCACGCGGTTTACCTCTCTCAGTACCAATTGCTTCCTTATGGTCGCATTAGAGAATATTTTGCTGATCAGCTTGATATTCCGCTCAGTAGTGGCAGCCTTTTTAACTTCATCAACACCGCCTATGAAAATTTGGAAGAAACCCAAGCTTTAGCGATTATCAAAGCGAACTTAGTGAAAGAAAAAGTGTTACATACAGATGAAACAGGTATCAATATCAACGGGAAAAGACAATGGTTGCATAATGCCTCTTCTCTAGATTGGACCGATTTGTCAGTACACGAAAAACGAGGGGCTGAAGCGATGGATGAAATTGGCATATTGCCGCAATTTCAAGGCGTAATGTGTCACGACCATTGGAAACCTTATTATCGTTATAAGAGCCTACATGCGCTATGTAATGCGCATCATTTGCGTGAATTAATCCGTGCTTACGAACAGGATGGCCAAGTTTGGGCTGAAACAATGCGCGTGTTTTTATTGGAGCTCAATCAGGAGGTTGGTAACGCCGGCGGATGACTTAGCCCTGAAAGACAAGGCATGCTACTACTTAACTATCAAGCTATGCTAAAAGCGGGAGAAAAGGAAAGTCCACCGCCGATACAGGTGAAAGGCAAACGAGGTCGGCCGAAAAGAACTAAATCACGTAATCTACTTGAGCGACTGCAAAATTATGAAAGTGATGTACTCAGATTCATGACGGATGAAGCGGTGCCATTCACCAATAATCAAGGTGAAAATGATCTGAGGATGGCAAAGGTTCAACAAAAAATATCAGGGTGCTTTAGAAGTGAGAATGGAGCAAAAATGTTTTTTGGGCTTCGTAGCTATCTGTCGAGCTGCAAAAAGCAAGGAATTAGTGCGTCCACCGCATTAACGTTATTACTAAATGGCATGCTGCCCAATATATTTACCCCTGCTGAGTAGTTACGTTTTGCTTAATGCCGGCACCATCCGATTTGAAAACAAATTCGCTGTGATTTATCGGGCTTCCATGCAGTACTGAAAATAATAAACCTTTTAGTTCAAAGTCGATCCGTGTCGGTAGTGACACCATCCACTTTTTATTATCCGCGCTTACTGATCTAATCGCGTGCTGATACCAGTCGATTGAGAGTGTCGCACAAACTGAGTCGGCTTCGAATCCACATCCGCAGTCGCTCATGTCATTGCCAACAGATTCTTCACAATTTCCAGTAACGACATGACAACCCCAGTCACGGATCAGGTTCACCGTTTTCCTGACTTCGACGGTTCATATTCATAAACTATTGATTTATAAGGAAACACAAAAATACCTAGGCACTACAAATGCCCAGATATTGAAGGATTATGTCAATTAGTACAGGGGGTAAGCTGTGGTAATCGCTTTTAATCCCATCACAGCATAGATTTTTTTTGCTTCTGGATTGATTTGAGAAGGCATGACATAACGCTGTTTGGTGCGCTTGTGTTTGAACACACTATGTTGCACATGAATCAAGGCATTACGAATAACTTCAGGGGATAAGGCTTTGTGTTGTAGCTTGATTCGATACATTAGCTGTCTGATGCAGGCAAAAGCCATGAACGAAATAGCAATGTGGGCACGCACCCTGGAAGGTGTCCAGTGGTAGATAGGGCGTACTTTTAAGTCATGTTTAGTGATGCGGAAACTTTCTTCAACCTGCCATAAGCCGCGATAGTGTGATAACACTTCTTGGTGCGGCGTATCGGGCAAATTGGTAATCACCCCATGCAAGCCGTCCCAACGGCTTTCGGCATCAATTTTATCCTGGTTGATACTCAGGCTGGTTTTTCCTTTGATAATCAGAAACTTTTTATAGCCGTAGTTATTTAATAAGTCCTTGGGGTTCTGGCTTTTGCCTATTTTCTTGATGAGCCGATCGACCGCCTTTTGTCGGTCATGTTGATCTTTATCCGCACGCTTTGGACAATGCGAGACAATGAGCCGTCTCTTCTTGTGCGTCAGCTCGGCTGCGCTTGACCCGCCTTTGCCAACTGCCTGATAAGCTGATTTATCCAATACTTTGGTTTGTAGTGCACTTGGTAATTGTTTTAGTTTCGCTCCGACAATGTAATAAGCGCCCGCCTCATCCAGGGCGCTTAGATTGTCTTCATTCAACATGCCCCTATCAGCGACAAAGATCATTTTCCGGACATCATAGCGAGCTTGCATCGTCTTCAAAACGCTGATCAGGCTATGACCCTCGAAAGTAGCACCGGGGAACACTTCGTAGCCGACCGGCAGACCTTCGCGGGTGACCAGCAAAGCCAGCAATACTTGCGGCTGATTGACCTGTGTCTGATTAACTTGACAGTCCTTGCTGTAGCCATTTTGTTTTAATTCGTCTTCCTTGAAAGACTCAAAATAGAGCGTCGTACAATCAAAAAACAACACATCAAGGGCACCAGGCAACAAGGATCGCGTACCTTCACAGGTCATCGCTTGCAGCCGGCTGATGGTGTTATCGTCAAGCTGATCCATCATCCGATAAACTTTCTCTAAGGACAAAGAAACGCCAAAGTCCTGCTCCAGCTGCTGCACACTGCCGCGCTTACTTTTAGGATTGGCAATGCGTGCCATCACACAATGGAACAAGGCTTCATGGGAAGCACGATACCGCCTCTGCGACAACAGGGTATCGAACGACAACTGGCGATAGACCGCGCCATACACCTCATGGATGCCCAGCACCACACGTTGTTCTTCCACCATCTGCCTCAGGTCAACATTCAAGGTGGCTTTGGACGCTTTGGCTGCTTTCGCTTCAATAACTTGTTTGGCGACCGCCTCAGGCGGAAACAAACCGGGCTGGTGTTGGGCTTCAAGCTTCGCCTTGACGACTTCGGCCAGCTCTTTCAATCGCACTAACTCATCGTCATCCATGGCAATGCCGATATAACGGACAATCTTTTGCTTGACCTTATCGCCGACGCGCACAGATGAAACAATCTGAACCGATTGTCTTGGGCTATTGGGTGTCGATTTAACGCGAACAAACATGGGGTGAGCTTACACTGTGCCATCGCCTAAGCCAACACAAATATTTAGATAGGCACTACAAATCGATCTCAACAGAAGACCCCCGTATTTACTGGGCTGTAGGCGATCTGCGTGGGGTGGACCGTCGAAGTCAGGAGTGTCGCACAAACTGAGTCGGCTTCGAATCCACATCCGCAGTCGCTCATGTCATTGCCAACAGATTCTTCACAATTTCCAGTAACGACATGACAACCCCAGTCACGGATCAGGTTCACCGTTTTCTCTGGTTGTCCGCAGTAAGCAACCAGGTCACCAGTACAAATGACGTGATTCGGTTGTATTTCCAGATTGTCGGCTATAGATTTTACTGCAGATGCGGCCTGGAAGTTACTATACGGCCCACCAAACAGCATGGTGGTTTTAGTAAGCCGGTTTAAATTGAGAATATGCTTTGAGGTGATCATTGTGACATTCACGAGCAGTGGAGCAGGGTAGGACTACTTTGATTGTAAATAGTTTCCCGAGCTTCAAACGGAGTTTTTATACGTGTCGATGCAGATACTCGAATACCACGATTGGGTTGTGAAGGCATCGAAAGTGATCGATACAACTGAATTGCCTTTTTTCGTTCATTGGTAACATCATAGGCATTCGCATTGGCAAATAATCGAAAGGATTCGGTATATTTATCGTTTGCTGACGGATGATTTTGTATGCCTCTATTGGCGTTCAGACGATATTTGGCCAATAGATTAAGTAATCGGTAATCGAGCTTCTCGTATCCTGCTGGAGAATTAGTCTCTAATATTTTTGATAATCGCAGATTTTCCGTTTCCGCAAGCTGTAAATATCCGCAGCGGATTGCGAGTCCTTGAAATACCAACGATATATCAGTGTTTCCAGGATTTGTCGCGGACAGGGATGTGGATAGATTTATATATAGGCAGTGTTCTGGAGTGCGCCAGGGAAGCTCGACGACTAAGGTTCGGCCAGCTTCAGGTGAGAAAATAGCTGACTGAGTCAGCGACTCTGTTAAGTAGTAGACTGCCTTTTCAAATGACCCTTTTGGCAAAACTGACGATTTAAGCCAGCTAAATTGATCAGGTATGAAATTTGAGTAGAGGTAATACAATCCGATCATCATCTTACCAGCGGCTCGCTGTTCCGTGTTTAGTGCGGGGTCCTGTATATCCGTCTCAAGATTTTCAATTGCCTTTAGACCTATCTTGTAGGCGGCTGATACCTGTTTATTGGCGAGAAAAGCTCGAGCAACAAGGGCGGTTGCCAGATTTAGAGCAAAGCGGTTTTTGATGGTGGGATTGTTTTCGTAAATCTGCTTCAACAGGCTGAGCTCATTTGTCAACGCACTCCGTTGAAGATGTGTGGATGTGTCCCGGAGGTTGGCAACCCCCTCATACCACCGTATTAATTCACGATAAAATGACTGTGAGGGTATCAGGGTAGATTCGGAGTCAAGTAAATTCGCAGCATTGTAAGCTTTTTTGAACTCAAGATTGAGCAACCCATCGATAATCTGTCTCTCGGGGTAATCTGAGCAGTTAATTGGAGAGTTAGCAAATACCGGCGCTACGCCCGTTACTAACAGGAAAATGAATTTCCAGATTAGCCGGCGTAGGTTTGCAGCCAATATTGATGTTGTGTTTTGGTATTGAGAAGGCGAAATCCGTTTAATCTACTCAGGTTTCCAGACTCCTTCGGCGATAATATCGGCCATCGAATTTTCAATACCAGATCGCAGTATCCCGACCATCTCATCAATCTGCGCTTTAGTAATAATTAAGGGCGGCGACATGACACATTTGTTGGCAAGAGGACGGACCAGTAATCCGAGATCCTGGCAGTGTTTGTCAATACGGTCGCCAATTTCATCATTTGAATAAAGAGCGTCGCTTGAATTATGGCTATTCAAATCGCATTCAACACAGGCCATCAGACCAATACCGCGAACGTCTTTCACAATGGGAATATCTTTCAGTTCAGCTAGTTTCTTCTGGAAATAAGGGGCAACCTCTCGTACGTGCTCAAGCATATTTTCGGATTCCATGATATCGATATTCTTGATCGCAGACGCACAGGCGACAGGATGCCCGGAATAGGTAAAACCATTGGAAAACACAATGCTGGGATCTTCGGCCGTGATGGACTGGAGAAGCGCATCGGAGACCAGAAAAGCGCCCATTGGTACATAACCGGAAGTGATACCTTTTGCACAGGTAATGATGTCCGGAACGATACCGAATACATCCTCTGAAGCAAAAAAATGACCGAGTCGACCGAATGCCGTAACCACTTCGTCAGATATATAAACTACATCGTGTTTTCGACAAACCTCAAGACATGCTGCATGGTAGCCTTGCGGCGCCAATATTACACCGCCTGAAGCCAGGATCGGCTCGGCGATAAAAACCGCCACCTTATCTGCTCCAATCTCAAGAATTTTTTCATCAAGTTCTTTGGCTTTGAGTTGACAATACTCGGCTTCCCTCATCTCCTCAGGCATATTGAGTAAATTCGGATCTGAAATATGGTGGAATGTTTCGTCTTCAAAGTCCAGGTAGTTTTTATCCTGCGTTTTGCCGCAAGCCGAAGCCGCTAAATAGGTGCTTCCGTGATAGGCATTTGTGCGAGAAATGACATGTTTTTTCTCTGGTTTACCGAGCACATTGTTACGAAACATTGCAAATCTCAAAGCGGAGTCCACAGCCGTTGATCCGCCAGTGGTGTAGAAAACGTGATTCAAATCACCAGGCGATATTTCAGCAAGCTTTTCAGCGAGTTGGGCGGCTGGTGTGCTGGTTAAACTCCACGGGCTGACATAGGTTAACTCCATTACTTGGCCACTGATTACATCGGCCATGTCCTGACGCCGATGCCCAATATTGACGCACCACATTCCTGCCGGACCGTCCAGCAACCGGTTTCCATCTGAGTCTTCGATATAAACACCATCCGCATTTGAGATTACGGTACGAGTATTTTCACCAATTGACTTTATATCTTCCCACGGATGGAGAAACTGGTTATCCTGCTTTTGAATTTTTGCGGTTACGGGTTTGTTCATATTGGTTGATAAATTTTTGAATGTTGATATCTGAGGATAATATTAGAGTCTGGTTTTAACCACAACCGCTTCGATCCAGATGCAAATCACGCTAGAAAAGGTGCAGGTTGGCGCTGCAAACTAATAAAACGGATGTTCGCCATCCGGTCTGGTTTTAAATCGTTTATGTGACCAGAAATACTGTTCCGGAGCGTGTTCGATAAGCGCTTCGATTGCTTGATTCATCGCGGTAACGTCAGCACCGAGATCATCGGTTGGAAAATTGTCCAGAGGATTCCCATAGATTACATCAAATCCAAATCCAAATCGTTTTAATCTGGCCATGCAGGGAATGACTTGTGCGTTGCCGAGTTTAGCCAGTTTGGGCAGTGCTGGATATGTTGCTGTGGGGATACCATAAAAGGGCGCAAAAATGCCTTTTTTCTTCCCTGGGTCCTGATCCGGTAAATAGTAAAACGGCACGCCGCTCCTGATAGATTTTATAAGAGGGGTCATTGAGCCTTTGTAACTGAAAAGTGCTGAGCCAAACCGGGTTCGACGTGATTTCATGAAATCGTTAACGTATCGATTCTTGTGAGGCTGAAACATGCTCGATACCTGGAATTCAGCCATGAGTGAAATTCCCAGAAACTCCAGGGTAGTAAAGTGTGGCGCAAGTAAAATAATGTTTTGATTGTTTTTGATGCAGTGTTCGAAGTGATTCCGATTATTGAAGTTAACGAGTCGTTTTAAACGGGAGTCTGATGCCCACCATGCGATCGCGATTGTAAAAGCGCTGATCGCCATGTGATGGAAGTGTCTGCGGGAAATTTTCCTGATCTTGCCAGATGACCAGTCAGGGAAGCACGCGCCAAGATTTTTTCGGGTTATTTCTCTTCTCGATGGAGAGAGCCAATAGACTGATTCTCCCAAAACGGTTCCGACCACATATAAAACCGGCAGCGGCAAGAAGCTGATTGTCCTGACAAAAGCAACAAACCGTTTTAAGTACCAGGTTGATTTGTTGGCATCGACGTATTGATTGGAAGCGGGATCCGGCATTCGGTGATTGTATTACGCCGTCGGCCGTATAGAAATCACTTGTCTATCCATTATATACATTTTTGTCAGAAATCTGGCGTATTTCTGATAGTATTAAATAACAATGATACACTTGTGGTGGATCTGCTGTAGATGGTGGTGAGCTGCTGAAAGGTCAACAGATAATAGTACACCATAATTTGATTTATCATAAAAATCAGGGCGAGATATTGTAGAAAATAATTAGCCACTGTACTTGTCGAAGACGGGAAACAGGTTGCCATTGTCGACGATGGGAAATCGGTTTTACTTAACAACCTTATTAGGAACGCAGGATAAATTAGTGCCCGAAACGCTCACTCTGACAATGGAAATGGGAGCTGTGTTGGGGATTCTTGCAATAACTATATTTCTTTTTGCCTTCGAAGTTGTTCGTGTCGACGTCGCAGCAATTTCTATAATGGTGCTCATTGGTTTGACCGCATTAGTACCAGGATACGACGGCTTAATTCCCGCAGATCAACTTTTCAGCGGCTATTCAAGTAATGCAGTGATGTCAATCATTGCAGTAATGATTATCGGTGCAGGTCTCGATAGAACCGGTGTCATGGGCCAATTGGCCCATAAGATACTCAAGTACGGAGGCAGCACTGAAAGTCGCATCATTGTCATTATCTCCAGTGTCGTGGGGGTGGTATCGAGCTTTCTTCAAAATATTGGTGCGGCTGCTCTATTTTTACCTGTTGTGAATCGTATCGCCAGACGCGGAAATTTGCCTATCTCCAGATTACTAATGCCAATGGGCTTTTGCGCAATACTCGGCGGTACTATCACTATGGTTGGTTCCAGTCCGCTGATTTTGCTGAATGATCTAATTTTGAATTCCAACGAAGCCTATCCGCAAAGGGCGCAAATGGATTTGTTTGGATTGTTTTCGGTCACACCGATTGGTGTCGTGTTGCTGTTAAGCGGTATTGCCTATTTCGTGTTTTTGGGGCGTTTTGTGTTACCTGTTATTCAGGACAAACCAGGCGAATCGGGCAATATGATGAAATACTTCAGTGAGGTTTACGGCATCGAAGGGGAGGTTTATGAATGCGTTGTAACTCGAGAAAGTCGCTTGGTTGCGCGCACACTGTCAGAGGTGGATGCTGCCGGTAGAGCGGGGTGGATTATCGCAATTCGCAATGGCAATGACCTTGTGGTGGCACCACGCGGGGATACCGAGTTCGTGGTGGGAAGCGAAATGGCAATTATGGGCAGGCGGCAGGCGGTCTACGATTTTGCGGAAGAATACTCGTTGATAATTAAAAACGAAATGGATGTGTTCGCGGAAACCTTGAGCCCTAGTAGTGCCGGAATCGCAGAAGTGGTAATTCCACCGTATTCCTCAATGATTGGCCAGTCAATTCGGGATTTGCATATTCGTACCCGGCATGGCGCGACAGTATTGGCGGTGTTTAGGGCGGATGATGTTATCGATACGGATGTTATCGACGTGGTCTTGCAGTCCGGTGATACGCTGGTATTGCACGTAAAGTGGGAAAATCTCGGTGACATTGCCGATCAACGCAATGATTTTGTTGTTGTAACCGATTTTCCACGGGAGGATGAACGTCCTGAAAAGTTGAAATATGCCGCTGGCTTTTTTCTGTTGACGTTATTTTTGGTAATTTTTACCGATATGCGTTTGTCGACAGCACTAATGACGGGTGCGGTTGGCATGATCCTCAGTGGCGTAATAAACATTGAAGAAGCATACCGCTCTATCGGTTGGCAGAGTGTTTTTCTGCTGGCAAGTTTGATTCCACTGGGCATCGCTGTGGAAAATACCGGCACAGCGGCATGGATTGCCCAGGAAATTTTGAATTATCTGGGTGATGTGCCGATTTGGGTACTGCAGATTGTTATGGCAACTCTGGCGACTTTATTTACTCTGGTAATGTCTAATGTGGGAGCAACTGTTTTACTGGTGCCATTGGCGATTAATATCGCCATTGGAGTGGGTGCCAATCCGGCTGTTTTTGCACTGACCGTGGCGCTGGCAACATCTAACTCATTTTTAATTCCAACGCATCAGGTCAACGCACTGATTATGGGTCCAGGGGGATATCAGGTATCAGATTTTCTCAAGGCGGGTAGTATTATGACAATCATGTTTATCCTGGTTGTTGTTGGCATGTTGAATTTGTTGTACATGTAGGGCCATTCCAGAAGCAAGCTAGATTACTGACTCAAGCGGAATTTTGACCAGTTTTTGCTTCCAATGATTTGGCCCGGACTGATGTACCGAGTCGCCATAACTGTCTACTGCAACCGTTACCGGCATTTCCTCAACTTCAAATTCATAGATCGCTTCCATACCCAAATCTTCGAATGCGACCACTTTTGCTGATTTAATTGCCTTTGAAACCAGATAGGCGGCACCGCCGACCGCAATAAGATAGGCAGATTTGTGCTGCTTTATCTGTTCCACTGTATCAGACCCCCGTTCCGCTTTACCAATCATTCCCATGACACCCACTTTATCAAGCATTAGAGAGCTAAATTTATCCATGCGCGTTGCAGTTGTAGGGCCAGCTGGACCGACTGCTTCGTTACCTACGGCATCGACCGGGCCAACGTAGTAGATAAACTTACCTTTGAAATCGACTCCGTTTGGAAGTGGTTCACCCCGTTCAACATATTCAGCAATACGTTTGTGCGCAGCATCACGTCCAGTTAGAATTTTCCCGGAAAGTAGTAAGGTTTGACCAGGTTTCCAGGTATTTACCTGCGCTCGGGTAACGGTGTTTAAATCGACGTCCAGTGTATCGTCGCTGCGTTGTTGGGTGATTTTTGGCCAGTCGGATAGCTTCGGTTGCTGCAAAGCAGCTGGGCCGGAACCATTCAGGGTGAAATGTGCATGACGCGTGGCAGCGCAGTTTGGAATCATGGCAATGGGTAGCGACGCCGCATGGGTTGGGTATTCGCTGACCTTGACATCGAGAACAGTTGTAACTCCGCCAAGACCCTGCGCTCCAATTCCCAGTAGATTGACTCTCTCAAATAATTCCAGACGCAGTTCTTCCACCGAACTGGTGGGGCCTTTTTCTATTAGTGATTGTATATCTATGGGTTCCATCAACGACTCTTTGGCCATCAACATGGCTTTTTCCGCACTTCCGCCAATACCAATTCCGAGGACGCCTGGAGGACACCAACCTGCACCCATTTTTGGAACGGTTTCCAGCACCCAGTCCACCACACTATCGCTAGGGTTAAGAATGGTAAATTTGCTTTTGTTTTCCGAGCCGCCACCCTTGGCGGAAACCGTTACTTCAAGCGTGTCTCCGGGCACGATTTGGGTATGAATAACCGCTGGGGTGTTGTCCTGAGTATTTTTTCTAATGCCAATCGGAGGTGAAACAATCGATGCGCGTAAGGGATTTTCTGGATTCAAATATGCTTGGCGTACACCCTCGTTAACCATATCTTCAAACGGGTGTTTCGCCTGCCATTGAATATTCATGCCGATTTTTGCGAAGATCACAACAATGCCGGTATCCTGACAAATTGGCCGCCTACCTTCTGCAGACATTCTGGAATTGATTAGGATTTGCGAAATCGCATTTTTGGCGGTTTCCGATTGCTCTTTTTCGTAAGCGTTATACATTGCATCTACAAAATCACGGGAGTGATAATAGGAAATATATTGCAGTGCATCAGCGATACTCTCAATTAGGTCAGATTCTTTAATGATCGTCATGTTCAGGTCGCGCGATTGTTCAATTGTTTTGTTAGAATTATCTTATATCTTCTGTAACCGGCAAGGTCAAATAGGATGGTGTGAAATTAGTTCAATTTATTCAGTTGTTGGTTGTGCTGATTAACGTAGAATACCCGTCTTGATTTGTACTTTCGCATTCGCCCCCATTGATTAAAATTCGAATTCTCAGTTTACTTATTTGTTCGGGGCTAATTGCGTCAATACTATTTTCGTCTGATGCCAGGGCGCATCATCTGGTTCCAACTCACGAGCTAAATTGCAGCAAGGATTTTCCTTGTCCACAGCCATTACATCGACGCATTGATTTCTGGATTCAGGTCTTTAAAGGATGGGACAAGACAAAAGCCATATTTCATGACCCAAACCGGCCGGAACGCGTGTATTCGGTTGTCGAAACCGGTGAAGGTTGTGGTCGTGGTGCAAAATCAAAAATCAGTAAAGAGCGTAAAAGGATCAAAACTACGCTGTATAACGTTGCGGCAAAACTTGAATCCGGAGCGAATCTTTCAAATGACGATCAGCACTACGCAGATATGTTCGAAAATCCCACTGCACGGACACTTCGCAATGCTTCCGAGAAAATTCGCTGTCAAAGCGGTGTAAAGGAGAGTTATTTGGCCGGGCTCAAGCGATTTAATCGTTATAGCGATATGGTGGACACGGTGATGAAGCAATCTGGGCTGCCTGCCGACATACGCTATCTGCCGTTTGTTGAATCATCCTACAACCCCGCGGCATATTCCAAAGTGGGGGCTGCGGGTATGTGGCAAATTATGCCACGGACCGCGCGCGTGCTTGGACTTGAGTTAAATGCGACCATAGACGAAAGGCTCGATCCGGAAGCGGCTACCCGGGCAGCGGCGAAGTATCTGCTCAATGCACGATCATCGCTAACCAAACTCGCCAGATCCATTGATCCTTCCATTCGAGATGAAGAAATTAGCCCGTTTGTGATTACGTCCTATAATTATGGCGTAAACGGGATGCGGCGTGCGATTCGCAATGTGGAGCCGGATTATCTAACCGTACTCAACAATTATAAATCTCCTGCATTTCAGGTTGCGGTGAAAAATTTTTATTCCAGCTTTTTAGCCGCCCGTCATGTTGCGTTGAATTCAGCTCGATATTTTGCCGCATACGCGCTGGAACAAAAGCGGCAGTATCATACCGTTGTTCTCCAGCACGCTACATCGGTTGACCGAATAACAAAGGTTTTCTCTGTTAGTGAAGATGATTTAAAACCAATTAACCTGGGATTAACGCGCTTTGTCTGGAATGGGTGGAGGATGATTCCCTCTGGCTATCAGCTAAAGTTACCAGGCAATAATGCCGGTTATGATGCGCAAATTGCACGGTTGAATTCGATGACACCGGAAACGGTTGCACCGGGGTCAGAAAATTATGTCGTCAGGAAAGGGGACACGGCATGTGGTATCGCCAGGGCGCTGCAGGTTAACTGTAAGGCGCTTGTACGCATGAATCAGCTCGGCAAGCGGGCATTGATCAGAATCGGCCAAAAGCTGGAGATACCGCGTCGAATGGTTGTGGTTACCGAACCTTCTGATCGAGGTCCGGAAAAAACCGTCGTCAGGAGAGCGACTTCGTCAACAGAATTTTCTCAATATCAGGTTCGAAAAGGTGATACTGCCTGCGGCATTGCATCAAGGTACGGAATTTCCTGTCGAAAACTGATATCGGTGAATTCTCTCGGTAGAAAAGCAACAATATACATTGGACAAATACTCACTATTCGCGGAAGTTCATCTACGTCACCTGACAAGATTTTGCTCGATGAGAACAATCGCTATCTGGTGAAAAAAGGCGATTTCGCCTGTTCGATTGCGCGCAGACTAAAAGTCAGCTGTTCACAGCTTCTAAAGGTGAATAATCTCAATAAAAAAGCAACCATTTACCCTGGCCAGAAATTGATCGTACCTGGGCTTGAAATACCCGATACCAGCGAAACGGTGGTTGCGTTGGCAGAAGTTGAAAAGGCGCTGGAGAATGCTGCAAAACAAACTGCGGAAAACGATCAGGATCAGTCTGCCAGTTCCCCAGGGATTGCGAACCTGCTGGACGCATTGCCTGATCTTTCCGTTTCTATTACAGACCAGAATGGTGAGCCAGTCTATCGCATATGGGTAGAAGCGGATGAAACGTTGGCTCACTACGCAGATTGGCTGGGCATGTCTTCCACTGCAAAGATTAGAAAAATCAACAACCTAAAACAATCTCAGGTAAAAATAGGAACGTCATTGAAGCTTCCTGTTACTGGTGGTGCAGAAGTTTCTCGTTTTGAGCGTAAACGTGTCGAATACCATCAGGTCCTGAGTGAAGAACTTAAAGCCAACTTTACACTGACTGGTGTAAAGCAGTATAAAATTAGATCTGGTGATTCAATCTGGCTGCTTTCCGAAAAATCCGGATTTCCTGTATGGCTATTTTATCGGCTTAACCCTGAACTCAAAATTAGCCAGTTGAAAGTAGGGCAGTCTGTGTTTTTGCCAGAACTGCGGGAGCTTTAGAAAAAGCTTCGGTTAATCATATACAGCAGGTTTACAATTTGACTATGAGTATTTTTTATCAATCGTTAGAGCAGCGTTGGCGAGATACCGGGAGCATGGTGTGTGTGGGACTGGATCCCGATTTGAGAAAGCTGCCCAAGTCGCTTCGAGAAGAAGAGCTGCCGATCTTTAAATTTAATCAGGCAATAATTGATGCCACGGCTGGGCTGGTTTGTGCGTACAAGCCGCAAATTGCATATTATGCTGCTGTGGGAGCGGAAGATCAGCTTGAACAAACCATTCAATATATCAAAAAGCACTACCCGGATATCCCGGTAATTCTGGATGCCAAACGAAACGATATCGGGGCGACGGCGCAGATGTATGCCATTGAAGCATTTGATCGATATATGGCAGACGCGGTAACGGTGAATCCTTATATGGGTGGGGATACGCTGCAACCGTTTACCGAATATCAGGATCGAGGTGTCATCGTATTATGCCGTACATCAAATCAGGGGAGTGGCGAATTCCAGGAGCTCTCCACAGACCAGGGTTTGCTGTTCGAAATCGTTGCAAAGCGAGCGGCAGTCGACTGGAACGGGAATCATAATATCGCCCTGGTCGTGGGTGCTACCTATCCAGAGGTTTTGGCGCGAGTGCGATCAATTGTCGGTGATATGCCGTTACTGGTTCCCGGGATTGGGGCTCAGGGCGGAGATTTGGAGAGCGTCATTCAATGCGGATTAAATTCAAACAACGAGGGCTTGATTATTAACGTTTCCCGAAGCGTAATTTATGCCAGTGACGGTGACGATTTCGCCCAGGCCTCGGCTCAGGAAGTGCGCAAATTAAATCAGCAGATCAGCGGCATCATCGATGCTTAGTCTGGCTATCCGGTTTTAGAATTCAGGTTCTGGTTTTCGACGATGACGAGTGATTCAGCAAACAATGTGGCTTTGTTCGTTACTTGTCTGGCGGATTTGTTTCGACCATCCGTCGCATTTTCTGCTGTCAAACTGCTCGAAAAATACGGCGCCACTGTCTCAGTTCCAGCGCAAACCTGTTGCGGCCAACCGGCATATAATTCGGGCGAAAAACACAAAACCAGGGAATTAGCGCAAAATTTTATAGCACAGTTTGAATCTTTTGATTATGTCGTAGCCCCCTCTGGCTCTTGTGCCGCCATGGTGAAAATTCATTATCCTCGATTATTTGAAGCCGATTCAGAGTGGCATGTACGGAGTCAGGCTGTAGCGGCAAAAACCTGGGAGCTTTCTCAGTATTTGATTGATGTTCTTGGCGTAGATGTCGAGTTTCTGGAAACAAACCAATGGCCAGAAAAAAAATTCAGCTATCATGATTCCTGTTCAGGTCTAAGAGAGCTCGGAATACGGTCACAGCCTAGGAAGCTGCTTAAAAACAGTCAGGGTATTGTGATTAGCGAAATGGAGAATTCAGAGATTTGCTGCGGTTTCGGCGGTACATTTTGTGTCAAGTTTCCGGAGATTTCGACGCGCATGGTCGATAACAAGATCGCCGGATTGGAGCACACGGATGCGGACATTGTTCTGGGTGGTGACCTTGGCTGTTTGATGAATATGGCGGGCAGACTGAAACGTCAGGGCAAACCAACCCAGGTGTATCACTACGCTGAAATTTTAAGTGGCGATGTGGTGGATAACGGGATTGCCGAAAAACCTAAGGTTGATAATTAACGTCGAGCTCAATTGAAGAATGGAAGTTAGAACTCACAAATTCAAATCGGCTGCACGAAAAGCTTTGCTCGATGATGACCTTCGAGCAGCGATGGCGAAGGCAGAGGGCGGGTTTGTTAATACACGGAAGAAAGTTACCGAGGAACTGCTTAATTTCGAAACTTATCGTGAGTTTGGAAAAGCCTTAAAAAATCACACGCTGGAAAACCTTGAGTATTACCTGAAAACGTTTGAGAACAATGTGATCAAACAGGGTGGGCAGGTCCATTGGGCACGAAACGGGGAAGAAGCAAACCAGATAATCGTTGATATTTGTAAACGGGTGGCGGCCAGGAAGATTGCAAAAGGAAAATCGATGATTTCAGAAGAAGCCGGCACTAATGCGGCTTTGGAGAACGCCGGGTTTGATGTGATTGAAACTGATCTTGGTGAATATATTATTCAACTTGCGAAAGAGACT
The DNA here is from genome assembly GCA_965261915.1 of Candidatus Poriferihabitaceae bacterium. Taxonomy (GTDB): domain Bacteria; phylum Pseudomonadota; class Gammaproteobacteria; order Arenicellales; family Poriferihabitantaceae; genus JAIBDK01. The sequence goes on along the minus strand of CBDHDW010000013.1, from coordinate 573,069 downwards.
CCAAGTCATATTATTGCGCCTGCTGTTCACAAAACCAAGCAATCTGTGACCGATTTGTTTTATGAGCACCATAAGGATATGGGATTTCAGGAAGTCACGGCACACGAAGAAATTGTTGATCAGGCACGGCATATTTTGAGAGATCATTTCTGCACCGCCGATGTCGGCATCACCGGCGGTAATTTTCTGGTAGCGGAAACGGGTTCTGTTGCCATTGTTACGAATGAAGGTAATGGCGATCTGAGCTCCTGTTTACCCAAAGTACATATCGTCACCGCCAGTATTGAGAAAATTGTGCCGGATATGAATTCGCTGGGCAGTTTGTTTCGCCTGTTAACGCGCAGTGCCACCGGGCAGATTATGAGCGTCTATACGACGTTGTTTAATGGCCCAAAAAGGGCGGATGATCTAGACGGACCCGAAGAGTTTCATGTCGTGCTGCTGGACAATGGCAGAAGCGACATTTTGGGTACGGATTATCAGGATATTTTACGATGCATACGTTGCGGTGCTTGCCTGAATCATTGTCCGGTATACACCAGCATCGGTGGTCATGCATACGGTTGGGTTTATCCGGGACCCATGGGGTCGGTATTAACACCTATTCTGGTTGGTCGTGAGAATGCACCTGATTTACCTAACGCCTGTACCCTAAACGGACGCTGCCAAACGGTTTGCCCGGTTAAAATACCGCTGCCAGATTTGCTGCGCCAGCACCGGATGGATTTGACTGAATCATCCCAAACCAACAGAACAGCTGGGATAGGACTTTGGTTCCAGGCTGCGAAACGTCCAACGCTATACCGTTTTTTGACAAATTTGTCCGCTAAATCACTTTATTTGTTTGACCGATTATCTGCCAGGGCTAGACGAGGTCGTTTCCGCAGATTGCTGTTTGCAAATTCCTGGACCGTCTCGCGTGATTTTCCAGCACCATCATCAGCAACTTTTCAGCGTATGTGGCGAAACCGGTAACAACATGGAACGAAATAGAATAGCTCGCGAGTCGATTCTGGGAAGAATACGAAAAAATAGCACTACTTGTTCCCAAAGCGGTGTTTCGGGTTCAATTCCTAAACCGCCAGAGCCCTCATATGAGGAAGGGTGGCTGGATGACTATGTTTCGAGTTTCACAACCAAACTGGCACTGGTTCATGGGACTTCTGAGCGAATTTCCAGGCTTGCTGAATTACCTATGCGGGTAAACAAGTTTATGGGGAGTATCAGGGAGAACGGAGTGTTGCTGGTATCTACTCATCCTGAATTGAGCGAGCTAGACTGGAGCCCGCGCCAAGCTGATTTTAGAAGGGCGAATAAATCGGACCGGGTTTCAGTAACCATGGCCTTTGCTGGTATCGCAGAAACCGGAACCATTGCCATGATTTCAGGGGCAGATTCCCCGATAACGCCAAACTATCTTCCTGAGATCAATGTCGCCGTACTGAAATGCTCAACTATTATTCCGGCACTAGAAGATTTGTGGCCATTGATCGACGAGCAACCTAGAGCGATTAATTTGATTACCGGGCCTTCGAAGACGGCCGATATTGAACAGACCATTGTATATGGGGCCCATGGTCCCAGAAAATTTCATGTAATTCTGGTTGAGTCGTAAATCCTCTTAATTTCATTTAAGGAGTTTGCAAAGCGGTACAGTGTCATCCGGTGTTGTAATTCGAACTGCAATGTTGGGCATTGAAGATGACATTACAAAAAAGCAATCCCTCCAGATAGGTTATAGCAAATCGGTTGTGCAACTTTTGAAGAACACCGATGCAACCAATCAGTTAACTGTAATCCACATCGACTTTGAATCCGCCTTTATCGTTAAGCGTGAATTGACCGTCGGTTACGGCGTAACTCCAGATTGCGCTTCTTCGTAATCCGCCAAGTGGATACATATGGACGCCTGTGATTCCCGAGTTTTCGTCATGTGCACAATAGTCCGCGAGCTCGCGAACCAGTTTATCGGGTGTATTCACTACCATCAGTTTGGTTACATTTTTTGCCTGCTTGGTGAGAAACTTCATTGAAGCACCAATTCCACACGCTTTGGCATGCATGAGTAATGTTTTTAATGTGGCAAGACCCGGCATGCCGATGTGAATGGGTAGACGGTTACCCTCGGATTGAAGCATTCGGTCCCAGCTAATAACGGGCTCTGATTCAAATGCAAACTGCGTTACCAGATACATCTCGGCATCGGTTTTATCGCTAAAGCTGTTCTTCCATTTTAGTGCGGTCATTATTGCTTCATCGCTCATGTCAGGACTTCCTTCGGGGTGGCCGGCGAGTGCAATGCGCTTAATTCCGTGTTTGTCAAAAAGACCCGTATTCAGCATTTGTGTGGAATCGGAAAATTCACCAACAGGATGATCAACTGCACCCGCAATGCAAAGCGTCCAGTCAACGCCAGCTTCTCCTACCACACGGCTGAGATAGTCATTGAGTGTGGCTTTGTCTTTTATGCTGCGTGCTGCGAAATGGGGAACGGCAACGAAACCTTGTTCGCGCAGACGTTTGGCTACTGAAACCGTATCGTTAAAATCCGAGCCCGGTAGGAACGTGATATACACAACAGTCCCCTGACGCAGGTGTTCGCGAAAATCAGGTATTTTTGCGGCAGACCCCGGTGTGGTTTCTGCGGTGAAGCCGTTTAAGAAGTTTTGAATATCCTGAGTTGCAGCCATATCGTTTAAGTGAGTTTGATGATAATCGCGAATTGTCGATCCAAGTTGAAAAATAAACTTGTCCATTCGCGACTGCAGGAATGCCAAAAACACGTCTAAGCAACTTTGTCTCACATGTACTTCAGTCTTTGAACGTAACTGCCCAGGTTGTTTTTAAGCGTATTTCAGTGTTGCGATAATCTGATCGGCAGGCATCATCAGTGTTTCGATGATGTTCCATCCTTGTTTTCTGGCCGTTGTGATGACGCTGCGCAGGGTCGCAAAATCCTCTGCACCTTGTTCAGACCTGAACCCGCCCGATATTTTCTGACGTAGTTTCATCATCCGCAGGTCGCGTTCAGCTTCGTTGTTTGTGAAGGGTACGTCGGGATCTGTCAGAAAGCGCAGGGTGCCTTCCTTGTGATCGCGCAATCGTAAAGCCAGATTATGTCCTGTCCGTCGCTTCTTGCGCCCCCGTCTTCCGGGTTTTGGCGGCACGAGTGGAGGCAATTCCTCATGGAAATCCAATGCTGCGGTGATGATCCTGTCGTATCGCCGATTAATAAGCGCAACAAGCGGCGTTGAAACCGCCACGCCCTTATCCCGCGCGGCCTGTGTGACATGGTGCGCACGCCGCAGTAGCCTTTGCATCTGACCAGCCCAATCTTCCTGTTCGATTTCGACCAACGCTTGCAGTTCCCGTAAATGGTGTGCATTGCACAACGCATGGGTAACACCATCCAGCGTGAAGTAGGGCTGCCAATGATCATGCACGATACAGCCCGTGAGATTGGATAACAGATTACCGCGTTTGCTGCTGACCCGGTAGAAAGCCAGAAGCGGTGTACAGGCAACGTGAAGCCATTGCAGGCACCCCGTAATCCGGAAACCCGTCTCGTCAAGATGTTTGACGTGGACCTGTTGGGCGATCACATCCTGCAGGTGAGAAGCAACCCCCTTGAGCCGCTCTGATGCTTTGCGGTTCATGGCGGCCACAGTGGCAGGAACCAAAGGGGCATTGAACAAATCGGCCATTATTTGCGCCAGTCTGTCTTCCGGCAGGAAATGGGCGCATTGGAGATATGTTGCCACTCCGGCGATGCGTGGCCCGTACTGCACGGGTGCCTTTACTTCCAGAGGAAACGCCGCCTTGGTTGTTTCTCCACAGTGGCCACAAAGGCAGATATGCGCCCGGTGTTCGGTTGTCACCAAGGGCTGTGGCTCGGGCAGGTCAAACACCTGTCGTGCGGCGTAATCCTCTGCCATTGATGGCGACAGCGGTGTGCCACATTGCCCGCAGACAGAAGGAAAGTGATCTTCAACATGATCGGGATCTGCCGTTTGGCACAGAGTGCTTCCCTTGTGGCTTTTCTGCCCGCCTGACTTTTTACCGGATTTTCTCCGCAGACTTTTGGTTCTGGGTTCAGCCTTGGGCTTCTTTAGGCCGTCGCTTGAAGGCGGCTTGCTACTGTTGCTGCTGTTCAAGCTGAGGCGACGCTCAAGGTCTTCAATGCGAGCCACAAGCAGGGCTATCGTTTGTGCATTCTTCTGCTTCAGCTCTTCATAAGCCTCAACGGAAACATAACCTTTGGGTGCGTCTGGAAAAATCATAATCTTAATGAATCACATCGGGATTCCTCAGGCAAGAGAATTATTCCTTAGGGTACCTGGGCAGTTACCTTTGAACTTAAAAACGAATTTGGGTTTGGCTAAGTAATTGAATTGTTGCAGGTTGGATTTGAGATTTAAAAGGAGTTGAACAAATCAGCATCTTGATGCAATCTCAGCGCTCATCATTACATTGTGTAATCCGAGTAAATGGAAATTCTTTCAATCCTGTTTCCTGTCGTCAGCATCGTTGCGCTGGGCTATTGTTATGCCATTCGTTTTAAGCCTGATATGGATGTAGCCAATGGGCTGGTATTGCGTGTTTTCGTTCCTGCACTGGCGTTTGATGTTATTTCCAGCGGTGAATTTGCCGTACTGGAATACCAATGGCTGATCCTGGCTTGTGTCATAGTGGTTCTGGGTTCAGGGTTAATTTCCTGGATTGTTGGCCGTCTTTTACATTATCCAATGAAAGCATTTCTGCCGAGCATGATGTTTAATAATTGTGGAAATTTGGGGCTGCCGCTTGCGGTGTTGGCGTTTGGTGATGAAGCATTGGCGGCCGCCGTAATATTGTTTTTAATTAGCAATTTTGGCCACTTTACCCTTGGAGTTTACTTATTTGGTGGGGTGGTATCCTGGAAGGGCTTGTTAACTAATCCTGTTAATGTGGCAACCGCTCTGGCTCTGTTGTTTAACTTCACCGGTATCACTTTGCCGAATGTTGTATTACTGCCAATTTCAATGCTTGGGGATATCGTAATACCCCTCATGCTGTTTTCATTGGGCGTAAGAATGCGAAGTACCAAAATCGAACATTTGCAAATCGGTTTGGTTGGCGGACTGGTTGGGCCGTTGTCCGGTCTGATATTTGGGTTGATCGCTGTGGCAATTCTCCCGCTTGATCAGCTTCAGGCGGCAAACCTGCTGCTGTTCTCTGCTTTGCCGCCCGCTGTGCTGAATTTTTTGATGTCAGAGCAATACAAACAAGAACCTGAAGTAGTGGCATCGCTCGTGCTGATCGGAAATGGTATGGCTGTCGGTGTGCTGTCTTTGGTGCTTTGGTGGTTGCTTTAAGTATTTGTTAAAATCTGCTATTGGCAATCGAGTGAATTGATCATGATTGGGTCAGTTCTTTTTGAAACGAATTCCCGGGTTGTAAATGAATCCCGGTGTAATTTACTTAATTTAGGAGTAATAAATGACTATACAAATTGGTGAAAAAATTCCAAACGTCACGATTTCAACCATGACTTCTGATGGCGCAAAAGATATGAACACGGATGAAATATTCGCGGCAAAAAAAGTGGTGATGTTTGCGTTGCCAGGGGCCTTTACGCCAACCTGTTCCGCTGCACATTTACCAGGCTACGTAGAGCACCATGATGCGATTAAAGCCAAGGGTGTCGATACAATAGGGTGTCTGTCGGTTAATGATGCGTTTGTAATGGGTGCATGGGGAGAGGCGCACAATGTTGGGGATAAGGTTTTGATGATTGCAGACGGCAGTGCGTCGTTTACACAGGCGTTGGGTTTAGAACTGGATTTAACGGCGCGAAACTTCGGATTGCGTTCACAACGCTATGCTTTAATAGCGGAAGACGGGGTGGTAACGCATCTTAACATTGAAGAAGCCGGTAAATTTGCGGTAAGCGATGCGGAAACCCTGCTGGGTTTGCTCTAGTCATTGCGTTTCTGGATATTGATATTCATCGCATTCAACCCATATCATGGTGATAAATCTTATTAAATAGGCAGCTCGAATGATTAAAAGAGTTCTGTATTTTCTCGTCACAAACATGGCGATATTGTTTGTTCTCAATATCAGTATGCGTTTGCTGGGCTTTGATTTGTATCTTGCTCAAACGGGGCAGGACCCAATGGCGTTGCTGGTCATGGCCGGTTTGTTCGGTATGATTGGTTCATTTGCCTCGCTTGCCATGTCAAAATCCATGGCGAAGCGGTTTTCTGGGGCTCGGGTAATTGAAAACCCGTCAAATTCACAGGAAGTATGGCTTGTAGCCACGGTACAAAGGCAAGCGGAGGCTGCGGGAATCGGAGTGCCGGAGGTCGCTATTTTTGATTCTTCTCAGATTAACGCTTTCGCCACCGGAATGAACCGCAACAATGCGCTGGTTGCAGTCAGTACGGGTTTATTGAATGCGATGACTCAGGATGAGGCAGAAGCCGTTGTCGGGCATGAGGTCAGCCACGTCGCCAATGGCGATATGATTACACTGGCATTGATTCAGGGTGTAGTGAATACGTTTGTAATCTTCTTTTCCAGAATCATTGGACAATTTGTTGATAAAGCCATTTTCAAATCAGAAAGCGGGCACGGACCGGGTTTCTGGATCACGACTATTATTGCTGAGTTGGTACTAGGGGTGCTGGCGTCCATTATCGTCATGTACTTTAGTCGTAAACGAGAATTTCGCGCAGATGAAGGCGGAGCTGATCTGGCGGGTAGGGAAAAAATGATTGCTGCACTGCAAAGGCTGCAGGCACAGCACGAGCCTTCGGTTTTGCCCGATCAATTGGCAGCATTCGGGATATCTGGCGCACGCGGTCTTGGGATTAAAAAGTTGTTTATGTCGCATCCACCGCTGGATGAAAGAATTGAAGCGCTTCAAAATCGCTAAAAAATTAGTTGAGATCAGGTTTTTCCCAGGATTCGGTCGAGGAGTCGGTCTGGCAGACAACGCTTCAAAACAGCAAATATTTTTGTCGGCGTCGTTACGCGGTAACGTAATTTAGGTCGTTTGCTTTCCAAGGCATGTATCGTTACGTCGAGTACTGCTTCGGCGGGCAGGGTAAATTTCACTGGTTTTTCACTAAGCAGTCGGGTTTTTACGGCGTTGTAGCCGTTTGAATGGTGGCTGTTACGTTCATCAATATTTTGCAGAAACTTCTTATAGGCATTTGATCTGAATTTGCTTTCTATGGGTCCCGGCTCAATCAAGCTCAATTCGATGCCGGTATCAGCCAGTTCCAGTCTCATGGTATCGGTCAGCGCTTCTAGTGCATATTTGCTGGCGTTGTAGGCACCGCGGTACTTCAGACAGACAAACCCCAATACCGAACTTATTTGCACAATTCGACCCTGTTTATTTTTTCGCATAGCGGGAATAATCAGGTTGGTAAGGTACTGGGTTCCAATGACATTAGTCTCGAATTGTGCCCGTAATGCCGCAGGACTCAGGTCCTCAACCGCACCGGGTTGACCATAAGCGCCATTATTGATCAATCCGAAGATTTGCCCTTCGCATTCTTCCACAACCAGCGCCACACCTTCGGAAATCGAATTTTCGCAATCCAGATCAATGATTGGACTGCGTATTCCCAATTCTTCAATTTGGTCGCAATCCTGCTGTTTTCTGCACGATGCGAAGACGCGGTAGCCCCTTGTGTGCAAGCCTTTGGCGATACTCAGTCCAATCCCGCTGGAACAACCCGTTATCAAGACGCTGCGTTTGTTATTTGTACTCATATATCGCAACCCGTTTTTGTTTTTGGTAATAGTTAAAATATATCAAACAATTTAATACAATCAATTAGATTAATAATGTTGCTTGCCCTACAATTCGTCCATGTCATTGGTGACATACATTTAGATCTAAACCAAAGAATAGGAGTAAACGAATGAGTTTAAAAGATTCCAAAACAGAACAGAACCTGAAAGATGCATTTGCAGGTGAATCGCAGGCGAATAGACGTTATTTGTATTTTGCTGCAAAAGCGGATATCGAAGGTTACAACGATGTTGCGTCGGTTTTCCGTTCAACTGCAGAAGGTGAAACCGGTCATGCTCATGGTCATTTAGAGTATCTCGAAGAATGCGGTGATCCGGCAACTGGCCTGCCAATCGGCGGAACATCAGATAATTTGAAAGCGGCGATTGCCGGTGAAACCCACGAATACACTGATATGTATCCTGGCATGGCAAAAACAGCTCGTGACGAAGGTTTTGATGAAATTGCTGATTGGTTCGAAACACTCGGTAAAGCGGAACGTTCTCACGCAAACAAATTCCAAAAAACCCTGGATGAAATGTAATTCCTGGCAGAGTGGATATAAGGTGTTAGAGAAATCTAACATCTTATTATTCTATTAATATCAATAGTATAAATGTATAATTTAATCTAAAGTATTATGTCTGTAACAACAATCAAAGAAGGTGGTCTGGAAGCGCCAACACGGCATCCCCTGGATTGGAAATCTGATGATTTTTATAGCCAGGATAGTATTTTTGAAGAACTTGAACGAGTTTTCGAGCTTTGCCATGGATGCAGAAGATGTGTGAGTTTGTGTAATTCCTTTCCGACGCTTTTCGACCTCGTTGATGAGTCGGAAACGATGCAAGTAGATGGTGTCGACAAGCAGGATTACTGGAAAGTGGTTGATCAATGCTACCTCTGTGATCTGTGTTACCAGGCTAAATGCCCGTATATTCCGCCGCATGAATGGAATATTGATTTTCCGCATTTAATGCTGCGCGCCAAGGCGGCAAAATTTCAGCAGGGCAAAACCAGAACCCGTGAAAAAATTCTCTCCGCTACCGATGCGGTAGGAAAGCTTGCCAGTATTCCGCTGGTAGTCAATGCGGTGAATATGGCAAATAAGACGCCGTTGCTGCGGCAGGTGCTGGATAAAGCCCTGGGCGTTCATCCAGAGGCTGATATTCCGGAATATCACAGCCAAACCCTGCGTAAACGATTAAAAAACCTGAAACCAAAGGAAGCAAACGCCAATCCCATAGGGAAAACTTCCGGAAAAGTGGCTTTATTCGCGACTTGTTACGGTAACTACAACGCTCCCCAGTTAGGCGAGGATATGGTTAAGGTGCTGGAACATAATGGTATTCCGGTACAGTTGGTAGATAAGGAGCAATGCTGTGGAATGCCCAAACTGGAGTTGGGCGATCTTGAATCTGTTTCTAAGGCTAAAGAAGTCAATATCCCTGTTTTAGCGGACATGGTTGATAAGGGTTGGGATATTATGGCTCCGGTACCTTCCTGTGTGTTGATGTTTCGTCAGGAGCTTCCGCTAATGTTTCCAGAAGACGAAGCAGTACACAAAGTTGCGAATGCCATATTTGATCCTTTTGAGTACCTCATGCTCAGGCACAAGGAGAGTGCGTTGAATCTTGAGTTTCAGCAGTCGCTGGGTAAAGTCGCCTACCATGTTGCTTGTCATCAGCGAGTGCAAAAGATTGGTCAGAAAACGCGGCAGTGTTTGGAATTGATTCCTGATACAGAAGTGATGGCAGTTGAGCGTTGCTGCGGCCACGATGGAACCTACGGCGTTAAATCAAAGTACTATGATGCTGCGAAGAAGATTGTTCGTCCAGTGGTAAATAAGGTGAAGCAGTTCGAAGCCGACTATCACGGCAGCGATTGCCCGATGGCAGGAAAATTTATCGCTCATGCGTTGAACGACGGCAGTTCAACATCGCATCCGATATCGCTGGTTCGTCAGGCTTACGGAATATAGCTTTATATTTATATAATAAAATAGATTAATAATATTAGTTAAAATATTGAAATGAAAGAGATAATAGTTAGAGAAAATCACGTTTTAAGTCGAGACAACTTGCTTTCACTGGAACGATATGCAGAATGCCGGGATGATTATCGACGGCAGGTAATTGAGCATAAAAAGAATCGTCAGATCGCGTTGGGCCCCAATGCGCGTTTGTATTTTGAAGATAGAATTACCATGCAATACCAGATTCAGGAGATTTTGCGGGTCGAAAAGGTTTTTCAAACTATTGCCATCGAAGAACAATTGGAAGCTTATAACCCATTGATTCCTAATGGAAGTAACTGGAAAGCCACTTTTATGATCGAATTCGAAGATGAGTTGGAACGAAAGGCTGCGTTGGAGCGTTTTATCGGAATCGAAAATCAGATTTGGGTTCGGGTAGCCGATTTGGAACGTGTTAACCCCATTGCTAATGAAGATTTGGTACGTGAGACCGAAACAAAAACATCTGCTGTACATTTTCTTCGTTTCGAATTGCAAACTGAAATGATCGAGGCAGCAAAAAAAGGCGCCACTATAACAATGGGTGTAAGTCATCCTGAATACCACTATGAAACGGGTATATTAGCAGACAATATCGCGCAATCGCTGGTTTCTGATCTGGCCTTGATGCACTGAGTCCCGTAACACCAGGATTAATTGGCCATTCTGATTTTATATTTGAATTGGTGTTATGACCCTTAGCGAGCTTCGATATATTGTCGCAGTTGCCAGAGAAAAGCATTTTGGGCGTGCTGCGCGTTCCTGTTTCGTCAGTCAACCAACCTTGAGTGTTGCCGTAAAGAAACTGGAAGAAGAACTCGGTATCACAATTTTCGAACGTGGTGCGAGCGAAATCGTACTAACCGCCGTGGGTAAGCAAGTTGTCGCCCAGGCACAACAAGTTCTGGAATCTGCCAATCAGGTTAAGCAAATCGCTAAATCCGGTAGCAGTCATTTGGTGGAGCCGCTCCGTATAGGTGTGATTTTTACAATTGGACCGTATCTTTTGCCGCATCTTATCCCTATTCTTCGTGAACAGGTTCCAGAAATGGCAATTATCGTTGAAGAAGGGTTTACTGCTGATTTACGCGTAAAATTAAAACAGGGCAGTCTGGATTTGATTATTGTATCGAACCCATTTAAAGAGCCCGGTGTCGATACGCGTATTATGTACAAAGAGCCTTTTGTCGTTGTGGTTCCGATATCGCATGAGCTGGCATCAACAGACACTGTTCACTCCAGGAGTCTGGAATCAGAAACGGTACTTCTGCTCGGACATGGTAATTGTTTTCGTGATCAGGTTTTGGCTGGGTGTCCGGGTTGTGAAGCAGGGGCAGAGCATGGTGAACTGCAGAAGTCTCTGGAAAGCGGTTCCATCGAAACTATTCGGCATATGGTGGCAAGCGGTGTCGGGATCACCGTGCTACCCTGTTCAGCCGCTGGGGCAGAAGAGTATTCTAGGCGACTATTGGCGGTGAAAAGATTTAAAGATATCGCACCAATGCGCGATGTAATTCTTGCGTGGCGCAAGGGGTTTCCCAGGGGAAAGGCGGTTACGGCGGTCTCTCAGGCAATTTTGAGTTGCCCGATGAGCTGCGTTGAAATGTGCAGCTAGCGTGTTGTATCGGCGTCGTGCATGATTTATTTTTAATGTTTCACGAAGCGCTAATTTGTTAGGATTGTTGGGGTCGGTAGTTCGAGTTCAGTAGCGCCGCCCAGTTTATATAAAATCTAATTTCACAATCAAAATTTATTAATATTGAGACCATGTCAAAGCAGTTTAAAGTTGCAGTAATAGGGATTGGTTATCTTGGCAAGATTCATGCAAAGATTTACGCAAACATGGAAAACGTGGAGCTCATGGCAGTGGTCGATACGGATGCTGATGCCGTTAAAACTGTATCGAAAGATTTGGGCTGTGAGGGGTTGCTGGAGATTGGTGATCTTGCGGAACGGATTGATGCAGTCAGTATTGTTGTACCGACCAGTTTGCATTTGCCGGTATCAAAACAGTTTCTTGAAAAAGGTGTTCATACCTTGTTGGAAAAACCCATTGCTCCAACCGTAAAAGAAAGTGAAGAAATTGTTGATTTGGCAAATAAACATTCTGCGATTCTGCAAATCGGTCACCTCGAAAGGTTTAATGAGGGTGTCATGCGACTCGCAAAAATGGCAGAAGATCCGCGTTTTATCGAGGTTCATCGACTTGGCAAATTTGTGGAACGCGCTACCGATGTCGATGTTATCACCGATTTAATGATTCACGATATCGATATTGTGCTGTCATTGGTTGAATCACCTCTTGCGTCCATTTCCGCGACGGGTTGTAAGGTGATCACGGATCATGTTGATATTGCTAACGCCAGACTTGAATTTGACAATGCTGCAGTGGCAAATGTAACGGCCAGTCGAGTTTCTCGTAATCAGTTCAGACGGATTCGGGTATTTTCTCAAAACCGATATTTGGGTTTGAATTTTGCTGACCAGCAGATAGAGGAGGTCAAACCTGGTGATATCCCAGAGGGCGGTCGATTCCCTGAATTGCTGCATCAGGATATCGAAATTAAAGCACAACCGCCGTTAAATGCGGAGTTAGCGCATTTCATCGAGTGTGTTGAGCTGAAGCGCCGCCCGTTAGTTACCGGAGAAGACGGGCTCACGGCCGTTAAAGTGGCTGAACAGGTGCGGGAAAAAATCGCACAATCAATGCGTTAGCAATGAACTGGATATGTTAGTTCATCCGATAAATATTTGGAAAGAGTCATCATGACAAAAGAACTGTTTCGGGAAGACGGCTACCTACGAAGCTGTACAGCGGTGGTTAAAGGCATCGTAGAAAGCGGATTCATCACTGATCAAACCGTGTTTTACCCGCTCGGGGGCGGACAACCCGGCGATATTGGAACTGCGATGGCTAATGATACAGATAAGCTTGGGATTATCGATACCCGGAAAAATCGGGAAACCGGCGATATCATCCATATCATTGCGGAAGGTTCCGCATTACCTGAATTGGGTGTAGTTCTGGAGTTGGAGATTGATTGGGAGCGTAGGCATCGTCTTATGCGTATGCATAGTTGTATGCACATGCTCTGTGTCGTCATTCCTGCGCCGGTGACCGGGGGATCTATTCGTGATGGTAGCGGAAGACTGGATTTTGATCTACCAGATCCGCCTGAAAAAGACGATCTGGAATTGCGTTTGAACGAAATTATTCAGGAAAATCATCCGATGACGTTAAGCTGGATTTCGGATGAAGAGATGCAAAATAATCCGGAATTAGTCAAAACCATGTCAGTTGCGCCTCCAATCGGTTCGGGGCAGGTTAGGCTGGTGAAATTTGGCGACGCCGACTTACAGGCCTGCGGCGGTACACATGTCGCCAATAGCGGAGAAATTGGTCCGGTATGCGTCAAAAGTATTAAAAATAAAGGGAAACAGAATCGAAGAGTTACCATTGAGTTTGCGGACCAGATGTAATCAGCCAGAAACAATCAGATCGTGTCATTAGCGTATTTAGAGGTAACTGCCCAGGTTGTTTTTAAGCGTATTTCAGTGTTGCGATAATCTGATCGGCAGGCATCATCAGTGTTTCGATGATGTTCCATCCTTGTTTTCTGGCCGTTGTGATGACGCTGCGCAGGGTCGCAAAATCCTCTGCCCCTTGTTCAGACCTGAACCCGCCCGATATTTTCTGACGTAGTTTCATCATCCGCAGGTCGCGTTCAGCTTCGTTGTTTGTGAAGGGTACGTCGGGATCTGTCAGAAAGCGCAGGGTGCCTTCCTTGTGATCGCGCAATCGTAAAGCCAGATTATGTCCTGTCCGTCGCTTCTTGCGCCCCCGTCTTCCGGGTTTTGGCGGCACGAGTGGAGGCAATTCCTCATGGAAACCCAATGCTGCGGTGATGATCCTGTCGTATCGCCGATTGATAAGCGCAACAAGCGGCGTTGAAACCGCCACGCCCTTATCCCGCGCGGCCTGTGTGACATGGTGCGCACGCCGCAGTAGCCTTTGCATCTGACCAGCCCAATCTTCCTGTTCGATTTCGACCAACGCTTGCAGTTCCCGTAAATGGTGTGCATTGCACAACGCATGGGTAACACCATCCAGCGTGAAGTAGGGCTGCCAATGATCATGCACGATACAGCCCGTGAGATTGGATAACAGATTACCGCGTTTGCTGCTGACCCGGTAGAAAGCCAGAAGCGGTGTACAGGCAACGTGAAGCCATTGCAGGCACCCCGTAATCCGGAAACCCGTCTCGTCAAGATGTTTGACGTGGACCTGTTGGGCGATCACATCCTGCAGGTGAGAAGCAACCCCCTTGAGCCGCTCTGATGCTTTGCGGTTCATGGCGGCCACAGTGGCAGGAACCAAAGGGGCATTGAACAAATCGGCCATTATTTGCGCCAGTCTGTCTTCCGGCAGGAAATGGGCGCATTGGAGATATGTTGCCACTCCGGCGATGCGTGGCCCGTACTGCACGGGTGCCTTTACTTCCAGAGGAAACGCCGCCCTGGTTGTTTCCCCACAGTGGCCGCAAAGGCAGACATGTGCCCTGTGTTCCGTTGTCACCAGGGGTTGTGGCTCGGGCAGGTCAAACACCTGTCGTGCGGCGTAATCCTCTGCCATTGATGGCGACAGCGGTGTGCCACATTGCCCGCAGACAGAAGGAAAGTGATCTTCAACATGATCGGGATCTGCCGTTTGGCACAGGGTGCTTCCCTTGTGGCCTTTCTGCCCGCCTGACTTTTTACCGGATTTTCTCCGCAGACTTTTGGTTCTGGGTTCAGCCTTGGGCTTCTTTAGGCCGTCGCTTGAAGGCGGCTTGCTACTGTTGCTGCTGTTCAAGCTGAGGCGACGCTCAAGGTCTTCAATGCGAGCCACAAGCAGGGCTATCGTTTGTGCATTCTTCTGCTTCAGCTCTTCATAAGCCTCAACGGAAACATAACCTTTGGGGGCGTTTGAAAAAATCATAATCTTAATGAATCACACTTGGATTCCTCAGGCAAGAGAATTATTCCTTAGGGTACCTGGGCAGTTACATTTAGAGTAGATTTGTTGCTGTGACGGGGTCATGGGCTGCGGTGGTTAAGCATCCCGCGTGAGAGGTTGTTTTAATCGATATAAATTTCGATGAAGTTAGTCTGATAATTTACCTGATTGGGATCATACGAGGGGGGCTAGGGGGGTTAGGAACGACGAATATTGGTTTTTTGCAAAGTCTCGAAAGCAGGAATCCAGTAAAATCAATATTCTTATCAAAACCTAGCCGTCATTTTCAATTTTCAATTGTCAGCGTCAATTGCCAGAGAGTGGACAAACAACAGCGTCTGTATTAAAGTCCAAGTATGGCTTCTAATGCTCTCGCCTTTGATACACACCATTTCGTCAAACTTATGACGGCGGTCGGTATGCCTGTACAACAAGCGGAAGCACTTGCCGAATCTCAAGCTGATTTACTCAACGCCAACCTCGCCACCAAAAACGAATTAGCCAACACCGAGGCCACACTTAAAGCGGACATTGCCAATACCGAGGCCGTACTTAGAGCAGAAATTGCCAAAACTAACGTAGAAATTGCTAAAATCGAGTCCGCACTTAAAGCAGACATTGCCAACACCGAGTCCGTACTAAAAGTAGAAATTGCCAACACCAAAGTAGAAATTGCCAACACCGAGTCCGCGCTTAAAGCAGAAATTGCCAAAACTCACGCAGAAATTGCCAACACTAACGCAAAAATTGCCAACACCGAAGCGCACCTAATCAAGTGGATGGTTGGCTTAACAATGGGTAGCGTAGGGGTGATGGTTGCACTGTTCAGTTTTTTCCTCCGCTAACAAATAATCATCAAATAATCATGGACACACAATCATTTTTCGTCCGTGATACGAAGTGATTCTGACTCGTTGGGTGTTGCTCAATTAGGATGCTATTTAGCATGGTTATCGTGTCCATGGGCGATACCAACCCACACTTTGGAGACTTCTCCTTTCAAAACCTAACCACCATTTTCAATTATCAATTATCAATTATCAATTCACCGTCCATTGTCCGCCGAAGAGTATTTATCGAAAAGCATTCACATGGATGAACAGGATAGACAGGAGGATTGGCGCGGCTAAAGTCGCACTTCTGGCTTACTTGCGTGTGAATGGAATCGGAAACGGAACTTCAGAGACTGCGGAAAACCCAACCCCCTAGTCCCCCTTGTTAGGGGGACTAGGGGGGTTAGGAACGACGAATATTGGTTTTTTGCAAAGTCTCGAAAGCAGGAATCCAGTAAAATCAATATTCTTATCAAAACCTTGCCGTCATTCTCAATTATCAATTATCAATTACCCGCGTCAATTGCCAGAGAGTGGACAAACAACAGCGTCTGTATTAAAGTCAAAGCATGGCTTCTAATGCTCTCGCCTTTGATACACGCCATTTCGTCAAACGTATGACGGCGGTCGGTATGCCTGTACAACAAGCCGAAGCACTTGCCGAATCTCAAGCTGATCTACTCAACGCCAACCTCGCCACCAAAAACGAATTAGCCAACACCGAGGCCACACTTAAAGCGGACATTGCCAAAACTAGGGCAGACATTGCCAACACCGAGGCCATACTTAAAGCAGAAATTGCCAAAACTAACGCAAAAATTGCCAACACCGAGGCCGCACTTAAAGTAGAAATTGCCAACACCAAAGTAGACATTGCCAACACCGAGGCCGCACTTAAAGCAGACATTGCCAAAACTCACGCAGAGATTGCCAACACTAACGCAAAAATTGCCAACACCGAAGCACACCTAATCAAGTGGATGGTTGGCTTAACAATGGGTAGCGTAGGGGTGATGGTTGCACTGTTCAGTTTTTTCCTCCGCTAACAAATAAACATGGACACACAATCATTTTTCGTCCGTGATACGAAGTGTATTCTGACTCGCTGGGTGTTGCTCAATTAGGATGCTGTTTAGCATGCTAATTCGCATGGTTGCAAATTCGGTCAACGCTATGGTTATCGTGTCCACAGGCGATACCAACCCACGCTTCGGGGACTTCTCCTTTCAAAACCTAACCACCATTTTCAATTATCAATTTACACCGTCCATTGTCCGATGACCGTCGAAAAGCATTGACATGATGGACAAGATAGACAAGAGGATTGGCGCGGCTAAAGTCGTACTTCTGGCTTACTTGCGTGTGAATGGAATCGGAAGCGGGACTTCAGAGACTGTGGAAAACCCAACCCCCTAAATCCCCCTTGTCAGGGGGGACTTGTCACTCAATTCCCCCCTGATAAGGCGGTCAGTTCCTCTGGCGTATTGATATTTTCAAACATTCTGGTTGATTCTTCAAATACGACCGTTTCAACCTGGTGTTTGAAATACCATTTATCAATTTTTCGTTCGCCCGACCCGAGGTATTCTTCCTGACTTCGACGGTCCACCCCACGCAGATCGCCTACAGCCCAGTCAATACGGGGGTCTTCTGTTGAGATCGATTTGTAGTGCCTATCTAAATATTTGTGTTGGCTTCGGCGATAGCATGGTGTAAGCTCACCCCATGTTTGTTCGCGTTAAATCTACACCCAATAGCCCAAGACAATCGGTTCAGATTGTTTCATCTGTGCGTGTCGGCGATAAGGTCAAGCAAAAGATTGTCCGTTATATCGGCATTGCCATGGATGACGATGAGTTAGTGCGATTGAAAGAGCTGGCCGAAGTCGTCAAGGCGAAGCTTGAAGCCCAGCATCAGCCCAGCCTGTTCCCGCCTGAGGCGGTCGCCAAACAAGTTATTGAAGCGAAAGCAGCCCAAGCCCAAGCTTCCAAAGCCACCTTGAATGTTGATCTGAGGCAGATGGTGGAAGAACAACGGGTGGTGCTGGGCATCCATGAGGTGTATGGCGCGGTCTATCGCCAGTTGTCGTTCGATACCCTGTTGCCGCAAAAGAAGTATCGTGCCTCCACAGAAGCACTGTTTCATTGTGTGATGGCACGCATTGCCAATCCTAAAAGTAAGCGCGGCAGTGTGCAGCAGCTGGAGCAGGACTTTGGCGTTTCTTTGTCCTTAGAGAAAGTTTATCGGATGATGGATCAGCTGGACGATAACACCATCAGTCGGCTACAAGCGATGACCTGTGAAGGCACGCGATCCTTGTTACCTGGTGCGTTGGATGTGTTGTTTTTTGACTGTACGACACTGTATTTTGAGTCTTTCAAGGAAGACGAATTAAAACAAAATGGCTACAGCAAGGACTGTCAAGTTAATCAGACACAGGTCAATCAGCCGCAAGTATTGCTGGCTTTGCTGGTCACCCGCGAGGGTCTGCCGGTCGGCTACGAAGTGTTCCCCGGTGCTACTTTTGAGGGCCATAGCCTAATCAGCGTTTTGAAGACGATGCAAGCGCGCTATGATGTCCGGAAAATGATCTTTGTCGCTGATAGGGGCATGTTGAATGAAGACAATCTAAGCGCCCTGGATGAGGCGGGCGCTTATTACATTGTCGGAGCGAAACTAAAACAATTGCCCGCTGCATTACAAACCAAAGTATTGGATAAATCAGCTTATCAGGCAGATGGCAAAGGCGCATCAAGCGCAGCCGAGCTGACGCACAAGAAGAGACGGCTCATTGTCTCGCATTGTCTAAAGCGTGCGGATAAAGATCAACATGACCGACAAAAGGCGGTCGATCGGCTCATCAAGAAAATAGGTAAAAGCCAGAATCCCAAGGACTTATTAAATAACTACGGCTATAAAAAGTTTCTGATTATCAAAGGAAAAACCAGCCTGAGTATCAACCAGGATAAAATTGATGCCGAAAGCCGCTGGGACGGCTTGCATGGGGTGATTACCAATTTGCCCGATACGCCGCACCAGGAAGTGCTATCACACTATCGCGGCTTATGGCAGGTTGAGGAGAGTTTCCGCATCACTAAGCACGACTTGAAAGTACGCCCCATCTATCACTGGACACCCTCAAGAGTGCGTGCCCACCTGACTTCGACGGTCCACCCCACGCAGATCGCCCACAGCCCAATAAACACGCGGGGGTGGTAGAGAAACTGGTTTGTAGTGCCTATCTTAATATTTGTGTTGATTTCGGCAATAGCACAGTGTAAACTCACCCCATGTTCGTTCGCGTTAAATCGACACCCAATAGCCCAAGACAATCGGTTCAGATTGTTTCATCCGTGCGCGTCGGCGATAAGGTCAAGCAAAAGATTGTGCGTTATGTCGGCATTGCCATGGATGACGAGGAGTTGGCGCAGTTGAAGGCTTTGGCCGAGGTTGTCAAGGCGAAGATTGAAGCCCAGCATCAGCCCAGCCTGTTTCCGCCTGAGACGGTCGCCAAACAGATGCTTGAGGCGAAAGCAGCAAAAGCTCAATCGTCCAAAGCCACCTTGAATGTTGACCTGAGGCAGATGGTGGAAGAACAACGGGTGGTGCTGGGCATTCATGAGGTGTATGGCGCGGTCTATCGCCAGTTGTCGTTCGATACCCTGTTGCCGCAAAAGAAGTATCGTGCCTCCACAGAAGCCCTGTTCCATTGTGTGATGGCACGCATTGCCAATCCTAAAAGTAAGCGCGGCAGTGTGCAGCAGCTGGAGCAGGACTTTGGCGTTTCTTTGTCCTTAGAGAAAGTTTATCGGATGATGGATCAGCTGGACGATAACACCATCAGCCGGCTGCAAGCGATGACCTGTGAAGGCACGCGATCCTTGTTATCTGGTGCGTTGGATGTGTTGTTTTTTGACTGTACGACGCTCTATTTTGAGTCTTTCAAGGAAGACGAATTAAAACAAAATGGCTACAGCAAGGACTGTAAATTTAATCAGCCCCAGGTATTGCTGGCTTTGCTGGTCACCCGCGAAGGTCTGCCGGTCGGCTACGAAGTGTTCCCTGGTGCTACTTTCGAGGGTCATAGCCTAATCAGCGTTTTGCAGACGATGCAAGCGCGCTATGATGTCCGGAAAATGATCTTTGTCGCTGATCGAGGCATGCTGAATGAAGACAATCTAAGCGCCCTGGATGAGGCGGGTGCTTATTACATCGTCGGGGCGAAACTAAAACAATTGCCCGCTGCACTACAAACCAGGGTATTGGATAAGTCGGCTTATCAGCCGCTTGGCAAAGACGGATCAAGCGCAGCCGAGCTGACACACAAGAAGAGACGACTCATTGTCTCACATTGTCCAAAGCGTGCGGATAAAGATCAACATGACCGACAAAAGGCAGTCGATCGGCTCATCAAGAAAATCGGTAAAAGCCAGAACCCCAAGGACTTATTAAATAACTACGGCTATAAAAAGTTTCTGATTATCAAGGGAAAAACCAGCCTGAGTATCAACCAAGATAAAATTGATGCCGAAAGCCGCTGGGACGGACTGCATGGCGTCATCACCAATTTGCCCGATACGCCGCACCAGGAAGTGCTATCACACTATCGCGGCTTATGGCAGGTTGAAGAAAGTTTCCGCATCACTAAACACGACTTAAAAGTACGCCCTATCTACCACTGGACACCCTCAAGAGTGCGTGCCCACATTGCCATTTCGTTCATGGCTTTTGCCTGCATCAGACAGATAATGTATCGAATCAAGCTACAACACAAGGCCTTATCCCCTGCTGTTATCCGTAATGCCTTGATTCATGTGCAACACAGCGTGTTCAAACACAAGCGCACCAAACAGCGTTATGTCATGCCTTCTCAAATCAATCCAGAAGCAAAAAAAATCTATGCTGTGATGGGATTAAAAGCGACCACCACAGCTTACCCACTGTACTGATTGATATAATTCTTAAATATCTGGGCATTTGTAGTGCCTAGATATTTTTGTGTTTCTTTATAAATCAATGAC
The DNA here is from genome assembly GCA_965261915.1 of Candidatus Poriferihabitaceae bacterium. Classification (GTDB taxonomy): domain Bacteria; phylum Pseudomonadota; class Gammaproteobacteria; order Arenicellales; family Poriferihabitantaceae; genus JAIBDK01. The sequence continues at coordinate 552,416 of CBDHDW010000013.1, read as the reverse complement.
TTATGAGGGTTGACCGTCGAAGTCAGGAATAACTACGGCTATAAAAAGTTTCTGATTATCAAAGGAAAAACCAGCCTGAGTATCAACCAGGATAAAATTGATGCCGAAAGCCGCTGGGACGGCTTGCATGGGGTGATTACCAATTTGCCCGATACGCCGCACCAGGAAGTGCTATCACACTATCGCGGCTTATGGCAGGTTGAGGAGAGTTTCCGCATCACTAAGCACGACTTGAAAGTACGCCCCATCTATCACTGGACACCCTCAAGAGTGCGTGCCCACATCGCCATTTCGTTCATGGCTTTTGCCTGCATCAGACAGCTAATGTATCGAATCAAGCTACAACATAAAGCCTTATCCCCTGCTGTTATCCGTAATGCCTTGATTCATGTGCAACACAGCGTGTTCAAACACAAGCGCACCAAACAGCGTTATGTCATGCCTTCTCAAATCAATCCAGAGGCAAAAAAAATCTATGCTGTGATGGGATTAAAAGCGATTACCACAGCTTACCCACTGTACTAATTGACATAATTCTTCAATATCTGGGCATTTGTAGTGCCTAGGTATTTTTGTGTTTCCTTATAAATCAATGAGTTATGAGTGTGAACCGTCGAAGTCAGGCGGGACTTCAGAGACTGTGGAAAACCCAACCCCCTAAATCCCCCTTGTCAGGGGGGACTTGTCACTCAATTCCCCCCTGATAAGGCGGTCAGTTCCTCTGGCGTATTGATATTTTCAAACATTCTGGTTGATTCTTCAAATACGACCGTTTCAACCTGGTGTTTGAAATACCATTTATCAATTTTTCGTTCGCCCGACCCGAGGTATTCTTCAAGGCTTGATGTCAGGGATCGTCTGATTAATGCGTATACGGGTTGTAACCTGCCCAGGGCACTGGCGACGACGATTTCAGTGTCGGGCTTTATCGAAGTCGCTAACTTTGATACGTAATCATTATCAATATAGGGGCCGTCGCAGGGAACCGTGATGAGCCACTTAGATTCAATGCTTTTTAATCCCGCAAAAATTCCTGCCAGCGGTCCCTGAAAACCAGTGAGTTGATCCCTTAGAACCGGAAATCCAAGTTGCTCGTAGCGCGCTATATTGCGGTTGGCGTTAATCATGATTGCGGCACACTGAGGGTGCAATTGTCGTGTAATTATTTCGACAAAGGTTTCACCATTGAATTTTAGCAGTCCTTTATCCTGACCATTCATTCGGCTTGCTCTGCCGCCAGCGAGAATTAGGCCAGTGATTTGATGGGTTTGGATTGTCATAAATTATTCGCCGAAAATAGCGCTAACAAACGGTTTTAAAAGAATATTCGTAACTGCCCAGGTTGTTTTTAAGCGTATTTCAGTGTTGCGATAATCTGATCGGCAGGCATCATCAGTGTTTCGATGATGTTCCATCCTTGTTTTCTCGCCGTTGTGATGACGCTGCGCAGGGTGGCAAAATCCTCTGCCCCTTGTTCAGACCTGAACCCTCCCGATATTTTCTGACGTAGTTTCATCATCCGCAGGTCGCGTTCAGCTTCGTTGTTTGTGAAGGGCACGTCGGGATCTGTCAGAAAGCGCAGGGTGCCTTCCTTGTGATCGCGCAATCGTAAAGCCAGATTATGTCCTGTCCGTCGCTTCTTGCGCCCCCGTCTTCCGGGTTTTGGCGGCACGAGTGGAGGCAATTCCTCATGGAAATCCAATGCTGCGGTGATGATCCTGTCGTATCGCCGATTAATAAGCGCAACAAGCGGTGTTGAAACCGCCACGCCCTTATCCCGCGCGGCCTGTGTGACATGGTGCGCACGCCGCAGTAGCCTTTGCATCTGACCAGCCCAATCTTCCTGTTCGATTTCGACCAACGCTTGCAGTTCCCGTAAATGGTGTGCATTGCACAACGCATGGGTAACACCATCCAGCGTGAAGTAGGGCTGCCAATGATCATGCACGATACAGCCCGTGAGATTGGATAACAGATTACCGCGTTTGCTGCTGACCCGGTAGAAAGCCAGAAGCGGTGTACAGGCAACGTGAAGCCATTGCAGGCACCCCGTAATCCGGAAACCCGTCTCGTCAAGATGTTTGACGTGGACCTGTTGGGCGATCACATCCTGCAGGTGAGAAGCAACCCCCTTGAGCCGCTCTGATGCTTTGCGGTTCATGGCGGCCACAGTGGCAGGAACCAAAGGGGCATTGAACAAATCGGCCATTATTTGCGCCAGTCTGTCTTCCGGCAGGAAATGGGCGCATTGGAGATATGTTGCCACTCCGGCGATGCGTGGCCCGTACTGCACGGGTGCCTTTACTTCCAGAGGAAACGCCGCCCTGGTTGTTTCCCCACAGTGGCCGCAAAGGCAGACATGTGCCCTGTGTTCCGTTGTCACCAGGGGTTGTGGCTCGGGCAGGTCAAACACCTGTCGTGCGGCGTAATCCTCTGCCATTGATGGCGACAGCGGTGTGCCACATTGCCCGCAGACAGAAGGAAAGTGATCTTCAACATGATCGGGATCTGCCGTTTGGCACAGGGTGCTTCCCTTGTGGCCTTTCTGCCCGCCTGACTTTTTACCGGATTTTCTCCGCAGACTTTTGGTTCTGGGTTCAGCCTTGGGCTTCTTTAGGCCGTCGCTTGAAGGCGGCTTGCTACTGTTGCTGCTGTTCAAGCTGAGGCGACGCTCAAGGTCTTCAATGCGAGCCACAAGCAGGGCTATCGTTTGTGCATTCTTCTGCTTCAGCTCTTCATAAGCCTCAACGGAAACATAACCTTTGGGTGCGTTTGAAAAAATCATAATCTTAATGAATCACATCGGGATTCCTCAGGCAAGAGAATTATTCCAAGAGAATTATTCCTTAGGGTACCTGGGCAGTTACGAATATTCCTGAAAAGGATTATCCTCTGGATATCGGCGTTACATTATTCGGAATATCGCCTGAACCTGATTCTTCATCGGGTCGGTCAGGCTGCCCGTAAGTTTGCAAGGCAATCGTGTTATCGATTAGGGATCGATAAATGTCCGTATGGTGGCTTGAAATAACCAAACCAACTCCCTGGTCCTTTAATTGACTCAAAAGCTGCACCGTTCTTGTGGATGATTCGGCATCCATGTTTGCCGTAGGCTCGTCTAGCATGATAAAGGGCGAGCCCGTTAATCCGGCTCTGGCAATTGCCAGCCGCTGCTGCTGCCCGCCGGATAGTGTTCGTGCGGACGCGTTTTGATATTGATTGAGTTTAGCCCAATGCAATGCATCAATTATGCGATTATGATTGGTCTTGCTGTTTTTGGCGCCACTTAACCCAATTGCGAGATTGCGATATACGTTTCCCGAAAACATATAGGGCGATTGATGAAGATAGATCGCGTGCTGGATCAGTCGCCGTTTGCATTTTTTCCACGGAATAAGCTTTCCGTCTAAATCGACATAACCTGTGGTTGGTTTTAATAAACCAGATAGAATCCTGAGCAGTGTGGTTTTTCCGGAGCCATTCTCACCCTTTATCAGCGTGGCAGTGTTTCGCTGGAGTTCAAAACTGACGTTGTGCAAAACATTGTTCGAATTGAATTGATGGGAAAGCCCCGAAAACTGTATACGAGCAACAATACCGTCTTTCATAGCAATAACTTTCCTCTGCCCTGAAAATACTGCAGTAGTATGTTCAATATAAAGGCCAGTGCAATCAAGACGATGCCAAGTGCGATGCCCTGAGAAAAGTTACCTTTGCTGGTTTCCAGCGCAATTGCTGTGGGAATGTTTCGTGTGTGATGGAGAATGTTCCCGCCAACCATCATGGATGCACCGACTTCTGCGATGATTCGCCCAAATCCGGAAAGCAGTGCTGCAAGCAACGCAAAGCGAGTTTCAATGACAACCAGTATAAACGCAGCAATGGGTGTTTTCCCTAAAGTGATCGCAGTTTCCCAGGCGCGGGAATCCGCAGATTGAAAAGCTGAATGGCCCATTGCAACCAAAATTGGTATACACAGACAACATTGAGCCATAATCATTGCTGACTGAGTAAAAAGTAAGCGCCAGTCACCCAACGGGCCTTGATTCGAAAGCAAAAGGTAGATTACCAGACCCACTACCACAGCGGGGAAGGCTAGCAGCGTGCTGAATATGGAAATGACAAACCGCCGACCGGGGAAATTAAAGTATGCGAGGCAAAAGGCAATTACGACGGAAACAGGTGCCGAAATGAGTATTGCAGTACAAGATACTTTAAAGGATATCGCAATGATCTCCCAAAGCTCTCGATCACCTGAAAAAAGTAACTCAAAAGCCTGACCAGTCGCATGGATTAGCGATTCCAAAACTCATAACCCGCCATTTATCAGTCCAGACGATAGTATACCTGACGACCTTCTGTTAACGACCGACTGTTATCCAGTATTACGCATTCCCGCCGCGATTCCGTTAATCGTAACCAATAAAGCATTCAATACATGCTGGTCTTCCTGCTCTCGAATTCTCGCGAGCAACTCAACCTGTAATAAATTTAACGGCACAACGTAGGTATTCCGAACATCCACGGATTGCCGAACGATCGGCGAATTTTCCAGAGGAATTTCATGCTGAGTGATATCGAGCAACAAGGCCATCGTCTGATGATATTTGCCTCTCAGCTCCTCCCCAAGGGGCTGCAGATCGGCTTCAACCAGTCGTTTGTCATAAAGCGCAGATATATTGGGGTTTGCCTTGGAAAATACCATCTCGATTGAGTCCAGCGTAGCCTTGAAAAATGGCCAGTGCTGCTGCATTTCTCGCAATGTTTCTCGATCACCGTTATCGACAGCGGTTTGCAACGCCCGACCTACACCCAACCAGGCTGGTAGCAAAAGCTTGGTCTGAGTCCATGCGAAGATCCAGGGAATTGCACGCAGATATTGAATACCGCTGCCTTTTCGGCGTCTTGCCGGTCGGCTGCCAATTTTGAGATTACCAATTTCCTGTTCAGGAGTTGCCTGGGTGAAGTAGGGGACAAAATCGGGATGATTTCGAACGACATCATGAAATTCTGACACTGCACTGTCAGACAGGATCTTCATCTGCTGACGCCAGTCTTCTTTGGGTTTGGGCGGCGGTGTTAAGGTTGCTTCCAGTACGGCACCGATATAAACCTGAAGGGATTCAATGGCCATACCGGGTAATCCAAACTTGGCTTGAATGACTTCCCCTTGCTCGGTTATTCGGATAGATCCGTTCACAGAACCAGGCGGCTGCGAAAGGATTGCTTCGTAAGCAGGGCCGCCTCCGCGTGCTACTGTGCCGCCTCTTCCGTGGAACAAGGTCATTTTGATATTGTGCCGTTCAAATACATCGACTAATTGTTCCTGAGCCTGGTAGAGCCCCCAGGCTGCTGACAGAATTCCTGCATCTTTGGCCGAATCAGAATAGCCAATCATGACTTCATGACTGCCATTGATATAAGTTTTATACCAGGATGAACTAAACAGCGTTTCCATGCAGTTTGCTGCACCATTCAGCGCATCAAGACGTTCAAAGAGAGGAACCACCCGCAATGGTTCTGTTACACGGCACTCTTTTTGCAATAGCGCGACCGCGAGTACATCGGAAGGTGTTGATGCCATGGAGATGACATAAGCACCAAATGATTCTCTGTTTTCCCCTGCCAGCATTCTAAAGGTTTGCAGTACTTCTTTTACTTCGTCGCTCGCATCTTCCGGGCCGGGGAACGTCGAAGCGATCAGAGGCCGGTTGCTGGCGAGCTCTTTCAGCAGAAAGGATTGACGCTCTGCCTCATCCCATTCGGTGTAGCTTCCGAGATCAAGGAAACGGGTTATGGCATCTAGTGCATCTGAATGGCGATCAGCTTCCTGACGGATATCCAGCTTAAAAATCGTCAGGCCGAAAACGTTTAAACGCCTGATGATATCCGTAAGACGGCCGCCCGCAATAAGTGAATCTCCGCATTCATGCAACGATTCGTAGCAAAGCATCAAGCTGTCGAGTAGTTCCTGTTTTGTATGGTAGACCCCGGTTTTTAGGCTGGATTTTCCGCCTGCAGAAAATTTCTTTGCAAGTTGGCCGGATTTGTCTTTCGCGTAGGAATCGAAAATTCGGGAGTGATATTTGATGGTTGCACGCAGTTTCTCCTGAACCGATTCGAGTAACGATCGATAGGGTTCTAATGCGGACTCACTCACAACCGCACGCAACGCATCGTTGCATTTGGGCATCGACAGATCACGTCGAAGTTGGTCAATTTCTTCCCAGAATAGCTCCGCTGCTTTTAATCTTGTCAGGGTGCATGCCTGAGTCGTTACAGCTGGAGTGGTGTTAGGATTGCCGTCTCTGTCACCCCCCATCCAGGAGCCAAATCGAATCGGTGTAGCGCTAATGGGTAAAGCCTGGCCTGTGGATTCAACTAATGCGTAGTCCAGCTGTCGATGAATCTCAGGAATCGCCTCCCATAAAGCATTTTCCACCGAAACGAGCCCGGTTTTCGCTTCGTCAACTGGAGTTGGGCGAAGCCGTCTAATTTCATCGGTTTCCCAGACCTCGGTTACCGCACGATGGAGCGAAAGCTGTATCTCATACTGCTCAGCGGCGCTCAGATCCGGACGATCTTTGTTCTGCAGTAAATTTGCAATACGAAAGAATTTTGAAGAAACGCTGCGTCGAAGAATCTCTGTGGGATGGGCGGTTAATATGAGTTCAATATTCAGGCCGCATACCTGGTTGTATAAGGTATTGTTGTCTATGCCTGCATTTTTTAGTTTATTGAGTTCCGACTGAAGAAAACTGCCAGGATGCCCGCTACCAGCTGTTGGAAATTTTTCAAGCTGTAAAGCGCGGCGTTGGCGAATCTGGTGATGTTGTTCCGCAATATTCGCGAGATTCAAAAATAATGTAAACGCTCGGGCGAGATTAAGTAAATCTGTCGAACTTAAATCTGAAAGAATTTCAATAAGCCGCTGGATTTGTGCATTATCGCCTGCCCGCGCCTGTTTGGCGATTGCCCGCACTTCTTCTACTAATTCGAATAGTTCTTCACCATGCTGGGTTTTGATAGTCTGTCCTAACAGGTTGCCGAGCAACCGAACGTCTGAACGAAGTGCATGGTGCTGCTCATTTAGGCTGGTAGCGATATTCATTGATGTCTTGAGTGCGTTAAATAGGTAAATGGAATAAGACCGCGCTATTGTAAACGACACGATTTAAATTGATGTTATACAAAGCCGGGTTTTTCATCATTTCTAGCTACTTAGACGATTAGTTTCACTTATTTTGTCGTACTAGAAAATTAAAGTAAAAATGAAATTGCCGGTACTTTGTGGTGTTTGAAAGGATTTACTGACCAATACGTAAAATCACACTACACAATTGCCGGGAAAAGGGTAGAATCGCGCTCCCGTATCGAACCCTGATTTCAGATATACAACCCGAATCCGCCAGTCGGAGCAGTCTCTCTTAAGCCCCTCGTCAATGATTCACGATCCCGCTCTAATTCGCAATTTTTCAATCATTGCTCATGTTGACCATGGCAAATCGACCCTTGCTGATCGATTTATTCAGGTATGTGGCGGGCTAGAGCAACGCGAAATGAAGGAACAGGTTCTGGATTCCATGGATATAGAGCGGGAGCGCGGTATTACCATCAAAGCGCAAAGCGTTAGTCTAAGCTATTCTGCAAAAGATGAGAAAACTTATCAGCTTAACCTCATTGATACGCCGGGACACGTTGATTTTTCTTATGAAGTATCACGCTCATTGAGTGCTTGTGAAGGTGCTTTGCTGGTGGTCGATGCGGCCCAGGGTGTGGAAGCTCAAACTGTCGCAAATTGTTACGCCGCGGTTGATCTCGGATTAACCGTCGTCCCGGTTTTAAACAAGATCGATTTACCTGCGGCGGAGCCAGATCGCGTACTAACCGAAATTGAAGATGTGATTGGAATCGACAGCACCGAAGCCTTATCCGTTAGTGCCAAAATGGGGATCGGTATCGAGGATGTGCTGGAGCAGATTGTTGAGCTCGTCCCACCACCCGTGGCAACTGCAAACCAACCGTTGCGGGCGTTGGTGTTGGACTCATGGTTTGATAATTATCTTGGTGTCGTATCGCTAATCAGAATTGTGGACGGTGGCCTTGATGATGCAAAAACACGAATACGCATGATGTCTACTGGTCGTGATTTCCAGGTGGAAAGTATCGGTGTGTTTACCCCAAAACCGGAAAAAGTGTCACGTTTGTCGGCGGGAAATGTTGGTTTTATGATCGCAGGACTGAAAGATATTCAATCCGCAAGGGTGGGGGATACCGTGACACTGGTCAACGCCCCTGCGGAAATACCGCTTGATGGATTTAAAGAGATCAAACCGACGGTTTTCGCTGGCTTGTACCCCATCAATAGTGCAGATTTTGAATCATTTCGAGTCGCGCTGGACAAGCTTAGTCTGAATGATGCATCTTTGGCGTTCGAACCGGAATCTTCACAGGCGTTGGGGTTTGGGTTTCGCTGCGGGTTTCTGGGTATGCTGCACATGGAAATTATACAGGAACGCCTTGAAAGGGAATATCAACTGGATCTGATTACGACTGCGCCAACGGTGGTATACGAAATTAATATGAAAAATGGGGAGACCATTTTCATCGACAATCCAGCGTCTCTGCCTGATTTGTCGAGCATTGACACCATCAAGGAACCATTTATCCTGGCGAGGATATTACTGCCAAATGATTATGTTGGAAGTGTAATGACGCTGTGTGTAGAACGTCGGGGGGTTCAGAAAAATATTCACTATCACGGACGGCAGGTAATGTTAGAATTTGAGATGCCGTTGACGGAAGTAGTGGTAGATTTCTTTGATCAGTTAAAATCAGTCAGTCGGGGTTATGGTTCGCTTGATTATGAATTCATCGAAAGTCAGGTTGCTGATATGGTTAAAGTAGATGTCCTGATAAACGGGGAAAAAGTGGCTCCGCTGGCTGTGCTGGTTCACCGAGAGCAAAGCCAGTATCGCGCACGAGATCTGGTCAAACGAATGACAAAGCTCATTCCCCGTCAAATGTTTGATGTTGCGATTCAGGCGGCAATCGGCACCAAAATTATTTCACGGGAAACCGTTAAGGCATTACGCAAAAATGTAACTGCAAAATGCTACGGCGGAGATATTACGCGTAAACGCAAACTGCTCGAAAAGCAAAAAGCCGGTAAAAAGCGGATGAAACAAATTGGCTCTGTGGAAATTCCCCAGGAAGCATTTTTATCTGTTTTAAAGGTCGATCGCGACTAATCAGGAGCTAGAATCCCCCGGAATAATTGCCGGCTTCAGGCGTTAATCAGATAAACTATAACAATATCATGTGGAACTCATTGTGGATTTTTCATTAATCTTATTTCTGGCACTTGTCGTAACTGGCGGGGTTATTTTGCTTTACAGGCTTGCAGGCAAGGGTAGCGCCCGTAATTCAGGTCAGGTCTTGTCTGCATCAACAGAAGAGATAAAACAGCCTATTATTCTGGAGTATGCGCGCGCGCTGTTCCCTGTCATTCTAATCGTATTTGTATTGCGTTCTTTTATTGTTGAGCCGTTTCGCATTCCATCCGGGTCGATGTTACCCAGTTTATATATTGGTGATTTTATTCTGGTTAATAAATTTAAGTACGGTATTCGAATTCCTGTGGTTAACAAAAAGGTGTTTCCGATTAGTAGTCCTAAACGGGGGGATGTAATGGTATTCCGTTATCCGGTGAACCCTAAATTGAATTTTATTAAACGGGTTGTTGGGTTACCCGGAGACGTGCTTTCTTACAAAGATAAAACACTTGCGATTAATGGTGTGGAAGTTTCAGTAATGGAGGATGGTGAATTCGCATTTAGCCAGAAAAAAATGCAGGGAAGAACCGCTTTGCGGCTGCGTGAAAAAATTGCTGATGAAAGTCACAGCATACTTATTGATCAAAACAGCGGTTCAAGAGATCTCAATGAGGTGACGGTCCCAGAAGGGCATTATTTTGTAATGGGAGATAACCGGGATCATAGTAATGACAGCCGATACTGGAGATTTGTTCCGGAGAGCCATGTGGTCGGCAAAGCTTTCTTTATCTGGTTTAGCTGGAAAAGTACCACAGGGGGTGGTGTTGAATGGTCCCGAATTGGGGACTTTATCGATTAGTTTTAATATGCTGAAATATCGCAATATCAGTTTTTAATTTTCAATCTGGGGTTAAAAAATGAAAATAGGTAATTTTTCCAAACAAAAAGGTCTGTCTTTCTGGGGGTTTGTCTGGGGCGCTGCTATGGTAGTTTGTATGAGCTATATCCTTATTCTCAGCATACCGCCGTATCTGGACAATCGAAAACTTTATTACGCACTTGAGTCGTTAGCGGAAGAACCGGGTGTATTGCGTATGCAAAGGCATTCAATGATCAGCTTGCTTAACAAAAAACTCAACATCGATTATGCGGATGATATCGTCAATCTGAACAATGCGTTTCGGGTGCGAAATGTTGATGGGAACAAAGAGTTTTCTATTGATTATGAGTTGGTTGTTCCCGTATTCTACAATATCAGTTTGCTGTTTGATTTTGAAAATCAGGTGTTAACAAATCGAAAATAGTTGATTGACTTGATTGACGAATATCCGATTCTATTAATTCATTGATTAAAAACCGCATTCTCGTTGAGCCAATAATCAATGAATGACCTGGTTCAGTTTCAATCGAAACTGGGCCATCAGTTTGCCGATAGTGAACTGCTGACGCAGGCATTAACTCATCGTAGTATGGGTAAGCCTAACAATGAGCGCTTGGAGTTCCTCGGTGATAGTGTCCTGGGATATTTCATTGCCTATGTTCTATACGATAAATTTCCGAATAATCCTGAAGGTGATCTGACTAAAATGCGCGCCAATTTGGTTCGCAAGAGCACCTTGGCGGAAATTGCGCGTAATCTGGGGATGTCTGAACTCCTGATTATGGGGCGAGGCGAAATGAAAAGTGGGGGGTTTAATCGAGAGTCTGTGTTGTCAGATGCTTTTGAATCCGTTATCGGAGCGGTATATCTGGATGGCGGAGTACACGAGGTTCAGGCGATTTTGCTCGATATATATAGTGAATTTCTGGAAAAGATCAAACCTGAAGGATTAAAGGACAGTAAAACCAGATTACAGGAATATTTGCAGCAACATAACCTGCCGTTCCCTCAATATGATGTTCTTGAGGAAAAAGGCAAAGCGCACGAATTGATCTTCGTCGTTCAGTGTCGTGTCTCTGGATCGGATGAAACATTTGTAGCCAGCGGAAGCAGTCGAAAGCTGGCGGAACAAAAATCCGCATTTGAAGCATTTCAATACCTCACTGAGAGTAAAACGTAGCGATGACTGATCATCGATTCGGATTTGTTGCCCTGGTTGGTGCCCCTAACGTGGGAAAGTCAACCTTGGTTAACAAGTTGGTTGGGCAAAAGATTTCAATTACATCGCGCAGGCCGCAAACTACACGCCATCGAATTTTGGGTATTGTATCGAGAAAACTGTTTCAGCTGGTTTTTGTTGATACACCGGGAATTCATAAAGATCAAAAAAAACAACTTAATCGGGTGCTAAACAAAACTGCGGTATCCGGTATGACGGATGTGGATTTGATTATATTAATGATCGACCATAACGGCTGGACTCCCGCTGCTCAGGCGGTGTTGAAACTGGTTAGTGCGAAAGATACACCGATAATTTTACTAATAAACAAAATTGACAAAATTCGCGATAAAAGCGTTTTGTTGCCCGCAATTGACGAGGCGCAGAAAAAGTACAAATTCGAGGAAATAATACCGTTATCTGCAAGCAAGTTGTCTGATGATTCTGAATTCCTTTCCGTTATAGCAAGACATGTTCCGGAGGGGCCGGTCGGATTTCCAGAACAACAAATTACTGACCGTTCCCCTCGTTTTATGGCTTCGGAATTAATACGAGAGCAGACGTTCCTTGCATTGGGGCAAGAATTGCCCTACTCAATCGCGGTCGAGATTACAGAGTTTGATAAAACAGAGAATAACGTGCTTAACATCGATGCCGTGATCTGGGTTGAAAAGTCTGGTCAAAAATCTATCGTTATTGGAAAACAGGGCCAACAACTCAAACTTATCGGAAGTCGTGCACGAATCCAAATGGAAAAATCTATATCTGATAAAGTCTATCTGAAGCTTTGGGTGAAGGTCAAAAAAGGATGGGGGGATCAGGAAAATATGCTGCGTTCACTGGGATATTCGGAAACCTGATCGATGGCCAGAGTAAAAATAGATCAACAGCAGGCGTTCTTGCTTCATCGCAGACCCTATAGTGAAAGCAGCTTATTGCTCGATTTTTTTACCCGGGAACACGGCAGAATAACCTTAATAGCAAAAGGATGCCGCAAAAAGAAAACTCAGGCGCAAGGATTGTTCTTACCGCTAAAGCCACTAATTATTAGCTGGACAGGGAGAGGGGAATTACCCATTCTGACCAGTATTGAACAAAAATCACATACTCCAAATCCAACTGAAGCTGTGACCAAATGCGGCTATTATCTCAACGAATTGTTAATCAAGTTGCTTCATCGTCACGATAGCCATGAGAATTTGTTTGACAGATACGACGAAACCCTAATGAATTTGCTAGAAGGCGGTGATCCTGCTGCAGACTTGCGAGTGTTCGAAAAAAACCTGCTTCAGGAAATTGGGTTTGGTTTGGTATTGGACAGAGATGTAGAAACCGGGGAGGTTATCAAAACCAATACACTTTATGATTACTGGCCAGAGCGAGGTCCGATGGTTTCAAAGAATCAGCACGGTGAAGGTGTTTCCGGCAGTACTCTCATTGCATTGGAATCAGAGACCTTTGGTTCTGGTAAAGAGAAGCTCGAGGCAAGACGACTGACAAGACAATTAATCGACTTGCAATTAAGCGGTAAACAGCTACGAAGCCGAAGAGTGATTCGTGAAATGTCAGAATATCACAACCGTTATGTCGGAAACTGAAACAATTTTCATTTGAGTTCGGGGTATTTGGTTAGATTAAGTGTCGAGGGAATTCTATTTCTTTTTTGGCATATACAAATCAGTAATCGTACCTTCGAAGGCTTCCGCGGCGAATCCAAGTGTTTCTGCAAGAGTTGGGTGAGCATGAATTGAAAGTCCGATATCCTGTGCATCTGCGTTCATTTCAATCGCCACAACTGCTTCAGATATTAAATCTCCAGCATTGGGACCGGTTATACCTGCACCCAAAATTCGATCGTTGTCTTTGTCGAACAATAGCTTGGTAACGCCTTCCGGTCGATCTTGAGTTAACGCGCGACCGCTGGCGGCCCACGGAAATACACCTTTACCATATTCTATGCCCTGTTCTTTGGCATCAGTTTCTGTGAGCCCCACCCACGCAACTTCGGGGTCTGTGTAAGCAACACTGGGGATCACCCGTGCATCGAAACCGCTTTTTAATCCGGCCACAACTTCCGCTGCAACTTTTCCTTCATGAACCGCTTTATGTGCAAGCATGGGTTGACCCACAATATCGCCGATGGCGAAGATATGGGAAACATTGGTTTTCTGCTGATTATCGACCTCTATAAACCCACGTTCGGAAACGTTTACACCGGTTGTTTCCAATCCGATATTGTTTCCATTTGGTATACGGCCGACAGAAACCAAAACCTTGTCAAAAATCGCATTTTCAGGCGCTTTATCGCCATCAAAAAACACCTTGATTCCGGACTTTAAAGCTTTCATTTCCGTAACTCGGGTTTTTAGCCAGATGTTTTGATATTGCTTGCTGATTCGCTTGGTTAGCGGTCGAACCAGATCTGCATCTGCGCCAGCCATTAAACCATCCATCATTTCGACAATGCAGACTTCACTGCCCAGTGCATGATAGACCGTGGCCATTTCCAGTCCAATTATTCCACCACCCACGATGAGAAGCTTTTTAGGAATATCTTGCAACTCCAGTGCGTCTGTTGAATTCATTAGCCGAGGATCATCGTGCGGAAACCCAGGGATTTCAATCGCTTGGGAACCGGCAGCAATAATGGCATTTTCAAATGATACAGTTTGCTTTCCGTCTGCTGTGACCACCTGCAAGAGGTGATCACTACTGAATTGTCCGGTGCCCTGAATTACAGTGACCTTGCGCTTTTTCGCCAGGCCCGCCAATCCCAGAGTAAGTTTTTTTACAACGCCATTTTTCCAGGCTAATGTCTGTTCAATATCAATTTTGGGTGGCTCAAATTGCACGCCAACATCATTCGCATCCTCCGCTTCAGATATTACTTTGGCAACGTGTAATAGTGCCTTGGAGGGTATACACCCAACATTCAGACAGACACCGCCAAGGGCCGAGTAACGTTCTACCAGAATCACATCAAGGCCAAGGTCGGCGGCACGAAATGCCGCTGTATAGCCGCCAGGGCCAGAGCCCAGAACAACAAGCTGGCAATGATGATCACCCTTTTCATAGTTCCGAACGGTTTCTGTTTTATCAGTCGGTTCAGATTCTGGAATCATTACAGGTGTGTCGGCGTTGGTCGTATCGTTACTTTCAATGGCAGGCGCTTCGGAAGGTTTTTGTTGATGACCGGATTCATCATCGCTGCTTTCTTTAATTTCCAGCAATGGCATTCCGGTAGAAACCATATCCCCAGTATTGACCAGTATTGTCTTGATTACACCACTGCTGGACGCGGGAATTTCCATGGTTGCCTTGTCGCTTTCTATAGCCAGCAGCAGGTCGTCAACTTCGATTGTGTCGCCTACACTGACAAAGATTTCAATGATCGGGACATTTTCAAAATCACCTAAATCGGGGGTTGTGATGGTGTTGGCTGTCATGATTAATATTTAAAGTGAAAGCCGTCGTACATCGGCAAAAGATTTCGTCAAATAAGCTGCAAACCGGGCAGCATCAGCGCCATCGACTACTCTGTGGTCATAGGATAAATCGAGTGGCAGCATAAGTTTCGGCTGAAAGCTTTCACCGTCCCATACTGGGGTCATTTTCGCACGTGAAACGCCAAGAATAGCGACTTCAGGTGCATTAACGATAGGGCTGAATGCGGTACCGCCAATACCCCCAAGACTGGATATACTCATACAGCCGCCTTTGAGGTCGTCTGGTTTGAGCTTGCCGTCGCGTGCGCGTTCACTGACATCGGCCAAATCACGCGCAAGATCGAATATGCTTTTTCGGTCTACCTCTTTTACCACTGGCACGACCAGGCCATTATCGGTATCCACAGCAATGCCGATATTGAAATACTTTTTGAGAATGAGCTGCTCCCCATCAGCAGCGAGCGATGCATTGAAATTGGGATGCTTCTTCATCGCACCGATCAGCGCTTTCATCACGAACGACAATAGGGTGATTCGAATGCCCTCGGACTCGGCTTCATTTTTCAACGATTTGCGAAAGGCCTCAAGATCAGTAATATCAGCTTCGTCATGGTGAGTCACATGTGGAATGTTTAACCAGGCTCGTTGTAGATGCGGTCCTGACAGTTTTTTGATTCTGGAGAGTTTTTCAAATTCAATATCGCCAAACTCGGAAAAATCGATTTCAGGTATTGGCGGAATCCCGGATTGGGATGCTGATGGCGGGTTTTGACTTTCGAGCTGTTGTTTAATCCACGCCTTGACGTCTTCCTTTAGGATGCGTCCTTTTGCACCGGAGCCGGCGATGCTCGAAAGGTTTGCTCCGAGTTCCCTCGCAAAACGTCTTATGGATGGGCTTGCATGCGGTAATTTTCCGGTGGCTTTGGTCGCTGGTTCGGGCGTATTCGGTACTTGTTTTTGCGCTGCCCCAGGACGTGCTGCAGGTGTCGCTTTTTCAACGGACTGGTTTGATTCTGGGTTTGGTTGTTTACCGGATGCCATCGATTCGGGTTCGCTAACACCGGAATGTTCGGCGGATTCTTCGAGCTTCATGACTAATGTGCCTTCCGAAACAGTATCACCCACTGTGATCAATACCTCGGAAACGACACCATCTGCAGGAGATGGCATTTCCATGGTTGCCTTATCACTTTCCAGGGTTAGCAATGGATCTTCGGCTGATACGGAATCTCCCTTGGAAACCAGAATTTCAATGACTTCAACGGCATCAAAATCGCCAATATCGGGTATCTTAACTTCAGTCATTGTTTAAACCGTCATGGGGTTGGGTTTTTCGGTGTCGATGCCGTAGGATTCAATTGCATCTGCAACCGTTTGATAAGGAAGCATTTCTTTATCGGCCAGGGCTTTCAGAGCGTTAGTGGTGACATGATAGCGATCGACTTCGAAAAATTGCCGGAGTTTCTCACGGGTGTCACTTCGTCCATATCCATCTGTGCCGAGAACATAGTATTGCTGCGGTACAAAAGCACGTATTTGTTCAGCGTAGAGTTGTATATAGTCTGTTGCTGCAATCACCGGTCCTTCAGCGTTTTCAAGACAGATTTCAACAAAGCTCGGCTTCGGCGGCTTGGTGGGGTGTAAGCGATTGTAACGCGCGGTATCCTGGCCGTCTCGAGCAAGCTCGTTAAAACTGGTCACGCTCCAGATATCGGAGCTGACATTGAATTCTTTGTCGAGCATTTCCGCAGCGGCTTCTACTTCGCGCAAAATCGCGCCGCCTCCGAGCAGTTGGACTTTTAATTTATTTTTCTTTTTACCAACCTGGGCACGGAGATACATTCCACGCAGAATGCCGTCTTCCGACTCTTTCGGCATCGCTGGATGCGCATAATTTTCATTCATCACCGTAATATAATAATAAATGCTTTCCTGCTCCTGATACATTCTTCGCAGCCCATCGTGAATGATGACCGCTAGCTCATAACTATAAGCGGGGTCGTAAGAAATACAATTTGGTACGGTGGAAGAGAGTATCAGGCTATGGCCATCCTGATGCTGTAATCCTTCTCCCGCGAGCGTAGTACGTCCTGCAGTGCCGCCCATAATAAATCCACGTGCACGACTGTCACCGGCAGCCCAACAAAGGTCGCCAATTCTCTGAAACCCAAACATTGAATACAGGATGTAGAAAGGAATTGTACAGACATCGTGATTACTATATGCCGTTCCTGCGGCTATCCACGAAGACATCGCCCCGGCTTCGTTGATTCCTTCCTGTAATACCTGCCCCGTTTTGTCTTCCCGATAAAACATGAGTTGGTCGGAATCTACCGGTTCGTATAGCTGACCATGCGGAGAATAAATGCCCAACTGCCGAAACATGCCTTCCATACCGAATGTTCTGGATTCATCGGGAATGATGGGGACGATATACTTTTTCAATTCCTTGTCACGAATTAGCGCGGATAAAATACGCACAAATGCCATTGTCGTCGAAATTTCACGGTCACCTGTGCTTTCCAGTTGGGATTTAAAAATATCCAGCTCGGGTAATTTGTATTCGGGAGCGCTAAGGCTTCGCCGTGCTGGAAGAAACCCACCCAAATATTTTCTCGAATCCATGAGGTATTCAAACTCAGGGGATTTTTTCTCTGGTCGATAAAAAGGGGCATCAGCAACTTCTTCATCTGTTAGGGGAATATTGAATCGATCACGAAATGCCAGTAGCGCATCTTCGCCCATTTTCTTTTGCTGATGAGTGGTGTTTTGACCCTCTCCAGCTTCACCCATTCCATAACCTTTAACCGTTTTTGCCAGAATAACTGTCGGTTGCCCTGTGTGCTGGATTGCAGCATGATAGGCGGCATAAATTTTGTGAGGATCGTGACCGCCGCGATTTAATCTCCAGATATCGTCATCGGTCATGTTCGCTACCATGGCTTTGAGCTCAGGGTATTTACCAAAGAATTTTTCACGTACATAAGCACCATCGTTGGCTTTAAAAGCCTGATATTCACCGTCAACAGCTTCCTCCATGCGTTGCTTTAACAACCCTTTATCATCGCGCATCAGCAACTTGTCCCAATAGCCGCCCCAAATAACTTTGATGACATTCCAGCCGGCACCGCGAAAATCACTTTCAAGTTCCTGGATAATTTTACTATTGCCGCGAACCGGGCCATCCAGCCGCTGCAGATTACAGTTCACCACAAATATCAGGTTATCCAGATTCTCTCGTCCGGCGATGGCCAGTGCGCCGATGGATTCAGGTTCGTCCATTTCACCATCGCCGAGGAAAGCCCATACCTTTCGGTCTTTGGCATCGATCAAACTGCGGTTATGAAGGTATTTCATGTAGCGGGCCTGATAAATTGCCATAATTGGACCCAAACCCATGGACACCGTCGGAAACTGCCAGAAATCCGGCATAAGCCATGGATGGGGGTAAGAGGATAGCCCCTGTCCGTCAACCTCCTGTCGGAACAAACGTAAATCTTCTTTGTTTAATCGTCGCTCCAGATACGCTCTAGCGTAAATACCCGGAGCGGAGTGTCCCTGAATAAAAATCATGTCACCAAGATGGTCATCCGTGCTTGCACGCCAAAAATGGTTAAAACCGACATCATAAAGCGTGGCAGCTGATGCAAAGCTGGCAATATGTCCACCGAGCTCGGAGGAAATCCGGTTCGCACGAATAACCATGGCCATGGCGTTCCATCTGACCAAAGCCCGAATTCGCCATTCGATTTCATGATCGCCCGGGCTGGGCTGTTCCATATGAGTTGGAATCGTATTCAGATAAGCCGTATTCGCTTCATAAGGAATATGTATTCCGGTTCGTCTGGCGCGATCGATCAGTGCTTCTATGAGAAAGTGGGCGCGCTCATTGCCCTGGGTTTCCATAACCGAATCCAGTGAATCAATCCATTCCCCTGTTTCGGTTATGTCATGATCGACTTTCACTTGATTTTTGGAGGTTTCAGACGGATTAGATTCGTTCATGATGAGTAGTTGGACCAACAATTAAGTATTTATGAGTGCAGATTATATCCCAGTACCGATAAAATGATTTTGTATCGCTGATTTTTATTGGGTGCAGTCACCTTTGATTGCGGTGGATGCGTGTGAATTACCCTAATTTGGGCCAAATTAGCTGGAAATGATTCATAATCTAGTGCGACCCACTTGAATCCGTCCTGGATTGGATATTGGGGTTGTTATCTTCCATTCCATACTATAGAATCGCGCCGTTTTTTCCATTAACTCCTTTCTTTACCGCATGTATTGACCGCATTGCAAAGGTCGCCGTGTTGGGAAGATAACAAACCATGGGGAGAGTCCGTGAGACACTATGAAATCGTATTTTTGGTCCACCCGGATCAAAGTGAACAAGTCCCGGCGATGATTGATCGCTATTCCGAGATGGTCAAATCCGGAGACGGTGCTGTCCATCGAGTCGAAGACTGGGGACGCCGCAGATTGGCTTACATGATTAACGATGTGCATAAAGCGCACTACGTCATGGTCAATATCGAATGCAGCCTTGAAGTCCTTCAGGAGATTGAACGAAATTTCAAATTTAACGATTCTGTACTTCGGCACCTGGTAATTCGCAAGAAGCACGCAGCAACAGAAGAATCTGCAATGGCAATCGCCAAAGCCCGGGAAGATGAAGCTGAGGCGGCTAAAGAAGCCAAAGCTGAAACGGCTAAGGCTGAAGAGAAAAAAGCTGAAGAGAAAAAGGCCGAAGCCCCTGCTGAAAAAGCAGAAACTGATGCGGATAGTGATTCAGAAGCTACTGCGGCTGCATCAGAAGAAACCAAGGAGGAATCCTAATGCGATATCAAAGACGACCACGATTTTGTAAATTTACCGCAGACGGTATCGAATCTATAGACTATAAAGACCTTGATATCTTAAAAGCGAATATTAGTGAAACCGGTAAAATATTGCCGCGCCGTAGTACGGGTACAAAATCACATTTTCAGCGTCAACTATCGACCGCAATCAAGCGCGCTCGATTTCTGGCGTTAATCCCTTATACCGATCAGCACGATAACTAGGGGGCATCATGGAAATCATACTGTTAGAAAAAATCCAGAATGTGGGTGAGCTTGGTGACCTTGTCACCGTAAAGAATGGTTATGCGAGAAACTATTTAATACCCCAGAAAAAGGCTATGCCTGCTACCGCAGAGGCAAAAGCTCAGGTAGAAGAGAAACGGCACCAACTGGCGCAACAAGGGGCTTCCCGCCTTTCCGATGCACAAGCGCGTGCTGAATCTGCTGTAAAGTCGATTGCTCTGGTTCGGCTATGCGGAGAAGAAGGTCAGTTATATGGTTCAGTTTCACCCATCGATATTGCCGAAGCGATGTCTGAAGCAGGAACCCGCATCGAGAAATCTGAAATTACCCAACCTGACGGCGCAATTAAACAAACCGGAACGCACCAAGCGGATGTAATTTTACACCCTGAAGTACGTTTTACAGTGCAGATCGTCGTAGATGGTGAACAGAGTGAAGGCAATCCGATAGAACAGGGGGACGAGGCGGAAGAGTCTTCCAGTGACATCTCGCCTGAATCAGAAACCAACGAAGAAGAAGCTGAATCCACCGACTAGATTTACGCTTGGAGATTGGGCATTTTGTCTAAAAATAGCACCGTTCAGACGGTGCTATTTTTGTTCGCTTTGTTTGATTTTGTGCTAACCGCGATCAGCCGATGACAGCGTTTCAATAGTCAGGTATTCTTCTACTATTCATTTACACAGAAATAGACCCTATTGTGGCCGATGCCCTTGAACTTGTAGCCAATCTACCTAAACTACCGCCCCAGGCTCTGGAAGCGGAGCAATCCCTGCTGGGCGGGCTATTGCTTGATAACCGAAAATGGGATGAGGTGATAGATGAGGTGGGAGTTCGGGACTTTTACAGTCAAAACCACCGTTTGATATTTGAAGCGGTTAAAGGTTTACAGTCCGTTGGAGACCCGGCGGATGTGATAACCATCTCAGAGTGGCTTGAGGCAGGAAATTTATTGGAAACTGCTGGTGGATTGGCTTATATCGGCAGCCTCGCGAACAACACGCCAAGTACGGCGAATATTCTGACCTATGCAAAAATTGTACGTGAGCGCTCAATTTTGCGATCTTTGATCGCGGCGGCGAATGATATTTCGGATTCAGCATACAATCCCAATGGCCGCACTCCGCGTGAAGTTCTGGATCGTGCTGAGCAACTTGTCTTTGATATTTCAGAACGAGACGGCCGAAGCCGTAAAGGGTTTACACCAATTCAGGATTTGCTGGCGAAATCCATTGACAGAATTGAAGAGTTATTCGAATCAGATGAATCGATTACGGGTATTCCAACCGGCTTTTCTGATCTCGATTCCATGACTTCAGGATTACAGCGCGGTGATCTGGTCATTGTTGCCGGCCGTCCATCGATGGGAAAAACTTCATTTGCAATGAATATCGCTGAGTATGTCGCGGTGGAGAAACAATTACCGGTGGCTATATTCAGTATGGAAATGCCCGGTGAGCAGTTGGCAATGAGAATGTTATCTTCACTGGGCAGGATCAATTCCAATAAAATCCGAACGGGGAAGCTTGGTGATGAAGATTGGCCGAGATTGAATTCTGCGGTGGGCTTTCTTGACAAGGCGCCCATGTTTGTCGATGACTCCGCTGGCTTGAATCCAATGGATATTCGATCAAGAGCGCGGCGTATGGTAGCGGAAAATGATCAGTTGGGTTTGATCGTTATCGATTATTTGCAGTTAATGCATTGCTCGGATAGTAACGAAAACCGTGCTACCGAAATTTCCGGTATCACGCGATCACTAAAGATTCTTGCGAAAGAGTTAAATGTCCCGGTAATTGCGTTGTCGCAGTTGAACAGAAGTCTGGAGCAAAGATCGAACAAACGGCCGGTGATGTCTGATCTGCGTGAGTCTGGTGCTATCGAACAGGATGCTGATGTGATCTTTTTCATTTATCGAGATGAGGTGTACAACGGGGATACCGATCAACAAGGTGTTGCTGAGGTCATCATCGGAAAGCAGCGAAATGGGCCAATTGGTACAACCAGGCTGACTTTTAGAGGCGAATTCACCCGATTCGAAAACTTTGCATCACCGTTCGCAAGCGGTGGTATGAGTTAAGATGTTTTCCCGGATTGCAATTGATTGGAAAAATACACTGCACTGAAAAACGAAGCTGCTTCTCATTGGCGTGCACGCGCTGAAATTGATCTTTCTTCCCTGCAATTTAATATTGCACAAATCAGGTCCACCGCACCGACCTCAAAAATATTAGCCGTTGTAAAAGCCGATGCCTACGGTCATGGGCTGGAAAACATTGCCGGTTCCATCGCAGATTTGGTCGATGGTTTTGCAGTGGCCACAGTGCAAGAAGGGATTGAGTGCAGGAAGCTCCAGCAGGATAAGCCTGTTGTTGTTTTATCTGAGTTTTGGCATGCAGATCAGCTGCAGTACTTTGAGAAGTATCAACTGGATGTGGTGATTCACAACGAGCTTCAGCTTGAGTGGATGGAGCGTTACCGCGGTTGTGCATTATCAGTATGGGTAAAGTTTGATACCGGCATGAACAGACTTGGAATCCACGTCACAGATGTAGCTAACTACGTCGACAGGCTCGATAAAATGCAATCCGTTGCAACGGTGCGTATGTTGTCCCATTTGGCTAATGCAGATCTCGTTGATGATGAATACACACTGATTCAGCGGCAAAGATTTGAGGAGGTTCAAAAACCACTGCAGTTAGAATCAAGTTTAGCCAATACTGCAGGGGTCATGCGTTGGCCACAAACCCATTACAATTGGGTGCGGCCAGGCATAATGCTGTATGGGGTATCACCCTATCAACAAAGTGCAGAGTCGGAAATCGAGTTAAAGCCGGTTATGACCCTTAAAGCTCGTATTCTTGCGCTAAAATCTGTTCCCCGTGGGGCACCAGTTGGTTACGGCGGTCGCTATATTACATCCCGCAAATCACGACTCGCAATGGTTGGACTTGGTTACGGCGACGGCTACCCAAGGCAATTAGATGACAGAGCCTGCGTTTTGATTCGCGCAAATCGTGTTCCCATTACAGGAAAAATATCGATGGATATGATCACTGTCGATGTAACTAATCTTGAGGGTGTTGTTGCCGGAGAAGAGGTTGTACTTTGGGGACAGCAATTGGGTATTGAGGAAGTGGCAGATTGGGCCGGTACAATACCGTACGAATTACTGTGTAAGGTTACGCCGAGAATACCAAGGGTGTTATTGTAAATAACCGTTCTGATGGGTAAGAAGTTAGAGTTGATCGCGAAATTTAAAATCAAAATAAGATAATGGCTAAATCATCACTCAAAACTGTGTATTTCTGCAACCAATGCGGATCTGAAAGTCCAAAGTGGGCAGGTCAGTGTTCGGATTGCGGTGAGTGGAACACCATGGTTGAGCACAATACGCAAAAACACACTGGTTCGGTGAATCGATTTGCTGGAATAGCACCGCAATCGTCTGTGCAAACCTTGTCAGAAGTAGAGATTTCTAAAATATCACGTACCGATACGGGTAGTGCTGAATTTAATCGTGTGTTGGGTGGCGGATTGATCCCCGGTTCCGTGATTCTGATTGGCGGGGACCCTGGTATTGGAAAATCAACATTGCTGCTGCAACGTATGTGTTCGGTTTCAGAAAGGATGAGTGCGCTATACATTACCGGTGAAGAGTCCGTGGATCAGGTTGCCATGCGTGCACGCCGTCTAGCGTTAAGCACTGACTTTATAAAAGTCATGGCGGAAAATCGCCTTGAATCGATGCTCAGCGTTATCGATAAGGAAAAGCCCGAAATTGTTGTGGTCGACTCAATCCAGACCCTGTTTACAGACGCACTTAGCGCCGCCCCGGGAAGTGTTTCCCAGGTGCGGGAATCTGCGGCTCGACTGGTACGGTACGCGAAACAGTCCGGTTGCTGTGTCATTCTGGTTGGTCATGTTACAAAAGAAGGATCGATAGCAGGACCTCGCGTGCTCGAGCATATGGTGGACAGCGTGTTGTATTTCGAAGGTGACAACGCGCGCAGTTTCAGGATGGTCAGAGCGATAAAAAATCGATTTGGTGCGGTAAATGAGATAGGTGTTTTTGCCATGACTGAACAAGGACTAAAAGATGTTAATAACCCGTCAGCAATGTTCGTCAGCAAACACGGTGCAGATCGACCCGGAAGTGTATCATTGGCTACACAGGAGGGTACGAGACCATTGCTGGTAGAGGTGCAGGCTCTGGTCGACGATAGTGCATTGGCGAACCCTAGAAGATTGAGTGTAGGGCTTGAGCAAAATCGACTGGCGATGCTTCTCGCCGTTGCCCATCGCCATGCCGGCATTTCTCTGAACAGCTACGATATTTTTACCAATGTAACGGGGGGTATACGGGTTGTTGAAACGGGTGCAGATCTTGCCGTGCTTTTGGCGATTCTGTCGAGTGTGAAGAACCGGGCAACGGGCAGTGATCTGATTGTATTTGGTGAAGTTGGACTTTCAGGAGAACTTAGGCCGGTGCAGCGTGGAATTGAAAGGCTGAAAGAAGCTGCAAAATTGGGATTTACCCGAGCGATAGTCCCTGCCGGAAACAAACCCAGGAAACCACTGTCGGACATAGAAGTGATCGCTCCCAGCAGAATCGATCAGGCGCTGGAAATTTTTGAAATTTGAAAATCCAGAATAACCCGCCCGGTTTAATTAGTTGGTCCGTCTTATCAGGAGCTGGAATATAATCGATCCTTATTTTTATTATTTAAACCTACCAGGAATATTCGCAAATGACTTTGCTTAAAAATTTACCGTCTGTCGCAATTGGATTATTACTCTCAACACCTATCGCTTTTGCCCAATCCGAGCTGGATACAGAAGACAAAAAATTCAGTTATGCCGTTGGCAATCGCATCGGTATGCAGTTAGCTGAACAGTTTAGCGATCAGGCTGATATCGATATTGATGTTCTGCTGGAAGCATTGAATACCGTTGTGACTGGCGGTGACCCAGCTATGACGGAAGAACAAATCATGTCGTCAATTCAAGTAAAGCAACAGCAGCAATTGGCCGAAGCGGAATCGGCATCAAGGGAGAAGGCCGAACTGGGATTATCCTTTCTTGAACAAAACAGTAAAAAGGAAGGTGTGACCGTCACCAGTTCAGGATTGCAGTATGAGGTTCTGGAATCAGGCGACGCTTCCGCAGATTCACCTCGAATGACTGACACTGTGGTTGTACATTATCAGGGTACCCTAATCGATGGTACTGTATTTGATAGCAGTATTACCCGGGGTGAACCGGCTACGTTTTCACTCCAGTCAATTATCCCGGGGTGGACTGAAGTGCTTCAGTTAATGAAACCCGGTGACAAATGGGCCATCGTTTTAGCGCCTGATCTGGCTTACGGCGAGCGTGGTGCAGGACAGCTAATTGGCCCCAACGAGGTGTTACTGTTCGATATTGAGTTGCTGGAAATCAAAAAATCGACCAACTAATACTGCTTCCAATATGTTTGTGCATTCAGTTTTCATTCATGCATAATTCATAGCGTATTCATTCGAATTGATTAGAGTCTCGTGACGGATTAGTTGATCCGAAACCCTTCAGACAGAGGAGACTCAAATGAAAATTCAGAATCGTATTTCCAGCTTGGTGTTCGGTAGTGCGTTAGCCTTATCGTTCCTATCTGCACATGCATACAATACAAATGCACAGGCTGTAGAGGCAAATGTTATTAGTGCTCAGCCTGTTTATACTGTCGTTCAGGTTAATAACCCCCAACAACAGTGTTGGCAGGAGGCTATATCCGTACCCCGACAAACATATAAAACACGGACTCCAGAAATTCTAGGTGCCATTGTCGGAGCAGGTGTTGGCAGGTTGTTTGGTAGTGGCCGTGGTCAGGATGTGGCAACAGTGGCCGGAGCGGTATTGGGCGGTTCTATTGGTCGCGATCAAAATAACAAACGTTCACAGGCAAACGCCGGTGTGCGTTACGAACAAAGATGCAAATCGGTCGATAATTATCGTTCTGAAAAGCGGCTCGAGGGTTATGATGTAACTTATGAGTACAATGGGGCAGTGTATAACACTCGTACCCGGTCTGATCCGGGTCAAACGATAACGTTAAGTGTGAACGTTGTACCCATCGAATATTGAATCGGGCTTAATTCGTATGGGCTGGTCAAATTCTGGGCTGTACAACTTCGGTTTAAGCCCTAATTTGATTTGTCCGGATAGTGATATACTTCGTGTTGTGAACAATTGACTATTACGTTTTGATTTCACTCGTAAAAACTATTCGAATATTTCTGGGAATAATCCTGCTTGGCGGAATTATTTCGACCAGTAATGCCATTGACGGCGAAAGTTCTGCCAAGAACAAGATCTCAATGGATGAAGCAGCCAGACAAATTCGACAGTACAAATCCTGGCAAATCCTCGACGCAACTCCCCGACAAAAAGAATCTGGTTATCAATATTTCCGATTTAAATTGCTGCGTAACGACGGGAAAGTAAAAATCATTAATATTGATCCAAACAACCCAAACTTAAGACGTTTGGAAAATTAGATCGATTAGAAATGATATGAGAATTTTATTAGTGGAAGATGAGGTTCACCTGCGGACTCAATTAGCAGAAAAGCTCAAACAAAACGGCTACGTAGTTGATGCTGCGGACAACGGTGACGATGGATTGTATTATGGTCTCGAATATCCGGTGGATATGGCCATTATTGATCTGGGGCTTCCCTGCATATCCGGTATCCAGGTCATTGAGAAGCTTAGGGAAGGCGGTTTGACATACCCCATTATCATTTTGACAGCGCGCTCTCGGTGGCAGGAAAAAGTCGAAGGACTGGAAGCCGGCGCTGATGATTACCTCACCAAACCTTTTCACTACGAAGAGCTCCAGGCTCGAATTTCGGCACTAATTCGCCGGTCAGCAGGCCATGCGACACCCATGCTGGAGATTGGCGGAATCAAACTGGATACCCGGACTCAGGATGTTTTTGTTGCCGATACCCGATTAGACCTCACCGCATTCGAGTACAAGCTTCTATATTACCTGATGATCAATTCGGGAAAGGTGGTTTCAAAAATGGAATTGACTGAGCACCTTTACGAAGAAGACAGCGACCGGGACAGCAATGTTATTGAGGTGTTTGTTGGGCGGTTGCGCAAGAAGCTCGATCCGGAAAATCTTCTTAATCCCATCGAAACCCTGCGTGGTCGCGGTTATCGGTTTGTAAGTGCATAAGTTGTGATTGTTTGGCGCAGAAGCAGAACATTGAATTGATAAGATCGCTGCATTAATGCTGATTGTCTGTTGAGCACACCCTCGCTTCGTAAGAGACTTCTGGTCGCATCGACCTGTACATTGGTGGTATTTCTCGGGCTGGCAGGGATAGCATTGGATAAATCATTTGTTTCTAGCGCAAGGGTGACCGTGAAGAACCAGCTCAAGACACAGGTTAACGCACTGTTAACGGTACTTGAGATTGATCGAAGGGGAAGGTTGGTGATGCCAGAAAGAATGCCTGAGCCGCGATTATCATCTCCAAACTCAGGGTTGTACGCAATCATTATTGATGACAGGGGGAATGTATTATGGCGTTCCCAGTCATCACTCGGTATTAAACTGGATTCACTGGTTATTGCCAAGCCCGGTACCGAGCTGTTTTTCCAGATCGGAGAAAAACTGGAAAGTCCTTTTTACTATAGTTTTGGAGTTACCTGGGAACTCGATCTAACTCGGGAAGTACCTCTATCGCTGGTTATGCTAAATGAAAGCCTGAATTATCAACAGACGATTCAGTCTTATCGCAAAGAACTGGTGTTCTGGCTTGGAATGGCCGGGATATTGCTGTTAATTATGCAGGCGGTTAGCTTGCGTTGGGGATTGAAGCCGCTACGCCGGGTTAGTGTCGAGTTGGATGCAGTGGAACGAAATCAGCAGCAAAAAATCCTTGGGGAATATCCATTCGAAATAGCGCAATTGAGTACACGTATTAATCTTTTTATAGAAAACGAACGGCAGAATATCAAGCGTTACCGAAACACATTGGGTGATTTGGCGCACAGTTTAAAAACACCACTGGCGGTAATCAAAGGAATGTCGGAAGATAGTAATGAACGACTGGTTAAGGAGGATGTTGCTGAGTTAGTAGACAGGATGAACAAAATTGTGGAATATCAACTGAAACGTGCGGCTTCCGCACAAGTTTCTGTTATTCATGGTTCGATTGAAGCAGAGCCTATCGTAAACAAAATCGTTACGGCGCTTAAAAAAGTCTATTCACACAAGGACCTGACGGTTGAAGTGGAGCTTGAAAACGGAGTGGTTTATTATGGCGATGAGAGCGATCTTTTCGAGTTGGTTGGAAATGTTGCGGACAATGCTTTTAAATGGTCAAAGAGCAGAGTGCTAATTAAAGCCATGATCCACGAAGCAAGTGCACACGTTCATAATGGATTAACCATTGAACTGCATGATGATGGGCCCGGAATTGCTGAGGATGCGCGAAATGAAGTGCTGAAACGAGGGGCTCGTTTTGATGAAAAAACACCCGGTCAGGGGATTGGGCTCGCAGTTGTGAGGGAAATTGTTGATCGGTACGACGGTGAGATGGAAATCGAAAAAAGTGGTTTCGGCGGAACGTTAATCCGAATTGGCTTTCCGCCAACCTGATGGAGCAGTCTTTGTATTCAGTATTAGTTGGAAACGTAAATCAAGACGATTGATACGTTATCGGGTGCACCACCGTCGAGACAGGCTTCGATCATTTTTTCCAGACACTGTTCAGGCTGGTGTGCTTTTAACGCAAGAATTGTCGATATTTCCTGATCTGACAACACCCCGGTTAGCCCATCGGAACATACCAGGTATATTTGTTTCTCTTCTGGTTCCACGGTGAAAAAATCGGGAGCGCATCTGGCCTCGATACCCAGAGCCTTTCTTAGTACGTGATGACTGTAAGCGGGTAGGTCCCACTCAGGGGTGTCGACGGCTAGTTCTGTGGCGAGCGTATGATCGATAGTTAGCTGACTTAGTTCTCCGTGCGAATAACGGTATGCTCTGGAATCACCGATGTGACCAATATGAATTTGCTGGGGCGAACAAGAACAGGCAATCAGGGTTGTACCCATACCTTCGCAAGCGGAAATCTGGTGTGAATGTGCATAGACCTGACTATTCGCCAATGCGAAAGCACCCGCCACGATGCTGTCTGCATTTTCAAAGCCCATTGCATCACTTATTAGTGCCTGTTCCTGAAAGTGGTCGCACACAGAGTTCACCGCCATTCGACTGGCAATATCACCGGCTTTATGTCCGCCCATTCCGTCAGCGACAACAGCAAGGTTAATTTGCGGAATAATTCTCAAACTGTCTTCATTCACAGCACGAACCTGCCCAACATCTGTCGCAGCGATCATTTGATAGTGAAAAGACATTTTTGGCTACTCGTCAATATTCCTGACAAGTTCGTTGATTCCCACCTTACTGCGGGTTTTTTCGTCCACCGTTTTTACGATTACAGCGCAATACAAACTGTGGGAGCCGTCTTTAGCAGGAATGGAACCCGACACAACCACTGATCCGGGCGGGATATAGCCATAAGAAATTTCACCGCTGGCACGATCGAAAATTCTGGTACTTTGCCCAATATAGACTCCCATGGAAACGACAGAACCCTTACCGACGATCACGCCTTCCACGACTTCGCTTCTGGCGCCAATGAAGCAATTATCTTCAATTATGGTTGGCGATGCCTGTAACGGTTCAAGTACGCCGCCAATTCCGACACCACCGGATAAGTGAACGTTTGCACCAATTTGAGCGCAGGAACCCACTGTAGCCCAGGTATCGACCATGGTTTTTTCGCCTACGTAGGCCCCAATATTGACGTAACTTGGCATCAGCACAACGTCGTTGGCGATATACGCGCCTTTTCTGACTACAGCTGGCGGAACAACCCTGAACCCGCTTTCGGCAAACATTTGCGGTGTGAAATCTTCAAATTTCGTACTAACCTTATCGTAGTACTGGTTCAGACCGGATTGCATTACCCGGTTTTCTTCGATCCTGAAAGAGAGGAGTACTGCCATTTTTAGCCACTGATTAACTTTCCAGCCGTCCCCGTCTGGCTCAGCCACTCGTGCTTGTCCGCTGTCAAGCAGGTTGACCGATTCAAGGATCGCCTGTTTCACAGCAGGATCAACGGATTTAGGGGTTATTTCGCTGCGAACTTCCCAGGTCTGTTCAATAATAGATTCAAGTTCTTTCATGTTTGGCTAAATTCAGTGTAGAGATTGCGGTGATTGTATTTAATTTTGGCGGATTATATGCGAGATGGCGTAAAAATAGTGCGAAAGGGTATGTTTTATGGCTTAAAAGCCCAAACCCGGTTTAACTCGGTAGTGAAATCAGGTATCCTTGCTGACCGGGTATCCATCAGGGATGGATTGGAGGCCTGTATTACCCGGAATCAGAGCAGGCTGTACCAATTTAAATTCAAAACGCATGAAGAAATATTATTCTGTCACCGTATCGGATTCGTTTGGCTCAAAGCATTTTTTTCTAAGCGCTTCGTTCAAGCGAAATGCTTTAATGTGTGTCGCCATTGCGTCGTTGATCGTGACCGGTTCGTTTGCAGGAAATTATTTCCAACGGCAAAACTATAATTCACTTTTTTCGAATCATCAAAATCTGCAAACACAACTACTGGCGTTTGATTCGGAAAATTCCAAATTAAATCAAACTATCGCCGCTCGCGAAGATAAATTGAATCAGATTCTTAGCTTCCATCAAACGCAGGTTGAGCTGATTAGCCATGAGCTGGTAGAAATTGAACGGTTGACCGGTGTTGATACCGGAGATGACAATTTTACCCTTGAAGAACGTATTCAGATAATTGGCGAGTTTTATAACGCCAAGGAACAACAGTATACCGTTATTGATAGCCGGGTAGAGCAAATAGAGGGTGTAATTGGCCTCGACCATGAAGTTGACGAAGAATCCGACCTGGATATTGCAAGCCGAGTGGAGCTGGCGAGCCTGACCGCAAGTCAGGAACGGATATTACATGACAGTATCCCCAGCGGTTATCCAACAAAAGCGTTAAAAATTACCAGCGGATTTGGTAAACGCAAGCATCCTGTCACCAAAGTGAATTCATTTCATAAAGGAGTAGATATCCGCGCAAGAACCGGAGACAAAATCTTTGCAACGGCAGATGGATTTGTGGCGAATACTGACTATTCTGAGTTAAGCGGCAATCGTATCGTAGTGCTGCACAATTTTGGATTTGAAACAAGATATTCTCACCTGGATAAAATGCTCGTTGCGCCGGGGGATGTTGTCCACAAAGGGGGTTTGATCGGATTGAGTGGAAACACCGGCAGAAGCAGCGCACCCCATTTACACTATGAAATTCGTTATCTTGGCAAAGCCACAGATCCCCATGAATTTCTCAAATGGGAATTCGGCACCAACGAAATATTTACACAAGTAAGAGGTATAAAATGGCCATCTTTAATAAGTCTGATCAACAAACAGATTACTCATCAAACATTACAACTATCGCTGCTGGATCCCGGATCTCAGGTAAAATAGAAATCGAATGTGAACTGCATATCGATGGTGTCGTTGACGCAGAAATTGTTTCTACGTCAACGGTGAAGATCGGTCAATCCGGACAGGTTAATAGTGATCTAAAAGCCAATTCCTTTATCGTAACAGGAACGTTTATTGGCAATGCAGATTGTGATTCTATTGAACTCACTTCAGGTGGGGAAGCACAGGGGAAACTCACAGCAACGAATCTGACAATCGATTCTGGAAGTTCTTTTCAGGGTGAAAGTATTCGTAAAAACGGAGATGAAGCTGCGAGCAAAATTGTTGGTTTTTCTGACAGCAATGAAGATTCTGATAGTCAGCAGAGCGACAGTTACAACGCTTAGCTAATTCTCTTTGACGACTTCGACCGGAAAGGCAATATCAAGCAAGACTGGTTGGTCAGTTTCACTTCCGATAAGCAGCTTTACATCAGATTGAAAGTCACCGTTTCGAGCTCGTGGCTCACCGGTTTTTGATACACGTGACAGTACTTCAATTTCATGGAACGAATCGATATCCATTCCAGATATCATCGCCATTTCCGCCGTTAGGGAAACAGATTTCGGTAGCTCTTGAACACTAAATTTCTGTACAGCAAGCGGTGCTGCAGGGCCGGTTCTTGCACGTGCAATAACGAAAACCATTTCGTCTCCGTTGATTCGGTTTTGAATACTGTTTGCCAGAGAAACTTCCACCTTAATAATCTTTCCACTCGTTGTTTGTTCAACCGGTGTCGCCTCTGGTTGATTTGCTAGTCGACTTCGGTTTTCGGCAATAAGTTGCTCCAGATTTAATAAGGCCTCTTCGTCGCCAGCGAGCAAGGGTTTTAACTTTTCAAAGTAGTCAATTGCCTCCTGGTTGTCTCCGAGACTGCCGGTGCCGAGCCCGGCAATCCACAAACTGTTGATATGGCGTGGGTTAAGCTGCAAAGCCTGAGAAATTGCTGCTTGCGCGGTAGGCGTATATGAATTTCCATTAGCCATAATCGATGCATCAGCCAAAGCGGCAAGAAAGTCTGTATTTCCAGACTCCAGAGCATTTAGTCTGCTGTAGGCATGCTCTGCTTTTTCGTAACTCCCCATGCTCATATATGTTCGGCCAGCAAGTTCCCACCCACGTGGATTGTCAGGTTCTTCGGCCAGTCTGGTTTCCAGCTGTTGAATTAGGATGCCTATGTCCGGTGTTGTGTTTTCTGCCGTTGAAATACCGGGATGGCTATCCAGCAAATGCGGTGATCCCAGATACGAATAGGTGAATGCGCTTATCGAAAGAAAAACAACAACCCAAATGGCAGAGTAAAAAAACGGTATCTTTCGATAGTACACAGACTTGATTCCGGCTATATCTGTGGCCAGGGCAGTTTCGATTTCTAATTTTTCGTCAGTTCCAATTTGCGTCGTTGTGTCTCCAGCAATCGCATGCTTATCCAACTCGTTTAATCTTTGATTTGCGATTAACGCATTTTGTTTTACTGAATCGTCTAATCGTATTGAACGTCTGCTAAGCAGTGCCGGGGAAATATAGACCACTGCCAGTAGGCAAAAAATGAAAGCGATAAGATAAAATGTCATTGGCGATTACGTTCCTTTTCGATGAGCGCCTTAGCTTCATTGATCTGCTTCTGAGTTAGAGAAGCTTCATTCGGTTTGGTTGCTTTCTTTTGCCTGATGATCGCCAGAACAATGAATATCACTAACAAAAATGGCGACAGCCAAAGTAATAGCGTCGTTGACTTAAATGGCGGTTTGTACAAAACAAAATCACCGTATCGGGTAACCATAAACTCCACAATTTGCTGGTAGCTTTTACCCTGATCAACCATTTCGTAAGATTTTTTGCGTAAGTCTTTGGCAAGATCTGCGTTTGAATCCGCAAGGTTTTGGTTTTGGCATACCAGACAGCGAAGTTCTTTGGTTAGTCGTATATACAGCGCTTGTTTATGTGGATCTTCAAACGCTTCCAGAGTCTGGTTTGCCTGGAGAGAATTCAGGGCAGAGACAAAAATAGTGAGCATGGTGATTGCTGAGGCAACCATCATCATAGGGCGTGTATCGATACTCAGCATGACTCACAACGGCTCACGGTTGTTCTGCAAATCGAATAACAATGGTAGCAAGCTTTGTTCGATATCAGCTTCTGACAAAGGGCCGATATGTTTCATGCGAATCACGCCGGATTTGTCAATGACGAAGGTTTCAGGTACGCCATATACACCAAATTCAATTCCGGTTTGGCCATCCATATCTGCTCCAATGTAATCGTATGGATTACCATGTTGATTCAACCAGTTGACGGCATCAACCGGATCATCCTTGTAATTGAAACCCACAAGTGGAAAATTATATGCCAGGGATAGTTGATTTAGCAAGGGGTGCTCCTGCAAGCAGGCAACGCACCAGGATGCCCAAACATTGAGAACCCAAACCTGATTTTCCAGTTGCTTATTGCTGATTCGACCATCCAGCTTGATTTCTGATCCTTGTTGATAAACATGAAGTGCTGGTAAATCAAATGCAGGTGCTGGCTTTCCAATAAAAGGCGAGGGGATTTCACGTGGATTTAGTGTCAAACCAATAGCGAGGAAAACTGAAATTGCCATAAAAACCGCAAAGGGTAACAATGCTTTTTTGCTGGAGAACCGCATTTTCAGGAAACGGCGGGAATTATTCTTTCAAGTTTTACCGACTTCATGTAGCGGCGGTCAGCGGCTCCAAGAAGCCCACCCAGGGCCATCAGTATCGCTCCCAGCCAGATCCATCTGATAAACGGTTTGTAGTATAACCTGACTGCCCAGGCGTTGCCCTGATCCAACGGTTCACCCAGTGCAATATATAGATCACGCGTAAAGCCGGGGTCAATTGCCGCTTCGGTCATCGGATTTTTTTGTACAAGATAGGTGCGCTTTTCGGGATAGAGAGAAATCTGGTTATTTTCCCCATCGGTAACCGAAAAACTGCCCCGGATCGCCTGATAATTCGGACCGGGAATACTTTCTAAATTGTCAAATGAAAATTGATATTGGTCAATGGTAAACTGTTCTCCTGGGGCGAGACGAACGTCTTGTTCGATGCTGTAGACGTTGGTTACGGTTACGCCGATGATAAACATGCCCATACCAAAATGTGCAACGGCCATACCGTAAACACCCCTTGGTGTCGCAGTTAATCCTCGAATGATGCCAGGTTGTTTGCATCGATCCGAAATGATTTTTATGCTGAACATTCCAATCGCGGTACCGCAAAAAATGCCAGCAGTCGATCCAATGGTGATTCCTCCGAGATAATGGGAAAGGAAAAGAGCCAATGCAAGCGCGGGTACGACGATCCGGATTAATGGCGTTTGTATTCGTTTGATCTGATCTTTCTTCCAGTGCAGCAATGTACCAACACCCGCCACGAACGCTAGCGGGAATCCGATGATTTTGAACATAAAATCAAAATAGGGCGGGCCAACAGAAATTTTACCGAGCCCAAGTGCATCGAGTATCAACGGGTAAAGCGTGCCTAATAGTACAGAGAAGCACAAAACCCCAAAAATAATATTATTCAACAATATTGCGGATTCGCGCGAAATCGTACGAAATTTAACCGCACTTACAATGGCTGGTGCACGCCACGCATACAGTAGCAAAGAGCCGCCGACGACAATACCCAGAAATATCAAAATAAACAGCCCACGCGTCGGATCGGTGGCAAACGAATGTACTGAAACCAGAACGCCTGATCGCACCAGAAAGGTTCCCAGCAAAGATAAGGAAAACGCCAGTACAGCCAATAATATGGTCCAGGCTTTGAATACCCCGCGCTTTTCCGTTGCTGCCAATGAGTGAATCAGTGCTGTTCCGATCAACCAGGGCATGAATGACGCATTCTCTACTGGATCCCAAAACCACCATCCTCCCCAGCCTAGTTCGTAGTAGGCCCACCAGGAACCCAGCGCAATACCAATAGTTAAAAACATCCAGGCAAGATTGGTCCACGGCCGTGACCATCGAGCCCAGGCGGCGTCAAATCTTCCACTCAGTAAAGCCGCAATGGCAAAGGCAAAGGGTACCGAAAACCCAACGTAACCCAAATACAGCATCGGAGGGTGTATCGCCAGGCCAAAATCCTGCAGCAGTGGATTCAGGTCCTGTCCTTCAATAGGGGAGGGAGATAGTCTGGCAAACGGATTTGAAGTAAATAGTGTAAACAGCATAAAACCAACACTCACCAATCCCATAACACCCAATACACGGGCGATCATCTCCTCGGGTATGGATCTGGAGCAGATTGTAACGGCCAGTGACCATGCGGACAAAATTAAAATCCATAGTAACAGCGATCCTTCGTGGCCGCCCCACACACCTGAAATCTTGTAAATCGTGGGTAGGTGGGTGTTCGAGTGGGTCGCAACATAGGCTATCGAAAAATCACTGACAAGAAAGCTGTACGTGAGACAACCATAGGCAACCAGCACCAGACAAAACTGCACCTGGGTTGCCGGTTTGGCAAAAGAAATCCAGCTCACAATGCCGCGAGATGCTCCATACAGCGGCAGTATGGACAGTAAAACGGATATGCCGAGTGCAAGAATTAGTGCAAAATGACCAATTTCAGGTATCATTTTTAATTCGTCGAGTCGGTTGACGCAGGATTGTGTATTTTTTTATTAGCGGCTTTAAGTGCTTCACTAACTTCGGGAGACATATAGGTTTCATCATGTTTAGCTAATACCTGATCGGCGACAAATAGGGTTCCTGACAGTCTTCCAAGGGCGACGATGCCCTGACCTTCGCGGAACAGGTCGGGTAAGATTCCACTATACCTTACGGTTACAGTTTCTGCAGTATCGGTTAAATCAAACTGTACCGCTAGATTTTCTGAATTTCGTTGGACGCTTCCATCAACGACCATGCCACCCAATCTAAACACCGTATTCTTAGGCGCTACGGCTGCGGCAACCTGGCTTGGGCTATAGAACAGGTTGATGTTTTGGTTTAGTGCCGTTAGTGCGAGTGCCGCTGACAAGGCAACGCCGCCCAATATTAAGCCTACCAGAATGAGTCGTTTTTTTCTCGTGCGCTGCATTTTGTTGATCAGTTGTTTCTATCGATCCGGCTATAAAAACGCTTTAACTCAGTCAGTATTCTGGATGTTGTTTTGATGGAAACTATGTATCCCAGCAACAGCAGTACCAAACTCATGATATAGCCTGGCCAGATATAAATTCCGTGACCACCCATATGTAAAAATTCAACCATAACGTTTACCGATCTGCCGCAGCTTGTACAATGTTTTTAACCCAGCTGGTTTGTCGCTCTTCGTCCAGAAGAATGTTTTTCGCTCTGCAAAGCATTACCGATGCGAAATACAGATTGACTGCGATAAACATGATTAGCAATGGAATCAACATCGATGTATCCATGGTGGGTTTGCCAAACTGGGTTACTGTAGACCCCTGATGCAAGGTATTCCACCACTCCACCGAATAATGAATAATGGGAATATTAATAACGCCGACCAGAGCAAGTATTGCACCGGCCTGAGAAGCCGCACGGCGGTCCTCTATGGCATTTGTCAGAGCAATGTAACCAAGATACAAAAACAGCAAAACCAGTTCTGACGTTAGTCTGGCATCCCAGATCCAGTATGTGCCCCAGGTTGGTTTTCCCCAAAGGGATCCGGTAAGTAGTGCGCAAAATGTAAATATCGCACCAATTGGGGCGCAAGCTCTGGCGATAATAAATCCAAGTTTCATCCTCCAGATAAGTGCCGTCGCCGATGCAACTGCCATGACCATGTAAATGGACATGGACATCCAGGCACTGGGCACGTGGATATAGATTAAGCGGTAACTGTCGCCCATCTGGTAGTCTGGCGGCGCGATAAACAATCCCCAATAAATCCCCACAATCGCGAGTAAAAGACTGCCAAGTGCAAAACGAGGAGACCATCGGTTAGCGAATCCGTAAAAATACGTGGGAGAACCAAAACGATGAAACCACAGCCAGCGAGATGCTGTGGATGATTTGTTATGATTTTCGTTTGGCATCGATTTGATAGGTCTGCACGATTAGGTACGTCATGGGCGCGATTTTATCCCAATACCTGTTGGTGAATCATGCCCTTAGGCTATTGATATGTCGAAAAGTTCTTAGTCCAGATTGAGCTTAATTGCGGCAGCGATGGCAAATGGAGATAGTGTTGCGGCGAGTACGGTAAAAGCTCCCAGTAAATACAACGCTGTTGCGGGTGATTGTCCCATTGTGGTTGCGTTTACTGCACTGACACCAAATATCAAAACCGGGATATACAGTGGGATAATAATCAGGGTGATGAGAAATCCGCTCCTTGACAGACCAACGGTAAGCGCTGCGCCAATGGAACCCATTAGGCTTAATGCCGGTGTGCCGATCAGTAGCGAAAAGATAAGTGCAGGGAAGGCGCCCGAATCGAGATTCAACATCAATCCTAATAAAATACTAACCAGAATGAGAGGTAAACCGGTAACCAGCCAGTGTGACAACACCATGGCGAAGGAAGCAGCCGATGTTGAAGACGAGTGCAGAAATACCAACTCAAGATAACCATTTTCGTAATCCGGTTTAAAGATATTCTCCATTGCCAGCAGAGTCGATAAAAGGGCGCAAACCCAGATAACTCCAGCGGCGATGCTGGCTAACAGGTTAGGATCCGGAGAAATAGCCATGGGAAACAGGCTGACGACGATGATGAAAAATATTACTGGCTGAAAAACCTGACCTGGGTTACGAAAGTACAATCGTAGATTGCGGCGGATGATGTTGCTGAAATTAGTCATTATGATTTCCCTGATCTATCCTCTACGAGAACTGGAAGGGTATGTCAGTTCAATAGTAGAAGTGTTTTCGATCCCTGGAAACATCTGGTGGCTGGTATAAATCACCAAACCATTTTGGCCAGTGTGGTCAAGAAATAGCGAAACCAGTTTTTCAATCATCGTTTGATCGAGCGATGTCGCGGGTTCATCGAGAATCCACACCGGCTTTGGACTTAGTAGCAGCCGACACAAGCTGATTGCCTGGGACTGACCCGCAGACAGTCTGGCTGCAGGTAGGTCAGCGTAATATACAGCATCAAACCGCTCAAGGGCGTAGTCCACTCTCTTTTTGTTTGTAACACCAAACAGATTTGCTATGAATTCAAGGTTTTCCCGCGCGCTGAGATTACCGTTAAGCCCGGATTTATGACCCAGATAACAAATAACTGATCCTGGATCGGATTTCCCATTGTCAGTTTTCAGATGCCACTGGATTTCACCGTGCTCAGGCTGATGCAGGCCGCACAATGCCCGTATAAGAGTTGATTTTCCCGATCCATTCACCCCAGTAATTTGCAGGATATCTCCTGAATCGGCGGTGAAACTCAGCGGTTCAAACAGATCCGAGTAACCTCTTCGGCATATCACGTCGTTAATTTGCAGAATAGGGATAGAATTCAATTGATGTGGATTGTCCACTTGGGAGTAACGGGTAATTAGTCTAGAATGACTGATTTTAACAGGTTCAAATTTCCAGCATTGGTAAGAGTTGCGTGATACTGCACATTGATATGGACGCTTTCTATGCATCCGTTGAGGAACAGCGAAATCCGGATTTAAAGGGCAAGCCAATGGTTGTAGGAGGAGCGCCGAATCAACGTGGCGTGGTATCCGCCGCAAACTATGCGGCACGAAAGTTTGGTGTGTTCAGTGCCATGCCGATGGGGCGGGCAATTCGCCGGTGTCCCCACCTGCTTATTATACCGCCAGATCACGCTCACTATAGTGCGGTTTCCAAGAAGATTCATGGGATATTCGCGCGTTATACACCGATAATCGAGCCGTTGTCGCTGGATGAAGCGTTTCTGGATATTGACGGTAGTGAGCGCCTACATGGTACTGCTATTGAGATTGGCAGGAAAATTAAGCAAGATATTGGCAGTGAGCTCGAATTAGTCGCCTCGGTCGGTGTAGCGCCTAACAAGTTTTTAGCGAAACTCGCCAGCGACCACGAAAAGCCCGATGGATTTACCGTGGTTTCAACCGACAGCATTCAGGCATTTCTAGATCCAATGCCTGTGAGCAGGATTTGGGGCGTTGGCAAATCCTTTAATACAAAATTGCAAAGTAAGGGCATTTTCACCGTTTCAGATGTAAGAACGCATTCGAGGTTATATTTTGTTGACCATTTCGGAAAATCAGGTGAGCGCCTTTGGCAATTGGCACATGGCAGGGACAGCCGCAAAGTTATTCCGCAAAGCAAAGCCAAATCCATCTCTCAGGAAACGACTTTCAACGAAGATGTATCAGATCACCAGGTTTTGGAATCCGTTGCATTTTCATTGACCGAGGCCGTGGGGTTTCGTGTGAGGCATTCCAATCTCAAAGCCAAAACGGTTAACCTTAAATTGAGATTCAATGATTTTCATACTATTACTCGCTCTCTCACCCTATCGAATGAAACGGATCAAACCCTGCAAATCTGGAAAGCGTTAAAACCTTTGATCGGCAGGGGGCTTACAACGAGCACACTTCCGGTTCGCTTGATAGGAGTCGGAGTATCTAACTTTGACAGCCCACCATTTCAAATGGATCTATTGGATGATGGAGCAGAGCGCGGTAACACTGTTGATGGAAAAATTGATGCTCTGGCAGATCAAATCAAAAATCGTTTTGGCAAAACCTTTATTCAACGGGGAAAGTCAATTAAACCAAAATCGTAATTTTTTTGTGCTAACCTGCTTGAGATAGGCGCAAATTGCCTCAACAAAAGGTGTGCTAATATATTCACCAATGCCTGTTATCCCCTCTTATCAGTTTCAATTTCAATCAGGCTGACAGTGGCCCCATAAGTTACGCCATGGGCTCAGTGGCAGGGAGCTTTATTTGGCACAAACAGCGGTAATTTTCATGGCAGCAGTGTGGTGTAGTTTTGGCTAAGAGAGTAGGGCGCCGCCATCAACATCAATCGTCGTGCCGGTAACAAATTCATTCTCCAGGGCAAATAAAATGCCCTTGGCAACTTCTTCCGGCTGACCGGCACGAGGTATCAGATGAGAAGACGTACCGGCGGAAAAGAATGCATCTCTTTCTTCTCCGGTCTGTGCAAACATGGGGGTATCGATTAAACCTGGTGAGACAACGTTAATTCGTTTCGGCGCGAGCTCCGGTGCAACGCCGCGAACGAAGCCTTCAACTGCATTTCCAACCGTCGAAATGGCGATATAACCTGCTTTGCACTTCCGTGCTGGATAGCCGCTAACGAGGACAATTGCGCCGTTATCTTTAACAAAACCACCACCAATTTGTACGCTATTGGTGTATCCCCAAAGTTTAGCAAAAGAGCCCTGAAACCCATCCAGATCCATTTCCATAAAAGGGCCAACCGCACGGGCTCCTCCAGTGGCAGCATTTATCAAATAGTCGATTTCGCCTACGGATTCAAAGAATGCTCGCAGGCCGTCCCGATCGAGAACATCTATAGAATGGCATTTAATACTGGGGTGGGTGTGGAAGGTGTCAACCTCATATGGACAGTCATTTTAAAGATAACATCTATTTCACATAACCAGCGGCCGTGAGTGTCGGGAAGTTAACACGATCGCAACGCATGGTCCCATCATTGCTGGACTCTACGGGGTTGATTGCCACTGTTGCTGGTGGCAATGATGCTCTCGGTCGTCCTCGAACAAAGCGTTCGGGGTTCTGCCGGTAACGTTCATCAAGCGCTCGCTGCTTTTGCTCGACCACGTCACGATATCGTCCTGTAAAGACCTGTTCCGGGGTAAACCCTGCCAGCCCACTGTGATGGTGTTTGAAGTTGTACCAGTGGAAATAACCTTCACACCAGAGCCGCGCGTGTGACATCGTGTCAAAGCGACCGGGATAATCCGCTTGGTATTTCTGCGTCTTAAACTGACTTTCACTGAACGCATTATCATTGCTCACTCGAGGGCGGCTATGGCTACAGGTAACATCCAATTCTCGCATCAAGTCCAAATACCCGTGAGCGATCATCGGTGAACCACGATCCTGGTGTAGGGTAAGTTGACCAGGCTCAATACCATAGCGGGTGGTGGCCTCGTCCATCAGCTGCTTGGCTAGCGCGCTATTTTCCTTGCGTGAAACCATCCAGGCCACGACAAAGCGGCTGAACAGGTCGAGCACCACATATAGTGATAAGTAGATGCCCCGTCGCACCAGCGGCAGTTTCGTAATATCCCATGTCCAGACATCGTGCGGGCCCGTGGCTAACAGCCGCGGTATGGCATGGTGCTGTGCAGGCCGCTGATTGCGCCGATCACCGGTCTCCTGCAGGCTGCGAAGTAGCCGGTGCAGGGTGCTCACCGAACACAGATATTGCTCCTGCTCAAGCAGGCGGTGATAGACCTCAGCGGGTGGCTGATCACAATAAGGTTCACTGTGCAGCGTATCGATTACCGTTGCGCGTTCCTCGGCACTCAGTGCTCTTGGTTGCACAGCGTACTGCCGAGAACGTTGCGGCTCTAGATCACTGTCAGCTCGTTTTCTGTGCGCATAAACACTGCTGCGATTGAGTCCCAGCGCACGGCACGCTTGCGACAATGGCAGTCTTGCAGGGCGATGGGTAATCACGTTATTCACACATCCTTCCCACTGCGTAAACGATCGAGCATCGACAAGGCTTTTTTTTGCAAATCCAGACAGTCGTTGGCAATCTCCAACTTGCGGTTCAGGCGATTGTTTTCTTTCTCAAGCTGCTCGATGCGCCGTTGAGCCGGTGTCTTCGAGGGTGCAGGGCCGGGAGCACTCTTGCTCAGGCCAGCAACCCCGTTTTCGGCATACTCGCGGCGCCAGGCGGAGAGTTGATTGCTGTAGAGTTTCTCACGGCGTAACAGGGCACCCAGTTCACCGTGCTTACAGGCGTCAGCTTCGGCCATCATGCGTAGCTTATACTCCGGCTTGAACTGGCGACGCGTGCGTTTCTCCAGTGCGGGCTCTGGTGTGACTTGTGTATTGAGTGGATCTGAGTGTGCTTTTGGCATTGTGTGGTTCCTGCATCCATAGCCCTGAAATCTATGTTATCCCAAACAGGGAGTGTATGGGATCAGGTTGACACACAGGGGACTGTTCGCTGGCAGCGGATTATTGACCCCATACAGCGAGATGCGGATGGGCGATAGTAACCACTATCGTTTGGGCTTACGCTGGAAGCCGAATTCGCCATTCAGCCTGCATCTATATGGCGAACGCAAAACAGGCAATGATAATGGTCGAATCCTGCTGGAAAG
Organism: Candidatus Poriferihabitaceae bacterium; assembly: GCA_965261915.1. Taxonomy (GTDB): domain Bacteria; phylum Pseudomonadota; class Gammaproteobacteria; order Arenicellales; family Poriferihabitantaceae; genus JAIBDK01. Next base: position 509,656 of record CBDHDW010000013.1, on the reverse strand, counting down.
CCAGATACGGTTTTAGGGATGGATAGTGGGCGGTTTTCAGTAACTTGTATACCGCCCCGCCGTCATCCTTAACCCCCCTTGTCAGGGGGCAGTTTTCGGTTGGCAGGTTCGGAAACCACGCGGGTCGTGTTATATGGAAACCCTTGCGGGTTTGGCTGTTTTACTGGATTCCTCCTGACTTCGACGGTCCACCCCACGCAGATCGCCTACAGCCCAGTAAATACGGGGGTCTTCTGTTAAGATCGATTTGTAGTGCCTAGAAAATATTTGTGTTGGATTAGGCGATGGCACAGTGTAAGCTCACCCCATGTTCGTTCGCGTTAAATCGACACCCAATAGCCCAAGACAATCGGTTCAGATTGTTTCATCTGTGCGCGTCGGCGATAAGGTCAAGCAAAAGATTGTGCGTTATGTCGGCATTGCCATGGATGACGAGGAGTTGGCGCAGTTGAAGGCTTTGGCCGAGGTTGTCAAGGCGAAGATTGAAGTCCAGCATCAGCCCAGCCTGTTCCCGCCTGAGGCGGTCGCCAAACAAGTTATTGAAGCGAAAGCAGCCAAAGCGTCTAAAGCCACCTTGAATGTTGACCTGATGCAGATGGTGGAAGAACAACGGGTGGTGCTGGGTATTCATGAGGTGTATGGCGAGGTCTATCGCCAGTTGTCTTCGATACCCTGTTGTCGCAGAGGCGGTATCGTGCTTCCCATGAAGCCCTGTTCCATTGCGTGATGGCACGCATTGCTAATCCCCCCAGAGCAAGGCAAGCGCAAGCGCGGCAGCGTGCAGCACTTTGGCGTTTCTTTGTCCTTAGAGAAAGTTTATCGGATGATGGATCAGCTGGACGATAACACCATCAGCCGGCTGCAAGCGATGACCTGTGAAGGCGCGCGATCCTTGTTGTCTGGTGCCCTGGATGTGTTGTTTTTTGATTGTACGACGCTCTATTTTGAGTCTTTCAAGGAAGACGAATTGTAACTGCCCAGGTACCCTAAGGAATAATTCTCTTGGAATAATTCTCTTGCCTGAGGAATCCCGATGTGATTCATTAAGATTATGATTTTTTCAAACGCACCCAAAGGTTATGTTTCCGTTGAGGCTTATGAAGAGCTGAAGCAGAAGAATGCACAAACGATAGCCCTGCTTGTGGCTCGCATTGAAGACCTTGAGCGTCGCCTCAGCTTGAACAGCAGCAACAGTAGCAAGCCGCCTTCAAGCGACGGCCTAAAGAAGCCCAAGGCTGAACCCAGAACCAAAAGTCTGCGGAGAAAATCCGGTAAAAAGTCAGGCGGGCAGAAAGGCCACAAGGGAAGCACCCTGTGCCAAACGGCAGATCCCGATCATGTTGAAGATCACTTTCCTTCTGTCTGCGGGCAATGTGGCACACCGCTGTCGCCATCAATGGCAGAGGATTACGCCGCACGACAGGTGTTTGACCTGCCCGAGCCACAGCCTCTGGTGACAACGGAACACAGGGCACATGTCTGCCTTTGCGGCCACTGTGGGGAAACAACCAGGGCGGCGTTTCCTCTGGAAGTAAAGGCACCCGTGCAGTACGGGCCACGCATCGCCGGAGTGGCAACATATCTCCAATGCGCCCATTTCCTGCCGGAAGACAGACTGGCGCAAATAATGGCCGATTTGTTCAATGCCCCTTTGGTTCCTGCCACTGTGGCCGCCATGAACCGCAAAGCATCAGAGCGGCTCAAGGGGGTTGCTTCTCACCTGCAGGATGTGATCGCCCAACAGGTCCACGTCAAACATCTTGACGAGACGGGTTTCCGGATTACGGGGTGCCTGCAATGGCTTCACGTTGCCTGTACACCGCTTCTGGCTTTCTACCGGGTCAGCAGCAAACGCGGTAATCTGTTATCCAATCTCACGGGCTGTATCGTGCATGATCATTGGCAGCCCTACTTCACGCTGGATGGTGTTACCCATGCGTTGTGCAATGCACACCATTTACGGGAACTGCAAGCGTTGGTCGAAATCGAACAGGAAGATTGGGCTGGTCAGATGCAAAGGCTACTGCGGCGTGCGCACCATGTCACACAGGCCGCGCGGGATAAGGGCGTGGCGGTTTCAACGCCGCTTGTTGCGCTTATCAATCGGCGATACGACAGGATCATCACCGCAGCATTGGATTTCCATGAGGAATTGCCTCCACTCGTGCCGCCAAAACCCGGAAGACGGGGGCGCAAGAAGCGACGGACAGGACATAATCTGGCTTTACGATTGCGCGATCACAAGGAAGGCACCCTGCGCTTTCTGACAGATCCCGACGTACCCTTCACAAACAACGAAGCTGAACGCGACCTGCGGATGATGAAACTACGTCAGAAAATATCGGGCGGGTTCAGGTCTGAACAAGGGGCAGAGGATTTTGCGACCCTGCGCAGCGTCATCACAACGGCGAGAAAACAAGGATGGAACATCATCGAAACACTGATGATGCCTGCCGATCAGATTATTGCAAAACTGAAATACGCTTAAAAACAACCTGGGCAGTTACGACGAATTAAAACAAAATGGCTACAGCAAGGACTGTCAAGTTAATCAGACACAGGTCAATCAGCCCCAGGTATTGCTGGCTTTACTGGTCACCCATGAAGGCCTGCCGGTCGGCTACGAAGTGTTCCCCGGTGCTACTTTCGAGGGCCATAGCCTAATCAGCGTTTTGCAGACGATGCAGGCGCGCTATGATGTCAGGAAAATGATCTTTGTCGCTGATAGGGGCATGTTGAATGAAGACAATCTAAGCGCCCTGGATGAGGCGGGCGCTTATTACATTGTCGGAGCGAAACTAAAACAATTACCAAATGCACTACAAACCAAAGTATTGGATAAATCAGCTTATCAGGCAGTTGGCAAAGGCGGGTCAAGCGCAGCCGAGCTGACGCACAAGAAGAGACGGCTCATTGTCTCGCATTGTCCAAAGCGTGCGGATAAAGATCAACATGACCGACAAAAGGCGGTCGATCGGCTCATCAAGAAAATCGGTAAAAGCCAGAATCCTAAGGACTTATAACCCCAATCCCCAGATAGAAATCTCTTAAACGCAGGAAGCCTTGGCTGTATAATGGTTTGCTCTCAAACCCACCATCACCCAATGGGTGCACAGCTCAAGGCTGATGACTATTCTACCCTACAAACTCGATACAACGAACGATTTACTCACCTCTCGTGCCGGTTTATTGGCGATTGCTCAACTAATGGACTCCCTGAACCTGTCTGAGCGAATCGACAAGCACTTCCCCCAGCCTAAAAGCAATCGTGGGTATAAGCCCTCGGCGTTCATCAAGACCCTCATCCTGATGCAGCATGAAGGCAGTTTTCACTTGGATGAGGTTCGCAACCTTCAGGATGATGAAGCACTGCGCACCGTGCTGGATCTCAAGAAACTTCCCCAGGCGACCACGATTGGAGATTGGCTCAGGCGAATGGGAAGCCAGCCGCAAATCCAGGCTGCCTGGGTAAAGGTGAATAAAGCCTTATTGAAGGTAGCCTTGCATCGCTGTAAGGAAGTCACACTGGACATTGATGCCACCGAAATTATTGCCCATAAAGCGGGTGCACGGTGGACTTACAACAAGCACAAGGGTTTTATGCCGATGGTCGGGCATATTGCGGAAACCGGGCAGATCGTGGCCGTGGATTTCCGTCAAGGCAATGTGCCGCCAGCGAAAGATAATAAGCCGTTTATCCAGCAATGCCAGCAGTCGCTCCCGGAAGACTGTACCGTGAAGGCGTTGCGTATTGATGCCGCCGGCTACCAAACAAAAGTCATTGAGTATTGTGATAAGCAGGGTATCGAGTATGCCATTCGCGCCAAGACCAGCGCCGCACTGCGCGCGCAGATAGCAGCGGCAAGCGCTTCGGACTGGCAGCCTTTGCTGGATAAAAAAGGCAAAGCGGTCAATGGTCAGGATACCTACCGCACCAGTTTCTGCATCGGTGAGTATGAAAAACCCTTCACCCTTATCATTCAGAGAACAGCCGTTACCGGCCAGGCGAGTCTGGATTTAGATTCATCAGATAATTCAGAAGATAACTCAGAAAACAGTTCAGCGGAAATAAACTCAGGTGCTTATATTTATCGTGCGATTGCCACTAATCGGGATAGCCTTAGCGATAGCGAGATTGTTCACTGGTACAATCAACGTGCCGAGGATAGCGAGAACCGGATTAAGGAACTGAAGCGGGATTTTGGCGGTGACACCCTGCCGTGTTCAGATTTTGCTGCCAATGTGCTGTACTTTTTAATCTCCGCACTCTCCTACAATCTATGTGCCCTCATGCGTCAGTTGCTGCCGGGGGAGTTGTCCCAGCATCGTGCGATAACACTGCGCTGGCGGCTGTACGCCATAGCGGCAAAAGTGGTCAGGACGGGACGTCAACTCTTGGTAAAAATGCGGGAAAACCACCGACGACTACTGGAACGAGTGCTGCTGGCACTGAAGGCGTTTGAAGCGCCGCCCATTTAACCCGACATAGAACAAGAATAACGGCTTCTGCAGGACAGGTGCGTCAAAAATAGCCGATTTAGCACTGATAATGCACCGAACAGCGGTTTTTGAGTAAACCTCTCGGCACTAGCTACCATAATTTGCTGTAATGGCCAGCCACAAGGCTTGAAAGAGGGATTCACCGAGCCCTGAAGCGCTGATGCTACTCTATCTGGGGATTTGGGTATTAAATAACTACGGCTATAAAAAGTTTCTGATTATCAAAGGAAAAACCAGCCTGAGTATCAACCAGGACAAAATTGATGCCGAAAGCCGCTGGGACGGCTTGCATGGGGTGATTACCAATTTGCCCGATACGCCGCACCAAGAAGTGTTATCACACTATCGCGGCTTATGGCAGGTTGAAGAAAGTTTCCGCATCACTAAACATGACTTAAAAGTACGCCCTATCTACCACTGGACACCTTCCAGGGTGCGTGCCCACATTGCCTGACTTCGACGGTTCACACTCATAACTCATTGATTTATAAGGAAACACAAAAATACCTAGTCACTACAAATGCCCAGATATTAAAGAATTATATCAATCAGTACAGTGGGTAAGCTGTGGTGGTCGCTTTTAATCCCATCACAGCATAGATTTTTTTTGCTTCTGGATTGATTTGAGCAGGCATGACATAACGCTGTTTGGTGCGCTTGTGTTTGAACACACTATGTTGCACATGAATCAAGGCATTACGGATAACCTCCGGGGACAAGGCTTTACCTAATTACCACCATAGATAAGTCGCTCTTTCCTGTATATAATCACAGTCTATCTATTTAATTCATAAGGGGTATGTCATGGTGCGTAATAAGGTGCAATTCCAGAAAGGGGTTAGTTTGAACGATTTTATCAAACAGTACGGTACCGAAGCCCAATGCTTCGATGCGCTTTATGCTTGGCGGTGGCCCAAAGGGTTCCAGTGTCCGGCCTGTGGTCACGACAAGTGCTGCCAGTTAACCATCCGTAAACTTCAGCAGTGCAATCGCCAGACATCACTGACGGCTGGAACGATCTTTGAATCCACCAAACTACCGCTCACGCTATGGTTCCAGGGTATCTATCTGATTACACAGGACAAGAAAGGCATCTCGGCCATGAAACTGCATCGCCACTTGGGTATTTCTTACAATGCCGCCTGGCGAATGAAGCACAAGCTTATGCAGGTGATGATGGAGCGGGATCACAATAACAAACTATCCGGGTTGATTGAATTGGATGATGCCTATCTCCTGACTTCGACGGTCCACCCCACGCAGATCGCCTACAGCCCAGTCAATACGGGGGTCTTCTGTTGAGATCGATTTGTAGTGCCTATCTAAATATTTGTGTTGGCTTCGGCGATAGCATGGTGTAAGCTCACCCCATGTTTGTTCGCGTTAAATCTACACCCAATAGCCCAAGACAATCGGTTCAGATTGTTTCATCTGTGCGCGTCGGCGATAAGGTCAAGCAAAAGATTGTCCGTTATATCGGCATTGCCATGGATGACGATGAGTTAGTGCGATTGAAAGCGCTGGCCGAAGTCGTCAAGGCGAAGCTTGAAGCCCAACACCAGCCCGGTTTGTTTCCGCCTGAGGCGGTCGCCAAACAAGTTATTGAAGCGAAAGCAGCCAAAGCGTCTAAAGCCACCTTGAATGTTGATCTGAGGCAGATGGTGGAAGAACAGCGGGTGGTGCTGGGCATCCATGAAGTGTATGGCGAGGTCTATCGCCAGTTATCATTCGATACCCTGTTGTCGCAAAAACGGTATCGCGCCTCCCATGAAGCCCTGTTCCATTGCGTAATGGCACGTATTGCTAACCCTAAAAGCAAGCGCGGCAGCGTGCAGCACTTGGAGCAGGACTTTGGCGTTTCTTTGTCCTTAGAGAAAGTTTATCGGATGATGGATCAGCTTGACGATAACACCATCAGCCGGCTACAAGCGATGACCTGTGAAGGCACGCGATCCTTGTTGCCTGGTGCCCTGGATGTGTTGTTCTTTGACTGTACGACACTGTATTTTGAGTCTTTCAAGGAAGACGAATTAAAACAAAATGGCTACAGCAAGGACTGTAAATTTAATCAGCCGCAAGTATTGCTGGCTTTGCTGGTCACCCGCGAAGGTCTGCCGGTCGGCTACGAAGTGTTCCCCGGTGCTACTTTCGAGGGTCATAGCCTAATCAGCGTTTTGCAGACTATGCAAGCGCGCTATGATGTTAGGAAAATGATCTTTGTCGCTGATCGGGGCATGCTTAATGAAGACAATCTGCATGCCCTGGATGAGGCGGGCGCTTATTACATTGTTGGGGCGAAACTAAAACAATTGCCAAGTGCACTACAAACCAAAGTATTGGATAAATCAGCTTATCAGGCGCTCGATAAAGGCGCATCAAGCGCAGCCGAGCTGACGCACAAGAAGAGACGACTCATTGTCTCACATTGTCCAAAGCGTGCTGATAAAGATCAACATGACCGACAAAAGGCAGTCGATCGGCTCATCAAGAAAATCGGCAAAAGCCAGAACCCCAAGAGCTTATTAAATAACTACGGCTATAAAAAGTTTCTGATTATCTTTTTGTTTATCTTTCTGATTATCAAGGGAAAAAACCAGCCTGAGCATCAACCAAGATAAAATTGATGCCGAAAGCCGCTGGGACGGCTTGCATGGGGTGATTACCAATTTGCCCGATACGCCGCACCAGGAAGTACTATCACACTATCGCGGCTTATGGCAGGTTGAGGAGAGTTTTCGCATCACCAAGCACGACTTGAAAGTACGCCCTATCTACCACTGGACACCCTCAAGAGTGCGCGCCCACATCGCTATTTCGTTCATGGCTTTTGCCTGTATCAGACAGCTGATGTATCGAATCAAGCTGCAACATAAAGCCTCCTAATTACCACTATGGATAAGTGGCTCTATCCCGTATATAATCACAGTCTATCTATTTAATTCGTAAGGGGGTATGTCATGGCGCGTAATAAGGTGCAATTCCAGAAAGGGGTTAGTCTGAACGATTTTATCAAACAGTACGGTACCGAAGACCAATGCTTCGATGCGCTTTATGCTTGGCGGTGGCCCAAAGGGTTCCAGTGTCCGGCCTGTGGTCACGACAAGTGCTGCCAGCTGACCATCCGTAAACTTCAGCAGTGCAATCGCTGCAATCGCCAGACATCACTGACGGCTGGAACGATCTTTGAATCCACCAAACTACCGCTCACGCTATGGTTCCAGGCTATCTATCTGATTACACAGGACAAGAAAGGCATCTCGGCCATGAAACTGCATCGTCACCTGGGTATTTCCTACAATGCCGCCTGGCGAATGAAGCACAAGCTTATGCAGGTGATGATGGAGCGGGATCACAATAACAAACTATCCGGGTTGATTGAATTGGATGATGCCTATCTCGGCGGCGAGCGTACTGGGTGCAAGCCGGGACGTGGTGCTGCCGGTAAGACGCCTTTTGTAGCGGCGGTGGAGACCACGGCCGATCATTGCCCTGTTCGGGTTAAGTTGCGGTGCGGCGAGCTCACCGAGCCGTCGGTCGTAAAGGGTTTCCGCACAGAAGCGATTAAGTCATGGAGTCAGCAACATCTGACCGAGGGCAGTACTGTTATCTCCGATGGTTTGGCGTGCTTTAATGCCGTTGTCGAGGCCGGTTGCTTACATGACAGGATTGTGTGCGGCGGCGGGAGAGGGTCTGTCGAAAAACCTGAGTTCTATTGGGTCAATACGATTCTGGGTAACTTAAAGAGTTCATTACGCAGTACCTATCATGCTATTCGACCTAAATATGCTCAGCGATACTTGTCGGAATTTCAGTATCGTTTCAATCGTCGTTTTGATTTGAACGACCTCATTCCCAGGCTTGCTTGCGCGGCACTCAGAACGCCACCGATGCCGGAAAACTTGCTGAAGATAGGCTTGGGTTAGATGGTAATTAGGTAAGATTATGATTTTTTCAAACGCACCCAAAGGTTATGTTTCCGTTGAGGCTTATGAAGAGCTGAAGCAGAAGAATGCACAAACGATAGCCCTGCTTGTGGCTCGCATTGAAGACCTTGAGCGTCGCCTCAGCTTGAACAGCAGCAACAGTAGCAAACCGCCTTCAAGCGACGGCCTACAGAAGCCCAAGGCTGAACCCAGAACCAAAAGTCTGCGGAGAAAATCCGGTAAAAAGTCAGGCGGGCAGAAAGGCCACAAGGGAAGCACCCTGTGCCAAACGGCAGATCCCGATCATGTTGAAGATCACTTTCCTTCTGTCTGCGGGCAATGTGGCACGCCCTTATCGCCATCAATGGCCGGGGATTACGCCGCACGACAGGTGTTTGACCTGCCCGAGCCACAGCCCTTGGTGACAACCGAACACCGGGCGCATATCTGCCTTTGTGGCCACTGTGGAGAAACAACCAAGGCGGCGTTTCCTCTGGAAGTAAAGGCACCCGTGCAGTACGGGCCACGCATTGCCGGAGTGGCAACATATCTCCAATGCGCCCATTTCCTGCCGGAAGACAGACTGGCGCAAATAATGGCCGATTTGTTCAATGCCCCTTTGGTTCCTGCCACTGTGGCCGCCATGAACCGCAAAGCATCAGAGCGGCTCAAGGGGGTTGCTTCTCACCTGCAGGATGTGATCGCCCAACAGGTCCACGTCAAACATCTTGACGAGACGGGTTTCCGGATTACGGGGTGCCTGCAATGGCTTCACGTTGCCTGTACACCGCTTCTGGCTTTCTACCGGGTCAGCAGCAAACGCGGTAATCTGTTATCCAATCTCACGGGCTGTATCGTGCATGATCATTGGCAGCCCTACTTCACGCTGGATGGTGTTACCCATGCGTTGTGCAATGCACACCATTTACGGGAACTGCAAGCGTTGGTCGAAATCGAACAGGAAGATTGGGCTGGTCAGATGCAAAGGCTACTGCGGCGTGCGCACCATGTCACACAGGCCGCGCGGGATAAGGGCGTGGCGGTTTCAACACCGCTTGTTGCGCTTATTAATCGGCGATACGACAGGATCATCACCGCTGCATTGGGTTTCCATGAGGAATTGCCTCCACTCGTGCCGCCAAAACCCGGAAGACGGGGGCGCAAGAAGCGACGGACAGGACATAATCTGGCTTTACGATTGCGCGATCACAAGGAAGGCACCCTGCGCTTTCTGACAGATCCCGACGTACCCTTCACAAACAACGAAGCTGAACGCGACCTGCGGATGATGAAGTTACGCCAGAAAATATCGGGAGGGTTCAGGTCTGAACAAGGGGCAGAGGATTTTGCGACCCTGCGCAGCGTCATCACAACGGCGAGAAAACAAGGATGGAACATCATCGAAACACTGATGATGCCTGCCGATCAGATTATCGCAACACTGAAATACGCTTAAAAACAACCTGGGCAGTTACTATAAAACCCAAATCCCCAGATAGAGTAGCATCAGCGCTTCAGGGCTCGGTGAATCCCTCTTTCAAGCCTTGTGGCTGGCCATTACAGCAAATTATGGTAGCTAGTGCCGAGAGGTTTACTCAAAAACCGCTGTTCGGTGCATTATCAGTGCTAAATCGGCTATTTTTGACGCACCTGTCCTGCAGAAGCCGTTATTCTTGTTCTATGTCGGGTTAAATGGGCGGCGCTTCAAACTCCTTCAGTGCCAGCAGCACTCGTTCCAGTAGTAGTCGGTGGTTTTCCCGCATTTTTACCAAGAGTTGACGTCCCGTCCTGACCACTTTTGCCGCGATGGCGTACAGACGCCAGCGCAGAGTTATCGCACGGTGCCGGGACAACTCCACCGGCAGCAGAGGACGCATGAGGGCACATAGATTGTAGGAGAGTGCGGAGATTAAAAAGTACAGCACATTGGCAGCAAAATCTGAACACGGCAGGGTGTCACCGCCAAAATCCCGCTTCAGTTCCTTAATCCGGTTCTCGCTATCCTCGGCACGTTGATTGTACCAGTGAACAATCTCGCTATCGCTAAGGCTATCCCGATTAGTGGCAATCGCACGATAAATATAAGCACCTGAGTTTATTTCCTCTGAACTGTTTTCTGAGTTATCTGATGAATCTAAATCCAGACTCGCCTGGCCGGTAACGGCTGTTCTCTGAATGATAAGGGTGAAGGGTTTTTCATACTCACCGATGCAGAAACTGGTGCGGTAGGTATCCTGACCATTGACCGCTTTGTCTTTTTTATCCAGCAAAGGCTGCCAGTCCGAAGCGCTTGCCGCTGCTATCTGCGCGCGCAGTGCGGCGCTGGTCTTGGCGCGAATGGCATACTCGATACCCTGCTTATCACAATACTCAATGACTTTTGTTTGGTAGCCGGCGGCGTCAATACGCAGCGCCTTCACGGTACAGTCTTCCGGGAGCGACTGCTGGCATTGCTGGATAAACGGCTTATTATCTTTCGCTGGCGGCACATTGCCTTGACGGAAATCCACGGCCACGATCTGCCCGGTTTCCGCAATATGCCCCACCATCGGCATAAAGCCCTTGTTCTTGTTGTAAGTCCACCGTGCACCCGCTTTATGGGCAACAATTTCAGTGGCATCAATGTCCAGTGTGACTTCCTTACAGCGATGCAAGGCTACCTTCAATAAGGCTTTATTCACCTTTACCCAGGCAGCCTGGATTTGCGGCTGGCTTCCCATTCGCCTGAGCCAATCTCCAATCGTGGTCGCCTGGGGAAGTTTCTTGAGATCCAGCACGGTGCGCAGTGCTTCATCATCCTGAAGGTTGCGAACCTCATCCAGGTGAAAACTGCCTTCATGCTGCATCAGGATGAGGGGCTTGATGAACTCCGAGGGCTTATACCCACGATTGCTTTTAGGCTGGGGGAAGTGCTTGTCGATTCGCTCAGACAGGTTCAGGGAGTCCATTAGTTGAGCAATCGCCAATAAACCGGCACGAGAGGTGAGTAAATCGTTCGTTGTATCGAGTTTGTAGGGTAGAATAGTCATCAGCCTTGAGCTGTGCACCCATTGGGTGATGGTGGGTTTAAGAGCAAACCATTATACAGCCAAGGCTTCCTGCGTTTAAGAGATTTCTATCTGGGGATTGGGGTTATAAGGGGACATTACTGCTTTGGGTTGACAGGCTTGGAAATAGTTGTACCCGTATTGGCTAAAGTTGGATTAAAATCGGCAGGTTACCAGGTCTGTAGATTCTGGTAGCTAGTTTTAGATTTTACGTTTATGGCGGTGAAAGCAGGTCTCCCTGATGGCGACAGGTTGTGAACCCGGTCAGGTCCGGAAGGAAGCAGCCGCAACAGCTACGTTGGGTATCAGGGCCAGGCGTGCCGGATCCGCCACCCGTTATCGCCAACACAATTTCAGCCTGAATCTGAAGTAATCTGACAAAGAGTAGATTTAATCACATCAATGAGTTATCTCGCGTTAGCAAGAAAATGGAGGCCGGGTAGTTTTGCCGATGTGATCGGTCAGGAACATGTGGTTTCAGCACTTTCCAACGCACTCAATAATCAAAGAGTTCACCACGCATTCCTGTTTACTGGAACCCGCGGAGTCGGTAAAACAACATTAGCGAGGATATTTGCCAAAGCACTAAATTGTGAATCAGGGGTTTCTGCTACTCCTTGCGGCGAATGTTCAGCCTGTGCGAGCATTGAGCATGGGAACTTTGTCGATCTCATTGAGGTTGATGCCGCCAGCCGGACCAAAATCGATGACACTCGGGAGCTGCTGGACAACGTTCAATACACCCCAACTCAGGGCCGATACAAGATTTATCTTATTGACGAAGTGCACATGCTATCAACGCATAGTTTTAATGCTTTGCTAAAAACACTGGAGGAGCCGCCTGAACACGTTAAATTCCTGCTCGCTACTACGGATCCTCAAAAACTCCCAACCACAATTTTGTCGCGCTGCATTCAGTTTAATTTAAAGTCTGTTGAACTCGATCAGCTGCAGGCACAACTAACGAAAATATTGGATTCTGAATCCATAAATTATGAACTGTCAGCCATTGGTGTTATCGCACGATCGGCGAATGGCAGTGTTAGAGATGCATTAAGTCTTCTGGATCAGGCTATTGCCCATTCAAATTCAAACATCTCAACTGAGCACGTTAGAAATATGCTGGGCATGATTGATGATCAATTGATTTTTCAATTGTTCAATCAGATTTGTCGACGCGAAGGTGTAAACTGTCTGGAAACCATTCGCCAGATGGCAGAAAAGTCTGCCGATTATTTCTCTGCACTGGATGATCTTTTAACGCTAATACACAACATTGCGTTGTATCAGGTTGATCCAGGCAGTCTGAAGTGGAAAGGCCTGGAGCCTGAAAACTTCGACTTGATCTCGAAAGAGACCGATCAGGAAAATCTGCAGCTGCTTTACCAAATTGCGCTGATGGGAAAAAAAGACATTGATTATGCCCCGGAGCCGAAATCCGGATTTGAAATGATCGTTATACGCATGATTTCGTTTCTTCCCGACGACGGTAGTAACACGAAAATCAGGCGTTCAGCCCCCCATAGTGAAACGAATTCAGTCAATCCAGAAACGGAATCTGCTCCCGGATTCGTTGGAGAAAAATCAAACACAGAAATACCTGCGGTAGAATCCAAACCACCCGAAATGTTGAGAAACACAGGAAACTTTACCGTAGCAGAACTCGCTACAGAAGCCGGCTGGATCAATTTTGCTGAATCCAGCAAACTTAACGGACTGGTCAAGCAACTATTGATGAATATGGTGCCGCGATCTCATGTTAACAATGAAATTTCCGTTTCTCTGGCAGAATCCAGCAGACATCTATACAATAATCAGCGTAAGCAAAAAATTGAACAATACTGCCAGTCTATACTCGGACTGGATATTAAACTTTCCGTAGAAGTAGTTGATTTTGAAACGAGCGACACTCTAGCTGAAACACCACATCAAAAACAGGCGCGTCAGCAGGCCCAGCAGACTGCGCAAGCTGAGCACACGTTTTCACAGGACCCAAATGTGCAGCAACTAATCGACGCTTTCGATGCGGAAATTGTAACCGAGTCGATTCGAACAGTATCACCAGTCAGTCAAACGTAATATTTAACATCATTTTCCAGGTACTAATATGAAAGGCGGTTTAGGTAATATCATGAAACAAGCGCAGGCAATGCAGGAAAACATGCAAAAAGCCCAGCAAGAGCTGGCTAACATCGAAGTTACCGGTCAATCCGGAGCCGGACTTGTTGAAGTCGTAATGACCTGTCGATACGATGTAAAAAAACTCAATATTGATTCAGAACTATTTTCCGATGATAAGGATGTTCTGGAAGATCTCGTCGCTGCCGCGTTTAATGATGCCGTTCGGAAAGTTGAGGCAACGACACAAGAGAAAATGGGTGGATTAACTTCTGGCATGAATATTCCTGGCCTTAAACTACCATTTTAGACCCAGTATGGCTGATCCCCGGTCCGTTGCAGGACTAAAACAAGCACTACAAAGATTGCCAGGTGTTGGTCCAAAATCAGCACAACGCATGGCATTTCACCTACTGGAACGCGATCGCGAGGGAGCAAGGCAGATAGGTGAGGCCATTCGCCATGCACTGTCCAGAGTAAATCATTGCCACCGATGCAACAATTTTAGTGAATCAGAGCTCTGTGCAATATGTGTATCAGAGAAGCGTGAATCGGGATTGCTTTGTGTTGTGGAAACACCTGCAGATCTGGACGCAATAGAACAGGCGGGTATTTTTCGAGGCATGTATTTTGTGCTCATGGGTCATCTTTCCCCGCTTGACGATATCGGCCCAGAACAACTCGGAATAAACCAATTCATTACCTTGCTGGACAAGGAATCGATCGACGAAGTTATTCTGGCTACTAATTTAACCCTGGAAGGACAGGCAACTGGAGATTTTTTACTGGGTTTACTGCAGGAAAAATCTGTTCCGGTAACGCGGCTTGCACGCGGTATACCGATGGGTGGAGAGCTCGAATATATGGATCCTGGAACACTGGACCAGGCATTTACTGATCGCAGAACCGTTTGAGATACTATTGAGCACACTGCAACGATATGCTGCCTGTGTCGAATACCGGGGCAGCAGCTATCATGGATGGCAAAAACAAAGCCATGCGACCTCTATCCAGGGTGAAATCGAAAGCGCAGTCTCCCGGATCGCCAATGAGAGCGTCCATACGACCGCAGCCGGGAGAACGGATACCGGGGTGCATGGTATCGGCCAGGTTTTTCATTTCGACACACACAATCGAAGGCCCGGGCATTGCTGGATTCGCGGCGTTAATACCTATCTTCCCGATGATATCGTTATTCGCTGGATTCAGCCTGTCAGTCAGGATTTCCATGCGCGCTATGGCGCTAAATTGCGCAGCTACCGTTATATTATACTGAATCGAAACACGCGGCCTGGATATTTACATAAACTCGTGTCATGGTATCGTGAGCCACTGGATATCCAGCCTATGGCGCAAGCAATCCCGTATCTGAGAGGGGAGCATGACTTCAGCGCTTTCAGAGCCGTTGCCTGCCAAAACAAGAATCCGGTGAAGACGATCAGTCATTTGTCGCTTGAAACCAGCGGTAGCTGGCTATGGCTTGATATCACTGCAGACGGATTTCTTTATCATATGGTCAGGAACATCGTCGGTACTCTCATCAAAATTGGTAACGGTAGTGAAAAACCGGAATGGCTCCAATCTGTGCTGGCTTCTCGAGATCGAACAGTCGCCGGACTAACCGCACCGGCAGATGGATTGTATTTCTGGAAAGTTGAATACGATTCGGTTTTCAACCTTCCTGATCCGCCCGAGGTATGCCAATTTTGGTAGAATTACCCGGCCCATCTTTCGAGTTATTTAGAGCTATATGAGAACCCGTATTAAAATTTGTGGAATTTCTACTGCCGAAGCGGCACGCTGTGCATGCCAAAGTGGTGCGGATGCGATTGGCTTGATGTTTTATGAAAAAAGCAGCCGCTTTATCTCCATCAATCAGGCGCAGGAGATTCAATCAGTTATTCCACCTTTTGTTGCGAGTGTCGCAGTATTTGCAAATGCGACGAAAGAGAAGGTCAAGGAAACTGTGTTAAAAGTTGCTCCGCACTATTTACAGTTTCATGGCGACGAGACTGAAGAGTTTTGCCAGCAGTTTGATTTACCCTATATTCGCGCAATTCAGGTTAAAACCTCATCCAGCCTGCTAGCACGAGAGCAACAGTTTCCGTCATCAAAAGCGATTTTACTGGATAGTGACGCAGGTGACCGTTACGGCGGCACTGGCAAGGAATTTGACTGGGATAAAGGCCACTATGGCGGTACCAAACCGGTGATTCTCGCAGGAGGATTAAATCCCGAAAATGTATGCTTGGCGATTTCAAAATTTAATCCCTTCGCGGCAGATGTGAGCAGTGGAGTGGAAACTGATGGCATTAAAGATTTAGCCAAAATTGAATTATTTTGCAAAAATGTGCTTCAATGCAGTTGATTAACCGACCTATCTAGGCGCTACAAATATGAATTGGTTTGACAAAATAATCCCGCCAAAAATTAAAACGGTTGGCAAGATTCGAAAGAAGGGTGTTCCGGAAGGCCTCTGGACGAAGTGCAGCAGTTGTCAGGCAGTATTATATGGTGTGGAACTTGAACGTAGCCTCCAGGTATGCCCAAAATGTAACAATCACATGCGGCAATCGGCTAAACAAAGGATGCTGTCGTTTTTGGATGAAGGCAGCGAATCCTGGATAGGAGAGGAAGTCGGGGCGGTTGATGCGCTCAAGTTTAGGGACCAAAAGCGCTATAAAGATCGATTACAGGAGGCAAGGAAATCCAGTTCTTCGTCTGAAGCGCTAATCGTTGCTTCTGGAAAGCTGTTTACCACACCAATAGTCGCTACAGCCTTTGAGTTTAAATTTATGGGAGGGTCGATGGGCGCCGTGGTTGGCGAGCGCTTTGTCAGAGCAGTGAACAAAAGCCTCGAATTGGATTGTCCAATGATTTGTTTCTCGGCCAGTGGTGGAGCGCGTATGCAGGAGGCATTGTTTTCGTTAATGCAAATGTCAAAAACCACCGCCGCAATTTCAAAACTTCGAGAACGTAAACTCCCCTATATTTCAGTTTTAACCGATCCAACTATGGGGGGGGTATCTGCAAGTCTGGCGATGCTCGGAGACATTATCATCGCTGAACCCAATGCATTGGTTGGTTTTGCCGGACCCAGGGTGATTGAACAAACCGTAAGAGAGACATTACCCGATGGATTTCAACGATCCGAATTTTTATTTGATCATGGTGCGATAGATCAAATCGTTGATCGAAGGGAAATGCGGAATACCATCTATTCGCTGTTAAGCGTACTTGGATTTCAGGCAAATGCTAACGCGGATTTTGATTTTCAAATTAGCGCAGAAAGTGATTCGCAGATGCCCACCAGTGAAGACGATTCATCAGTGGATGCAGTCTCAAATTAAGCGCAAAGGTTATCAATGCGAATAGTTTGCATTGATGGGTAAGATCCCTTTCGAGAATTTCAATCTGGTCGATTGGGTTGACTTTACCCAGCGTCAGCATTGGCGAAGTATGGATATGACGCTGGATCGAATATCCGAGGTTTGGGACAAAATGGGGGGTACAACTCGCGGTTTTATCATCGTGGTGGGCGGCACCAACGGCAAAGGTTCTACCATTAGTATGCTAGACGCCGCTTTCACAAATGCAGGTTTAAAAACCGGTGCTTATACTTCACCGCATCTGGTGCGGTACAACGAAAGGATAAAAATTGCCGGATTGGAAGCAAGCGATACCGAAATCTGCAACGCATTCTGCGCAATTGAAACTGCCCGGCAGGAAATTCCACTAACCTATTTCGAATTCGGAACGCTCTGCGCTTTAACTGTGCTGAATAATCACCGAGTGGAAGTCAGTTTACTAGAGGTTGGAATGGGGGGGCGTCTTGATGCCGTAAACATGGTTGATGCGGACATTTCCGTCATAACCTCGATTGGTATCGACCATGAACAATGGCTGGGCTCTGATCGTGAATCCATTGCCATTGAAAAATCAGGAATCATGCGTCCTTATAAAGCTGTCGTTTGTACCGAACCCAATCCACCCGAGGCGATTCGCAGCCAATCCAGCTCCACGGAGTCTGTTCTGTATCAATTGGGAATCGACTTTACCATTCAGCGGCATCACTCTGAAATCCAGTGGCAAGCCTCTAAGCTCGCATTAAAAGCCGCTTTTTCCGAATTATCTATCGCAAACTTCCCATACCAGGGTGATCACCAATTGAGAAATCTTTCCGCAGCATGCACCGTACTTGCTCTGGCGAGTAGTCAGTTAAATCTAACAAAAGAAAATATGGCTGCGGGAATGGCTAGCGCTAGAATCGCTGCGAGATGTCAAATCATCCAGCTTGCGCCATTGACCATCCTGGATGTTGCACACAATTCAGATTCCGCAAAGGAGTTAGAAGAGTTCGTTAACAATCATCCAGTTAAAGGCTCTACTTTGAGTATTTTCGGAGTGCTGGAGGACAAAGCGTTAAATCCAATTGTTCGCTCACTGGTCAAACACGTTGATCAGTGGTATCTGACAACCCTGGATGGTGAGCGTGGTCAAACTGCAGAAAATCTATCAGCGAAAATGTCTGAGTTTGTTGACTGCACTGATCTGAGTTGCCACACCAGTCCCCGAGATGCATATCAAGCTGCTATTTCTTGCTCCGGCGATGATGATCGGATCATAATCTTTGGTTCATTTCACACTGTCGGTGATATACTCGAATACCTTGAAACAATTGCGGTTTGAAATCTGTCTGGTCAGGAGCAATATCTCGTCTACTTGCAGATTATTCGACTAAATTTGAAGCCAAAATTTAAAACCGCAATCTATTTGTATTGCCGTCAGACAGCCGAATAAATTGTGACTTCGAAAACGAACACACCTCCTCAATACCAACTCAAACACCGATTAACTGGCGCGGCAATTTTCATTCTATGCGCAATTTTGGTGATACCAATGCTGCTCGAGCAACCCAATATGCAGGCAAGCGATGAAGCAACGACTACGACCAGTACAGAAACCATCTTTAAATCCAAAATTGAACCTATTGAGCTGGATTCGCTAAATCTCGACACCTTGGTTGAACAACCTGAAGTAAAAAAGACCAAGCAAGCAGAAAAACCTGCGCTGGTAGATTCAACCAACTCAGAAGCTAAGAGTGCTGAAGCATCCGCTTCTATCGAATCCAGTTCTACTGAAGAACAAACCGAAGCATCTGAAACAGCTTCAACCGAAGTTACCGAATCAAATGCAGTCGAACCGGAAGAGAGTCAAATTGTTTTGAGTCCGGACACCTCAACGACTGACGAAACCGAAAATGCTGATGTAGTAGCGGGTGAAGATGACAATCAATCTACCGCGGAAGCGATTGCTAAAGTCGCAGAGAAAGGCTGGACTGTTAGAGTAGGGACCTTTGTAAAGAAGGAAAATGTATCCTCAGTCTCTGCACTGCTGGATAACAATGGTTTTAGCACCAATCACACCGAAGTTGAGACAACACTAGGCAAGGCAACCCGGGTTTGGTTAGGGCCGTATGCGGATAAGGAAACAGCGGAAAAAGTCAGCACCAGGCTAAAATCAATAACAGGTGAAAAGGGTTATGTTGCCACTCAATCTTGAAATTGAGGCTATCCTGGCGTGCTGAGCTTTCTTGACATTGGAATAATTGTCGTTATTTCAGTATCGTTACTCATCGGATTGTTCCGCGGATTCATCAGGGAGATCCTCTCCCTGTTTTCCTGGTTAGGTGCGATCTGGATTGCTTATAATTTTGCGACATTCGGTGCCACCTATCTCGAACCTTATATCGACCAGTCGCCACTACGAATTGTTCTTTCATTTGCAGGAATTTTTATCACGGCATTAGTTGCATTTTCAATAATCTCCTATTTATTGTATCGGTTATTGTCCATTGCCGGTGTTTCGGGTGTCGACCGATCACTCGGCAGTTTGTTTGGACTTATGCGGGGTTTTGTCATAGTGGGCCTACTGATACTTGCTGCAAACTTTATGGACTTTTCCGCCCAGCCGTGGTGGAAAGAGTCAGTGCTAGTCACCCATTTCGAGCCAATTACCGATTTCATTCGTTCGTTGTTGCCTGACGATCTTGCCAATTACGTGAAGCCTTCTCTGGTTTAATTTTCGAGGAATTATCAATCATATGTGTGGACTCGTTGGTATTTTCAGTAATTCAGCAGTCAATCAGTCTTTATATGATGGACTAACCGTCGTTCAACATCGTGGGCAGGATGCAGCAGGAATCATAACCAGTGACGGAGACCGGGTATATCTTCGGAAAGATAACGGTCTCGTTCGCGATGTTTTCCATACCAGACATATGGTTCAACTTAACGGTAACATGGGTGTAGGGCATGTTCGATATCCCACTGCGGGAAGTGATTCTCGGGCTGAAGCACAGCCTTTCTATGTTAACTCACCGTTCGGAATCGCGTTGGGTCACAACGGTAATCTAACCAATGCTTCAGAATTGCGTGATGCGCTGTTTCGTGAAGATTTGAGGCAATTAAACACCTCTTCGGATTCTGAGATTTTACTTAATATCCTCGCCCACGAACTTCGAGAGGCCATTGGTGACGCCCGTTTACGAGCCTCACCCGACGATGTATTTAAAGCAGTATCCGGCGTTTTTCGCCGCTGCAAAGGCGCATATTCGGTGATTGCAATGATTGTCGGTGTCGGTATTATTGCTTTTCGCGATCCATGCGGTATTCGGCCGTTGGTCTATGGAACGCGAAATGATGGATCCGGCGAATCTTCACACATGTTTGCCTCCGAAAGTGTTGCCATGGATGTCATTGGTTACGATTTGGTTCGGGATATCAAACCAGGTGAAGCGATGCTGATCGATATGCAGGGGAAAGTACATCAATCACAGTGTGTTAGGGACTACCAATACAGCCCCTGCATTTTTGAGTACGTTTATCTTGCTCGACCGGATTCTATTCTCGACAAAATACCGGTCTATCAAACCCGAATTAATATGGGAAAGCGTCTGGGTGAGAAAATGAAACAGGATTGGCCTGAGCATGATATCGAGGCGGTTATTCCCGTTCCCGACACCAGCAGAACTGCCGCGCTGGAAATGGCAAAAGCATTGAAACTGCCGTACCGTGAAGGATTTATTAAGAACCGATATATTGGTCGAACTTTTATAATGCCTGGTCAGGAAGAGCGTAAAAAATCTGTTCGCCAGAAATTGAATGCAATTTCGGCTGAATTTGATGGTAAGAATGTTCTGCTTGTGGATGATTCAATTGTTCGCGGCACGACATCACAAAAAATCATTGAGCTTGCTCGAGAGGCTGGTGCCAAGAAAGTTTATTTCGCTTCTGCAGCACCACCGGTACGCTTCCCGAATGTTTATGGGATTGATATGCCATCACGAATTGAACTCGTGGCACACGGTCGAACCATCGATGAGGTTTGCAATATTCTGGGTGCTGACAAGCTGATATATCAAACCCTGGACGACCTGATTGCTGCTGTAAAGGAATGTAACCCGGACATCAGTTCATACGATACTTCCTGCTTTGATGGAAAGTACGTTACCGGTGATATCACACCGGAATATCTGAGTCTGGTTGATAATTCCAGAAATGACGTCGCTAAGTCTGAAAACAAAAATGAACTGGATTTATCTGAAGTAACAGACGTTCATGAGAAGCGGGCGTGATCTTTACATCCGCAGACTATATCGTCCCAATACAACAAACCAACCGCATTATTGATCGCACTCACTGACGGAGAGCAAATGATCCATTTTCATAGATCAGCATGCTTTTTTGGGTATACCAATCTCCAAGCACAAACCGGCGAGCGGGTTTTCCTTCAATTGTAAAATCATGTACTGCAGGCCGGTGTGTATGACCATGAATCAGGGTTAGCACTTGATGCTTTTGCATCAACGCTTCAACACTAGCCTGATTAACATCCATAATCTCCATACTTTTTTGCTGTTTGTTCTTTTCGCTGGTCTGACGCATATTCATTGCTGTATCAATACGCTCATCAATGGGTTTATCGAGAAAGGCAAACTTCCATTTTGATGTCGTCATCTGTGCTCTTTTAGATTGATGTTCAACATCATCTGTGCACAAAATATCACCATGCGACAACAAAACCTGTTCATCTCCTAGCGTAATCACGCTGGGGTCAGGCAGGATTTGACAGCCGGTTTCCGACTCAAATTGCTGTCCCACAAGAAAGTCCCTGTTGCCATGAATAAAATATAACTCAACTCCAGTATCGGAAACCTGTTGTATCAATTTCAGCACCGACTTTTGACCAATTGCATCAGCAGCATCATCTCCAACCCAATACTCAAACAAATCTCCGAGGATGTAAATTTGCGAAAAATGGCCTTTTGCTGTCGACATAAACTGGGCAAACCAAGCTGTGGAATCCACATGTTGTGGAGTAAGGTGAAGATCAGAAATAAAGGCAATGGACATGTTGCGTGCTCTATTCAAAGTTGGGTGAACTATTGGCGATGGCAGGGAAAAGAAAAATGGATTGGTTGTGCCGGATATTATAACATCGGCCGCGTTTAACAATTTCCTGCCAATAAATATGAAAATCAGCTTATACGACAGTTACTCACGCGAAATACGTGAATTCGAACCACTGGAAGGAAATCAGGTTCGTATCTATGCGTGCGGTCCCACGGTCTACGACTACGCGCATATTGGCAACTTAAGAACTTACATTTTTGAGGATTTGCTGAGAAGAACACTGGAATATTACGGTTATGATGTCAAACACGTCGTCAATATTACCGATGTTGGCCATCTCACATCAGATGCGGATACTGGTGAAGACAAGATTGAAAAAGGTTCAAGACGAACGGGAAAAACTGCGTGGCAAATCGCTCAGGAATACACCGAAGCTTTCCAGCAAGATCTGAAAGCACTCAATATTATTGAGCCGGGAATCTGGTGTCGCGCCACAGACCACATACAAGAACAAATTAATGATATTCAAACCATAGAGAGAAAGGGTTTTACATACCAAACTGCCGATGGCATCTACTTCGATACCGCTAAACTGGATAACTATGGATACCTTGCCAGGCTGGATATTGACGGCTTGAATGCGGGGGAAAGAGTCAACATTGGGGAAAAGCGGAATGCAACTGACTTTGCGTTATGGAAATTCAGCCCAGAAAATGAATCACGACAAATGCAATGGCAAAGTCCGTGGGGAATCGGTTTTCCAGGCTGGCACATCGAATGTTCTGCTATGGCAGTGAAGTATCTTGGCACCAAGTTTGATATCCACTGCGGCGGTAAAGATCATATTCCAGTGCACCATACCAATGAGATCGCCCAAACGCAGGTATGTCACAACACCCGGATGGCTAATTTTTGGCTGCACGGATATTTTCTTGAAATGGACAAGGAGAAAATGTCCAAGTCATCTGGAGAATTTCTGCGTATTCAGACGTTACTGGATAAGCATTACGATCCATTGGAATACCGCTATCTGTGCCTGACAGCGAACTATCGAAGTGATCTTAAATTTACCTGGGATAGCCTGGATGCCGCATCAAAAACGCTGGGCAGGTTACGAAATACACTATATTCGTGGCAGAAAACAGGTCGAGTAGATGATGTATTTCTTGATCGCTTTAAGTCAGAAGTGTTTTTCGATTTGAATACACCCAGGGCACTTGCGATTATGTGGGGGCTCATTAAGTCCGATCTGGACGAATCCATCAAAAAAGCGACGGTTTTGGAATTTGATCGTATATTAGGACTGGGTCTGGCTAACTGGCAACCTGATGCCGTTGATATACCCGATGCGGTGCTAGATTTAGTGGCGCAAAGAACGCAGGCAAGATTGGAAAAATCCTGGCAGCTTGCCGATCAAATGCGGGATCAGATCGTGGAATTGGGCTACGAAGTTGAAGATTCTGCGGAAGGCCCAAAAATATCAAAGAAATAATGTAACTGCCCAGGTTGTTTTTAAGCGTATTTCAGTGTTGCGATAATCTGATCGGCAGGCATCATCAGTGTTTCGATGATGTTCCATCCTTGTTTTCTCGCCGTTGTGATGACGCTGCGCAGGGTCGCAAAATCCTCTGCACCTTGTTCAGACCTGAATCCTCCCGATATTTTCTGACGTAGTTTCATCATCCGCAGGTCGCGTTCAGCTTCGTTGTTTGTGAAGGGCACGTCGGGATCTGTCAGAAAGCGCAGGGTGCCTTCCTTGCGATCGCGTAATCGTAATGCCAGATTATGTCCTGTCCGCTGCTTCTTGCGCCCCCGTCTTCCGGGTTTTGGCGGCACGAGTGGAGGCAATTCCTCATGGAAATCCAATGCTGCGGTGATGATCCTGTCGTATCGCCGATTGATAAGCGCAACAAGCGGCGTTGAAACCGCCACGCCCTTATCCCGCGCGGCCTGTGTGACATGGTGCGCACGCCGCAGTAGCCTTTGCATCTGACCAGCCCAATCTTCCTGTTCTATTTCGACCAACGCTTGCAGTTCCCGTAAATGGTGTGCATTGCACAACGCATGGGTAACACCATCCAGCGTGAAGTAAGGCTGCCAATGATCATGCACGATACAGCCCGTGAGATTGGATAACAGATTACCGCGTTTGCTGCTGACCTGGTAGAAAGCCAGAAGCGGTGTACAGGCAACGTGAAGCCATTGCAGGCACCCCGTAATCCGGAAACCCGTCTCGTCAAGATGTTTGACGTGGACCTGTTGGGCGATCACATCCTGCAGGTGAGAAGCAACCCCCTTGAGCCGCTCTGATGCTTTGCGGTTCATGGCGGCCACAGTGGCAGGAACCAAAGGGGCATTGAACAAATCGGCCATTATTTGCGCCAGTCTGTCTTCCGGCAGGAAATGGGCGCATTGGAGATATGTTGCCACTCCGGCAATGCGTGGCCCGTACTGCACGGGTGCCTTTACTTCCAGAGGAAACGCCGCCTTGGTTGTTTCTCCACAGTGGCCACAAAGGCAGATATGCGCCCGGTGTTCGGTTGTCACCAAGGGCTGTGGCTCGGGCAGGTCAAACACCTGTCGTGCGGCGTAATCCTCTGCCATTGATGGCGATAAGGGCGTGCCACATTGCCCGCAGACAGAAGGAAAGTGATCTTCAACATGATCGGGGTCTGCCGTTTGGCACAGAGTGCTTCCCTTGTGGCTTTTCTGCCCGCCTGACTTTTTACCGGATTTTCTCCGCAGACTTTTGGTTCTGGGTTCAGCCTTGGGCTTCTTTAGGCCGTCGCTTGAAGGCGGCTTGCTACTGTTGCTGCTGTTCAAGCTGAGGCGACGCTCAAGGTCTTCAATGCGAGCCACAAGCAGGGCTATCGTTTGTTCAAGCCGGGCATTCTTCTGCTTCAGCTCTTCATAAGCCTCAACGGAAACATAACCTTTGGGTGCGTTTGAAAAAATCATAATCTTAATGAATCACATCGGGATTCCTCAGGCAAGAGAATTATTCCTTAGGGTACCTGGGCAGTTACGAAATAATTGGTTTTCTTAAAAATAATGCCATTGTCTGATTGCGTATAAGACAGCCATTGATGTAGAATCTCGCTCCCTGATGCGGGGTGGAGCAGTCTGGCAGCTCGTCGGGCTCATAACCCGAAGGTCGTAGGTTCAAATCCTGCCCCCGCTACCAACAGGTTTAAGATTTACTACGACCCCGCTGTATGCGGGGTTTTGCGTTTTTAAGCGCATACAAGTTGTTTTTGTGGTGGGCAGTTTGCCCATTTTTTGTGGCCTAGTGATGGTGACTGGGTTGATCTGGTTTATAAGATGACGAGTTTTAAACATTGATTTCAAAAGATAAGTTACGAAACATGCTCAAACCTTCCATTGAGGATTTGGGCTATGAACTCGTGCTGATCGAGATTGGAAATCAAGCAAAGCAGGTAGTCTTGAGAATCTATATTGACACCCCCGGCGGCATTCAGATCGATGACTGTGAAACCGTTAGTCGGCACATCAGCGCAATCCTCGATGTTGAGGATCCGGTTAGTTCCGAGTACCTGCTCGAAGTTTCATCACCTGGAATTGATCGTCCTCTGGTTAAACCTGAGCACTTCAAGCTTCATCTGGGAGATGAAGCAAAAATCATAATGCATTCGTACGTGCTTGGACGAAGAAAATTTACCGGGCAAATGATCGAAGCTGATGACGAGCAAGTGGTTGTGGAAGTTGACGGTGAAAGTTATGAACTCCCATTTAAAGATATGGATTCAGCACGGCTAAATCCGGTTTTCTGACACCAAAGTAATAATGGCGTCAATAAATTTACGTATAGATAATTTCAAAGACAGATAAAGACTCATGGCGATTTCAAATAACGAAATACTAATGATGGCCGAAGTGGTTTCCCGAGACAAAGAACTCGATAAGGAAATCATCTATAACGCAATAGAAGCCGCTCTGGCTACCGCGACTAAAAAATGGCATCCAGGAGATATAGATGCTCGCGTCAGCATTCATCGCGATACCGGAGATTATGATTCGTTTCGGGTTTGGGAAGTTATCGCTGATGAAGATGAGCATGAATTCCCGGATCGGCAGATACCATTAACGGAAGCCAGAGAAACAGATGCAGAATTGAATGTCGAAGATATCATCGAAGAGCCAATGGAACGTGTCGAGTTTGGGCGAATCGCAGCCCAGGCAGCAAAACAGGTCATCATGCAGAAAGTGCGTGAAGCGGAACGACATCAGGTTGCCGAGCGTTACCGGGACAAGTTCGGTACATTGATCTCCGGTACGGTAAAACGACTCGACCACGGTAATGCTGTTGTTGATCTGGGCGATGCTGAAGCGATGTTACCGAAGAACGGTATTATTCCACGCGAAGGATTACGTCCAGGTGATCGCATTCGTGCGCTGCTAAAAGAAATTGATCTTGAAGCTCGTGGTCCTCAGTTAATCCTGACCCGACTCTCGCCCCAGTTTTTGATCGAATTGTTCAAACTAGAAGTTCCGGAAGTCGGTGACGGCATTATTGAAATTCTTGCGGCGGCTCGTGACCCTGGGTCGCGTGCAAAAATTGCGGTAAAAACCAACGATTCCAGTATTGATCCGGTCGGCTCCTGTGTCGGTATTCGCGGTTCGCGTGTGCAAAGTGTTTCCAATGAAATCGCTGGAGAACGCGTTGATATTATTGTCTGGTCAGACAACATTGCCGAATTTGTAATTCAGGCTTTGTCTCCAGCTGAAGTTGAGTCAATCTTTGTGGATGAAGAATTGAAATCGATGGACATCGTGGTAACCGAGGAAAACTTGTCTAGAGCAATTGGCCGAGGCGGTCAAAACGTACGACTGGCATCCGAGTTAACCGGCTGGGAGCTAAACCTGATGACGGATAAGGATGCGCTGGACAAGCAGGTTGCAGAACAACAAGAGCTCATCGGGAGATTTATGAATCAACTCGATATCGATGAAAATATGGCTGCAATTCTGGCTCAGGAAGGTTTCAACACGCTGGAAGAAATCGCCTATGTACCTAAACAGGAATTGCTTGAAATTGAAGAATTCGAAGAAGAAATGGTCGATGAGTTACGAAGTCGAGCGCAGGATAATCTGTTAACAAGCGCTATCGCGATGCAAGAAGAACGCGAACCTGCTGAAGATTTATTGACAATGGATGGAATGGATGAAGAAACTGCACGTGCACTGGCTGCGGGCGGTGTGCGTACAATGGAAGATTTAGCAGATTGTGCCACAGATGAAGTGCTGGAAATTGTAGAAATGGAAGAGCAACGTGCGAGAGAACTTATTATGACTGCTCGTGCACCCTGGTTTGAAGAGTAAACCGAAATTTTAATTAGGTCGGGAAAGATAAATGTCCAAAGTAACGATTGACAGCTTTGCCAAACAGATTGGTATCAGCATAGAAAAACTGCTGGATCAACTGGAACAGGCAGGTATTGCTGGAAAAACGAAAGATGATTTACTCGAAGGCGACGAAAAGATTTTGCTGCTTCAGTTTCTTAAAGGCGGCGGCGCAGAAAAGCAATCAACCAGAGGCAGGGTTTCACTGAAACAAAAAACCACTGACGAAATCAGACAAACCTCACGTACCGGCGCCGCACGCACAGTTCACGTCGAAATAAAAAAACGTAGAAGATTTGTAAAGCGCAGCGTTCTCGAAGCCGAACAGGCAGAAACTGTAGCCAAAGAAGCCAAGGTAGAAGCTGAAAAGCTTCGTATCAAGGAAGAAAAGTCGCGTGTTCAACAAGAGCAGGAAAAATCACGTCTGGAAGAAGAAAACCGCTTATTGGAAGAGCAAAAAGCCAGAGAAGAAGAGCGCATCGCCGAACAAGAAAAAGAAGCTGAACGTGCACGAATTGAAGCAGAAGCTGCACTGGCTGCTGCCGCAACACCTGATCCAGCCCCGGCTGCTGCGAAACCTGCAGAAGCTCTAAAAGCAGACAAACCCAAACGCGCTAAGAAGGGCAAACGGGGCCGAAGCGGCGGAGGTCGTGAAGAACTCCATGCGACCAAGAAAAGGAAAAACAAACTGCGACGCTCACCAACGCGCAAGCCCGGAAATATTTCTTCTTCCATAGCGGATCAACATGCATTCGAAAAACCAACAGCACCCGTTGTTCATGAGGTTGTTATCCCGGAAACAGTGACCGTCGGTGAATTAGCTCAGGCCATGTCGATAAAGGCCGGAGAAGTAATCAAGGCAATGATGGATATGGGTTCTATGGTGACAATCAACCAATTACTGGATCAGGATACCGCCATTCTGCTGGTTGAAGAAATGGGGCATATCGCACGCGCAGCGGATGAAGAAGATCCTGAAGCTATCCTGGTTGCAGATGAAGATGAATCTTCACATCTTCCGAGACCGCCGGTGGTGACGGTTATGGGGCATGTTGATCATGGAAAAACATCATTGCTCGACTATTTACGAAATGCCAAAGTAGTTGCCGGCGAAGCGGGCGGCATCACCCAGCACATCGGGGCTTACAAGGTAAATGTTAACGATCAGGAAATCTGTTTTCTGGATACACCTGGCCACGAAGCCTTCTCAGCTATGCGCGCGCGCGGTGCCAAAGCAACTGATTTGGTCATACTTGTGGTTGCCGCTGACGATGGGGTTAAACCCCAAACGATTGAATCCATTAATCACGCCAAGGCAGCAGGAGTGCCGCTCATCGTTGCGATTAATAAAATTGATCGGGAACAAGCCGACCCGGATAGAGTTAAACAGGAACTGACCAACCACGAGGTCATTCCCGAAGAGTGGGGTGGTGAAACCTTGATGAACGAAGTTTCGGCAATAACCGGTCAGGGTATCGATGAGTTACTTGAATCTGTTCTGCTGCAGGCCGAAGTGGCTGATTTAAAAGCCCGTGCCAGCGGCGCTGCCGCTGGTCTGGTGGTTGAAGCGCGACTCGACAAGGGTCGCGGTCCGGTGGCGACCATTTTGGTACAGCGAGGCAAGTTAAGTCAGGGCGATATCATTCTAGCCGGTAAGGAAACCGGACGCGTTAGGGTGATTACTGATGATACCGGCGCTAATATAAAGAGTGCGGGACCCTCAACACCCGTTGAAATACAGGGGCTGTCCGGTGTCCCTATTGCGGGTGATGACCTTATCGTGGTGAGTGACGAACGCAAAGCCCGGGAGATTGCAACCAATCGTCAGGGTAAATCAAAGGAAGTAAAGCTGGCTCAACAGCAAAAAGCAAAACTGGAAAGTATGTTTAACAAAATGGAGGAGGGCGATGTCAAAACGCTCAACATTCTTGTTAAAGCAGACGTCCAGGGATCCGTCGAGGCCCTGCGTGAAAGCTTGATTAAAATGTCCGTAGATGAGGTGTCTGTAAATGTCATTCATGGAATGGTTGGCGGCATAAATGAATCTGACGTGAATCTGGCTATGGCAGCTGATGCAATCATTTTTGGATTTAACGTCCGTGCAGATGCTACTGCTCGAAAAACAATTGAATCCGAAAGAATACAGGTTTTTTATCATAATGTGATCTACGATGTGGTCGATACTGTAAAGGCGAATATGTCTGGTTTACTTTCGCCCATATCGAAAGAACAACAGGTTGGACTGGTTGAGGTTCGTGATGTATTTCGAGCCCCCAAAATTGGTGCTATTGCAGGTTGTTACGTGACGGAAGGGTTAGTCAAACGAAACCTGCCTGTGCGAATTCTTCGAGAAAATATCGTCATATTTGAAGGTGCAATTGATTCGCTTCGCCGATTTAAGGATGATGTCAACGAAGTTAAATCCGGCTATGAATGTGGAATCGGTATTAAAGACTATAATGATATTAAGGTTGGC
Organism: Candidatus Poriferihabitaceae bacterium; assembly: GCA_965261915.1. Classification (GTDB taxonomy): domain Bacteria; phylum Pseudomonadota; class Gammaproteobacteria; order Arenicellales; family Poriferihabitantaceae; genus JAIBDK01. The sequence goes on along the minus strand of CBDHDW010000013.1, from coordinate 479,817 downwards.
GATCAAATTGAAGTTTTTCAAGTAGTGCAAACTGCGCAGCAATTATAGTTTGCACCTGCCGTTTCAATAAGCTATTCCACCGCCAAGCAATCCGTTAGTCTGGATTAAAACATGCAAGAAGTAGATAGAACGCGTCGGGTCGCGGAACTGATGAAGCGTGAGCTTGCAACATTAATATCACACGACTTGAACGATAATAGAATTAACTCGGTTACCTTGACCTCTGTAACCGTCAGTCGGGATTTGAAGCAATCCACAGCATATTTTTCCAGCATTCAGACAGAGCAGGATCCCAAAGTACTGGAAAAGTTACTCAATAAATCCGCTTCGTTTTTACGTTTTAGGTTAAGCAAAGTACTGGAAATACGCACAACACCTGCGCTCACCTTTAAATACGACAGCAGCTTGAAGCGTGGAATGGAGATGTCGACTTTAATTGAGAAGCTAAATAAAGGTAATGAGTAGGGGGCGTCGTCGAAAAGGGGACCCCGTTGACGGTATACTGCTTCTCGACAAGCCCACAGATATATCCTCAAATTTTGCCTTGCAGAAGGCTAAACGGCTGCTCAATGCGCAAAAAGCCGGACATACAGGAAGCCTGGATCCAATTGCGACGGGACTACTACCGCTATGTTTTGGAAAAGCAACTAAAGTTTCGGAACTTCTTTTGGGCTCAGACAAAACCTATGAAGTTGACATCATTTTGGGAGTCGAAACAGACAGCGGTGACCGCGAGGGCGAGGTAATTAACAGATCCCCGGTTTTAGTTGAACTTGCCGCAATCAGAGAGGTTCTCGAACGTTTTCAGGGAACGATACAACAAATCCCGCCAATGCACTCTGCACTAAAAAGGGATGGTCAACCTTTATACAAGCTTGCCAGAAAGGGAATAACCGTTGAAAGAGCGCCAAGAACCGTAACGGTTTATGAATTATCGATACTTTCTTTTGACTCACCGAGATTAAAACTAAGTGTTACTTGTTCGAAAGGGTTCTATATCAGAAGTTTAGCCCAGGATATTGGACAGCAACTCGAAACTGGCGCCCATGTTGATGAACTGCGAAGAACGGCCGTGGGCAGTTTTTCTATCGCTGATGCAGTCACGCCACATCAACTGGAAAATATGACGGATATTTTGGAATGCCGAAACAGTCTTACACCAACCGACCAGGCTTTGCTGCACCTGCCCAGGATCAATCTAACATCCGATTTGATAACCGATATTTGTCAGGGGCGTATGGTACAAATACCTGAACAAGCGGATCCAGGATTGTCTAGAGTGTATTCTCCAGAAGAAAAATTCATCGGGTTAGCCGACATAACCGCGATGGGAACCGCAATCCCAAAACGCATATTTATCTAGCCTGAAACACGTATTCCGTCCCCCAAATTTCAAGCAAAATATGATGTAGTCAGGTGAATATCTGATTGTAGTGTACCGACAAGAATGTTCCGAGGTGAAAAAGAGGGCTAAACCATGATTCGACTAATAGTACCTTTAATCGCTGCGTTGTACTGTTCATTGGCATTTTCTGAGCCTTTGGCATCAAAAGGAATGGTAATATTACACGACAAGGCTAAAAACATAATCGGCTATGGTTTCGTTATCCATGCAAGTCTTTATTTTATTTGGCTCCCCAGGACAGACTCGAACTGCCGACAAGGTGATTAACAGTCACCTGCTCTACCAACTGAGCTACTGGGGAAGAGAGCACGCGATACTAAGGGTAGAGGCGATTCTGGTCAAGCGATTACGGGCAGAAACTCAGTGAAAAAACCGACTTGCTAGCTACACTGGATTTGATTACTGGCCAATCTGATTCGACCGGTTCGTGAAAGCACGATTCTGCGGATTGGTAAACCTTTCAGCGCTGAGCACAATGAAAATGACCTACCCAGTCCAATTGCGCCGACTGAGCTGAACTTCACCGTTTTCTCATTCCCATTCTTACGCATAATCAAGCCTTTAACCGCTGATCCACGCAGGATAACTTCATCCACCGGTTGCCGATAGATACTATTGCCTTCGAGATATATAATCCACCCTGACTCCCAGTATAGTGATTTAGTGCAACTTGAGCCATCTTGACTGGGGCAGATTCGAACCGTTCGATTTCGTTTAATGGCTTCACTTCTGGCTAAAACCAGTGAGTTCTTGAGTTTATGGATCGCCTGATACCCTCTAACGTTATCAATCATAGAGACGAACGACGGTACAATCATAAATGTAACGATACTGACGATACCGAGTGATATCAACAATTCCATTAATGTCAAGCCAGAATCCTTTCCAGTCATGTTTTATTACAATATCCGGTCTTTACGTTTGTAAGAATTCTACTGACTTTTGCTGAAAGAAAATGTGAGCCAGTTCACATACACTAATTAATCAATGCGTGATACACAAAATTACCAACTAAAAAGTGATTACCTGCCAGCGGGTGACCAACCCCTTGCAATTGAATCTCTGGTTGATGGGATCAACAATGGCGAGGCTTTTCAAACACTTTTGGGCGTAACCGGCTCCGGCAAAACCTTCACCATGGCCAATGTGATCAAGCAAACCAGTAAACCCGCACTGATACTCGCCCATAACAAAACGCTGGCCGCTCAACTGTATTCGGAAATGAGAGATTTTTTCCCCAATAATGCGGTTGAATATTTCGTGTCTTACTACGATTACTATCAACCTGAGGCATACGTTCCAAGCTCAGATACCTACATCGAAAAAGATGCCTCGGTAAACGATCACATCGATCAGATGCGGCTCTCTGCCACCAAAGCCTTGCTGGAGCGTACTGATGTCATTATTGTAGGAACCGTGTCCGCCATTTATGGGTTGGGAGACCCTGCTGCCTACCATGGAATGATCCTGCATGTAAAAAAAGGGGATCAAATTGATCAGCGTGCAATTCTGAAAAGGCTGGCCGAACTGCAATACACTCGAAATGATCTGGAGCTCCGCCGAAGTACGTTTCGAGTACGTGGAGATGTAATCGATATTTATCCGGCAGAATCAGAAAGGCTGGCGATACGTATCGAATTGTTTGGCGATGAGATCGAAAATATCTCAAAATTTGACCCGCTTACTGGCGGTGTTGAAGAGCATCTGAATCGAATCACGGTTTATCCAAAAAGCCATTACGTTACCGCCAGAGAAACAATTCTCGCCATCATTGACGATATCAGGGATGAGCTGCGCGATCGTTTATCCATATTGAGAAATGAAGGCAAGCTGGTAGAAGCACAACGTTTGGAGCAACGCACGCTTTATGATCTCGAAATGATGCGCGAATTGGGCTACTGCAACGGAATCGAGAATTATTCGAGCTATCTGTCCGGGAGAAGCCACGGTATGCCGCCGCCCACGCTAATGGATTATCTACCGGACAATGCGCTGGTGTTTATCGATGAAAGTCACGCTACGATTCCACAACTGGGTGCTATGTACAAAGGCGATCATTCCAGAAAGAAAACGCTTGTGGAATACGGATTTAGATTACCGTCAGCAATGGACAACCGGCCACTTCGATTTGAAGAGTTCGAAAACTTGCTGCCGCAGGTTGTTTTCGTTTCAGCAACACCCGCTGATTACGAGTCTTCCCGTGCACCTGATGTGATTGAGCAGGTTGTAAGACCAACCGGACTGCTCGACCCAGAAATTGAAATTCGCCCTGTGGAGTTTCAGGTCGACGATTTATTGTCAGAGGCTAATGAAAAGGCTGCGAAAAACGAACGTGTGCTGGTGACTACGCTCACCAAACGAATGGCTGAGGATTTAACGGAATATCTACACGAACACAACATTCGAGTACGATATCTGCATTCAGACATTGATACCATCGAGCGAGTTGAAATCATTCGCGATCTTCGTAAAGGCGTGTTTGATGTATTGGTTGGCATTAATCTATTGCGGGAAGGGCTTGATATACCTGAAGTCTCTCTGGTCGCCATTCTCGATGCGGATAAAGAAGGATTCCTGCGTTCTACCCGGTCTTTAATCCAGACTATCGGCAGGGCAGCAAGAAATATCCATGGAAAGGTTATTTTGTACGCTGACCGTGAAACCAATTCGATTAAACAAGCGTTGGACGAAACCGAAAGAAGGCGCACGAAACAACACCAACATAATCTGGACAATAAAATTACACCGAAGAGTATAATCAGGCCCGTAAAAGATATTATAGATGGGATTACGGCGAACGACAGCCAATGGAACGATCGGCCTGATATGGATGCCGTTGCAGACGCAGAGGAAGAATACTTTAAGCAATCACCAAAAGATTTAGGGAAACTTTTAAAAAAGCTGGAAAAGGAAATGTATGCATATGCTAAAAACCTGGAGTTTGAAGCCGCCGCTTCAGTTCGCGACAGAATTAATCGTATTCGTAAAGGTCAATTTATTGAAGGTGAACTAACCAGATAAAATCGGCATATTATTTGGCAAATGGAGTAGGGAAGTTTTCGTTCCGAAGAAACTGAAGTAATTTCAATAAAGGCAACCCCATAAGTGTATTGGGATCGTTTCCTGTTATTGATTCAAGCAGTGCTATTCCTGCGCCTTCCACTTTTAAACTGCCGCAGCAATCAAAAGGCTGTTCTGAATCAATATAGTCTTCAATTTCTTTTTTATTCAGAGCGCGGTAATTTACCTGATAAGTTTCCACTGTCGCCTGGGTTCGATGTGTTTCAGTATTGTGAAGCGCTAATCCGGTATAGAGAGTGACAGCCCCCCCGGAAGCGCTCTGAATTTGATCAATCGCGGCACCTCTGTCTGCTGGTTTTCCCATGATTACACCCTGACATTCTGCCACCTGATCAGAACCAATTATCAGCGAATTGGAAAATTGCTCTTTGAGCGCTTTGGCTTTTTCTATTGACAGACGTCGAACCAACTCTACGGCAGTTTCTTTCCGATGAGGTGTTTCATCAATGTCGGGGGGCTCGCTACAAAATGGGAGTCCTGACCGTGTCAAAATTTCTTTTCGATACGGCGAGGATGATGCAAGCACTAATTGACGAGGTTCTGTCATTGGATAACTGACTAAAAGCCGAATAATCTGACTGATGTTTAATCGGGGATGTCCCGAAATAACAAATGCTGTTTACGGAGTTTACGCAGGAATTGATCTTGCTGCTTACTAGCAAATTTCGTTTCACCAATATAGGTTCTGATGAACCGGTCAAGCCCGTACTCAATTAAGCTGTCTCGATCTGCACGATAAGCCAATGGATGCTTTAAATTTCTGGCACGCAGTTCAGGATCCAACGGCTTGTTTTTGAATGAAACGCTACCGACATCAATGAGCCCAAATTCACCGTCTGGACACAGCAGTACGTTACTAAAATTTATTCCACGAAAATAAACGCCTCTATCGTGCAAGCCGCACAAAAAACGAATCCATCTTTCGATTAGCGCCCCTGATTTGCTGCTCTCTGCCCGTTCTTCCTGAAGTACTCCCGTAGTTCTTCACCGGGTAGTGGTTGATATCGAGCAATATGACGCTTCATACACGGTACCCAGTACATCTCTAATGGCCACTATAATTTTGCGCTTTCTTTCACTAACGGATAGATAGATCAGGTTCGAGAAAATCACCAATACAAGTAGGCCCAAAACGAAAAAACCACGGTGAAATGTAGCAAGTCTGTTTCTGTTTTCATGCCAACATTGGTTGGTCGAAATCCGACCATAGTAAAAATAATCCCATTTAAAAATGGCGGGCCCGGAGGGACTCGAACCCCCGACCACCTGGTTCGAAGCCAGGTACTCTATCCAGCTGAGCTACGGACCCGCACGCACTGCCTTTTACAATACTTCACTAATTTAGTCGAGTTTATTTCGCAGGAATTCGTTAACTTGTTTAGGGTTGGCTTTACCCTGGGACAATTTCATAACCTGACCAACAAAATATCCAAAAACTTTTTCGTTGCCATCTCGATATTGCTTAATCTGGTCAGTGCTACTTTCCAATACCTCATCAACGATACTTTCGATCGCTCCACTATCAGTGATCTGTTTTAACCCTTTCTCTTCAATCACATCATCCACTGACTTATCTGACAGCCAAAGGATCGAAAAAACTTCCTTCGCAATTTTTCCTGAAATGGTGTGGTCCGCAATTCGGTTCAGCAAATCAGACAGGGTTTGACTTTTAACAGAGGATTGGCTTATTTCAATAGCATCATTGTGAAGCGCTGCCAGTAAATCACCATTAATCCAGTTTGCGACTGTTTTTGCATCAGCTTTACACGATCCACACACTTCCTCGAAATAATTAGCGGTCGCTCTATCGGTTAGCAGTTTTTGAGCATCCTCTTCAGTCAGTTGGTAATCACTCTGAAATCGGTTTTTACGTACTTCGGGCAGCTCAGGCAAGCTATCCCGAACCTGTTCGATGAAACTTTCCTCGAGGATCATCTGCGGTAAATCCGGATCGGGGAAATAGCGATAGTCATGTGCCTCTTCTTTTGACCGCATTGACCGAGTCTCATCACGATCAGAATCATACAATCGGGTTTCCTGAACGACTTTGCCGCCGTCTTCAAGCAGGTCAATCTGTCTTTCCACTTCAAAATCAATCGCCTTTTCCACGAATCGGAATGAGTTTATATTTTTGAGTTCCGCCCGTGTCCCAAATTCAGCTTGACCGAGAGGACGAATTGATACATTGGCGTCGCAGCGAAAAGATCCTTCCTGCATGTTGCCATCGGAAATTCCCAGATATCGAACCAAAGTGTGCAGTTTCTTAAGGTAGGCGACCGCTTCTTTAGCCGATCGCATATCAGGATCAGAAACAATTTCCAACAAGGGGGTACCAGCGCGGTTGAGATCTATGCCGGTCATACCGTGAAAATCCTCATGCAAAGATTTTCCCGCATCTTCTTCCAGATGCGCTCTGGTAATACCGATCCCCTTTTTATTGCCGTCTACGTCAATCTCCAACTGTCCCTTGCCAACAATCGGCAGTTCAAACTGACTGATCTGGTAGCCTTTTGGAAGGTCAGGATAGAAGTAATTTTTTCGTGCAAACACCGAACTGCGGTTAATTTCCGCACCTATCCCCAACCCAAACTTGACCGCAAGAAAAGCAGCCTCCCGGTTCATTACAGGCAATACACCAGGTAGCGCAATGCTAACGTCACAGGCCTGGGTATTGGGTTCTGCACCATACACTGTTGATGCGCCGCTGAAGATTTTACTTTTGGTCTGTAGCTGAACGTGGACCTCCAAACCAATCACGACTTCCCAATTCATTATTCAAATCCTCCCGGAATGCGTTGATGCCAATCCGTTTCCTGCTGATATTGATAAGCAGCGTTCAATATTGTTGATTCATCGAGATATCGACCGATGAGGTGCAAGCCAATCGGCAGATCATTGCTGTCAAATCCTGACGGTACAGACATTGCTGGCAGTCCTGCAAGGTTTGCGGAATTGGTAAAAATATCATTCAGATACATCGCAACCGGATCATCATTTTTCTCTCCAATCGCAAATGCCGTACCGGGTGTGGTTGGGCCCAGGATAAAATCACATTTTTCAAATGCGGTGGAAAAATCATTAGCGATCATCCTTCGCAGTTTTTGCGCCTTAATATAGTAGGCATCGTAGTATCCGGATGATAATACGTAGGTTCCGATCATAATTCGTCGTTTCACTTCTTCACCAAATCCTTGCGCACGGGTTCGCTCGTACATGTCATTCAGGTCGTCAAATTGATCGCTTCGATGTCCGTAGCGTACGCCGTCAAATCGCGACAGGTTGGATGATGCTTCTGCCGGCGCTAAAACGTAGTAGCAGGGGATACCGACCTCACTATTTGGAAGATCCACATTAACCGTATTGGCACCCATACCCTGAAACACCGAAATAGCTTCTGAAATCGCATTAGCGACTTCGTTGCTCACACCTTCTCCAAAAAACTCCTTCGGCAGTCCAATGGTTTTACCTTGCAGAGAAGTATTCAATTGTTGCGAATAATCCGGTACTTCAAGGTCAAGTGAAGTCGAATCATTTGGATCGAATCCGGACATGGCTTGCAAAATTGCGGTGCAATCTTCTGTGGTGGTGGCTAAAACACCGCCTTGATCCAGGGACGATGCAAATGCAATCATGCCATATCGCGAAACCCGGCCGTAACTCGGCTTAATACCACTGAGTCCGGAAAATGCGGCTGGCTGCCGAATGGATCCTCCGGTATCCGTCGCTGTTGCAACGGGTGCCATTCTTGCAGCAACCGCTGCCGCGGAACCTCCAGAGCTGCCACCGGGAACACATTCTGGATTCCAGGGGTTTTTGACAACGCCATAAAAACTGGTCTCGCTGGAAGACCCCATAGCGAATTCATCCATATTCGTCTTACCTAACGTCACCATGCCTTCACCATTAAGCATTTTTACAACCGTAGCGTCGTAAGGTGATACAAAGTTATTCAGAATTTTTGAACCGCAGGTAGTCAAAACGTCTTTTGTACAAAACAGATCCTTGTGGGCCATGGGAATACCGAGCAGATTTCCTTTTTCACCTTTCGCAAGGCGTTCATCAGCGTTTTTAGCCTGTGACAATGCCACTTCAGAAGTAACCGTTACGAATGCATTTAAATCACTATGCCGATTAATTCGATCGAGAAAATGCTGTGTTAACTCGGTGCTGGAATACGCCTTGTTTTGCAGCGAGTGACTGTGCTGCTTCAGGGTCTTGTTGTGCATTAATATAACCCTGTTAGTCGATAACTTTGGGAACCAGATACAAGCCGTTTTCGCAATCGGGTGCAATGGATTGAAATTCTTCGCGATGATTCTCTTTGGTCACCTCATCTGCACGTAATCTTAGTGCTGCATCCTGAGGATGTGACATCGGTTCAATACCCATGGTATCAATCTGATCCATTTGTTCGACCAGCCGCATAATACGGTTAAGCTGTTCGGCGTAAGCCTGAGCTTCTTCATCATCGATTCTTAATCGCGCTAATCGCGAAATTTCGTTAATTTGATCTGTTGTAAATGACATATTTCTCTGGAATATCCAAGTTTCCTACCACTAAAAACGCATTAACTTACCATAGGATTGTGCGGTTGAATAGTATTGGTCGGATTGTTATGCTACGGCCGTTATTTTGAGGCAGATTCTGCCACTTTTTTTACCTCTTTATTACTTGAATTCACAATGCTAAAACGCCTTATTGGCTTCTTTTCAAACGATCTGGCGATCGATCTCGGAACCGCTAACACCCTTATCTACGTTCGAGGCAAGGGAATTATTTTAAACGAACCTTCAGTTGTAGCCATCAAAAATACGGGCAATGGGAACGGCTCCGGGAAAAGTGTTCTCGCAGTCGGCCGGGATGCGAAATTGATGCTCGGCCGGACTCCAGGATCAATCCAGGCAATTCGACCAATGAAAGATGGCGTAATTGCTGATTTCAACGTAACAGAGGATATGCTGAAGTATTTTATTCGCAGAGTACAGGAGAACAAATTTTTTTCCAGCCCGCGAATCATCATTTGCGTTCCCTGCGGATCAACCCAGGTAGAGCGACGCGCTATTCGGGAATCGGCTACCAGTGCTGGGGCAAGGGAAGTTTATTTAATCGAAGAACCCATGGCGGTGGCCATTGGTGCAAATCTCCCGGTCGCTGAACCCACAGGTTCGATGGTCGTAGATATCGGCGGCGGAACTACCGAGGTTGGAATCCTGTCACTGGGTGGAATGGTGTATTCCAATTCCCTTCGAGTAGCTGGAGATTCATTTGATGAAGCCATCATTAACTATATTAGAAGGAGACACGGCGTTCTTATTGGAGAGGCGACGGCAGAAAGAGTTAAGCAAAATATTGGTGCTGCCTGGTCTGAATCCGAGCATAAGGAAATGGAAATCAAGGGCCGGGATATCGCTGAAGGCATGTCACGCAGTCTGGTTATCAGCAGTGAGGAAATATACGAAGCAATCAGTGACTCTCTGGATCAAATCGTACAGGCAATCCGTCAGGCACTAGAAAAAACTCCGCCAGAACTCAGCGCTGACATAGGTGAAAAGGGAATGGTTATCGCGGGCGGCGGTGCGTTATTACGTGATATGGACCGCCGCTTAATGCAGGATATAGGTTTACCCGTTGTGGTCGCAGAAGAACCGCTAACATGCGTTGTGCACGGCTGCGGTCGTGCGCTGGAAGAAATGGATGTGCTGGGCGATGTATTTGCAGGCGACGGTTAATTTGGCAAATAATATTATCGGTCAATCTATTCGTACCTGAATCAAAGAGGATGGGGGACTTACACGCCTTTGCCGCAACCCAGATTCTTTACTTATTTTCAGCGGTAAACCGCATCGGTGCTGCAGGCAATGCTGACTGCCCGGAAAAATCATGAGCAATAGTCAGGGATCTCCATTTTTCCGGTTTTCTGTTCTGCTTGTCCTCTCCATTGGACTGATGATCGTCGATCATAAAAGCCAACTGATCAAACCAGTCCGTGTCGTGTTTTCCGTCCTTAATATACCTGTCGAAAATATAATCAGGCTCCCGCAAACCCTCTCTGAAACGCTGGACCAGTATTACCCTGATAAGTCTCTGCACGATGATTACCAGCGTTTAAAACAGCGGCAGATTGTGCTGGAGGCAAAACTTCAGCGCTTCGAATCCATTGAGAAAGAAAACGAAAGATTAGCAAAGCTGCTTTCATCCAGCCGACGTTCGAGCGATGAAGTGATCCTGTCAGAAATGGTTAATTTTGGTGTCGAACCCTTTAACCAAACCATTATCGTCAACCGCGGAATTGAATCAGGCGTTTACCTCGGGCAACCGGCGATTTCGCCCGACGGTGTCCTTGGACAAGTTTCCAAGGCCGGTTACCGTAGCAGTGTTGTCACGCTCATAACCGATGCCAGCCACGGTTTACCGGTACAAGTACAACGAAATGGTCTGCGCACTATTGTGCATGGCTCCGGCAAAGCTGACCGGATTTTAGTACCTTACCTTGAAGCGCAAGCGGATATTCGAAATGGCGATCTGCTGGTAACTTCGGGAATCGGTGGGCGATTTCCCATGGGGTATCAAGTCGCCATTGTCACCGACGTGGTAAAAGATGCGAACGAGGCTTTTCTAAAGATAACTGCAGAGACGACGGCAAAAATCGGGTTTACCAAAGAGGTTTTGCTATTGTGGAATACGGATTACATCAGCAACCCACGGCCACCTCATCTGAACGAGCAGGAAAATGGCACGCTCGAATAATTCAACATCCCCGGTGCTAGCGATCGTTATCACCTTAACCATTGCTTGTATATTAAATCTGCTCAGATATCCGGAATGGATGGAATTCGCAAAACCAGATTGGGTTCTGCTGGTATTATTCTACTGGAGCCTTGCCTTACCACAGCGTGTCGGCGTAGGCTGGGGATGGTGCATGGGATTAATACTGGACATTCTTTATTACTCAATTCTCGGGCAGCACGCCATCGCTAAAGCATTTGTTGCCCTGATTGCTGTATCTGCACACCGCCGGCTTCGCTTGTACGATCTATGGCAACAATGTATTATCGTATTCATGGTGGCATCAGTCGATATCGGAATAACCGTTTGGATTGCTCAAATCATTTCGGGTTCAACGGTTACCCTCCACTATTGGCAATCTGCTTTAACCTCTGCGCTTCTGTGGCCAGTGATCTACATCTTATTGCGACAGTTACGCCATAAAAAGGGGATCCGCTAATGATACCTATACGAGACTATCTCAATGAAAGTCGATTGATCCATGGGCGAATCCTGTTTCTCATTGCAACCGTCGTAGTTCTGCTAGCTTTATTAGTCTGGCGTCTTGGTTATTTGCAGATTTATCAGTATCAAAAATTCTCCACCCTAGCACAGAATAATCGGATCGATCTGTATTCGCTGCCTCCAGTCAGGGGATTGATATACGATCGAAACGGTGTTGCATTGGCTCAAAATTTCCGAGTCTATAACCTCGAAATTCTGCCTGACAAAGTAGAGGATATGAACGGTCTACTGGATGAGCTATCCCAATTTATTGAATTAACCCAGGCAGATATTGAGCAATTCCAGGCATTATTGAAAAAGCGACCATCCTTTGAACGGCAAACCTTGAAAGCCAACCTCGGAGAAGCTGAAGCAGCGGTATTGGCAATTAACCAACATCGCTATCCAGGCGCAGAACTCACGGCCAGGCTGCAGCGTTATTACCCCCAGGCGGAGCTCAGCTCTCACGTTGTCGGTTACGTTGGCAGGATTAGCACAGACGACCTGGAAACCATCGACAATAAAGTCTATCGAGGAATGGAGTACATTGGAAAGAACGGGATAGAAGCTTACTATGAAGATGTATTGTTAGGGACCTCCGGTGTCACTCGAGTAGAAACAAACGCCCACGGGAAAATTGTGCGACAGCTTGAGCAAACCCCGCCTGATACGGGCAAAACAATCCACCTTAGCCTGGATATTGAACTTCAAAGGAAAAGTGTCGAAGCGCTGGAAGGTTTTGAAGGGTCTGTTGTTGCGATCGAACCGGAAACAGGGGAGGTGTTGGCCTTTGCCAGTTTCCCTGCATATGATCCAAATTCGTTTGTAAACGGGATAAGCAAAAACGCCTATTCTGAACTACGTGCATCAATTAACAGGCCGCTTTTAAACCGAGCCCTGTACGGGCGATATGCACCAGGTTCAACCATAAAAGGATTCATGTCTTTGGTGGGAATGGAAAATGGCGTAAGTCATAACACTAAAAGCTTCTGTCCAGGATGGTACAGCTTGCCAGGCCACAGTCATCGTTATCGATGCTGGAAAAAGTCCGGGCATGGATTACTGAATGGTCATGACAGTATTGTCCAGTCCTGCGATGTCTATTTTTATCGTTTGGCCAAACAGCTGGGAATTGACCGGTTGCACGAAGGTATGAGCCGATTTGGCTTTGGTCAACAGACGGGAATCGATCTGCTCGGCGAACCTTCTGGGCTGATGCCTTCTCGCAAATGGAAAAAATCAGTTCGAGGACAACCATGGTATCCAGGTGAAACTGTCATTACTGGAATAGGGCAGGGTTATATGCTGGTAACACCGTTACAGCTTGCCGCAGCCACAGCAACGCTAGCGAATAGAGGAAAAAAGATTACGCCAAAATTCCTTTCCGCAGTTGAACATCCGCAAAGCCAAATTCGTGAACCCATTGAGCCTAAATTAATTGGTGAAGAAAAACTCCGGCAGGATGATTTTTACGAACAGGTTATTTCCAGTATGCGGGATGTGGTTCATGGAAAACGAGGAACCGCACGGCGGTTATCCCACGGAATCAGCTATGAAATGGCTGGAAAAACTGGCACAGCCCAGGTTAAGAGCATCGCTCAAAACCAGACTTATGATGAAGAAAACACAGCAAAAATCCACAAGGATCATTCTTTATTCGTCGGCTTTGCCCCGGTAGACAACCCGAAAATTGCCATCGCAGTGGTCGTCGAGCACGCCGGGAGCGGCAGTCGAACAGCAGCACCTATAGCCGGTAAACTGATAAATTACTACTTAACCCAAAGACTCCCTTTACAAAATCAACCTGAAGAAGAACCCGAAGGCGGCGAAGACAGTACGGTTTATCCGATAAGGGATAGCCAATCCCCGCTATCCATTGCGGACAACGGATGAACTCTGAAACGCATTCGTATATCGACTATCCGCTTTTAACGGTTATCCTCATGCTCGTAGGGATTAGCCTGGTGGTTTTATACAGCGCAGGGGGCGAAAACATTGACCAACTTAACAAACATGGAATCCGCGCGGGCTTTGCATTCCTGCTGATGCTTCTATTTTCGCGCATTCCACCGTCCTCCCTGGCACGTTGGTCAATGCATCTATATCTGGCAGGGCTAGGGTTGCTTTTTGTCGTACTTGCCGTGGGAATCATCGGAAAAGGTGCTCAACGCTGGATTGACCTTGGATTGTTTCGTTTTCAGCCCGCAGAAATAATGAAAATTGCGATACCAATGATGGTTGCGTGGGTTCTAACTCGTTCGCCGCTTCCTCCAAGGCCGGTTTTTTTGGTGTTGGCACTACTGGTGATACTGGTTCCCAGTGCATTGGTTATACTACAGCCGGACCTTGGTACAGCATTGTTAATCGCGTTAACGGGAATTGTCGTTATATTTCTTGCTGGTGTGAGCTGGAAACTGATTGTGACAGTCGTTTTCCTCGCGCTGTCAGCGGCTCCGATAATGTGGGTATTTGTTCTGCATGACTATCAAAGGCGTCGCGTTTTAACCTTGTTTGACCCCTGGTCGGACCCACTGGGCGCGGGCTATCACACCATTCAATCAATCATTGCCATTGGATCCGGAGGAGTTAAAGGAAAAGGCTGGCTTGCCGGGACTCAGTCACAACTTGAGTTCATTCCAGAACGGAGCACCGATTTTATTTTTGCCGTATACGCTGAAGAATTTGGCCTAATTGGCGTAATCATCCTGCTCGGACTTTATTTGTTTTTGGTTATTCGCGGATTGATGATTGCTTTTTACGCCCAGGATACTTACTCAAGATTATTAGCTGGCGGTTTGTCTGCGACGTTTTTCTTTTACGTTTTCGTTAATATCGGTATGGTATCCGGCATATTACCGGTGGTTGGTGTGCCCTTACCATTACTCAGTTACGGAGGCACTTCAATGGTAACCCTAATGATAGGTTTTGGAATTTTAATGAGTATTTCAAAAAACAAACCATTTCCAGGTAAACGTTAATGCCAATTAAAGATCGTATTCTGCCTCTACGTACCGCGCTGCTGGTCGGTAGTTTGATGGTCGCGCCTCAAGTATCAGCGCTCAATGTTGACGATTATCCCGTGCTAAAGAACCTGGTTTCAACCATGTCCTCTGAGGATGGATATCCTGAATCAGAACTAATCAAAATTTTGTCAGGCGCAAGTATCGACAATAAGACCATCCAACTGATGGCTAAACAATGGGAAGCGCTTCCCTGGTATAAGTACCGCAATCTTTTCATCAATGATAACCGCATTAGTCTGGGCGTAAAATTCTGGAACACCTACGAAAAAATTCTTCTCCGAGCTCAGCAGGAATACGGCGTTCCACCAGAAGTGATTGTTGCGCTGATCGGTGTTGAAACACATTACGGCACACGTATCGGGGATAAAAGCGTTCTTAACAGTTTGGTTACGCTGTCCGCGGCTTATCCACGAAGAAGCAAATTTTTTACCGCAGAGTTAAGAACTTTTTTGAATATGACACGCCAGGAAAGTATTTCTGCGGATTCGGTTGTAGGCTCGTTTGCCGGCGCAATCGGGATTCCGCAATTTATGCCAAGCAGTTACAAAGCGTATTCGGTAGATTTCAATGGAAATGGAAAACGGGATCTGGTTAATGAAACGGCAGATGCCATCGGTAGTGTTGCCAATTATCTGACGGTTCATGGCTGGAAGAAAGATCAGGTTATATTTGCAGCGGTCAACGATGCGCTGCCGGAACAGGCGAAATCGTGGGTCAGCAAGAAAGCCAAATTAAATTATTACCGAGATGGATTTGTAGACGCGGGAATCAACTTTAACCCTGAAAACGGCAGTGAGAAAGCTGCGTTGGTTTCGTTAACACTGGAAGATGGAAAACAATATTTTATTGCATACAATAATTTTTATGCCATTACCCGTTACAACCCAAGCACCAATTACGCCATGGCGGTTACCGAATTATCCCGGGAAATTCTCGCAATAAGATAAATGCCCCGCATACAGTCCAAGCCGTGGTTAATTATATTGCTCTGCCTGCTGCTATCCGCTTGCGGCGGCGGTAAAACAAAAAAAAGTGACGGCGGATATTATGGCGGAGATAGCCCGCCTGATGAAACAAGGGACTACGACTCCATTCCGGATGCCATTCCCAAGGCAGAGCCGCTCAGCAAAACTGGCAACAAACCCTATACCGCACTTGGTAAACAATTCATCCCCCTAAAATCTTCAACGGGATTTACAGAAACCGGCATTGCGTCATGGTACGGCAAGAAATTCCACGGCAGACGGACATCAAGTGGTGAAACTTACGATATCTGGAAGATGACTGCCGCTCATCCGACCTTACCGCTACCAACCTATGTTCGCGTCACTTCTCTGGAAAATGCTAAGACTATCGTCGTAAAAGTTAATGATAGAGGGCCTTTTCTGCATGGCCGAATTATTGATTTATCGTATGCAGCTGCGCACAAAATCGGTATCGCGAACGCGGGTACCGGTAAAGTTACAATCGCGGCAATCGATCCGTCTGTATTGGCCGTTGGCAGCAACTCAGAACAATCGTCAGAACCCGAAACCGAGTATCAAACCCAGTCTGGTACCGCTGGAGGAACGACCGATTCCTATTTTATCCAGATCGGGGCATACAACGATGAGAGTAATGTTATGACCATGAGAAAACGCCTCAGTAATGCAGGGTTTCCTGTATACCCCTTGTCCAATCAGCAGCAATTTTCGGGAAACCCACCTTACCGGGTTAGAGTAGGGCCATTCGACAATATTGACAGCGCTCTGAACTCAATGAAAAAACTGGATGTCATTCTGGAGCAAAATAGTCTGGTTCTTGTTAAGTAATGATTAATATCGATGGATTACACTAACCCTCACAATACGTCACAATAGCAACTTGCATAAAATCAATCCAGATATGAAGAAATATCCAACCAAACAGAAATCTGTCGTATCCGTATGTATCTCCGTGTATCTCGGATTGACCCTGTTTTTCGGACAACCGACAACGGGGTTTTCAACATTAATCGATATTCCAGAAACGATCCGAGCGGAAGTTCCTTTGCCGTCACCGGATGTTAAAAGCTGGATTTTGGCCGACTTTGAAACGGGTTGGATTCTCGGCAGCAAAGATGCTGAGGTACAAATTGAGCCTGCAAGTCTAACCAAATTGATGACCAGTTATCTGGTATTCGAGGCTTTGGGGAACGGCGAAGTAAAAATGCAGGATCAGGTATACGTCAGCGAAAAAGCCTGGAAGACAGGTGGCTCCAAAATGTTTATCCGGGTGGACACCCACGTTACAATCGAACAGCTCATACAAGGATTGATCATTCAATCAGGCAATGACGCGGCAGTGGCACTGGCAGAACACATTGGTGGGACGGAAGAGGGTTTTGCCGCAAGGATGAACCTGACAGCATCGAAATTGGGAATGACAAACTCCAACTTCATCAATAGCAGTGGTTTACCCGCTGAAAACCACTACAGTTCAGCAAGAGACATGACCATTTTGTCCATTGCATTAATTCGCCGTTTTCCTAAATTATACGAGTACTATTCCGTTCCGGAATATACCTATAATGAAATTACCCAGGGTAACAGAAACCTGCTGCTTTCCAGAGACCCTACTGTTGATGGTATTAAAACAGGCTACACCAAAAATGCGGGATACTGTTTGATCGGTACCGCGAAACGAGACGGTATTCGATTCGTTGCCACGGTAACGGGTTCAGAAAGCCGGACTGCACGCGCCAATGAGGTTCAGTCGTTGTTGAAATATGGATATGGAGCCTATGATGGGTTGGTCGTGTACAGCCCGGGAGATCAGGTTAAGTCGATTCCATTGTGGATGGGTACACAACCTGAAGCCAGTATTGGTGTTTCAAAACCGTTGGCTATTATCTATCCGAAAGGTAAGAAAGATCTGTTATCAGCGGCACTCGATTTACCCGATAGTCTGGAAGCGCCGGTTTCAGAAAATACTCAGGCAGGCTGGATTGAAGTCAAATACGATTCTGTTCCCGTTCTCAAGGCTCCGCTGCAGGTTAACCAGGGCTACGGTGAAGGTCCGTGGTATTCACAGTTGCTCGATTCACTAAAACAGCTAATATTTTAGAACATCATGCCCCACCAGAAAGAACCAGTGAAACGACCGGAGGGAATGGTGTTTCCATGCGAGATCGAGGTGAAAATTTTTCTCAATCATCATGAAAATAATCTGGAATTCGTTAAAGACGTTTTATTAAAAGACATCCCTGCAGAGGATGTGCTCTCGGTTAACACAAAGCAAAGCAGAAAAGGCAAGTATCAATCCTACAGCTGCAAAATCACGGCTCAAGACAAGATTCAAATGGATGCGTTATTTACCAAATTGTCTGCCCATCCAGATGTCGTCATGGTCATTTAGCCGCGTCGTCACATAGATTTGCTTTCATTTTGAATCTACTTGATCTGGGTACGCAGGAGTATTTGTCTGTCTGGAAAAATATGCAGGCATTTACCGACAACCGATCCCAAAGCAGCGAAGACCAGATATGGTTTCTTCAACATCCCGCTGTTTTTACTCAAGGCACGAGTTGTTATGAGCCTGTTAGTGACATGCACCGCGATATTCCGGTTATTCACTCAGATCGCGGTGGTCAGATGACATATCATGGTCCCGGTCAACTGGTTGTATATTTCCTATTGGATATCAAACGCCTGGGAATAGGCCCGAAATCCCTGGTCCAAACCATTGAAACGCTGTGTATCGAATGCCTCAGAGATTACGGTATTCAGGGAGAACGGTTAAAAGGTGCGCCAGGAATTTATGTCGATGGAAAAAAAATAGCGGCGATGGGCTTCAGAATTCGAAAAGGCTGCTGCTATCACGGTTTGAGCCTAAATGTGAATATGGATCTATCGCCTTTTGAGTCAATCGTGACTTGCGGACGGGCTGATATGGAAGTCACACAAGTTTCGAATTATCGGAAGGATATACCGATTCAGCAAGTACAGCATGGTTTTCGATCTCGCTTAATCCGACATTTCAATTTATTGACTGGACAGAATTAGCTTCACGATTTGGAATCAACTGCAGCAATTCGGGCAGATTCCAACCGTTCAATTGTGCCAACATCAATCCATAACGAATCATGTATTTCTGCAGTTGCCTGATTTTTATCAATCAGATCACGTAACACCGGAGCTAATTCACGAGTATCTGCCGGTAAATCATCAAATACTTCTTTTCGATAACAGCCAATTCCTGAAAATGTCCAGCAATTTTCTCCCTCGTTTTTGTCATTTGTCACATTGCCATTCTTAAACGCAAAGTCGCCCAAAGGGTTGTGGGGAGGATTCGGAACCAGAATCAGGTGCGCTAATGAATTATCCGCAATTGAAATATTGGCAAAGTTGTAATCAGTGTATATATCACCGTTTATCACCAGCAAGCTATCACTGTTAAACAGGGGAAGCGCATTCGCGATTCCAGCTGCAGTTCCAAATGCTCCGCCAATTTCCCGGGAGTAGGAAATGTTCAATTCGTATTGTCGACCATCACCTAATTTATTTTCTATCAATTCATATAGATAGGAAACATTTATAATAATATTGGTGAAGTTTGAATTGGCGAGTTTAATGAGATGATGTTCAATCAACATCGCGTTTCCAACATCAATCAGTGGCTTGGGAAGGGTTTCCGTGAGCGGTCGGAGTCGCTCACCTTTACCCGCAGCAAGAATCATCGCCTGTATCGACATTTTTTAAACCTATGGTAAATTGAGAATTAGTTGCTTCAATCGTTGGATTATGAAACTTCAAAACTCTATAATCGCCTGTGTTCTCGATAACATCAAGCATCAAAAAAATATGATAAAAAATCTCTCTGCTGTTACATGCTCTTCTCTGATGGTGTTGGCAACAGCAACCGCTCCATATCAAAAATCACTGGCGCAATCCGGAAACGGAGATTTGGGATTTGCGGGTACAGAAATCTGTACACCGGGCTTAATTGATATTCCTCAAATTCTCTCTGACGCACCGAAAGGAGATAATGAATATCAGCCAACAAATATTGAAGGCGATGAAATTCAAACTGAGGGAGATAACATTATCAAGCTGTTGGGTAATGCCCAGGTAGTGCAGGGAGATCGCGGTGTATTTGCTGATGAGATTGACTTCAATAAGGATAGTTATGCGGCAGGAGCAAAAGGTAACGTCATATTTTATACTGGTAATGGAGATGAAATATCAGCGGAGGAATTGGAACTTGAAGTTGATACATTTATCGGTACTGCACAAAATGCAACTATGCGATTCGCTGATGACAGCCCGTATTTCACAACACGTGAACACTATAATTTTGAAGAAAATTATTCAATGTTCGCGCCTTTCCGAAACAAAACTATTCAACTGGATTCAGAAGAGCTTGAAGAACCTGTTGTCGATGACAACACCTACGTGCGCGCTCGTGCCACCGCAGAAACAATCGATTTTGAAGGAAAAGAGTTTCAGACACTTCACAATGCAACTTTAACAACCTGCGCTGAGGGCGATAATTCTGTCTTGTTGTCTGCCAAGCAGATTGAACTCGATCACATTGAAGGGATCGGCACTGCGGAAAATATGACGGTAAAATTTAAAAAAGTTCCGATTTTTTACTTTCCTAAAGTTTCATTTCCAATTAATGATCAAAGAAAAACTGGCTTTCTGTTCCCGGGAATTGGTTACGAAAAGGAATCTGGTTATATTATCGAAGTACCTTACTACATCAACATCGACCCGCAATATGATGCCACCATCACGCCCAGGGTTCTGAGTCATCGCGGTTTTCAACTATTCGGTGAATTTCGTTACCTGACAGAACGGTCTAAAGGCGATATCCGTGCAGAATACCTACCGGGAGATAATGTATTCGACGATGATCGGCATGCTATCAGCTTTTTCAACGAAACCAAATTTAACGATGACTGGGAAGCTGATATTGATCTGCAGGACGTTTCTGATACCCGTTACCTGACTGATTTTTCCAGTGATGTCGATGTGGCTTCGGCAACCTACATACCGCAAAGAGCCCGTGTTGATTATTTTGGCGACATTATTCGTTTCCGAACAGAGTTATCGGCCTACGAACGGGTCAACCAAGATGTCAGTATTTCCGGACAGCCGTACGAACGCTTGCCCAGAGTCATGTTTAATGTAAAAGAACAGGATCTGGGGTTGTTTGCCTACGGACTTGATTCAGAAGTCGTTAATTACAGCCATGACGATTCTACCCGCGTAGATGGAACCCGATTGCGAATTAAGCCGTATCTGGGAATGCCACTTGAAGAAATCTATGGCTACCTCAAACCAATGGTTTCTTTTCAGTCGATTAGTTATTCGCTGGACAATAACCCGACAGGGGATTCTTCACCTAGAGAAGTCATGCCCATTGCCAGCATTGATTCCAAATTGATATTCGAACGGTTAATAAAACGCCCTGAGAATATTTATTTGCAGACACTCGAACCCCGTTTGTTTTATGTGAACATCCCTGATGAGCTCGACCAGGAGGATTTTCCAAATTTTGATACGGCTGACGGCAGCAGCAGCAGTTTTTCCCACTTTTTTCGTAAAAATCGCTTCTTTGGCGGTGACAGAGTAGGTGATACCGAACAGCTTTCTGTTGGACTTACCAGCCGGTTTATTAATGACGATTCAGGATTGGAAAAGTTTAAAATCAGTATCGGTCAGGTTTTCTATTTTGCTGATCGGGAAGTCGGCCTAACCGCAAATTCGGAAGCTGAAACAGATGATAATTCCGATTTTCTTGCAGAGATATCAGGTAACGTTACTGATGACTGGAGCCTTCGCGGATTTGGTCGATGGGCCGCTGATGACAATAATCTGGATTACGTTTCCTTTTCAGCAGATTATTTTCACTCCAACAGAAGGAGCGGCTCTATAAGCTATAGCAGCACTGACGAGGAATTTAATTCCAGCGAACAACTCAACCTCAGAGTAGAAGCGCCGCTTGGGGCTAAATGGCAGTCCAATGCAAGAGTTGACTACTCGCTGGAAGACAGCGAAATTCGCTCATCTGAAATTGGCCTTGCTTATGACGGATGCTGCTGGGCACTCGGTTTTGTTGCGCAACGATACCTGAGCCGCGGCGACTACAAAAATCGGTTTATTGTCACCTTTGAACTGGATGACTTAGGAAAACTCAGCTCCAGCCTGTAAGTTTTGTTAAGTAGTTAAATTCCATCATTAAGATTCTTTTATGCTGACACGTTTTCTGGTTTCGCTCGCACTACTGATTTCAGCATCGGTAAACGCTGCAACAGTAGGATTGGATAAGGTTATCGCAATCGTGAATGACGAAGCGATAACCTATGCTGAATATCAAGCACGATTTAATCGCGCACGACTGCAAAATAGCGAACTCGCTAAAGCGCCGTCTGGTGTAGATGTGAATATACTTAAGGCGCTGGTAGACGAACGCTTGCAAACCCAAATCGCCAGACAGCAGGGAATTACCGTTGATCAATCCGATGTAACGTTGACAATTAGGGATATGGCTAGTCAAAATGACATGCCCACTGACCAATTGTTCTCTCAGCTCCACGATAGCGGAATATCCAAACAGGAATTTGAAAGAAGCATTAAGGAACAAATTCTGATACGCCGTTTAACGGACCTCGTAATCAATTCAAGACTTTCGGTAAGCGAACAGGAGGTTGATTACCATTTAAAAGCTCACAGAGAACTTTATGCCACGGACGAAACCTACGAGCTCTCGCACTTATTTGTCTCTGCTGCTGAAAAATCAGAAGAACAGGCAGCGTCTGAACTCGAAAATATGCAGAATATTGCAAACGCAATAAACTCCGGCATGGATTTTTCTAAAGCAGTTGAAGATTTTTCCGATGGAGAGAATCGCGAAGGAGGAGGATATCTGGGGTGGCGAAAGGAAGATCAATTACCGGATATATTCTTACAAGCCTTACGTCAGACACCCATTGGCGGAGTTACGGAAATCATTCAAAGTGAAAATGGTCTGCATATTCTAAAAATTCACTCAAAGGAAGGTAATCTGAAGATGGTTACACAACAAAATATCAGGCATATCCTCGTCAGCCCGCGCCGCAAAAGCCTGACCGACGCTGAAGCCCAAAAGTACGCCCAAAAGTTAGTCGCTGAGCTCGCTCAGGGCGCTAAATTTCCCCAAATTGCGCGACTCCATTCTGACGATGAATCAAGCGCGACCGAGGGCGGAGAATTAGGCTGGGTCAATCCCGGAGAAACCGCCAAACCATTTGAAGCGGCGAGCCTCGCGTTAGCGATAAATGAAATTAGCAACCCGGTACAGACCCGGTTTGGCTTTCATATCATTCAGGTTCAGGAACGCAGGAAAAAAGATATCGCCGAGGAACTTGCCCGAAGCCAAGCATATAGCGAGGTATTTAGACGCAAGTCTCAGGAACAATTCAAAATTTGGTTTTCACGCGCAAAAGACGCCGCATTTGTTGAAATGCTTGTTGCAGAGTGAAAACAACAATCAATAAGCTGTTTGAAAGCCTTGAGTCGGCCCTACCAGATCAATTGGCTGAAGATACAAAAAGCGCTGTACAAACGGCTATTCGAAACGGTTTGGACAAAATGGAGTTGGTCACTCGTGAAGAATTTGACATCCAGGAAAAAATTCTTCAACGTACGCAGAAAAGACTGGATGAACTGGAAAAACAATTGATCGAACTTGAATCCAGAACGGACAAATAGCCTAACGAATCTACCAACAAAGTCTTTTGCCATTGCCGGTATTTTTTAATAGTATCGAGAAACATAATCAAAGTTAACGAATAAAGGACTAAATTCATTTTCCAGGGAGGAACCATGACACTATCTACCATTTTCAGTAAAGCACCGTGTGGCTTCGACGCATTAACCGTTATCGTCGAAGTCCATATTTCCAGAGGACTGCCGTCTTTTTCCATAGTAGGCTTGCCTGAAACAGCGGTTAAGGAAAGCAAGGACCGGGTGAGATCGGCAATCCTGAATTCTGGATTTGAATTTCCGACGAATCGAATTTCTGTAAATCTGGCACCCGCAGATCTACCCAAAGAGGGCGGTCGGTTTGATTTACCTATTGCCATAGGTGTTCTGGCAGCATCAAATCAGATTCCAGCAGAATCAACATTAAACAAAGTATTTATCGGCGAGCTTGCTTTGAGTGGAGAGGTACGAGCGGTAAGCGGCGGAATAATTACTGCTCTGTCAATGCGCAGTGCTGCAACAGGTTTAGTGTTGCCACAGAAGTCAGCAGAAGAAGCGTCTCTGATTAAAAATATTGATCTGTTTCCGGTTACAACACTCGGACAATTAACAGCGCAGCTACGAGAAAATAGCCTCAAAAAACTGACAAGTACACCTTTTCAATCGAAGGCACCTGTTTACGCCGATATGCAAGAAGTCGTAGGTCAGACCATGGCCAAGAAAGCACTGGAAATATCTGCTGCGGGCAATCATGGCCTGTTAATGATGGGGGCACCTGGATCGGGAAAAACCATGTTAGCACAGCGATTTCCAGGAATCCTGCCTGATCTCGCCGAGGATCAGGCTATTGAGAATATCGCAATTCGATCGTTAACTACTCACCGTCTAAATCTGAAACAATGGCGAACTCGCCCATTCCGTGCACCGCATCACAGCGCATCTTACGCAGCACTAATCGGCGGAGGGAGCCATCCCAGGCCCGGTGAAGTTACACTGGCACACAATGGGGTTTTGTTCCTCGATGAACTTACCGAATTCAGCCGGCATACCCTAGATTCATTGCGTGAACCGCTTGAATCGGGATATGTTGATATTTCAAGAGTTTCTGGCCAACATCGATTTCCGGCCACATTCACTTTAATAGCGGCTGCGAATCCGTGTCACTGTGGATATCTGGGCGACCCTTCTGGCTTGTGCCATTGTTCTCCTGAACAGATTGAGCGATATCGCAGGCGATTATCGGGACCGTTTCTCGACAGAATTGATATGCATATTTCAATTTCTTCGGTGTGCTTTTCTGATTTGGAATCACATGAAGGTAATGAGGAACCAAGCAGCCTTATCAAAAGCAGGGTTGTTTCCTGCCAGGATCGACAATATCAACGGCAAGGATGTTTGAATAGTGAAATTACAACCAGACAAATTGGTAAATACTGCAGATTAGGAAAAAATGAAAGCAAACTTTTGGAAACCGCATTTTCACGCCTGAAACTCTCTGCAAGGGGCTATCACCGTATACTAAAGCTCGCTCGAACCATCGCAGATAATAACCATTCGGATCTGATAGAATGCGACCATCTGGCGTTTGCCATATCGTTACGTCAACTGGACAGACCCTGTGTACAATAGCACAACAATTTGTGGAATCTACCAGCCTTTCATTGACTCACTAACGAGGATAATCTCCCCATTATCACGATAACGCGGGCTGTTGTGGACTGGAACAGAATAAAGTACAGGAAAGAAGGATAATTATGTGAATTCAGGTTTGGTTGAATCAAGGAAAATCAATATATTCCGGCTTCGAGCCCTGCTGCCATCGTCATGCCTAGCTCACGGACCTGTTTTTCAAAATCCGGTTGATATTCTCCACGCAAAACCAATGCCGGCAATATCATTTTCCAGCGTAATCCAGTAAGAATTTTCTCGACGCTGATTCTGGCACCTTCACCATCAAGCCCGCCTTTTACATACAGCCCAACTGGTTTACCTTCGGTATTTTCCAGACAGGGATAATAGATTCGCTCGAAAAAGTCTTTCAGCACACCACTCATATATCCAAAGTTTTCTGTTGTACCCAGAATAATGCCGTCACAATCCATCACATCTTCGGCACCGGCATCCAGCGGTGTTTTCGCACTAACCAAATGATTTCCCAGTGCAGCGTCTGCGCAGGCTTCGCAAACAACTTGTTGAAGCCTTTCAGTGTTCACTGACGGCGTATTTGAAACGATAAGAATTTGGGCCATGTTCGAAATTAAAGTGCGTGAATTGCAGAAGCATTATAATAAAATAAGTATATAGATTTTTTCGGGCATTTCCTGAAGAATCAGAAGCTAACTTGTCAGATTTAAACCTATGAAAAAACCAACGTCTCTGTCGAATTACTCGGAACAAAGTATCCCGCTGCCTTCGCCAGGTCCAGGTACCAGTCGAAGTATGACGGTTTTACGATATGGTAATGCCGGGAGCCATCCAAAGATCTATTTACAGAC
The DNA here is from genome assembly GCA_965261915.1 of Candidatus Poriferihabitaceae bacterium. Classification (GTDB taxonomy): domain Bacteria; phylum Pseudomonadota; class Gammaproteobacteria; order Arenicellales; family Poriferihabitantaceae; genus JAIBDK01. The sequence goes on along the minus strand of CBDHDW010000013.1, from coordinate 453,835 downwards.
CGCGCTTCATGCCGATGAGATACCCGGAATAGTTGTTGTGCATCATTTAAGAAAATTACTGGATGCCGCTGTTTCGGAAGGCAAATTTCTCGGAGAAATTGTTCTGGTTCCGGTAGCGAATCCAATTGGGATGAGCCAGCGAATACAGGGAATGCTTGCGGGCAGACTGGATCAAAATGATGGGAAAAACTACAACCGTCATTTCCCTGATCTTTTTCCAGATGTTAAAAATAAAATAGCGCACCTGCTCGGAGATGATCCAGAAAATAATATCCAAACCATCCGAACAGCAATCGCTGAAGAAGTTTCAGCGCTTCCGGATGCAAGTGAAAGCGATGCCTATCGCAAGATATTGCTCTCATTATCTTACGATGCTGATTATTGCATCGATTTACATTGTGACAACGAAGCGGTTCTCTACCTGTATACGGGTGGGACACATCCAGAAAAGGAATCTGACTTGTGTGCTTTTCTGCAGTGCCAACTCCATCTGGTTGATTCCAATACGACTCAATGTTTCGATGGATCCATTAGCTTGTTATGGAAACGGCTTGCCAAGGCTTTTCCTGACAATCCCATCCCCCCCAGTTGTCTTGGCAGTACAATCGAACTGCGCGGAAAGACGGACGTTTGTGACTCGCAGGCAAAACTGGATGCAAATAATCTATATCAGTATCTGATTCACCAGGGTGCAATCGAAGGACCTGCGCAAAAACCACCGAAACTAAAGTGCCCCGCAACACCTCTGGAATCGCAGTTGTATATCAAGAGTACGCAATGCGGTGTTGTCCTGTTCCACAAGCAATGCGGTGATACGGTGGCAAAAGGAGAGACTGTCGCTGAGATACTGGATCCACTGAAATCACCACATCTGGCTAGAACCTCTTTAAAATCTGAAATCGCCGGTACGGTTATATATCGAACCGATCAAAGGCTGGTGGGCCCGGGACAAAATATCACTGCCATCGTTGGAAATGAAATTATTGAGGATCAAATTGGCAAGCATTTACTATCGGATTAACCGGTTCCTGACAAATTCAACTCGTCTTTCGACCGCGTTACAAGGAGTTTAAGCCCTATAAAACTGTTACAATTTGTTATAGAATCACGCTGAACACACGGTCAGTTTATATTGTTATGGAAAAACAATAGGACTAAAATTGGATCATTAGAAGGAACAGGATGGACGCAATGAAAAGGAAAAATACCCTTGTATTTACATGGAAATGTCTTCGTCAGGTTTGGGGACCTGCAGACGCATCGTTATTTAAGTCGTGTCAAAAACATATACCCCAAATCAAAACTAGCTGAAAGTAGCCGTTCAAAAATACGCTCTTATAAGCGATGCAAAGGATTGAGATTAACTCCCGCAGGCGTTTAAATATCGTTGCTACAGCACCAATTTTACTTGATTTCTGCAATTCCTCCTCATCCAATGAGAGCGGCAGACGTGCAACCACGTCAGTTGCAGGTCAAGTTACGGTTCTATTATTGAATTACAGCTAATGATTCAATCATCACATCAAAACGGGTTTTCACTGATTGAAGTAATGGTTTCAGTCACATTATTGACTGCCAGTATGATGGGGCTAGCTGCATTACAGAATGTAAGTACCAAATTTGATCATCAGGCTTATATAAGAAGCCAAAGCGTGATTCAGGCCGGTGATATGGTTGATCGTATGCGTGCGAACACCACGGGCGTTAATGACGGGTTTTACCACGTTGATCCGGCGCCAGAATCATTTTCTAAAAATTGCAGCCTTGTAGGTAGTACCTGTACTCCACAGGAGCTCGCGAATTTTGATATCGTTTCCTGGAATACCCAAAATGCTGATCTGTTGCCGAACGGATTCGGAACAATCAGCTACGTTACTGTATCCACGTATCAGGTAAATGTGAGCTGGAATGAACAGCAAGATGAGGAAACGGTGGGTGCAAGCTATTCGAAGCCCTGCGACAGTTCCGACGAAACCCTGCGATGTTACAAAATGAGCGTTCGATTGTGATGGCTTATGCTCAACATTCTGGCAGGCAGAAGGGTATAACCCTGATTGAACTGATGGTTGCATCCATTATGAGCATCATGATTGTCAGTTCAGTGCTGTCGATTTATGTAAACAGCCAGCACTCCAGCCGCACCCAATCGCTGACTCGGCAAATTCAGGAAAACGGCAGATACGCCATCCAGATTTTGGGTGAAGACATTAGAATGGCAAAGTATTACGGCATTAACGTAATGCCTTCGACGATTGATACGTCAACTACGGATGCCCTGACAGGAGTTGGTTATGGATGCGGTGGTACAACGTGGGCCGCGAACGTGACACAACCCATTTTTGCGAGTAACAACAGCAATCCATACAGTGCAAGCTGCATCGCTGCGAGCAGTTATATTGCCAATACCGATGTTCTCGTGGTAAGGCATACGGAAAGTGAGCCCATTGTAGCCAGTGAAATCATCGAAAACCATCTCTATCTCTATACCTCGCTAACCGATGGCGAAGTTTTTCGAGCTAGCGAAGACGGCGCAATTAATACGCAAACTTTGCTGAACGTTACTGAATTTCCCGCTGAAACTTACAAATTTTCAACAAACGTTTTTTACGTACGTCCCTGCAGCATAATGAACGGTTCAGATTGTTCCGATGACGGGATTCCGACGCTGGTTCGGCAATCACTGAGTGCCGACGGTACAACAACTGAGCCTTTAATTGAATATATCGAAGATATGCAAGTCGTGTTTGGGCTGGATTTATCTTCTCCTGAAGATTTTACCGTGGATCGATATGTTTCGCCCGCGGATGTTGGTGACTGGAGTAGGGTAATTTCGGCACGCATCGATCTCCTTGTCCGTTCCCCCAACACGGTAACGGGATACACCAATCCACATACGTACACTATTGGAGATAAATCCGTTACCCAAGCAGACGGATACCACCGAAAAGTATTCTCCGGGACAATATTCTTAAGAAATCCATCACTGGATAATGGAACGATATAAATGCGCGCTTCGCAACCCAAATCCTTTGGAAAACACCGAAATAGCGGTGCAGTACTCGCCATATCGATGATTATGGTGCTGCTGATGACAACAATCGGTCTTGCTGGCATGCGATCTGCAAGGCTCGAAACCATTATGGCGCAGAATCTCCAGCAAAAAAAGACTTCGTTTAATAACGCAGAGTCTGTGGCTTCGGTGGGAGAGGCAACCTGGGATAGCATGATGGTTTCATGTTTAAACTCGATCAAAGATTGCCCCGACGCAACGCTCGCCAGCCTTGCGCCTGCCATGTTAACGAGTATTCATTCATTAGACTGGGACGCAAGCAGCGGCGTACAGGTCGTAGATGGTTACGGAAAATATTACGTTGAATATCTGGGGCAACGAACAATCCCGGGAGAATTACAGAAACGTATCCATATTTATCGGATTACCTCTTACGCTGAAGATGAAACAGGGACTGCACAAACGATGGTGCAAACAATATATCGACGTTGTTTAAAACTGGATGGCGTGCCATGCCCGGATTAAAACGCATGCAAAAGAAAACCAATAATCAAAACTTTACGACGATTGTAAAAACCAAAACAGGGAACATGTTGAAGATTTGGAAACTGACACTAATGGTCATTATGATGGGAAGTGCCATCACTGCCTACAGTGTCAGCATTGAGCTTGATGATGCGAGACCCTACGGTAATATCGGAAAGCCCGCTGTCAATCCTTCCAATCTGGTCAATGTTGGGGGATATATCTATGAAACCCGCTTCGAGCCAGACGAATATACAGGAGATGTAGTCGCACGAAAAATTAACAGCGAGGGAAAAATTTGTCAGGATGAAGTTGACGATGACGGTTACGTCACTGGCGTTGATTCCAGCAACCCGGCGGGTTGCCCGGGTGCAGACGATGCCGCAGCCTGGCGCGCGCATGAACAATTACCAGATCCCGATCTTCGAATTATCTTCACACAGAATGTCCCCTTTGTCTGGGATGATCTTGGGCCCACTTTACAAAATGAACTCGACATACTGGGAAGTGATGTAGAAGACGGCGAAACCGATTCAAACGGTCATAAGCTAGTGGCGTATTTACGCGGGAAATCTGATAATGAAGGATCTGAAGCAGGAAAATTTCGTCAGCGCCAGAAGGAAGATCATAAAGGGACTGTAGTTCACTATCCGCTTGGCGATTTTGTCCACGCCGCGGTTCAGTATGTCGGCCCGCCGGTCAATCTATACTCGGATCCGCAGTATCTGACTTTTCTGGTCAACAACAAAGATCGAAAGCCGATGATTTATGCTGGCGCCAATGACGGCATGCTGCACGCCTTCGAGGCTGAGACCGGCACAGAAGCGTTTGCCTTCATTCCCGTGGGCGTTTATCCAAGACTGAAACACTTAAGCGATCAGGCCTATCAACAAACCTATTTTGTCGATGGTTCACCTGCAATTATGGCCGCTAAAGGCAATTTTCCTGCGTGCCCCGGAGTTACGGAATGCTGGCGGACCATTCTCGTAGGCGGACTGAATAGTGGTGGCAGAAGTATCTACGCACTTGATGTGACAGACCCCGAACCTGACGACGAAACTGAAGCTGGGCAAGATCTGTTTTTATGGGAAAATACGAACTTGGGCTACTCGTTCAGCCGGCCCGTCATTGGAAAGCTTAATGATGGCAGATGGGTGGTAATTTACGGCAATGGGATTGATGACGTAGATGAAACAGACTCGGCACTCCCTGTCGAACCCGCTGCTCTTTATCTCGTTGATATCACAACGGGCACTGTAATTGACAAAGTTGTCGTCGAGAGCGCTTCAGCGAACAATGGAATACTTTCTCCCACACTATTTGATGCTGATTTCGACGGCGATATTGATTACGTTTATGCCGGCGATACGGATGGAAGCCTCTGGAAGTTTGATCTTACGACGGTAGATTCGGGAGGCGATTTCGACGCCACTATTTTTTACAATGATGGCGATAGTAAAGCTGATGCTGACGGACTACCGCTGGCCCAAGTCACCGGCACCGATACAGATGGCAATACAACCAATTTGGTTATCCAGACTCCACCTATTGTATCTCTTCTACCGACTGAAGAGGTCCTGGTTATTTTTGGAACTGGCAGGATATTTGGAGAGGATGATGCGGCCTATAATTTCGGCGACAGCCTGTTCGGTATTCTTGACAATGCTGATCCCACCTCAGGACACGGCGTTTTTCCCAGCTCAAATTTCACTTTGAAAACTTATTCACCCATCACTAATTCTGATGGCGATGTTCGAACACTGTCGTCAGGAACCGATCCTACTCCTGACCCAGTGGGCTGGCGGGTTAAACTGGACCCGGGAGAAAGAATTCTCACCGATTTGACACTCAGCGATAAACGAATCGGGTTCACTTCGATTAATCCACTCGTGGAAAACAGTCGGAACTGGTTAAATGGCATCAATTATATTACTGGCGGTACGCCCCCAGAAAAATTTCTGGACATCGATAATGATGGCGAAATAGATGAAGACGATCTGGAAAGCAGTAGTATTCCTATTAGCGTTGATTTAGGTCACGGAATCGTCTCAGCGCCACGAATTGCTAATATCGATGGTGGTTTCGATGTTAACCTGGTGACAAACGGCCTCAAACGTGAATCAACTTATGAAGATGATTTTGACTCGCCATTTACTGATCCTGGTTTAATTGGCGGTCACTTTGATCTTGATACGTTTGACGCTGTCAATGTTAAATCCTGTTGGGGTCTCGGTGTCGATGCTGAAGAAGATGGCGGCGGAAAAAACAAAAAAGATAAGAAAGATAAAAATGACAAAGGTCAGGAATGCCATACCCGCGAATACGATGATGACCAGGGTGGTGATGGAGGAGATGACTCCGAAGACGGCAATGGTGGGGTCGAAGTTACTCCTCATGGCGTAGTGAAAACACAGGGTACTACAGTCAGCTCGACCAATATCTCATCTACTCGAGTTTCGTGGAGAGAAGTACTTGAATAGTCCGCGATTAACTATGTGTAATCGTCAATATTTCGGATTTACGCTTGTAGAATTGATGGTTGTATTGTCTGTTCTGGGTATTTTAACGATATTAGCGGTGCCAACTTATCGTGAATTCGTTATGCAAGGTTGTCGGACAGACGCCATGATCAGCCTGGAGAGAATTGCCAACGAGCAGGAACAGTTCTACTTTGATAATAATAGCTACGCCAGTGCAATTGGGCTGCTCCCGGTACAATCAACCAGCCCTGAGAGACATTATCAACTCTCCACACAGAGGCCGTCTGGCAATAATACCTATACCGTTACTGCCCAACCATTGGGTACGAGCGATTGCCTGCCAGCAGATGACATTCGTTATAGGGTAAACCATACTGGCAATCGGGAAAAAAGCCTTGATCAGGGAGCAACCTGGGTCGATAACTGGGAATAGGGCAGTTTGCCCGCAGCCAGTTGACTTCATTCCACTGCGACTTGACAACCGGATTCATTAAACGGGACAATATGACATATCCTGATGAATATCCTTTCCACCACCTCTTCTTTTACCCTACCTAGTTGAAACCAAAATCCGGCTCTCAGTGGGTCGTTATCGCTGCTTTACTTGGCAATGGGTTCATTGCCATCACCAAAATGATTGCATCCGCCATTACAGGCAGTTCTGCAATGTTAAGTGAAGCCGTACACTCTATCGTTGATACCAGTAATCAGGGATTGCTGTTGTGGGGCATGAAGCGGTCCTCAAAACCCGCAGATGAACAGCATCCATTTGGATACGGAATGGAACTGTATTTCTGGACATTCGTCGTCGCAATCCTTATTTTCGCAATTGGTGCGGGTGTTTCACTATATGAAGGCTTTCACAAGCTGGGCAATCCACGAGAAGTAAAACATATCCATATCAATTACATCGTGCTGGCAATCGCGATGGTTTTTGAAGGGGTAGCGTGGACAATTGCCTTTAATGAGTTTCGACGCAGAAAAGGTAAATTAGGTTATTTCAAGGCCGTTCAGGTCAGCAAAGACCCTACAGTTTTTACTGTTTTGTTCGAAGACAGCGCGGCAATGCTTGGGCTAATCGCAGCGTTTATAGGGCTGTTATTGACTCAGTGGCTTGGCAATCCTGTATTTGATGCTATCGCATCAATTGTCATTGGCATTATTTTGAGCTGTACGGCAATGCTACTGGCGTATGAAAGTAAGGGATTATTAATCGGCGAAGCTGCAAGTCGGGAAGTGGTTGAGGGAATTCGCAAAATTCTCCAGAAAGAATCCGATATTTTGAGTATTAATGAGATTCTTACAATGCATATGGGCCCTGAAGATGTGTTATTGAATATCAGCCTTGATTTTCATGATTCGATTTCAGCAGGTGAAGTTGAACGGACGATTACCGATCTGGAAATTGAAATCAAGAAACAATATCCAGAAGTTGCCAGAATATTTATCGAAGCACAAAACCGTATTGCGCATTTGCGAAATATTGCAAGCGGCTACAAATAGCTTCACAGACTGTTTTTCATACCCTCGCCATGTACAAAAGAGTAGGGTGGTTTGATAAACCTTTCCGCCCTTTCTAATATAATTTATAGCTTTAAATTATTCTACTAATTTATTGATTTTTCGTAATTAAATATACCTGAATCGTACAGATAAATGTATTTGTATTTGTATTTGTATAGGTTCAATATTACCGCTTCATTTATTTTACGCTGCTTATTGCTTCCTGATCGTTTCTTATTCGCTGTTTTATTTATCGTAATTTCAGCTCCAATACCAACTATTTCCACTAACTGCAATCCAAGTCAGCACTACGGTTTAAGATAATTTCACTGAATAGCAAAATTTGTTTATTCTTACCCCAAACATAAACTCATATATACTACTATACTACGCATAATGTATATTATGTAAAGTTATAAATATCATTAGATATTCTTGTTTAAGTCTTTCAATAGATTATTTTGAGTCAGGAACCCCTGCTCCTGAAGAACTCTATCCGAACTGAAAATTCGGTTAAATTCGCCTAATGGGTTTCGTTTAGGCCGCCTTCTGCTGGTATCTCCCTTTCTCGACGTGCGATATAGTCAACTAACTCATCGTTTTTCGCTTCATCAAGTTTGGGTTCCTGATATTCGGACAGCAACTGCCGAGCATAATTTAATGCCCGTTCTGTTGTGTCCACACTCCCTTCTGCGATCCACTGTTCGTAGGAATTATTATCAAATAGTTTGGGCATAAAAAATGCCCGTTGAAAGTTATCCAGAGTATGCTGATGCCCTAAATAATGCCCGCCAGGACCAATATCCCGCACAGCAGCTAACGCTTCGTCAAAATCATCCCAGCGCAGTCCTTCCGCCATTCGATAACCCATCGCACACTGCTCCGCATCAACGACGAATTTAGCCATGGAACAATGCATTCCCGCTTCATTCCAGCCAGCGGAATGCCAGATATAGTGCGCACCGGACAATAATACTGTCATTAAGGTCGACGCGCTTTCATAGCCCGATTGCGCATCCAGGGTTTTCGCGCCACCGAGCGTATTCGAGGTACGCCATGGAATTTCATAATATCTGGCCAGTTGGCCAATCATGAAATTCATCAGACTAATTTCTGGCGTACCGGCCATTGGTGCGCCAGATTGCATGGAAACCGTTGATAAGTAATGTCCATAAATAGCGGGTGCGCCTTGTCGAACAATTTGGGTATAAGCAAGCGCCGATAAAGCCTCAGCATTTAATTGAACCACCGCTGGAACCGTGGAAGCCGGCGTATTCGCTCCACCCAATACGAATGGCGAGCAAAGCACCGGTTGTTTACGCTTTACAAAAGCCCGCATTGCACCCAACATTGTCGCATCCCAGACAAGTGGAGAATTTCCATTGCAATTTCCAGTAGTTACAGGATGTTCTTCAAGATATTCCTCACCAAATAAAATGGCGCACATATCCATTACGTCTTCACCATTTTTACCCGAGGTAGTCATTCCCATAAAGGTTTTATCGGAATATTTCATCGATGAATAGGTTATTTGTAAATGGCGGTGGGCAACCGGATGATCCATCGGCTCGACGATATGATGTGCCGATGAATGGATTGCGGGCAGCATATGCGCCAATTTATGGAAATTCGCCAAATCATCCAGCGTCGGATTACGTCGCACATCATCCAGATCACGCAAATAAGGTGCCCCCGTCATGGGTACAAAAATGGATTGATTACCGCCTATATTGACCGTTTTATCCGGGTTTCTTGCATGATAGGTAATGTTTTCAGGTATTGTGCTGATTAACTCCCGAATGTGAAATCGATCAAATTTCACCAACTCCCCCTCTACTTTGGCGCCAGCATTTGCCCAGTCCTGTAATGCAATCGGATCCCTGAAAATAACACCAACCTCTTCCAGAATATCCATGGATGCGCTATCGATTTTATGAATCTGTTCTTCATCGAGCGGCTCGGTTAATGGTAGGCCACGGGTCAGTTGCGGTAGCATATCTTCCAGTTGACTTGCTCTTTGAACGCGCCTCGAGCGACGACCGCCGCTACGTTCACCAGATTTGGCAATCTGTTCAACGGCATCCGATTTATCAGGAGTTTTATTCATTTATTGTAACTGCCCAGGTTGTTTTTAAGCGTATTTCAGTTTTGCAATAATCTGATCGGCAGGCATCATCAGTGTTTCGATGATGTTCCATCCTTGTTTTCTCGCCGTTGTGATGACGCTGCGCAGGGTGGCAAAATCCTCTGCACCTTGTTCAGACCTGAACCCTCCCGATATTTTCTGGCGTAACTTCATCATCCGCAGGTCGCGTTCAGCTTCGTTGTTTGTGAAGGGTACGTCGGGATCTGTCAGAAAGCGTAGGGTGCCTTCCTTGCGATCGCGTAATCGTAACGCCAGATTATGTCCTGTCCGCTGCTTCTTGCGCCCCCGTCTTCCGGGTTTTGGCGGCACGAGTGGAGGCAATTCCTCATGGAAATCCAATGCTGCGGTGATGATCCTGTCGTATCGCCGATTGATAAGCGCAACAAGCGGTGTTGAAACCGCCACGCCCTTATCCCGCGCGGCCTGTGTGACATGGTGCGCACGCCGCAGTAGCCTTTGCATCTGACCAGCCCAATCTTCCTGTTCGATTTCGACCAACGCTTGCAGTTCCCGTAAATGGTGTGCATTGCACAACGCATGGGTAACACCATCCAGCGTGAAGTAAGGCTGCCAATGATCATGCACGATACAGCCCGTGAGATTGGATAACAGATTACCGCGTTTGCTGCTGACCTGGTAGAAAGCCAGAAGCGGTGTACAGGCAACGTGAAGCCATTGCAGGCACCCCGTAATCCGGAAACCCGTCTCGTCAAGATGTTTGACGTGGACCTGTTGGGCGATCACATCCTGCAGGTGAGAAGCAACCCCCTTGAGCCGCTCTGATGCTTTGCGGTTCATGGCGGCCACAGTGGCAGGAACCAAAGGGGCATTGAACAAATCGGCCATTATTTGCGCCAGTCTGTCTTCCGGCAGGAAATGGGCGCATTGGAGATATGTTGCCACTCCGGCAATGCGTGGCCCGTACTGCACGGGTGCCTTCACCTCCAGAGGAAACGCCGCCTTGGTTGTTTCCCCACAGTGGCCGCAAAGGCAGATATGTGCCCTGTGTTCCGTTGTCACCAAGGGCTGTGGCTCGGGCAGGTCAAACACCTGTCGTGCGGCGTAATCCTCTGCCATTGATGGCGACAGCGGTGTGCCACATTGCCCGCAGACAGAAGGAAAGTGATCTTCAACATGATCGGGATCTGCCGTTTGGCACAGGGTGCTTCCCTTGTGGCCTTTCTGCCCGCCTGACTTTTTACCGGATTTTCTCCGCAGACTTTTGGTTCTGGGTTCAGCCTTGGGCTTCTTTAGGCCGTCGCTTGAAGGCGGCTTGCTACTGTTGCTGCTGTTCAAGCTGAGGCGACGCTCAAGGTCTTCAATGCGAGCCACAAGCAGGGCTATCGTTTGTGCATTCTTCTGCTTCAGCTCTTCATAAGCCTCAACGGAAACATAACCTTTGGGTGCGTTTGAAAAAATCATAATCTTAATGAATCACATCGGGATTCCTCAGGCAAAAGAATTATTCCTTAGGGTACCTGGGCAGTTACCATTTATTTTGATCAATTGATAGAAAATTGATCTGGCTGAAAGAAATCGATAGTATGCCGACTAACATAGAAATTCAAAGAAAAATAAACGATTTTGGACTAGTTTTATGACGATCTTGCTACACAGCGAAGTGACTGGAGAACCTTCCAAACCACCACTAGTTATTGTTCACGGACTTTTTGGCTCTATTAGTAACTGGCGCAGTATCGCAAAGTCACTAGCTGGAGATTTTTACATTCATTGTGTTGATCTGCGTAATCACGGCCAGTCTCCCTGGGCTGACACAATGTCGTACCTGGATATGGCTGCAGATCTCAATCGCTACATTCGGGACAACCAGTTACAACAACCGAACTTGCTGGGGCACAGCATGGGCGGTAAAACCTGTATGGCAATGCTGCAGCAATTTGTACCTGGCGTATCCTCAGTTTTTATAGTTGATATTGCTCCGGTACAGTATGGTCACAACCACGATCATCTTATTGAGTCGTTGATATCTTTGGACTTGGCCTCCATTCGCTCTCGCAGCGAGGCAGATATAGCTCTTTCGCTCAGCATCCCATCATTGCCCATTAGGCAGTTCCTGCTGCAGAATTTACAGCGAACAGCGACAGGTTTTAGTTGGAGAGTCAATCTGGCTGCCATAGCGGAGGCAAAACAGGAAATTTTTGGATATCCTAATGGGACTCAGTGCGATACCCCTATTATCTTTATCAAAGGAGAAAACTCGGATTATATTGTCGCGGACTATTACAACGAAATATTCAGAAACTTTCCAAAAGCAAAATTCAGGATAATCAATAACGCTGGCCATTGGCTGCATGCAGAGCAGTCTGCGGACCTGATTCACTTGATTCGGCAATAAACCAACGGATATCAAATACAAGGCTTATACGGATTTCTAATGAAAAATTAGCTGTATGAGGGTTTTTCTGGTACTGTTTGCGGATATTCATCGCAATAATCGACAGCAAAACATGATTGCCAAGAATGTCGGAGCACTCACAAATATGAATTTGAAAACAGTTTGAAAAAATGGATAGGGACACTTGTGTCTAAAAATGTTCGACCCTATTGTGAAGCGGATCTAGATAATACTGAGAATCGATGGTGGATTTGGCTGCCGAAACCATCGCAAGACGACCGGCGAAAGCATCTAAACCGCTATGCAGCAGCAATACGCCGGATTTATTGGGATGATTGTTGAGTTCAGTACGATATGGAGACGCCTCATCCATATTTTCAGGAGATGGATAAGACCAGCTTTTACTTTTTTCCAGATTATCCGGTAATGTACTGCAGCCTGTTAACAGCAGGAAGATCAGGAAAAAGCCCGGTTTCGGCAACCTCGATCGATATGCGATTGAGATAATTTCGGATGAATCCGATTCAGAATCGGTCAAAATGAAAATTCTGTTTTGGCACGTCGCTCCAGCTAAAAACCTTACATCCAGGATGCTCGATTGCTAATCAGCTCTTCTACAACCGATGGGTCTGCCAAAGTACTGGTATCTCCCAGATTATCAAGTTCATTGGCTGCTATTTTGCGTAAGATTCTGCGCATTATTTTGCCCGAGCGTGTTTTCGGCAACCCGGGTGCCCACTGAATAACATCAGGGCTGGCGATTGGACCAATTTCTTTACGCACCAGACTGACAAGGTCCTTTCTTAGCTCCTCTGTTGACTCTACTCCCACCATAAGCGTCACGTAAGCGTAAATACCCTGCCCTTTGATATCATGCGGATAGCCGACAACAGCGGCTTCAGCGACAGCCTCATGAAGCACCAATGCGCTTTCAACTTCCGCGGTACCCATGCGGTGGCCGGAGACATTGATAACATCATCAACCCTGCCGGTTATCCACCAGTATCCATCTTCATCGCGTCTCGCCCCATCACCGGTAAAATAGCTGCCAGGATAGGTTTTGAAATAGGTTTCGATGAATCGATCATGATCACCGTAAATCGTTCGCATTTGCCCCGGCCAACTTTGCTTAATAATCAGGTTACCTGAGGTGGCGCCTTCCATTTCGTTACCGTCCGGATCCATTAATGCCGGTTGAATTCCAAAAAATGGTCGAGTGGCCGATCCGGGTTTTAATTTGGTAGCGCCGGGTAAAGGCGTAATCAGAATTCCACCCGTTTCCGTTTGCCACCACGTATCGACGATTGGGCATTTTTCATCTCCCACCACATGGTAATACCACTCCCATGCTTCCGGGTTGATCGGTTCACCCACTGTACCCAGAATCTTCAGGCTCTTTCTGCCTGACCGTTTTACCAGCTCATCGCCCTGCCCCATTAACGCCCGTAACGCAGTGGGTGCAGTATAGAAAATATTCACATCGTGCTTGTCGACTACCTGCCAAAAACGCCCTGCATCAGGGTAGGTCGGCACACCCTCAAACATAATCGTTGTCGCCCCGTTCGCCAGAGGCCCATAAACGATATAAGTGTGTCCTGTTACCCAGCCCACATCCGCAGTGCACCAGTAAATTTCGCCATCGTGGTAGTCGAAAACATATTTATGCGTCATCGCGGCATACAACTGGTAACCGCCACTGGTATGGAGCACCCCCTTGGGTTTACCAGTAGAACCGGAAGTGTAAAGAATAAACAGCGGATCCTCCGAAGACATCAGCTCAGCCGGGCAATCCGCTGACGCTTCGGTCATCGCTTCGTGATACCAGACATCCCGTTCTGTATTGCCAGGCACCGAATTCCCGGTGCGCTGAACGACGATAGTGGTGTGTACATTCGGGCAGCTTTCCAGAGCTTTTTCAACGTTGTCTTTTAGCGCTACATTTTTACCGCCTCGTGGACCCTCGTCTGCGGTAATCACGACCTGACAGTCAGAATCGAGTATGCGGTCTTTCAGCGCATCCGGGGAAAAGCCGCCAAAAACAACCGAATGAACTGCTCCAATTCTCGCGCAAGCAAGCATCGCTACCGCGGCCTCAGGGATCATTGGCATATAGATCGAAACTCGATCGCCCTTTTTAACACCTCGAGATTTGAGAACATTCGAGAACTTACAAACTAACTCGAATAATTCTGTATAAGTAATTGATTTATCTACATCTGGGTCATCTCCCTCCCAAATAATTGCAGTTTGGTCACCGCGTGTCTCCAGATGTCTGTCAACACAGTTGTAACAAACATTGAGCTCAGCCCCCTCAAACCAGCGAATATCGGCTTTGTGATAATCCACTGACATCACCCTGTCCCATGGCTTCGACCAACTGACAAATTCGTTGGCCTGGGCTGCCCAAAATGATTCCGGATCGTCTATGGATTGCTGATACATCTCAAGGTATCGAGCATCATCAATATGCGCTTGACGAGCAATTTCTTGTTTTACGGGATAAACTTTTTCTTCTGACATGGAAACCTCAATAGTTAGAGACAATTAATTAGTTAACGTTAAGAATAACTGGCGAGTCCTAGGACTGTCTACAAGGATGCAACACCTTTTACAGATCGGCTCGGCTTGATAAGGATGCCGACATTCAGGGCGTATCTGCCAATGGTGGTTCACGCGCGCAAAATGTCTCGGAAGACACGCTCTGTGTTCATGTTCGGATAGCAAAAAAGATAGATGAGTTACTTGTAAACCCTCGGTGGTGGCACCGGTTAGCACACCGAAGTTATATTGGCCAATAAACTCTAGCGGATCGGATGAATCTGAAAAAGTAAAGTGTTCAGGTACGTACAACGTTATGGCCCAGTTAGTTTTTACGGTATGATATTACCGTCAATTCCAATTCAGTTACAGTAACTTAATTCAACTTCCAAAAGATAATGTCGGCACAACCCGATATTCGAAAATTGTTGTCCTGCCTGAAGATACCTATCCTGAAGATACCTATAAGGATATGGACAAAACCGGGCTAGATCCAGTTACTATTCCCACTCCAAACCGGTTCAAACAATTTTTCGAAGGTCGGCATGTTTAAAGTAATGATACTTTTAAAACGAAATCCGGATATTTCATTTGATGACTTCCAGCTGCACTGGAGAAACAATCACGCACTGCTGGTGCGACAGCTCCCAGACATAAAAAAAGCCGTTTTTAATTTTACTCAGGACGATGGCGAAAGCGAAGTCGACGCTGTGTCTGAGCTTTGGTTTTTTTCAAATTTAACTCAAACAACACCGGAAGTGCATCCCCTTTTCCAACAAAATATCATAATCACTGATGCTGAATATAAACTCAAACGAGTATAATTCGGCAGTTTCAATCACAACGTTTAGATAGAACCCGAATACTCTGATGGCTCGATCGGTCAATACCCGTTTTGATACACTTGCGCTGCACGCTGGTCAGCGTCCTGATCCCGTTCATGGTGCACGCGCAGTCCCAATTTACCAAACAGCCAGCTACGTCTTCAAAGACAGTGACCAGGCAGCATCGTTATTCAATATGGAACGCCCTGGTCATGCCTATTCGAGATTATCCAATCCGACAACAGCGGTATTGGAAGAGCGGATAGCCGCACTCGAAGATGGTGTGGGCGGTATTGCAACAGCGAGTGGACAGGCTGCTCTTCATCTCGCCATTGCCACGATGATGAACGCGGGTTCCCACATAGTTGCCTCAAGTGCAATCTACGGTGGTTCACACAACTTGCTGCAATACACCATGTCTCGGTTTGGAATCGAAACCACATTTGTTTCACCTCGGGATATCGACGGTATTCGAGGCGCAATTCAGCCCAATACCAAAATGATTTTTGGAGAGGTTATTGGCAATCCCGGCAACGATATTATGAATGTGTCAGCAGTAGCGCAAATCGCCGAAGAAAACCGCATTCCATTGATGGTTGACTCCACATTCACGACGCCTTACCTGTTCAAACCATTTGAGCATGGCGCGCATTTGATCATGCATTCCGCCACCAAATTTCTTTGCGGCCACGGTACTGTCATCGGTGGAGTTCTGGTCGATCACGGCCGGTTTAACTGGCAAGCCAGCGGTAAATTTGAAACGCTATCCGAGCCCTATTCCGGATTCCACAATATGTCCTTCGACGAGGAATCCAGCCAGGCCGCTTTCCTGTTGCGCGCGCGTCGAGAAGGCATGCGTGATTTCGGTGCCTGTATGGCACCCACCGTTGCGTTTTATATCCTGCAAGGTATGGAGACGCTGTCTATGCGTATGGAACGACATGTTTCCAACACCCGCAAGATTATTGAATATCTGCAAAACTCCGACATGGTGGAATCCATAAGCTATCCAGAGTTACCGGAGCATCCGGATTATCAACTTGCCCAGGAGCTCCTTCCGAAAGGCGCGGGGTCAATTTTCAGCTTTAATCTGAAAGGTGGCAGGGATGCCGGAAAAGTGTTTACCGAAGCGCTGGAGATTTTCTCTCATGTTGCCAATGTTGGCGATGCAAAATCACTGATTATTCACCCCGCCAGTACCACGCATTATCGAATGAGCGCTGAAGACTTGCTCAAAGCGGGCATCAGCGAAGGTACGATCAGGATGTCCGTGGGCATTGAAGATATTGATGATTTACTGGAAGACCTGTCCAAAGGCTTACATATGGCTAAACGTGCCATTGAAAGGCAATAGGGACACACAATGTATATTTCAATCGATAACACCGACTACTACGCCTATACCGGAACACACGAGCTGGACGCCAACCTTGAAAGCGTTGTATTTGTTCATGGCGCATCGATGGATCACTCCGTGTGGTCACATCAAAGTCGATACTTTGCCTATCACGGATACAACGTTGTCGCAGTCGATTTACCCGGACATAAGTTCAGTAATGGTGCATTACTCGATCGAGTGGAAGATATGGCCGAATGGCTGCTTGCTATAATTAACCAATGTGACGGCAAGGCAATTCATCTGGTTGGGCACAGCATGGGATCACTGGTTTCAGTGGAAGTCGCTTCTCGATATGACTCAGAAAACAAACCGCTAAAAAGCCTTTCCATGGTGGGATTTAGCTATCCCATGAGCGTCACGCCGCAATTAATGGATGCTGCCAAAAATACGCCGAGTCAGGCTTATTCAATGATGACGCAGTGGAGCCATACTTCTAAACTTGGCGGCGAACCGGTTCCCGGGTTCTGGTCTCCGGGCATGCAAATGAGCATGATGGAGAACAGCGCTGAAGGCTCGATCTACGGCAACCTTAAGGCGTGCGACAACTATAAAGGTGGCGCAGCGGCGTTTGAGAAAGTGTCCTGCCCTATTCTCTTTATCAGCGGCTGGCTGGATAAAATGGCACCAGCTAAACTCGCCAGGCAAGTTGCCGATACCAAAGACAACGCTGACATTGTGACGATACCCAACTGCGGGCACAGCATCATGTCAGAGTCCCCGGATGGTGTACTGGATAACCTAAAAGTTTTCATCGAAGCAAACAGGGTCTAACCCGATTCGTCTTTTCGAATAATATCATTTACATGTTGCGCTGGGCTAAAAACCTCAAGTTTTTATGGTTAATTATCACCATATCAGTTTGTGGAAATCTATATTTCATCCTGGAAAGAGAGATGTTCCCACAGATTTCGGGAAAGCAAATACAGGGATTGGGCACGACACCAACTGATCAATACGAAACAAAAGACACTATTCGGGTATCGACGTACAATATTCGGCGAGCCAAAGGCGGTGATAACCCGGAGGGTTCTGCGATAGACGAAATTGTTGACCTAATTCACACCGACGATATCGTGGGCCTGCAGGAAGTACTGGGAGAATCCATTACTGGCAAACCCGATCAAGCCAGACAGCTCGGCGAAAAAGCCCAATCTGGCTGGCTATTTGCACCTGCACAAACTCGATTTAATCGGGTTTATACCGGTAACGCCTTACTCATTAAAATCCCGATCGATGACTGGCAGATTATTCCGCTGCTTTGGTCGGACATATCAGATAAATCAAAACAAAGCAAACGCCACCGTAACCTGATTCAGGCCAACCTTAGACTTGGCGGAAAAAACGTTGTTGTACTTATTACCCATATCGACCGCGGCACCATCCGCCAGGATCAACTATCTTCTGTACTCGATCTGTTTGATAAATATCCTTATGCCATACTACTTGGCGATCTAAATACCGACGCCACCGACCGGGTAATCGCGGACTGGATCAAGACCAGTGGCGCAACCGATGTTATTCAACAAGCAGGCAAGCCAATCGATGAACCTTTTAGAATAGACTGGATTCTGACCAAAGGATTTAAATTTATCGAAGGCGGCTCACATCCGCGCGGACTATCAGATCATCCTTACTACTGGGCTAAAATCCAAATTATCGAATAAAGTGGTTGTATGATCCGCAAAATTTTTGATTTTCATGATGTTAAATTCCTCATAAGGGTAGTCTTGAAACCCCTGAATTCAGGATCCATTAGCGATAATTTATCCCCTTGTCAGGGTACCGATCACGGTCCTAAGCATGTTATTATTCAACATAATTATCATTATATATCTTACAGATAAGGTGTCTATGTCGAAAAAATACTCGTGCGTACAAATGGTTCTTGCGATCGCCGTATACTTTTCTTACAACAACGAACATTTCTTTCTTTATTTTGGAGTATGGGCAGTTGGCCTATGGTGCTTTGGTGAAATCTATTCCCGAATAGGGAGACTAGATTCACCAGAACTCGTTCATTTGCTCATCAGTCCAGTCGTCTGGATTGTGGCCATTCGATAACGCGACTTTTCTTACTCTATCTCGATAATGGCAGTTGTCTATATCAGCGTGAATCAACACTATCCCTTTTCGATCTTCAGTATCCGTAATCAATTCTCCGGTTTCTAGGTCAAGCAGTTCTCCTTCCTCGGTGTACTGCGCGTTGTATACCAACATCGGGGATTCTTGAGCTTTCCCTGATTGAATGCGTTCTTTAGTTCGGTGAATTTCAGCTCCAATTTGGACAAAGCTTTGACCGAAAATGTTGATAGCGTCGAATTGATCGTTAGCGCTTTTCATCTTGGCATAGTCTTCTTCTAAGAAGCTCTGCCCGAGCGCATCTTGAATCCATTGACGTTCTTTGGTGCCTTCTTTCAAACCTCGTCTGATTCGTTCAGAGGGGAGTAGCAGCAGCGCTCTTGCTGAATCCATATCCTCCCTTGCCAACTGAGTGACCTGGGCATCGTCCAAACTCTGCATAGCCTGTGCCGCGTTGTGGAGTAATAGAGTATCGGTAGTGCCTTCGAGCTTGAGCTTTTCGTCCATTCGATCACGAAATGACTTCGCTTCGTCGCGAACTCGGCGGCCAGCGGTATCCGTAGGCTTGATCAGCTCAGATACTTGTTTTTCTGCGAACTTGGCTAGCCTGAATTCGGCTTCAGTTTTCGTGATTGATTTATCACGCTTGAGCTGATTTTCGTAATTGTCAACGGATTCTTGAACACGAGCGATATGGGGTCATTCCAGGGGCGTTGTTTGGTCAGGGTAATTTGGACGTTGCAAATAATATCTGCCAGACTGGCGCTCAATCCTGGAGCGCTGTGGTCCCCTCGATGTTCATACTTGGCATCTGGTTCGGTTTACAATTGGTGAGCGGGTTTCTGTCTCTTCAATTCAGTACCGAAGGAGGTGTTGCATTCTGAGCACAGATTGGTGGTTTTCTAGCCGGATTCTGCATGATTCGGCTTATTTATCAAAAACCGCCCAAAATTCAAAAATTCCACTAAAATCCGCTATCTGAATTCTTAAAGATTCCGTACCCTGCATATGACATCTATAGACCTGTTGATCACGCCAAAATGGCTTGCTCCCGTTGACAAACAAAATAGTACGCTGGAAAATCATTCAGTCGCCATTAATCATGGTGAGATCCTCGAAGTTGGAGAAACTGCTATGCTGAAGCAGCAGTATGAAGCCGCCGAAGTCGTTGAATTACCGGAGCATTTACTGACACCCGGCCTGATCAACACCCATACACACGCCGCGATGACGCTGTTTCGGGGCTATGCTGACGATCTTCCGTTAATGCAATGGTTGCAGGAACACATTTGGCCTGCAGAAGCGAAATGGGTAGACGAGTCCTTCGTTAAAGCTGGAACAGACATTGCTTGCGCGGAAATGATACGAAGCGGTACAACTTGCTTCAACGATATGTATTTCTTTCCGGATGTGGTTGCCAAAAGCGCTCAACAAGCCGGACTTCGATGCACCATTGGCATGATCGTGATCGATTTTCCGACGGTTTGGGCCGAAAACGCGGATGAATACATCGCCAAGGGTTTGGAAGTGCGTGACTCTGTTCGCCATTCCAATCTGGTCAATGCTGTGTTTGCACCCCACGCACCCTATACCGTATCAGATCAACCGTTTGAAAAAATCGCTACCCTTAGCGACGAACTCGACTGCGGCATTCACATACACTTGCATGAAACAGCGCACGAGATCGAAGAATCCACTGCAAGATATGGAGTCAGACCGCTGGAACGCCTCGAGCAACTTGGATTACTCAGCCCCAAATTGATGGCAGTGCACATGACTCAGTTATTGCCTGGAGAAATCGAGACTCTGGCACAACGTGGTGTCCACGTCGTTCACTGCCCAGAAGCAAACATGAAACTCGCCAGTGGCTTTTGCCCGGTAAACGAATTGCAAAAAACAGAAGTTAACGTTGCACTGGGTACCGATAGCGCTGCAAGCAACAACGATCTGGACATGGTATCGGAAATGCGATCAGCCTCTTTACTTAGCAAAGTTGTGGCCAATTCAGCCACTGCACTGGATGCGTATTCAACCCTTAAAATGGCAACGTTGGACAGCGCCCGGACGCTCGGACTGGAGCATCGTATTGGCTCTATCGAAGCCGGAAAACTTGCTGATCTATGTGCGTTCAACTTGTCCGATATTGCGACCCAACCGGTTTATAATCCGGTTAGCCAATTAATTTATAGTGCAACGAGAGACAGTGTCACAGACCTCTGGGTCAATGGACATCGATTGCTCAATGAGCGTAATCTGACAACTCTGGAACAATCCCGGATATCGGCTCTTGCGTTGGAATGGGGCTCACAAATTGCGAGCTGAACAGATGACAGAAAATTCGAAACAATCCAGTAATGTTGACGATGAGGAAATTCGCAAATTCAGCGAGTTGGCCTCTCGCTGGTGGGACAAAGAGAGTGAATTTAAACCCCTCCACCAGATCAACCCGCTAAGACTAAACTACATTCGAAAACATTCGCCGTTGGAAAACCAGGATGTACTGGATGTAGGCTGCGGTGGTGGCATACTCGCCGAATCCATGGCGGAAAAAGGCGCGACGGTCACCGCTATCGATATGGGCGAAGCGCCCCTAACGGTTGCAAAACTCCATGCACTGGAAACCAGACAATCCATTGACTATCAACAAATAACAGCTGAAGACCTGGCGGACCAAAGGCCTGAAGAATGGGATATCGTCACCTGTATGGAAATGCTTGAACACGTCCCTGATCCGGCCAGTATAGTTGAAGCCTGTTGCAGACTGGTTAAGCCGGGTGGCGCGGTCTACTTCTCGACTTTAAACCGAAACCCAAAATCGTTCTTGTTCGCCATAGTTGGTGCCGAATACGTATTAAATTTACTGCCAAAAGGGACTCATCAATACGAGAAGTTTATTCGACCCAGTGAGCTTCACAACTGGTGTGAACAAAGCGGTCTTGAGACCAAGGATTTGATCGGCATGCATTACAACCCGATCTTGCAAACGTATCGATTAGGCCCTGGCCTCGATATAAATTATATTGCCCACACAGTTCGACAATGAATTTTCCCAATATCGACGCGGTCCTGTTCGACCTCGATGGCACCCTTCTGGATACCCACCTTGATCTTTGCAATGCCCTGAATCAGGTTTTATTGAGCCACGGAAAGGCTGAGTTACCCACCGAAACCTTACGCCCTTTCGTTTCCAAGGGCGCGATGGTGATGGTCTGTTTGGCATTTCGCTGCCAGCCACAATCAGATGAGGCGATATCACTCTGGGGTGAAATGATTGAGTTTTATCTCGCTAATATTTCACAGTTCACCGGTTTTTTCGATGGCATGGAAAAAACTATTGATCAGATTGAATTCAGCGGAAAAAAATGGGGCATTGTCACCAATAAACCCGCCGCGCCGACTACCCAGCTGTTAAATGAGCTGAGCCTGTCACATCGGCCGTCAATCGTGGTTGCGGGCGACACGCTTAAGGTTAAAAAGCCGCATCCAGAACCATTGTTGTACGCCTGTAGAGAAATGAATACAGCTCCAAATCGCTGCATTTATGTGGGCGATGATGAGCGGGATATTTTGGCTGGAAAAGCGGCAAAAATGTCTACCATTGCGGTCTCGTATGGCTATATACCCTTTGACGAAAATCCAGCTGATTGGGGAGCTGATCTATTGATAGATCAGCCAAGCGAATTAATAAAAGCCCTTACCCTGTAACACCGCTGTATATCAGTAACCATGGAATCTCTAGACTCCCCCCAAAAAGCACTGCTGTGGTGTGACCGGGCAAGAAGTCAGGGAAAAACAATCGGCTTCGTACCGACGATGGGGGCATTACACGAGGGGCACTTATCACTGATTTCAAAAGCAATACAGGATAATGATATTTGTATCGTCAGCATCTTCGTCAATCCACTGCAGTTTAACAATGCCAGCGATTTGCATCATTATCCCGACACCTATGCAGATGATTTGCAAAAGTTGAAAGCCATCGGTTGCGATATGGTGTTTACCGGGATTTTAGCGCAGTTTTTTCGAGATGCGAATGATCTCACTAATACCCCAAAATTAAACTTAGGGAAAGCGGCACTCGATCTGGAAGGTGCCTTCAGGCCAGGACATCTGGAAGGCGTTGTCACCATCGTCGATAAACTATTCAGAACCTCGGGAAGCTGCAATGCTTACTTGGGTGAAAAAGATTTTCAGCAGACCCTGGTGATCAAAAGTCTTGCCGGTTTATTAGCCGCCGATGAGATCCTAATCAAGATCATCGTCTGTGACACCATTCGCGAGGAAAATGGCTTGGCCATGTCGTCACGCAATCAACGGCTCACAGAAAATGAAAAACGTCTTGCTGGTAAAATCTATCAAGCCTTGAGTTTAGCGAAGCAGAACTGGCAACAGGGAATTCGAAATGCTAAAACGCTTGAAGCGTCAATGGTTGAGATACTGAATCACTCTGAATTCGTGCTCGAATACGCCGCAATCCGGGACGAAAAAAATTGGACCACCGAAACCCCTGAGATTGAGCTATCCTGGCCGCGTGCGCTGATCGCATTAAACCTGGGTCAGATTCGACTGATCGACAATATGTCATTGGTTTGAAACTCTTAAATTGATTCTCCGACCATCAAGGGTTTTAATTTTCGATGCAATGGTTTAAGGTTCTTCAAACCTTTACTAGAGAAAATGCAGATTAAATAATGTCGAAATTTGAAAACAAAAAAGCCATTGTCATCGGCGGCACCTCAGGAATCGGTTTGGCTGCATCCAATATGCTCGCTGTCGAAGGCGCTACCGTTATTACCGCTTCCAGAAGCGCAGATGATAGCCACACCCCCTGTGTGTCAACCTGATCCCATACACTCCCTGTTTGGGATAACATAGATTTCAGGGCTATGGATGCAGGAACCACACAATGCCAAAAGCACACTCAGATCCACTCAATACACAAGTCACACCAGAGCCCGCACTGGAGAAACGCACGCGTCGCCAGTTCAAGCCGGAGTATAAGCTACGCATGATGGTCGAAGCTGACGCCTGTAAGCACGGTGAACTGGGTGCTCTGTTACGCCGTGAGAAACTCTACCGCAATCAACTCTCCGCCTGGCGCCGCGAGTATGCCGAAAACGGGGTTGCTGGCCTGAGCAAGAGTGCTCCCGGCCCGGCACCCTCGAAGACACCGGCTCAACGGCGCATCGAGCCGCTTGAGAAAGAAAACAATCGCCTGAACCGCAAGTTGGAGATTGCCAACGACTGTCTGGATTTGCAAAAAAAAGCCTTGTCGATGCTCGATCGTTTACGCAGTGGGAAGGATGTGTGAATAACGTGATTACCCATCGCCCTGCAAGACGGTCATTGTCGCAAGCGTGCCGTGCGCTGGGACTCAATCGCAGCAGGGTTTATGCGCACAGAAAACGAGCTGACAGTGATCTAGAGCCGCAACGTTCTCGGCAGTACGCTGTGCAACCGAGAGCACTGAGTGCCGAGGAACGCGCAACGGTAATCGATACGCTGCACAGTGAACCTTATTGTGATCAGCCACCCGCTGAGGTCTATCACCGCCTGCTTGAGCAGGAGCAATATCTGTGTTCGGTGAGCACCCTGCACCGGCTACTTCGCAGCCTGCAGGAGACCGGTGATCGGCGCAATCAGCGGCCTGCACAGCACCATGCCATACCGCGGCTGTTAGCCACGGGCCCGCACGATGTCTGGACATGGGATATTACGAAACTGCCGCTGGTGCGACGGGGCATCTACTTATCACTATATGTGGTGCTCGACCTGTTCAGCCGCTTTGTCGTGGCCTGGATGGTTTCACGCAAGGAAAATAGCGCGCTAGCCAAGCAGCTGATGGACGAGGCCACCACCGGCTATGGTATTGAGCCTGGTCAACTTACCCTACACCAGGATCGTGGTTCACCGATGATCGCTCACGGGTATTTGGACTTGATGCGAGAATGGGATGTTACCTGTAGCCATAGCCGCCCTCGAGTGAGCAATGATAATGCGTTCAGTGAAAGTCAGTTTAAGACGCAGAAATACCAACCGGATTATCCCGGTCGCTTTGACACGATGTCACACGCGCGGCTCTGGTGTGAAGGTTATTTCCACTGGTACAACTTCAAACACCATCACAGTGGGCTGGCAGGGTTTACCCCGGAACAGGTCTTTACAGGACGATATCGTGACGTGGTCGAGCAAAAGCAGCGAGCGCTTGATGAACGTTACCGGCAGAACCCCGAACGCTTTGTTCGAGGACGACCGAGAGCATCATTGCCACCAGCAACAGTGGCAATCAACCCCGTAGAGTCCAGCAATGATGGGACCATGCGTTGCGACCGTGTTAACTTCCCGACACTCACGGCCGCTGGTTATGTGAAATAGATGTTATCTTTAAAATAACTGTCCATATGAGGTTGACACCTTCCGAGTCCATAGCCGATATTAACCTCCATTCGCGCTCGATAATCGTCATCGCGGTTATTTCCATCGGATAGTTTTCGTTCCCATACCTGATTTGCACTGTTGCCAGTCGCGCCATAGCTCGGGCTCAGACTAAACGATAAGCCCTGTCCATTAATCCCGGTTTGTTGCCGTATAACACCAGAAACGCCCCATTCTTTATAATTATTGCGACCGACCAGGCTGTGTACCTTGCCTTCCACGCTCAATCCAGTGGTATTGGCGTAGCGCCCACCGAAACCAAGTATCACACCAACTCCCGAATTGCCAGCACCACCATCATAGCGCGCACCGATTTCCAGCGATGGCTTGAATTGTCCCCCAGATGCCAGTTGATGCTCCTGCTCAACCTCCAGCACCAAACGCAGCCGTTGGCTGGAAAGTTTATCAGCCGCAATGCGATTGTCCGCAGAACCATCAATGTCAATCTGCGCCAGCGCGATATCACTCTTCAGATTCAAACCCGATTGACCCGATTCTGATAACTCCCCAGAAACACCTGCCGACAACGATAACAAGCGCGTGTCGCTCGTGCGTTGGTGGTCTTCTTGCTGTTTTATTGCCAGCTTGCCTCGACCATAACCAACACTGCCCCACAACTCAACGCCATCTCGCGAGTGCGCCATATACGGATGTATGCTGGTTATTTGGTGCTGGTATTCACCACTCTCACCACCCAGCGTATAATCGACATCGCCTTCACTCCACGACACCAAACCACCCGCCAGTAAATCATCTTTCATACGCTGATCGACACCGAGTTGAAAACTAAACACATCGCCTTTCCAGCCATCATCACTCAGATTGCTGTAATCGCCACTGCCCCATATGGTCGCACCAGAACCAGAACCATTGCCGTCTAACGCATTCAGTGGCAGTACAAAGGATGAATTGCCGAGCATCTGTTTCAAGTCCATGGTCTCGTCTTGCAGTGCCCTGACATAGGTGGGCAATTTCTGCTCTAACAAGTCTTCCAGGTTGGCGGACAGAGAAGTATCACCATCTAACTCCAGCGTCTGACCATCGAACCGGTAACTGCCCGCTTGTGGGTTGCCTGAGAAAGTAGCATCAATACGATGATTCACCGCTGAGCGGGTGCTGGCAAGCATGGTCTGGATAAGACGTGGCAAAATCTTCTCGTTCAGTTGTTTAGCCAGTTTGTCCGCTCTGCTTACATTAAACAATGCGAGTGGCGAAAAGCTCGTGGCAAGGGCTGTCACCTTGCGATTTATGGTATCACGGCTAACATGTGGCAAGGTTTCCCACTTTGCCCCATCATAGTGAAAGACATACAAGTCTTTGCCTGCTTGTTCATCGCTTGCTTCATAAGACAAGGTAACTTCACATCCTTTGGCAGGACATTCTCCCTCATCCATCGAAATATCAACCACCGTATTCACCGCCAAAGTCGGAGTAATCGTGCTGTCAATGCTTGGTTCATCGGTTAAATCAATGCCATCCATAGCAACTGTCTTGTTCGCTATTATTCGCAATTGTGCAGTGGATACGTCGCGAGCATGAAAACGAGTGATTTTTTTATCTCCAACGGTCGCCACTTCAACTTCAATCTCTCTGCTTGCAACCACAACCTCACTGCCACCAACCATAATCGTCTTCTCCATAACCCGCACAGTTTCGGTTGCTTTTACGTCGGGGTATCTAATTTTGGCGCATTAACGGTGATGGCTACTGTCGCAGTGTCCGTATCACTGGCATTGGTGGCAGTGATGGTGTAGGTAATTGAACCTGCCGCCGCCGTTGGCGCGCCCGATATGGTGCCAGTGGCGGTGCTAAATGACAGTCCATTACCAATGGTTGGGTCGATGCTGTAGCTGGCAACCGTGCCGCCTGTTGAACTGACGGTTATATCCGCAATAGCAGTGCCCGCTGTTGCCGTTACTGCGGCGAGGCTGATGCTGATCATCGGGGCGGTGGTATCCACTACGTTGACAGTTCTGGTGACTGTGGCTGGGTTTGTGCCATCAGTTGCCGTGTAGGTAATGATGTATGTTCCTACAGCATCAGTGAATGCAGATGAATCAATGGATACAGTAGAACCACCATCAGCTGATGCGCCAAGCTCGGTGTATCCTGCGCCCAGTTCAATAGTCTGTGGGTTATCACCAGTTAGGGTGATGATGGGGGCTGTGCTGTCTGCCGCATTAACGCTGACCATAAAGGTTTGCGTAACCGTTTGCTCTGCTGTATCGGTGGCAGTGACGGTGATGGTTGTTGTTCCTATGGCTACGGGCGTAATGGTTATGGTGCTACCGCTAACTCCAACGGTTGCGATGTTAGTATCTCCAGACATTACGGAAAAGGTCAAGGTATCGCCTGTGTCGCTGAATTTATCCGCCACATCTACAGTTTGAGGACTGCCATTTACCACGAGGTCAGTAATATTAGCAATGGTGCCTGCGGTTGTTGGCACTGCGGCGTTAATCGTGGTTCCCGTGGGAAAGGTTATTGCGTTTCGTGGCACATCGGCAAACAGGCTTGCAGGGAGCGAAGCAGGCAGTGGGTTGCCCAATAAATTGAGGGTTGTCAAACTGGTTAAGCCCGCGAAAACTCCCGATGGCAAGGTGGTGAGTTGATTGTTCTTTAATCTGAGTGTTTCTAAGGCTGATAGCCCAGAGAATATATCAGCGGGTAAGGTTGTTAATCGGTTGAATTCTAATTTAAGACTTGTTAGTCCTGTTAAGCCAGCAAAATCACCATTACTTAGACCTCCATGATCTACTATGTTCAACGAAGGTTGTCCGGGAGCAATATCGATATACAAAAAAGCTAACCTGTCAATTCCTGCCAAATCTGTCGGAGTAATGTCTGCACAACTAGTTTTGCCACTCACTGCGGAGACGATATTATTCTTAACTATTGCGTTACGCGAACAGAGGTCTGTTGGGTTAGCACCTTGAGCATTTACTGGCAGAACAAAAGCCAGACTTAAAATAAAAAGAAGTAGGGTGTTTTTGTAATTACCAAGACTGGCTAAAGACTGCCATAATGTTTGATGGAGGGGTAACTATATGATTATTAAGGGTTTTTATGGAAAATGATGATTTCATTCGGAATCTCCTCCAGTTTGATAGGTTATTTGCACGATTTGTTTTTTGCACGGCTTAACCTGTAGAATGTATAAGCACTCCGCTCGATAGCGTTACTGTAGCATAGCTCTAATGGAGAATTGAAAATTTTCCGATGACCGTAGCAGCGTATCTGCATAGCTTGCCTATTGTCCGAATCGACCTCGATTACCAACAGCGACCAGAACTGAATAAGCCGATGGAGCGCATATAACCGCAATCTATAGTCATTAGAGGGAAAACCGGGTTGCTCCAAACGCCGTTAAAGCAATAGGCGTTGTTTATGCGTGCCTAGTATGTGTAACACGGCGACTAACTGTCAGTGTCTGTGTAAACTTACAATAACTTAACGAGTGCCGTAACAACAATAATACCTGCCACTAACATACTGCCAAGACGGATCGTTAGGTCCCGCTTGAGAATCTCAAGGTCATACTTGGTTGCGAGATTGTTTCCAATCAGGTTGGTTTGCTCTTCAGCAAGTACTTCAGCTTGTGCCTCTGGCATACCCGCCGCAGTCAGTCGCTTAACGAATCCGTGCGTATCAAAAGCAAGGGTGTTCATAATTTCCGATCCTATCACTTTTTTGGTATTTCTGTTCACCAAGTATTTGGGCTTAAATTTTACTCGATGCTCGATCGAAGTCAATGCTTGAATTCACATAATAAGAGACCTTTGCATAAACCCACCCAGGGCACGACTAAAATGGTAAAACAGGTTCTTTAAATAAACCTTGAGGATACCGTTAAATGTCTTGGAAACAAACCGTCCAATACTCGTTCGCAGATGCCCTTTTAGTTGAGCATAAATCATTGTCCAAACTCGATGATGTGCATGAAATTATCGATTCGAAACTTCATAGAAACCAGGTTCAGCCATCTTTATGCCAGCAAACGCTCAAAGGGTTGCCTGTCGCGCGATGGCATGCTTCATATGATGTTCAAGCTGGGCATGTGTGCCGAAGGAAACTGGCATCGCCTGCGCGGGTTTGACTGCCTCGCGAAGGTGATTACAGGAATAGAATTTAGCGATGGAATCGAGGTCAAAGACGTTGACCCGATCGCCGCTTGATTGAGATGCTGAACACCACTTTTGACGATAACTCCAAAATAGTTCAGAGGAAATAAACTCGGGTGCTTACATTTGTAATCTGCTGTAA
Organism: Candidatus Poriferihabitaceae bacterium; assembly: GCA_965261915.1. GTDB lineage: Bacteria > Pseudomonadota > Gammaproteobacteria > Arenicellales > Poriferihabitantaceae > JAIBDK01. The sequence goes on along the minus strand of CBDHDW010000013.1, from coordinate 424,277 downwards.
TGGTCAACCATAAGACCTGAAAGAGGGATTCACAGGCCATTGAAGCGTTGACGCTACCTATCTGGGGATTTGGGTTCCATTGTATGCTTGACGTATTGCATATTTTTGATATATTGGCGACATGATTAAAAGCTGTCGAGACAAGAAAACCAAAGCTTTTGCCGATGACGGATTTGTAAGGGCTTTTCAGGGGTTCTGCCGACAGGCTGAAAAGCGTCTGGAAATTCTGGATGCGGCGGAATCAACCGCTGATTTAGCAGCCTTGCCGAGTAATCGGTTTGAGGCATTGTCTGGGAACCGGGGCGGGCAATTCAGCATACGCATTAATCAGCAATGGCGTATCTGTTTTGAATGGCCCGATGATGGCCCTGAAAACGTAGAAATCGTTGATTACCACTAACATGAGGAAAACCTGATATGAGAACACCAATACATCCTGGCGAAATCCTGAAAGACGAACTGGCCGAAATAGGCATCAGCGGTGCCGAACTTGCCCGTCAGCTTAAAGTGCCTGAAAATCGCATGTCGGAAGTGATGCGTGGCCGCCGTAATATCACGGCTGATACCGCCTTGCGGCTTGGCAGGTGGTTTGGCAATTCAGCCTCATTCTGGATGAACCTGCAAAAGAGTTATGAGCTTCGTAAGGCGCGGCAGGAAATAAGCAACGACATTGACCAGATACAGCCACGTGGGGCGGCGGCGGGGTGAGTTTATAGTTCCCCCCGATAGGGGATCAGTAAAACCCACGGCTTTAGCCAGCATGGGCAATGGTCGTTTGCGGTTTAGACTGCCGGGATTGGATTGTGCAAAAACCTGTGGAATCAGTTTGTAGCGGACTGAGGTCCGAGCAGGACAAGCTGTGCGCTCTGGTCATTATTGGTGTGAATGAGCGCGATGTTCAAGCTGGGTATGTGTGCCGAGGGAAACTGGCGTCGCCTGCGCGGGTTTGACTGCCTCGCGAAGGTGATCACAGGAATAGAATTTAGCGATGGAATCGAGGTCAAAGACGTTGACCCGATCGCCGCTTGATTCAGATGCTGAAAACACCACTTTTGACAATAACTCCAAAAAGATTCGATGTGCAATCAATATAAATCTGATAAGATTTAACTGACTTTCATTTAAAAGATCGCATAATTTTGGACATTAACGACGAAGCCAGGCAGCTGTCTCGCGTACCATTGTTCTCGAAACTGGATAATTCGAGGCTAAAACTCATTGCCTTTACCAGTGAACAGCTGACATTAAACGAAGGCGACTACTTGTTTTATATCAATGAACCATCCGATTCAGTCTATCTTGTACTGGACGGTACGGTTGAAGTTATGCTCGATCACGACGACAACACTCAGGAAGTTATGGTGCGGCTCGGAAAAAATATGCTGATTGGGGAGATGGGGGTAATTTCGAACCAACCACGATCTGCTTCCATCCGATCCGCCGGAACCAGTATGGTTTTGAAAATTGAATCAGACACGTTTATGGATTTACTCTCAGAAAATCCCAGCATGTCTTTGCATGTCATGCGGGAGCTTACCGAAAAACTAAGCCGAACACATCAACAGGCAATTGCACTAAAGGAACAAGGAATTAGGACCTAAGCTCATTTGAACACGCAACAAAATCGTTTCTGTGACTTGTGGGACAGAAATTCTTCTTCGGATGCTCCCTCAGTATCAGAAAAAATATTTCAAGAATTAGAAGCACTCTATTCCCAGAAATGGCGTACATATCATAATCTAAAGCATATTGATGCCTGCCTGACGAGTTTCGACAAGTGTAAAATCCACGCAGAGAATCCTGATGCCATTGAACTTGCCATCTGGTTCCACGATTGTATTTACACTGTTGGCGCTGTTGACAACGAAGCGAAAAGCAAACAATGGTTTCTCGAAAAATCGGCCACCTTGCTGTCGTCCGCATCACGAAATTCGATTGCAGAATTAATTATGGACACCTGCCAAACCTCCCCACCCGCGAGTGCTGATGGAAAATTATTGTCTGACATTGATCTGGGTAGTTTTTGTCTACCCTGGGAACTATATATAGCAGACGGTCAGAATATCCAGTTAGAACTTACCGGTAAGGAAAGCCCGCCGGGACCGATGCATAAAACCGGGTTTGTAAAAATGTTGGCGGAAAGAGAAACGGTCTACTTCTCTGAACATTATCTTGAAAAATACGAAGCTGCAGCTCAGCGTAATATTCGAAAACATCTGGAACTGGTTAAAGACTGGCAAAGAAAAAGACTGGCAAAGAATCAGTAACAGCGCATTGCGTTTTCGAGAAATTCAGCCAATGTTTTACTCACTGCAGAAAGTGTGTGTTCCCTGAGAAATTTTTCCCTCGCGTTGCGGGAAAATTGCATCCTTTTCTCCTTCGAAATAACCAGTTCTTTCAACAACTGATTAAACGCGGCATCATCCCCCCGCTTAACTAAATTGCCATTGTAGTCGTTAGATATGATCGTCGATATCCCGCCGTAGTCAAATGATATCGCGGGCAAGCCATGCATTACCGCTTCCAGCAAAGAAAATCCAAACGCTTCATTAATTCCCGGCCATACGTAAGCATCGCCCGCTCTCAAAATACTGGATACCTGCACCGCAGACAGTTCACCGACAAATCTTACCAGGTCACAATCACCAAACAGCAGCTCAATTTTTTCCCGATATTCGCCGTCACCAATAATGATCAAATTCCAGTTTTTATGGTCCAGATTCGAAATGATTCGGCTTAATGCTTCGTAAGAACTCAACTTGTCTCCGGGTCGCATCATTGCCACGCAGATTAACCAGACGCATTTCTCACTGATTTTAAATTCTCGAGCTATTCTGCATCTGGATTCTGCTTTGGACAACTGACAATGCTTACTGTCACTGAGGAAAGGTGGAACAAACTGATGGATCTGACCATCCGAAAGCAATCCGTCCACGCACGGCATATCAGCAGGATTAAAACTCAAAACAGCCGCCGCATTTCGAATACAGTACGCGGATTGGGCATGACCCATTTTCCATTCCCCGTCTGCCTGTTTCGGCGCATAAGAGGCTTCTGCGACGATATAGGGAATATCCAGCGATTGAGCCAGCGTGATACCGATCCAGTCGGGAGCCTTGTGGTAGATGTGATATACAAAAATACAGTCCAACGATCTCTCTTGGCTGTATTTCTGCTGTAAAACTGATACCTCCTGCTCTGCGGTACGGCGCAGTTGTCGTTGCAAATCAGCTTTTCCGCTTCCATCATAACTTCTAAATTCAGAAATCAATTCAACATCGTGACCCATCGGCTCAAATGCTTCTATCAGCAGTCTTGCCATTTTCCGATCACCCGAAGGAACAGAATGATTGGGACTTTTCAGCGGAGCGTAGAAGCCGATTTTCATTCAGGAAAATTTTTCCAGCAACTGTTGGATATTGCGGCTCATTGAAAAATTTTTAATTACGGTTGCCTTCCCTGCTTCACCCAGACGTATTCGAAAGTCAGGATCGGCCGCCAACGTGACTATGGCGTCACAAAGTGTAATTTCATCTTCCGGGTCCACCAACAATCCATTATTTTGATTATCGATAATTTCCGGAATCCCTGATATTCGCGTACTAATGCAAGGCAAACCCTGACTCATTGCCTCCATCAATACATTGGGCAATCCATCTCGGTCGCCATTTTTGTCAATTCGTGATGGCAACACGAACAAATCAGCACTTCTATAGGCTTCAAGCACCTCAACAGCATTTTTTGCACCCAACCAGGATATCCGGTTGTCAATCCCAAGTTCGATGGCTTGCGACCGTAATGCGTCCATTAAACCGCCTCCACCAATATGAATAAACCTCCAGCGCAATTCGTCCGGTAACTTTGAAAGCGCATTCAATAAGATATCATAGCCCTTCTTATTAACTGCCCTCCCCACGGACAATATCGATAGCTCAGGATTTTCAGATAAGTCTGTGGTCGATACATTTTGATTTCCCGCCTCGAATCGATTCAGGTCGAGTCCGTGGTATAACAAATTGACCTTGTCAGGGTTTTCGGCAAGCCCTTTGAGATAGTCAGTATTACTTTTTGTACAAGTTACCAGCCATACGAGGTCATCCATTTTTTCCTTTAATTCCCATTGAGGACTGGTCCAGATATCTTTTGCATGGGCCGAACAGCTCCACGGCAAATCCATCAAGGTTGCGCCGTAGCGTGCGACTGAAGCCGGTGTATGTAAAAAATGAGCATAAATCCATTCCCGGTCAGCATCGATTTCTCGCGCGAATACGAGAGCCTGGCCCATTCTTCGAATCCTATTAAAGGTGAAATCCCGCATTAAGTCCTTCCAGAAGGGTTTAACTGCTTTGCATAGGTTTTTGTAAAAAAGGCAATAAACGATTGCGGCTGTTACCCGTATCGGGTGTCGATACAAATATTCTGGAAGATAATGAACTTTTGCCTTTATTTGGCGATGAATGGGGTGAATGTCCTTGTCAGTAGGATATCTAAGCGAGTAAATTACGATATCGACACCGGAACGTTCAAGCGCCAGAATTTCCTGAGCGATAAACGTTTCAGAAAGTCGTGGGTAACCCTTAAGAATACAAGCGACCTTTTTCATTTAAGTTTGGGTATCATGGATGCAGATGCCAATATCAATCTTCAAACCCTTAGCACAATAAATATTTAGTCTTGAATGATAACAAGATAGAACCGTCAATTTACCGGTACATTCTCCAGCACACCAGAAAAGATCAAATCTTTCTGCTGGTTTTGACGTTATTAACCATGCCGATTGTGTATGCGTCACTCGAAATACCCAAAATAATCATCAACAGCGCGATAGGCGGACAAGGCATTCCAGACGATATTTTTGGGTTCGAAACAGATCAAATTGATTATTTACTGATACTGAGCTTTCTGTTTCTGGCTTTAATACTGCTTTCAGGTATTTTAAAGTATGTAACAAATGTCTACCGCGGTGTGGTGGGCGAACGTATGCTAAGACGAATCAGGTTCGACCTATTCTCGCGCATTCTTCGTTTCCCCAGCAAGCGTTTTAAGCAGGTTTCCCAGGGAGAAATCCTGCCAATGGTAACCGCTGAAACAGAGCCTCTCGGCGGTTTTATTGGCGATGCATTTGCACTCCCGGCTTTTCAGGGCGGCTTGTTGCTAACTTACCTGTTTTTTATTTTTAATCAGGACGTTGTGCTGGGTCTTGCAGCAATCATGCTTTATCCCCCGCAACTCTACATCATTCCTAAATTACAAAAACGCGTAAACGAGCTTGTAAAGCAACGAGTTGAAGCTGTACGCAGTCTTTCTGACCGGGTTGGAGAATCAATATCGGGTATTTCTGATATTCATATCAACGATACAAGCCACTATGAAAAAGCCCACGTTGCCACCAAGTTGAGCGGTATTTTTAATATTCGGTTCCAGATCTACAAGAAAAAGTTCTTTATCAAGTTTCTCAACAACTTCCTCGGCCAGCTTACACCGTTTTTCTTTTATTCTGTTGGCGGTTATTTCGTCATTAAAGGTGAACTGACGCTGGGCGCATTGGTTGCGGTACTTGCAGCCTACAAGGACCTCGCAACGCCCTGGCGAGAACTTCTCAAGTTTTATCAAATTACCGAAGATATCCGCGTCAAGTACAGACAAATCATAGAACAGTTTGATCTCAAAGATATGTTAAGCAGTAAATTACAGGAAGATCAAGATGTTGAAGTCGATTTTACAAGTCAGAATATCGCTGTATCGGGCGTTACGTATAGCGAAGACGATTATGTCAACTCTGTTGATGGCGCAACCTTTACCCTAAACTCTCATCGTCATACAGGCGTGATAGGACAACGCGGTAGCGGCCGAAATGATCTGATGCAGCTAGTTGTTCGTTTGCTGCATCCAGACAATGGCCAAATTCGCATCGGCTCTGAAAATATATCGGAATTATCAGAAGCCGTACTCGGCAGGGGAATTTCCTACGTCGATTCCCAATCCTACGTTTTTACCGGAACCGTAAGAGAGAATCTGATTTATGGGTTGAAAAACCGCCCGGATGCCAATCAAGACCCAGATCAGGATTCATCGGAGGAGCGCAAAAAATATATAGCCGATGCGATTAGTTCAGGAAATCCCACAGACGATGTCACCTCAAACTGGCTGAATGTAACAACACTGGAAGCACAAACCGGGTTAGCATTTGAAGACTACTTACAGAAAAACCTGGCTCACACCGAACTCGTAGACGACGTGTATGAATTAGGGCTGCGCAGCTCAATCGACAGCTCGGATAACCCTGAATTGGCAGAAGGGCTGAAAACTTCGCGTGAGAAACTCAGCAGTGTAATACAGCAGGATGCGTATCGAAATCTCGTCGAACTGCTGAAAGAGGATGAGTACAATATAAACCTGAGCCTTGCAGAAAATTTGTTTTTTGGTGTCCCGCTCATCAATGATCCCGAGTACAGAACATTACGGCAAAATGAAACTGTGCAAAAAATACTGGATGACACTGGACTCACCAAAATATTCTTAAAAGTTGGGCTGGAAACAGCTAAAACTCTATCCGAGATTTTCTCTGACGTCGCAGATAAAAGCCCTCTTTTCGAACGATTCAGTTTCGTTGACGCAAATCAACTACCGGTTTTAGGTCGGCTGTCAAAATTGCCGGAAGAGACACAGCCTGAGGATGTGGAAGAATCTGATTTGGTCTTGGTAAACGATATCGCGTTCAAGCTGGTTGTCGCTCGGCATCGATTGGGGTTAATAACAGAAGAAATCCGGGACAAGGTAATATCCGCTCATATGCAAATAAAGGAAACACTGGGGCCGGATAACGGACTCATTGAATTCTTCGAAGTGGATCGTATCGCACGATTCCTGTCCGTCCAGGATAACATCTTGTTTGGACGCATCGCATACGGTCAGGCCAATGCAAAGGAGAAAGTCGTCGCCCTGCTTGATACCGTTATTTCCGAGTCAGGACTCAAAGAGCAGATTATAAAAATAGGGTTGGAGTTTAACGTCGGTGTAGGCGGAGCCCGTCTTACCAACATTCAGCGTCAGAAACTGACTATTGCCAGAGCATTAATTAAAAATCCAAAGATCCTCGTCGTCAATGATGCTACTGCTCTTTTCGATAAAAAATCTGCTTGCAGGATGAAAAATCAACTGCTCGAGCTTATGCAAGGACGAACCGTAATCTGGGTTTTCAATGACCTCGATATGGTTGACGGGTTTGACCGCATAATGGTGATGGATAAAGGTTCCGTGGTGTTAGAGGATGACGCTGAAACCGTAATGCAAAACAGCGCTATTGTTGGCCCATTGAAATAGCCCGGCGAAAACCGTGCAGCCAGCAATTTCCACCGGATTAGTCGATGCTACTTGTAAGGATCCGCCGCATCTCTCAGACCATCACCAAGAAAATTAAATCCCAGGATGACAATGATGACCGGGATAACCGGAAACATTAACCAAGGATAAAGCGCTACCACGTTTATATTCTGCGCTTCATTGAGAAGCACGCCCCAACTGGTAATGGGTGGTCTTAATCCCAATCCAAGAAAACTCAATGCGGTTTCACCCAATATCATTCCGGGTATCGACAAAGAGGCAGATGCGATTAAATGGCTCATAAAACCCGGCAGCAGATGGCGGCCAATGATACGTTTTGGCTTCGCGCCCATGAGTTGGGCCGCAGTACAATAATCCTCTTCTCGAAGTGCCAGCAATTTTGAGCGTACTGCTCGAGCCAATCCCGTCCAGTCTAAAAGCGCCAGAATAATGGTTATACCAAAGAACACCAATAGTGGACTCCAGGTAACCGGTAAGATTGCGGATAACGCCATCCACAGCGGCAACTCTGGAAATGACCGCAGTATTTCGATCACCCTTTGGATGATGTTATCGGTAACACCGCCATAGTAGCCCGCTATCCCTCCTATCACGATACCAAGAATAATACTCACGGCTATCCCCACCAGTCCAATGGTTAAAGAAATTCTGGCGCCGTAAAATATTCTCGAGTACATGTCCCGACCTAACCGGTCAGTACCTAGCAGAAAGAATTCCCCATTTTCAGCTGGGCAAACAAAATGCTTGTTTGATGCAAACAACCCCCAAAACCTGTATTCATCGCCGCTGCAGAAAAATCGCAGTTTTTCTACCTTGTTTTTATCTGGTGTAAATTCGCGCTTCAGATTTTCCAGATTTAATGTTGAGTTGTAACCGTATACAAACGGACCAACAAATTCACCTTGGTGAAACAAATGAATCGATTGCGGCGGGGCATAAATGTATTGGGTATTGCGCGAATGCAGGTTGTACGGCGTTAGAAACTCACAAAATACTGCACCAAAATAAATCAATGCCAGTACAAAGAACGAACCCATTGCCAACTTGTGACGTTTAAGCTTCCACCACATCAACTTCCATTGCGAGGCGAGGTAAAATTTTTCCTGTTCCGGGCTGAGTTTTTCTACTGAGCGTGGATCAAATGGTTTGTCTGATACGTAATGCGCACTCATTTCGTCACCTCACCCTGTAATCGAATTCGCGGATCCAGCGCCACAAGCAACAAATCAGAAATCAACACACCTACTACAGTGAGCATCGCCAGAAACATCAGAAAAGAGCCTGCAAGATACATATCCTGGCTCTGCAATGCGGTTAACATCATCGGGCCTGTCGTTGGCAACGATAAGACGATTGCGGTTATTTCCGCTCCGGATATCACACTCGGCAACAAACTGCCGATATCCGAGATAAAGAAATTTAAAGCCATTCGCAAAGGATACTTGCGAACCAGCTTTTTTTCTTCCATACCTTTAGCTCGGGCGGTGGTGACATATTGTTTTTGCAGCTCATCCAGAAGGTTCGCCCTGAGCCGCCGAATCATTCCGGCAGTACCAGAAGTTCCAATAACAATAATGGGTATCCACAAATGCTCCAGTACGGACTTGATCTTTTCCCACCCCCAGGGTTGTCCAATATATTCTGGATCCATCAGTCCGCCAATGGATGTACCAAAATAGACATTGGCGAGGTACAACATCACCAGCGCAAGCAGGAAGTTTGGCGTCGCCAGTCCAATAAATCCAATAAAACTCAACCCATAATCTCCCCAACTGTATTGGCGGGTTGCCGAGTAAATGCCGATAGGAAATGCAATCGCCCAGGTAAATATGATGGTGACGACAGAGATCAGAACCGTCAGCAACATACGATCCCCAATAACTTCACTGACAGGAAGATTGTATTCAAAGGAATAGCCATAGTCGCCGACAACGAGTCCGGATACCCAGACCAGATATTGCTCATACATGGGTTTATCCAGACCATATTCCTGTCTGAGGAATGCAATCTTTGACTCATCTACTGACTCGCCCTGACTTTGAAGCTCGGCGATGTAAGTTTCCAGATAATCCCCCGGGGGAAGCTGGATTATGACGAATACCAGAATACTGATCACGAACAAAGTCGGGATCATCATGAGTATTCGTTTTATTACGTAGTTCAGCACAGCTAATCTCTGGTGTTAAACGTCTACTGTTTGCTAATTGTCAAACCAGAATACATCGGGATGATAAATACCAAAATACGAGGTTGGAGACCACGCATACAGTCCCTGCTCAGGAACATTTCTTAGATTTGAATTCACCACAATTGGCTGCGGCACTGAGTTAAGAATACCGATGCTATACACTTCTTGACAGTAGGTGCGCAACATCTTGGTCCAGATTTGCCGTCGCTCCTCGCTATCGGTTGATACTCGCCATGCTTCGTTCAATTCGAATAATTGCTTTGCACTCTCCAACTGCGGCGCTTCACCAACTTCGCCTTTGGTTTCGTAATACTGCCCCCATTTCGGCCATTGATACTGATCCTGTCTTGTCGGAGCCAACTCGTGGGGACTCATATCTGCAGTGGGCATACCATTCTCGATCCCCCTCCAGATTGCCATCATCGCATCACCGGAAAATACGCGATCGCGAAAAACTTCACGCTGCGAGGGCTTGGTAAACAGCTTGATGCCCAATTTCAACCAGCTATCATGGACCAGTTCGAGAATATCGGTTTCCTCGGTACTCTCACCAGCTGAGTGAATGATTATTTCCAACGGTTTTCCATCGGCTCTAAGACGCAAACCACTGCCGTCACGCTCGGTCAAACCAATCTCGTCAAGTAAGGCATTTGCAGCATCTGGATCAAAACCGGCCCATTGGTGCTGCAGCGTTTCATCGTAAAGCGAGCATGCGGGCAAAACGGTATTGTTACTTTCGTTGGCCAGACCATGATACATCGCCTGGTTGATTTCTGTCCGATCAACGCCCAATGACAGCGCCCTCCTGAATCGAACATCGCGCACCAGTTTCCGCCACACCGCATCGTTACTGTTGAGGTTTGGATAGAGCGCTTTATGGGAACCGTTTAGTGTTCCCCATAGTTTCACTTGATAATCGTTACGAGCCTCGCCTTCTTTGAGGAAGGTGAAATTATCGAGCCGTAGATAGTGTCCCTGAAGATCGGTTTCCCCTGCTCCCGCTTTGGCGGGAATCAAACTGCTGGAAACGATGCCAATCTGAACCTCATCGATATACGGCATTTGCAAACCGTTTTCATCTACCCGATGAAAAAACGGATTACGTTTGAACTTGTATAGCTCCGCAGGAGGTTTGGTAGTATTGACCCAGGGCTGCAGAGACGGCAGTTTAGGGTTGGTTAATTTGTACTGCCGTGCCTTTTTCAGGTAATAACCTGCCCAACTACGACTCCCCTTCTCCTGGGCAAAAGCATCCAGCTCTTCCCTGTTTGCATAGTTCGCGTGAAATTGCACGAGATAGTGTTTGGGTTGATAAATAAACAGCGGCCGCGGCCCCGCGAGCTCTGAAAGAAAATAGGGGTTGGGGCCCTGCCATTGGTAAATTACGGTTTGTGCATCGGGAAAACTGACTTCAGGCAGTTGCCCGTCAACTAAAAGTGACTTAGGCGGGCCGAAAGGATTGAGATCCTCATTATTGGCGATATCTTCCCAATAATAGCGAAAATCTTCGGAAGTAAACGGTGCACCATCAGACCATTTGTGCCCACTCCTCAGCTTAAAAGTAAATTTTTTGTTATCGACGTTTTCATACGATTCCAGAATATCAGGGAGCATATCCAACGTGTCCGTAAACCCAACCAGGCGTGAATAGCCGAAAACCACCATTCTTCGAATATCCTTTTCCTTGCCCATTAACATGCGCAGGGTACCGCCATGTTTCCCCGGTTGAAGATTATTCATTACCTCAGTCATCACTAACGGTGATTCTGGCAGCCTGTCATCAACAGCGGGTATATCTCCCGAATCCACCTGTGTTTGCAAATACGGAGAATCAACATAACCAAAGGTATTGCTGGAAATCAAAGCGATTACACTGGCAATGACTAGCGTGTTTCTAATTTTCATCGGTATTAATCAGTATATAAAAGGAAAAGCAATCAGGTATTCACCTGAACCAGATGTCCGGGTTCAATGCAACTCAGCTCAGGATTTCGATCTTTGCTTCTCGTATAGGGTTCAGGCCATGATTCCGGGTCTGACGATCTCGCCTCCATTACCTGCGCAAAATTTAACAGTTTATCCAGATCAGGAAACGGCACCGCACCAAGTAATGCTTGCGTATAAGGGTGAACAGGATTGTTAAATAGCGCCTCCTTAGGGGCAATCTCAACTAATCTGCCATGTGACATAACCGCTATTCGATCAGCGATGTAGTCAACCACTGCGAGATTATGGGATATAAAGATCGTGGTTAAATTTAATTCGACCTGCAAATCCTTTAGCAAATTCAATATTTGTGCCTGGATTGAAACATCCAGCGCTGAAACCGGCTCATCGCAAATAATAAAATCAGGCTTCAGCGCCAGTGCTCGGGCAATCCCCAGCCGCTGCCGTTGTCCGCCTGAGAAACTGTGCGGATATCGGTTCAAGAATCGCGGATCCAGACCAACAAGGCGCATTAGCTCTTTAACCATTTCGACCTGATAAGCTTGATCGCCAATCTCGTGAATCACCAATGGCTCACGCACAATATCAAATACTGTCATTCTTGGATTCAGCGAACTAAATGGATCCTGAAAGATAAACTGCATCTTCCTGCGAAACTCAAATAGTTTCTGACCCTCCAGACTTAAAACATCAATTTCATCGCCGTGGTCAAAATAGGAAATCTCTCCGGAATCCGGTGACAACGCCTTCATTAACACTTTTGATAATGTCGTTTTTCCACAACCGCTTTCACCTACCAAACCAAAGCATTCGCCGCGCATGACATCAAAACTGATATCGTCCACCGCTTTTATTCCCGCAAACTGTGCTTTCCCAAAAATGGGTTTATGCTTTATTTGAAATGAACGTTTCAGGTTTCTGACCTGCAAATGAACAGGCGAAGATGCTTTCTCCTGTTCGCTCGAAGCAGCGGACTCCTTTTTGAGCAGTTCACCAACGGCGGAATCAATTTCACGCACCGGAACGAGTCTTTCTCCAGGCTTCATATCGAAATGCGGAATGGCCTTCATCAACGATTGAAGATACGGATGTTGCGGGTTTCGATAAATTTCATTTACCTGACCGCGCTCCATAATCTCTCCGTGATACATGACCACAACCTCATCCGCAACATTTGCCACAACGCCCAGATCATGCGTAATCAGCAACACCGACATGTCCAGCTCACTTTGCAAATCACGAATAAGCTTGAGGATTTGTGCCTGTATCGTAACGTCGAGCGCGGTGGTGGGTTCATCTGCGATTAACAACGAGGGTTTACAAACTAACGCGGAGGCAATCATTGCGCGTTGACGCAACCCGCCTGACAATTCAAACGGATAGGTTTTCATCGCACGATCCGGGTCCGGAAAGCTAACCATGTCGAGCATATCCCGTGACAGCTTATGTGCCTGGGATGCAGTGACATTCTGATGCAGTAAGACGGATTCACTCACCTGGCTTCCCACTGTATGCAGTGGTGACAGTGAAACCATGGGTTCCTGGAAAATCATTGAAATCTTGCCGCCGCGTATATCGCGCATCTGCGCTCCGCTGGGGTCAAGCGATGCAATATCCACCGTTTCCCTACCATCGATATCCGAGAATAGAATACTGCCGTCGGCAATTCGTGCAATCCCAGGTAAAATTCTCATAACGGCCTGGGCTGTGACCGACTTTCCCGAGCCCGACTCGCCGACCAGCGCAACGGTTTTCTTTGCAGGAACTACAAAAGAAATCCCTTTGACAGCGGCGATATCGCTGTGATGCAGGGTAAAATCAACTTTTAGATTGTTAATTTCAAGAATGTTCATTGTATTGCGCTAATGCGATTATTTTGTCTTCCAGTTAAAGTATATCCCGAATCCTGTGAGCTCGTGTTTACCAAGAATCGTAACCATCGAGCCGTTGGGAATTACAGAAACCCGCATTCTAGCACTGCCAAACCAATTTAGAACTGACAATATGTCTGAAAATCAGGATCAAACCCTTAAACAAAGTTTTCAAAAGAACGGTCTGATTTTACTATATCATTCCGTTGAACAACCACCATTTGGCAATCCCGCGGAAACTATTCACAACCTCTCCCCCGAGGTGTTTCAACGTCACCTGTCAGACCTAAGTCCATACGTGCAGTTCATTAGCCTGTCTGAGTTTGCCTCACTGGAAAATAAATCCGCATACGCGTGCGTTACTTTCGACGATGGCTATAATAATTTTTTCACTAACGCACTGCCGGTATTGCAGCACCACAATATACCGGCAACCTTGTTTCTCAATGGTGCTGTTTTGGGCGGAAAGTTCAACTGGCGAGATAAGATACGTCATATCATCAACACAAAATCAGAACGCGAATTCAGAAAGCACTATCAATTCGCGTATGATCGCGGCAGACTTTATCGATACAGCAAGTCCCCGTTGAACAACAGCAAAAGCCTGGATCTCGCATTGGATGCCTTTCTTGGTGAGACGAGTTTAACTGTCTATCGCAAAGATCCCTACATCCGGTATCAGACCGCTAATTTTGATCACCCGCTTGTCGAGATAGGCAACCACACGATGAACCATTACGTATTGTCATCCTTATCTGAAGCCGAGCAATTTGACGAAATTGAAAGCGGACGAAACACACTTGAACAATTGACAAAGATCAGAATCAATTCCATTTTTTCCGCCCCCTTCGGTGGAACAGAAGATATTAATTCAGATACCTGGGAATCGATAAAAGAACCGGGATACAACTCAATCGCGATGAGTCGTCAGCGATTACAGCCGGCTATCGCTGAATTTCAATCTGTTCAGGTTTTGGAACGTTTTATGCCAAGAACAAATGACATTATTCAGGAAATCTGCGCTCTTTAAAATAATACTGATAGCGATATGTGTATTGGTGGCGTTTTAGCCTGCGGCCTTGATTTCCTTTTACGCAGCACAGCATGTTGCTGGCGGCGTGCTTGATCGTTAGTAAAATGAGCAGCTGCGGTCACTGTGCCTTTTTCAATAACGGAATGGAGAGCTTGAAGAGGTCTATAACGCATATCATTTTTTCTGGTGTTTGGCGCAACTACCCCAATCCCCAGATAGAAATCTCTTAAACGCAGGAAGCCTTGGCTGTATAATGGTTTGCTCTTAAACCCACCATCACCCAATGGGTGCACAGCTCAAGGCTGATGACTATTCTACCCTACAAACTCGATACAACGAACGATTTACTCACCTCTCGTGCCGGTTTATTGGCGATTGCTCAACTAATGGACTCCCTGAACCTGTCTGAGCGAATCGACAAGCACTTCCCCCAGCCTAAAAGCAATCGTGGGTATAAGCCCTCGGAGTTCATCAAGACCCTCATCCTGATGCAGCATGAAGGCCGTTTTCACCTGGATGAGGTTCGCAACCTTCAGGATGATGAAGCACTGCGCACCGTGCTGGATCTCAAGAAACTTCCCCAGGCGACCACGATTGGAGATTGGCTCAGGCGAATGGGAAGCCAGCCGCAAATCCAGGCTGCCTGGGTAAAGGTGAATAAAGCCTTATTGAAGGTAGCCTTGCATCGCTGTAAGGAAGTCACACTGGACATTGATGCCACTGAAATTGTTGCCCATAAAGCGGGTGCACGGTGGACTTACAACAAGAACAAGGGCTTTATGCCGATGGTCGGGCATATTGCGGAAACCGGGCAGATCGTGGCCGTGGATTTCCGTCAAGGCAATGTGCCGCCAGCGAAAGATAATAAGCCGTTTATCCAGCAATGCCAGCAGTCGCTCCCGGAAGACTGTACCGTGAAGGCGTTGCGTATTGATGCCGCCGGCTACCAAACAAAAGTCATTGAGTATTGTGATAAGCAGGGTATCGAGTATGCCATTCGCGCCAAGACCAGCGCCGCACTGCGCGCGCAGATAGCAGCGGCAAGCGCTTCGGACTGGCAGCCTTTGCTGGATAAAAAAGGCAAAGCGGTCAATGGTCAGGATACCTACCGCACCAGTTTCTGCATCGGTGAGTATGAAAAACCCTTCACCCTTATCATTCAGAGAACAGCCGTTACCGGCCAGGCGAGTCTGGATTTAGATGCATCAGATAATTCAGAAGATAGCTCAGAAAACAGTTCAGAGGAAATAAACTCAGGTGCTTATATTTATCGTGCGATTGCCACTAATCGGGATAGCCTTAGCGATAGCGAGATTGTTCACTGGTACAATCAACGTGCCGAGGATAGCGAGAACCGGATTAAGGAACTGAAACGAGATTTTGGCGGTGACACCCTGCCGTGTTCAGATTTTGCTGCCAATGTGCTGTACTTTTTAATCTCCGCACTCTCCTACAATCTATGTGCCCTCATGCGTCAGTTGCTGCCGGGGGAGTTGTCCCAGCATCGTGCGATAACACTGCGCTGGCGGCTGTACGCCATCGCGGCAAAAGTGGTCAGGACGGGACGTCAACTCTTGGTAAAAATGCGGGAAAACCACCGACTACTACTGGAACGAGTGCTGCTGGCACTGAAGGAGTTTGAAGCGCCGCCCATTTAACCCGACATAGAACAAGAATAACGGCTTCTGCAGGACAGGTGCGTCAAAAATAGCCGATTTAGCACTGATAATGCACCGAACAGCGGTTTTTGAGTAAACCTCTCGGCACTAGCCACCATAATTTGCTGTAATGGCCAGCCACAAGGCTTGAAAGAGGGATTCACCGAGCCCTGAAGCGCTGATGCTACTCTATCTGGGGATTTGGGAACTATTTAGTATTTGATATTTATACCAAGGTCAAGCATAATTACACGCGGGAGGCGTGATATTGGAATCATCGACACAACAAAACATCATCGTGATCGGTGCCGGTATTGTAGGCGTTTCCGTTGCTTTGTGGTTGCAGCGCGATGGGCATAATGTGACCTTGATAGACAAGATCGGGCCTGCCGCCGGGGCATCACAAGGCAATGCCGGTGTATTAGCCGCCGGCTCTTTGGTTCCTGTCACTGTGCCGGGTTTGTTAAAAAAAGCCCCTAGGATGCTGTTCAGCCCAAACCAGCCGTTGTTCTTGCGCTGGTCATATTTACCAAGATTAATCCCATTTCTATGGAAGTATTTAAAACATGCGAACGCGAAGTCAGTTGACCGCATTTCCATAGGTCTTTCCCAACTTTTACATGACGCACCCGATCAGCATTTATCACTTGCGAAAGGGACTGCTGCAAAGCCATATATTGACACCACAGATTACCTTTTCGGCTACACTGATGAAGAAGCTTTCATGGCAGATAAATTCGGGTGGGATATCAGAACACAACGTGGCGTAGATTTTGTGCCATTGAATGCGCAGGCAATGGCTGAATATGATCCCCTATTGAAAGGGCGTTTCGGTTATGGTGTACAATGTAAAAATCATGGAAGGATCACAGACCCAGGCGCATATGTAACGGCTCTGGCCGATCACTTTGCCAAGGATGGCGGCAAAATCCTATCAAAAGAAATAATAGACTTTGAAGTAAAAAGCCATCAGTGTTCACATGTTATGACTACAGACGGGCCAATCACCGCTGACAAATATATCCTGGCCACCGGTGCCTGGAGCAGTATTTGGCAAAAAACTCTTGGGATCACGGTTCCGATGGAATCCGAGCGTGGCTATCACATAGAGTTTGTGAACCCATCCATCACCCTGCGCTCACCATTAATGGTCGCAGGCGGCAAGTTTGTTGTGCATTCGATGGATGGGCGGATGCGTTGCGCAGGTGTCGTCGAATTTGGCGGCATAGAAACACCTGCATCGGATGCTCCAATAAAACTGCTGAAAAGGCAAATGGCTGATCTTTTTCCAGATTTGACATATGATCGCATCGATGAATGGATGGGCCACCGACCCGCTACAGCAGACAGCTTACCCGTCATTGGTGTAAGCCCGAAAGCAAACAATGTGTTTCTGGGCTACGGGCATCAACATATTGGCATGTCTGCAGGGCCTAAAACCGGACGATGGCTTGCAAAGCTGGTGACAGGTGCCCCGATCAACACCGATTTGTCAGCGTATGCAGCGGATCGGCGTATATAATATACTATTAAATCAACAAGAGAGACTAATATGAAGATCGTCAATATTACAGTAGCAGCCACAATGGCAACTATGAGTTTTACCACTGCATACGCAGAGAACTGGGATATGCCAATGGCATACTCCGCATCGAATTTCCATTCGGAACACGGTGTAATCTTTGCAGACAAAGTGAAGGAATACAGCAATGGTGATTTGGTCATCACAGTGCATCCGGGTGGATCCCTGTTCAAAGGTGGCGAGATTAAACGCGCGGTACAAACCGGTCAGGCACCAATTGGCGAGCGCTTTATGTCGGCCCATGCCAATGAAGCACCTATCTTGGGTTGGGATAACCTGCCGTTCGTAGCAACAACTTATGAAGCAAATGACAAGTTATGGGCTGCCGCCAAAGATAAAGTAAACGCGGCCCTGTCTGCTCAAAATCTGGTTGCAATATACACCTGCCCATGGCCGGGTCAGGGTTTCTATTTCAAGAAAGAAGTAAACTCCAGCGCAGATACGAAAGGCGTGAAGTTTCGCTCTTACAACTCTGCCACTGCAACATTTGCCGAAGAATTAGGCATGATACCGGTGCAGGTTGAAGCCGCAGAACTGAGCCAGGCATTGGCAACAGGTGTGGCTGAAGCGTTTATCTCATCCGGTTCAACCGGATATGACCGCAAAGTTTGGGAACACCTGAGCCATTACTATAAAGTAAACGCATGGCTTCCACGGAACTACGTAATGGTCAACAAAGGCGTTTGGGATGAACTGGATGCCGATACACAAGCGGCAGTTCAAAAAGCCGGTGACGAAACCGGTACGGCCTGTGCTGAAAAATCTGCGTCTCTTGCCGGCTTCTATTTTGAAGAACTGGAAAAAGGCGGCATGACCGTTGTTCCTGCGGGTGAAGAATTCCTGGCTGAACTAAAAGTCATCGGTGAAAAGATGACTGCCGATTGGCTGGCTGAAGTAGGCGCAGATGGTCAGGCAATCCTTGATGCCTACAATGCAAACTAAGCTGTAATTTTAAAAACCACTCAAAGGCCCCCATGCAATTTGGGGGCCTTGTTATAAGGGTAACGGACAATGCATGATTGGATGCCGATATTGGGTCTGCCACTTTGGTTTTGGTTGTTTGTTTTACCAACCGTTATAGCGGCTCTTTGCTTTTTCTTTCAAGCACCGGCAAAACGTATCCTGACACCAATATGGCATTTTCTTGATCGTGTTTATTTAGCCAGCGGCGCACTGGCGGCGGTATCTATGATTGTGATCTTACCGATTATTGTGTTCCAAATGCTGGCGCGGTGGAGCGGCGTAAGTTTCCAGGGGTCAACTGAATTTGCGGGGTACGCAATGGCGGCCACTTCATTCTTTGCATTTGCGTATGCACTGAACCGTGGTGCACATATTCGCGTTTCTATCCTGCTGAATATCAATAGTTTTACACGCATGTGGGTAGAGGCTTATGCCATGTTGATAGGCGCAATAACGGCAACATATTTTGCACGCTACGCAATTAAAACAAACATATTATCCGAAATACTAAACGATCGCACACAAGGGCAGGATCAGGTGCCTGAGTGGTTCTTGGCATTGTTCAGCATGATCCAGACCGCCCCGGGGAAATGGGGTGAGATTTGGGCCAGTACTGGCAATGAATGGGTCTACACCCCAGTTTGGCTTCCACAATTACCGATGTCCATTGGAACGGTATTACTTGCGATCGCGCTTTGGGATAATCTTTACCGCCTGTTGATCAACGGCAAAAGCAACATTGAAGGCGAGGCCGTCGAATGACCGAACTTTACGCAACAGCGATTTTTATATTTGTTTTATTTTTCCTTCTGGGCAGCTCTGTCTGGATCGGTTTGGCTCTTATGGGTGTCGCCTGGATCGGAATGGAATTATTCACAACACGCCCTGCCGGCGATGCCATGATCACAACAATCTGGACCGGTGCTTCAAGCTGGACATTAACGGCATTGCCATTGTTTATATGGATGGGTGAAATACTGTTTCGAACCCGATTATCCCGGGATCTTTTTCGCGGCCTTGCGCCGTGGATGGCCTGGTTGCCAGGCGGCTTGCTTCACACAAACATTGCCGGATGTACGTTGTTTGCAGCGGTATCGGGTTCTTCCGCCGCAACACTGACCACGGTCGGAAAAATGTCCATACCGGAGCTGCGCAAACGCGGTTATCCTGAGTATATGATCATTGGAACACTGGCCGGAGCTGCTACCTTGGGTTTGATGATCCCGCCATCTTTGACGTTGATCGTTTACGGGGTCACGATCAATGAATCGATCACAAAACTGTTCATTGCGGGAATATTGCCGGGACTGGTTTTATCTAGCCTGTTCATGACCTATATCATCGCGTGGTATTTTCTGCGCAAAGACGAACGCCCGGAACCAGAGCCATCAATGAGCCTTGCTGAAATGTTCAGAGAAAGCCGTTTCCTGATACCTGTTTTAGTGTTGGTTTTCACTGTAATCGGATCGATGTATTTCGGTTGGGCAACGGCAACCGAGGCTGCTGCTGTCGGTGTCATTGGCGCGCTTATTTTAGCAACTATCCAACGTTCGCTGACATGGGAAACCTTTAGTGCCAGCTTGATGGGGGCGACCAGAACATCGGCAATGATCGCGCTTATTTTAATGGGAGCCGCATTTTTATCGCTGGCGATGGGCTTTACCGGGCTACCACGTGCCCTTGCCGCATGGATTGATAAACTGGACCTGTCGCCGATTGTATTAATCGCTGTCCTTACGTTGTTCTATCTTATTTTGGGCATGTTTATGGACGGCTTATCATCAGTCGTTTTAACCATGGCAATCGTGGAACCTATGATCCGTCAAGCCGGTATCGACGTGATTTGGTTTGGAATATTTCTAGTGGTTGTCATCGAAACCGCGCAAGTCACACCGCCAATCGGATTTAATCTGTTCGTCCTGCAAGGTATGACACGGCACGATATATCCTATATTGCAAAAACTGCCATACCGATGGTTCTTTTGATGTTGCTTATGGTCGTTATCCTTGTGATTTGGCCGGAACTGGCCACATGGTTACCGGAAAATATGCGTAGCGGCCCCAAATGACTTGGAACCGGGTTCGCTTGTCAGATAAATGATGTCACAGAATAAACAACCATTTCTTGGAATATTGATGCTGGACACCCGTTTCCCAAGAATATTGGGGGATGCTGGGAATGTGGACAGTTATAATGTCCCTGCCCGCATCCACATGGTAACAGGTGCCGGTAGTCTGGATATTGTCACGGACGACCTGCCTTCTGAACAGATGATTGCCGCCTTTTGCAACGCTGCCAGACATTTGGAAGCCGAAGGTGCGTTTGCAATCATTTCAACCTGTGGTTTCTTAATTACCCTACAGGATCGCATAGCCGATGCGGTAAATATACCCGTCATGGTATCTTCCTTATCACTCTACCCGGAGCTTCGCGTTAAATATGATGGGCAACCTATTGGTATATTAACCGCATCATGTAAAAATCTTGGCGATAAGGCATTGTGTGCAGCAAAGATTTCTCCTGAAGACGTACATATTGCCGGAATGGAAAATTGCGCGGCATTTACAAACGCAATATTACAACCCAAAGACAAACAACCCGAAAGGATCTTGCCCACACAGATTGAGAAATTTGCTGTTCATAAGGCACTGTTACTACTTGATAAAAACTCGAATATTTCCGCTATACTATTGGAATGTGGTAATTTACCACCTTATGCAGAGGCGATCTCATTGGCGACTGAACGCCCTGTTTATTCAATATTCGACGGCGCAAAGCAGCTTGCTACAACCACACAGATGTTGCATGGCGTTAAGGGCATTTGAGCAACAGAATTACCTATTACCGAACAAAAGCTACCTATCCGCCCGATTAAATTCGGCAATATAAATACCACATGATTAGTCCGGAACATTGTTGGTGAACAACATCTGTTTTTTATGCTATACCAGGATTCTGTAATATCAAATCAACATCGGACAGTACCTTGCCGCGTGTTTGATCGTGGCAAAGTTTGCGGCTGCATTACCGGTTCTGATACGACACTCGTCTTGCCTGAATGTGACGTCCATGACCCAGTGCACGCAGCTTTCGATCTGCCAATGACTGCGGATGTATTTCGACATGTCTTCAGTTCCACCATCAACAGAAGCGATGTAAAATTGCCCCCGATACCGCGTTCGAGGTGCTCGTCGAAAAAGAGTTCCACATCCTTGCGTAAACTGCCCTGATTACCCTTAAGGGTAATTGAAATCCAGTCCTGTGCGCCTGATATAACCGCGCAGAGCACCAGAAGGAAAACTGCTTCGAGAGGGTAGACAATTGAATTAAACCTATTTCTAATCCATACTTACCCCGTTTCACAACTTTAACACTCGATCGAACTATTCAATCATCAATCTGGAGTTTCGCGTGATAAAAGATTACTTTTCTGGTTTCTCTAAATCGTTATTCGCATTGTTAACCGCTTTGCTGATATCAATCAGCATAGGCATCGCGCTAGTGAGTCAAATAAGTGGCGACTCGAAGTTAGTGGCGGCGCAAACTCTGATGGTGTTATACATTTAGAGACCTTTGCATAAATCCACCCAGCGGCACCACTTAAAATGGTAAAATAGCGTTCATTCAATAAACCCTTGAGGATACCGTCAAATGTCTTGGAAACAAACCGCCCAATACTCGTTCGCAGATGCCCTTTTAATTGAGCATAAGTCATTGTCCAAACTAGATGATGTGCATGAAATTATCGATTGGAAACAGATCGAAAAAACGCTCAGCCATCTTTATGCCAGCAAGTGCAGTGTGCCAGCATACCCACCTTTGATGATGTTTAAGATACTGATTTTACAGGCGTGGTATAACTTAAGTGATGAAGCCTTAGAAGAACAGATAGCCCGGGATTTAATGTTCCGCCGGTTTATTGGTTTGAGTCTCAGTGATGCAGTACCCGATCATTCCACTATTTGGCGGTTTAGGAACTTATTACACACCGAAAATCTGCTTGATTCTTTATTGGTGCAGATCAATAACCATCTAGCTAAAAACAGTCTTATTGTTGCCACAGGCTCGGTCAATATTATCGATGCGACTGTGATTGAGGCGAAGCAATGCCGTTCTAAAAAGAACAAACAAGGCGACAATACCCAAGACCCAGAAGCGGCATGGAACGTGAAAACGGCATCCGATGGCAGGCGTAAAAGCACCTACGGATTTAAGCTGCACGCCAATACCGATGAAGATGGTTTTATCAAGAAAATGACCTATACGCCTGGCAATGTGCATGATTCACAGGAGTTTGAACATCTGTTAGGCGATAGGCACGGACAAGTTTACGCAGACAGTGCCTATGCCAACAAAGACAATGACGAGAAACTGGGTAAAGAAAACAATAGAATCTTGCACCGGGCTTATCGCAACACACCATTAACGGAGCAACAAAAAGCACTGAATAAAATGTATAGCAGTGTCCGCTATGTGGTTGAACGCACCTTTGGCTTACTCAAACTGCATCACGGATTAGGCAAGGCAAGATACATGGGGTTAGCCAGAAACAAAACCCGTGCACATCTGATTGCCATGAGCCATAACCTTAAAACTGGGATGAATATTTTCAAAGAACTGCAACGTTTAAAGGAGAGTTGCGCCTAAATGGGCAATAAAACAGATTAAAACCCACTAAAAGCGGTTAAAAGTGCCGAAATAGAGGCTTTTTTGGTGTCGTATTGATGATTGAGAGAACATGGGCGAAAAAATGAGGCAAATTTATAAAAAATCACGTTGTTTGTGAGTTGCGAGGGGTGTTTTGTGGATTATGCAAAAGTCTCGTTAGGTATTTTTTAGTAAATCAAGCACTTCATCTGTGACTTGAGTCATGTTTTTATGAATTTCTTGAGATAATAACGCTAAATCATTAAAATTTGGGCTGTCGATTATTACAGCCTCTATAATTGAATATTGAGGCATTTCGTTTTTATCTTTATTCCATTTTGTTGCTTTCAATAAGTTCCAATATTCTTTTTGAATAGAAATGGTATTTCCTAAAAGCCATACCTCAAATCTCATTTCTAAGTGATTCAAAACTAGACCGAACTTTAGCTTCTTATTTTTTAAAAAATCATTAGTGTAGTAAAAGTATGTATAGTCCATATAGCCATGAAGAATTTTTGCAAATGAATATTGATCAGCTAAATTTTTTAAAAGCTCCGTTCTGGTAGTCATCACAAACTTCACTAACTCGTTATACGCTATCAGTATGTCGCCTTTACGAAGTTCTTCTTGATAAACCGCAACAATATCATTTAAATTTTTCATAATTACCTACAGTTGACATTGATACCTAACACCGTATTAAGCTGGTTTCATTAACGATCAGACGTTTACTATAGACGGCGGACTGGTTGCCGCTTCTCCATTACAACCGAAGTTATTCTAATCCCGCTTAGCGTTCAAAGAACAATTATAAAGTAGTTGTCTCCAATCCAAACTCGGCTTGTTTCTTGCGACTAATCGACTGAGTAATCCGATCTGCAATCATCGCAATAATGGCCATTCCGATTCCTGCGGTAATACCCACACCAAAATCACCATCGGATAACCCGATGTATATGAGTTGTCCCAACCCACTGGTTCCAACCAATGCCGCAATGACTAGCATACCAATACCATAGATTATGGTTTGGTTTAGCCCGAGCATAATCGCTGGTAAGGCTAATGGCAGCTTAATCAGAAACAATAACTGCGCCGGTTTACAGCCTATTGTTGTTGCCGCTTCAATGACATCAGCAGGCAGATTACGTAATCCATGCTCGGTGTATCGAATGGCAGGAACGATTGAGTAAGCGACAACGGCAAGCAGTGCGGTAAACTCCCCAATTTTAAAGAGCATCACAAAAGGAATAAGAATAACGAAAAGCGGCATTGTTTGCAGGGTATCAATAATCGGGCGCACAATCGCCGAAACAATTTTGCTTTGAGATGCCCAAATGCCAATTAATGTCCCCAGACTAAAAGCCACGAGCACGGAAACACCACAAAGATAAAGCGACAAAATAGATTGTGGCCAAATACCAGAAAGAATCAGAAAGCCGAGACCCAATGCGCTGCCGATGCCCAGTTTTCGCCCTCCGGTTTGCCCAGCAAAGACCACCAAAATAGCAAATAAAGCAAACCACGGCATATTCGTTAAACCAATATAGAGAATAATACCGAGCAACCCGATTATTGTTGCCAATCCAGTACGACTTGAACGCCATGCCAAACTACTGGCAATCATAATCCCGAGCGCGTAAACAGAAGTTACCAGCGGTGTCATGGCAAATCCCCATGTGTGCGGGCTGAGTGCTTTTGAGAACCCAATCTTCACTGGAAGCATTAGAAAGAAAAAAGCCCAGGTCTTGACGGTCTCAATCAAAACTCGATAATTGATTACAAAATTCTCAAGCGCATTGTTCATGGCATCAGCAGGATAGAATACCAAGGTGTCCGGCCAATGACTCAGGAAAGGTACCAACAACGATAATCCCCAGACCGCAACAATCGCACCAATACCAAGGTGCCAAAACTTAAACCCCTTTTTAGATTCCATACTAAAGGTATCACGGGTCGCAAAACCATAAGTAATCCGATCTAAAATCATCGCCATCAACGCAATCACAAAACCGGAGAGCAAACTATCGCCAAATTGGGCTTTACGCAACTGCAACAGAACTTCCCACCCTATATCGTTAGTGCCGCCTATTACCGATGCAATGATAACCATGCTCAGTGCTGCCATTGTGGTTTGGTTCACCCCCAACAAAATCTGGCTTTTAGCAGAAGGCAGGCGCACTCTCCAGAATAACTGAATCGCGGTCGTGCCCGACATCTCACCAGCCTCAACGATAGCAGAAGGAACTGCCTGCAATCCCAAAATGGTATTACGCACTATTGGGGGGAACGCATAGAGGACACTCGACACAAGACCAACAGTTGTTCCAAAACCGAACAGCATCAAAATCGGTAATAAATATGCAAAGGCTGGAATGGTTTGCAAAAGGTCTAGCATCGGCATAATAACGCGCTTCGCGCGAGTTGAATAGAAACCAATAACGCCAAAACCAAAACCAACCAACAACGCCATCGGCACCGAAATCAGCACAATTGCTAAGGTGTTCATGCTCTCTGACCAATAGCCGATTCCTGCCATATAAAGCAAACCCAGTAGCGTAAAAACAGTCAGCCGCCAGCCCGCTGCCGCATAAGCAAGGACACCGAAAATCAGTCCAGTTACACTCCAAGGCAACCATTGTAGTATGCTTTGTGATGCCCAAACCAACCCTTCAAACAACCAGCCGATGCCCTTAAAAAGAAACCCAAAAACATCGACAAACCATAGCATTGCCAAATTCAGTTTCGCCGTTGGCGATAGCACCCAAGCATCTGGAAATACGACTAATGCAGTAAATACATCCGGAAATAAATAGAGTGCCAGTGTCAGAACGGCGAGCAAAAACCAAACAACAGATGAATGCGTTTTCAACATTCCCTACACGCTTATTTCTGCCGGATTAGACACACCAGATGCCAGTGCCGCGATGACCAGACGAGCAGTTACAACGCCCAACTCTTTGCCCCCGTCATCATGTACGACAATGCCAGCATCATGTTCAGCAAGATACGGCAAGAGTGTTGCCACTGTCGTAGCATGGGAAATCCGTCCCATATCTGCTTTTACCTCGCGTTTGGCATCGGCTATGTCACCCGCTGTCAAGACCATTTCCCACGGCACATCATGGGTAAACTCACGTACATAGCTATCCGCTGGTTCCAAAATCAAGTCCACAGGACGACCAATTTGTATAATCTCTCCATCACGCATAATCGCCATTCGGTCGGCAATACGCAACGCTTCTAAAAAATCATGGGTGATGAAAACAATAGATTTATGCAGATCCTGTTGTATGCGCAAAAATTCATCCTGCATCTGCCGTCGAATAAGCGGATCTAATGCGCTAAAAGGTTCGTCAAGAAACCACAACTCTGGCTTGACTGCCAACGATCTAGCAATCCCAACACGTTGTTGCTGACCGCCAGAAAGTTGCTTTGGAAAAGCGGCTTCACGCCCCTGTAAGCCGACCAGTTCAATAACCTCTTGCGCCTTTTCTCGCCGTTTTCGCAAATTAACACCCTGCACCTGTAGCGGAAAAGCAATATTATCGATGACATTTAAATGTGGCATGAGTCCAAAGTTCTGAAACACCATGCCCATTTTATGCCGTCTAAACTCAATCAGATCAGCCTTGCTCGCCTTGAGCAAGTCCTGACCGTCTAAAAGCACCGCTCCAGCAGTCGGCTCAACCAAACGCGACAAACAGCGCACCACGGTTGATTTGCCCGACCCGGAAAGCCCCATAATGACAAAAATTTCCCCAACATGCACATCAAACGACACGTTTGCCGCTGCCACGACATTGTCTGCATCGCGTATGGATTGCACATATTGTGCGTTTACTTCATTGGTATCGGGAGATTTATTGGAGTCGGAAAAAAACTGTTCGTGATTGTCGCCATAAACCTTCCAGACATTGCGACAGGAAAGCTTGACCGCTGTATTGGACCCTGCAAACGAATTCATAACCTATTTCCTTGCGGTAATTATGGTTAATGGGGCAAACTGAGGGGAGACACGCCAAATGGAATATATTAAAACCCTTTGCTGAAAACAAGAAGGGCTGTGGAAATCAAATTCCACAGCCCTGATGAAAAGTAAATCAGGATTTAGTCCAGGGCTTCCAGAGTGACTCGTTTTCAGATACCCAATCGGCAACAACTTCTTCAACCGATTTACCTTCTTGATCAACTTTTAATATCAATGCGTTGTGAATATCGTTCGACAACGTGTAGGCTTGAAGAAAACGGTAGGCTTCTGGCCAAGTCTGTGCGAAATCCTTATTGACGACCTTCAGAACATGCGCCTGTGGAAATCCACATGCGTTTCCTTTTGTTTGACTTTCAACAACACAGTCACCATCAGTAGCATCCCACTCCAAAGCATTCAAATCAATCACGGCATGGATCCAGTGAGGCTTCCAAAATATCATCAGCATCGGTTGTTTCGCTGCCACAGCAGATTTCATTTCTGCAAGCATAGCACCTTCGCTACCACCTGCGATCGCCTGAAAAGGCAAACCTATATTGGCAACCATATCCTTGGATTTTGTGCCCCAGTCAGCCGGGTAAGTAATCAAGCGACCGTTTGGAAAGGTCTCGGCTGAGGAAAACGCTTGCGCACAATCGTAGAGTGCTTTGTAGGACGGCAAGCCCGGGCATTTATCTTCCATATAAGGCGGGTAATACCATGCTTCCTCAGGTTCCAAACCTAAATCACCAACGACAACCAAGTCTCCAGATTCGACCGCCTTCGGATAAATATCACCAAGATTGTTGTCCCATACTTCTGGTGTAAAATGCAAACTACCTTCCGCTAGACCCACGAATTGTGGCACTGCACCAGCAGTAACATATTCGACTGTGTAGCCCATCTTTGTCAGTAGTGTGCCAGCGATTTTAGCGGACAGATGCTGTCCGGTCCAATCGTTAATAGCAATATTGATGGGATCGTTTTTGTCAGCCACTGCAACAGAACTTGCCATAACGCTAATCACAACTCCGACCCCGATGGCCTTTAGTACTTTCTTCATGTTGTTACCTCTTGAGTGTTAAATATTGAATGGACCTGTGACATAACATCGATTCCCAGCATTCACAGACGACTTTCGCTAACTGCTGTTGCGGACGACTCTACCTATTGGCAAGAATTTAGTCAACACTTACTTAAATCTCGATTTGAACTCCGTCAGCACCTGATTCTATTCATACAGCGTAATTTTTTCAAACACAATCATTCGGGTTGCCTACAGAATATATATATTGAGACCTTTGCATAAATTCACCCAGTGGCACCACTAAAATGGTAAAGTGGCGTTCATTCACTAAACCTTGAGGATACCGTCAAACTGTCTTGGAAACAAACCGCCCAATACTCGTTCGCAGATGCCCTAATTAGTGGAACATAAGTCATTATCCAAACTAGATGATGTGCATAAAATTATCGATTGGAAACAGATCGAAACCACATTCAGCCATCTTTATGCCTCCAAGCGCGGTGTGCCAGCATACCCGCCTTTGATGATGTTTAAGATACTGATTTTACAGGCGTGGTATAACTTAAGCGATGAAGCCTTAGAAGAACAGATAGCCCGGGATTTAATGTTCCGCCGGTTTATTGGTTTGAGTCTCAGTGATGCAGTACCCGATCATTCTACTATTTGGCGGTTTAGGAACTTATTACACACCGAAAATCTGCTTGATTCTTTATTGGTGCAGATCAATAACCATCTCGCTAAAAACAGTCTTATTGTTGCCACAGGCTCGGTCAATATTATCGATGCGACGGTGATTGAGGCGAAGCAATGCCGTTCTAAAAAGAACAAACAAGGCGACAATACCCAAGACCCAGAAGCGGCATGGAACGTGAAAACGGCATCCGATGGCAGGCGTAAAAGCACCTACGGATTTAAGCTGCACGCCAATACCGATGAAGATGGTTTTATCAAGAAAATGACCTATACGCCTGGCAATGTGCATGATTCACAGGAGTTTGAACATCTGTTAGGCGATAGCCGCGGACAAGTTTACGCAGACGGTGCTTATACCCACAGGGCGCCAGTGCCAATAAAGACAATAGGAAAAAGTACAAAAAACCATGGTTTTCATCACTCACGATTTTCTGGAGGCGATAAAGATGGGGGACCACATCGCAATCATGAAAGACGGCGCCGTATCCCAGATCGGAACTTCAGAAGAACTGGTTGCATCACCTGCTGATGATTACGTCAGGGAATTTACCGAAGACGTCCCGCGCTACAAAGTCCTTAGCGCCGGTAAAGTAATGATTGATGCGGTTAGTGACAATCTAGCCGAATGCCCTAAAGTGAGTAAACACGCCAAGCTGAATTCATTACTGGAAATCGCATCTGAAACGGAGGGTTCTTTGGCAGTGGTATGCGAAAACAATAAAATTATCGGTGAAATCAACAAGTCCATGATCCTCAAAGCGATGAACTCCAAATCCTGAAACGGATCACAAACTCAACAGGATCTTGCTATCGTTTTCCGATCAAGTTTTATCCCGCTTGATGGCGCATTCGTGGCTACAAATTTTTCGGACATGGTTTTCGATACCCTCAAATGAAGAATACGAATTCCACACCGGCCAATAGAAAAATGCAATCACTATTTGTCATTACACACCGTGTACCATGAGCAGACAGATTTGGTTAAACTCAATAATCAAATACAATGGAAAAAGCGGTGACAGACGAACGTTATTCAATTCTCTTTGACTCGGTAAAAATTGGCCCAAAAATCGCCAAAAACCGTTTCTACCAGGTCCCCCATTGCAATGGCGCTGGATTCCGATGGCCGCAAACAATGGCGGCGTTGAGAGGCATGAAAGCCGAGGGTGGTTGGGGTGTGGTTTGCACAGAAGAGTGTGAAATCCATCCCACCAGTGATCTATCTGGCTTTGTCGAAATGCGTCTCTGGGACGACAGTGATATCCCGACTCACCGGCTGATGGTTGAAGCGGTGCATGAGCATGATGCACTGGCGGGTATTCAACTGGTTCACAATGGCTCCCACGGCGGCAACCGAATGGCGAGAACCCCTGCACTTTCACCTTCCGGTGGACCGGTACACTGGGAAGATCCTTTGCATTCACGCGCGTTAAGTCGAAATGATATAAAAGATTTAAAGCGCTGGTATCGTGAGGCTGCGATACGATCAAAAAATGCAGGCTATGACATAATTTATGTTTACGCTGCACATGACATGACTTTACTCATGCATTTTCTGCAAACTCGCTACAATTCCCGAACCGACGAATATGGCGGGTCGCTGGAAAACCGCGCGCGGCTGTTACGTGAGGTACTGGAGGAAACCAAAGAAGCCGTGGCTAACGATTGTGCGGTCGCGTTGCGTTTTGCTGTCGATGAATCGGCTGATGAAAATCTAAAATTCGACCGGGAAGGGAAAGAAGTCGTCCAGATGTTGTCAGACATTCCTGATTTGTGGGATGTCAATATTTCTGGCTGGGAAAACGATTCTCTCACTTCGAGGTTTGGGCAATCCGGACATCAGGAAGAATATATTTCGTTTGTAAAACAGATAACGGACAAGCCGGTAGTCGGCGTGGGTCGATTTACCTCACCTGACGCAATGGTTTCACAAATCAAACGGGGCATACTGGATTTTATCGGTGCGGCACGCCCTTCCATTGCAGACCCATTTTTACCAAACAAGATCAAGGAAGGCCGGGAAGATGAAATTCGCGAATGTATTGGCTGCAATATGTGCACCTCCGGAGATTATTATGCTGTTCCCATTCGCTGTACTCAAAACCCAACCATGGGAGAAGAGTATCGAAAGGGATGGCATCCGGAAATCATCGAAAAAGCCGGTTCTGATGACAAAGTACTGGTGATTGGTGCGGGACCTGCCGGATTGGAATGCGCACTCTCCCTGGGCAAGCGCGGCTACGATGTAGTGCTTGCAGAACAATCTGCTGAAGCAGGCGGTCGGGTTCTGTTTGAATCACGTTTGCCCGGCTTATCAGAATGGCAGCGCGTCATAGATCATCGCACCTACATGCTGAGTCAAAAACCCAATGTCGAAACTTATCTGAACAGTAAACTGTCTCTTAATGACGTGCTTGAATATGGATTTGATCGTGTCGCCGTGGCCACCGGTGCGAGCTGGAGATCAGATTTTACTGGAAGAAGCATCAATACACCATTGATTTGTAAAGATTCAATTTCGGTTTTAAAGGTTGACGATATACTCAGAGATAATCTGCCCAC
Source organism: Candidatus Poriferihabitaceae bacterium (assembly GCA_965261915.1). GTDB lineage: Bacteria > Pseudomonadota > Gammaproteobacteria > Arenicellales > Poriferihabitantaceae > JAIBDK01. The sequence continues at coordinate 392,794 of CBDHDW010000013.1, read as the reverse complement.
GGGCCATGTTGTGATATTTGACGATGATTATTACTACATGGCAAACACCATTGCCGAAAAGCTTAAGGACTGCGGATGTGAAGTTACCTACGTCACCACCTCCACCGACGTGTCTCCGTTCTCCCACGCAACTCTGGATCAACACCGCATTCAACAGCGCCTCATCGAGATTGGAATAGAAATTATTACCTCACACACTATCTCTCGGGTCGACGACGGAGCCGTAACCATTGCCTGCAGCTATTCTGGTAATGAACGAATTCTGGAATGCGATGCGGTTCTGCCTGTTACAGCCAAAGATCCCAATGATCAATTGGTCACTGCACTGCTTGGAAGTGAGGATCTGACAGCCGCAGGAATAAAATCAGTCCATGCAATTGGTGATTGTGAAGCGCCTGGGTCCATCGCAACCGCAGTGTACTCGGGCCATCAATACGCGCGGCAACTCGACAACCCAAAAGATTTAAGATACGAATTTTTGCGGGAAAATTACCAACCGTTCAAATTGAAAAGTGACTGCTGATGGTTAAGATTGCTGACAAAAAAGGACGTCGGGGACGCGCTATGAGTGCACGCGAACGGCGCCACGCAAAACGATCTGCTGGAATCAGTCCAGATGTCATTCGCGGCGGTTTAAGCGGTGGAAAGTTCAAACCACTAAGTGAACATGATCTTCAGCAGATCCACCAAACAGCACTGCAGGTTTTAGCTAACATTGGATTGGGTAACCCTTCCGCAGAAATACTCGAGCACGCCCTGCCCAAAGGAGCGCTCCTGTCAGATGATAATCGATTATGCTTTCCACAAAGTCTGATGGAAGATCTCATCAATATATCCTGTAAGGAATTTACCCATTTTGGTGCGACGGAAAGTCAGGATATTCAGGCTGGAGGAGAGAAAGTATACTTTCGCACCTGCGGTGAAGCCGTTTCCGTACTCGAATACCAAACCCGGGAAACACGACCTTCGACTTTAGTGGATCTTTACGATTTTGTACGTCTTGCAGACAAACTCGATAATATTCATGGCTATGCGCAAACTGTAATCGCAACAGAATTAAGCGAGCAAGTCTACGAACATGACATCAATGTATTGTATGCATTGGCCGCTGGCACGCAAAAACCACTGGCAATGTCCACCGCAACCGCGTCTCACATTGACGATTTTATTGCCATGATGGACATGATAATGGGAGGCGAAGGTGAATACATCAAACGGCCGCGAATCTATTTCGGCGGCTGCCCTATCGTTTCCCCACTGCGATTTGGAACGGAAAATGCCGAAGTTCTGGTGAAATGCGCAGAATTGGGAATTCCATATGATATTGCGGTGGCTTCCCAAGCAGGCGCTACTGCTCCCGCGGCGCTCGCCGGGGCATTGGTACAAACATTTGCTGAAACTCTGGGTGCACTGGCGACAATGAATCTAATCAGCCCTGGCACACCGTTTTTTATGGGTCACTGGCCATTTATTTCTGATTTAAGAACCGGCTCATTTACGGGCGGCAGCGGAGAACAGGCACTGGTTTCATCAGCTATCGCACAATTGTGCAATTTTTACGGCCTGCCGAGCAGCGTTAGCGCCTGCATGTCGGATTCAAAAATTCCCGACAATCAGGCTGGATATGAAAAAGCAATTACCGCTTGTTTGGTTGCGCACGCTGGTTGTAACTACATTGGCGAATCTGCAGGAATGCTTGGAAGCCTCATGGCATGTTCTTTTGAATCCATGATCATAGACAATGACATGATTGGTAATATTATGCGAACTATCAAGGGAATTGAAGTAAACGAGGAAACGCTATCTTACGATGTGATTAAGTCAAGCGTATTTGGCGAGGGGCATTTTCTAAATCAGGATCAAACCCTGGAATTGATGGAAAAGGAATACCATTACCCGGATTTAGCAGACCGCAGTGTTACCGGTGAGTGGGAGCAGATGGGTAAAAAAGATATTTTTGATCGAGCCCATGAGCGCGCCAGGCAAATTTTGTCCGAACATTATCCGGTCTACATCAATCCCGAAATCGACAAACAAATTCGCGAACGTTTTCCCATTAAACTATCGCTTAACGACATGCAAAAAGGCGCAGAACGCTGGCTTTAACGATAAATTCGATAGCCCGCTCCGGGAAAGTACACAACCGTATCACCAAGTTCACGAATAATGCACAAGCTGTCACAGTAAATATCTGCACCAATCTGCATTACTGGTGTACCCCTGTAACCCCCGTTAGCGGCATAAGATCAGGTTTCGGCGGAATCCTCGGTATTTCCACCGATCGCCACTGCAAATTTTTCATACCCAGAACGTAACTGCCCAGGTTGTTTTTAAGCGTATTTCAGTGTTGCGATAATCTGATCGGCAGGCATCATCAGTGTTTCGATGATGTTCCATCCTTGTTTTCTGGCCGTTGTGATGACGCTGCGCAGGGTGGCAAAATCCTCTGCCCCTTGTTCAGACCTGAACCCGCCCGATATTTTCTGGCGTAGTTTCAGCATCCGCAGGTCGCGTTCAGCTTCGTTGTTTGTGAAGGGTACGTCGGGATCTGTCAGAAAGCGCAGGGTGCCTTCCTTGCGATCGCGTAATCGTAATGCCAGATTATGTCCTGTCCGTCGCTTCTTGCGCCCCCGTCTTCCGGGTTTTGGCGGCACGAGTGGAGGCAATTCCTCATGGAAACCCAATGCAGCGGTGATGATCCTGTCGTATCGCCGATTAATAAGCGCAACAAGCGGTGTTGAAACCGCCACGCCCTTATCCCGCGCGGCCTGTGTGACATGGTGCGCACGCCGCAGTAGCCTTTGCATCTGACCAGCCCAATCTTCCTGTTCTATTTCGACCAACGCTTGCAGTTCCCGTAAATGGTGTGCATTGCACAACGCATGGGTAACACCATCCAGCGTGAAGTAGGGCTGCCAATGATCATGCACGATACAGCCCGTGAGATTGGATAACAGATTACCGCGTTTGCTGCTGACCCGGTAGAAAGCCAGAAGCGGTGTACAGGCAACGTGAAGCCATTGCAGGCACCCCGTAATCCGGAAACCCGTCTCGTCAAGATGTTTGACGTGGACCTGTTGGGCGATCACATCCTGCAGGTGAGAAGCAACCCCCTTGAGCCGCTCTGATGCTTTGCGGTTCATGGCGGCCACAGTGGCAGGAACCAAAGGGGCATTGAACAAATCGGCCATTATTTGCGCCAGTCTGTCTTCCGGCAGGAAATGGGCGCATTGGAGATATGTTGCCACTCCGGCAATGCGTGGCCCGTACTGCACGGGTGCCTTTACTTCCAGAGGAAACGCCGCCCTGGTTGTTTCCCCACAGTGGCCGCAAAGGCAGACATGTGCCCTGTGTTCCGTTGTCACCAGAGGCTGTGGCTCGGGCAGGTCAAACACCTGTCGTGCGGCGTAATCCTCTGCCATTGATGGCGACAGCGGTGTGCCACATTGCCCGCAGACAGAAGGAAAGTGATCTTCAACATGATCGGGATCTGCCGTTTGGCACAGGGTGCTTCCCTTGTGGCCTTTCTGCCCGCCTGACTTTTTACCGGATTTTCTCCGCAGACTTTTGGTTCTGGGTTCAGCCTTGGGCTTCTTTAGGCCGTCGCTTGAAGGCGGCTTGCTACTGTTGCTGCTGTTCAAGCTGAGGCGACGCTCAAGGTCTTCAATGCGAGCCACAAGCAGGGCTATCGTTTGTGCATTCTTCTGCTTCAGCTCTTCATAAGCCTCAACGGAAACATAACCTTTGGGTGCGTTTGAAAAAATCATAATCTTAATGAATCACATCGGGATTCCTCAGGCAAGAGAATTATTCCAAGAGAATTATTCCTTAGGGTACCTGGGCAGTTACTGGTAATCTGGTTTTTAATTTTGCGCCTTACGTTCGTTTAAATAGCGGTGATACTCATCGGGATCACTCTGATGTAAGGGAGCTTAGCGCTCTTTATTACAAAAATGAATGGCAATTCCTGTTTGGCTATAACAAAGTTTTTTGGGGAGTGGCTGAATCAAGCCATCTTGTTGATATTATCAATCAGACGGATTATCTCGAAGATATCGACGGCGAGGACAAATTAGGCCAACCGATGCTTCGGATTAGTCGAACCTTTGAGCAATCAGCCATCACCGCATTTATTCTGCCAGGTTTTCAGGAGCGTGAGTTTCTGGATGTTGAAGACCCGCTATCGCTGCCGGTAGGTGTTAATAACAAACCGATGTATGAGTCATCAGACGAAGATGAGCATGTCGATTATGCGATTCGGTTTAGTGGATACCGCGGTGTTTTTGATTATGGGCTCTTGGTTTGGCGGTACCTCTCGTGATGCAGCATTAACACCCGCTTCAGATGGATCAATCGTGCCGTTTTACTCGCAGATTGATCAATTCGGTATCGATGTGCAGGCGACTGTTGATGCCTGGCTTTGGAAGCTGGAAGCGCTACAGCGGAATTTTGATCAGAGTGTACTCCCGGATCAAACAGATTACTGGGCGATGGTTGGCGGGTTTGAATATACATTCTACGGAGTTAAGGATGGCTTATACGACCTTGGGTTGTTGTTGGAATATCACTACGATGATCGCTCAAGCCCGGAGACGGTGGTATTTCAGAACGACCTGTTTTCTGCCGTTCGGCTTGGCTTTACTGATGCAGAAAGTTCTGAACTGTTGGCGGGTGTATTGGTCGATATGGATGATCAAACCTCAAGTTTTAGAGTGGCAGGCAATAGAAGGGTATTTGGTGATGCGAGAATCAGCCTGGAAGCGCAAAGCTTTTTTAATGTCGATGACAATAATGCAAGTGCGCATTTGGTTGACAGTGATTTTGTAAAATTGTCTCTGGAGTGGTTTTTTTAGGTTAGGTTTAATGGTTAAAAGGAATTAGAATTCAGCGTTAAATTTTTGTTTGTCTTTAATGCTATGAATTTTGATGACGTAACGTTGGCAGTAGCTCAACGATCCAATTCGCTGAAATGGAACCGTTACGCAAAGGATATTATTCCATCCTGGATTGCAGATATGGATTTTCCTGTTGCGGATCCAATCAAACAATACCTTTCAGAGCTGGCACAAACCGGGGACCTTTGTTACGCGCCCGCACCGCCGTTGGATCCAGTGTTAGAGGTCTTTAGTGAACGTATGTCCAATCGATATGGATGGATGCCTCATCCAGAGGAAATGGAGGTGATGACGGATATTGTGCAAGGTCTCTATATCGCCGTAAAAGTGCTTTGTGATGATGGTGAGAAGGTCATCGTTAATATGCCTTCATACCATCCCATTCTCAGTGCCTGTCATGACATGAAGCGTGAGATGCTGGAGAGCGATTTGATTAAAACAGACTCAGGTTGGAAAATTGACTTCGATGAACTTGAAAATCAGATTGACGGTAAAACCCGATTATTACTGCTCGTCAATCCGCAAAATCCTACGGGAAAAGCCTTCACAAAAGCTGAATTGGAACGTTTCGCCGAATTGGTACTCGAGCACGATCTGTATGTTGTTTCCGATGAAATCCATTGTGATTTGATTTTTTCAGAATCGGGGCCACATATCCCGTTTGCCAGCCTGTCCCCTGAAATAGCTGGTCGAACCGTTACGTTTAATTCAGCAACCAAATCCCACAATCTAGGTGGTATTCGCTGTAGTGTTGCTCATTACGGCAGTCAGGTCTTGAGAGAAAGATTTGATCGGCTGCCGAATGGAATGCGCGGCGGTACAAACGCGCTCGGGCCGCGAATCACCCAAATCGCATGGCAGCAGTGTGATGATTGGGTTGGAGCGGTTGTCCCATATCTGCAAGATAATCGAGACTATATGGGTCATTTTCTCAAGGAAAAACTGCCCCGGGCAAAACATATTCCGAATGAATCCACTTATCTATCCTGGCTCGACTTTTCGGACTACCGATTACCTGACGATCCTGCAAAGCTGTTTTTAAAAGAAGGAAAAGTAGGGGCCTATTCAGGAAAAATGTTTGGTACCCTGGGGGAAGGTCATATTCGACTTAACTTTGCTACTTCGCGGTCGATACTGGAAGAAAAGCTGAATCGTATCGAACGGGTGATCAATCACTAAACGGCTACGATAGATTTGGGACCAGTTGTCGTTAGTGATTTGTAATAGGCTCGCGTTGTTACAAGTGTATTTTGAGCAAATCATAGAGTGAGTAAAAAATCTTCAAAAGTTCTGCAGGGAAATGAAGATTTTAATGGCTTAACCAAAGCGGAGCCAAGCCTACCGGCAAATTGGTATTTTGATACTGAATGGTATGAGCAGGAATTAAAAAATATTTTCTACTCAACCTGGATTTATTTTTGCCACCACAGTGAATTCGAAAAAGTCGGCACTTATCGAAAGTTCATTATCGGTACACAAGAGATATTTTTAGTTAAGGATGACGGTGGTGAAATTCGCGGTTATTACAACACTTGCTGGTATTGTCTAGCCGCGTAAATCGACCTGGGAAATCGACCAGTAAACCATCCAAGTCATCACAGCCAATTAATCCGTGCACCGGCAACACAACACTACTTACAACAGGTGTGGCCCCTGCAGTACCTGCTGCCATGCTTTTAAGTAAACAGCGTTTGGATTTTTATATCGAGGTTGGACTATATCAACAGATTTTCACATTGAGAGTTTTTTTGCCAGTTTAGAAATTTCACTTTAGTAGTCGGTTAGGTTAGAAGCAGTCAAAATCTACGCTGTAAGTCAGAGAAATCTAACTCAAGCTAGCCTCATAGTCATCAAGTGTTTTTCCGGCACCCCAGCGGTTGCCTTTCAATCCTTTCAAAATCGTAATGAGATTATCATCACGGATTCGTTCCATTTCACGAATTGTCATGTGACCGGATTGCTCATCAGACTGATTGGCGATCAGATCCACTAGCTCGTCGTTAAATTCCGGGACATCGGTCAGTTTTGTCCAGGGCCACTGCAGGCAAGGACCAAATTGTGCCATGAAATGGCGCATACCGGCCTCACCACCTGCTACGCGATAGGTATCGAAAACGCCCATTTGCGCATACCGCAATCCGAATCCATACCGTACCGCATCGTCGATATCCTGGGTGGTAGCGACACCATCTTTTACAAGCCAAAGTGATTCGCGCCAAATTGCTTCAAGCAGCCGATCGGCAATAAATGCTTCAATCTCTTTTTTTACATGCAAAGGATGCATTCCCAGCCAGCGGTAAAATTCGCTTGCACGAGTTATGGTATTGGTGTCCGTCTTATTGCCCGCGACTAGCTCAACCAGAGGCAGCAGATAAACCGGGTTAAATGGATGCGCAACCAACAATCGTTCCGGGTTAATCATTTTTGCCTGTAAATCGCTAGGCATAATTCCAGACGTCGATGAAGCAATGAGTGCTTCTACGGACGCGTGGTTCTCTATTTCGGCATAAACAGATTGCTTGATATCCAGTCGTTCTGGAACTGATTCGATGATAATCTGCGCGGCTTTAACAGCGTCTTCTATGGTCGTGCAAAAATCCACAGAGCCTTCCTGTCGCCTCGCGACTTCAGTTAGGTTTGCATAAGCTTCGCGACTGTTTGCCAATACCGCATTGAGTTTGTCTTTGGCATCCTCTGCAGGGTCATAAATGCGGACACTGATACCATTTTCTATTAAGCGCGCAATCCATCCTGCGCCGATAACGCCGCCACCAACAATCGCTGCCCGAGTAATTTCTGACATGATGTTTAAACCTGATTAAAAGTGTAATAACTACGCAGCAGGGGCGCGTTTTTGCAATTTGAGTTTTTCACGAACCTCTGCAGGTTTCATGAGAGACGCGCCGAGATTTTCCAGAATGGTTGCCGCCTTCTCGACCAGTTGTGCGTTGGTTGCGAGTGCTCCTTTTTTGAGCCAGATATTATCTTCAAGCCCCACACGTACGTTGCCGCCGGATAGCATTGCTGCTGCGACAAATGGCATCTGATCTCTACCGATTGAGAAAGCAGAATATGTCCAGTCGTCGGGGGTATTGTTGACCATGGAAAGGTAGGTATTTAAATCATTTGGTGCGCCCCACGGAATTCCCATGCACATCTGGATCATTACCGGGGGTTCAATAATACCTTCGTCCACTAGCTGTTTCGCAAACCAGAGATGGCCGGTTTCAAATACCTCAATTTCGGGTCGAACACCCAGATCTGTCATCATCTGTCCCATCGCCCGCAACATACCCGGCGTATTGGTCATCACATAATCCGCTTCGGCGAAGTTCATCGTACCGCAGTCCAGTGTACCGATTTCAGGCAGACAGTTTCGGACGTGCTCCATGCGCTCACTCGCACCAGCCATGTCCGTGCCTGCCTCATTGAGCGGCAACGGTGACTCGGGACCGCCAAATACCAGATCTCCACCCATGCCTGCAGTGAGATTGACAATCACGTCTGTATCGGAATCGCGTATACGATCGACGACTTCCCGGTAAAGTTCAGGTTTTCTGCTCGGCACCCCGGTTTCCGGATCGCGTACATGGCAATGGACGATCGCTGCACCAGCGCGTGCGGCATCTAATGCCGAATTGGCTATTTGTTCTGGAGATCGCGGTACGTGGTGAGATCGATCCTGGCTGCCACCAGAACCCGTGACGGCGCAAGTGATGAACGGATTCAAGTTAGGAGTTAAAGGCATGATAGTTGTCCTCTATATTTGTTTCACTGAAGCATTCGGATCGTAACAAACGAGTGAAATGCGGGTTAATGGCGCGACAGTAAGCGAAATACATCTGTTCATCAACACCTATTTCAGCCAAATTTTAAAATATTTTTAATCGGTAAAATCGCTGGTTACTTTTGGCGGTTCTGTCGATCCAATATCTGCCAGTTTCGTAATAATTGAGTCAGATTCAGGTAACCAAATCTCGCTGCCGTCAACATCCTGATAACGCAGTACTGGAACTCGTGTACTGCCCATGGCATCTTTCAACTCCTGGATTGAAGTGTCATTGCCCAGATATTTTTCGGCTCAATATCCGCTCCCGGTGTTCTCACCGCGTGGATCACTTTATAGCAATATCCGCAGTAGTTTCGGAGGTAAAGCGCCAGCTTTGATTTTTCAGTATGTATCGATTAAATCTGGCTGATTAAACCGGGGATGCAGTGCTGAATTTTTCTTCATTCAATAAAAGCAAGGTAGGTCCCGGGTGTGTTGCGGCGAGTTTGAGTTCTGTCTCAAACGTATTGATGTCGGGAATATTGGCGCAACGACAGCCAAATGCGGCGGCAAGACCGAGAAAATCCGGTGTGTGAATATCGACTCCGATGGTGGCTATCTCGTTGTCTTTCATGAAATTCTTGATTTCCTTGTAACCATTGTTATTCCAGACAATAAAAATAACCGATGTTTTGGCCTCAACGGCGCTGGCAAGTTCGGCGATGGTAAATTGACTCGCACCATCACCAATTAATCCAATAACGGGAAGCTCCGGTCTTGCGAGTTTTGCTCCCACCGCTGCCGGAATGGCGTAGCCGAGTGTTCCAAACCCTGAGGCTGAATGGAAATATTTTCTTGGTTCTTGTGTTTCGTAATACAACCAGGCGTAATAGGTGGGTTGAGTGGAATCCCCGGCAATGACGACATCGGGTAACATCCTCGCTATGGAGCTGAATACTTCGGCGTATCCTGGGTCGCGGTTTTTCAGGATGTGCTTTCGGATATTATCGACTCGGACCCGACCGCGCTTATCCTGGGCAGGCGTATCACCGAGATGCAGAAGCATGGCATCGACGGCCAGTTCGGAGTCGCTGCAAATCGCGAGATAGGGCCTAACGTTTCGGTGCAGCTGCTCGGCATCAATATCGATTCTGATCAACTTCCCTTTAGGCGCTGGATCACCCAGAAAAAAGTAATCATAGTCTGTTTCACCAAATTCAGTACCAATGGCGAGAACGACATCAGCAGAAGCAAAGCATTCTCGTACGACTTCCATGGAACAGGAACCACCGACAGATAAATCATGGGAAGCCGCCAGAATACCCTTTCCGTTAACGGTATTAATGACAGGGGCATCGAAGCGTTCGGCAAGTTCAGCAATATTTTTTCGGGTTTTAATAGCGCCGCCACCAAGCACAATCAAAGGCGATTCTGCGTTGAGCATCAATTCAGCGGCTTCGGCGGCTGTACGGTTATCGGGGCCTGGTGTGCTGGGCAGCGGGTAGGGGGTTGTATCAATGTGGTTTGCTTCGGCGGTGATCACATCGATGGGAATTTCAATATGTACCGGTCCGGGACGCTGGCAATTAAACACGCTAAATGCCCTGGCTAAAACCTTGGGAAGTTCATCAGCGCGGAGTAGACGATGGCTGAATTTGCAAACGCCGCTAATGGTTGCTTGCTGGTTAGGCATTTCATGCAATCTGCCTTCTCCCATGCCAAGCTGATGGCTTCGGTTTACCGAAGAAATCACTAACATGGGTACCGAATCTGCTAACGCCTGCGCCATCGCCGTTGCGATATTGGTCATGCCTGGTCCGGTTATAATAAAACAGGCAGCCACTTTTCCGCTGGCGCGTGCGTAACCATCCGCCATGAATCCCGCGCCCTGTTCATGACGGGGTGTGATATGGCGGATTCGGCTATTGGGCATTCCGCGGTAAAGCTCGACTGTGTGTACACCAGGTATGCCAAAAACGGTATCGACTCCGTAATTTTCGAGGATTTTTACCAGGACTTCTCCGCAAGTTGCCATTTCTACCCGTTCTCTGTTATTTCAATGTATCGATGTGACGCTTGAGTCGTTCGCAACCTTCAACTAACACATCCTCGGGCTGTACCAAAGATAATCGAACGTGGCCGGCTGTGTTATTTCCGAACGCACACCCTGGCAGCACTGAAACCGATTGTTTGTTGAGCAGATTCAGCGAAAACGCGGTGTCATCAGCATTGTACTTACCGATATTAACCATGATGAACATCCCGGATTGTGGTTTTATATATTCGATTCCCTGAATTTCATCGAGTTTATTGCAAACACGATCTCGTCGTCTGCGATAGGCATCACACATGTCTTTGACATAATACTCATCATTATTCAGCGCAAAGGCGGCGGCATCCTGAATGAATTGCGGACACCCGAACAGCGACATCGCTGAAAAATTGCCCAAGTGACGCGTGAGTTCTGCGGGAGCGACGACCCAGCCAATTCGCCAACCGCTCATGGCGTGGGACTTGGAAAGACCGTCGATAACGACAATATTGTCAAGCTCTTCTGCGGCAGTTCGCAGTGAGATATGCGGTTTCTCGTAGGTAAACATGGAATACACTTCATCGCATATCAGCCAAATTCCTTTTTCCCGGCAGTAACTCGCCAACCTGGTCAGTGTGGATCCGGGAATAATGGTGCCGGTGGGATTCCCGGGGGTATTTAAAAACAGGACTTTTGTTTTGCGGCTAACCGCCGCGACCAGGTCATCAAACTGCGGCTCAAACTGATTTACGGACAGGGCGGGCACGGCAACAATGTTGGCGTCCAATGCATCCATGATCGGTTGATATCCAACGTACCAGGGATCAACAATGATGACCTCATCACCCGGGTCAAGCAGACAACTCATTACCGAATATATCGCTGCAGTGACACCGGGATAAATCGATATTTCATCAATCAAGCAGTCATGGGGTGAAACGCGGGTTTCATAATCGGCAACCGCACGTCTCAGGTTTATCTCACCCAGAGCGGGGGAGTAATGCGTTCTGCCGACACGCATATGACTAACGGCATTATCGACTATGGGTTGAGGTGTCCGAAAATCAGGGTCGCCAATTGACATAATGACGACATCTTCGCCTTTCTGACGCATTGCCATTGCCTGGCTGTGTACTTCCCATGCGGCTGCGGAGTCGGTATCCAGGCGAGCACATACCTGGCTGTAGTTGTTCGCGGTTTGGGATTTAAACGAGGCCATGATTTTTCTGTGCAGTAGTAGATTAAACCGTTCTGCTGCTTTCCAACAGGTTTGAAACGAGAAATGCCAGCTCAACCGATTGTTCCGCGTTTAAACGTGGATCACAATGGGTGTGGTAACGATCAGCCAGATCCTCCGCCATAATTTCTCTAACACCCCCGGTACATTCAGTAACATTTTGCCCGGTCATTTCAATATGTATGCCGCCGGGGTGGCTGCCTTCAGCATGATGCACGGCAAAAAAGGTTTCAACCTCTTTTAATATGCGTTCAAAAGGTCTGGTCTTATAGCCGTTTGCCGTTATCGTATTACCGTGCATGGGGTCACACGACCAGACAACTTTCCTGCCTTCTGCTTCGACAGCGCGAATCAACCCCGGGAGATGTTGCTCAACATTTTCATGGCCGAAGCGTGCAATCAAGGTTAAACGTCCGGGTTCATTTTCAGGATTCAGTATATCGATCAGGTTGAGTAAATTATCGGCATCCATTGATGGTCCGCATTTCAAACCAATTGGGTTCTTGATGCCGCGGCAAAATTCCACATGTGCGTGATCAGCCTGTCGAGTTCGATCACCAATCCACAGCATATGGCCTGAGGTTGCATACCAATCTCCAGTAATTGAATCGATGCGCGTTAAGGCTTGTTCGTAGCCCAGCAGCAACGCTTCGTGACTCGTATAGAAGCTGGTCTCCCTGAGTTGAGGGTTGGTTTCTGCGTTGATACCAATCGCATCCATAAATGACATTGATTGAGAAATCCGATTCGCTAGAGCATGATACCTTTCTGCCTGATTGCTATCAGACAAGAAATCCGACATCCAGCTGTGAACGTTGTTCAAATTCGCATACCCACCCTGAGCAAAGGCGCGTAGCAGGTTTAGAGTCGCGGCTGCTTGCCGATAGGCCATTTTCTGGCGCTCTGGATCAGGAATTCTGGATTCCGCATCAAACGCGATGCCGTTGATAATATCCCCTCGATAAGAAGGCAGTTCGGTGCCGTCCCGCGATTCAATGTCGGATGATCGGGGCTTCGCAAACTGTCCGGCTATTCGTCCTATCTTTACAACCGGGCGAGAAGCGCCAAATGTGAGAACGACCGCCATTTGCAGCAATACCCGGAAAAAGTCACGAATATTGTCACCATTGTGTTCAGCGAAGCTTTCTGCACAATCGCCGCCCTGCAGCAAAAATCCTCGACCCTCACAGACCTCCGCCAGCGCCATTTTCAAATCGCGGGCTTCACCCGCAAATACCAGCGGAGGCCAGTGCGAAAGTTTGTTTTCGACAGAACTGACCGCATCGGCATCGGCGTAGGACGGTACCTGGCAAATCGGTTTGTCGCGCCAGCTGTCTGGGGTCCATATAGCATTCATCGCGGATCAAATAATGTCAAAGTAGTGGCGGCGGAGTATAACGATTATAACGGATAATTAGCATTGTCATACGTGAAGATTTGCGTCTTTGCCTGATCTGAAAATGGTTATTGAGTTGTGCTGGATATTGGAAAGCGCGATCGGCATCCGCTCATGGATACCGATTCGGAACGCGATCACGAATACTTTTTCATCATGTATTTTCAGGACAAGCAGCAATGCAATCGGGCAGTGGATTATATTTATGCGGGGAAAGAGTCCGGAAAATTGATCCGCGAAACAACGTATTCGAAGATTGAAGTTCCTGTTTGTATCTGCTGGGATGATTTTATTCAGCTTGGATTTTATTCAGCTTGATTGGGTAGAAAAATAAGGAGAAATCAGTAGTGCTCGTTTGCGCTGTGATCTAGAATTGCCGCTGCGGAAAAATAGTATTGATATGTTGTTAAATTTTTCAAAAAACCGAGCTGGAATTTTCCTCATTGTATTTGGGATACCGATGGTGTGTATCTTTTGCTTTACTCCTACCGCTAATGCCCAGGAAACCACCGGCCAAAACCCAGTTGGGCAATATTATGTTTCAGACACCTTTAAAAATTGGCAGAAACTCTGTCTGTCTACGGGTACCGAAGTTGAGCCGTGCTACATGTACCAGCTCATTGAGGATGACAGTTCGCACCCCACCGCGGAATTCACGATACTTCGTATCAGTGAAGAAGAAGGCATTTCTGCTGCGGCTACGATAATGACGCCGCTCGAAACCTTGCTTACCGCCAAACTGGTGTTTTCCGTTGATGGTGCGGAGTCTCGCCAGTATCCATTTTCGTGGTGCGACAAAAGAGGGTGTTATGCCCGAATTGCGCTCACGGACGATGATATTTTTAGTATGAAAAAAGGTAAAAAAGGTTATATGGAAATCGAGTCTATTTCAGCCCCGGGTAAAACCATTCGCCTGCCGTTTTCACTTTCCGGTTTTAGCGCTGCATTTGGTGCATTGTAAAATCGCCGCGATTTCTCTATTTATCATTTTCGAAGTGAGTCGTTGTAGTCGACCTTCCGTGTTTTCCTGAGCGCGTGGCTAACCTGTTTTCCTTTGTGATGAGTACGTGGTTTCTTTACCTGGCCACGGTAATTATTGGGGGATCTTCGTGGTATGTCATTAAAATCCAGCTAACTGATGCGCTCGCCGCGTTGTCGGTATTTTATCGGTTTGTAATAGCGGCAGCGATTTTGCAATTCTGGTGTCGGGTTAAGAGAAAACCGATGCAATACGAAATTAGCTCACAATATTGATATTAATGGAAAAAGAGAAGTAGGGGATAAGTTTGAAGCGTAGCAAGTCCAGTTTAGATTGCCCGGCTGATAGTGAGGTTGGAGATGGTATCGTCGCGCAGAAAAGTAGCTGGCGATTTGATGGTAATGTGCCGGAACGGTTTGACCGCCATGTTTCACGTTCGATTCCCGGCTATGACCAGGGACATGGTTTGGTGGTTGAGATTGCGAAAACTCTGGATGCGGGTGATGGACTCATTTACGAGCTGGGTTGCTCTACTGGTGTGCTGACGGAAAAGATTGCTGAAGCCGTTTCAGATCGATCGTTTTGTATCAAAGGCATCGACCAGGTAGACGGCATGTTGGAAATCGCCCGTAAGCGCTGCGACAGATTCGCGACGACTTCATTTGATCTGGGAGATATTACCGATTATCATTTTCACACGGCGTCAATGGTGGTCAGTTACTACACTTTGCAATTTGTGCCGGTATCTCAGCGGCCGGGAACTGTCAACGCTATCTATAAAGCGCTACAGGAAAACGGGAAATTGGTATTGTTCGAGAAAATAACTTTCGCTAACCAAAAAAGGAACCAAATGGTTAATGAAGCGTATTTTGAATACAAACGCGAGCAAGGCTACTCTGAAGCAGAAATACGTTCAAAAGCCGGTTCACTGGAAGGAGTTTTGGTGCCTCAAACAGAAGATCAGAACATCCAAATGCTTAAAGCAGCCGGATTTAAAAACGTTGAAACGATGTTCGCAAAGCTTTGTTGGCAAGGTTATCTGGCGACCAAATAACATTCGGATTTTGAAATAGACTGATGCCTGAAATAATACTCCACCACTACCCCCAATCTCCGGTAACAGAAAAGGTTCGCGTTGTTCTGGGGTAACTGCCCAGGTTGTTTTTAAGCGTATTTCAGTGTTGCGATAATCTGATCGGCAGGCATCATCAGTGTTTCGATGATGTTCCATCCTTGTTTTCTCGCCGTTGTGATGACGCTGCGCAGGGTGGCAAAATCCTCTGCCCCTTGTTCAGACCTGAACCCTCCCGATATTTTCTGACGTAGTTTCATCATCCGCAGGTCGCGTTCAGCTTCGTTGTTTGTGAAGGGTACGTCGGGATCTGTCAGAAAGCGCAGGGTGCCTTCCTTGTGATCGCGCAATCGTAAAGCCAGATTATGTCCTGTCCGTCGCTTCTTGCGCCCCCGTCTTCCGGGTTTTGGCGGCACGAGTGGAGGCAATTCCTCATGGAAACCCAATGCAGCGGTGATGATCCTGTCGTATCGCCGATTAATAAGCGCAACAAGCGGTGTTGAAACCGCCACGCCCTTATCCCGCGCGGCCTGTGTGACATGGTGCGCACGCCGCAGTAGCCTTTGCATCTGACCAGCCCAATCTTCCTGTTCTATTTCGACCAACGCTTGCAGTTCCCGTAAATGGTGTGCATTGCACAACGCATGGGTAACACCATCCAGCGTGAAGTAGGGCTGCCAATGATCATGCACGATACAGCCCGTGAGATTGGATAACAGATTACCGCGTTTGCTGCTGACCCGGTAGAAAGCCAGAAGCGGTGTACAGGCAACGTGAAGCCATTGCAGGCACCCCGTAATCCGGAAACCCGTCTCGTCAAGATGTTTGACGTGGACCTGTTGGGCGATCACATCCTGCAGGTGAGAAGCAACCCCCTTGAGCCGCTCTGATGCTTTGCGGTTCATGGCGGCCACAGTGGCAGGAACCAAAGGGGCATTGAACAAATCGGCCATTATTTGCGCCAGTCTGTCTTCCGGCAGGAAATGGGCGCATTGGAGATATGTTGCCACTCCGGCAATGCGTGGCCCGTACTGCACGGGTGCCTTTACTTCCAGAGGAAACGCCGCCTTGGTTGTTTCCCCACAGTGGCCGCAAAGGCAGACATGTGCCCTGTGTTCCGTTGTCACCAGGGGTTGTGGCTCGGGCAGGTCAAACACCTGTCGTGCGGCGTAATCCTCTGCCATTGATGGCGACAGCGGTGTGCCACATTGCCCGCAGACAGAAGGAAAGTGATCTTCAACATGATCGGGGTCTGCCGTTTGGCACAGGGTGCTTCCCTTGTGGCCTTTCTGCCCGCCTGACTTTTTACCGGATTTTCTCCGCAGACTTTTGGTTCTGAGTTCAGCCTTGGGCTTCTTTAGGCCGTCGCTTGAAGGCGGCTTGCTACTGTTGCTGCTGTTCAAGCTGAGGCGACGTTCCAGATCTTCAATGCGAGCCACAAGCAGGGCTATCGTTTGTGCATTCTTCTGCTTCAGCTCTTCATAAGCCTCAACGGAAACATAACCTTTGGGTGCGTCTGGAAAAATCATAATCTTAATGAATCACATCGGGATTCCTCAGGCAAGAGAATTATTCCAAGAGAATTATTCCTTAGGGTACCTGGGCAGTTACACTCATTGTTTGAAAGCGGGCCTCGGCTCGCTTTTTCTTTTGCTGCATCTTTTTAGCAAGCAGGCTTCTTCGGACGGTCATTGTGTTGCCGCCGTTTCCTGAACTCCTTAGTTATTTGCGGCTGATACTACGCCTTGAACTCGGTATTTCTCGGTTCAAACTTCTGGCTTCTGAGCTATCCTGAGCCTTGATCCTGCCCAATAAACACCTGATTGAATTGCTGGTCGGTTTTTACAAATGTTGTACATTTGCTTAGCCATTTGAGCTTTTTTGCTCCCGCATAAGTACAGGTGCTTCTGATTCCACCCAGCAAATCCTGCACCGTATTCTCGATGGATCCACGATACGGCACCAGTATGTCTCTGCCTTCTGATGACCGATACTCTTTTAAGCCGCCAAAATGCTTGTCATTAGCGGCTTTTGAGCTCATGCCATAAAACTGCACATACTTTTGCTCTTCGATAACATCCGTCCACTCATCTCCCTGCCTGGTAACTTCACTTGTTTTAAAGTAGCGTGTGATTACTTCGCCACCACCCTGATCGTGTCCTGCGAACATACCACCCAACATGACGTAGTCAGCACCTGCCGCAAATGCCTTGGCAACATCGCCAGGACAGGTACAACCGCCGTCGGCAATCACGTGGCCACCCAGTCCATGGGCAGAATCCGCACATTCGATGACTGCCGAGAGTTGGGGAAACCCGACACCCGTTTGAATTCGGGTAGTGCATACACTGCCAGGCCCTATTCCAACCTTGACGATATCCGCCCCACTTAAAATGAGTTCTTCGGTCATTTCTCCAGTAACCACATTACCTGCAATAATGGCCACATCCGGTGCTTTGTCGCGTAACTGCTTTATAAAATCTGAAAAGCGCTCAGAGTAACCATTGGCAACATCTACACAAACGTATTTCAGCCGAACAGAAGAAGTGCTGTAAACAGAATCGAATTTCTCGAAATCAACTGGCGTGATTCCCATGGAATACGCAACATTCTCTCTTCTTGCGAGTTGCGATTCATCAAAAAAGTCCACTAACGCCTTCTCATCGTAGCTTTTTACCAAACAGGTGAACAGACCCTCAGCGGCCAGTACATCTGCTATTTCAAAAGTACCCACCCCATCCATATTAGATGCCATAATCGGGATGCCGTTGTAATGGGGTTCGCCTTCCTTAAGGCTGGCGTTTCTAAAAAAAAACTCACGATATAAGTCGACTTCCTTTCTGCTGCCCAGGGTGCTGCGTTTTGGTCGGATCAGGACGCTGCTGTAATCCAGTTTATGGTCTTCTTCAATTCTCATGCCAATTTATTTGATACCAATTGAGGAGGATTATATCGAATAATTTCCCATTGCATACCGCTGTGTTAAATCGTGCAAAACGCAGTCCACTTCTATTAAACTCGACTCATCTCTTTAGCAACGACTACATCCTGACAACTAATGAAAATTCTGGTTAGCGACAAGATTGATGATGCTGCACTTGCTTTATTGCAGGATCGTGGATTTGAAATTGAACTGCTCATTAAACCTGACGGTGATACTCTGGCGCGAGCGTCAAAAGATGCCGATGGCTGGATAATACGAAGCGGAACTGAAATAACCCGTGATTTACTGGAAGCCGCGGAAAATCTTCGGGTAATTGGCAGAGCGGGAGTTGGCATCGACAATATCGATCTTGAAACCGCCACGCGCAGGGGAATCGCAATTCTAAACACCCCTTCCGGTAACACAATCGCCACAGTTGAGCATACCATGGCAATGCTATTGTCGATGGCGCGAAATATCCCTGCAGCACACCAGTCAGTTGTCGCTAAACGAAGCTGGGATAATTCGGCTTTCACCGGTGTCGAACTCTGCGGTAAGATAATGGGAATCGTCGGCCTGGGGAAAATTGGCAGCCGAGTCGCCAGCCGCTGCCTGGCTATGGAAATGGATGTCATTGGCTATGATGCCTACCTTGCAACGGATCAGGCACGTAGTTTGGATGTTGAACTCTACGCTGATTTGGCCGCTATGGTTGCGAACTGTGATTTTCTATCGCTTCATCTTCCAGAAACTGAGGAAACGACCAACATTATCAACGACACTATTATCGCCGCAGCCAAACCAGGAATGAGAATCGTCAATTGCGCACGGGGTAATTTGATTGAGGAATCAGCTTTATTCGAAGGCTTAAGATCGGGAAAAATCGCAGCCTGTGCGCTCGATGTTTTTCAGCATGATCCCCCCATCGGGTCAAATCTTTTAAAGCTCCCCAATCTGATTGTTACACCGCACCTGAGCTCTAAAACCGTTGAGAGCCAAAGGACAGTGGGAATTCAGATTGCTGAGCAAGTTGCCGATGCACTTACCGGCGAAGTATTCAGGGAAGCGGTCAATATCCCGGTCAATAATTGGCATACTTACAGCCGCTTAAAACCGGTGCTCGAACTCGCCGAAAAACTGGGTCGATTAGCGCAGCAGTACATCGGTGGCGGAATTTCAAAAATACACATTGAATACTGCGGTGAAGGATTCGAAGAAATTCCGGCAGTAAACAACACTGTTTTATCCGGAATCCTGAAGTCAGTTAGCGGCAATGCCGTTAATGCTGTCAATGCGCCGCTAATAGCAGAAGAGCGCGGCATATCACTAACCAGCTCGGTTAATGAAGACAGTCAAAACTACCGCTCGCTAATTCGCCTTAGCGTTGACATGAATGATACTCAGCACCATTTTGCCGGAACAACATTCTCTGATGGAGAACCGCGACTACTCGAAATTGACGGATTTGAAGTTGATTTACTCCTGTTTGGCGTATTATTGGTTTTCTCGAACGTCGATAAACCTGGCGTGATTGGTGACGTAGGCGCCCTTCTTGGGAGCAACAAAATCAACGTCGCTCATTTCAGTCTGGGCAGACAGAATAAAGGTGGAGAGGCGCTTGGTGTGATTGCGGTAGATGCGCGCATGACCAAAAAAGCAGTCAAAATGTTATCCGGTCTGGACAACATGAAGTGGGTTAAGCAAATTATATTAAAATAGCTTACTTTCTACAATTCCACGAATAATTTAAAACCATGGGATGTTTAGACGGAACCAAAGTTGTTGAATTAGCCGGAATCGGGCCCGGCCCTATGGCTGGAATGATGTTGGCAGACATGGGAGCAGAGGTCATTGTCGTTGAAAATCCTAATCGTAAAACTGCTCGCGATATCAGTTTTAGGGGTAAGTTTTCTATTGAAATCGATCTTAAATCCCCATCTGGAATCAATACTTTAAAAGATATAATTAAAGTAAGTGATGTACTGATTGACCCATTCCGCCCGGGGGTGTGTGAACGCCTGGGCATTGGTCCGGATACGTGCCACGCCATCCGCCCCGAATTGATTTTTGCCAGAATTACCGGCTGGGGACAAACGGGTTCATTAGCCCATGCTGCAGGTCACGATATTAACTATATCTCCATAACTGGTATTTTACACGCAATTGGGCCTGCAGATGAAAAACCGGCAATCCCATTAAATTTGGTGGGTGATATGGGCGGCGGCGGAATGTTACTGGTCAACGGGATACTTGGTGCGTTACTGGAAAGAAGTATATCCGGAACCGGCCAGACCATTGATTCCGCCATGGTGGACGGCGCGGCGCAGCAAATGTGGATGATTCATAGTATGGCGGCCGAAGATCAATGGGATGGCACAAAACGACAAGCCAACTTGCTGGATGGGGGTTCCCCTTATTACAATGTTTACCGGTGTGCCGACAATAAATATATATCGATTGCTGCAGTCGAAAAAAAATTTTACAATGAACTCCTTGAGCGACTCGGTATTTCCGCGTCAGAAGTGCTCAATTCTCAGGATAAGTCCAGTTGGAGCAGGAATACTGCCAGGCTTGAGAAAATCTTTGCCGAATACGATCGGGATCGTTGGTGCGACTTACTACAGGGCACCGATGTTTGCTTCGCACCGGTATTGGATTTGAATGAAGCGATCAACTTCGCGGCAAACAGGGAAAGGCAGGTGTATATCAAAATTGAAAATATTACTCAACCTGCACCCGCACCCAGATTTGACAAAACCCCATCATCTATACGGCATGGTGCCAAAATACAAGGCCAGGATACACAAAATATTCTCAGCAAACTGGGTTATTCTCAACGCCGGATCGATGAACTAAAAAAGAAAAATATTATCGGATAATCAGATTACTATCAGATTCTTTTCAAAATATTAAGCCAACTAAATCGATGAGAAAGAATCGCTTATCCGCTACAATCCGGCTCGCCAACATTGCTTTCGATTAATCAACAAACCACCATTGAATCCACATTTACAACAGCTGCTTGATCGTTTTCAAAGCAAATCTGCCACCGTTGCGGTAGTCGGGCTAGGTTACGTGGGATTGCCAATTGTTATTCGATATTCAGAAATCGGTTACAAAGTGGTTGGGATCGATATTGATATAGAAAAAATTGCTTTACTGGCTGCAGGTGAAAGCTACATTGAACATATTCCTGCCGAACGCATTCAAACGGCATTAACTCAGGGATTTGAGCCGACAAACAGCTTTTCAAAAGTTTCATCCGCAGACGCCATCATAATGTGCGTTCCCACTCCGCTGGATCAAGAACGAAAACCAGATTTACAGTTTGTACTGAATACGGCGGAATCCATCGCCCCACACTTAAGAGCCGGCCAGGTAGTGTCTTTGGAAAGCACGACGTATCCGGGAACGACCGAAGAAGAAATTCTTCCAAGAGTTGAAACACCAGAATTGCAGGCCGGAAAAAATCTATTTCTCGTATATTCACCGGAAAGGGAGGACCCTGGCAACCCTGACTTCGATACCCAGACAATTCCAAAAGTATGCGGCGGTTATTCCGATGACGGTTTGAAGGCCGGAATTGCATTGTATTCACCCGCAGTTGACAACGTTATTCCGGTTACCTCGCTTAAAGTCGTCGAGATGTCCAAACTTTTGGAAAACATCCATCGTGCAGTGAATATTGGGCTTGTAAATGAGATGAAAATTGTTGCTGATGCGATGGAAATAAGTATCCACGAAGTTATTGACGCTGCTAAAACAAAACCATTCGGATTTACCCCTTACTATCCTGGCCCGGGTCTGGGTGGACACTGCATACCCATTGACCCATTCTATTTAACATGGAAAGCCCGAGAGTACGGGGTGGATACTCGGGGAAGATATGCTGGTGAGTTCGGTGGCCATATCGTCCATGCCTGATTTAAAATACATAAATCGCCGGGAAACAATCACTTCTACTCCCGCCTCCAAATCTCCAAAAGATACATCACCATGGTGTGTTCGTTTTCTCCAAACTTGAAATGGTAAGCATCTGACAATCTCTCCACCGATTGAATTTGCTCCAGATTATCTTTAAAAACCGGATTAAACTGATAAAGATTGAAGTCAACTACCCGCGCACAAAATCCGTAGCGTGCCAACAAATCTTCCGTACGCTTTGCCCCCAGCATTGAGACCTGCATCAAATATGCCCGGCCATCTGGGTTTAAGTAATTATCGAGATTTTTGATAAAGTGATCCAGAAGATTTCTACCCCAATAATCGATATCTCGATGGCCGCGAGTTTGGCCTCGGGGATTGGTTGGCATTTGATAGAGACTGGCAACAATCACATCAAACCTGTCCTCAGGTAAAAACGAATATAAATCTGCTGCAATACCTTCCATTCTGTCCGACACTCCATTTCGGAAAGCATTGGTCAGTGTGTTATCCACTGCTTCAGGCTGGATATCAAACGCAGTAACATGCGCCGCACCATTTAAGGCCAGTTGTATCGCCAGGATTCCAACACCGCACCCAATATCGAGACACCGTTTCTGATTCCCCGTTTTCGTGTTGAATAAATACTTCCAGATTAGGTAACTGCCTTGAGTTGGAACAAATACCCCCGAATCAACAGAAATTTTTGGCAGTGGTAGTGGGTATAAATTATTACCCGTTTCATCTTGCCAATAGCTTTCGTCTGTCAGATTAACATTCGCCGATGGCGGCGGATCTACTTCCTGCGGCTTTCTGCGCAAACTACCCAGCGGTGTATTTTTAAGGGTGTTGGCCAATTGTCTAATTTCGGACGGTCCTACACCACAGCAACCGCCTATCAATTGAGCACCCTGCTCTCTCCAGCCCATCGCGATTTCGCCAAACTCACCTGAACTGACCCTATTGTCGAACCTCCAGCCTGTTTCTACAAACCGCCCCAGATTAGGATAAACACCAAGCGGCAACTGAGTAAAATCTCTTAACCAAGGCAAGGTTCCATCAACTCGATTGATTGGCATACAATTAATCATCAAAGCATCCACACCCACGGATTCCATCGATTGCGCCAAACGCCCAAACCGATCTCCTTCTGGGCCTCCCCAAAGTTGACCGTGAATACCACACACCCCTTTCCTGCATCTTCTAAATGAAACCCACACAGGGATAGCAGATGCAATAATTCGTTTTATCGCATCCATGGTCAAATTGTCGTCGATTAGCGACAGGGTTTCGAACAGCACCAAATCTGGAGGTGACTCCTGAAATACTCGCAGGAGAAGCTCAATGGTATTTAGCTGATCAGCGGATTCAATTTCCCCGCCGATACTAAAAGCAACGACAGCTTTGTTTTTTGAATCGCTCTGTTGGATTACCCTTTTTGGTAAATCAATCGCCAGCCTCGCTAAATCCATCCAATGAATCGGCTTTTCCACATGAATATCATAATCGGCAGCATATGAAGGCGCGTCGAGTATGGAGTAGGTATTGGTAGTCAGAACGTTAGCGCCCGCTTCCAGGTAGTTTTTATGTATCTGTTCAACTGTTTCCGGCGCCGCATGTAACGCATCGAATCCCCAATGCTTATCATCGCTAAGTTCGAAATCAGCCGCACCAGCACGCTGCAGCTCTGTTGCGATAGCGCCATCAAGAATGACACACTCATCATTCTCTATACAGCTCATGATGTAACAATACGCTTCGTTCATTTTTGGATGGCCTGACCATTGTAATGCAACTTGCATATTACAATCTTCAAGCGATTTTTGTTCAGTGATTCAACTGGAGATGATAAATATTTTTAATAGCGTTAAAACAACCGTCAGGAGTCAGCTGCTGTTTTCAAATTTTTTAACCAACCTAATCCGGCTACAGTGGTTGATTTCGGATGATACTCTGCGCCAATATAACCGCTGTAACTTAGTGCATTGATTTTTCCGAATACATTTCGATAATTCAACTCCCCTTCATCAGCAACCGGTTCATGTCTTTCTGGCACAGATGCAATTTGCACATCTCCAATCTAAGGAAGCAGCGCTTCCGGTTTGTCTTCAACGCCACCTTCCATACGGGCTATGTGGTAACAATCAAACATCAACTTGACATTGTTTCGGTTTAGGCAATCCAGAATCTGAACAGCATGTTTGCTTGTAAACAAAAAATACCCGGGATTATCAAGGTAGCATTCCTCTGCTCTTGAACCGCTGGCATTTCCAGCCATGGCGTGAATATTTCGGCAATTAATTTTCGTGGCATATTCAATCGCCTGATTAATTGCTACCCGGGCTTCGCTTTCCCTGCCCGGAAGCGCTAACAACCCTCTTTCTCCCACTGCCGCATCTCCAGCCACCGTATTCAGGCTGATCATTTCCAGCTCAGCACCATACATCTGCACCATCATGTCAAAGGCCTAAACAGTTGGCGCATTCAAGACGTACCTTAAAGGCAACTTGTATTGAGATTATGGATCGCTGTGTATCAACAGGCTCGGATGGGTCATACCGGGTTGCACAGAAATTGGCTTACTAATTAACCAGAACGATTTTTCTAGTGCCGTTTTCGATACCACCAGATTACACGCGATAGCGACTCTCGATTATGCGCGTTCCTGAGTCGTCACAGCAATATTATTCCAACTCTTGATCCAAAACCAGTTAGCCCTGACTGAGAATCAGCTGCGGCGGATACAACCCGGGAAACTGCAAAGCATTTCAAACACCAGGTTCGCTGCCAGTAACGAGGTATTTCCAGTGGTATCATACGGGGGTGAAACCTCCACCAGATCACTTCCAATCAGGTTCAAGCCGTAGCAGCCCCGAATAACTTCAATTCCCTGTGAAGCGCTCAATCCCCCGGGTTCCGGTGTACCAGTGCCCGGTGCTACGGATGGATCCAATCCATCAATATCAAAGCTCAAGTAGGCTGGCATATCGGGGCCTATTTGCTCTCTAACTTCATCCATCAGTGGCGCCAAAGATTGATACCAACAATCCTCAGCCTGAACCACTCGCGCGCCCTGGTCTCGGGACCAGTCAAAATCATCAGCAGCATAACCCGTTGTCCTTAAGCCAATTTGCACCATCCGGGTGCCATCGATTAATCCCTCTTCCACAGCACGCCTAAAAATCGTGCCATGAGCAATTTTCTCACCAAACATGACGTCATTAATATCGGCATGTGCATCGACATGAATTAATGCCATTTTGCCGTGAACCTTCTGAAGCGCCCTCAAGATTGGCAATGCAATTGTGTGGTCGCCACCAAGCGAAACCGGCTTGGCGCCGACATTTATAATCTCGTCGTAAAATGCTTCGATAATCACGATGGATTTTTTTAGATTGAAGGTATTTAACGCTACGTCTCCGATATCAGCGATTTGAAAACTGTCAAACGGTGCTGCACGCGTCGCCATTCCGTAGGGTCTTACCATAACCGACTCACTACGAATCTGACGCGGCCCAAAGCGAGTTCCCGGCCGATTGCTGGTACCAATATCCAACGGAACACCGACTATGGCAATATCCAGATCTTGAGCAGACGTTTGTACCGGCAATCGAAACATGGTGCCAGGACCGGAAAAACGCGGCATTTCGTTACCGCCTAATGGTTGGTTAAATGTTTTCTTAGTGGTCATGGTTTACTTCGCTCCCGTTAGATCGTGCAACAAATCCGAGCTCCTTGTCAACGATATTCATCAACTCAGATCCATTAAGATACCTCGTCAGGTTCTGTTTGAATAATTTCACCATATCAGATTCAAAGCCCTCATAGTCTCCGGTAATATGAGGAGAGATAAACAGATTCTCAAGGCCCCATAATGGATCTGAGTCCGTTAGCGGTTCGGTCTGAAAAACATCAAGCATAGCGCCATCAATTTGCCGTGTTTTTAATGCTGTCATCAGTGCGGACTCGACCACTGCAGAACCTCTTCCAACATTAATGAAATGGGATTTTGAACTCATGTTATTAAAGAAATTCGCATCAAAATAATTTTCAGTTTGTGGCGTTGAAGGCAACACCCCGACGATCCAGTCAAATTGTTTCAACTCGTTCATCACCTCTGCTGAATCAAATATTTTATCAAAATCAACATCATTCTCACGTACGCTTCGCCCGGCACCATAACACTGTAACCCCACTTTCCGCAGATATCGGGATATGGTTCTACCGATACTTCCGACTCCAATAATCAACACCCTGTTGCCCTTGAGCTGACGCGTCATACGATATTGCCAGGTTTTTTCTTTTTGGTGCGCCATTGTGGTCTGAAAATCTTTTGCAACCATTAACATGTATGCCAAAATACTTTCAGCCATGGCATGGTCAAAAATCCCACCCGCGTTGGTTAACAGCACGTTGCTGTTCTTCATCCCGTCAAACAAAGCCGCATCAACCCCTGCAGCACACCAGTTAATCCATTTTAAATCAGTTGCAAGGTGCCACTGGGATTGCAATTCCCTGATCCGGTAATTCCAGCCGAGCATGACCTCAGCTCCCGGCAACTCCCGCGAAAGACTGTTCTCATCAGCAGCGAACACGACTTCCACACCGTCGGGCAAAGGCATCAGACCAGGTACTTCCTCTGCCACAGAAGCCCCTTGTATCAACAGTTTCATAAATGCACCTGATTAGAGGATAATCGCCTTATTGTAGCTCGAGTAACTCCAGTTGATATACAGCCAATGTCCGAGTATTGCGAAACTCAAGTCAAGTCAAATCGGTATTTTCAGACTTCCCATCTGACTCAATGTACAAAATCAGCAAACGATTGCTCCGCAATTTATTAATGACATGATGGATTTAGAGCCACTATCAGGATACCCTTACGCTAACGCGTATCAGTGTATGCAGCTGAGGATGGATGATCAGGGTATCATTCCCGGACTAGGCAGTAAAAACAGGTTGAGTATCGGTATACCCACGGAACAGCAATACGTTGAAACATACTGCGAATTTTCAAACACGCCGAGGATAGAGAACTGGTCATTTTATATTGCATTCAGCTTTTTCCGTTTTGCGTCGATTCTGCAAGGTGTAAAAAAGCGCACGTCTTCTTTATCACGCTTTGCGCGGTTATATGTGGAGCAGATAATGGGGTGTCTATTGAAGAGTTTGGTAACGCTCAGGAATCCTGGGGCACCGAACTGCTCGGTTTGTAGCATGGGATTCCCTCGCACGACACCTTCGGTGATGTATTTGCAGCGATTGATAGCAGCCAATTTAGTGATTGTTTTTCCATCTGGGTGTCGGACTTGGTCCATCTGACCGAAGGGGATGTCATTGCGATTGATGGTAAATGCTTAAGGTGCCGTCTGGATAAAGCCTCAAAAAAAGCGGCTATCTGCATGGTCAGTGCCCGGGGCAGCACAATAGTTTGGTTTTAGGACAGGTTAAAGTAGATGACAAATCCAATGAAATCACGGCTATTCCCAAGCTCCTATCGCGATTAGATATTGTTGGTGCAGTCGTTACCCTTGATGCTATGGGTTGTCAGAGGCAAGTTGCTCGGCAAATTGTTCAACAAGACGGTGACTATGTTTTGAGTTTGAAGGGAATCAAGGGGGTTTGCATGAGGCGGTGCGGCGAGCTCACCGAGCCGATGTGGCGACCTGCTTTAATTCGGCGTTATCGCCCGCCGCTTCGGTAGTCACTTATGATGGAGCGCATGGGCGCATTGAAACACGTACGGCGCGTGTCAGCGGTGACATCGACTGGTTACATGAACGCCATGACTGGCTGGGGTTGCAGAGCATCATTGCGGTCACCTGCAAACGAGAGACCGCGAATAAGATAACCGAAGAGACGCGCTATTTTGTGAGCAGTCTGAGGGCAGATAATCCCAGTCAATTAGCGCATGGCATTCGTGCTCATTGGGCAATTGAAAACAATTTACATTGGGTGCTGGATGTCGCTTTTGATGAAGACGCTAATCGGACACGCAACGAGCATAGTGCCGCCAATCTTGCTATTATCCGGCATATCGCACTCAACCTGATTAAAAGGGAAAAGATCTCAAAGGTCGGTGTGAAAATAAAACACTTGAAAGCCGGTTGGAACAATCACTACCTACTGCGGGTTATGGTTACAATTTAAGCCCGATTGCCCTGAATCCATGGCGGTTAATTTTATGGCTAGTGATGAGATAGCGTTTGACATGTGCCTGCCATAACAGGACAATCGCACCTCTCTTTTCTTTGTCGTACTACGGATTATTGGCATGTTGGGGCGTTAGCTCAACTGGTAGAGCATCTGCTTTCAATCAGGTGGTCACAGGTTTGAATCCTGTACGCCCCACCACTTCCAACCAATCCTAAACACCGTCAGCCGAGTGGTTCAATACAGCCATCGGACAACAGACCGTGCGGATTATGTATAGTTCGCTCCCGCCTTATTCGCAAGATTGGGACGTGCAATGCCAGCGATAATTTGGTCTATTTCGATACTGCCAAGCACGTTATCTTCGCTGTCGACAACATTGCCAGCGCGTGTATCGCTATTAACCACTTGCTGCAGAGCATCCTCTAGTACCGCGTCTTCGTGCAAGGTTGGGCCAGAACAAGGGCTATCTGAGGTCATCACCGAACGTACTTTAATCACCCGAGCGCGGTTAATATCCTTAACAAAATCAAAAATATAGTCATCCGCTGGATGTAAAATAATATCTTGTGGGTCACCCTGCTGAATAACCGCACCATCGCGTAGAATGGCAATTCGATCGCCCATTCTCAATGCCTCATCCAAGTCGTGGGTAATAAACACGATGGTCTTGTGAAGCTCCTCTTGCAGCCCCAATAGCACACCCTGCATATCCGCACGAATCAACGGGTCAAGCGCGGAAAATGCCTCATCCATCAACAGGATTTCCGCATCGGTTGCTAGTGCGCGTGCCAAGCCTACACGTTGTTGCATACCGCCGGATAATTGTGGTGGATAATGTTTTTCAAAACCCGACAAACCGACTCGTTCAATCCAATGCTGGCTTTGTTGTTTAGCTTTCTCAAGGGGGATGCCCTGAATAACAAGCCCGTAGGCGACATTTTCGGCCACGGTTCTATGCGCATGCAGCCCAAACTTTTGGAACACCATAGAAGCCTGATGTCGTCTAAATTCGATCAGCTGCTCTGCCGTCATGGCTAACACATCCTGACCATCAACGACTATCCTGCCTGAAGTGGGCTCAATCAGCCGATTGATATGACGAATCAGGGTCGATTTTCCTGAACCAGAAAGCCCCATAATGACCGAGACGCTTCTGGCAGGAATATCAATATTAATATCCTTTAGCCCTAGCACACAATGATATTGCTCCAATAAATCTTGCTTCGACATCCCTTGCTGTACTTGTGGCATAACCGCATGCGCGCTTTTACCGAAAATTTTATACAGATTTTCGATTTTAATTTTCATCTCAGTCATGGTGAACTCCTTGACGATGCTTTTGCAGGCGGTCACCATATTTCTGCGAAACCCGATCAAAAATAATTGCCAAAGCAACAATAGCCAGCCCATTCATCAGTCCGAGGGCGAGGTATTGATTTGAAATAGCGCGCAAAACCGGAACACCCAATCCAGCGACTCCAATCATAGAAGCAATCACTACCATCGATAACGCCATCATTATGGTTTGATTGACCCCAGCAAAGATATTGGGCAATGCCATTGGAATCTGTACGCCAAATAATCGTTGTCGATAATTTGCCCCAAACGCATCGGCCGCTTCGAGGGCTTCTTTTTCGACCAGCCGAATACCAAGATTGGTCAGACGCACAATCGGTGGCATTGCGTAAATACACACAGCAATCAGTCCCGGCACCTTACCAATACCGAGCAACATCACCACTGGAATAAGATAGACAAAGGCTGGAATGGTTTGCATGACATCGAGAATTGGTGTCACAATCGATTGTGCGCGATTCGAACGTGCCATCAATATACCCAACGGCAGACCGAGTGCAATACAAAGCGAAGTGGCAACCGAAATAATGGCTAAAGTGGACATGGTGTCTTTCCACATACCGAAATAACCGATAGCGAGAAACGATAGCACGCTACCAATCACGATCTTTATACTGCGCGAACCAAACCATGCAAGGGCGGCAACGATAAGAATAATAATCGGCCACGGCGTATTGATAAGCAGTTTTTCTAGCCACACCAGAAATTGCAACAATGGTGAAAAGAAAGTTTCCAGCGACTCGCCAAACTCACGCGAGAAATCACGAAAACCAGCATCAATCGCTTGTTTGAAATCACGCAAATCCTGTCGTCCCATCGACGGAAATTCGCTCAAGAAACCCATGATTACCTCCAGTTGTTATACTAAAACTGAAACAGAAAAATCCGCCGACACATAGCGCATGTCGGCGGATTCCATTTTATGATACATAAGAGGTTAGTCCGATTATTTCTGAAGCAATAATCGGACTAAAAGCGACAATTACTTCAAGCTTGCTTTAATTTTTTTCGCAACATCAGCACTGACCCAATTTTTCCAGAGTGCTTCGTTCTGAGTAAAAAATTCGGCTGCCGCATCGCCGCCATCTGCTTGGTTTTCTGCTATATAAACCAGCATGTCGCCCATCACATCAGCAGGAAAAACGCGCTTTTCCAGATAGTCTGTTACATCGCTACCAGCACGATCGGCAAAATCTGCGGTAACCACAGTACGAACTTCGGAAAATGTCCATGCGGAAGGTTTCGGGTCGGCACACTCCTGCTCGGGCAAAACGATACAACCATCCCAATTTTCTTTGCCCGCAAACGGCACGCCAAATGGCAATAAGACCATTTTGTGCTTGCCAATCATTGCGGTCGGTGCCCAGTAATAGCCAAACCAGTTTTGGTCACGTTCAACCGCCTTGGTCATCGATCCGTCAAGCCCTGCTGCTGAACCGGGATCGACCAACTTCCAACCTTTCGCTTCCATTTCAAACGCTCGGAACAAGTTGGCATTAGCCAATTGGCAACCCCAACCGGCCGGGCAGGTGACAAACCCACCTTTAGAAGAGTCTTCTGCATCTGGGAACAATTCCGGGTGTGCAAGCACATCCGGCACGGTTTTCAGGTTTGGATGCCTAGCAGCAGTCGCGGGCGTAATCCACCAGCCTTCACCGACACCCGCAATTGGTTCGGGGTTGGCGGTAATCAGACGACCTTCGGCAATCGCCTTGTCCAGTTTGTCGACAAAAACATTTGTCCACAACTCAGCGGCAACATCCGGCTGACCTTTTTCGTTCATCGAAGTGAAGGTCGGCACGGTAGCACCGGGAACCATTTCTACCTCGCACCCATAGCTTTCAAAAACCATTTTATCCACGTTAGCGACAAATTCAGCAGAAGCCCAGTTCATTTCCGCAACCTGAACTTTGCCACATTCGGCCATCGCAACCGTGCTACTAAGCAGCAGTGTCACGCCGAGCGTTATTTTTTTGATGTTTGTATATTTCATATTTTGTATTAAGAATATTTTGTATTAAGAATGAATAAATAAACGAATGGAAGGCGGATAGTGATGCTATCTGTCATCCAGCGTTATTTAGAGAAAAGGGTGATTTAGGTAATCCCACGCTTTGAGAACAGCGCATCATAAGCATCGCCGATATAAGCTAATAAGACTGTTTTTGTTAATATCCCCTAAAGACATTTGTACAATATAAGCTACCATTTACTTCATTTTGCCGGTTAAGGCAACAAATGCCATTGCTACAGAATACCTAAATGGTCAGCTTTTCCTGTTCCAAAAACGACATACTTTGTTATCCACACATAACTAATACACAATACCCGCTGGAATGATTCTCGTAGATAGAGACCTTTGCACTTGTGCCCACAGGGCGCAAGTGCAAAGACGACAGATGACCACGGTTCTGGATGACAATATTCATAATCTGGTGGTGGACGGCACTTTTGATGACTGCCAAAATTTGGTCAAAATCCTGTTCAATGATGCTGAATTTCGCCACCGCCATTATCTGAGTACGGTCAATTCAATCAATTGAGCACGCATTGCCGCTCAGGTTGTTTATTACTTCCGTGCGGCGTTGCTACTGGGAGCCCCCCGATAGGGAAGTCAATTTTTCGGTACCAACGGGTAACTTTGGCAATGTACTGTCCGGATATATCGCCAAACAAATGGGATTGCCGATTCGCAGATTGATTATTGCTTCAAATCAGAACGATATACTGACGCGCTTTTTTGAAACTGGGGTAATGCAGAAAACCAGCGACTAAGGCCGAAGTGGGCAGTTCCATCATTCGTCATTCCTGCGGAAGAGACTGTGCAAGAAACCCTCGCTAGGCATGCGTTACATGCTGTTTTACTGGGTTCCTGCTTTCGCAGGAATGACGAATATTAGATTTTGTACAGTCTCCAAGCGGGAGTAACAAACAAAGTGAGCATAACACCCTAAACGGAGCTTGATGCAACAGTTCTTAACCGGCAATATTCATATTATGCCAACTCATTATCCTCGTTCTACCTCGTCATTCCCGCGAAACAGGAAGTCACGAAAATTTACCTATAAATATGGGCGCATCTATTAACTTGTGTCAGCTCTAATGTGGGGTAATACCGCGCAGACGCTCGCCCCGTCTTCGCAACAGCTCTACCGAGGACAATAACATAATAGACACGATGACCAATAGCGTCGCCACAGCCAGAATAGTCGGGCTAATTTGCTCACGAATACCGGAAAACATTTGCCAAGGGATGGTGCGCTGTTCATAACTGCCAACAAATAACACCACAACCACTTCGTCAAAAGAAGTAATGAAGGCGAATAACGCGCCGGAAATCACCCCGGGCAGTATCAATGGTACGATGATTTTGAAAAATGTCCGTTGCGGTGATGCCCCCAAAGTCGCCGCCGCACGCACCAAACTATGATCAAATCCAACCAATGTTGCGGTAACCGTTATGACCACGAAAGGTGTCCCTAACGCCGCATGAGCAAGTATTACGCCAATATGAGTCGAAGACAACCCCACTTTGCTATAGAAAAAATACATGCCCGCGGCAGAAATAATCAACGGCACAATCATTGGTGATATTAACAGCCCCATAACGACCGACTTATACGGCATTTCCTGACGACTTAGTCCGAGTGCGGCAACCGTGCCG
Organism: Candidatus Poriferihabitaceae bacterium; assembly: GCA_965261915.1. Taxonomy (GTDB): domain Bacteria; phylum Pseudomonadota; class Gammaproteobacteria; order Arenicellales; family Poriferihabitantaceae; genus JAIBDK01. The sequence goes on along the minus strand of CBDHDW010000013.1, from coordinate 359,391 downwards.
AGTACGGTCGAGATTGCGGTCGCAAAAACAGCAATGACGAAGCTATTTTTAACCGCTCCTTGCCAGTTTAGACTGGTGAAAAAATCCTCATACCATTTTAATGAATAACCACTCGGGTCGAAGGTCAACATTGCCTCCGTGAAAGTGAAGAAAGGAACCGCATTAAAAGACAGTGGAATGACGATGACTATCGGTGCAATCAGAAAAAAGAAAATCAGCCCACAAATAGTCAGGTAGGTGTAGTGCCAAACTTTCTCCAGCGGGGTTGTGTATGGGGGCAGTGCCATAATGTTATTTGCTTGCTCGTGCTTGGTGTCGTTATGCTGGTTGCGTTGGTATTTTTCGGGTCAAGGTTTAGCCTAACTTCATGTTGTCGATGCCAACGATGCGGTCATACAGGAAATATAAGGCTAGGACGATACCAAGTAATATCGCCCCCAAGGCTGCTGCCAGTCCCCAGTTCAGAGAACTTGACATGTGAAAGGCAATAAAATTGCTGATTAGTGTGCCGCTTTGTCCGCCGACCAATGCAGGGGTGATGTAATAGCCGATGGCGAGTATAAATACCAGAATCGCACCAGCACCAATACCCGCCACAGTGTTGGGCATATAAATCCTAACGAATGCGGTAAACGGAGTTGCGCCGAGGGATTTTGCCGCCCGCATATAGCTCGGCGGGATGGTTTTCATTACGCTATACAATGGCAACACCATGAATGGCAATAAAATATGCACCATGGCGATGATGGTGCCGGTACGGTTGTGAATCATTCCCAGTCGATTGTCATCCGCGACCAATCCCAACCAAACCACAAGATCGTTTATCACCCCCTCTTGCTGTAACAGTGCAATCCAAGCGGTGGTACGCACCAGCAAAGAAGTCCAAAACGGTAATAATACCAATATAATGAGTAGGTTACTTTTTGCCGTCGGCAACACCGACAATAGATAGGATATGGGATAGGCCAAAATCAAACATAACAGCGTTATCAATAAACTCATCCACAGAGTACGCCAAAACAGTTGGAGATAAATGCGTTTGCCGGCATCGTTTCTGACAATGTCGCCAGAATCGCCATAGCCCATATCCATTGCCGCCAGATAATATGAAATGGTGTAGGCACCACTTTCGCGCTTAAATACCCGCCAGTTTTCGACATCGCCCCATTTCTTGTTAAGAGCGATAAAAGATTGTTGATAGGGGGGCTCCAAATCACCTGCTTTACGCACCGTTTTTCTGAACAAACCGGAAAACCCGGTTTTTTCGTAATTCAATCGGCGACCTACCCTGCCACTCGATTTGCTTTCTTTGGCTTCGCGAAAATCTTCTGCCAATGCCGCGAATACGGCTTCGTCAGGCAATTCCCCGCTTTGTTCGTCCCAGTTTTGCAATAGTGGCACGGTGTGGTGCATAACCTCACCCACCAACTGATTCTCGACACTGCGAAACAGCATATCGACTATTGGTACAAAAAACGTAACCAATATAAACAGGAATAATGGCACAACCAGCCCGATGGCTTTCAGTTTGCCACGCCGTTGGGCACGAGCGAGACTGGTTTTTAAGGGAACGCCGTCGGCAGTAACAATCGCTTGGCTCGGCACTTCGCCGAGGGTCTGATCGAACACCTGATCGGGGGTTGTGGTTGCAGAAGCCATTACAAAACGCTTGTCGGTCAATGCCTAGTCGCTAGGACAGGCAGCCAATGGAGATGATACCCAGCACAAATGGTGGGAGCGGTGTTCACTGCACAACCGCCCCCAGCATCACTCGGTAAAATCAAGCACAATCGCACTTAATGCACTGTCTCAATGATAACTATTGCGATAATTACTGCGCCAACCAAGCATTGAATTGCTCGGTCAAGTCATCGTTGTTATCCGCCCAAAACTCAAAGTTATACAACAAAGTGTGCTTTGAATTATTGGGGTCTGTAGGCATATGCGGTGCCATGTCGATACCCAGAGTCGCATGTTTGCTGACCAGTGGCGCAGAAGACTTGCGTGCCGGACCATAAGAGATATATTTTGATTGGTCAGCCAAACGTTGGGTGTCGGTGGCAAAATTCAAGTAATCCAGCACCTCCGCTTTATGCGGACCCCCTTTGGGAATAACCCAGCCATCAATATCAAAAACCTGCCAATCCCACATCATCGCAATCGGCTGTTTTTCTTCTTCAATCACCGAGAACAAGCGACCGTTGTAAGTCGAGCCGATAACCACTTCGCCATCTGCCAGTAATTGCGGCGTTTGCGCACCTTTACTCCACCAAATCGTTTGATCTTTGATGGTATCCAGCTTGGCGAAGGCACGGGCAACACCCGCTTCGGTTTCCAACAAATCATAGATTTCATCAGCGGGCACCCCGTCAGCGAGCAAAGCCCACTCCACATTGTTGATTGGTTTTTTCTCGAGCGAGCGTTTGCCCGGAATTTTATCAAGGTCAAACACGTCGGCGATTGTGGTCGGCGGATTGTCTCCAACCAGGTCGGTACGGTAACCAAACGTGGTCGAATACACAATTTGCGGAATAAAGCATGGCGACACGATTAAATCACCAAAGTCTTCAGATGCGGAGGTACCGTCTGGTGCCTTTGCCAAGACCGCATCGTGATCAATTTCTTCCAACAGCCCTTCATCACACAGTGCTAACGCATCGGCTGCCACCGCATCAACCAAGGCCCAGGTTACATTGCCCGCTTCGTTCATCGCACGAAGTTTGGGAGCCGCCTCGTTGGATGAATCATCATTGATGATTTTGATGTCGGGATTGGCTGCCATATAAGGAGCATGATACGCATTCTGCTGACTGGCAGTATAAGCACCGCCCCAAGACACAATAACCAAATCTGTCTGCGCTTGTGCTGTGGTGGTTAAGCCAAATACCGCTGTCACCAGCAACGTTTGACACAATTTATTTACACTTTTCATTAGGATTCTCCTCATGTTTAATTTGCATTGAACGATTATAAATAACCACGATAAATACCGTCCGCATTAAGACGTATTGTCTGATATTTGCTCATAAACAGTGTTTGTTATTGGCTATCAATCAGACGGGTCAAGTGCGCGACAGTCATCCACACTCCAGCCAATATCCACCGTATCTCCGCGTTGGAGATGGGCGTGTACGGCTGAATTAGGAATTTTTACAATAAAGTCATCGTGCCCACAAACGGTGAAGCGTGTGCGAATGTGGTCACCCAGATAAATCAACTCTTCGGCTCGGGCCGGGAAAATATTTGGTAAAGAACCGGCTTTCGGCGATACCGTTACGCGCTCTGGTCGCAACGATAAAGTCGCCCTCACCCCTACGCCAGCAACTTTGATTTTAATTGCGCTTACCACATCACCAGTACCGTCAACTTCAACTTTGACGCTGTCGCCGAGATCGTCAACCACCTTGCCGAGCAGGCGATTGTTTTCACCGATAAAATTGGCACAGAAGGCATTTTCAGGTTTTTCATACAACACTTCAGGCGGGGCGCATTGTTGGATAATACCGTCGTCGAATACCGCGATACGGTTTGACATGGTTAATGCTTCGCTCTGGTCATGGGTCACATACACCACGGTCAAACCGAGATTCTCGTGAATGTGTTTGATTTCATACTGCATTTGCTCGCGTAGGTTTTTATCCAGTGCGCCCAGTGGTTCATCCATCAACACCAAATCCGGGTCAAAAACCAATGCCCTTGCCACGGCCACTCGTTGTTGTTGTCCGCCCGACAATTGTGCCGGTCGGCGATCTCCAAAAGCCTCTAGTTGCACCATACCCAATGCTCGCTTGACCTTCTGCTCGCGTTCACTCTTGTTCATTTTTCGAACTTCGAGAGGAAATGCCAAGTTTTCGGCAACGGTCATGTGTGGAAACAAGGCATAATTTTGAAACACCATGCCAATGCCGCGTTTGTGCGGTGCGACATTGTTAATACCCTGATCTTTTAGGTAAATCTCACCGTATGTTGCCGGTTCAAACCCAGCCAGCATCATTAGACAAGTGGTTTTTCCAGAGCCCGAGGGACCAAGCATGGTAAGGAATTCTCCTTCTGCCACGTCCAAATTAAGGTTTTTGACAACCAGAGCTTCACCGTCGTAGCTCTTTTGAATATCAACGAAGCGAACTAGAGATGTCATCGGGCACAGATAATGTTGGACGTAAATTTCTCATAAATATGTTTTGTCATACACTGTATTCATTTTGCAGGTGACTTACACGAAGTATTGTTGCTTAATTCAGCAACGAAAGTCAACCCAAAATCCCTAGATAGAACAAGGCAATCGGGCTTAAAAAAGCTTGTATGTAGCAATCAAATGCGGTAATTAGCCTATTTTTTGATTTGGGGTTATACAATGAACAGCAAGCCAACCGCCTCCCTGACTTCGACGGTCCACCCCGCGCAGATCGCCCACAGCCCAATAAACACGCGGGGGTGGTAGAGAAACTGCTTTGTAGTGCCTATCTGAATATTTGTGTTGATTTTGGCAATAGCATGGTGTAAGCTCATCCCATGTTTGTTCGCGTTAAATCGACACCCAATAGCCCAAGACAATCGGTTCAGATTGTCTCATCTGTGCGCGTCGGCGATAAGGTCAAGCAAAAGATTGTCCGTTATATCGGCATTGCCATGGATGACGATGAGTTAGTGCGATTGAAAGAGCTGGCCGAAGTCGTCAAGGCGAAGCTTGAAGCCCAACACCAGCCCGGTTTGTTTCCGCCTGAGGCGGTCGCCAAACAGATGATTGAAGCGAAAGCCGCAAAAGCTCAAGCGTCTAAAGCCACCTTGAATGTTGATCTGAGGCAGATGGTGGAAGAACAACGTGTGGTGCTGGGCATCCATGAGGTGTATGGCGCGGTCTATCGCCAGTTGTCGTTCGATACCCTGTTGCCGCAGAGGCGGTATCGTGCTTCCCATGAAGCCCTGTTCCATTGTGTAATGGCACGCATTGCCAATCCCCCAGAGCAAAGCAAGCGCAAGCGTAGCAGTGTGCAGCACCTGGAGCAGGACTTTGGCGTTTCTTTGTCCTTAGAGAAAGTTTATCGGATGATGGATCAGCTGGACGATAACACCATCAGTCGGCTGCAAGCGATGACCTGTGAAGGTACGCGATCATTGTTATCTGGTGCCTTATACCAACGGCTCTATTGATTGACTGTTTTGGCCCAATTACGTGATGTGATTGATGCGATTGCCTGTTTGTCCTCTGCGAAGAAATTCCAGGCATCGCAGCATTTGTCGACGATCTCATCGTAGGATTCAAACACAGAGATTGCCAGCTTGTTGGCGCGCAGGTAGGCCCAAACGTTTTCCATCGGATTGAGTTCTGGCGCATAGGGCGGGAGTTTGAGCAGGGTGATGTTGTCTGGCACTTCCAGTTTTGCTGATCCGTGCCAGCCTGCACCGTCGAGGATGAGCAAGGCATGGGCACCTGCCGCGACCGTCCTGGCGATCTCGCACAGATGTGCATTCATAGCGGACGTGTCCGCATGCGGCATGATCAGCGCAGCAGCCTCGGCGCGTTCGGGACAAACCGCGCCGAAGATATAGCCCGACGTATAACGTGTATCACGCGGCGCACGCGGCCGGGTTCCCCGTTCGGCCCATATACGTGTCAGCGTCCCTTGCTGACCCACACGAGCTTCGTCCTGAAACCAAATCTCCAATGGTTTGCCGCAGGCCGTTTTGGGCAGAACGGCCGCTACCTCTGCAGCGAAGTTTTTTTAAACGCATCCTGCGCATCCGGGTCGGATTTCGGATGCTGCGGGCGCACAGACAAGCGTCGAAAACCAAGTTTTACCAGTTGTTTGCCAACGGTCCGTTCATGCATGACAACGCCAAAGCGCTCCTCAATCTTGCGCTTGAGGTCAATGCGCCGCCAGCGCACCACGCCGTCCGTTTCGGGATCCGGCCTCTCACGCACAAGCGATGCCAACTCCGCCTTCTGTGCCACGCTGAGCAGGGGCTGTCGTCCTGGCGAACGCCGGTTCGAGAGACCCTCAATCCCCGTGTCATTGTAACGGTGTACCCAGTCACGCAACGTCTGGCGATCCATCCCGCAGTTCTCGGCCGCCGTCTTGCGGTCAGTGCCGTCCAAAATCAACGCAATCGCCAGCATCCGTCGGGCCGCTTTCGCGTCCCTGCACGCCGCTGCGGCGCGCCGAAGATCGCAGGCCGACTTGTCCGTTCGCATAATCTCTACTGTCATCAATACCTCCTATGATGATAACTACTGAATCACTTCAAATTCCCCGTGGAAAGCACAAAGTGTCAAATCCTTGGGCCGTTGGTATTAGATGTGTTGTTCTTTGACTGTACGACACTGTATTTTGAGTCTTTCAAGGAAGACGAATTAAAACAAAATGGCTACAGCAAGGACTGTCAAGTTAATCAGACACAGGTCAATCAGCCGCAAGTATTGCTGGCTTTGCTGGTCACCCGCGAAGGTCTGCCGGTCGGCTACGAAGTGTTTCCCGGTGCTACTTTCGAGGGTCATAGCCTAATCAGCGTTTTGCAGACGATGCAAGCGCGCTATGATGTTAGGAAAATGATCTTTGTCGCTGATCGGGGCATGTTGAATGAAGACAATCTAAGCGCCCTGGATGAGGCGGGCGCTTATTACATTGTCGGAGCGAAACTAAAACAATTACCAAGTGCACTACAAACCAAAGTATTGGATAAATCAGCTTATCAGGCACTTGGCAAAGGCGGGTCAAGCGCAGCCGAGCTGACGCACAAGAAGAGACGGCTCATTGTCTCGCATTGTCCAAAGCGTGCGGATAAAGATCAACATGACCGACAAAAGGCAGTCGATCGGCTCATCAAGAAAATAGGTAAAAGCCAGAATCCCAAGGACTTATTAAATAACTACGGCTATAAAAAGTTTCTGATTATCAAAGGAAAAACCAGCCTGAGTATCAACCAGGATAAAATTGATGCCGAAAGCCGCTGGGACGGCTTGCATGGGGTCATCACCAATTTGCCAGATACGCCGCATCAGGAAGTGCTATCACACTATCGCGGCTTATGGCAGGTTGAAGAAAGTTTCCGCATCACTAAACATGACTTAAAAGTACGCCCTATCTACCACTGGACACCTTCCAGGGTGCGTGCCCACATTGCTATTTCGTTCATGGCTTTTGCCTGCATCAGACAGCTAATGTATCGAATCAAGCTACAACACAAAGCCTTATCCCCTGAAGTTATTCGTAATGCCTTGATTCATGTGCAACATAGCGTGTTCAAACACAAGCGCACCAAACAGCGTTATGTCATGCCTTCTCAAATCAATCCAGAGGCAAAAAAAATCTATGCTGTGATGGGATTAAAAGCGATTACCACAGCTTACCCACTGTACTAATTGACATAATTCTTCAATATCTGGGCATTTGTAGTGCCTAGGTATTTTTGTGTTTCCTTATAAATCAATGAGTTATGAGTGTGAACCGTCGAAGTCAGGAATGACAGTGCTGAATTACGCCTCTGGACAAACAATTCTTCCTCGATCCCATGATTAGCAATATAAAAGAAACCGTCATTTTCACAGGCCTGAATTGTTTGGTTTGCAATGCATTTCCGGTTTTCACCTGTGCCATTAATAAACATTCTCAGAAAAGGGCGTATCGTTCCAACCCGTCATTCCCGTGTGACTTTCCCTGCTCTAGCAAACAAAATCTCAGACTGTGCAAAGGTTCCACCTTAAACCAAAGTAGCAAACTCTTTCTCAAACTCGGCTTTGGTTTCTGTTTCATTATAAAACGGCATACCCCAAACTATGTGGTTTCTATCTTTCCATAACTGTTCGATCTTATGCCCATCTTTTAACTGCAATAAAAAATCTTGCTTCCATTGATCATGCTCGATTAAATGGCTACCTTTTGGCTCAATAATTATTTGGTAATGCTGGGCAGGGGTTTTATTATTCTTGATTAAACACAGCACAAAATCGGGCTCAAACGCACGTCCGTCATCAAAATTGAACAGTTTGAAATGGCGCTCATTGCGTAGCAAATAAACCTCTGAATAGGTTTGCTTTAATCGATGCACTATCTTTTCAATATATTTGACCAGATACTTTTCCTCAGAAGTTCCGTAGTGCTCGTTAAATACAAACCAATCCTGAGCGGATAAATCCATATTTAAATTCTTATTCGTTGTTTGGCTTTGTGCAATACCATATTCTTTATCAGCACTGCCATCATTGACAACATTAAGTGTTTTATCGGTGAAAGTGTCTTTGATTGGATAAGGTTTAAATTCTTTCGTGCCTTTATAGTCCACTTTTTCCGCCTGTAATTGGCAGCTTAATCTATCCAGCAAACAGACAACAATATACAGCTTGTTCGCTTGGCTTAGATTGTTCACGGCATCCTCATCGCCGCTAACCTCGGCTTTGACTCTTCCCAGATAGTCATCAGAGTCAATAAATTCTGACAGGCTTGGCAAATGTGGAAACAGGCATTTTAGATTTGCCAAGCGGTATTCGGGGAATCGGCACAATGCCTTTTTTATAACGTGGCAGCCAAATGATTTAATGCAATAATCTTGCTGTATTTGGTTGCCCTGTCGCTGTGGTTCAAACGCAAATACCGTTGACGATTGTGAATAACCCGATGGCAATGGGATTTTATGTGTGGTTTGAATAAATGAAGCGGGGATGCCCGTTACGTCCTCGCGTGCATATTTCACCCGTTCATTTTTGAGAATAACGCCCTTCTTATAAAACGACTTCTCTTTGAACGCTGGCTTTAGGGTTAATTCTAACTGACGGCTACTGTTCTGTTTAATGCCGATTTCTACTAAAGCCGTGTGTAATTCTTGAATATAGCGTGGGTTATAAGCACTGTGATAATACAGCTCCTCGCATAGCTTTAAGTTATGCTCTTTGTCATTGTTAAAAACATCATATTTACGCTGATAAAGCGGTTGGTCATCGGCCACCCTGAACGGGCAATATCGCGCCCCGCGCCCGATTAACTGTGCCTCCGACAAGGTGGTTTTGCCCGGCCTGCCGGATTTCCCATCGCGCGTATCGTATAAACGCACAATATCAAACAGATTAAGCACATCCCAGCCTTCGTTCAGTTTATCGACCGCGAAAATAGCACGGTATTCGTTGTCCCTGTCTTCCAATGTGTTGACTGCAATCTGTTTCTGCACTGATTCATCTTTGGAATTGACCGAGATACATTTGTTTTCGGCAAACTCTTCCTGTAATTCCAAAGCCAGATTGTCCAGCGTAATTTTATGCGCTGCAAAATAGCGAAACACCCCGGCTAAAACAGCATCCAGATTAGGATTGCCGGCAATTTTTTCAAGATCATGTCCTTGTAAGTGCCTTATTCGGGAAATAAATTCAGCATAAAAGGCATTAGATTCCTTAATTGTTTTTGACTTGAATAAAATAACTGGTTTTATCAACCAACCGTGTTTTTCAAATATTTTCCGCCTGAACTGGCTTAATAAAATGGCTTGTAAAGCCCGCTCAAACGCCTCGGTGTCCGATTGCAATACCTTGACTTCTTTGGAATAGCCATCCATCCGAAACGCCTTGAGCGGATAGTCAAAAATGATTTTATCGCGATATTTTTCAATAATTTGTTGATGGTTTAAGTCCATAGTAGCGGTAAATTCCAGCAGAATATTTTCAGCGTTAGCGATGAATATCTTCTCAACCGTGGATTCCCAAGTATTCAATGCAAACAATTCTGTTTGATTAAGCGTGTTAGTCCGCCTCGTCTCTACATTAATGTGATGCGCTTCGTCAGAAATAAGAACGATTTTTTCACTTTCAAAGTCATCAAAGGTGATGCTGTTTTCTCGCGGCGTATTCAGACGCGTATGCAAGCCCTGAATGGTTGAAAAAACAATATTTATATCATTCGCATTCGCCGCCTGAAAATTATCGACTTCTTTAATGTGTATCGGTTGGTTATCGATTTGTATCACTTCCGCAAACAGGTGTTTTGTAGCCGTCTTATTGAGGAAGTTATCACGGGTTTTATTGATGATATTGGTGCTATTGACAAAAAACAGAAAATTGCGATAGCCCTGCTTGTATAAATACAACATCAGCCCCGCCATAATCAGCGTTTTACCGCTACCCGTTGCCATGTGAAACAAGGTTTGTGTCGGCACGTTTTTCGGGCGCGCGGGATAAGTCTCCAGGTAATACTTGAAACGACCCAAGGCTTCCATCTGGTAGGGTCGCAACAGAAAATCAGGATTGAGATTGCTGGCGATGCCATCGGGGATATGCTGTTTATAATAATCACTGCCAACTAAAAACTCTTCGCCAGTGGTTAGTTTTTCGTGGAGCATTTGTTCAGTCATTTGATGATCTTTTGCAGATAAATGTGAGCTTCATTTCTTATCTCAAATAACAAATCACACTGGGTTTCGTTGTTCTGTTTTTCTACATAGTTTCCATGACGAGTCTCCCCTTTACGCAAAGACTTTTCCCGAGGTAACCAGCACAGCAGTCCAATAAAAACGACTTTTCCGTTATAGTGATTGTGTTCTTTTAGCAACGCTAGTAGCCAGTCACAAAAATATTTACCGTTGGCTAATTGTTTTTTATAACCATCTTTGTATCTGGTTTTTTGTTCGATCACAAAGATATAATCCTTGTTTTTACAGGACAATACAATAATCGCATCACACATTTTGGCAATATCTAATGGTGCGTTGCCTCCAAAAAGAGAACCATATTGTTCACAGTCCAGACTAAAACCAAGTGAATATCGACAGGGTGCCTTTATTCTTATTGTAGGCTCTTCATTGAGCGACCAGTCTCTGCCTTTTCTGTTTAATTGCAGGGTTTTATGAATGGTTTGTTGAAATAATTCAGCCAGCTTCTGATTCATCTTTCTTGTCCTGCAGGCTGTAATAGATGTCATCGTTGGTATCGTTCAGCTTACGAATTACCTCATCAAACGTGGTGGCATAAATGCCATCATCTGCTGTTATTTCAAAAGGTTTAATTTCCTGCTTATCAAATAGATAGGCACCGACCTGTGCGGTGGTTAGTATTTCATTATCGGCGTATTGGTGTTTTTCTCGTAATACTTTATCTTCATCCTGACTAAGCATAATCAGTGAATTAAATTCGCGCACCATATAATCGCTATGGGTGCTAATCACCACATTTAAGCCCGCATTGACCAGTTGAGCTAATAAACGCGCTATCTTACGTTGATTCTCCGGGTGTATATTTAGCTCGGGTTCATCAATCATCAAGACATCGCCCTTCTCCGCCTGATACTCCAGATAAAACCACAATCCGAATAAACTTTTAACCGTGCTGGAAGTGATATGTAAGCCCAGTGCTTCCGTTTTAACCCCGTCACGTTTTCGTTGATAGGGCTTAAAGGCGATATCCCCGGTTCGGGAATCGATTTTATAAACGCCTCCTGCCAATGTTTTTTGTAACTGTTGTGCATAATCGTGAAAATCTGCTGATTTTGATTTTGGTGCATCGGTCATATTATTCAGCCAGTCAATATATTTTGCAATTGGAACGGCGTAGCGTGACCTGATAACATCGCGTAACAGTTCATTTATATCAATGTTATCTTTAGATGCGTGATGTAACAGCGCGGTGCGACGAGTACTTAATTCACGAAAAAACAAATGCAAGCCATTACGTTCGGCCGGCATAAGGAAAACATCATTCTGTTTATTTTCGCGCAATTCTTCCCAATCAGCAGTCTCCATTTTAAGCTCAAATTTGGCATTACGAATGCTTTCTACCGAAGTGTTGAATAAACGGTCAAGGCTGGATGACATTCTGCGGTTAAATTTATCTAAAGAAACTTTTTCTTTTCCTTCTTTATCCAGCCATCTAGCTGCTTCAGAAGTCTGGTAAAAGCGATACAGCGAATACATTGCCCAGGTTTTACCACTATTATTGGGTCCACAGAAAATAGTTAAAGGTTTCTGCGTAAACTCACCGCTTCTTATGACCCCCAAATCTGTTGCCTTAAAATGCAGGTCTGTTATTTTCTCGATCATATTAACCCCCATAAAACTGCCTGTTTAGTGCTTTATCTTCATTCGATATTTGATAATCCACATCATCAATTTCAGAATAATTAACATAAAGCTGGTTTTTATCCAGCACGGCAATCAGGAATTGTTTTTGTTCTGCTACGGAGAGGGCGGCAAATTCATGAATGTTTTTATTGATGACTTCGGGTTTTATTTTGTAGCTGATAAAATCGGCATTTTCTATTTCTTGCCAGATTTCTGTTAAGGCTTGAGTCGTTTTTGCTTGTTCGATTTTATCGATGATATTAGCATTGTGTTGGGCAAGTTCGCAGTAGGTGAAGGAGTCGCCACCTTGCCAGTTGACGCTTTTACTGATGCCGCCTTGTTCGCCCTGAATAACTTTTTTAAGTCGTTCGCAGGTCACATCGTGGATGTAATCCATTTGTTCAATACCAATATAACGTCGTCCCATTTTATGGGCTACGGCACAGGTGGTGCCACTGCCTAAGTGATAGTCTAGGACGATGTCGCTTTCTTTTGTAGATATTTCTATTATTCTCTGTAGAAGTTTCTCAGGTTTTGGTGTGGTAAATTTTCTGTCATCAAATAACTTCATTAATTCTTTTGTACCTTCTGTTGCTGTGCCTGTGTCATTCCAAATAGTATAAGCATTTCGTCCTTTTTCTTCTGCTTCATCTTTAAAACGCTTATATTGTGGTTTTGTTTTTCCAGATTTTCCAAAAATAATCCTATTATCTTTTAGTGCATGTTCGTATTTATCTTTTGACATACGCCAACACCTACCTTTTGGAGGTAAATAAATTTTATGTGTATTTGGGTTGGTAATCTCATAAGATAAATTTTTTCTAATATTTGGTGCGTCAAAAGGATCGGCAACCCAATCGCCTCTGGGATCATCATCTAAATTAGAAAATTTATTACCATCAATTCCCAATATATTTAGTTTAAAATTTTTTCTGTTTTTTGCAAATGTTAGTGTGTAATTATGTGATAAAGAAACATCTATATCGTTTTGAGATGATTTTCTATGATGCCATATAAAATCCGCAACAAAATTTTTCCGCCCAAAAACCTCATCCATCAACACCTTCAGATAAGCCTGTTCATTATCATCACATTGAACAAAAATAACCCCATCACCTCTCAATAATTCCCTTGAAACTTCCAATCTATTCCGCATAAAAGTCAACCAGGTAGAATGATTAAAACTGTCGTTATAACCAAAACTATCTGAACCGGTATTATAAGGCGGATCAATATAAATCAGCTTGACCTTGCCGGCATATTGCTTTTTCAGGCTATGCAGTGCCAGCAGGTTATTGCCCTTGATAATCAGGTTATCATCAAGGCTGATATGCGCTGCTTTATGCGCGCCGTCTTTATCGTATTTTTTGAAATGGGTTAATACCTTCGGGTCAAGCAAGCGGTCAATCTCATCCGCTGCCAGCGTTTCATTCCAGAATATCTCTTTGCGTTTCTGCTCCTCTTTAGTCTGCCCGCCTTCCAGCGTACAATCTTTATAAGGCCAGGCTAAAACCACCTCTCGGCTTTCGGTTAAATATTCGCCATTTGCCGTTAAGCCGATTTTGTTCTTGAAGGCGGTATAGCTATCGGGCAGAAACTGTTTGTTGCTGACAAAACTTTGCAACGCCACCTTGTCAAACACCAGCACACCGCCGACCTGCTTAAAAAACTGTTTTTTGATGGTCTCATTACCCAGCAACAAGGCAAGCAATCCCGCATCCATCGCCAGTGCCAGCTCAACGATTTTATTTTTCACCAAATTACCATCGACGACCAGCCGCTCATCATTTTGTAGCGTGGTTTTTAATTGTTCCAATAGGTTTTGCATGTTTGGTTTATGCCTGGGCGGTCAATATCCATGTTGTTCGAGGCGGGATGCCCATAGAATATACCAGAAACACGGGGCATCACCAATGACTTCGGCTGTTCATCCCAACAATCCACTGTTAAGGGTATCTCTATTCATTAAGATTTTTTCGTGAACGCTGATAAGTCGCGCACGGAAAACCGCCCTGTATGGAATGGATTTTAGTACGAGGATATGCCGCAGTCATCGATGCCGCATACAGTTGACTAGGGATAGTAATTTACATTCAAAACGCTGGCTGGCTTGTGGGTTAATGGTCTGAAATAGTCTTCAGGCAGGGCAAGACCCATCGCAAATAAGCAGTTTTTCCAATGCACTATGAAATTGAAGATAGCACCCTTATTCTATTCAGAGTATTATCACGGTGTAGAGGGTGGCATAGGGAATATAAAACACACCCGTCAGGTAAATTATTGCACAACTGATTCTCGCACGCCATGTCTATCGTAAAACGAATTGTTCTAATGCTTCTGGTTCCGGCACTGGCAATCACAGCAGCCGTTATCTGGTATGCATTGAGTGCCCGGTACGTATCACAAACAAAGCTCATCCGCAATATCGCCAGGCAAATGGGCCTACAAGTGGCTCGACTGATTCGGCAGACATAATTTACTCCCAATTATGAAGCAGATTATATCGCTGCCATTGTTAAATTCATTGAAATCTGATCAGTTTCTCAACGCTTTACCAAAATCCAGCATATTGTTTATCCTGGCCTGAGTTTCTGGTGTTTGCACGAGCGTTAAAAATGAACTTCTTTCGGCATCATACAGGTCCTGTTCGGTCCAGACGGTTCCGGGGTCAATCTCACCCCCAGACATGATACGGGCAATTTCGGTTCCTGTGGTGACATCATGGGGTGTCAGAATACCATCTTCGCCAGCCTTAACGAGCCATGCCACCATTTTTTCAAATACATCAGCGCCCGGCATATTGAGCGCGGGCCGATCAAATAGCTGCTGACCTGATGCCTGCTTAACCGCTTTTACAGCTGATTCATAGATGCGGTCGCGATTAATTTCATAACGATCATTTTCACGTATCATTGCCAAACCACCTGCAAGCGGCGGCGAAGTAGCAGTTTTGCCGTATCCCGTATTCATAAACGCCTTCCAGCTCGCATCGGCAATATCTTCTCCGAGTGCAAGTTTATCTTTCCAGCGATAAAGCATCTCTTTACATCCACCACCCGAAGGAACGACACCGACCAGAGATTCCACCAGTCCCATAACAGAATTGGCATGACTGATTACCTGCTTTCCATGCAGCACAACCTCGAAACCGCCGCCGAGAGACAACCCTACCGGTGCAACAACTACCGCAAATGCGGCTTGCCGCATTTTTAGACACGTCTTTTGGAAGTCATCGAGAAAATGATCTAAACCATCCAGATCATCTGCTTTAAAGAACTCACGAACGGCACCCAAATTGACACCGCAAGAAAAATGCTGGGCATCATTGTGTACCAAAAGCCCGTGCAAGCCATGAGCAGAAAGATTTTCAAGCGCACTATCCAAAATCGTCATGGAATCACCGTCTAACGCGTTTGCTTTGCTATGAAACTCCACTACCGCGACATCGTCAAGCGCATACCAACTAGCCATAGCGTTACTTTCAACGGGGGCAATACCCTGTTTCTTCTCGTTAAATCGAACTACGCCTTCGGGACGAACAATTGAGACACGCTCGCCACTCATTGAAGCCACCTTCAGCTCACCATCAACAATTTTGTAAAAGCCGGTGCCACGGATTTTCTTCAGAAATGACGGAACCTTTCTGCCTTCAGACTCCAGGCGATCAATGATGGTATCGGCACCAATCGAGTCGATCATCTCAAAAGGCCCCTGAATCCAGTTATAACCCAGTTTCATCGCATCATCGATGGCCACAGGATCGTCACCAACCTCTGGAACCAGCGAGGCCGCATAGCACAACGTTTTTGACAATACCTGCCATGCAAACTCAGCATAAACAGTATCGTCTTCGAGCAGCTTTCTAATTCCGTCTTTTTCTGCCCTTTCGGCCAACGGCAAGTTAATACGCTCGAATAACTCATACTCTTCTGTTTCACGGTTCAACACATACCGGTCATTTGAATTTTCTTGCTGACGGTAAAATCCCTGTTTCTGCTTGTTTCCTGTTTGGCCGTTAGCAATCATTCTCGTCATCAGCGGAATCGCTGCCGCCTCTTCATGAAACGCATCGTCCTCAGGAAGAATATTCACAAGGCTTTTTACGACATCGGCCATCAAATCAATACCGATTAAATCGTATAAACCAAACACTCCGGTTTTTGGAATACCCATGGGTCTGCCGAAAATTGCATCGGCTTCCCCTGCTGATAGATTTAGGCGAATCGCTGAATTCAGTGCGCACTGAATTGCGTAAACTCCAACCCTGTTACCTAAAAACCCCGGCGTATCCAGACACCTGACGACCCCCTTGCCCAGCTGCTGTTCACAAAACGCATCCAGTTTATCGATCACTGCGGGATCAGTTGACTGTCCGCGAACCAATTCCAATAAGCGCATAAAGCGAACGGGGTTAAAGAAATGCGTTATGGCGAATCGCTTTTGGAAAGATTTCGGCATATCTTCGATGAGCAGCTTGATCGGGATAGTCGAAGTATTGGAAGTGATGATCGCGCTATCACTGCAGGTATCGTTCAAGCGTTGATAAAGATCTTTTTTAATATCAAGTCTTTCAACAACAGCCTCAGCAATCCAGTCACATTCAGCGAGTTTCTCGAAATCATCGCGAATATTACCCAGCGTAATCCTCTGCCCGGCAGATTTGTCCATCAAACCTGGTTGAGCGGGATCTAATAGCCGTTTAAAGCCCCGTTCAGCCACGGCATTAACATTGTCGCCGTCTGCAGGCAAATCCATCAATAAAACATCAATACCCGCGTTCGCAACTTGCCCGGCAATACCGGCACCCATCGTTCCCGCCCCTATAACGGCTACTTTTTGAAAACTCATAAAAATAAACTAACTCATCGATTGGACTAAATTCGTAAAAGGTTTAGCTTTATCGCAATCCAGGTTGGCGCAACCAACTGCACTGATATTGAAATCGCCTTATCTAAAACCACTAAAATTACCCTGTATTTTCGCAAAGTAGCCAGTTAGAATACAGCGAACTCAGTATCAGTATTTCTTAACTTTTGAAATCCATAAAGAACGGGCTTGGCAAGTTGTTTTCAGCGGCATCCGTGGATAAAATTCAACATTACCTCAATTTACGGCAATAAACCTAAAAATGCACATTTTGAGATTCTTTAGTCTACCCGGGAATAATTAGCTGTGACGGATAAAAACCTCGATCAACTGCGTAACATGCTGGATGGCTGGAAAAATGTATTTATCCGCGACGAAGAAGTAGCAGAACTGGCGAGTGAGCGCGGACTTGTTTTCGAGCAATGCCCGCACAAGAAAAAATTAGCTTATGGAATTGCGCTTGGGCTTGCTGCACTTTTCCTGTTTTTTCAACCCGGCCACTCATTGTTCTATCTTATCTGGTGGATTCCTCTGGTTGCGGCGTTGGCGTTTGTTCATCTTCAGTCAATACCCAATACCACATTTTCGAACCGGATCAGAACAACGCTTATTGGCGGCAGCAGTATTGCCGCTATGGGTTCCATTGTTTTTTTAAATAACACTGGAACCGCGTTTTTCCTGGCATCGTGGATTCTGATACTCTATCTATCCGCCGGATTATTTCGAATTGCAGAGCACGGCAAAAACGAAAAATGGATAATTGCCGGGTTGGTTTCTGCTGCATTGTTGCTGCAGCCCGTCGATATAAATCGAATTTCCATTAAACTGCCCAGCCTTTCTCCACAGGCCCATTTTACTATCTACCAGGATACCAAGGACACTCCGGTGCTAAGCTCTCATTATTACCAACGGCTGCGGAGTGACAAGGAAATGGAAATACCGCTAAGTGCCGAGTACCAACCTACCCCAAATGAATCTGCGCCGCTTTTAAAAATCACCAGTGACCAGGATCGGATTATTTACGTTCTACAGGATGTACAGTACAGCCATGCCCTTGGATTGTTCAAGAAAACATTGTTCAAAGTTGGCGAAGCCAACATGTCGAATCTTAAACCGCTGCCTTCCAGTGATACCGCAGATGTCAGTTATCCGGAAATTGGCGGAATGCGCATTGAAAACTTATGGCAAAACGAATCCATCTGGATACAATTGCCGCAGATGCCGCAGACCGGCATTTCATTGAAAGATAAGGCAACAATCAAGGCTGTCAGATTGTTGCTGTGGCTTTTCATATTCTGGGTTGCTGTCAGTTGGCGCCCCAGAAACGTGATGGAAAACATCCAATGAGAACGGCACTATTACTCATGAGACGATGGGGGTGGATATGGGCAATTCACCTGTTTTTCATCCTCTGCATGTATCACTACTTTTACATGGGCATGACACCGTGGAAAGTAGCAACCTATAGAGCGCTCGGACTGTCCTATGAAAGGAATTATGCTGCGTGGTGGTCAGGAGTTTGTCTGGCTCTCGCCGCATTGATTTACTTCCGGATAGCCCAGCTTGATGAAGAAAAAAGAACCCCCTGGACTATACTGGGTGCTGTAGCGCTCGCCCTTTTTATGGATGAAATTGGTTCTTTGCATGAAACCGTATCGTTATTTGGTGGATGGCTAGGATTGCTGCCGTTTGCCTTGATACTCGGTGCCGGATTTGGCTGGCCATTATTGAGATTAATGCGTTACCAGGAAATGCGGTTACCCGCTTCATTAATACTCCTGGGGGTGTTTATATTTGCCGCCGTGGCCGGTCTTGAATACGTCGAACACAATGTTGAAGCCAACTCCTATTATCAACGCTTGAGGTTGATTGTTGAAGAAAGCATCGAACTGGTCGCCATAGGATTGCTTGTCATGGCGGGATTGATTGCGTATTTGAATAGCTCAGACTGCACACAGCAACACACCGACATCCGATTAAGTTCTCTTTCCGCGGTAATTCAACTCCTTTTCAAAAACCCGATGGCAATGTATCTGGTCTTTTCCGCTCAGATCACGCTGGTTGTATTTTTTGTCATTCCCAACTTTTACCTGTTTCCTTTTGTCACCGGGGAAGGAAACATTACCGCCTTATATCCTGTGCTGTTATTTTTATGCCTGGGTCTTTATTGTCTCAATCAAGGGCGATCCGGCAAGGGCATTTTATGGACACTGTTGGGCTACGTTCTGATTACGACATCACTTTTTCAATCCTTCAATTTTATCAGATTCCTAAATGGTTACTTTTTAACGGAGTGGGAATGGTTTCTGGAACCATTTACCTCCTGGTCAGCTATATTTATCCCATGGAGTTTGACGGCACTGTTTTGTTTCAAATACCTGCATTCACCCGTTAAAACCGTATTAAACCATTTAGCTATTTTGCTTGTGGTGATGGCATTTCTCTCGCCCGGGGACGATGAAATTCACTACTTATTTCGTCTGATAGACTACCACTACTTCCTGTTCTCTTCCTGTGCAGCCTTTAGCTGCTACCATCTGATGCTCGAACAATATCAATCGAAAAAAGATTGACTGAATACGAAACAGATATCGCTATTGGTTAAAGTTGTAAATCGATTCTTCCCGAGCGATCAAGCACGAACTCGACAAATCTGCCTTCCGGCGAAAACCCCAATAAATCCTGCCCGTTCGATACAAAGTTCGAATACCGATTAAAGTCATAAAAACAAATCTGACCTGTTTGCTTTTCAATAAAATATTCTACGCCGCCAAAATCTGCACCGCTTTAAATTATTCGGGAATTGAAGCTTAATTTGCTACTATCCGACCATGAACGGATACAACGTACTATTCCTGTTTAGTGACGAGCATCGTCAGGATGCGCTTGTCAAAACACCCAACCTGGATCGGCTGGCAAAACAGAGGACAATGTGCTTGAATACTTGTACACCTTCCCCTATTTGTGTTCCTGCACGCGCGGTTCACACCACTCGATGCTGGTCAAATGCACGCTGGAAATATAATGTTTATCCCGGCTACGATTATGAGTTATTTGATATGGAATCTGATCCGGGGGCATTAACAAATTTAGCCAACAACCCTGATTGCGCGGATGCTCTAAAAGATTGCGAACAGCAAATGCAGTCGATTCTTGACCCACAGGAACAGAATAGGCGAGCGTTTTCCGATCAATCTGAAATGATCAAAAAACTCGGTGGCGTAGACAGCATCGTAAATTCTGACGAATTCGACTTTACTCCAGTCGAAAAATAGCAGCTCAGCCTCCTAACAGCATCACCGTGCCCAGCAATCGCTCCATTGCAGGAATATTCATCCTGATAATGATTCTGACCAGTATCGCGAATGGTTTAATTCAGTCCGCGATGCCCGGCTTACTGAGTTGGGCCGGATGCGTTAGCGGTTGGACTGCGGCGCTATTGCTTTTGCCGTATTCATCACGAATTTTGAGACTACAGGTCGGCATTATCCTTACGCTTGGAATCGTGCTAATCATTTTTGCAATACACAACGGTGCTGAATTTAGCGTTTTTCGAATATTGAATGCCAATATACTGCTTTTATCGATGATCGCGGCCGTGGGGTTTTTGCGTCTTGTTGCACTGCCTGTCACGGACCAGAAAGAAAGCATACCCAGGGGTAAAACCGCTTACATAAAAACCCTTTTTGGCGTTAGTGCATTTAGTTCCTTTATCAATATTTCTGCGCCACTCATTATCGCCGACCAGATCAACAAATATCGGGCACTGGACAAACTTACCACCAAATCGATCGTGCGTATATTTTGCAGTGCTGCATCCTGGTCTCCATTCTATGGTGCAATGGCAGTGGTATTGACTTATACACCCGGCTCCGAAATTAACCGGATAATCGTCGCCGGATTACCATTCGCGCTTTTTAGTTTGCTTTTTGTGAGCCTGGAAGGGTTATTGCGATACAAACATGAAATCCGGGACTTCGTCGGTTTTCCGATTCAGCTTCATAGTTTGCAGGTTCCAGCTATTCTGGTGGGTTGTGTTGTGCTCTGTACCGTTTTACTCAGCGAGGTTTCCACACTCACCATAATCACATTGAGCGCATTACTGGTAACTGCGTGCATTCTTACAATCAGACAGGATTATGATTCTGCCGCAGGGTCACTTAAATCATTCACTCTGGATGGTTTGCCCGGCATGGTCAACGAATTAGTATTGTTTCTTGTAGCAGGGGTCCTTGCCGCCGGGATCAGCGGCCTTGTACAGATTGAATACATCACAAATCCATTTGATCAATTCGGGACAGCCGAAGCGCTCGTTTTATTGGCCATCATGATCTTGTTATCGATGTTGTGTATACATCCCGTTATTCAGATCACCAGCTTCACTCCACTCATACTTCCCTTGAACCCGGACCCAAACCTGCTCGCGGTCATCTATTTATTTGCTTGGCATTTAGGGACTTGTTCAAGCCCGCTTTCTGGAACTAATCTGGTATTTCAAGGCCGCTACGGAATACCCAGCTGGAAAGGTGCCATGTGGAATTGGCCATATGCACTGGTGATGTATCTGGTTGCGATAATATGGCTCAATCTAATCGCACCAATTCTTTCCATAGCGTGAAACAACGACATAATGGGTCGCAATATCGGCCGAATTGGGAATTTTTACAAGCATTCCCCGCATTGAACCGTTAAACTACGCGCCCTTTTTCCCGGGCTCATTTTTTACAGGGAAACTCCCAGAATAACTCCGGACAGAATGAAAACAATCAATTGTTTACGCTGTCAGCCCTAATCCAAACTGGAAATTACATTGGAAGCCACTAAAACGCCACCGCGCTTTGTCGATCTCGGCCTATCTGCAACCGTACTGAAAGGTCTTGAAAAGGTTGGATATGAATCACCTTCGCCCATTCAGGCCAGCACAATTCCGATAATTTTGTCTGGCAAAGACATTGTTGGACAGGCGCAAACGGGAACTGGAAAAACTGCAGCTTTTGCATTACCCATATTATCAACCATTGACCTGAAGAAAAAAGACCCTCAGGTTTTGGTGCTAACACCGACCCGTGAACTCGCAATTCAGGTTTCGGAGGCATTCAAGACTTACGCTAGCCAGTTAAATAATTTTCAGGTTCTGCCTGTTTATGGCGGCCAGGATTACCGTAGTCAAATTCGCGCTTTGGAACGGGGCGTACACGTTGCGGTTGGCACGCCCGGCCGCGTAATGGATCACATCAGACGCGGCACATTAAAACTTCATGGCGCAAGTCATCTGGTTCTGGATGAAGCAGATGAAATGCTGCGCATGGGATTTATCGAAGATGTTGAATGGATTTTGGAACAAATCCCCGAATCCAGACAAACTTCACTATTTTCGGCAACCATGCCGCAGCAAATACGCCGAATCGCAACAACCTATCTAAAGGACCCGGAACAAGTAACGATCAAGGTTAAAACCGCCACCGCTGATACCATACGCCAACGATTCTGGCCAGTTTCGGGCCCACACAAACTCGACACATTAACCCGCATTCTTGAGGCAGAGACTTTCGATGCAATGCTTGTCTTCGTTCGAACCCGCTCGCAAACCGTTGAACTCGCGGAAAAACTGGAAGCCCGCGGATACGCTGCAGCAGCCCTGAATGGTGATATCGTTCAAAACCAGCG
Source organism: Candidatus Poriferihabitaceae bacterium (assembly GCA_965261915.1). Lineage (GTDB taxonomy): Bacteria > Pseudomonadota > Gammaproteobacteria > Arenicellales > Poriferihabitantaceae > JAIBDK01. The sequence continues at coordinate 336,825 of CBDHDW010000013.1, read as the reverse complement.
TGAACGCACGATAAAGCAGCTTAAAGCAGCGCAACTGGATATCCTGGTCGCAACGGACGTAGCGGCTCGCGGATTAGATGTCGAACGCATTAGTCACGTAATTAACTACGACGTGCCGTACGATACAGAAGCCTATATTCACCGTATCGGCAGAACAGGCCGAGCAGGAAGACAAGGTGATGCCATTCTATTTATTGCTCCCAGGGAAAAACGCATGCTCGGGACGATTGAGAAAGCCACACGCCAACGTATAGCGCGAATGGAACTTCCCTCAAACGATATTATTAACGCGCGAAGAATCAGACGCTTTAAAGAACGCATTGCAGAGACTCTGGAAAGTGAAGATATCGATCTATTTGTAAAGTTAGTAGAAGAGCACCAACAGGAAACCGGCGTTCCCATGCAAAACATCGCAGCAGCGCTTGCCCAACTCTTTCAGGGATCTGCACCATTTTTACTGACCAAAAAGGAAGCGCTAAAGGAAAATCGAGATTGGGACAAAAAACCCAAAGGTAAAAAGAACGATCGAAAAGATCCCGGAAATAAAAATTCAGCCCGCAAGTTCGACAAAAATTCGGACAGGAATTCGGCTCGAAGAAGTGCTCGAAAGCCAAATAAATCGACTCACTCTCAGGATCCGGGCATGCAGCGGTTTCGTATTGAAGTCGGGCATAATCATGAAGTCAAACCGACCAACATCGTTGGCGCCATTGCCAACGAAGCCGGTATTGAATCAAAACATATTGGACGCATCGATATTTTTGATGATCACAGCATTGTTGACTTACCCGAAGGTATGCCAAAGGCCATTTTCGAGAAATTAAAAGGCGTATGGGTAGTCGGACAAAAATTACAGATTAGGGAAATGACCGGGAAGCCTGACAAAATTGACCGCAGTGACGCAAAAAACCATCCAAAACCGGCCGGTAAAAGAAAACAGACGGATAACAAAAATAAAAGCCGGAAGCCTAAAACTACTAACAAAAAGCCGACTAAAGCGAAGATTGAAAAATAATATTTGATTTCGGATTTTCGGTTGCGTAGCAAACGGGTGTCTCAGCCGCTATCTGACCAGACATTTGCAAGCAATAAATGAATTTATTCCGCTCAAAGCCAGTCCATTGAAATAGGTAAATTTATTGTCAACACAAATAAACTTTAGCTGGATTACCCCAACCAGTAAAGCATTACCGGCAGCGTCACCACCGCTGCCAATGTTTGAACGGTAATAATTGCAGCGGCCATGTCGGCGTCGCCACCCATTTGCCGAGCCATAATGTACGCCGTTCCTGCGGTCGGCGAAGCGGCGCAGATTACCGCAACCTCTCTCGACAAGCCCTGTACCATTAGAAAGTTGCAGGCGGCAACGATAAATACCGGCATAGCCAATAATTTTAGTGCTGCAGATAACAGAACATGAACTTTCATTTGACCCAGAGAGTCGAATTTCAATCCGGCACCGACCGCCAATAGCGAAAGCCCCAGTGCACTCGCGGCAACGAGATTCAGGGTGACTTCAAATACTCCGGTAACTGGAAACCCTACCCGGTTTAGCGTCAGCCCTATGGCAATGGAGATCAACATGGGATTACGGCACAATTGATCAAGTAATTTGCGAAACGAAAAAACGGTCTTTGGTACGCCGTCTGGATTTCCGTACAATGTCAACACTAATACATTCGTGGTTTGTAAAATGGGGACCAGAACGGCAAAACTCAACGCGCCCAATATCAAACCAGACTCGCCGTACAACGCCTGGATAATCGCCAGTGCTGCGAAACCGTTCCATCGACTCGCACCCTGAAAAAAGCTGGTGTAACCCGGTCCGTCCAAACCAGTGAACTTTGTCAACAGCGGTTTAATCACAAACAACAACGCAATCATGGCTAACGCTGCCATAATCAAGGCACCGGCCAACCCCTGAATCGGAACAGCTTCAAGGTTCGCCTTTGCCAGCGTTTTAATAATTAACAGCGGGAATAACAGATACCAACACAGTTGATCCAGTACTGGCCAGATTGAATCAGGAAGATAGCGAATCTTTCGTATCGCCATCCCTAAAGCAATGACCAAAAACACCGGCAAAAATGCGTTTATTGAATCGATCATTTTGCGAGAAACGGCATTGTTTGTTCCAGCCCTTTAACGCTAAGTGGATACATATTGCGATCCATCAGGGTATTTACCATTTCAATTGACTGGGTAAATTTCCAGTTTTTCTTTGGCATCGGATTTATCCACGCTACTTTGTCGTAACTTCGACGAATTCTTTCCATCCAGAGCTGTCCCGGTTCTTCGTTGTAGTGCTCCACACTTCCACCAGCATCGTTTATTTCCCATGGTGCCATCGACGCATCGCCAACGAAAATCACTTTGTAATCCCTCGCATATTTATGCGTCAGGTCATAAGTTGGAATCCGTTCACTAAATCGTCGTCGATTATCTTGCCACACTGATTCATAGATAAAATTGTGAAAGTAGTAGAATTCCAGGTGCTTGAATTCAGCTTTCGCGGCTGAAAACAATTCTTCGCAGGTTTTGACATGTCGGTTCATTGATCCGCCAATATCAAAAAAGATCAGCACTTTTACCGCGTTGTGTTTTTCGGAAACCATTTTTATATCCAGCATCCCGGCATTTTTTGCAGTCGAAGAAATTGTATTATCGAGGTCGAGTAAATCTGCAGCGCCTTCTCGCGCAAATTTTCGCAGCCAGCGCAGTGCGATTTTGATATTCCTCGTACCTAATTCAACAGCATCATCAAGATTTCTAAATTTGCGTTTTTCCCAGACTTTTGCGGCGCGACCATGTTGACCTGCACCACCAATGCGAATACCCGACGGATGATAACCACCGTGACCAAATGGCGAAGTTCCACCGGTTCCAATCCATTTGCTGCCGCCAGCGTGCCGTCCTTTCTGCTCTTCAAGTCTTGCCTTGAATTTTTCAATCAACTCTTCCAAGCCGCCTAAAGATTCGATTTGTGCTTTTTCTTCGTCCGTTAAATATTTGGTGAATTCCTGACCCAGCCAGTCATCTGGAATCAATGCTTCAATCATCCCATCCGGCGAATCGAGAGCAGACCAAAATGCCGTCATTGCGCGGTCAAATTTGTCGAAATGCTTCTCATCTTTAACCAGCGCAGTTCTTGCCAGAAAATAAAATTGCTGCTGATCTGCAAAAACCAGATTTCGCTCCAGCGCAGAAATCAAATCCATATGCTCGCCGATAGAAACCGGCACACCAAACGTTTTCAGTGTACAGAAAAGGTTAATCAGCATAACAAAACATCAGGTTGCTCATGCTGGTTACTGCCTAGTTTTGCCGGCGATGCATAAACGCTAATCGTTCAAGCAATTGAACGTCCTGTTCATTCTTCAGAAGCGCTCCATATAAAGGGGGAATTGCTTTGGATTGATCCCGATCCCGCAATACCGCATCGGGTATATCATCAGACATTAACAGCTTAAGCCAGTCCAGCAATTCACTGGTTGACGGTGGTTTTTTCAAACCAGGAATTTCCCGTACCTCGAAAAACACCTGTAAAGCATCCCGCACCAACTGCTGTTTGATATCCGGATAGTGTACCTGGACAATTCTTTTCATTTTGATAGATCCCGCAAGAAATAGCGGGATTCTACCAGTTTGGAAAGGATTAAATGATTATTGAACCTTATCTAACGCGTCACTCAGACTTTGTACCGTTCGGTCTATGTTATGCAGTTTGTCGAGGCCAAACAAACCCAGACGGAATGATTTGTAATCTTCCGGCTCATCACATTGCAACGGCACACCGGCCGCGATTTGCATACCTTCAGCAGCAAATTTGGAGCCGTTCTGCACACCATCGTCTTCTGTATAACTTACAACCACGCCAGGCGCTTTAAAGCCTTCCGCTGCAACGCTTTTTATACCACGACTTTCCAGTAATTCACGTACTCGTCTGCCCAGTTCCAACTGTTCTTCTTTTACTTTGTCAAAACCGTATTCTTCGGTTTCCTTCATGACATCTCGAAAACCGGTTAGCGCGTCTGTTGGCATTGTAGCGTGATACGCATGACCGCCATTGACGTAGGCTTGCATAATATCATGCCATTTTGAAAGATCGCAGGCAAAGCTGGTACTTTGCGTGTTCGCCATTGCGTCGAGTGCAGTTTGGTTCATCATGACCAATCCGCTGCACGGCGACCCACTCCAACCTTTTTGCGGCGCACTCACAAGCACATCGACTTCAAGCGCCTTCATATCAACCCAAAGTGTTCCTGATGCGATGCAGTCAAGCACACATATACCGCCGACCTCATGTACTGCTTCCGTCATCGCCTGAATATAGTTATCCGGCAGAATCATGCCTGACGAAGTTTCCACATGTGGCGCAAAAACCACATCCGGCTGCATCTCTTTTATTTTGGCCACTACTTCTTCGATTGGCGCAGGTGCAAATGGTGACTGTTTCCCATCGTCTGATTTTCGCGCTTTGAGAACCGCCGATTGCGCCACAATATCGCCCATTTCAAAAATCTGCGTCCAACGAAAACTAAACCAACCGTTGCGGATCACCAGTGCTTTCTGATTGGTGGCAAATTGCCGTGCCACGGCTTCCATTCCAAATGTACCGCTGCCAGGAACCACCACAGCAGCATCGGCATTGTAAACCGATGTCAACGTTGTATTAATATCACGCATCACCTGTTGAAACGATTGTGACATATGATTCAGCGCCCGATCAGTGTAAACCACCGAATACTCTAGCAATCCATCGGGGTCAACATCAGGTAATAAACCACTCATTTTAAAATCCTCGTTAAATGTAAACTGTTTGCGAGTGAATAAACCGCATTAAAAAATAAATTCGTCCAGGGTGCTTTCCAGCGCATGTACACCGGCAGGAATATCCACCTTAACGCCCATGGAGTACATCGTTGCGCCTAATGCGTGCAAGGTTCGAAAAATATTATGCGAACGGCTTTGCTCTCCCATTTGCCCTATTCGGACGATGTTCAACCCAAAAGACCCGGAAATTTCAACTCGGTAGGTTTTCGACATATGGGTCAATAACTTTTTTGAGTCCACACCAATAGGCAGGGTAATTCCGACGACGGAATTGAGACGGGCTTCCGGACTCGTGAATAAAGACAGGCCCATATTTTCAATCCCCGACTGCAATGCCGTAGAGCAACGCAGATGTCGCTCAAAACGTTTATCCAGCGATTCAATACAAATTAATCGCAGCGCTTCATGTAATGCCAGAATACCCGACACTGGAGCGGTATAGTGATAGGACTTTTCGTACCAGAACTGGTTTGCCAAAACCGCATCCAGACACCAATGCCGGATTTTGTCAGCACGGGAATTAATTGAATTCCAGGCATCGCTGGAAAATGCCACCAAAGATACTCCGGGAATCGACGCCAGGCCTTTTTGTCCGCCGGTAATCACTGCATCAATACCCCATTCATCCATATTTAGCGGCAGCGTGCTCAGTGTACAAACCGCGTCTACAATAACCTTGCAGTCGTATTCCCTGGCTATCGCCGTAATTGTTTCAAGGTGGCGGTTTAAAACGGTATTGGAAGTTTCACCCTGTACCATGGTTAATACATTGGGTCGAAGCTTTTCAAGGTGAGCCCTAACTTCTTCAGGGTCAGCTGTACGTCCTTCCTTAACCAAAAGACGTTCTACATTTGCGTCGACGCGTTCTGCCATTTCCACCAGTCGATTACTAAAAAACCCATTACAAATACTGAGCACCGAATCACCTGGTTCAACTATATTTACGATGGCCATTTCCATTGCCGCTGACCCAGGACCTGCCACGCCTAAAATTCGGGCAGATGCGGTCTGAAATACGTATCCAGACATATCCTTTACCTGCTCAATGATTTGAGCCATGGTATCGCCAAGATGATTTATTACGATTGAATTGGCCTGTGCGACGCGCGCTGGAATCGGCACCGGACCCGCCCCCATCATTAATAAGGGTTCGTCGGGAAGGATATTATCAAGCGGGATTAATCCACTCGGAACGGGTACTGTCACAGCAACTTGCTCTTGGTTTGGGTTACCCCGAATATAGCGCGTATCTGTCGTGCTGTAATCTGGTTTTAACGGCAGTTTGATAAGAATTTTTTTGTACCCGAATAACCTGAGCTTTGGCTTAACTAGACCCGTTTTATACAATACGGTTAACTACAATACGGCAGGCTCAGCGGTTCTTCAGATAAAGGGGAATCCAATATAATAGGGAGATGACCGGGTGGCAACAGCGCAAGCATCGTTGGCACGGATTTCTCATGGGCATACGAAAAGGTGAGTCATCCTTACTAACGAGATATTTTCACTTATCAGCGAATTAATTCGTCGGATAATTTAGCTTATGGCTTGCTTCAATGCGATTTCAAGCTTTTCCACCAGTTCGTCTAATTGCTCATCTTCTATGATAAATGGCGGGGCAATTAAAACATGATCCCCTCGATGCCCATCAATTGTGCCGCCCATGGGATAACATATGAGACCGGCTTCAAAAGCGGCTTTTTTAAATTTTTTATTGACTCCCAGGACAGGGGCAAATGGTTCTTTACTATATTTATCCTGAACTATTTCCAGCCCTCGAAATAACCCTCGACCCCTGATGTCGCCGATATTCGGATGCTCTGAAAACATTTCTTCAAGCTTATCGGACAACTTCTTGCCCTGGGACTGGCAGCGGCTAACCAGGTTTCGGTCAAGCAAAGCGGTTACGACGGCTAATCCAGCAGAACAGGCTACGGCATGACCAAGATAAGTATGCCCATGCTGAAAGAAGCCGCTGCCCTGCTCTATTGCCTGGTATATGGTGTCGGTGCAGAGCATGGCGCCAACAGGCTGATATCCAGCACCGAGTCCTTTTGCAATGGTCATAATATCGGGAACAACGCCGTCCTGTTCACAGGCGTATAACGTCCCCGTCCGCCCCATTCCACACATGACTTCATCCAGGATCAACAAAATACCGTATTGGTCACAAATTTCCCGGATACGTTTGAAATAGCCTTTAACAGCGGGTACCGCGCCAAGGGTGGCACCGACGACGGGTTCTGCCATAAAGGCCATAACCTCCGCTGCGCCAACGCTGAGAATTTCTTCCTCAAGCTCATTAGCCAATCGAACCCCGTAGTCTTCTTCAGATTCGCCCTCATACATTCCGCGATACGCATAGCATGGGTTAATATGACTGGTTTCAACCATTAACGGCGCAAACGGCTCCCTTCGCCACCTGTTGCCACCCGCTGCAAGCGCGCCGAGTGTATTGCCATGGTAGCTCTGCAAGCGCGCAATAATTCGCCTTCGGGAGGGCTCATTTTTTTCGAGAAAGTACTGTCTTGCAAGTTTAATTGCCGCCTCTACGGCCTCTGATCCACCGCATAGAAAATAAACCCGATCGAGGTTTCCAGGCGCATGTTCAATCAGCAGATCCGCTAACGCTTCTGCGGGTTCGCTGCTAAAAAATCCGGTATGCGCGAAAGCCAAAGCATCAAGCTGATTTTTGACTTTCCGGGTAACTTCTTCGTCACCATGCCCCAAACACGAAACGGCTGCTCCGCCAGAACCGTCGAGGTACTGTTTACCGTTTTGATCATACAAATAGCATCCCTTTGCGGATACCGCAATTGGATTAACTGACTTGGTGTGTCTTGGAAATACGTGATTCATTGGGGAGGGGGTAGTCTACATTTATGCTGGCTATTCAATAGCACCCGAGATTACTGCTTTTAGATAAGCAAACACAGCGAAATTAAAATCAGCGCTTCACAAACTTCGACTGTCGCACCGTAGACATCGCCGGTGTAGCCCTCAATCTTCCTTGCCACCAAAAAGTAAACGACACAAATACCCAAAGCGGTTGCGACCAGACCAACGAGCAAACCCGGTAAAGACAAAACCGCCATGATGCCAAGCAAACCAATAGAATACAAAAACATAGCGCGGGGATTAAGATTATTTTTTAACTGCGCACCAAGTCCTGACGATCGAACGTAGGGAAAAACAGACACACACAAAGTTAAACCCAGTCTCGCCAAAATTGTGCTGAAAACCAAGGCCATAAGCGAACCATTGGTCAGCAGGTATACCAGCGCAGTAAACTTTATCAATATTATGCAGCACACCGCTATGATGGCACCAACACCGCAGTGTGTATCCTTCAATATTTCCAACATTCTGGCAGCATCATGTCCACCCATCCAGGCATCGCCGCAATCGGCTAGTCCGTCAAGATGGAGCGCACCGGTAATCATTACCCAGACGGCCACCAATATCGCAGCAACGACCATTTCCGGCAGTCCGGCAACAGACAGGAACCAGCCTGACACGCTCAGAATAATACCCAATACGCCTCCAACAACCCCGTACCAGGAAACCGCGGCAGCCGAATTTTCCGCATGAACCTCGCTTGTGCTGCTCTCTATTGCAACGAGCCGGGACGTAACCGGAATTCGAGTGAGAAACTGAACGGCAAACAGAAACGCTTTCATGAAGTACACTTCCGAACGGCTATAGAACGAGTATGAGTCATGAATCTAGGGCTTTGCCGCAAATGTATTGTGGCTGTGCATCTGATACCAATCTGCCTTTTCGGGGGAATGATACACCAAGACCGCACTATGGCAGCCATGGGGCACACTTATCCCTGACAGAGACAAGCGTTCAAGTTTGAGAACAGAATAAAGTAATGCACGGATAACACCAGCATGAGCGAAACAAAGAATTCGTTTGCCTCTAAATTGTTCAATCAGGTTTTTCGTTGCAACATCGATCCGATTCAGAAATTGCCCGTACGCCTCTCCACCGTGCGGCGCTGCTTCATCAGGACAATGAATCCACTGCATCCATTGTCCCGGAAACCGGGAATTGATTTCCGTATAGGCCATTGCTTCCCATTCACCAAAATCCACTTCTGCCAATTCAGTCATTACGGCGCATTTCATACTCAGTTCTTCAGCCATACTTTTCGCAAAGCCAGCGCACCGGACCCTCGGAGAAGTTACGCATAAATCCCATGATAAACCTGAGTTAACCAGTTGATCGATTGTGGATTTCATTTGATTCCATCCGGCGGTAGTTAGATCAGGATCGGTAACACCACACACCACCTCCCCCAATACATGCTCACCATGTCTGATGATATCAAGTCTGGTTTTCTCCGTATCCACAGTCAAAAGCTTTAATAATTATTCAAAACCATTATTTAATGAGGCCTTTGCATAACCCACAAAACACTCGGTGCAAATCACCAACAACGTCATTTTTTCGCTCATATTCTCGAATCCATCAATATCAAACCAAAAACCGCTATTTTCAGCGCTTTTAACCGCTTTTAGTGGCTTTTAATCGCTTTATTGCCCGTTTAGGCGCAACTCTCTCGTAAAAGTCGCCTTTGTTTCCAATCGATCATTTCATCCACATCATCCAGTTTGGACAATGATTTATGCACAATTAAAAGGCATCTGCGAGCGAGTATTGGGCGGTTTGTTTCCAAGACATTTGACGGTATCCTCATGGTTTAGTGCTCAAGCGTTTAGTGAATGAATATCTTTTTACCATTTTAACCGACCCTGGGTAGATTTATGCAAAGGTCGCTAGCATTAAATCATTCACCGCCATAACTAAAGCCCCATTCCGATTGGCTTCATACCGGCTGTGAACTCCACTCATCAGCAAACAGCTCGGCTTGCTTCAGGATATTTTCCGTTGCCAGTCTTTGTTTGTCGGGGGGATAGCCGTATCTGTTTAAGATTCTTCTGACGGTAATACGCAATTGCGCTCGCACGTTTTCTTTTATTGTCCAGTCCAGCGTTGCTTCGGTGCGTACTTTTTCGACCAATATGGCGGCAATCTCTCGCAAGGTATCATCGCCAAGCACCTGTTGAGCATTTTCATTAAACGCCAGCGCGTCATAAAAAGCGATTTCGTCTTCGCTTAAGCCTAAATTTTCGCCGCGCTCATCAGCCGCCTTTGTTTCTTTGGCAATATCGATTAACAGGTGGATAATCTCTGCTGTCGTCAGCAATTTATCATGATATTGTTTAAGCGCGGCATCCAGCATATCGGACAGTTTTTTACCCTGAATGAAATTCTTTTTCGCGCTGGTTTTTATTTCATCGCCAATAATTTTTTTAAGCAATTCTAATGCCAGATTCTGATGTTTCATGGCGCGTATTTCTTCCATAAATTCATCTGAGAGAATCGTCATATCTGGTTTTTTAATGCCGGCGGCGGAAAAAATATCAATCACCCCGCCAACCACTAACGCCTTATCGATAATTTGCTTAACTGCGGTTTCTATTTCGGTATCGCTTTTGCCGTTGCCGCCAGAATCCAGCTTCATCAGCCGCGCCTTGATGGCTTGAAAAAATCCTAACTCATCTCTAATCGCCATCGCTTCTGGAGAGGGCACAGCAAGGGCAAATGTTTTTCCCAAAACAATCACTTCTTTGGCAAACCGGTTTTTACCGTCATCCAAGCCCAGAATATGATCTTGCGCTTCGAGGATAATCGTCAGTTTGTCTTTGGTGTCGGCGGTAAAATAGCGTTTGTAGTCAAAACCATGAAACATTTGCATTACGATGTCGTATTTTTCCAGCAACATCGCAATCGCCGCCGACTGGTCAAGCGTAGGCACGCCCTTACCGCCGCTTTCGGTATAGGTGCGGAGTGCTTTTTTTAAGTCTGCGGCAATGCCGATATAATCAACAATCAATCCACCGGGTTTGTCCTTATAAATCCGGTTGACGCGAGAGATTGACTGCATCAGATTATGCCCGCGCATCGGCTTGTCGATATACATGGTATGCAGACAAGGCGCGTCAAAACCGGTCAGCCACATATCGCGCACGATAACCAGTTGCAGAGAATCGTTTGGGTCTTTGAACCGGTCGCTAAGGTCTTTTCTGTCTTTTTTATTGGTATTGTGCGCCTGCCAGTCCTGTGGGTCGCTAGTGCTGGATGTCATAATGACTTTGAGGTTGCCTTTTTGTCGGTCGGAGTCGTGCCACTTGGGGCGCAGTTTGATAATTTCAGCATATAAATCAACCGCAATTCGCCGACTCATGGCCACAATCATCGCTTTGCCTGCAAGCGTTTCTTGACGTGCCTCAAAATGCGTAACTATATCTTTTGCAACCGTTTGCAGACGCTCGTTATGCCCGACAATTGCCTCCACTTGCGTCCATTTTGCTTTTGCCTTTCTCGTAGTATCCGACTCCGCGCCTTCGGTTATCTGCTCCACTTCTGTGTCCAGTTTTGTCTTGTCCTCTTCGCTGATATGGAGTTTAACCAGCCGCGATTCATAATAAATAGGCACCGTTGCACCGTCTTCGACTGCCTGTTCAATATCATATACATCAATATAGTTGCCGAAAACCGCCGGCGTTGAGATATCCTCTTTTTCAATCGGTGTGCCGGTGAAGCCGATAAAAGAGGCATTGGGCAATGCGTCTCGCAAGTATTTCGCAAAGCCGTAGGTTACCGATGCGGTATTCTTCTTGATGCTGGTTTTGGCACCAAAACCGTATTGCGAGCGGTGCGCTTCATCAGCAATAACAATGATATTTCTGCGTTTAGAAAGCAGCTCAAAGTTTTCGTTGTCGGGCTGTTCTGGGAAAAATTTTTGAATGGTGGTAAATACAATGCCGCCACCGTCGGTTTTCAAAAGTTCTTTTAATTGCAAGCGATTGTTTGCCTGTACCGGTTGCTGCCGTAATAATTGCTGGTTGTTTGCGAAGGTGGAAAATAACTGATCATCCAGCTCGTTGCGGTCGGTAACCACCACGATAGTCGGGTTGCCCAATGGTTCATTGACAATGAGCTTGCCGGCATAAAACAGCATAGAAAGCGACTTGCCGCTGCCTTGCGTATGCCATACCACCCCCACTTTTTTATCGCCGGGCGATTGCTTGTCGATGTCTGCCAATCCGAACTCGGTGGGAGATTCGCTGACCCTGTTTGCTGGTGTCGTTTCGGCAATTGCGCGGAGGGTCGACTCAACCGCCCGATTGACCGCATGATATTGATGATAAGCGGCGATTTTTTTAATCGTTTCAACACTGCTCAAGCCGGTTTCGGGGTCTTCTTTGCCGCTGGTTTCAAACACGGAAAAGTGTTTCACCAAATCAAGCAACACATCGGGGCGAATCAGTCCTTTAATCAGGGTTTCTATTTGTGGCGTATTGCTGGGGTCGCATTTGATGCCGTCAACGGTTTTCCAAGCCACAAACCGGTCCCAGTCGGCAGTCAGCGAACCCACTTTGGCATCCAGCCCATCGGAAGCGACTAACACGCCGTTGTAGCAAAACAGGGCCGGAATATCGGCTTTATAATTTTGCAGTTGGGTAAAGGCTTTTTTAACCGTCGCCTTTTCATCGGTCGCATTTTTAAGCTCAATCACCACCAACGGCAAGCCATTGACAAATAGCACAATATCCGCTCGGCGATTGATGTTATTGCTGATGACCGTAAATTGATCACACACCAGCAAATCATTATTGCGCGGATTGGAAAAATCAATCAACCACACCGTGCCGCCGACCGTATTGCCGTTTTTCTGATACTCCACCCGCACGCCATCCGTCAGCATGGTATGAAATTCCCGGTTGCTTTCAATCAGGCTTGGTCCGGGCAGATTCAACACCTCGCGCAATGCCTGTTTTTTAGCGGACACGGGAATAGCGGGGTTGAGTTTGTTAATCGCAGCTTCTAGGCGTGGCTGTAAAACAACATCGGCGGGGCTTTCCCGTTCCTGCTGCTCGGGTGCCAAATGGCTGTAGCCCTGCTGTTTGAGCAGCGCAATGGCAAGGTTTTCAATGTCGGCTTCGGTGAGTTTGGTCATCGGCTTATCCGGGTTGATAATTTTGAGCGATTTTCCATATTTCTTTTTCCCGAAAGGCAGGAATGGTCTGGCGACGAGCGGCGTTGGTAAAAGCTGGTGCGGAAAGTTTATTTTGCTTGATGTAATCGGACAAACTGCTACAAGCACTTCGCCTACGGAACCAGACCTTGCCGAGAAATAAACTTGCCCATTAAAGGAACAGCAAAAGAATACTTCCCATGCCTGTTTTTAAAAATAAGCCCCTGATCGCTTAGCGCAACAAGCATCTGATGAATATGACTATTACTGAACGGTTTCGAAAGCATTTTTTTTGATGCATCCACAGCTTCTTGAACCGTGAATTCATCTTCGCAGTTATTTATAGTAGCAATTACGGCCAACAATTCTCTCTGTCTATCTGTAGCGCGGGACCAACGCCCGGAAAAAAAGTCTGTATCCAATTTTTGCTCTATCTCCTTCACTGGCACTGATGCCTGGTCTCCTCTATTAATCTTCTGTATAAAAGCATCGTATACTTCTCGACAAATAAATTGGATGAAATAGGGATATCCTCCAGACAGTTCAATTATTGTCTGAACCGACTCATCATTTAATTTTACCGGGCAATTCTCATCTTCAATTGGTTTGTGAACCGCATCCCTGCTTTCTTCAGGCCCTAAACTTTGCAGAAATACAACGCGAAACATTCTTTCCGAAAATGTTCTGGCTTCAACAAGCCTTGGAAACAATGTTGGCAAACCCGTGAGAACCAACATCAGAGGCATCCCCATCCTCTGTAGTGATTGAAACGTATCCAGCAACAATGCGAGTGGGAATTGCTCCTTTTGTGCCTGGTTAGACAGATTTTGCGCTTCATCATAGGCAAAAATGATGCCTTTAGGTTGATCGTCAACAGAAAGAACACGCCATGCAGCTTTCAGAACTGTTTTGAGTTTATCCAAGGCAAGACCGGGCGTGGAATTGTAAATGCCAAACAACGTTTGATAATCCAGGGTATGTTCGATTTTTTCTGCTCTTCCACTAAACCCCAGTTTTTGGACCTCTCTGCTATCTATCACCAGGTCGGACGTGATAATGGAAATATCTGTACAAAGCCGAACGGCAATATTGTCTTCATTGACACTCGCTGACTCAGAAAGATCGGTTCCAGCCCACAACCAGCCCTGACTGATTGCCAAGGGCTTAAAGGTTTCTAGCAGTACTGTTTTACCTACGCCGCGTAACCCGGTAAGCACCATATTTTCAAGGATGCGCTCCTGGGTTAGTAGCCGTAAAAACTCTTTACGCTCGTGCTGTCGTCCAGCAAGGTAAGGTGGGGTATGTCCTGCGCCGGGGCGAAACGGGTTCTTGAAATCAGACATTAGCATATTCCATAAATATAGTATTGAGCATAAATATATAAAACATACTAAATATAGTCAACCCCGTAACACCCCTGATAGACGCTAAATATCACCATAAACCATTATTACTGCTTATATAACTCGAACACATCCGAACGGACCGTGTCTAGGACAGCCAATTTTAAGAATTTTTTAAGACCTCTTGATTCTTCAAGGAGGGCGATGGCAACACTTTCAAGAGCTGCTTCGGTGAGTTTAGTCATCGGCTTATCCGGGTTGATAATTTTGAGCGATTTTCCATATTTCTTTTTCCCGAAAGGCAGGAATAGTCTGGCGACGAGCGGCGTTGGTAAAAGCTGGTGCGGAAAGTTTATTTTGTTTGATGTAATCGGACAAACGGATGATATTTGCTCCTCTTAAATAGCTTGTACGCTTATGCAGGGATTCCAGCAAAGCCAATATCAGTATTTTTTCCATAGTTTTTGGCTGCTTTTTTTCGCGGTAATCATCAAATGCCCGGTAATAGGTGTTTTTCTCTTTGTTGCGAATAATCACTCGAGGAAACCCCAAGATCAGTAACTGAAAGTTAATAAGCACCCGACCGATGCGACCATTGCCATCACAGAATGGATGAATGGTTTCAAAATCCAAATGAAACTGGGCAATCTTATCTAAAAAATAATGATCCAGATCATTTGTATAAGCAAATAAAATGTCTTCAATCATTCGCCCGACATGTTCTGGTGGTGGAGCGATATGCGTACCCACTCGCACAAACTCATTTTTCTGGCGAAATCGACCGGCGATAGAATCATCGATGCCACCGATCAGCATATTGTGCAATAGCAATAGCAGATTTTCACTGATTGGCTCATTTTGGGCTTTGTTGCGTTTGTAAGCGATAACCCGATTCAGATTTTGTGCCTCAAACACCTCGCGCACGGACACATCACGAGACAACACCATCTCCAGCAAAATTTTCTCGGTTTCCTTCAGTGTCAAGGTGGAGTTTTCTATGGCGTTGGAGTTATAGACATTCTCCGGTGTTTCCACCTCGTCAATCATGGCTAAAAGAGATTCTTTGCCCGCTTTTAAGGCAGTATATTCTGCTCGCAAAGTAGCAATCTTTTTTCTCGCTGGATGGGAGGTCGGCATCGCATGATTATCATATATTCACTAAAAAATAGCAATAATTAGTGAATAGGCAACATAAAATGGAGTCTATTCACGGTGTTTTTGCTGTGCAATCGAGTTATTTGGCATTGTTAAAGCCTGCTTGTCCAGTATTGCGGATGCCGCCGGTTGTGAGCAACCGCCAAGACGTACCCGGTGCCCGAGCATTCACGAAACAGGATGGAGAACGGAAACTTATTCATTCTCGCCCCATAGAGACTGCGTAAAAACCCCATATTCGTCATTCCTGCGCAAGCAGGAACCCAGTAAAACACAAACCCGCAAGGGTTCCCCTCATGTAACTCGACCAGCGCGGGCTTGTAGTCCCAATCCGCACTTCTTGGTACATCAAAACTTGGTTGCTCATGTGTTAAATGGCTGCCTGCTATTCGAGGGCGAGGACGACGATGGCATGGTTTTCAATGCCATCTTTTCAAGGTTTCAAGGTCAAATTCGGTGAGTTTCCTCAGCACATTATTTGCTTACACCAGTTGCGATAAAAAGGTTTTGGCGGGTACGATTATCGGGCGTTTTATGTCAAAGATATTTTTATCAATAAACGCGCCGTCAATCCCGACCTGAAACACATGCCGCACCTTGAGCTGTTTTGCAAACACCTTCAGACTGCTGGAAAGCGGTTGCTCCATAGTGGATTTGACTTCCACGATAAACCACGGCACGCCGTCTTTGGCGACTAAAAAATCAACCTCTCTTTTTTCTTTATCCCGCAGAAAATATAAACCGTAATCCCCAAGCCCAGTATCGCTCCAATAATGCACCGCTTTTAATAAATGTGAAGCAATAAAATTTTCATTTCTGGCGCCGACATCCGTGCATTGAGACCAATCCCACAGATAGTATTTAGGCTCCTTTAACAAAGAGCGCGTGATATTTTTTGTCCAAGGACGGATTGCATAGCAATAATACATCGCCTCTAAAACGCCCAGCCAGCGGCGCACCGTATCCACCGACACCCGTACTTTTTTTGCCAAACTGCTATAAGCTGTTAGCTGACCGACTTGATTTTTAAGCAAAACTGCCAGCATTTCGAGCTGTCCCAATTCCTGAATTTTGGTCAACTCACGAACATCTTCTTGTAATAACTGCTGTTGGCGTAGTTTGCTCCAGCGGTTAAAAAACCGTCTATCTCTTTTAAGAAAAGGCTCTGGAAACCCGCCCCAGACCAATAATGCTGTAAAATCCTGCTCCGCCAATGCCTGTTGTGTCTGAATCTCAGTGCTGCCTTCCATACCAATGTTGCCGATGACTTCGCGCACAGAAAGCGGATGTAAACGGTAGTTAAAATATCGCCCCATCAGGCTGTCACCGCCTTTTTTATAGACATCCATTCGCGCACTCCCGGTTAGCAAAATATGACACTGCCCCTGATATTTGTCATAAAAGCCTTTGAGCAGTTGTTTCCAGTGAGCGAATTTATGAATTTCATCCAGTACCACCAACGGCGGATGCGCCTGTAATTGCTCCAAGCCGATATGTTGAGCGATTGCTTTTGTGCCCTGTAGCAACAATTCACGGTCATCGAAATCATCCCAGTTCAAGTAACAAGTGTCCTGCTCGTCACGCATAGCGCACGCCAAAGTCGTTTTGCCCACTTGACGCGCACCAGATACCATCGCGATCTGACGATGGCTGGCAAAATGCGTGGCAAGGGTGTTTTTATACTGTCTATCCATCTGACCATTTTATGTGCTATCGTAAAATAGTCAAGACTGAAATGAGTTTGTGGTGGTGAATGGTTGGTGAATTGAAAATTGATAATTGAAAATGACGGCATAAAATGGGGTCTATTTACGGTCTTGTCCCGCGTGGATTGGCTATCAACGTTTTGATTGCCATAATGTTTAAGTTCACCTGATGTAAAAAGCGACAAGGGGTGTTTTTACGGTCAGGTGCAGCGCCTTGTTAGGTGTTGTTTTCAATAAGTTCAATAAGGTTCTTTGTTATCTTGGGATGCAATATTTTCCCGTCATGAAAAGGAATTACAAATCTATCAGCCCCTTTTGATAAATGCGATGACTCCCTTTGCTTCTAACATGCTTGAACCTTTTTTGGAGCAACATTTTTTCTGCTTGTTCCGCTGTTAATCCTGGAAGTTTAGGCAAGCGACACCTCTAACGAAGTGGTTAATATTTCTTTGCTCAAGCAAAATTCTTTTTCTTCGGCAGACAATGTTTCAAGATAAAGCTCTATTGCTTCCCGAATATTTTGTAATACCTCTTCAAGGGTATTCCCTTGCGTGTGACATCCTTTCATTTCAGGACAGAACGCATAGTAGCCATGGTTGTCTTTTTCAATAACTATATTAGCCTTCATATTTTTCTCCAAGTTTATTAGAAATCGAATTCAATTCATAAGTGCAGGTCTGACTATTTTATGCAATATCGTAAAGCAGTCAAGACTGAAATGAGTTGCTGAATTCAGGGTTTGCCTATGTGGATTAGGTTATCAACCGTTGTTAAAGCCTGCCTAGCCAGTATTGCGGACGCCGCCGGTTGTGAGCAACTGCCAAGACGTGTACGGCGCCCGAGCATTCACGAAACAGGATGGAGAACGGAAACTTATTCATTCGGATTCGCCGACTATCAGGTTGGTTTGCAATCGGGTCGCTATGTGGCGAATTACAAGCAGCACCCATGGTGTTTGCAAATTCAAACAGGCATGAAGCACCAAGTCCGGGCGTTTTGACTCAAAATATGCAACAGATTCAAGGTGTTCAGCCTCTGCTGCAGGATGAAAGAAGTATTTCACCTAAGCAAGGCTTGGGCTTTTAGGCTGACTTCCTCTGCAGGTATTGGTTGTACAATGCCTGCATCAAGTTCTTTGGCTCGACGGCTCGCTTCAACTAGCCAATCTTCTGCCATTTCTTCCATACTTGGCACATCAAGACTTAGCAGAAGTTTCTGTGCAAGTGCCGCTCTTTCATGTTCAGATAGCTGTAAAGCATCATCTTCAATTTCTTTTAAGGTCAACTATTCTCCCAATGTTGAATGTGCGCCTCTGACGCTGACGCTGACGCTGACATTGATTATTGATTATTGATTATAAGATATGACTGCCTTCAATACACCGTAACGCTTTTGCGAAGGTGTCGGGTTGAGTTTATCTATCGGGCTTTGAAGCCGCGCGCAACACAACATCGGCAAGATTTTCCCACCCCGGTTGCTCATGTGTTAAATGGCTACCTACTATTCGAGGACGACTATGGCATGGTTTTCAATGCCAACTTTTCAAGGTTTCAAGGTCAAATTCGGTGAGTTTCCTCAGCACATTATTCGGCTACACCAGTTGCGATAAAAAGGTTTTGGCGGGCACGATTATCGGGCGTTTTATGTCAAAGATATTTTTATCAATAAACACGCCGTCAATCCCGACCTGAAACACATGTTGTGCCTTGAGCTGTTTTGCAAACACCTTCAGACTGCTGGAAAGTGGTTGCTCCATAGTGGATTTGACTTCCGCGATAAATCAGGGCACGCCATCTTTGGCGACTAAAAAATCAACCTCTCTTTTTTCTTTATCTCGCAAAAAATACAAACCGTAATCTCCAATTCCAATATCGCTCCAATAATGCGGCGTGCCGGACACATTGGTAATCACCCCATGCAAGCCGTCCCAGCGGTTTTCGGCCGCAATTTTATCTTGGTTGATGCTCAAGCTGGTTTTTCCCTTGATGAACAGAAAGATAATCAGAAACTTTTTATAGCCGTAGTTCACTAGTGTCCGGTTAATTATTGAATAAATTCAGTTGGTTAGAAAACATATTATTTTCAGTGCCATGTGATTTGTCGAGAAAGCCCATGTTTAAAGAGATTTTCTCGAAAAGAGTGATCGGAAATATATGTAACAATGTGCAGAGAGAAGCATCCAGATTGAGCCGCTTCTTTATAATGGCTATTATGAGCACATACATTGAAACCGCCGTCCATATTTGAGCCTTCACTGCGTTCCCCGAGGTTCTGTAAAGCTGCTACGTTAAGTGTAGGTCGGTTGCGGGTGTCATTTATCGATGACATTTATGGGCAAATAGGGTAGATTATGAGGGATATTCGCCTGACAGGAGAATATTGCTATTCTCTTTCAGTTGCACATATCAATTAACCAAACTGGAGCATCCCATGACTACAAAACACAACACTTCTGGCCAAGAGAGACCGTACGCTAAACGAATTGAACAATATCAAATTCCGGAATATGACCGTGATAAGGCACTCAAAGAGATTGTCGATGGCAACCATTGTTCACCCTCTCCCAGAAGTCTCTTTGCGAAAGCTAATCAATATGTACCCACTCGTGTGCGGGCGGCATCGGTAGTCAAATCAACCAATGTCTAATTGGAATGACATTTTTCATGAGGTTGAAGAAACCGCACGCAATGCAAAGAATCCTCACGATGCCGTAAGGCATAGATATTTAAGAGAATTTGCGGAACGTACCGGTAGAAATGTCGTTGCGTATTATAGCGGCTGGCTACAAAAAGCAGGTTATCATAACGCAGTTTCCATAGACGATGAAGACAAGAGCGGCTTTATGGCTTGTTTCTATAAAATGGATTTCAGCAAGGGACTCGATCTATTTATTCACTCTCCTGGTGGCGCGGTAGCTGCTACAGAGTCGATTATGCATTACATAGCAGCAAAAAGTTTGGTTCGGACATTAGGGTCTTTGTGCCTCAGTTGAGTATGTCTGGCGGCACGATGATTGCATTAGCTGGCAAAGAAATTTGGATGGGATTACACAGCAATCTAGGCCCTATCGATCCTCAGTTTGGCTTGCAACCAGCACAACTTGTTCTCAGAGAATTCGATAAAGCATGGGAAGAAATCAAACAAGACCCACAAAAATACATATCTGGCGACCTATTTTAGAGCAAATACCGCCGACATTTTTATCCACATGCCAACATGCGATCGATTGGTCAAAAGAAATTGGGAAAAAAGCACTCCTGTCCTCTATGCTCAAAGATGATCCTGACAGAGAGAAAAAAGCAGCCGCTATTGTGAATTTCTTAACCGATGCGGAAATAAACATGAACCATGGTCGGCATCTTCATAGAGAAGAATGCAAGCAGGCTGGATTAAAAATTATCGATTTTGAGTCTGATCAAGATATGCAGAATGCCATTCTGTGCGTCCATCATTCCTATACAATCTCATTGATGAATACGCCAATAGTGAAGATCATTGAGAACGATTCCGGCATTTCGCACGTCAAGACCATTTTGGGCAACGCTTAATAATCTACATTCCCATCTATTCCTTTCGCCCTTGACTTCGACGGTAAACCCTAATAAATGATTGATTTATAGGGTATTCCCTTGCGTGTGACATCTTTTCATTTCAGGACAGAACGCATAGTAGCCATGGTTGTCTTTTTCAATAACTATATTAGCCTTCATATTTTTCTCCAAGTTTATTAGAAATCGAATTCAATTCATAAGCGCAAGCCTGACTATTTTATGCAATATCGTAAAGCAGTCAAGACTGAAATGATTTGCTGGTGGTGAATGGTCGGTAAGTTGATAATTGATAATTGAAAATGACGGTTAGGTTTTGATAAGAATATTTGACTGGATTCCTGCGCCCGCAGCTTCGGAAGTGCGGCTGATACCGCGCCAATCCTCTTATCTATCCTGTCTATCCATTCGACTATTTTGTGCTCTATCATAAAATAGTCAAGACTGAAATGAGTTGCTGATAATTGATAATTGAAAATTGAAAATGACGGTTAGGTTTTGATAAGAATACTTGACTGGATTCCTGCGCCCGCAGCTTCGGAAGCGCGGCTGATACCGCACCAATCCTCTTATCTATCCTGTCTATCCATTCGACTATTTTGTGCTCTATCATAAAATAGTCAAGACTAAAATGAGTTGCTGATAATTGAAAATTGAAAATGACGGTTAGGTTTTGATAAGAATACTTGACTGGATTCCTGCGCCCGCAGCTTCGGAAGCGCGGCTGATACCCACCAATTCTCTTGTCTATCCATGTAAATGCTCTTCGGCGATCAAAGGAGAACCTGCACGGCAACCGCAGTGCATATGACATACACGAGGATTTGCCATGAATATATAAAATGCGAGGGCTGACACCGCAATCGCGGAAAAGACAGTTTAGCAGGGATACCCAGAAGGAAAATAGCCTCTTAAACGTAAATACATCCTAATAATGATAGCGGCACTGGACGATAACGATCGCATTATCCGCCACCTTATAAACTAGGCGATGTTCACGGTCAATACGCCGCGACCAGTAACCAGCCCAATTGTGTTTTAACGGCTCAGGGCATCCAATCCCATCGAACGATTGACGCTGAATGTCTTTAATGAGCACATTGATGCGCTTGAGAACCTTCCGATTGGTTTGTTGCCAATATAGATAATCCTCCCACGCTTTTTCAGCCCAGGACAAGATCATCTCAATTAGTTCGTGCCAATTAGCTCGTGCCGCACCATTTTACCCGCATCCACTTCTGCAATCGCTTGGTTGAGTCGCTCGGCATTTTTCGGGCTGGCCATCAGGTAAGCCGTTTCTTCGTATGCTTGAAAGTCTTCCAGGCTCATCACCACCGCAGGTTTGCCGTTTTGCCGAGTAATCTGGATTGGCTTGTGATCCTCGTTCACTTTGTCTAATGTCCCCGCAAGGTGAGCGCGGAATGCAGAATAACTTAATGTGTTCATTATAATATGTACCCCTCAATGTACTTATTATTGTACCCGTGCATATGTTTGTATGCAACTCTATTGTTTGCACAGTTTGCATTATGGGTGTCTCTCTTTATTAGGATTTTTTCGTGAATACTGGTCAGTCGCGCACGGAAAACCGCTGTGTATGAGATACCCTTGTTGTCAATCTAACGACCAAAACGATGCAAATTTATGCGTCCGATTGAGTTTTAGGGGATGCTTTATAGGGGTAGTGATGAGGATTTTCTATGATATTTTCACTAAGGTCTATATCAATATCAGGCCAGTAGAAATGACCAGTGGATTGTTCTTCTACATTGTAGATTACTTTTACGGGTTGATCCTTAAACCAGGGAAAATCATCATAAGACATAAACAGTTCTTTGCCGCTTGATGAAAGCAGCCATACACCATGCAGAGAAATATGGGTTACTTCAGTTTTTGAAGTATTTTCCCCATGCGCTAATGATTTCATCTTTATGCTCCTCAATGAGTTTTTCAATATCTTTAAGCTGGCTTCTTGAATAGTATAATGCTTTGCAGGTTCTAAAGAGACTGTGCAAGAAACCAATGTTCGCCGTTCTTGCGAAGCCTGTCTCAGCAGGCGGGGAACAGAAACCCAGTCCTGCCGTCATTCCTGCAAGCTCCTTTGTCATTCCTGCACCGCCCCGTCATTCCTGCGAAAGCAGGAATCCAGTAAAACACACAAACCCGCAAGGGTTTTCAAATGTAGCGGGATTTCAGTCCCGCCGCCACTGAAGCCGCACTTCCGACAATTACTCCCCACCCCGCCTATCCCGGCTCTCGCTTCACCACTCAATCAGTTGTGGTAATGGCTGTGTAGAACGTGCCAATGACCCGATTCTACGAATATTGACCGCCACATCCATAATCGTGGGTTGGGTGATTTTCAATCCCATTACAACGAATACCGCCCACATGATTCATTCATTGGACTTGTTAACAACTTATGAGTATCATAACATCACGAAGACAGCTCGACTTGTCTACAGATACTGAGTTTGAGCAGAATATCATTGTAAATAAAAAATTATGATAAAATAGGTGTCTATGTTAAGGACTCAAAACTGAACTACAGCGAGGCATCAACTAATGAACGAAAACACCAATAAAAATTTTCCATTCACAATTGAGGGAGAATCATTTGATTCTCCTGATGAAAAATTAACTGCAAAAAGTATTTTAGAGCGAGCTCAAGAAAAAAATATACCGGCTGCTCAGGGTCAAATTGGAACTCTAACCTTAAAAAGTGACAAGGGAGCAATTTATTCTGGTGATGATTGGATAAATTTATCGCAGGATAATAATTTTTCACTAGGGATAAAGAAGACTCCACAGGTATATAAATTTACAGTAAATGGTCAAAAATTGGAATCCAACTTGGAAAAGTTGATCGCATTAGACATTATAAAAATGGGGCAAGAAAAGGGAGCGGCTATACCCGGTAAACCCGAAAATTGGTTATTGGAAGAGATTGGAGGAAAGAAATTTACGATTGACGAATGGGTTGATTTGAGTCAATTCAGTGAATTTTTATTGATACCCAGCGGGTCAACGCCAGTTGCTGGATGTGACTTAAAATGTCGAGTTTAGAGAGGATAGAAAATGAACTAAAAGGGCTGAAATACGCCCCTTTTCATATTGATACTCCACAGGGTCGAGCAGTGGTTATTAGTTATTGCATTAAAACTGGAAAATATAGCGGAGAAAATGTATTACTTGGATTTTCATTTCATGGAGAAGAAGGATACCCCGAATACCCTCCGCACTGGATTCATATCAGCCCTCCCTATGATGACCAGCTTGGGGGATCATTATCATCATACACATGTCAAAATGACCAAGAGGACGAGCGCGAATGGTTGGCACTTAGTCGACCTCCAGGGGAGATATGGGATGACTTGCCTACCAAACACATACAGCATTATCTGAGCTTACATATACCTAGATTTTGCAAAGAGCTAAAATGAAAATAAGTGAAGTTGTTTTTTGTGGAACTGCCGAGAAGGAAGCAAATGACCATCTTCTGCAACATTTCAAAAAAAATAAATTACAAGAAGACCTTTGTTTTGCCTTGTGGCGACCCAGTACGGGGAAATCACGCTACACAGGGATAATTTATAAAACCATTTTGCCAGAGAAGGGCGACCGGGAACTTCATGGTAATGTGGAGTTTGCTTCTTGTTTTCTTTCTAAAGCAATTAATTGTGCTATCCGAGAGAAATCTGGGTTGGCATTTATGCACAGTCACCCAACAGATGGGTGGCAGGGCATGAGCGAGCCAGATGTTATTGCAGAAAAAGATGTTTTGGTTTATCCAGCATTAGCTACTGGACTTCCTTTGCTGGGATTGACCATTGGAACAGATGGTTATTGGAGTGCTCGTTTCTGGAAAAAAAATGGAACAAAAATACAACGCCATTGGTGCCAAAAAGTTCGAGTTGTTAATCACAAATCGTACAAAATATATTGTAATGACTATCTAATACCACCACCTCAGCGGAAAAATATTTTAAGGCGAACTTTTGATACTTGGGGTACAGAACACCAAAACAACATTGCGCGATTAAAAGTAGGTATTGTGGGCTTGGGGAGTGTCGGGTGTATTATTGCTGAAGCAATCGCCAGGATTGGGGTTAATAATGTCGTGCTAATTGATCCTGATAAGGTGGAAGAGCATAACCTTGACCGATTGCTTTATGGTACAAAAGATAATATCGGCTGTTATAAAGTAGATGTCGCTTCTGAATTTATAAAAAAACACTCTACTGCAAATGAAGTTAACATCAAAGCACTCCCCATATCAGTACACTATGATGACGCTTATTATGAAGCATTAGATTGTGATTTTTTATTTAGTTGCGTTGACCGACCAGTAGCTCGTGATGTATTAAACTTTATCTCTCTTTCTCATCTCATACCAGTGATTGACGGAGGCATTGCAGTTGCAATAGATAAAGACGAGGCTTTTTTCTCCGCTCATTGGCGGTCACATCTTGTAACCCCGTATCATCAGTGCCTGCGTTGCAACAAACAATACACAACAAGTGATGTTGTAATAGAATTGGATGGTTCATTAGATAATCCCTCTTACATTAGCAATCTTCCGAAAGATCAGCGTGATAGCAATCAAAATGTTTTCCCTTTTAGTTTAAGTATTTCGAGCATGGAAATAAATATGATGATTCGCTATATCATCTCTCAGGAATGGTGGCCTGAAGTACAACAACAGGAATATCAATTTTTAACTGGATCAATCAATATTAATAACAAAAAATGTAATGAAAATTGCATCTTTCAGCAAGAAAGAGTGTTAATGGGTGATAAGTGCAAACCACACTACATTGTTTCTACAGAGACGAGGGAAAACCAAAGCAATGACGATCATTTTTTCACTCGGGCAAAAAAATGGGTTGCAAAACTAACTACCAAACTTTGCGGTAAGAAATTTTAGAAGAAATAAATTTTGGCCCATTAAGTTTTGATTGACCTGCAAGTTCTTCTAACTTTTTACACATACCCTCTCCGTTCACTACCCTTGGACCAACAAATATTTTGCTTCCAGTAGCTAAAAAATTATTAACTCTTAATTCTTCTACTTCAATATACCTTCTTAAATATGGGCCTTCACTTTTGAAGTGATATTGAATTTTTGTTTCTGAGTTAGAAGGTACAACGACTACAATACGACATTCTTTTTCGTCTTTGTAGACATCATCCTTAAACAGAAACTTAACCTTATCAAATGCTTTCCAAAAAAGTGTTGAAAAATTTTCTTTTTTATCTTTTTCGTACTTATCATATATTAACTTTCCTAATTCAAAAAAAATTTTAAATGTAGTCTTAATCTCTTCAATGTTAGCCTTTCCATACTGAACGGGTTTTAATATTTCTCTTTTGAAATTTGTAGAAAGTTGAATTGAACAGCCTAACCCATCTGCTCCGTACGATTGCCAATATGGAAGTTTATCCCCCATTGATTCTTTACCACACACAAAAGAACAGATAAAAGCATC
Organism: Candidatus Poriferihabitaceae bacterium; assembly: GCA_965261915.1. Taxonomy (GTDB): domain Bacteria; phylum Pseudomonadota; class Gammaproteobacteria; order Arenicellales; family Poriferihabitantaceae; genus JAIBDK01. Next base: position 310,701 of record CBDHDW010000013.1, on the reverse strand, counting down.
TGTATCTTTTGCCTTCTTTAACCAGCCAAAGTCTTTTACAAGCCGGTTCTTCAAGTAACTTCCTTCCTCTGGGTCGTTTAAAGATGATGCATCATAGAGCCTCAGGAAAGAATAACATTTTTCATTTTTGATTTTGTCTTTACCTTCGTCTTTACTCGTTAGCAGAGAGTAAATTGTATCTGCGTTGGTATAGTGAGCTACACATATATCAGTAGCAATTGACTTATTTTTGCTCCAATTATCAACTTCTTTTTTTAATTCTGAAAACAGTCTTTTTTTCGCCGAGCCTAAGTGTCCACCTTCTATATATCCCTTTATCTCGGAAATTATTCCCGCTCTTGATTCATCGCTCATGTGTAACATCTCCTAATTTTTCCTTAGTCATTATTCTACCACTCATCAACTCGGCTAATAAGGTACCGACCAAGCTTTCTCTGCCTTGTTGTTTCGAAGCGGGCTTAGTCCTGCCTGCTTGTGGTTAGCGTGGTATCAGCCGCACTTCCGAGTTATTGCGGGGTTATCAATTTCTGTAAGCGTGCTATTACCCCTTCGCATTCTTCTACCATTTCCATATTCTTCGCCTTTGCAAATAATGTTTTGGCTTTGTCGTAATCTTTTTTTGCTTCTTCGTGTCTGCCCAAAGCTAATTTTGCAACACCCCGGTTGATATAGGCGGCAGCATCTTTGGAATTAAGTTTAATGGCTTTATCGTAGTCTTCTATTGCTTCTTTGAAATCACCTAGATCTGATTTTGTAAAACCTCGGTTATTATAGGCTTTAGCATATTTTGGATTAAGTTCTATCGCTTTGTTGTAATCTTCTATTGCTTCTTCGTTTTTGCCTGAATGTAATTTTGCATTACCACGGTTGTAATAGGTATCATACTGAGGATCAAGCTCTATTGCTTTGTTGTAATCTTCTATTGCTTCTTCGTTTTTGCCTGAATGTAATTTTGCATTACCTCGGTTGTTATAGGCATCAGCATATTTTGGATTAAGTTCTATGGCTTTGTCGTAATTTTCTATCGCTTCTTTGTATTTGCCTAGATTAGCGTTTTCATTCCCTCGATAAAATTCTATTTCTGCCGTAGAATGATTATGCTGATTGCTGATAAAACCCTGAATATCGTTATAGATGGTCTCTGTGTTTATATTAAAATACTTGCTCAGATAATCCAAAAGTGGTTCTTTAAGGTCGTTTTCAATTTCAATAATATCGTATTCAAATACTTCTAAATAACCCTTGGGGACATGAACAAATATACTGCTTTGGAAAATAACTCTGGGGTTTTTTCCTGTTGGCGATATTAGGGTGTGTTTTGTCGTGTCTATCTGGTTGTAATTTATCTCTGTACTTTCGGTTAGCTCGGATGTTTTAAAGAAAATCACCCTGCCGTTCTTGTCAAAATTACCGTCACAGGCAAAAAATAAAGCGATATGTAGGTCTTTGCTAAAATCAAGCAAGGCGGTTTTACCGCCGTAGTGTTGCAATTCGGTCAGGACTTCTATATTGAGCGCGTTGGGGCGGATATGCTGCCTTACCTTTTCAACAATCTCCTTTTCCACGCTGGAAACAAAAAAATGCTCATTATCAATTAAGGGGTCATTAGTAGTGGGGTTGCTATCATTAACGGGCTTGCTATCGTCTCGCTGGAAATACTGCCGATACAATCCTGAGGAGACCTTGCCGTAATCTTTGTTTTCACCACGAAAGACATACTTGCCTGTTGAGCATTTTTCTAATATCGCTTGGATTTTTTCTTGTGTGGTTGTCATTCTATTGCCTGTTCGTATTTTATTCTCACTTCACCACTCATCAGTTTGGGCAATAAAGCATGGCGATTTGATGATAACTGGAAAAATGCGCGGCAAGGGTTTTTTTGTACTGTCTGTCCATTTTAGTCATTCGACTATTTTATGCGCTATCGTAAAATAGTCAAGACTGAAATAAGTTTGTGGTGGTGAATGGTCGGTATTATCCGTAAGTGGGACTTCAGTCCCGCCGATTGTGGCAAGATTATGCGAGGCTAAAGCCGCGCTTCCGACAATTATACAAAGGTCTTATTTGATTAAAATAGGCGAGTTGTCCAGTTGTTATATGGGGCAGTCCCTATATTATTGTCTCGACTTGAATTGCCTGAAACTGATTCAGGCGTTATCTAATGCTGTTTATTTTACATCTGTTTACTCGGAGTTGTGCGAAAATGTCCATCAAAGAGCTTGTTGATTATTATTTCATACTTTCGAGTTATTAACCGACAAGCCCATATCGCGCTTCCTTCAAATACCTGAACCACTATACAATCAAATATCTACTCCATTTTGCGCGACACAGTTTGTTGTTGGTTAGATTCCAGCGCCAGATCCACCTATTATTTTCTTCTGTCTATTTAAAATCTCTAAAAAATCATCATATTTTTCAGATAAACTATTTCTTAGATAGATATCATTTTTTACTGAATTTACTAAGACTAAATAGTCAATTTCTCCATAAAATTCTATACCGTTAAGCTTTAACTCGTTCCCCATACCCCAATTAATTAAAAGACTGTATGCGCTACTAATATCCTTATTTTTCATTTTTCCCTGAAATGTAGCTTTAAGAGAAATAGCAACCTCGTCAGAAGCATTCGTAAGAAATAACTTTATGTCTAAAGCTCCGCCATTAATAATCCGAATGGGCAATGGGAAGCCATCTTGTTGTTGAATTATTCCTAATGAAAAATTAACTCTTTTCGCGCCAAGAATCGGTGGATGATTATTTAAGGCGTTGTCTGGGTCAGATATGGTAACAGCTTTCAACAATTCACCTTTATTAACAGCACGCTTCTCAAGAAAATGTTTTTCGCTAAGATTATGCCAGTATTCTATTGTCAAAATCGTTACTACATAGCCAGTTTTCATATCTTGAACAGCAATAAAGAATTTATCGTCAGCCACAGAGAAAAATAATCTGGAGTCGCGGTTGCTGTCAACTTCAGTGCCAAGTGATATAACTTCCTCATTATCTAAGATACTGCCTAATAATTCAGGTGCCATCAAAGCTCTTTCTCTCAATCTGAGCAGTGCATGCTGAGTAAAATTGGTTTTCCATCCTTTAAATTCTGACATTTACATTCGATCGCGAAGACAAGTTAAAAAATATTTAGCCAACACTGAAAACGTATATGAGTTATAACCGAATCTGGTGTTTAGGCGCTTGAGAACCTTCCGATTGGTTTGTTGCCAATATAGATAATCCTCCCACGCTTTTTCAGCCCAGGACAAGATCATCTCAATTAGTTCGTGCCAATTAGTTCGTGCCGCACCATTTTACCCGCATCCACTTCTGCAATCGCCTGGTTGAGTCGCTCGGCATTTTTCGGGCTGGCCATAAGGTAAGCTGTTTCTTCGTATGCTTGAAAGTCTTCCAGGCTCATCACCACCGCAGGTTTGCCGTTTTGCCGAGTGATCTGGATTGGCTTGTGATCCTCGTTCACTTTGTCTAATGTCCCCGCAAGGTGAGCGCGGAATGCAGAATAACTTAATGTGTTCATTATAATATGTACCCCTCAATGTACTTATTATTGTACCCGTGCATATGTTTGTATGCAACTCTATTGTTTGCACGGCTTGCATTATGGGTGTCTCTATTTATTAGGATTTTTTCGTGAATACTGGCAGGTCGCGCACGGAAAACCGCCGTGTATGAGATACCCTTGTTGTCAATCTAACGACCAAAACGGTGGCAAATTTATGCGTCCGGTTGGGTTTTAGGGGATGCTTTATAGGGGTAGTGATGAGGGTTTTCTATGATATTTTCACTAAGGTCTATATCAATATCAGGCCAGTAGAAATGACCAGTGGATTGTTCTTCTACATTGTAGATTACTTTTACGGGTTGATCCTTAAACCACGGAAAATCATCATAAGACATAAACAGTTCTTTGCCACTTGATGAAAGGAGCCATACACCATGCAGAGAAATATGGGTTACTTCAGTTTTTGAAGTATTTCCCCCATGCGCTAATGATTTCATCTTTATGCTCCTCAATGAGTTTTTCAATATCTTTAAGTTGGCTTCTTGAATAGTGATAATTCTTTGCAAGTGCTAAAGAGACTGTGCAAGAAACCAATATTCGTCATTCTTGCGAAGCCTGTCTCAGCAGGCGGGGAACAGAAACCCAGTCCTGCCGTCATTCCTGCACCGCCCCGTCATTCCTGCGAAAGCAGGAATCCAGTAAAACACACAAATCGGCAAGGGTTTTCCAAATGTAGCGGGGCTTCAGTCCTGCCGTCATTCCTGCAAGCTCCTTTGTCATTCCTGCACCGCCCCGTCATTCCTGCGAAAGCAGGAATCTAGTAAAACACACAAACCGGCAAGGGTTTTTCGAATACAGTGGGATTTCAGTCCTGAAGTTTCGTTATTTGAACGGTTTTGAGAAGTTCAATCCTTGTCCGAAGAAAATATCACACCCTCAAGTTCTTTGAATATACTCATATCTTCCGATATTAGCTTAGATAAATTTAGTTTAAATTTTTCTGGGTTGATAGATATTGTTATATCGCAAATATTCTTAATTGTAGATGTTATATCTTTCAAATTTTGATTTTCAATGTCAGTAACTTTTTCATCATAGGTTTTTTTATCAAATTGTAATTTATTTTTTTGGCAATATTTTTCTAATACTTCTTTGTCATAAAGGTAATTTTCAATTTCTAGTCTTTTTAAAACCCTATGGTTATCTGGATTATTTTTGAGATACTGATCTCTTGTTTTTCCATTTGTATCTTTTCCAGATGCTATATCTCTGTCTTTTAGGACAAGAACTTCTAAACTTGGAATCGCTTTATAAAGTATTGCAAATGCAATCTCACTGCGTTGATCTAACTCGGTATTTCCACCACTGGATACGAATAAGGTATCAGTATATTTTTCGCCAAAAATATTGTTATATACTCCGGCATCAAGTCCTTGTTCGCAACTATTTGATCCGGGTTCGGCTCTCCCTTCACAATAAATCAATCTTTTAGGGCATATCAAATTTGTTAGATCGTCTAAAGCCGTTCCAAAAATATTTTTCCAATTACTGATAGTTTTTTCCATAGGGCGTAATATATGAGCAGAAGAAGCCCATTGATTATTTGCTTCAAAATGAATGATTTGACAATCATCCTTAAAATCTTCTTGTAACGCTCTCATAAAACCGATGCTATGGGTTGCAATCCATATTTGACAATTCTCGCCAACCAGTTTGTCTATTTCTATTAGTAATTTTCGTTGGATAGCAGTGTTAATATGCAATTCTGGTTCATCAATAATAAAAATTGAATCATTGTATTCTTCTTGGCGTAAATAGAGGTCTAACAGAATATCAATAACTTCCTTTTCGCCTGAAGAAAGTACATTAAATTCAAATTCATTAGGTTGACCATTTTTTTTGAAGTAAAGAGTTCCCCTGTTATCTGGAATATTTCCAAGGCTTGTTATTTCTAAATCCAGACAATTTCCTATAGCACTATTGAGGTCTCCAATAATTTTCTTTTTTGCTTCACTGGGCTTACAGTCCATATCGTGCAGGTATGTGTCATATTTAATATTTAGTCTTCTATAGTTTTCTTCCATTTTATCATCAAGATCAGAAAAACCAGATGCCCCATATGTATTTAATCTTATTTCTGTAGTTGCTTTAGATTCTTTGACCTTCAAATCGCTATTGTATCTATAAGGACTTCTTAAAGAAAAAATAGTTTTTTCTTTCCCTGATTTCGCTTTTTCTTCAATAATTTCATTATAACTACCTATAGTAAATTCTATTATTACATTCTCAAGTGAAGAAAAATCTGGCGATTGATTCATAGAGTGATAGTTATAATCTTTTTGCCCTTTATCGCCAATAAGGTGACCATACCGAGTGCCATGAAAACATATTCCATCAAAAACGCTACTTTTCCCGCACCCATTTGGTCCAGCTAACGCAATGATCCTTTTTGGCTCATCTCCCAAGTCAATAGTCAGGTCAAAAAACCGCTTATATCCATTTTTTAATTGAATTTTTTTAATTTTCATTAATTGTTAACTCCTATTTCGCCACTCATCAGTTTTGGTAATAAAATATCGCGCAGGTTTTCAAGGGTGTTGATTTGTGCTTCGTTGGAAACGATTTTATCATCAATGGGCTTCGCTGTTGCTTGAAACTTTTTAATCAATTTGATGGGTGGAACCATAATCTCCATGTTCTGAAAATCACTTTTACTGATTGAGCCAAATACTGTTCCTGTTTGATTGTATTGTTGTATTGCTTTTATCAGGGACATCATTTTGAAATAGGTGTAGGTATAAAATGAATTGTTATTTTTATATCTAAAGGTAGCAACACCTCGACCAATACAGCACTTTTCTTTTGCCATGTTTTGTTCGCCGACAGGGGCGCGAACGCTAATTAGCGTGTCGTACTTTTCTGCGAATCGTTTCGGTTGGGTTGTGTAAATCCTGTTTGCGGGGAAGCGAAAACCAAAATCGGCATTTCCCTGAAACATGGGTATCCCGTTTTGCTCTTCGTTATATGATTTTCCGGGCGGTGATTGACCCATTATGAAGTCAAACTCATCGGGAATTTTTCCAACTTCCCACTCGGCATTGGCTTGTTCGACAAACCATTGGCGGAACAGGGTTTGTGCCATGTTTTCCAGGGTTTTGTTTTGGCGGTGAAGCAGGTCTATTTTGTCGTCGAGGCTGGATAATACTTCGGCAATGGCTTTTTGTTCGGGAAGCGGGGGGAGGGAGACTTTTAAGTCTTCAATATCTGATGGTTTAAGTGCGGGATATGCGGATGTTGCGCCCTCTGCTATAGAATCTAACTTTTCTACAATGTTATTTGATGCCAATAAATGGTAAATAAAACGAGGGTCTGCATTTGACTGATTGGTTTCAATGACCGAGAACCCTGTTGAAACAACAAGGTTGTCAGGAGGGTTTTTAATAAAGCCATAATGCCGTTGAATTGGTCTTACATTTGAATAAACAATATCTTCATCCCTAACTAACCTTTTAGCTCTGCTTGGTGCTTGCGATACTTGATAGTTTTGAAGGCTTTGGATTTTTCCCGCAGTAATAGACCCAGTGTCGAGATACAATATCTGGCTGTATTCATAATCTTTACCGATATTTTGACAGTTTGATTTTACAACCTCCCCCAGCTTCACTTCCCGCCAGCCTTTCAATGTATTTTTCTCCTGCAACACCACATACTGCTTTTTAATATTCGTCTTGAAATTATCGGGTATTTCCTCCCAGTTCATCACATCAACGGTAAACAGCAAATCGCTTTCTTCCAGGGTTTCTTTAAGCCTATAAATCTGTGAATCTGTGCAATCAAAAACGGTAAGGTCTATATCGGAAACTTCGTTTGCTTTCCAGGTTACGCGGGAGCCATAAACCCAAACGGTTTTGTCGGGAATTTGTTGCTGGATAATTTCCTTGAGAATATCAAGTTGCTTTTTATCAAGATCAAGAAGCTTTTGTTTTATCATTGTTATTCTTCGGTTAGCCGCTGACAAATTTCTTTAACATCTACAATAAATTCGCTAATTTTAGGTAAGGCATTTTCTGCTTTTTCCCGACTATAGTCATGTGCGGTATCGGTTCTTGTTTTGGTGTAGCTACTATGCCTATCAATCCAATCGCCAAGGTTGGTTATGATGAAATCTTTATGTGCTAATCGAAAAATTGGAATAGGCGAATTGGGCAGGTCAATTAAACCCTGAGTTGAAAGATGTTTTTTTAAGTGTTTCCATAAAGTGTCGTAGCAAGTTTCAAAGCGTTGAATCAAGGATTCTTTAATCGATTCTTTGTCCGATTCCCTTAATTCTGGTCGTTGCTCCATTTCTTGATAGTCGGCGTACTTGTCCACCAGCCTATCCAATGATTTCTTTAACTTGTCATAATCTACTTCGTTCATTTTGTCTGCCTCGTTTTAAGGTTATTAACAAGTCGCAAGGTTTGGGCATTCGTATCGTTTTTTGGAACTGCTGAGAGCATGGAAAAGCCTTGCCGGTTTGTGTGTTTTACTGGATTCCTGCTTTCGCAGGAATGACGGGGCGGTGCAGGAATGACGGAGGGGTGCAGGAATGACGGGGTGGTTTGGTTGTTTTGTCGGGCGGAAAATTTTCCGCCCCTACGAGAGCGCCCGCTGCCCACTGATAACTGGCCACTTTCAATTCTCCATTCTCAATTTCCATTCACTCTACGCCAATTTTCCATATCCCTTTTTCTCTAAAGGCGGCAATGGTTTTCCTTTTCGCTTTGTTTATCAGATTCGGGTGAGACAGTTTGAATCTTTTTGCGTATTGATGCAGGGCAATAATTTCTAGCCCTTTTAAGTAAGTTATTCTTTTATAGAAACTATTGATCAGTGCGCGGTAAATAATTTTCTCCATCCCGGATGTTTCTCCTGAAAGGTTAAACGTTTTGAAAGCATTGTAATATTCCAACCTATCCAAAAATCTGATATTGATGGGGACAAAATTATCTCTGATCAATAAATAATTATTTAATGCTCTGCCGATTCTGCCGTTGCCGTCAATAAACGGATGTAAACTTTCAAAATTCAAATGAAATTTGGCAACCCTGTGGACAATGTTTTTTTCTGCATTTGCTCGATATTCGATAAATATTTTTTCTAATGTTTTATCTATCTCTTTTGGCGCAGGGGCTATGTGATTGGCTACCCTTACGAACTCATTATCTTTTCTAAATCTACCCGCAATGCCGTCATCAATATTTGAAATTAATATTTTATGTAGAAACAATATCATAGCTTTATCAAGATTTTTTTCCGTCGCATTGTTATCTATATATGCGGTTATTCGTGCCAGATTTTTTGCTTCAAAGATTTCTCTCTCAGAAACATATCGATCTAAATTTATTTGTAAGAGAATTTTTTCCGTTTCTTCAATAGACAGGGTCGAATTTTCGATGGCATTAGAATTATAGACCTGTTCAAAAACTTCTGTTTCAGAAATTATTCTTAGCAACTGTTCCTTGTTAAGCGATAAAATATGAAATTCTTTGCTTAATTCCTCAATTTTTCTTATTTCTTTTCTCGTTAGCATGGCGTGATTTTTCCATAAATTTAACGGTTTTTATAGTATATATCGTTAAAATATAGAAATATATGTGTTTTTTAACGATTTTTATAAATTAAACACTGTTTTTTAAGGTTGAGCTTCTGTTGTATGGAAAACCCTTGCGGGTTTGGCGGTTTTACTGGATTCCTGCTTTCGCAGGAATGACGGGGTGGTACAGGAACGCCGTATATTGGTTTTTTTGCACAGTCTCTTCCACGGGAATGACGAATATTGGATTTTTGTACAGTCTCTGTTCTCATATTTTCAATAACTCATTTTCAATAACTCGGGTTAATTTTCGGTCGCCTTGTTGTCTAAATTTTGTTTGTTTCTACGCGGGTTAAATTTTCCTGTATCCGTTCGTTCAAAACTGCTTCCTCTTTTAACTGCCCGGCAAACTCGGCTTTTAATGCTTCAAACCGTTCGCTGAAGTCAAAGTCGTCTTCCACTTCTGCCAGTCCGACATAACGGCCAGGGCTTAACACATAATCCAGTGCTTTAATGCGCTGGATTGATATGGAAGCACAGAAACCGGCTTGATCCTGATAGTCGTTAGTCTGATTATCGGCATTTCCCCGCCAACGGTGATAGGTGCTGGCTATTTCAGCAATATCATCAGCGGAGAACTCGCGGGTTTTGCGATTGATTAAATGCCCCTGCTCGCTGGCATCGATGAACAGCACTTCGCCATTACGGTTGCGCTTGCCGTTTTTGCCGTGTTTATTGGAGACAAACCACAGGCAAGCGGGGATTTGCGTATTCAGGAATAGCTTTGCTGGCAGGTTGACGATGCAATCAATCAGTCCGGCTTCAAGCATATTTTTACGGATCACATCTTCGTTGCTGGTTTTGGAGGTGAGCGAACCTTTGGACAATACAAAACCGGCCACACCGGTGGGCGACAGGTGATAGAGGAAATGTTGCACCCAAGCAAAGTTGGCATTGCCGCTGGGCGGTGTGCCATATTTCCAGCGTGCGTCATTTTGTAGTAGCCTGCCGCTCCAGTCGCTGTCGTTAAAAGGCGGGTTGGCGATAACAAAATCGGCTTTCAAATCGGGGTGGGCATTGCGTAAAAACGAGCCTTCGTTGTTCCATTTTACCTGCGAGCCGTCTATGCCGCGAATCGCCAGATTCATACGCGCTAGATGGTAGGTTGTTTGGTTGCTTTCTTGTCCATAAATCGAGATATTATCCAGCCGCCCCTGGTGCTGTTTGATAAACTTTTCACTCATCACAAACATACCGCCACTGCCGCAACAGGGGTCAAACACTCGCCCTTGATACGGTTCGAGCATGTCGACCAAGAGTTTGACGATGGAGGTGGGGGTGTAAAACTGCCCGCCTTTTTGTCCCTCTTTTAAGGCGAATTGACCGAGAAAATATTCATAGACCTTGCCGAGTATGTCTTTTGTCTGTGCCGCCGCATCGCCGAGGGCAATGTCGCCGATTAAGTCAATCAATTCACCCAAGGTGGCATGGGCAAGGTTTGGTTTTGCATAAACCCGTGGTAACACGCCTTGTAGGGTTGGGTTGTTCTGCTCGATTTTTTCCATTGCCGCATCAAGGTCTGTGCCGATAGTCGGTTGTTTGGCGCGTTCATGCAGATACGACCAGCGCGCTTGTTGCGGCACCCAAAAGACATTCTGTGCCGTGTATTCGTCCCGATCTTCCGGGTCGGCGTATTCATACTCCCCCGTATTTTCTGATAATTTGGTGTGCAACTCCTCAAAGGAATTTGAAATATATTTGAGAAAAACCAACCCCAGCACGATGTGCTTGTACTCCGCAGCGTTAATGTTCTTGCGTAACAGATTCGCCGCCGCGAAAAGGCGGGCTTCTAATGTTGCTTTGGTGGTTTTGCTGGGTTTTGTTTTTGCCATATTGTTTTACCGTTTTAACCGTGCCCGGATAGATTTATGCAAAGGGCGCTTAATACACTTATTCACAACATTTACTCTCATTTACTCTTTGGAATCCGAAACCCCGGCTTCCGCAAATGTCGCCATTTCATTTTGTAGAGCGCATGCTGACCGAAGCAACGCCACCGCCACGGCGGATCCACTGCCTTCTCCCAGACGCATTGAGAGGTTTAGTAACGGCTCAGCATCCATCGCTTTTAACACTAATTTATGGCCGGGCTCAGCTGAGCCATGAGCAAACAACATCCAATCCCGAACCGTCGGGTTAATACGACAGGCAACCAACGCCGCAGTTGAAGAAATAAAACCATCAACCAGTATCGTTACTCCGTTCTGAGCGGCGGCGATGAAATACCCAACCAGTGCGGCAATCTCAAAGCCACCCAGTTGACGCAGTACCGATCTGGCTATTGCAGTTCCATCAATCTCAGCACTGCATCGCGCCAATGCTTTTTCAATGACACTTAATTTCAACTCGATCCCCGCCTGGTTCAGACCCGTTCCGGGTCCAACCAGATCAGCCGCTTTCCCAACCTTTAACGCCGCCGAGATTGCGCTTGCAGATGTCGTATTGGCAATCCCCATTTCGCCGCCGATAATCAGATCAGTTGACCGATCAAAGCCCTCAACAATCTCGCCGCCTAAATCCAACGCCTGATCACATTCTGCATCTGACATAGCCGGCTGCAGGGTAATGTTTTTTGTAGCCAGCGCAATCGGCCTGTCCACCACTGGCGCATCAAATCCGTGCTCAGCAATGGTTCCTGCGTTAATCACGGTTAACCCCGCTTGCAACTGTCGCGCCATTACACTTATCGCCGCGCCGCCGCGGATAAAATTCTTTACCATTTCTCCGGTAACTACCTGAGGGAACGCACTCACGCCTTCTTCTGCAACACCATGATCCGCTGCAAAAATGGCTATTTCTATACGTTTCACAGCAGGCGCTAAACTTCCTTGATGAGCCGACAGCGTTATAGCCAAATCTTCCAAACGCCCAAGTGAGCCTGGCGGCTTTGTCAACTCTAACTGTCGCTTTTCGGCGGCCGCCTGAATCTCTTTGTTTACCGATTTAGCCGGTTTTGAATACCATTCATTCATCATCATATCACCATCTATTTTAATTTCTGGGGAAGCCCGAACATGACCATGGTCACACTATCTGCCATCGCAGCACACTGCTGATGCAACCAGCCACTCTCATCAACAAACTCTCGGCTTAACTGTGCTGTGGGAATAACGCCCAATCCAGTTTCATTTGATACCAGAATCCAATGCGCAGAGGATTGCCTGATCGACCCCAGAAATGCCGATTTTTCATGCGTCCAGTTATTCGAATCAGCACTGCATAACCAGTTTGTTAGCCACAGTGTCAGACAATCCACGACCACGGTATCGTTGGCGTCAAAACGCTGTGTGATTTCTGATAAATTCATTGATACCTCGGTGAGATTCCAGGCAGATCCTCGCTCTGCCTGATGGCGTGAGATTCGATCTTTCATTTCACCATCCAGAGGCCGCGCAGTTGCGACAAAATTAAGCCGGTTTTGTGTCTCTTTAGCCAAATTCAATGCGTATGCACTTTTTCCGCTGCGTGCGCCGCCAATGATCAATTCAATCAACTTGAAAATCCGTAGCTTGAGTTCTTAAATGCATTTTCTCTCAAACGAGTCACGTTTGCATTGCGGAACGCGCTCTTCGTCAGAAACAAGCCCTGTTTGACGACAAGCCATTTCCTCGTCGATCACCTCTTGCGGAAACTGGCTCATAAAACAACAGCAAATATTTTCACCGATCATCGTTCTCGGTCCGTGTGGATGGGCAATATGTCGATAAGGAGCATGGCGATGGCTGTGATCGTGATGATGACCATGGAGCTGATTTGGATCTGGCTGATATTCTGCGTGATGATGGTGCACGGTAATCTCACCAGCGCTTAGACGGGTTTTAAAATCGGCCATCAAATCCTGGCCGTTCGTGTCGTTAACGGTTTCTTCGATTCGCTCGACGAATGTATTTATAACGTGTTCCTGATCGCGAAGGTAATCAGCCAGACTGATTGACACGTGCGGATTAGCGTTCGCAACCGCTTCGACATAAGACCGTATTCTTCCGATTAACTTACCGGAAAACAGGAAATACGGAGCCACTACAATTTTGCTGAATCCTAATTTTAGTGCCATTTCCAAACCGCGACCCACCGATGGGAAAGTAACACCGGAATACACCGTTTCACTCCAGCCAAACCCCAGATTTTCTGCGACAATTCGAGTCAGTTTGGCAGCTTCCGCATTCGCAGCAGCCACTGATGTTCCACGACCCACGACAACCAGCATGGTGTCGTACAAATCACCGGGTTCTGGAAAAGAACCCCGTTTTAATGCCTCAAGGATACGATGCTGAAAAGCCTGAATCATTTCTTCGTGCAACCCCAGCTCCTGACCGTACTTGATTGTCAGACCAGGATGTTTATCCATGTATGTGGTTAATACAGACGGAATATCGTTTTGCGCATGGGTCGCACGAAACAACATCCCCGGCACAGCGACGATGTTTTTGACGCCATTTTCCAAAAGGCTATCCAGTGCCATGTGAATATTTGGCGCTGAATACTCCAAAAATCCGTATTCTATCCGTAAATTCGGATAGTGCGAACGTAGCCCGCTGGCCAGCAGGCTGAACTCTTGTTCAGCAATCTTTGCCCGACTGCCGTGGCCGCAAATTAAAATTCCAGAATCCGCTGGAAGATTATTAAGAGAGGTCATGTTAAGAGAGGTCATGTATTGCTCCTGAAGGGGGCGGAATTATATCACCGCGTATGATCAACACTTCAAGCGGTAATTGAACCAAGCGGTAATTGAACCAAGCGGTAATTGAACCAAGCGGTAATTGAAATTGAGTAATGCGATAATTTCCTTATCGCGACAGAACCGCGTTCATGGCATTTTTATCGTAAAACGAGTCGCATATAAAGCACAATCTGGCAAAATTAATCTTCATGGAAAGTGTATTTAAATTGATTTTTGCTATAATGTCTCATCAAAGTTAGGGTCCGCTCCAGGGACAATGCGTCTGCGAACGTCTTGTTTGGGAAGTCAGGAATAACCTGCGCTGCCCCCGCAACGGTAAACTGCCCACATAAACTGTGTGCCAGAAGCCCGGAACCAGTCCGAACTTTTGACCTGAGCGCGTTGGTATTTGCGCTTTCCTTAAATCAAACATTTCGCACGGGTGTGTGCGTAGAGGAGTAAATATAAATGCAGCAGCAATCATCATTCACCGCAGTTTCGGCACAACACTCTGCGACCACTCAAAAAGACCTATCTGTTGTTCAGGTTATAAGTGCAGCCCTGCTCGGCATCGCAATGCTATACGGTGTTGGCTTTGCCTCAATGGACGTTGCACACAATGCAGCACACGATGCACGTCACGCATTTGCGTTTCCCTGTCATTAAGCTGAGCGAGACCGTAATTTAATCTGAACGGCTTTCCAGGGAACGCCCTTGGATAACTTCAGGTAAGCTTGGTTGGGCTACCTGGTCAGCAATCTGTCGATCTGATTTCGACAGGTCGAAGTCTTACGCAGTGTATTCCCGGGAATCGCGCTTATACCGGTCTCGCCCATTCTTCAAACGTATTAACCGGCTCACCGGTATTTCCCGTTATGTTCTTTAGAAACTTTATCTACACTGCCATCGTAATTGGTTCCATAGGCGGCGCAATTTACGGTGTATATCAAGCACTCGCCGTTAACCCATTGATCCACGAGGCCGAAGAATACGAGATTGCCGAAGCCGTTGATGAATCAACCTCTCATGGTTCCGCAGCAAACGGAGACGACCATTCTCACAATTATGATCACGATGCCTGGGGGCCCAAGGACGGTATGCAGAGAACCCTCTCGACATTAGGTTCGAATATTCTGATCGGAATTGCATTTTCACTCATTCTGCTGGCAGCCGTTACGTGGCACAATCTCAAATCCAGTCGCCCCGGTGTAACGACCCGTTCTGGAATTTTTTGGGGAATCGGAATGTTCATTACCTTCTACATTGCTCCAACACTTCTCGGGCTCCATCCCGAGCTACCCGGCACGGTCGCCGCCGTATTGGAAAACCGGCAAACCTGGTGGATTAGTTGCGTTATTGCCACTGCTTTGGGGCTGGCCCTGATCTATTACGGTAGTGCGATACTCAAATTTGCCGGCGGCATTCTGATTTTGCTGCCGCATCTCATTGGGGCACCCCATCCTGAAGTAATCAGCTTTGCAAATACTGACCCCGCCGCCGTGGCCGAGTTAAAGCGCTTAACCAGTCAATTTATTCTCCGAACCTCCATCGGTATGGCGCTATTTTTTCTCATACTCGGTGCATTGTGCGGGCGTGCCAGTCAACGGTTGATTCGATGATCCAAGCCAAAATCAGTGACTGGGTTTATAATGGGACGACATAATGTTTGTGCAGTTCATGAGAAAAATCATCTGATCCATGTCACGTAACTTTCCGTTCACAGCCGTTGTCGGGCAAGACCATATCAAGACTGCAATGATGCTGGTTGCGATTGATCCAAAATTGGGCGGGTTACTTGTTTCCGGACCGAGAGGAAGCGCGAAATCAACACTGGTTCGAGGATTTGAAGACATACTCACAGATTCCCCATTCGTTACGCTGCCACTTGGTGCCACGGAAGAAATGATAACGGGGTCGTTTAATTTAAAAACCGTTTTACAGTCCGCGGAAATTGAATTCCAGCCTGGCCTGCTAAATCGTGCAGACCAGGGTTTATTATACGTTGACGAAGTCAATTTGCTTGCCGATCACCTGGTCGATCTGCTTCTCGATTCGGCCGCATCTGGAATATCCATTGTAGAAAGAGACGGTATCAGTCACCAGCAAAGCACCCAATTTTCGTTAATTGGCACGATGAATCCGGATGAAGGCGAGTTGCGCCCTCAGCTGCTTGATCGATTTGGCTTAATGGCGGTGGTGTCCGGGCAATACACGCTTGATCAACGCAAGCAAGTCGCCGAACGCAGAATTGCATTTGATACCGATCCGGAATTGTTCGCTGAACGATACCGCAAAACAACCGACGCGATTACGAAAAACATCCAGCGCGGACGATCCTGTCTAAATGCAATAACGCTTTCCAAAACTATCCGTGATGAAATCGCCAAACGTTGTGACCAGGCCGGTGTTGACGGATTCAGGGCCGATATTACATTGCTTCGAGCCGCCAGAGCACAGGCTGCTCTACGCGGGCATAAACGGCTGAGAATCACCCATATTGATGCCGTAGAAGCGCTGGTATTTTCACACAGAGTGCCTGACAATCAGCCGCCACCGCCGCCTTCTTCCAATACTGGGAATTGCGGATCCGGTTCGAGCTCATCTTCATCTGATCCGGCTCCAGAAAACAGCGGTTCTTCCATCCAGGGGGCCTGGGGGGCGGCACCACACGCACCCCTGAGTAACAATCGACTGGTTTCCTCACCGCAAATCAAATTCAAGAACCGAATCAATCATCACCCTAACAGCAGTGTCGCTAATACGCGGCTTCGCGGAGGCAGTGAATCCCGGCAATTCATAAGCGAAATACGGTCTGGGGATTCAAATTCTGAAACCAGAAAACCAGACTGGCGACGAACGGTAGCCAATATGCGTCAGGTGAGACGCTGGAAAAACACAAACACTTCATTTAAAGACTGTCTGGAATACAAATTTCCCGTTAAGCGTACACGAACGCTGGATATGGTATTGCTGGATAGCTCCGCATCAACTTTTAGTGGCGATGGTTTTAGCCTGGCAAGACAGGTAATACAAAACATTTCCCGACAGTGTTATTTGCAGCGTCGATATATTTGCGTTGTCGGATTTGCCAATGATCAGGTAAAAACGGTGCTGCTTCCACAACGCGCACCCAAAAACCTCGATCCATTTTTGCAATCAATCCCAATTGGCGGTGGAACACCCGCTGAGCAGGCTTTCGATTGTGTACAGCGAATGCTTGGACAACAGAAATATCAATTCCTCGATTGCCAGCTATTTTTGATTACTGATGGCCGGATACCGAGCCGTTCTACGCAACACTCATTGCTGCAAAAATACCCGGTCACGGTAGTGGATATTGAATCCGGCAAAATCCGACTGGGTTTAAGTAAAGACCTGGCCGCAACCATCAACGCAGACTACCTTCACGTATAGGACCACGTTATGACTAATGATGCCAAACACACAGCAAGAATGAAGAAAAAGAAATCTGTGGTCGATCAGCGTATCGCCAGAGCAACGCAACAGCGCGGTGTTTTAATTCTGCTGAAAGGTAACGGTAAAGGTAAAAGCTCCTCTGCATTTGGAACGATGGCAAGAGCATTGGGACATGGCCAGCAGGCCGGTTTAATACAATTCATTAAGGGTCGAAAGGCAACCGGTGAATTTCTCTTTTTTAAAGATCACCCAAAAGTGGATTTTCATATAATGGGGCATGGCTTTACCTGGGAAACACAAGACAAATCTCAGGATGTAGCAGCGGCACAGCAGGCATGGGGAGTGGCTAAATCCATGTTGCAGGATCCCCTTTACGATATTCTGATATTCGATGAGATGTCGTATATGTTCAAATATGACTATCTCGATGTCGAAGCCGTCGTGGCTGCTTTAAGAGATCGCCCGGCAAAGCAAAATGTCATCATCACCGGTAGAACCATGCACCGGGATTTGATGGATATAGCGGATACCATCAGCGATATTGGAGATATTGAACACGCCTTTCGCAAAGGCGTGAAAGCACAGCCCGGAATAGAATGGTAACCCAAACGGCAGTTTGCCCCGCTTTATTTTTCTGCGCACCGGCTTCAAGTCAGGGCAAAACCACAATTACAGCAGGCATCGCCCGATACCATAAAAACCAAGGCAAAAACGTTCGTGTATTTAAAACCGGGCCGGATTATCTCGATCCGCTGATTCTGCAACGTGCTTCGGGAAATCCCGTTGCACAACTGGATCTTTGGATGGTTGGCAAAGCGTCCTGTCGAGAAATGATCTATCAGGCTGCGCTGGAAGCTGACCTGATTTTGATAGAAGGCGTAATGGGGATGTTTGATGGCGACCCGAGTGGCGCCGACATGGCGGAATATTTTGGCATTCCGATCGCGATCGTCATCGATGGTAAAGCCATGGCGCAAACTTTTGGCGCCATGGCTTTGGGCCTTGCCAGCCATCGCCCTACTCTCGATATTGCTGGCATCATTGCCAATAACCTTGGCAGCAAGCGCCACGTCGATTTGATTACAGCATCAATTCCCGTAAACATTAATTTGTTGGGCTGTGTAATGCGTAATCCCGAGATGGCATTACCCGAACGGCACCTCGGACTGGTACACCCACACGAAGTGGATGATATTGACCAAAGACTCGATTCGTTGGCAGGGGTAATGGATAGCGCCGGTCTAACGATAATGCCTGAGCCCGTATCTTTTCAATCAGGCGCAGTTTCCAAACCGGAAAAGCACTTGAAAGGCATCCGCATAGGTGTCGCCAGGGACGATGCATTTACTTTTATCTATGCCGCCAATATTCGTATGCTGGAAAATATGGGTGCGCAATGTCACTTTTTCTCCCCCTTGAGTGATGAATTTCTGCCGGATGTGGATGCACTTTGGTTACCCGGCGGATATCCGGAACTACACCACCACGAGCTTGCACAAAATCATAAAATGTTTGAACAAATGCGGATTTTCAAACACTCGGGGAAAAAAATACTGGCTGAATGCGGCGGTATGCTTTATCTGATGGAATCACTTACTGATGTCCACGGTGATACAGAACACATGATAGGCCTGTTACCCGGAAATGGCATTATGCGGGACCGTGGCGGATGCCAGGGTATGCAGACTGCGCCATTACCGGAGGGCGAAATTCGTGCTCACGCTCACCACAGAACACGCTGTGAAAACACGCTTGAGCCGATCGCGTTTGGGAAACGTGCCCGACATCCCGCAGCCGGAGAACCGATCTATCAATGTGACAATATTACCGCAAGTTATTTACACCTGTACTTCCCTTCTAACCCTGAAGCGGTTGCAAAACTACTCACTGCCTGAGTTCGTGAACAGAAGTTTAGCGGTAAATAGCACCCATTTCGCTGGGCAATAAAAACTTCATGCTCACTGGCAAATGATCCGAGGCTATTCTGACGGCCTCAGTATCGTGAATAGTTACCGGCCCTGACGGGTAAAACGCATCCAGGGATTCAGAAATCAGCAAAAGACTGTCCATTTTTGGATACCGATGGAAAACTCGAGGTATCAGAAATTATTAAAATGTCTGTTTAGGATATAGCCAGTTCATCGGTTTCAGTTACCCAACAAATAAAACAGTCTGGTCGGCAGCGTTGAAAGCGCAAGGTAAACCATCACTGATAACCATATACAGCTAGCCACCATCTGAAATTGCTCAAAGTAGCGATACAGCCGGCGAGCTCCGTAATATCCAGCTAAAACCCCAACAACCAGACTTGCTGCGACACACAGAAGAAAAATAACGCCGTTGTCCTGTACTCGGCCCAGCAATAAATTCGCGGATTGAGTTAGCAGCACCAAAGTCACAAACGCAACCATCACAAATAAATTCCACCCTGCCAAACCGGTGGTTATTTTCTGGATAATGAGGGGCTTGGGCTGTTCGTCGTAATTCATAGTACAAACTCACTAATTTTGTGTTGTGCTAACGAAGTCAGGTTTATATAGTCACCAACATGATTTTGTGATTCCATCGCTTTAAACAGCGATAACTCACTTTCAACAGATCATCTTAACTTCAGCATTTAATTTCCAGTTGATGCACAGATCGTTTCCCTAACAGATTCAAAGCGAGCACATTGAATTGGAAGACACGCCAGACAATATCAAACAACAGGATGATCACCAACCAGTTGCACAGCAGTTGGTTAAGATTTTTGAAAACGCTGAATCGATTCAGCAAATAACAAACTTCGATCCAAATAGTTTTACGTTATTGGATTTATTCAATGCGGCTCGTCAATGCGGCTCGTCAATGCGGCGCGATTTCCAGCAACATTAATTTCGATAAATTCAAAAAACGGCTATACCACAATCAGACTAACAGAGAATGGGCTAAATCCGGTTTCAAGGTGATACTAATTGAAAACAGGGGTCATGTTGAAAAAAATCATTATCGAGTGGTTACCGTTCAGGGCTGATAACCAAACAACATTGCTGCAGTTTCCGGAGATGAAGGAAAGTAATGATGCATATAGGAAAATACGGAAGCGCCAATTTTGTATACTGGCTCTCCGATATCGCTATTTTGCTTGAGACAATATTTCCACGGTTTCACTGATGTTGAGATTACTGAATGATGAAATGAATGCCCGCGTAGAAAATGATCAGCGGATTCACCGTAATTGATCTGCTGCAGTGCGATACTCTGAAACCGTTTCATCATCGCAGATTCTGCTGGAAACAGATTCCAGGCCGGCCACTCTTTACCGGTTTGAGTGGTGATACTATTCGTCGCAATCATCATACCCCCACATTCCGCCAAAAGGGGTTTTGAGGACTGAATGTGATGACTCAACTCACTTTTCAATCGATCTAAACAGCTAAGCCTCTCCATATGCAGCTCTGGATAACCTCCGGGAAGCCAAACCGCATCGCATTTCGGAAGCGCCTGACCCGCTAACGGAGAAAAATAACGGATTGCTGCGCCAAGCTCCCTAAGAATGGAAATATTCTGAGGATAAATAAAGCTAAACGCCGCATCTTTTGCCACTGCAATCACTTTATTGTTCAAATACTTTTCCACAACTGGTTGTACCGAATAGGCGAACTCCACTTCCGAAATCGGTAGATGCGGCATAACATGCGTTATCGCATTTGCCGCATTGTCCAACAATTCAGCCAGTTGGCTCACCTCCTGAGCCTGAACCAATCCGAGATGACGTTGCGGCAACGATAGTTGTTCATTCGTTCGTATGCTGCCGGCATAAATCGACCCCAAAGACTCACACATTATTCGATGGTGATTATCGCTGGCTATACGATTCCCAATTACAGACTGAATCTCAACCCCCTCATTAAAACTCGCCATACCTTCAACAATTGCACTAGCCGTTTGTGCGTACTTCGCGGCGCTGATAACCAGCACTACCGGTAACCCAAACGTCCTTGCCAGTTCCGCATTACTGGGCGAGTTGTCATGCAAGCCCATCATACTTTCAACCAGCAAAACATCGGAAGTTTTAGCCGCACGATTCAGTAAAAAGCGGCAATGCGCCTGCCCCATCATCCAGATATCCATGTTCAGTACTGCGCAGCCGGATGCGCATTCCAGAATCGTCGGATCAAGGTAATCCGGCCCAATTTTGATCACCTGAACCCGCTTCCCTTGTTGAACCAGATAGCGCGCCAAAGCGGCAGTAACGAGGGTTTTTCCCTGCCCTGACCCCGCTGCCGCAATCATTACTGTGCGGCAGGTTTGTGCCTTTTCTGATTTTGACTTCACTATAAAATTAACGTAAAAACTACAGTCAGCCAGACTTTAGCACAACACATGGTGACGCTATTACAATAGCGCAAATTGCAGACTGTGGTTACACTCTTTTCCATGATTCAAAACGTTAAGCGCCGATTTCGCAGCAGGCAAGCATGCAATGGAATATAGCACCCTATACGCATTAATGAGCCTGGGCTTTGGGCTCGGTATGCTGCACGCCCTCGACGCTGACCACATCATGGCAGTATCATCGCTATCCTCGGCTCAGTCGCAAAAAAACCCGGCTGCATCGAGAAAATCTTCCGCCATAAACACAATATGGTTTTGTTGTCGTTGGGCATTGGGCCATGGTGCGGTTATTTTTGCTCTCAGCCTGCTGTTTGTATTGACTCGTCTTGAGCTTCCCCAAATTATTCCGGATTTAGCTGAAAAATTAATCGGCATCATCCTAATCGGAATCGGTAGCTGGATTATCTGGTCGCTGCATAAAAACAAAATAGCTCTCGAAGTTCATAGTCATTCGGTCGAAAGCCACGACAACATTCCATCAGATAAACTGGTACATGCTCATTTGACCGAATCCGGAAAAACCAGACACAGCCATCAACCTGTACTGGTTGGAATTACCCACGGGATAGCCGGCAGTGCACCCGTTCTGGCGCTTATTCCTGCTGCAGAACATGCGAGTCCCGCCCTGGCGTTGATCTACGTGTCACTATTTTGTCTTGGCGTACTGCTGTCGATGTGCCTATTTGGTTTGTTTTTTGCAGAATTTCAAAGCTGGATCGCAGGTGCGAGCAACAAAGTATTCCAGACCAGTCGTCTAATTATTGCTTCAATATCGATCGGTTTTGGGACATACTGGCTAATCCAATAATCCCCGCAGCCAGCGGCATTTCAAATCCCAATCACCGGGAATACATAAATGCGAGAAGAAACCCCGGAACATAAACATAAACTCAAATCGGGCTACACCACTGGCGCCTGTGCGACGGCAACGGCTCTCGCTGCTGCGCAACTATTGCTGGATGGCAACCCTGCAACGCAAGCAACGATTCTGCTGCCCAGAGGCCAACAAATTGATTTCAAGCTAAGCCGCTGCGAGCCCTGGTCCGATCAAAGCGCCAGGGCAGACACCATAAAAGATGCCGGAGACGATCCAGATGCCACCCACGGCGCAACGGTTTTTTCGATTGTGTCTTTACGCACGGATAATGTTATTCAATTTCACTCGGGCGAAGGTGTCGGTACTGTCACCAGGTCCGGGCTGTCCATTCCCGTAGGCGAACCTGCCATCAACCCGGTGCCGCGTAAAATGATCCGCGAACACTTATTAAAATTGGCGAAAAATTCAAATTACCATGGTGGATTCGACGTCACCGTTGGTATTGAAAATGGCGAACAAATTGCGCTCGATACCATGAATGGTCGACTGGGAATTATTGGCGGCCTTTCAATTCTAGGTACCACAGGCATCGTTAAACCTTATTCCTGTGCCGCATTTATCGCATCTATCCATCAGTCGATAGATGTCGCATTCGCAAACAACGTTCAACACATTGCCGCAGCAACCGGTTCGACCAGTGAATCGTTCGCTCAACAGCAACTCTCCATGTCAGACATGGCCATTGTGGAAATGGGTGATTTCGCCGGTGCAGTACTGAAACATTTACGCAAGGTGGCGATGACCCGACTCAGCATTTGTGGCGGATTTGGAAAGATCAGTAAACTAGCCGCCGGCCACCACTCATTACACAGCAAAGATTCCTCCATCGACTTTCAATTTTTTCGAGAACAGGTAAAAACGCTGGCAGGGGATGCGGCGCTTATGCACAAGGTTGAACAATCCAATACCAGTCTTGAAGCATTACAGCATTGTGAGGATGCAAATATTGCTCTCGCCAATCGTATCTGCAGTCTCGCTCAGAAAGAAGCCGTTAAAACCTGCCGGAATAGCTGTCATATCGATGTTTATGCGATTCGCAAGGACGGTCAGCTGGTTGGATCTGCGATCACCATGCCATGAATATTTTGATTCTGGGCGGAATTGCCGAATCCAAAGAGCTTGCTGAACGGCTAATAGCCATGCAACACCAGATCATCTACAGCATAGTGGGTCTGGTTCGGCAGCCGCAGCTAAACTGTGAGATTCATATTGGTGGGTTTGGCTCATCAGAACAGGATGGTATTCGTGGTCTGATGGATTTCTGCTTGAATCGTGAGATTCATCTAATTGTTGACGCAAGCCACCCGTATGCGGTTGAAATCTCGAAACACGCGGTACAGGCCGCTAATCAGGCGAACATTCCCTGTTGGCGATTCGAACGCCCTGGTTGGAAAAAGTCTGAATTTGAAAACTGGACTGATTTTAATAATATCAAAGAGTTAATAACGAAAATTTATCCCTATTCGAGACCTTTCTTTTCTATCGGAAAATCGGCCATGCAGTATTACGACAGTAAACCTGCCCGTCAGGAATGGTTTATTCGAAGCGCCAGACCTTTTGAAAATCGCCCGGGTATTACCCAGATAAATGCCATTGGTCCCTTTAAACTCGAAGATGAACTCCAGTTACTAAAAAAGTACCGCATTGATTGCCTCATTAGCAAAAACAGCGGATGCCAGCGCGTTGCCGCAAAAATGGATGCGGCCCGGCAATTGGGTATTCCTGCGTTTGTACAGGTTCGACCTGCATTACCTGCGGCCAATCAGGTATTTGGTGCAATCGAGCCTTTAGTTGACGCAATTGTTTAACCAGGTGGCTGTTTATTCGGGTTAATTACGGATAAAATTTAGCGGTGGAAAGGGAATACGAAAGCAAAATGCCGTAGCTGCCCCCGCAACTGTATCCGGGTAATAAAAGTTTTATCGCCACTGAGATCAGACTTCAACCATATATTTGAAGTCAATCCTGGGAAGGCCGCTTTGATTTGTCGATTTGACCGACTCGGGAGCCAGGAAACCTGCCACAACAAACTACTTTTTCCAATCTGGCCGGTAGGGGCCGGGGACATGACCCAATCTCGATACACACACCTCTCCATGCTCAATACAAAGAACCTCAATACAAAGAGCCTCATTGGATGTATAAAGGGTTTCCTAATTACCACTATAGATAAGTCGCTCTACCCCGTATATAATAACAGTCTATCTATTTAATTCATAAGGGGTATGTCATGGCGCGCAATAAGGTGCAATTCCAGAAAGGGGTTAGCTTGAACGATTTTATCAAACAGTACGGTACCGAAGACCAATGCTTCGATGCGCTTTATGCTTGGCGGTGGCCCAAAGGGTTCCAGTGTCCGGCCTGTGGTCACGACAAGTGCTGCCAGTTGACCATCCGTAAACTTCAGCAGTGCAATCGCTGCAATCGCCAGACTTCACTGACGGCTGGAACGATCTTTGAATCCACCAAACTACCGCTCACGCTATGGTTCCAGGGTATCTATCTGATCACACAGGACAAGAAAGGCATCTCGGCCATGAAACTGCATCGTCACCTGGGTATTTCCTACAATGCCGCATGGCGGATGAAGCACAAGCTTATGCAGGTGATGATGGAGCGGGATCACAATAACAAACTATCCGGGTTGATTGAATTGGATGATGCCTACCTGGGCGGCGAGCGTACCGGGTGCAAGCCGGGACGCGGTGCTGCCGGTAAGACGCCTTTTGTAGCGGCGGTGGAGACCACGGCCGATCATTGCCCTGTTCGGGTTAAGTTGTCGGTCGTAAAGGGTTTCCGCACAGAAGCGATTAAGTCATGGAGTCAGCAACATCTGACCGAGGGCAGTACTGTTATCTCCGATGGTTTGGCGTGCTTTAATGCCGTTGTCGAGGCAGGTTGCTTGCATGACAAGATGGTGTGCGGCGGCGGGAGAGGGTCTGTCGAAAAACCTGAGTTCTATTGGGTCAATACGATTCTGGGTAACTTAAAGAGTTCATTACGCAGTACCTATCATGCTATTCGACCTAAATATGCTCAGCGATACTTGTCGGAATTTCAGTATCGTTTCAATCGTCGTTTTGATTTGAACGACCTCATTCCCAGGCTTGCTTGTGCGGCACTCAGAACACCACCGATGCCGGAAAACTTGCTGAAGATAGGCTTGGGTTAGATGGTAATTAGGAAGGGTTTTGGTTCTCTAACTCAGCATAACGACTGAATCGATGGACGATTATCTTAAAGACCCAGCAGAAATCGAGCGTCGTTCATTCGCGTTAATTCGGCAGTTGACCGATCTAAACGGGTTCAACGAACTCGAACAACAAGTGGTTATGCGCCTGGTTCATACCTGTGGAAATCCAGAGATCACGCCCACGATCAGGTTCAGCAAAAATGCCGTGACAAGCGGAGTCGCCGCACTCAATGACGGCGGTAAAATTTTGTGCGATGTTGAAATGGTTAAACAGGGGTTGACTAAACGCTATCTCGAATCAGAACCATTGTGTTATCTGAATCACTCTGAAGTAGCTGAAAAAGCGAAAAACAGCAATCATTCCAGATCAATGACCGCGCTGCAATACTGGATTCCACAACTGGACAATTCCATCGCCATAATAGGCAACGCGCCAACCGCACTATTTCGACTTATGGAATTAATCGAACAAGGCTATGGAAAACCCGCTCTTGTCATTGGCATTCCTGTTGGATTTGTAGGCGCTTCTGAATCAAAAAGCTATCTTTTCGACAATCATCAATCTCTGGGTATTGAATGCATTACCATACTCGGGCAAACTGGCGGCAGTGCACTCGCCGCAGGTGTGTTTAATACGCTGGTTCGATTAAAGAGAGGGCTGCGATTTTAATGTCACAGATTAAAGACGTTGGGATTTTGTCAAAACCCCTAAAGTCAAAGCCGCTATTGTGGAACGGCCCACCCTTAAAAGTCGTTAGTCTCGGATGCGGAGATAAAGCGCATCTAGACCAATGTGCTGTGCAGGACCTTGGAACAGCTGAAATTATTTTTGGATCAGCTCACCACCTGCTTGAGATCGCTGACTACCCTACGAGCGCAAAAAAACGCTGCTTTCCGTCACCATTCTCAGAATTTCGTGACCTTCTCGGTTCCCACACCGGTCAACGAATAGTGGTGCTGGCTTCAGGAGATGCCTTGTTCTACGGTGTCGGTAACTGCTTAACCAGGTTGATTGGGAGTAAAAATCTCATCTTCAGACCCCATATATCGAGTATCCAGTATTGCTTTCATGCCATTGGATTACCGTGGCAAAAAGCGGAAATTGTCAGTTTACACGGTCGTCCCCTGATTTCTTTGAGGAGGCATATTCAGCCATATCAATTACTTGCCATTTTTACCGACTCCGAATCCAACCCGAAAGCCATCGCATCAGAGATGCTTGATCAGGGATACCGTAACGCAGTTATCTGGGTTTGCGAAGCCATGGGACAGAAATCCGAATCAGTACAGCAATTTAGCTGTGCCGAGCTTGCCGAGTACCCATCGGATTTTCACGAACTGAATATCTGTATCATCCAACTCAATCAAATTGGCGCAAAGACTGACTATCCATTACCGGTATTTCCCGGTATTCAGGATGCCCATTTTAGCACCGGCGCTGAACCCGGTTTTGGAATGATCAGCAAACGTGAAGTTAGACTATGCGTATTGACGATGATGTCACCGGAAAATAATGAAATTGCATGGGATATCGGCGCTGGATGCGGCAGTGTGAGCGTAGAGTGGGCTCGCTGGAATAAATTGGGACAAATATATGCAATCGAAGAATCAGCAGAACGAGTTGATCATATCGTCACCAATAGCGAGCGTTTTGGCACCCTGTTAAACCTAAGCCCGATTCAAGGGTCAGCTCCAGATTGTTGCGATGGCTTGCCCGAACCGGATTGTATCTTCATAGGCGGAAGCAACGGACTGTTGGAGATGCTTGAGTTTTCCTGGAACCGTCTTGCCGATCACGGAAAATTGGTTGCCAGCGCAGTCACCGAGAAAAGCAAATTAGCGTTAAAACAATTCATGGACGGAAAAGCCGGACGCGAATGGGTAGAAATCCAGGTTACCAGGAATCTGCCAGACAGCGATATAAACAGGGAACTCAAATCTGTCGTCATCGCAAAATGCTGCAAGGTATCTGGTTAAAGAATGACGAACTCTGATTACGGAAATTTTTATGGAATTGGCGTAGGACCCGGCGACCCGGAACTGCTTACGCTAAAAGCACAGCGATTGATTCAAAACTGTGACGTTCTGGCCTTTCTTGCGAATCGAGAAGGAATCTCGATGGCAAGAGCCATCGCGTCAAACGAAATTGAAAGTGCAAAACCCGGTATGATTGAACTCCCTGTCATCATGCCGATGTGTGATAGCAGAGAGATTGCCAATGGCGTGTACGATGCGGCCTCACTTGCTATTACAGCGCATCTTAGAAAAGGCAGAGAGGTCGGTTTCCTGTGTCAGGGAGATCCATTCTTCTTCGGCTCATTCTCTTATTTACACGACCGATTGTCAGATGAATTTAATACTATCGTTGTTCCGGGTATAACCTCGATTAACGCCAGCGCATCCTTGATGTCACAGCCACTCGCACTATTGGCAGAAAACTTTGCCGTGATTTCCGGGCGGAGAAGTGATAAAGATATTCTTCAAACGCTGCAAAATTTTGACAACGTTGCCATTATGAAACCTGGAAAGCGACGGCCGGCTATCCTGGATCTGCTTAAAAAGTCGAATCGTACCGATGACGCTCGCTACATCGAATATGCCGGACAGGCAGAGCAAAGAATAGTTGAAGATATTTCAACGCTAGAGGATGGTGAGGGGCCGTATTTTTCTGTTTTCCTGATCAATCGAAAACGACAGTACGGAACCATGGAATCGGTATAGTGCAAACCGTAATTTATAGCCTCACAGAAGCCGGATATAACCTTGCAAATCGACTTTGTGAAATTGTATCTGATGCTGAGCATAAGCATCTTCCCCGCCAGTTCGTGCAGACCGTCCAGCAGGATTTTCTGGCCGGGAAACGCGGGGTTTTTATCTGCGCTACCGGCATCGTGATCCGCGCTATCGCACCGCTACTAAAAGATAAGGCAACCGATCCTGCTGTTGTCGTTATCGATGAAACAGGAGAATATGTGGTTCCCTTACTCTCCGGCCATGAAGGCGGGGCCGGACAACTTGCACGAAAAATAGCCACCGCGCTGGATGCGCATTATGTCTCCACCTCATCAACCAATTACGGGAGCCCCATATTGGTGCTGGGAATGGGTTGTGACAGGGGCTGCCCTGCTGACGAGATTATTAAACTGCTTGATTCCAGCCGCGCCCGGATTGCATTAGCAGCAAAAACCAGCAACGTACAATATAGCGCGTTAGCAAGCATTGATCTAAAGTCGAACGAGGCTGGTCTCTTGACGCTAAGCGGAGATTTTTCAATTCCTTTTAAAACCTACAGCGCATCTCAATTGCGTTCAGTGGAGAATATGTTGTCTCATAAATCTGAAATTGTATTCAAGGAAGTTGGCTGCTACGGTGTTGCCGAAGCCGCAGCACTACTCGCAGCTGCCGAAATCAGCGGAAATCAGGCCGAACTTATTTTGACAAAACAAAAAAATTATCGAGCCACCCTCGCAGTAGCTCGGAGTTATCTTTAATGAAAAAATTGTATCTGGTAAGTACCGGACCAGGTGATATTGACCTTATTCCAGAAAAAGCTAAAACCGCAATTTCGCAAAGCACGGACCTGGTTGCTTATGGTTTGTATCTTGACCTGCTGGATCAGCTGTGTGCCGGAAAAACACATCACCAACTCCCGCTTGGTGAAGAAATTGGTCGTGCCAGATTGGCTTTGGAGCTGGCAGCTGAAGGGAAAACCACTTCTCTAATATCGAGCGGGGACATTGGCGTATTTGCTATGGCGACGCTGGTATTTGAATTACTCGACAACACCCTGTCATCTGAAAATGATTGTGAACAGGTGAACAAGGAGTGGCTTGATGTCGATATAGAAGTCATTCCCGGTATAAGCGCAATGCAGGCCAACGCCAGCTCAGTTGGTGCCCCGCTTGGACACGATTTCTGTGCGATTTCCCTTTCGGATTTACTTACCCCCTGGGAAACGATCGAAAAGCGAATTCATGCAGCGGGGTCAGGTGATTTCGTCGTATCGTTTTACAATCCGGTATCTAAAAAACGTCATTGGCAACTCAACCAGGCCCGCGATATCCTGCTGGAGTATCGGCCGTCAACGACAGCCGTTGTGCTGGGGCGCAATCTGACTCGTGAGGATCATCGAACCACAATCATGACATTGGCAGAACTGGATGCGGCACAGGTTGACATGTTCACTTGCGTTACTATCGGTAACAGTGAATCGCGTCATATTGTGAACCCCAAATCAACCGCGCAATCAGCGGTGCATTGGGTATACACTCCGCGCGGTTATTCAAAGAAACGATAGTTATGACAGTCTACTTCATAGGAGCGGGCCCCGGCGACCCCGAACTGATCACACTAAAAGGTCACAAATTAATACAGCAGTGTGCTGTCGTATTATATGCTGGATCTCTGGTACCGGAAGAACTGCTTGACGATTGTGCTGTGGACGCTCATATTGAAGATACCGCGTCACTTAATCTGGAAGAAATTATCGAAAGAATAGAAAACGCGCATCACAACAATCAGGATGTTGCACGAGTTCATTCCGGAGATCCTTCTATATACGGTGCCATCGGTGAACAAATGCGCCGACTTGAAGCGCTTGATATTCCGTACCAAATTATACCTGGTGTAACAGCGGCAAGTGCTTCGGCAGCGTTGCTAAAAAAGGAATTCACCCTTTCCGGAGTCAGCCAAACTGTGATTTATACGCGCTATGGTTCGAAAACCCCTATGCCTGAAAAAGAAAACCTGTCTGCATTAGCAGCCCACGGTGCCACACTGGCTATTCATCTTGGTGTAAGCCATATTCACAAGATTGTAAAAGACCTCATTCCCCATTATGGTGAAGACTGCCCGGTGGCGGTTTGTTACAGAACGGGCTGGCCAGATCAGGACTATGTTACCGGAACATTGAACGATATCGCAGCAAAAGTCCGTGCGAAAAAGTTTACCCGCACATCGCTGATATTAGTTGGACAGGTACTGCAGCCAGAAGAATTTAATGATTCCTTTCTATACGATGAATCCAAAGCCCATATTTACCGCCCAAAAGTAAAACCCGATCAACCCAGAAAAGTAAAGAGAGCATGAACCTCGAAAAAATACCCGCAACCATCGTCACCGGATTTTTAGGTAGCGGTAAAACCACACTGCTATCAAATGTTGTTAAACAGGCCAACGGAAAACGCATCGCCGTTATTGTTAACGAATTTGGTGAACTTGATATCGACGCTGACATCCTGAGAAGCTGCCCTCTGGATTGCGATGAAGGTGATTCGATCAGTAATGAGACCGGCATTGCAAAAGACGGGGTATACGAGCTGGCTAACGGCTGTATCTGCTGCACCGTGGAAGAAGAATTTTTACCGGTAATGAAACAACTGATTGAGCGGCGTCATGATATCGACCATATCCTCATTGAAACTTCGGGTTTAGCATTACCTAAACCGCTTGTTCAAGCTTTTAACTGGCCTGAGATCAAGCAGCACTGCACGGTAGATTCCGTTATTACCGTTGTCGACGGACCTGCTGTGGCAGATGGGAGAATTGCGCATAATCCTGGCAATGTCGAAGCGCAGCGTGGCGCTGATGAAAGTCTGGATCATGATCCCTCTTTGCAGGAATTACTGGAAGACCAACTCTCATCAGCCGATATGGTCATCATCAGCAAGTCCGACAAACTCGACGGAACCAGCATTGACAAGGTAAAAAGCATTCTCAGCAATCACATCGATTCCCAGGTAAAAATGCTCGAAGTTGAGAATGGTGAAATTAATTCCCAGCTTCTCATGGGGCTCGAATTTGCCACAGAAGATAAAATTGAATCGGTTCACACACATCACGACCATCACCATAAACATGAACATGATCATACTCACGCGCACGATCACTTCGACTCCACGTGTATCGAGTTTGGAGAAGTGGACGGTGACGCCATAGAGAGAACCGTTAAAAAACTGATTCAGGAGAATACAATCTATCGGGTGAAAGGATTTTTACCGCTGCCTGGCAAGCCCATGCGTCAGGTGTTTCAAGGTGTCGGTGATCGCATCGAGCGTTACTATGACCGAGCCTGGCAGGTTGGTGAACCACGATTAGGTAAACTGGTTTTTATTGGCAAAGATCTTGGTATTGAGCAGTTGCGTAATACCATAAAAAGCCACGAAATTACTTCGTGATACGAATTAGCCAGGGTTTTTGCGATGCACCTGCTGGCGGCTCAACCAGGCGGTTTTACTGATGAAGAAGGTATCGTCGACCTTGAGCAAACACCGGCTGCAATGGTTATTCTGTCATCTCAGGATACGTCACTGGGATTGCTCGCGGATACACTGGATAACCTTCCATCTGCGTATCCTGAAGTTCGGCTCGCCAATCTCGTTCATATAGCCAAACCGGCCGCTTATGATCTTTACGAGCACAAGGTTTTACAGCACTGCAAGCTCATTGTTGTGTCATTACTCGGTGGAAAAAGCTATTGGCCATATGGCATTGAACAACTTCAAATTCTCGCCAAAGATAACCAGATCAGCCTGATCATTGTTCCTGGAGATGATCAGGCTGACGAGGAGTTACTTACTGCTTCCAGCTGTTCTGCAGAACAGCACTACGCCGTGTGGCGGTATTTACGAGAAGGCGGCAACAGCAATGCAAGAAGCTTATTCCGCTTTCTGGCAGCTAACTTTCCTGATACTCGCGAACCTCTCCTCAACAAAACCAACCTGGGGGAAATTAATCCGCCGATACGTGTTCCGGAGACCCAGGTTTATTTCCCCGAACAGGAAACATCCAC
This sequence comes from Candidatus Poriferihabitaceae bacterium, assembly GCA_965261915.1. Lineage (GTDB taxonomy): Bacteria > Pseudomonadota > Gammaproteobacteria > Arenicellales > Poriferihabitantaceae > JAIBDK01. Next base: position 278,232 of record CBDHDW010000013.1, on the reverse strand, counting down.
TTTCGACCAATGGAAAGCAGCTAGGAATCCCGATTTACCAACCGCAATTTTGTTATTTTATCGCAGTCACATTCAGTCTGGCAATACACAAGCATTTGATCAACTCATCAAAGTTCTTGAGCAGAGGCTCAATGTATTAGCTGTTTCAACACTATCGTTAAAAAATGCACATTGCCTTTCGACGGTAAATTTTTTAATCGATGAAAGCGACTGCAGTATTATTATCAATACCACCAGCTTTTCACAGCACATCGAAGGTAACGCCAATTTATCGTCGTCACCGCAATCACCGCAGCAACTTTTTGATCGCGACCTAATCGTTATTCAAGCCATTCTTGCTGCCAACAGCGAGGCTGACTGGCTATCATCCGATCAGGGTTTACGCAGCCGTGACATAGCGATGAATATCGCACTCCCAGAGTTCGACGGGAGAATCATCTCTCGGGCAATCACTTTCAAATCGCTGCTAAGGCACAGCGAATCCGCTCAATTAGACGTTATACGGTACCAGCTACAACCTGAACGAGCCGCCTGGCTATCCGAGCTCTCTGCAAATTGGGCGAGTCTGAGAACAAAGCCAAACGAGCAAAAAAAGATTGCGCTGATTCTGGCCAACTACCCTACCCGGGATGGCCGTATCGGAAACGGTGTCGGGCTGGACACGCCGGCCTCTACGATAAACATATTGAAGCACATGAAAACGGCTGGATTTGATGTTGATAACATCCCTGAAAATGGCGATTTATTGATCGATCAGTTACAGCGTGGGGTAACAAACAACCTCGACACAATTGTTCTGAAAGCCCACCGACAGAGCATTCCGCTATCACGCTATGAATCGCTTTTTAGCCGCCTCCCAAAAACAAATCAACAGCAGATAATCGAGCGTTGGGGGCCGGTTCAAAATGACCCGTTTTTCCGAAATGGGGAAATCATTATTTCAGGCATCCAATTGGGAGCCACTTTTGTCGGCATACAACCTGCGCGGGGTTTTAATGTCGATGTCGTCGCAAATTATCACGACCCGGATCTGGTTCCGCCACATGGCTATATTGCCTTCTATATTTGGCTTCGTCATGAATACAAAACTGATGCCATTGCCCATATTGGCAAACACGGAAACCTCGAATGGCTTCCAGGTAAAAGTGTCGCCCTGTCGAAAAACTGCTGGCCCGATCTGGTACTCGGCCCGCTGCCGCACTTATACCCGTTTATCGTTAACGACCCTGGTGAAGGAAGTCAGGCGAAACGCCGGGCACAAGCCGTTATCCTCGATCATCTTATGCCGCCCATGGCTCGTGCTGAAACTTACGGCGATTTGCTGGAATTGGAAAATTGGGTGGATGAGTATTATCAGGCACTGGGGCTCGATCCGAAGCGTGAAAACTTCTTACGACAAACTATCTTGAAGAAGCTTACGGATTCACATTTGATTGAAGAACTGAATATTTTGACAGCCGAAGTTGAGGAACCCGAAAATTCGGATTCAAATTCAGAGGACTTGATGCTGAATCAGCTGGATACCTATTTATGCGATCTCAAGGAAGCTCAAATTCGCCATGGTCTGCATCGATTTGGACAACTTCCAGACAGTCAAACCATTAGCGAAACACTGGTAGCGCTCACCCGTTTACCTCGAGGAGAACATGAAAATGATCGTGGCATATTACATTGCCTCAGTCAGGATCTCGATTTGGAAAATGAAAAGCAGTCGTTTGATCCGTTGCGAATCAATCCAGCAAAGGCCTGGTCCGGAAATCAACCCGATCTGCTCAGGAAAATCAGTTCGACGAGTTGGCGAACGGAGGCTGATACCAGAGAACGTCTCGAATTGTTGGCGGAAGATTGCATTAACAAACTCCTCATGGGCGAAGCAATCGATAACCAGCTTGGTAGAACACAACGGTTATTAACCCACGTTGACGAGGTCATTCTAAATGCGTTGACAAAATCTGCTGAAGACGAGGTACAAAATTTCGTAGGGGCGCTATGTGGAAAATTTGTCCCTGCCGGACCTAGCGGCGCACCCACCCGAGGCCGACTTGATGTTCTCCCTACAGGGCGAAACTTCTACTCGTTGGACAGCCGCTCCATTCCTACCCGAAGCGCCTGGGCTCTCGGATTACAATCTGCGGATGCCCTGGTTAAACGTCACCTGCAGGAACAGGGTGATTATCCTGAATATCTTGGAATTTCTGTTTGGGGCACGTCTACCATGCGTACAGGCGGCGATGATATCGCCCAGGCGCTGGCATTAATGGGCGTAAAACCGGTCTGGTCTGAAGGCTCTAATCGCGTTACCGATATTGAAATCATTCCGGGTTTTCAGCTCGGCAGACCCAGAGTCGATGTTACCCTGAGAATTTCCGGTTTCTTTCGAGACGCATTTCCCAATGTCGCACGTTTGTTTGATGTCGCCGTTCAAGCATTGTCTGATTACGAAGAACCTGGTGACAGTAACACTATTCGACAACACGTCTTGGATACCGCTCAATCATTGACTGAGGAAGGATTAAACCGGTTGGATGCACATCAACAGTCACGAATCCGTATTTTCGGTTCTAAGCCCGGTAGCTATGGCGCCGGCCTGCAAGGCTTGATCGATGAAGGCGTCTGGAAGGACAGCGCAGATTTGGCTCAGGCATACGTGAACTGGGGTGGATACAGCTATACACAGGCAGCCTTTGGTAAAGCCGCATTCAGGCAGTTTGAGAAACAACTGGGAAAACTCGAAGTGGTCGTACAGAACCAGGATAATCGCGAGCACGACTTGCTCGATTCCGACGACTACTATCAGTTCCAGGGAGGTATGAGCAATGCGGTGGAGGTTTTAAAGGGACAACAACCGACGATTTATCACGCCGATCATTCCAATCCCGCTGACCCCAAAATTGGTACGCTTAAAGAGGAATTGAATCGTGTAATTCGATCCCGAGTGATAAACCCGAAGTGGATTTCCGCAATGCAAAATCATGGTTACAAGGGCGCCTTTGAAATGGCTGCTTCCGTTGACTATGTCTTCGCCTACGATGCGACTACCGGTTTAATTGATGACTATCAGTACGAATCCGTAACTGAGGCGTTGGTTCTTGACGAACACAATCAACAATTTCTGGAGAATTCCAACCCCAACGCATTAAAGGAAATGGCAGAGCGGTTACTCGAAGCACAACAGCGCGGGCTTTGGAGTGAGCCGGGGAATTACAAGGGAAAATTAACCGACATTATCCTAAAAATCGACAATTCCCTCGAAACAGCTCAGGAATAAATTGGATATTGTCGGCAGATTTTCTCGATAGCCTCTCGGCAACCGGATTGAGAATAGCTATTTTGATTTCCCAGGTCTTCGATGACAGCTGAAATAATCCGCCCTAACGATACAAAGTCTTTTTCATCCAAACCTCTTGTTGTCGCGGCTGCAACCCTGAGACAAAGCCCCTTCCATTCGGACGGTTTTACCGAATCGAAGGGAATCGGGTTTTTGTTTGTAGTAATATTAATTTGCTCCAGCACATCCTGCAGTTGTTGTCCTTTGATAGACTTTCGTGAAATGTCCAGCAAAACCATATGCGTATCAGTACCGCCGCTTACCACATCGATGTTATTCTGCATCATTGAATTAACAAGCGCTCGAGCATTGTTTAGTACGTTTTGGCCGTAGGCTTTGAACTCATCGGTTAACGCTTCTCCAAGACAGACCGCTTTCGCTGCAATAATCTGGGTATACAAACTACCCTGAACACCGGGGAAGATGGCAGATTGCAATTTTTTTTGCCATGTCTGGTCGCTGGAAAGGATTAATCCACCTCTAATGACCGCGCAAAGTTTTCGTTGTCGTACATGTCACCATATCTGCATAAGGCACCGGATTGTCGTGTACTCCGGCAGCAACCAAACCGGCAATATGTGCCATATCAACAAGAAAAAGCGCCCCGACTGTTTTCGAAATGCGACTCAGTTGCTTGAAATCTATTTCCCTTGGGTAAGCTGAACCGGCGGTTCACAGGGCAATCGCATGAATAAATTAGCAGGCGACAAATGAGGTAAGGGTTGATTCGATGCGTGATCTTTCAGATTTTAATGAGTTCACCTTGCATGTCAAATACTGACGCAGCCGACAGCCACGCCCTTGATTTTCTTACGTATTTTTCAACTTTATCTGACCCACGACAACAAACAAAGCTGCTTTAGCCTTTGACCGAGATTTTGCTTTTGACGTTATGGCCTGTGTTGTCTGGGGCGAATGACTGGGTTGCTATTTCTGCGTTTGGGACAAAGAAACTGGCCTTTTTACGGAAATTCTTGCCATTTTCGGGCGGAACACCCTCACATGATCAACCGGGAAACAGCTATGCCACACTGGATGCGCATCATTGTCAGGCCTGCTTTATGGATTGGATCGCCACCTTAAACAGCACCCTTAGCCGGGGTCGTGGCGATAGCGGGTAAAACCTCACGTCGCAGCCTGGAACGAGGATTTTCTTTTCCAGATAATAGGTAACTGCCCAGGTACCCTAAGGAATAATTCTCTTGGAATAATTCTCTTGCCTGAGGAATCCCGATGTGATTCATTAAGATTATGATTTTTTCAAACGCACCCAAAGGTTATGTTTCCGTTGAGGCTTATGAAGAGCTGAAGCAGAAGAATGCACAAACGATAGCCCTGCTTGTGGCTCGCATTGAAGACCTTGAGCGTCGCCTCAGCTTGAACAGCAGCAACAGTAGCAAGCCGCCTTCAAGCGACGGCCTAAAGAAGCCCAAGGCTGAACCCAGAACCAAAAGTCTGCGGAGAAAATCCGGTAAAAAGTCAGGCGGGCAGAAAGGCCACAAGGGAAGCACCCTGTGCCAAACGGCAGATCCCGATCATGTTGAAGATCACTTTCCTTCTGTCTGCGGGCAATGTGGCACACCGCTGTCGCCATCAATGGCAGAGGATTACGCCGCACGACAGGTGTTTGACCTGCCCGAGCCACAACCCCTGGTGACAACGGAACACAGGGCACATGTCTGCCTTTGCGGCCACTGTGGGGAAACAACCAGGGCGGCGTTTCCTCTGGAAGTAAAGGCACCCGTGCAGTACGGGCCACGCATCGCCGGAGTGGCAACATATCTCCAATGCGCCCATTTCCTGCCGGAAGACAGACTGGCGCAAATAATGGCCGATTTGTTCAATGCCCCTTTGGTTCCTGCCACTGTGGCCGCCATGAACCGCAAAGCATCAGAGCGGCTCAAGGGGGTTGCTTCTCACCTGCAGGATGTGATCGCCCAACAGGTCCACGTCAAACATCTTGACGAGACGGGTTTCCGGATTACGGGGTGCCTGCAATGGCTTCACGTTGCCTGTACACCGCTTCTGGCTTTCTACCGGGTCAGCAGCAAACGCGGTAATCTGTTATCCAATCTCACGGGCTGTATCGTGCATGATCATTGGCAGCCCTACTTCACGCTGGATGGTGTTACCCATGCGTTGTGCAATGCACACCATTTACGGGAACTGCAAGCGTTGGTCGAAATAGAACAGGAAGATTGGGCTGGTCAGATGCAAAGGCTACTGCGGCGTGCGCACCATGTCACACAGGCCGCGCGGGATAAGGGCGTGGCGGTTTCAACGCCGCTTGTTGCGCTTATCAATCGGCGATACGACAGGATCATCACCGCAGCATTGGATTTCCATGAGGAATTGCCTCCACTCGTGCCGCCAAAACCCGGAAGACGGGGGCGCAAGAAGCGACGGACAGGACATAATCTGGCTTTACGATTGCGCGATCACAAGGAAGGCACCCTGCGCTTTCTGACAGATCCCGACGTACCCTTCACAAACAACGAAGCTGAACGCGACCTGCGGATGATGAAGTTACGCCAGAAAATATCGGGAGGGTTCAGGTCTGAACAAGGGGCAGAGGATTTTGCCACCCTGCGCAGCGTCATCACAACGGCCAGAAAACAAGGATGGAACATCATCGAAACACTGATGATGCCTGCCGATCAGATTATTGCAACACTGAAATACGCTTAAAAACAACCTGGGCAGTTACTCTGTTAGACGATAGGCACGGACAAGTTTATGCAGACAGTGCTTATACCCACAGGGCACAAGTGCCAACAAAGACAATGACGAGAAACTGGGTAAAGAAAACAATAGAATCCTGCACCGGGCTTATCGCAACACGCCATTAACGGCGCAACAAAAAGCCCAGAATAAAATATATTCCAGTGTCCGCTATGTGGTTGAACGTACCTTTGGTTTGCTCAAACTGCATCACGGATTAGGCAAGGCAGGATACCTGGGGTTAGTGAGAAACAAAACCCGCGCACAGCTGATTGCCATGAGCCATAATCTTAAAACTTAGGATGAATATTTTCAAACAACTGCAACGTTTACAGGAGAGTTGTGCCTAAATGGGCAATAAAACAGATTAAAACCCACTAAAAGCGGTTGAAAGTGCCGAAATAGCGGCTTTTTTGGTGTCGTATTAATGATTGAGAGAATATGGGCGAAAAAATGAGGCAAGTTTATAAAAAATCACGTTGTTTGTGAGTTGCGCCGAGTGTTTTGTGGATTTATACAAAAGTCTCAATTTATACCCAAATCCCCAGATAGAGTAGCATCAGCGCTTCAAGGCTCGGTGAATCCCTCTTTCAAGCCTTGTGGCTGGCCATTACAGCAAATTATGGTAGCTAGTGCCGAGAGGTTTACTCAAAAACCGCTGTTCGGTGCATTATCAGTGCTAAATCGGCTATTTTTGACGCACCTGTCCTGCAGAAGCCGTTATTCTTGTTCTATGTCGGGTTAAATGGGCGGCGCTTCAAACTCCTTCAGTGCCAGCAGCACTCGTTCCAGTAGTAGTCGGTGGTTTTCCCGCATTTTTACCAAGAGTTGACGTCCCGTCCTGACCACTTTTGCCGCTATGGCGTACAGACGCCAGCGCAGAGTTATCGCACGGTGCCGGGACAACTCCACCGGCAGCAGAGGACGCATGAGGGCACATAGATTGTAGGAGAGTGCGGAGATTAAAAAGTACAGCACATTGGCAGCAAAATCTGAACACGGCAGGGTGTCGCCACCAAAATCTCGTTTCAGTTCCTTGATTCGGTTCTCGCTGTCCTCGCCACGCTGGTTGTACCAGTGGACAATCTCGCTATCGCTAAGGCTATCCCGATTAGTGGCAATCGCACGATAAATATAAGCACCTGAGTTTATTTCCTCTGAACTGTTTTCTGAGCTATCTTCTGAATTATCTGATGAATCTAAATCCAGACTCGCCTGGCCGGTAACGGCTGTTCTCTGAATGATAAGGGTGAAGGGTTTTTCATACTCACCGATGCAGAAACTGGTGCGGTAGGTATCCTGACCATTGACCGCTTTGCCTTTTTTATCCAGCAAAGGCTGCCAGTCCGAAGCGCTTGCCGCTGCTATCTGCGCGCGCAGTGCGGCGCTGGTCTTGGCGCGAATGGCATACTCGATACCCTGCTTATCACAATACTCAATGACTTTTGTTTGGTAGCCGGCGGCATCAATACGCAACGCCTTCACGGTACAGTCTTCCGGGAGCGACTGCTGGCATTGCTGGATAAACGGCTTATTATCTTTCGCTGGCGGCACATTGCCTTGACGGAAATCCACGGCCACGATCTGCCCGGTTTCCGCAATATGCCCGACCATCGGCATAAAGCCCTTGTTCTTGTTGTAAGTCCACCGTGCACCCGCTTTATGGGCAACAATTTCAGTGGCATCAATGTCCAGTGTGACTTCCTTACAGCGATGCAAGGCTACCTTCAATAAGGCTTTATTCACCTTTACCCAGGCAGCCTGGATTTGCGGCTGGCTTCCCATTCGCCTGAGCCAATCTCCAATCGTGGTCGCCTGGGGAAGTTTCTTGAGATCCAGCACGGTGCGCAGTGCTTCATCATCCTGAAGGTTGCGAACCTCATCCAGGTGAAAACTGCCTTCATGCTGCATCAGGATGAGGGGCTTGATGAACTCCGAGGGCTTATACCCACGATTGCTTTTAGGCTGGGGGAAGTGCTTGTCGATTCGCTCAGACAGGTTCAGGGAGTCCATTAGTTGAGCAATCGCCAATAAACCGGCACGAGAGGTGAGTAAATCGTTCGTTGTATCGAGTTTGTAGGGTAGAATAGTCATCAGCCTTGAGCTGTGCACCCATTGGGTGATGGTGGGTTTAAGAGCAAACCATTATACAGCCAAGGCTTCCTGCGTTTAAGAGATTTCTATCTGGGGATTGGGGTTATAAGATAAACCTTTTGAATGTACAAAATAGCATTTGAGCAAAAAGCTAAAAAACAGTTTTATAAGCTAAGTCGTGAAGTTCAGGAAAGATTTACAAAGGCGATTGACGAAAAACTTTCTGTAAATCCAAAAGAATATTTAATTCCTTTAGCTGGAAATAAGGCGGGGCTTTATAAGTTCAGGGTGGGGGATTATAGACTTTGTGTTCAAGAGATGATGTAAAGTTTCATGTTCTGGTTATTAAAGTAAAACATAGACGAGAAGTTTATAGAGGGTAGTTGTGTAATGTGTAGAAGTTCAGACCCAATCTGACCGTTACCGGTTTTTCAGTAACCGACTGTCAGGTTAAGTTTAATTCACACACTTTTCCATCCGGATTGATTTACCGTCGATGAGCGTTTCCATCGGCGTTCTTGCCTCCCCATCGCCACAACTTGAACTCCGTCAGAATCAAGCCTTCGCGGCCACTTTGTCAGCTGGTGTTCGCATACCCTCCAAAGAGACTGTGCAAGAAACCCTCGTCGGCTCGTGTTACATGTGGAAAACCCTTGCGGGTTTGGCTGTTTTGCTGGGTTTCCGCTTTCGCGGGAATGACAAGTGTTGCGGGAATGACAAATTTCGCAGGAACGACGAATATTAAGTTTTCCTAATTACCATCTAACCCAAGCCTATCTTCAGCAAGTTTTCCGGCATCGGTGGCGTTCTGAGTGCCGCGCAAGCAAGCCTGGGAATGAGGTCGTTCAAATCAAAACGACGATTGAAACGATACTGAAATTCCGACAAGTATCGCTGAGCATATTTAGGTCGAATAGCATGATAGGTACTGCGTAATGAACTCTTTAAGTTACCCAGAATCGTATTGACCCAATAGAACTCAGGTTTTTCGACAGACGCTCTGCCACCGCCGCACACCATCTTGTCATGCAAGCAACCTGCCTCGACAACGGCATTAAAGCACGCCAAACCATCGGAGATAACAGTACTGCCCTCGGTCAGATGTTGCTGACTCCATGACTTAATCGCTTCTGTGCGGAAACCCTTTACGACCGACAACTTAACCCGAACAGGGCAATGATCGGCCGTGGTCTCCACCGCCGCTACAAAAGGCGTCTTACCGGCAGCACCGCGTCCCGGCTTGCACCCGGTACGCTCGCCGCCCAGGTAGGCATCATCCAATTCAATCAACCCGGATAGTTTGTTATTGTGATCCCGCTCCATCATCACCTGCATAAGCTTGTGCTTCATCCGCCATGCGGCATTGTAGGAAATACCCAGGTGACGATGCAGTTTCATGGCCGAGATGCCTTTCTTGTCCTGTGTGATCAGATAGATACCCTGGAACCATAGCGTGAGCGGTAGTTTGGTGGATTCAAAGATCGTTCCAGCCGTCAGTGAAGTCTGGCGATTGCAGCGATTGCACTGCTGAAGTTTACGGATGGTCAACTGGCAGCACTTGTCGTGACCACAGGCCGGACACTGGAACCCTTTGGGCCACCGCCAAGCATAAAGCGCATCGAAGCATTGGTCTTCGGTACCGTACTGTTTGATAAAATCGTTCAAGCTAACCCCTTTCTGGAATTGCACCTTATTGCGCGCCATGACATACCCCTTATGAATTAAATAGATAGACTGTTATTATATACGGGGTAGAGCGACTTATCTATAGTGGTAATTAGGTAAGTTTTTGCATACCCTCCAAACAGGGACTACCTGAAAGCGTGTGCAAATTTAAAATGGCAATTTCCTGAAAATCAAATATCAGGATCGGAGTCTGAAAATTTCTTCCTGTACGACTTCGACTGTGATTGTTTTTTTGATTTGCCGGAAATCAGACCACGGATAAATTAACCAAATTTCGGTAATATAGGACCTCAGGCTGTTTCGAAAAGCGATTAGATGACGACTTTCCGTGCTTGGAGCACTTACAATTATGTGCGGTCGATATGCAAATCATATAAAAGAGAGGGGATCCTGGTCGGACATTCTTGGTGACTGGCCCGGCAGCAATGAACTTGGTTATAACGTTGCACCGACTCAAACCGTCCCGGTACTGTTAAAAAACCGGGTTACGCAAAAAATTGACGTCAAAGGCATGCGCTGGGGATTGCTACCGAGCTGGAGCCGCGAGCCCAATACCCAGTACGCTACATTCAACGCTCGATCAGAAACCATGGCTGAAAAACCGACCTTTAAGACCGCGTGGAGGCAATCCCAAACCTGTCTGTTACCCGCGATAGGGTATTACGAATGGAAAGGCCCGAAAGGAAACAAACAACCTTATTTTATTAAAATGCGGTCAGACGAACCACTCGTCATGGCAGGACTTTGGGATTACTGGCAAAAAGACAATCAATCTGTATTCTCGTGCACCATCATTACCCACCCATCTCAGGATGAATTGATAGAAATACATGGTCGTATGCCAGTCTTGCTGGAAAGATTCCACGCCGAGGCCTGGTTAAACGATGGTACCAATCGATTTAATCTTATAACCAAACAACAGCACGTCAATCGACTCGAGTTTTTTCCAGTCAGCAAGGCAGTCAATGGCTCGAGACACGATGCTGAAGAGCTGATTTTAAAAGCAGCCGTATCGTAATACACTGATTGACTTGTTTAATCTTCCCGACTGAGGTTAATCTGATTTAGTGAAAAACAATCTCGAATTTGACTACATAATTTTAGGCGCGGGATCCGCAGGATGCGTGCTTGCCAATGAACTGAGCCAGGAGCCGAATAACAAGGTGCTTATTGTTGAAGCAGGACCAATGGATAACAAGTTGTTAATTCATATGCCAGCGGGCGTTTACAGTGTATATAAAGATCCCAGTATCAACTGGAATTACGACAGCGAGCCGGAAAAAGCACTCAATGGGAGAGCGGTCATGCTACCGCGAGGTAAAGTGATCGGCGGCTCTTCTTCGATAAACTCAATGGTCTATATGCGCGGACATCCTCAGGATTATGATTACTGGGCAAGCAACTACAATCTGCGCAACTGGTCTTTCAGTCACTGCCTGCCCTACTTTAAAAAATGTGAATCATCTGATCGTGGTGCAAGTGACTGGAGAGGAGAGAACGGAAGGCTAGGCGTATCTCGAGCAAAGCTTGATAACCCTCTATTTGATGCGTTCATGGAGGCCGGCGAGCAATCTGGGCAGGGAACGACTGAAGACCCCAATGGCCGCAAGCCTGAAGGGGTTGCCCGACTAGACAGCACCACCAAAAATGGCCGTCGATCCAGCGCTGCGGTAGCACATTTGAGACCTGCACTTCATCGACCAAATTTAACATTGGTGACTCACGCCCTGGTTGAGAAAATCAATCTAAGCAACGAAAAAGCCACCGGAATCACATTCAATCAACGGCGTAAATCGCTTCAGGCTCATGCCGCTAAAGAAGTAATCGTCTCCACCGGTGCGATCAAATCGCCGCAATTATTGATGCTCTCCGGTATTGGCCCAAGAGAACACCTCAACGAGTTTGATATTTCTACGAAACACCATCTGCCTGGCGTCGGCCAAAATCTACAGGATCATTTATCTGTTTCAGTCATTTACGAGTCGAAAAAACCGGTTAACTATCAACATGTCGGTAATCCGATACATAAGCTGCTGCTGGGTTGCCAATGGCTGCTCACACGAAAAGGGTTTGCTGCTTCCAATATATGGGAAGCGGGCGGGCATATTCGTGGATATTCAAACGTTGAGTACCCTAACCTTCAGTATCATTTCGCGCCCATCCATTGCCAATACGACGGCAGAAAACCAACGCTTTATCAGGGCTTTACCGCTCAACTCGATCAGCTCAGACCTCGAAGCAGAGGACAGATCAGATTGCTGTCGAAAAATCCGGCCCACCGCCCAGCCGCTCATTTTAATTATTTGTCAGATAACTTTGATGTCAATGAAATGGTTGAAGCGGTGAAGCGAATCCGCGAATTGATTTCTCAGCCTGCATTTGACGAATTTCGAGGAAAAGAACTGGAGCCTGGAATTGAGATTCAGAATGATCGTGAAATCGCAGAATACGTTCGTGCTGAAACCAATACTGACTACCATCCTAGCTGCAGCTGTCGAATGGGAAATGATGAAATGGCGGTTGTCGACGGTGAAATGCGGCTCCATGGCATCGAAAATCTCCGCGTAATCGATGCGTCCGCCATGCCTGATATCGTAAGCGGCAATTTGAATGCACCAACGCAAATGATGGCACTCAAAGCGGCGGATTTTATTTTAGGCCGAACTCCGCTTGATCCCTTCCGTGCAGAATTTGAATTCCAAAGCTAACCATGTCTGGAATTTCAGCACATGAGATTATCAATCTGGATCGCTACTCGATTCATCGCCTCAATACACTACAAGGCCGCGAGTTGATCCAAAATACTCGGCAACAACTCGATGAGGATGGCATTGCTCTATCCTGATTCGTCCGATATTCAAACACTACACGTTGAGTTTTCCTTCATCACTTACAGCGGGGCACCAGTAATACGCCCCGGTAACGGGTTTAGAGAAGGAGAAAAGCCCGTCAACAATGCCATCCTCTGCACCCGTCATTCTCACCATTTGCGCTTGAAAAGGATAAAAACGGGTCGCAAAGGCAATAAACAGCAAGCCACTACCGGATGAATCAGACCATGGCATGGATCTGCGGACAAGAAATGCCTCTGGATCAAAATCTTCCTGGGCTGTTCGCTTTACATGCGCAGATTCAGGGGCATCAAACTCTTCGTTGTTGCTAATATGTCGGCCAATGAGCTCATCCTGCTGCGTCTGGGTAAACGAATGAAAAGCACTGAAGTCATGCTGCCATTTCTGTACTGCTACAAATGTACTCTGGTTCATAATATCTTCTCCCTGAATAATTGCTGCCGCTATGGCATCCTCTCCCTCGGGGTTTTCGGTACCGTCTTCGTATCCCGTTAAATCCCGACCGACATCGTACTTAAATCCATCTACCTGTCCAATTTTGACAAAAATGGGCCTAAGGTGTTGCTCGATTTCCATACAGTGCAAGGCAATTTCTGCAATGCTCTCACCCTGAATGCGTATCCAGAGATCTCCTTGACTAGAGGGTATCGGGTTCGCTCCGGGAAATTCAGGAAAGTCTGATAACCCGGCGATACTTAATCCCATGTGCCCGCATAGTGCCAATCCGATACCAACTGTAGCGGTTGCCTTTTTAGGTAAAACGTTCGCCACACAATTTTTAATAGCATTACTGTCTAACGCGGGTAATTTGCTCCTGTCCATTTCAAATTCCATAAAACGGGCGTGCATTGCGATTGGCTCGAGTATATTGTTTGGCTTGTTCATATCGTTCTCAGTGTTACAATTTGCGAGCAGCGGTCTTATTAAAGTTGGCCACTATAACCGTCCATCATCTCCCAATATACTGTTTGAATTTGGTATAACACTACTTTGGAATCGATAAACCGGATTTGGCATCTAAATATACAATAATCGGTAATCTGACCATACAATTTATAGTAAATAAAGAGGGATAAATTATGATTAAGTTACGCAATGTGCCATTTTATCTGGCTATAGCTGGATTTACGATGTGCTCACAAATCACAATAGCTTCATCGTTGGTCGAGCCGTTCGTTGGGAACTATTCTGGCCACGTAACTTATGAAGAAGAAGGTGTCACTATTGATCGTGACCTCGGTGTCACAATTGAAGAAAACGATGAGGGCTTCAAGGTGGATTGGGAAGTCACCACAATCCGTCCAGACAAATCGCCCAAAACAAAATCCTTTACGATAAATTTCACACCAACCAAACGTGATTCGGTTTTTCAGGCAGCGATGCAACCAGATTTGTTTGGCGGGAAAAAACCACTGGACCCAATTAAGGGAGACCCCTACGTGTGGGCCAGGATTAATGACGATACATTGACTGTATTTGCTCTACTTATTCACGATGATGGCGGATACGAACTTCTGATTTACGACCGATCTCTTGTTGATGAGGGTTTAAACCTTAAATTTTCCCGCATTAAAAACGGCAGCCAACTGAAAACCATTGAAGGCATCCTGAAAAGGCAATAACGATCACCAATTCACCAACAAACGTCCCCTCCTGCTTGCTCGGAAAATCACCAAATACCGCTTCACCAATAGGGCGATAATTGAACTATGAAAAAGCTTTCATCCATCTTTTTTCTATTTTTCACTTTAGTTGGCATTACACCACATACCCAGGCTTACTGCGATGGACCCGGGCTATATCAGCAAGCTATTGGTGCTACATTGATTGGTTGTAAGGCAAAAACAGCGCCGTGTTTTCGATTCTGATTATTGTCTATTAATTATTGCCACTTAAAGTAGTGACAATCGCTTGCAAAATATCAGAATCAAGCATACATTGGCGATACACACCCAATTTCTAAACGGAGAATCAAGATGTACTCGCGAAAAACATATCTCGCCATATCTCGTTCCTTGCTAACGAATATTGCGGTCTGCTTTCTCCTTATGCTCGCTGTGCCCTTTTCCGCCCAGGCTGAGATCGCCCCGGGCACAACAATAAAAACCTGCAACGACGGCGGTGAATGGCCGCCCTATCTGTATTACACGCGACAAAATGGTGAGAAAACGACCAATGTCGAAGGCTATGATCTGGACTATCTGGATCGAGTATTTAGTGAATCGGGCTTGAGTTTTACCTTTGATCTTATTGCCTGGAGCCGTTGTTTACACGAAGTGGAAACGGGAGAAACTTATAAAATGGTATCAAGCGTTGCCTATAGTAAAGAACGCGATGAAAAATACATCATGACTGATGACTACTATACCGTACAACCGCACTATTTCTACGCTAAAGCCAACTTCCCAAATGGATTAAATATCGAATCACTTGATGATTTTCAAAACTACAAGGTTTGCGGGTTACGAGGATATAACTACACTAATTTTGGGATTCCGGTAGACACAATTGATACAGGCACCAAAATCTTTCCCCAACTAATCGAAAAAACAAAACGCGCAAGATGCGACGTATTTCTAGGGCGATTTGAAATTTTTGCCGGCTTCGCAAAAACAGGTAATGACTACATCAGGAACCATAGACTTGGAACGGCCTCAATGCCTGGGGTGGAAGGTGACAGGTTCTATATGATGATTTCAAGAAACTACGAAAACGCTGAAGGGCTTAAAACACTTTTGAACGAAGGTATCGCACGGCTGAAAGCATCCGGTGAAGCAAAACGTTTACTCGCGCCTTACTTGCAGTAACGTCAACACTCGAACAAGATTTCACCAGGCAAACCAATATTAGTCAGGGTTTTGCCTATATTTGAGTTGATGGTGGCCAGAAATTTACTTAACAGTATCCTGCTTCGGAGATGCGTAATTCTCTAACAATTTGTTAGGTTATGATACGAACTTCGGGTGCAAGGCGTTTTTTGGATTTGTTTCGCGCCCGTAGTTACTGGCCCTTTATGATGGATACAATAAATGGTATCCAACTGAGTATCATGACAACAACCAAAAACTTGTAGACCCTGACGATATCGCGAAAACGAGACTTCTCGACAGAATCTTCAGTATCACTACGACGAATTTTACTCATCATCATATCAAACAGAATCACGGTAAATACGATCGGCGTAAATGCCGGAACCAGCGCCACTGGCATTTCATCCCAATCGAAATGATCACCGACGTTAGCAGCCACTACGCCTGCAATAATCGTGAGCAGCGCTAACAGCACCAACAATACTCTTAGGATTCCGAATTTATCGACGAAAGAAGTCATTGATGGAAGCCTGGGGATTTCATTATTTGATTCAGGTTCAGACATTAAAAAGAGAGTAGTCAAGGACAGAGTAGAACTGCCCAATTGGACACCGCAAGTATATAGCAGCGGTCTTTGAAATAGGGTTTCGACCGATTTTACATCGGGAGGATTTGAGATCAAAAAACACCATCGATTTTCAGATCAACAGTAAGTGTGTGGTTTAGATGGTGGCCAGGGACAGAATCGAACTGCCGACACGGGGATTTTCAGTCCCCTGCTCTACCGACTGAGCTACCTGGCCATATATAAAAAGAGGGAGCGCGGATTTAAAAACAGTGCCGCTATTTAGTCAAGGGATTTACCCGTTTCTTTTGGGATTAGTCTTAAAAATCCTATCGTTTCTTTCCGCCTTCGGCGAGAACGAAATCGAGGAACACTTTCGCCGTTGCAGAAAGCTGCTTTCCTCGCCTGTATGCAGCATACCATTTTCGGACTACGGGAAAATTTTGCACATCAAGGGATACTAGACGACCGGCTTTAAGTTCGAGTTCCACCGTATGCGCGGAAACAACTGCCAATCCCAATCCCGCTTCGACACTTTGCTTGATTGTTTCATTGCTGGAAAGCTGAATCCCCGGATTCGGGGTTACACCAAACTGGTCAAATACGCGCTTCATTGCGGTTCGAGTACCGGAGCCAGGCTCCCGCATCACAAAGGTCTCGTCAGCCATGGTATCGATGGGTATTTTTTTTTGTCCCGCCAAATGATGCTGTGGAGCTGCGATAACGATTAACGGGTTATCCATAAATGCCTGTGCTTCTACATCCAGTTCATCTGGCGGTTGGCCCATTAGCACCAAATCAGGCTCGTTGGCTTCGAGACGTTTAATCAACTCTTCCCGATTCACCACATCCAGACTTATTCCGACAGTTTTGTATTGCTCACAAAATTTGGATAATAATCGGGTCGCAAAATAATTCACCGTCGAAGCGATACAGATTTTCAGGTTTCCACCGTCAATTCCACGCATACCATTGATATCTCTTTCAATATCATTCAGCTGAGCCATCATGATTCTACTGTGATTTAAAACAGTACGCCCGGCTTCGGTCAGGTGTACCTTTTTCCCCAATTGTTCAAAAAGTGGAATATCCACCATGGATTCCAGTTGCTTTACCTGCATTGAGACTGCTGGTTGGGTAAGATGCAACTCCTCCGCAGCGCGGGTAAAGCTTAAACGTCTTGCGACCGCTTCAAAAACCTGCAATTGGCGCATTGTGATGTGTAATGCCATGAACTAAACTATCTTCAGTTTTTGCTATAACTTTTTGCTATAACGTAAAGTTATTAAATATTGGATCATTATAACGTTTATCTAATATTGGTGTATAGCATTCCATTGAACCGTTTCAGCCTTTTTGAATCGCTTGCAAAATGTCTAAAAACTTTCCAGTAGTGGTAGTAACCGGGTCTTCAGGCGCCGGAACGACGACAGTGAAAAGCGCGTTTGAGCATATCTTCATTCGCAACAAAATTGAGGCGGCTTACGTTAGCGGCGACAGTTTTCATATGTATTCCCGACAGGAGTTTGAGCAGGCCATGAAACAGGCTGAAGAAGAAGGCAATTCTCATTTTAGTCATTTCGGCCCTGAATCAAACGATTTTGCCGCACTGCAAGCGCTTTTCAAAACCTATGGCGAATCCGGGAGCGGTCGATATCGGCACTATATTCACACCAAAATACAGGCCGAACACTATTCCGATGAATTCAATATTAACCTCGAAGAAGGCCAATTTACTCCCCACGAACCGCTTCCTGCCAATACGGATCTCCTGTTCTACGAAGGACTTCATGGCATGGTTAAGGGCGAAGGTTATGACGTTATCCAACACGTTGATCTGGCGCTTGGTGTTGTGCCGGTCGTTAATATTGAGTGGATTCAGAAGATTCATCGGGATCGATTGGAGCGCGGTTACACAAAAGAACGAGTTATCGATACCATCCTTCGACGAATGCCGGATTATGTGAATCACATTACACCGCAATTTTCGCGAACAGACATCAATTTTCAGAGAGTTGCGACTGTGGATACCTCGAACCCTTTTGTTGCCCGAGACATTCCGACACTGGATGAGAGTTTTGTTGTCATTCGATTTCGCAACCCAAATAAATTCAACCCTGATTTTAGCAACTTGTTGTCTATGATCCACGGCTCATTCATGTCTCGAAGGAACACCATGGTCGTTCCCGGCGGGAAAATGGGTATGGCGATGGAAGTGATCGTTGGACCGATAATTGAAAAATTGTTACAACGACGAAATCGTTAGCATAGCCGCTAACAAGCATCGTTAGCTTTGAAGCCGACGATGTAGATTTTGCCAATCGAAATGGGGACCCGGATCGGTCTTGCGGCCTGGAGCAATGTCGCTATGTCCGACAATACTGTGCTTCTGGATACCTCGATATGCCTGCATCAGGCATCGGCAAAGTACTGCAAGAGATTGGTATTGGATTTCTTCGAAAGGGAAATCATCGCACCCTTCAAGTTCAACACCAATTGAAAAATCATTAAGCCGTTGCCGATTGCCGAAACACGATACACCAGCATGCCACGCCCTGTTATGAGTAGAAACAAACTGCGTCACCCTGCCTGTGCGTTGAATTAGAAAATGCGCAGAAACCCGCAGTTCTTGAATCTCCTCGAAATAGGGGTGTCGGCTGCAATCGAGGCGATTTGTAAAGAATTCTTCAATAAAACAATCTCCAAACTGGTTTGGGGGCAGACTAATTGCGTGAACCACCAATACATCAATTTCAATTCCATCCGGACGTTGATCAAAATTGGGGGACGATAGCTGACGTATATCGTCAATTAGGCCAGTCTTCGAATTTACAATCCACTCACTCAATCGTACTCTCCAATAGCGCGAGACCAATTTGATGTTTGGTTGTCGTTGAGTATTCAACCTCGAACTGATGACGCAACTGCGCCCCCAAAGATTTTATTGAATCAACTGCTCCCTGCTTGAGTTCCAATTCCAACTCTGACAGGGAAACTGTTTGTTCGGCTCCCTGAATCGTACCGACATCGGTAACACATTCAACTGCAGACTCCCCCACGCATAATAAATAAACTGTTCGCATCATATCAACCATGACCGGTGTTTCCAGAGCCATCTCGCTGCCCAGCAAGCTCACCACCCTGTGTTTTAATTCGCACTCTGGCAAATCGGAAACATTTGAAAGCCAACCGGAAATATCACACTCCAGTTCAACACGGCTAGACAGACCGTCAACGATTTCACCTTTTTCTTTAAAAGCTGCGCGAAAATGTTCACCCTCCAAACGTGATCGCAATGAACAACTATTTTCGTAAAGCAGACGATCAACAGAATCGTGATAGCGCGCTAAATATCGTTTTCGTTCCTGCGGCGGTGCAACCAACCATTTTGTAATCAGCTGCGATTGGACAATTTCCTGCAATACCGAAGGGTCTTTCGCAGTAAGTTTGAGTTCCTGTTCCAGCATCACCTGTCAGGTGCGTTCTACCTTCAGTTTGATGATCGCTTTATTGGTTCGCTCTTCGACGATAAAGCGATATCCCTGCTCTACCATGGTTTCTCCTGCTTCCGGGATGTGCCCCAATTGCGTCATGACCAAACCACCGATAGTATGCGCAGCTTTGGTATTCAAATTAATCTCCAGCAAATCATTCAGTTCAGACACGGATAATCTGGAATCAACTAAATACGAATCATCACCCAGCGATTCAAATTCACGCTTTCGACGCGGCAGATATTCTTCAAAATCGTAACCAACATCGATATCGCCAACCACCTCCTCGACAATATCCTCCATGGTAATAATTCCGATCGCAGAGCCAAACTCATCAACCACAACGGCCATGTGGTCTTCTCGCTGTCGAAGAATCGGCAACAATAAGTCAATGGTTTGAAATTGCAGGACATACTGCGCAGGCTTCATTAAATCATTAAGTGTCTTGTCTGCTGTCTCACGATCCATTAAATCCCAGGTGCTCAGAGTCACAATCCCGATAATATTACTGATATTGCCTTTATAAACCGGTAAGCGGTTGTAACCCTTACGTCGAACCGTGGCGATTGCCCGAAGTATGCCACGGTTATTGTTAATGGCAGTGACCTCGGCAATGGGGATCATCGCTTCGCCAACAGTGGTGTCGCCAAATCGAATCACTCGACGTATACGGCCGCGATCGAATGCATCCACCGAAGACGTTCGTTCTGTCATATCAACAACGGAACGAATTTGTTCCCGAGTCATAAACAGATTCTGTTCTACCTTACCGCCACCCAAAATTCTTGCCAGTAGCCGTGCAATTCGCGAAAAAATGAAAATTACCGGGTAAAACAGCAGTGAAAATATTCTGAGCGGAAAAATCGCAAGTGGCGCGACTTCGTCCGACTTCTGCTGAAAAATACTTTTCGGAACGATCTCTCCGAGAATCAGCAGCACCGGCGTCAATACCAGAAAAGCGTAAACATCACCGCGTGAGCCAAATAACGTTACGAATATCAACGTTGCCAATGTCGTTAGTGCCACCGTTGCGATATTAGTGCCCACCAACGTCGTGCCGAGCATTACGTCTGGTGTTTTAAACAACTCCAGAACGTCACGCGCACCTTTATTTCCTTGATTGGACTTTGCTGTGAGCTTGACCTTATCGCAGTTCACCAAAGCGATTTCAGAACCCGAGAAAAACCCTTTTAACAGTAGTAAAACGATAAACAACAATATTAAGCCAAGCACTGTCACCTTGATTCCTCCACATGATCTGCTGCTGCTTCCGATTCAATCTCCAGTTCCTCGTCGATATCCTCTGGTATTTCTTCAACATCATCTCTATCTTCAACACGCGGGTCAGTTTCAGATTCCTCCTCTGCCGTGATCACCCCTTCTCCGAGAATAAAATCTTCTTCGTCAATCCCTTTAGCAACCCGCACCCTGGAAATCCGATGATCATCCATCTCCATTATTTGAATCAGTATATCTTCACTTTCGACTCGATCACCTTCATGGGGCAATCGATCCAGTAATCTGAAGGCATACCCGCCAATCGTTGTCATCCTTGGATCTTCGATTCCAAAATTGGTCAGGTTATCGAAATCATTCAGCTTCATATCTCCCGGCACTTCATAAATATTATTATCTTTCTCCGCATAGTAACCGGCGGTGGCCTTTGAGCCACCACTGACATCGCCAAATATAAAACTTAATACACCGCGCATGGTGATAAAGCCCTCAACTCCGCCAAATTCGTTTAGACAGGCAGCGGCACGTACTTTATTAACTTGAAAAAAGTCAAACATTTCGTCTACTTTTTTCGTCAGCGGCACCACAACCGGAGGATGCATGATGCCTTCCGGGGTATAGTCGCTTAAGTCTTCGTCATCCAGAACCAGACGCAAAATATCTTCGGCATGTAAAAAACCAACCAGATTATCTCGGTGGGTTTTAAAAACCGGCACTCGCGGATGACGATAGGAGATAAATTTTTCAATCATTTCCGGCACAGGCATTTCAACATTAAGAAATGCCATCTGCGTACGCGGCGTCATGACCTCGACAATTTCTGTTTCGTTGGCTTCAAGCAAGTTGTAAATCAGGGCACGCTCGGTGGCATCCAGCACACCCTCTTCAGAAACCTGCTCCACCAGAGTCAGGAACTCATCGACCTGCAAAATATTATCCGCCGCTTTCGCATCGCCTACAAATAACGTGGTGATGCGATCGGCAATTCCACGAATAGCCCAGCGAATGGGAGAGATCAATCGAATCCATACCCACAAAGGTCGGGCTACGATCCGTGAGCTGTAACGTACCGGATTCGACACCGCGATGGTTTTTGGCGTCACCTCTCCAAACAATAAAAGTAACGGCACCATTACCACAAGATTTATCAGCACGACCTGTTCTACGGCATAAAGTGATAGCAGGATACTCGCCATATTTGCCACAGCAGCGATATTGACCAATTCATTGCCGCTGAGGATGGAAATAATCAACCGTCTTGGTTGATCCAGCAATTCATGAATCGTTTCAGACTGAGGGTCCTGCTCCTTACGGAGCTGCTGAAGATCCAGCCGGGAAAGGGAAAAGAGAGCGCTTTCTGAACTAGAAAAGAATGCTGAACAAACCAGCAGGCACAGCTGTAGCACCAACCGGGCAATCATGTCCGGTTCCGAGAGTATGGCTGTGTCGAACGCGAAGTATGCGACCACGGCCTGCCAATACTCGATTATTGGTTGCAGTAGCTGTTCCATAAAATGGTGCTGAATAGTTGGTTATTCGCCGACTAGGGGGGTGCTCGCGCATGAAATGCCCTTGCTCCTCGGTGTTGAATTAGCGTTAATATCGCTTAATATCATCTTGATTTCAATAAAAAATTGTATAATTGCACCAAACAACCAGATATTTTTTATCTAACTTTCATATTTGCCCTGTAAATTTCCAGCCAATGAACAAAATTACGCCCATCAGAACTGAAATGGAAAACGCCGCAATCCAAGCGTCAAATCGTATCGGGGACAATCCTGTCTCCAAAACCGGGCTAATCGACCTGGATGATCCATCACTCTATCTAAATCGTGAACTAACCTGGCTTGAATTTAATCGCCGTGTTTTATATGAAGCGACCGATACAACGAATCCGCTTCTCGAGAGACTGAAGTTTTTCGCTATTTTCGCGTCGAATATCGATGAGTTTTTCATGAAGCGGGTCGGCGGATTGAAACTGCAGCAAGTCGCGAAGGTAACTGATCTGTCGGTTGACGGCCGAACGCCCGAACAGCAAATAATGGAATGCAAATCCAAGGTCAACGAACTAACGGATATCTGCAATGAATCTCTACAGGGTGTACTTGCGGAGCTGGAAACTCATGATGTGAAACTGCGAGACTATCGTGATCTGAGTGAAACGCAGCAGGCGAACCTGCGTCTTCACTATCTGGAAAATATTTTCCCGCTGGTTACACCACAAATTTTTGACCCGGCGCATCCATTCCCGTTTATCTCCAATCTGTCGTTAAATATTCTGGTTACGTTAAGACCGGGTTCGGGAGATGACAATGCAGTAGCGAGAGTTAAAGTTCCGATTGGAAAAGGCGTGCCCAGGTTTGTCAGCGTTGACGAGTCGAACCATTTCGTTCCGCTCGAACAAATCATCGCCCACAACCTTGATCTTTTATTTCCCGGCGAATCCAACATTGATTTCGACTATTTCTTTGTCGCACGTAACGCCAGTGCAGAACGGCAAGAATCCGGTGTTTCTGATTTGTTATCGATGATTGAACTTGAGTTGAGGGACAGGCGGATTGCTCCCATTGTAAGAATGGTAGTCAATCGCGGTATGGATGATTCCAGGAAATCCATGCTCGCCGTTCTACTTGGTCTGAATCTGGAAACCGATGTCTACGAAACTGATACTTTACTGGCACAAAGAGATTTATTCGAGATTACCCGTCTGCCTATCTCTGGACTGCATTTCCCGCAGCACATTCCGATTCATCATTATCGACTTCAGGATAGTCAACGCAGTATTTTCTATTTGATTCGAGAAGCAAACTCCATTTTGCTGCAGCATCCATATGAATCATTTACCACCTCAGTCGTTCGGTTTCTGGGGGAGGCCGCGAAAGACGAAAAGGTTCGTGCAATTAAAATGACGCTCTACCGAACTGATAAGGAGACCCGCATCGTCGATCTGCTCATAGAAGCGGCAAACAGCGGAAAGCAGGTCGCAGTTGTGGTGGAAATCAAAGCCAAGTTCGATGAGGCCGCAAATATTAAATGGGCGGAACGTATGGAAGAAGCCGGCATTCACGTTACCTATGGCGTCATTGGCTTAAAAACACACAGCAAAATACTCATGGCGATTCGGCAAGATTCAGGCAAACTTCACCGATATGTTCATCTCGGTACAGGTAACTATCACGGCGGGACTGCAAAACAGTACACGGATCTGGGTTTACTGACCTGTGATGAAGAAATTGGTCACGATGTCACCGAACTATTCAACTATTTAACCAGCGGTCACGCCAAAAAACGAAATTATCTGAAGCTTCTGGTCGCACCGCTACAATTGAAGCAAGCCCTACTATCCAAAATCCAGACTGAGATAGATAATGTCGGGGAAGGACATGACGGGCTAATCCAGATTAAAACCAACGCCCTTGAAGACAGTGATGTTGTCAAAGCGCTGTACAAAGCCTCAATGGCAGGCGTAAAAGTCGAACTAATCGTACGCGATACCTGTCGGTTAAAACCGGGGGTTGTTGGGCTATCCGAAAATATTTCTGTGATTAGCGTAGTAGGCCGATTTCTTGAACACAGCCGTATCTTCTATTTTCACAACAAAGGTGAAGAGGAATACTTTATCGGTTCTGCAGATTTGATGAAACGCAACCTGGAAAGCCGCGTAGAAGTGGTTACGCCAATCACGCAAAAATCACTTAAAAACGAACTGCGCCTAATTCTGAATACCCTGCTCGACGATGACGTAGACAGCTGGGAAATGCAGTCCGATGGCAGCTATATTTTACGCTCACCAGAAAGTGAGGACGACAAAGGCTGCCAACATGAATTTATTGAATTTGCACAGACGCGGCTAAAAACCAAGCGCCATAAGAAATTATTGCGTACAGGCTCCATCCGTAAACGAAACTAAAGCCGGATTTAAAAGCAACGAATTACCAGTTGTCAAATTGCTCTACAGAAATCCCCTGATCTTCGAGCATGATTGGAATACCCTCTTGAATGCGATAAATCGTTTTCTGGTTATTGGTAATCAGGGCTTCATCAATTTTTTCAGTAACCGGATTGTCGTCCCTGGTCACCACATTACCTGACTCGATTAGTGAGTTTAGTTTCGACAATTGCGCTTCCGTTAACGGCGATACTGGTAATTTGGTTACCGGGCAAACAAGAATTTCCAATAGTTGCGGGCTTAAGGTCATAATTTATCTTGAGTGA
This sequence comes from Candidatus Poriferihabitaceae bacterium, assembly GCA_965261915.1. Taxonomy (GTDB): domain Bacteria; phylum Pseudomonadota; class Gammaproteobacteria; order Arenicellales; family Poriferihabitantaceae; genus JAIBDK01. The sequence continues at coordinate 253,228 of CBDHDW010000013.1, read as the reverse complement.
CTTTCTCTTCCGGTATTCGAAATGGTTGTGTTACTAAGCGAACAAATCGCGCCTCAGATGGGGAATTAAAGATTTCCAATCCAATGGTCATTTTATCATGTGGCTGACCTGGCTGTGCGGTATAACTTCCAAATACCCGGTCCCAGACCGATAGTGCAAAACCGTAGTTCTGGTTATGCTCATTTTCATCAGTGGAATGATGTACCCGGTGCATATCGGGGGTGACAATCATCTTGCGCATAAAATCATCCAGCCAATACGGTATTTTAATATTACTGTGGTTGAACATAGCGCAACCATTCAGAATAACTTCAAAAACAACCACTGCGAAAACCGGGGCGCCAATCAGGATAATTGCTGCGGCCTTTATCATCATCGAAAGCGCCATTTCGAGCGGGTGAAAACGCAAAGCGGTGGATACATCGAAGTCGATATCGGTATGGTGCATTCGGTGAATACGCCAGAGGATTTCAAATTTATGAAACAGTCTGTGCTGCCAGTAAATCAACAAATCCAACAGCAAAATGGTAATGGCCACTTTTGGCCAAAAATCGACTTCGAACAAAAAAAACAATCCAAACCTGTATTCAATGGAAACCAGTGCCGCTGAAACTGCCGTGATTGGCATCAACATAAGTACGACAACATTAAACACAAAAATTCCCAGATTGCCCGGCCACCGCAGCGTTCTTTTTTGTTCCATTCGGCGAGGGGCAAGATATTCCCAGAAAATCATTGCCAGCAGTATCAGAAAAAACGGCATCACTCTGGCAAACGTTTCAATATCGAACAGGTTCATCATTTAATCAGATTACGCCGCATTTTTTGAAGATTGATTCGAGCCCTGATAGGCGGCTTCTGCATCCATAGGTTTTACCTCAACAAATTTTAGTGCCTCGTAAACCACTTCAATTCCCGCGCCCTTTCTTGGACCGTATTCCGAGAGATAACGACGCCAGCTTTTCGCGCCGGGCTGAGCGTGAAACAAACCCAGGATGTGTCGAGTCATATGGCGAAGAAAAATCCCCTGCTCCAGCTGTTTTTCAATGTAAGGAATGAATGCATTAACAACGTCAACCCGGCTTTGCACTTCGTTCGAATGATCACGTTCGACCTGATTTGCATAAAATCGTTCGTGAATTTCTCTCAAAAACCAGGGGTTTTGATACGCTTCGCGTCCCATCATCACGCCATCAACCAATCTCAAATGGTTTTCAATTTCCTCTAATTGCGACACACCGCCATTCAGTACGATCTTCAAGTGTGGAAAGTCCTGTTTTAATCGGTACACCCGGTCGTACATCAGTTCTGGAATCGTTCTGTTTTCTTTCGGACTTAAACCCTGCAGCCAGGCTTTGCGTGCATGTACGAGAAACTCGTTACATCCTGACTCAGCAACGGTTTCGACAAAACCCACCAGATAATCGTAACTATCATGATCATCAATACCCAATCTGGTTTTCACCGTTACGGGAATTTCTACCGCCTCAATCATCGCATTAACACAATCACGAACCAATTCGGGTTTCGCCATCAAACAGGCTCCAAACTGGGCACTTTTTACCCGGTCGCTAGGACAACCAATATTGATATTGACTTCGTCATAACCCCAGCTTTCAGCCAAAGCAGAACATTCGGCCAACTTTTGCGGATCACATCCGCCTAATTGCAGGGCAATGGGATGTTCTGACTCGTCAAACTCCAAAAAACGTTGTTTATCGCCAAATAGGATCGCGCCAGCCACAACCATTTCGGTATAAAGCCGGATATCAGGAGAAAACAATCGTAAAAATGCACGACAATGCCGATCGGTGAGATCGAGCATGGGTGCAACCGCAACAGTTTTGTCTGAAATATTAAACGAAGCTACCATGTAGCCGTATTTTAATTGATCGAAGAAAGTCAACGCTATTAATCTTTTAGCAAATATATTTTAGTCAAGATGTAATATTTAATGCTCTAAACGGTTGATTTTCTGCCACGCAACCGCCACTCTACTATTAACCAGCAACAATAAGGTTCAGCGTGTCAAAAACAGTGGAATCGAATCTCGACCTCTTGGTCAAAAAGGGTATCGAAAATCATCTATCTAACCTGCAACGTGGTTTAGAAAAGGAAAGCTTACGAGTGGATCCAGGTGGGTTGCTATCTCAATCCCCGCATCCAGAAGCACTCGGGTCTAGCTTGACGCATTCCTCGATAACAACGGATTACTCTGAGTCTCTGCTCGAATTTGTAACCGGTGTTCACAGCGACATTCCATCCCTGCTCAAGGAACTTTACGATATACATCACTTTACCTATCAGCATATTAGCGATCAAAAACTATGGGTAAACAGCATGCCCTGTATCGTTGAAAGTGAAGAAAAAATTCCGATTGCGCACTATGGCAGTTCGAATGTAGCGAAAATGAAACAAATCTATCGATTGGGTTTAAGCCATCGATATGGCTCATTGATGCAAACCATCGCCGGAATACATTTTAACTTTTCTATGCCTGAAACCTATTGGCAGGATCGTTTTCAGAATGAAAACCCGGATTTACTGCAGCAATATCGATCAGCCGCCTATTTTGATTTAATTCGTAACTATCATCGTAATTCCTGGATCGGCGCGTATCTGTTTGGTGCTTCCCCTGCGGTATGCCGATCTTTCTTGCGTGGACGCGAGCATATGCTGGAAAACTTCGATGCCCATAGTTTCTACGCTCCCAACGCAACCTCGTTGCGGATGAGTGGACTGGGTTACAGTAACGAAGCACAAACCAGTATTGAAATCTGTTATAACGGTGTCGATGAATTTGTGAAATCACTTCGCAATGCAATTCAAACGGAACATCCGGACTATCTGGATATTGGTGTCAAGGTGGATGGACAATATCGCCAACTCAATGCCAATCTGCTGCAAATAGAAAATGAATTCTATTCGTCAATTCGCCCCAAAAGAATAGCCGCATCGGGTCAAAGCCCATGCCGTGCACTGGGAGATCAAGGCGTACAATATATTGAAGTCAGAAGTATTGACCTCAATCCTTTCGAGCCCATTGGCATTCACCAGGATTGCGTTCGCTTCTTCGACATGTTTCTGCTGTACTGTATGTTCGAAGATAGTCCGCCAATGAGTCAGGACGAGTTTCTATCTACCAAGCAAAACCAGAAAACCATGGTGATGGACGGCAGGGATGACAAACAGGTTATCGAAACCAGTGGAGGATCCATAAACGCTCGGACCCAAATGCGCAACATCCTCGAAAAAATGCGCCCCGTGTCTGAACTGCTGGATCAGGTAAACGGCAATACCAATTACAGCAGTACGCTACAAAAACAGTTTAACAAAGTCGAGGATTCAAACCTGACTCCTTCGGCCAGAATTATCAATCAAATGCTGGGAGATGACTTAAGTTTTTATGAATTCTCCATGCGGGCTTCGGAAATTTCCGAAGAAAAATTCAAGCAGGAACAACTCGATCCACAAGGCAATCAGCACTACGAAAATCTCGCTACCGAATCACATAAGAAACGAGCAGAAATCGAAGAAAACGATTCTATGTCTGTCGATGCTTTTCTGGAAGACTACTTCTGCCGTCAAAACCAGTCATAATCATCGTTCCGGGGATATTCGGACAGTTTGTTCATCAATATGTTTGATTGATAATCTAGCGCAGTGCGGGTTTTTCACCGTATTTTGAGGTGCTAGAATCGGTGCTTTTCAACCTAACTATTTCTTCAGGGATTACCATGAGCGACGATAGACAAGCGGATTTCAAAACACGAGAAGTACACGCTGGCGTTCGACCAGACCCCGTAACCGGCGCAATATTAACGCCTATCTATCAATCGACAACTTATGTACAGGAATCGGTTGATCAGTATCTCGAAAAAGGTTACTCCTATAGTCGTTCAGGAAACCCCACCGTAACCGCGCTTGAAGATCGAATTACCGCTTTGGAAGGCGGCGTAGGCAGCGCTTGTTTCGCAACCGGTATGTCCGCAACAAGTGCAACGATGATGGCATTTCTCAACTCTGGTGATCACTGCATTCTGTCTGACGTGGTTTATGGTGGTACACACCGCATCTCCACCAAATTACTGTCTCGATTTGGCGTAGAATTTACTTTCGTTGATACTTCCGATGCCAACAATATTAAGGAAGCAATCCAATCGAATACCAAGTTGATATTTACCGAAACACCGGCCAACCCTACTCTGAAACTGACAGATATCGCAGCGGTGTCTGAAGTTTCGCGTGCACATGGCATACCCCACGTAGTAGACAATACCTTTTTGACACCTTACTACCAACGTCCTCTGGAACTGGGTGCGGATATCACACTGCACTCCACAACCAAATTTATGGAAGGACACAACGTCAGTGTAGGCGGTTCAATTACTGCTGACAGCGAAGCGCATCTGGAAGCGATTAAATTTGTTAGAAACTGCCTGGGAAGCAACATGACACCAATGGTTGCGTTCTACACATTGCAGGGCTGCAAAACCATGAGCACACGCCTTGAGGCACAATCTGCTAATGCGCTGAAAGTAGCCGAATTTCTTGAAACCCATAACGTGGTTGAACGTGTCGCCTATCCAGGGCTGGATTCCTTCCCGCAAAAAGAACTGGCGGACAGACAGGCAAGTGGGCATGGGTCGATGCTGTGGTTTGAAGTTAAGGGCGGATTTGAGTCCGGTAAAAAACTGATGAACACGCTTGAATTATGGAGTCTGGCGGAAAACCTCGGCTCTGTAGAGTCACTGGTCACTCACTCGGTAACCATGACGCATGCAGATATGCCTAGAGAAGAACGTATGGCCGCAGGCATCACCGATGGTCTGGTGCGCTTATCTGCCGGACTGGAATCTGCCGATGATCTCATCATTGATTTAAAACAGGCTCTGGACGGCTTATAAACGCTTGCTGGAATCAGCGTTGGCGCGATAGTCGCCAATGGGTTACTCGGATATCGCTGGCTCAATTTTATGCTACCAAAAGCAACCCTGCTGACTTTAGAAAATATTGTTTCCAGTTCAAACCTGCGTTACGGAGATTTAAAGTCCCACTACGACCCCGGTTTGAGTGAAAGCAACCTTGGAGCCGATGTTTTAGTTACGCCGACATCAATCGAGCAAATCAGTCAAATTATTCAATAACTGTGCTGAACAGAATATTTCGATGGTTCCCCAGGGCGGTAGAACCGATTCTTCTCCAGGGCAACTGATCATTGATACTCGAAAACCAAATCGCGTTATCGATCTGGATTTTGTAAAATGTAATCAAACTAGGTTTTGGGTTACTTTCTGGTTATCATTACTGTATCACCACGGTAAGTTTGAAGGAATACGGCAAAATGACAAATACATTCAGCGAAAAACAGGCGTTGATCATCGTCGATGTTCAAAATGATTTTTGCGATGACGGAGTTTTTCAACTTCAGGGCAGCAACGCCATAGTCGAACCGATCAATCAAGCAGCAGAAAACTTTCAAAACGTCATATTAACGCAGGACTGGCATTGCAAAAATCATTTATCGTTTGCCTCATCACATCCACGGGAAGAAGCCTTTTCTGAAATTGAAATGGCTTATGGCCCACAAACACTTTGGCCAGATCATTGCGTCATGGGTAGCTGGGGAGCTGAGTTCCATCCCGACCTTGATACCACGCTTGCTCAACTCGTAGTGCGCAAAGGCTTTCGCCGGGCAATGGATTCTTATTCGGCGTTTTTCGAGAACGATGGGAAAACCAGCACGGGATTAACCGGTTATCTGCAAAGCAGAGGAATTGAGGAATTATATTTCTGCGGGATCGCAACCGATTTTTGCGTTGCCTGGTCTGTGATGGATGCCGTACAGCAAGGCTTTCAAACGACACTGTTTCAAAATCTTTCCCAAGAAATCGATCTTGACGATTCTCTACAACCCCAACTGGACAAAATGGCGGAACTCGGGGTAAATATCGAAAGCTTTTAGCCAGACATAAATGGTTGTCCCATTCCCGGATACAAAATCAGATAAATTACGGAAAAAATCAGTGGCGCGAAAATGAGCCAAAACCACCACAATGGTGGTGCCCTGGTGCCTTCACGCAAATTTTCGTCCCAAATACGAGCATCAACGTGATTGACGCTTTATTGACACTTTCGATTGAATTTTCATCGCCGTATCTCCTTTCTCATGAGTACCGAGTTAGTCTCATGACACAAGCCTAAATAGCGCCATTCTATCAAGGTCTTGTCGTTGCGTGATGAATTTCGCGAAGTTTGTACGAGAATCCGTATCCAGGAGAAAATGCGGGAGGCTGCTGCGTAGCGCAGTGGCAACCACCAACTCGGACGGAGCTAGACCGGGCCGGATCGTTCGAAGCCAGGAGCCAAAAGAGTTCCAGACTAGCCGAGTGTGGCAAGATGCCAGGTAATGAAGTAGCCCTTGAGCAACAATCCCCGCGTGTACAAAGACGTGATAAGCCTTCAGTTTTCGCTTGACGCCATCGCGATATTTTTTTGATTCCCGGTGAAGGTGCTGATTACCATTGCGTCGCTCCAATGGCTTCATTACGCTCATCCAGAAAGGGTATGAAAAAGAACCGATAACATGAACCGCCTGCTTGAAGGCATGCTCTATTTTAAATCGCAGACCGTAGAGGTGAATGATATCGAGGGCCGATAATGACGTATCAGTAGACATGAGTATACAGCGTCCCCTCGTTGGGTGAACGACAATGACAAACCGAACAATACTGCCGGTCGGTCTCCATAATAAATCATGGACTGCGTATCGGATAGCTACGTTTTTTCGCCATAGACAGGGCTTTGAGCCTCCTCCATCAATGCGACCAACCCAAACAGTGATCTTAGTTTTACCTTGTCACCATACTTACGTGGCCGCCCTCTTTTTTTCGGCTGTTGCTGATGATGCAGCTGGTAGGCAACCGCATTTGATCTGGCGCGGGTGACCAAATGATTCCCCTCATTCAAAAGCCCATTAACGACTTTCTGGCTGGCATAATAGGCGTCGGCGACAAAATAATACGGCTCCTGAATACTGACTATCGCCAGTAGACTGATCATTTTGTCGAGCAGGGTACGCCGGTCACGATTCGATAACACGGTCCCCTCATGAATCCTCGCGGCAAGCGGCACAGCGAACACGCTATTGGCGGCACGAGAAAGAATAGAGACGGCCTGAAAGGAGTGTCCCATGATGTACTCCGCTTTGGTATTTGACTCGGATTCCTGATGTAGCAGCTTCACAGCAGGCATCTTTTTGCCCTGTTTGGAGACCTTAATGCCGTCCCCCACCAACACGAGTCGGCCATTCACTCGAACCAGACCAGGGAACAGTCGAAGTACAAGTTGAGACCACAATACCGTCATTGAGTCCAACTTAATGCCGGTGCTGTGGAAGTTATCCAGCAAGTTGTCATAAAACCGCCCCTGTAACCCCAGCGCCCGGACAATACTCGTCACCCCCATTCGTTCGGTACGAACCATCAATCCCGCCACACAGACGGCGAACCACATAAATGTCCGGGTACGAGCGCAAGCCGGGCGAAGATAAATGATTGCATCCCACCAATAGATCCACAGCATAGACAGTGTCCTTTTGACAAACTAACATAGTATGTATATGCTATATCAATGACAAAGAAAAGGCTCGCACAAATTGAACGGCGTATGACAAAGATCAAAGGTGACATAGCATTACTGGGCGCTATGCGCCCTGGATCGTTGACGAAGCAATACAAGGACCGGGAGAGTCAGACTGGGCCTTATTATCAGGTCAGCTATACACTGGATATGAAGAGCCGGACGGAGTATATTCGCAAGGAATTTGTGGGCGATATACGCGGCCAGATAAGTAACTATAAACGGTTCAAGAAGCTCAATGCACAATGGGTGGCGCTGAGTATTGAGCACTCAAAGTTATCAATGAAACTCAAGCAAGCGTAGTGATTACAACGGGAAGCAAGCAAAAATCGTGGCCAAACTGGGCAGTAAAAAGAACCCATTGATTTTAAGAGTTGCCGATGACTCAAAAGTCGATATGATCGCCAATACCTGTCATGAAAACGGCTGGCATTTTATTTTGGGGTTTGAACCGGACAAGGAAGAGGATCTAACGGACCTGGAAAGAAAGCTATCGCCTCCCATCCATCATGAAGCCGCAAAGATCGGGCGAAATGAACGGTGTGTCTGCGGAAGCGGGAAGAAATACAAGAAATGTTGCGGAGCTGCCGCTTGACTGGTTTCGCTAAACAGCAAATAAAACAGAGCGCAGAACTCGGTACTCTCAAGATAGTCAGTGTTAAAATTTTTTGGCCCTGAGTAGTTACAGCAAAATCACCTCTCCGTACTCAATGTTAATTGTGTGATTGGCGGGCATTGTGGGTTACCCTTCGGTGAAAAATTAAGTAACGGCTGGTGGATTAATCCAAGGGTAATTGGTATGCCGGCAAACGATGGTACACCAGATTGCTGGTATATGCTGATGAAACCCGAAGAAAACCGCGTCAATGTATCATGGCATAGATTGCGTTATGACTACAAAGCGGCTGCTTCGACTATGGAGGATGCCGGACTTGGCGAGGCTTACAAACTTGCTCTCTCAAGTGGATTGTGGCCATCCATGTCTGTACTGCCTAAAGTTGAACGAAGTATGCGGGGACAAAAAATTCCAGAGCAATCGTTAGTCATGTCCTTACACTAAAACAGCGTTGCTCCGAAAATGCTATTTCATCGACTGCAAAACCGCTTCTACTGCACGGTGGCCCGACAAATACGCTCCGTGTGCCGTATTCAGAAAATCCAGAGAAGTGGCCTCACCTGCAAAAAACACCGTATTGGCGATGGATTCTTTAAGTTTTTGCCGCTGGTCTCGAAAGCCTGGTTTCTGCGAAGAATACGCACCGCGAGTCCAGGAATCATACCCCCATGCGCTAACTTTAAACTCCCCAAGTTTGGTTTTTATATTGCTTCCAAATACATCCGTCAAGGCCTCTTCAAAATAGGCTTTTGAAGCTTCCGTACCTTGTTTTTCCAACCACCAGGCAAATCGACCTGCAGTCGGTGCCCATACACACGGAGTAGCGAATGGCCGAATTCTGATCGTCATGCAAATATCAGACTTTTCGTAATGAATATATTCCGGAGAATCGCCGTCAAAGGCACCTGGCTCAACACTAAAGATTTGGTAGTTATAGTTCCCCATCGGTAAAGCATCAATCGCATCACGTTTCTGCTGCGGCAAACCCGGTGAGAATTTGATATCCCCGGAGCCAAGTATTCCTGTAGATACGGTAATAATAACTTTATCAGCTTTAAGATCGCCTTTATTGGTCTTTAATTTGACTGTAGTCCCGGACCAGTCGATTTCCAAAAGCCGGGTATTTAATCGAACCGGACAAAATTCACCTTGCTTCTGTATCAGTGCCCCATAACCCTGCTTTACCGGCCAGTCTTCGCCAGTTTCATTGAACTCAATGACGTCCTGAACTGAAACCTGATCGGCATCATTGGAGTGCATGAGCGATAACCAGTAGCATGATTGTGCTAACCATTCACTATCGGGTTCAAAAGCCTGATCAATCGATATTGATGGATTTTGATCATACAGCCCTTTCATATTAAGGTAACTGTCATTCAGATAATCCATATACGCATCCCGGCGATTCGCACTTAGCCATTTCCCGTCAATGAACATGGCGTAATCATAGGTATCCAGTTTTTCATACTGAAATCCGAGTTTGTCGGCCCAGGCAACATACGGATTTAAACTGGCTGAATGCAGCCAATGACACCCTAAATCGACTGGAATTTTGTTTTCCAGGTATTCAGTATGTCCACGCGGCCCCCGGTACGATGAGAAGCCTCCAGAACGACATGCTCAATGCCTGCTGCACTCGCTTTTTCTGATGCTCCAAGACCTGCAGCGCCGGCACCAATGATCACCAATGGATAGTAAGAATTAGACATAACGTTACCTAATTACCACCATAGATAAGTCGCTCTTTCCTGTATATAATCACAGTCTATCTATTTAATTCATAAGGGGTATGTCATGGTGCGCAATAAAGTGCAATTCCAGAAAGGGGTAGTTTGAACGATTTTATCAAACAGTACGGTACCGAAGACCAATGCTTCGATGCGCTTTATGCTTGGCGGTGGCCCAAAGGGTTCCAGTGTCCGGCCTGTGGTCACGACAAGTGCTGCCAGCTGACCATCCGTAAACTTCAGCAGTGCAATCGCTGCAATCGCCAGACGTCACTGACGGCTGGAACGATCTTTGAATCCACCAAACTACCGCTCACGCTATGGTTCCAGGCTATCTATCTGATTACACAGGACAAGAAAGGCATCTCGGCCATGAAACTGCATCGTCACCTGGGTATTTCCTACAATGCCGCCTGGCGAATGAAGCACAAGCTTATGCAGGTGATGATGGAGCGGGATCACAATAACAAACTATCCGGGTTGATTGAATTGGATGATGCCTATCTCGGCGGCGAGCGTAAAAGGTTTCCGCACAGAAGCGATTAAGTCATGGAGTCAGCAACATCTGACCGAGGGCAGTACCGTTATCTCCGATGGTTTGGCGTGCTTTAATGCCGTTGTCGAGGCCGGTTGCTTGCATGACAAGATTGTGTGCGGTGGCGGGAGAGGGTCTGTCGAAAAACCCGAGTTCTTGAGTTCTATAATCAGGTGGGTCAATACGATTCTGGGTAACTTAAAGAGCGCCTTACGCAGTACCTGGCATGCTATTCGACCTAAATATGCTCAGCGATACTTGTCGGAATTTCAGTATCGTTTCAATCGTCGTTTTGATTTGAACGACCTCATTCCCAGGCTTGCTTGTGCGGCACTCAGAACGCCACCGATGCCGGAAAACTTGCTGAAGATAGGCTTGGGATAGGTGGTAATTAGGTAACTTTTTGATAATTTGTGATTATTGAATAAATTTGAATACATATTCAATTTTCTATATAATTATTCAAGTCGAATTTTACAACAGAATCACGCGCGTATGCCAGCCAATACTCTCACCAACCCGGAATTGTCCAATAAGGACCAACGAAAAGCGCAGCTAATCGAAGCCACAATTAAAACGATTAGCAAGCACGGAATTTCCAACACTACGATAGCAAAGGTCACCAGACAGGCTAATCTGTCTGCTGGAATTGTGAATTTCTATTTCGACAGTAAAGAACAGCTATTACTTGGAACGCTACGCACACTAAGTGAGGAATACCACCAGATATTAGGGGATGCATTCCAACGTCCACCAACCGCATTGGAAAAAGTGGTGTCGGTAATAGACGCTTACTTTGACGAACAACTGTGTGATATCGATAAAATAGCCGTGTGGTGGGCTTTTTGCAGCGAAAGCGGCGCACGCAACGAGTACGTAGCGATATGCGGGGAACAAGACTCCTGGTTTCGCAATCAGCTGGAATCAACGATAGGCATGTTATGCGAAGAACATTCTGTTGACTGCAAACACGCAGCCGCAATTTCACGCGGACTCGAAGGCATTCTGGATGGCATCTGGCAGGATTTTCTATTTGATGCGCAAAATTTTAATGTGAATCAATGTAGAGCACTATGCATTTCCTATCTGGATGCATTCTTCCCAATCCAAGCGAATAAATCACCCAGCAATATTGTTGATCTTCCCGCCTCACGAAATGAGTTAAGTGATTGCCTTCCTGTCTGGACGTACCAGGATGATGAATTTCTTGAGCTGGAAAAACAGGCGTTATTCCGTAAAAACTGGTTGCTAGTTGGACATACCAGCGAAATTCCAGCACCCCGGGACTATCTTACATTAGATGCGGTCGATGAAAGAGCAATCGTAATTCGGGGAAATGATGGCGTAATTCGTGCGTTTCATAATGTTTGCCGACATAGGGGAGCCAAACTTCTGGACAGAAAATCGGGTCAATGTGGTCACGCATTAACCTGCCCTTTTCACGGCTGGACCTACCGGCTGGAAGGGGACCTTATTGGGGTGCCTGCGGAGTCAACTTTTGCTAACTTCAATAAAGCAGAAAACCGACTGATCTCATTGGATATGGAAATCTGGCAAGGTTTTGTATTTGTTCGATTCATTTCGGGAGGAGACTCTGTCAATGCATCGATGCAGTCGGTGGAACATCTATTTGAACCATACCAAATTGAAAACATGGTGCCGATTTGCGGATCCAAATTCCATCAGCTTCGACCCTATAACTGGAAGGTAATACACGATATCGATAACGAAGGTTATCATGTACCCGTTGGCCACCCTGCTTTACAGCAACTCTATGGAAAAAGTTACACCGATACCAAAATAGCAAACAATACTCTGTCCTACGGATATATTAACGAAAAACCGGGAAATTTCTGGAGCGTGAAGCATTATCAAAACCTGCTGCCCGAATATGATCATCTACCGAAAGAAAATCAGAGGCTGTGGCAGTACAGCTCAACCTTTCCAAGCATGGTTTATGGTTTGTATCCTGACTCTATCGAGTTTTATATGACGATTCCTGTATCGATTGATCAGACAATCTATCGAGGATGTTCATACGCCCTTGCTGATGACCGAAGAGAGGCAATCGCGGCACAATATTTAAACAGACGAATCAATTTTGAGACTGAACGAGAAGATGAAAGCTTCGTGCGTGCAATGCAGGATGGAATGAAATCCAGCGTATTTCCAGAACCGAATCTATCGTCAATTGAACAAGGCGTACAAGATTTCCATCACCAAATTCAGTCACTTCTGCCTGTCGCTTCACTAAAACATCACCCGGGAACAGGCAAAATCGCTGATACGAATAACGAACTGATCGCCAGTCGGGCATAGATACGACTGGAAACTCCTATTTGTTCTCTGCCGTTGCGAGCTGCATATCCCGATCCTTTTGTTTTTGCTGTCGGAACATTAGCCAACTCGCAATAATTACACCAATGGCAACGGTAAGGATAATAATTGTAGCGAGTGCATTGATATCCGGCTTGAGTCCGGTGCGTATACGCGAATAAATCATGATCGGCAACGTTGTCGATCCTGGGCCGGTGACAAAGCTTGCAATAACCAGATCATCCAGCGACAAGGTAAAAGCCAGCAGCCAACCGGATAGCATTCCCGGCGCTAACAACGGAAAAGTTATATCTTTCAAAACCCGCAGCGGCTTTGCTCCCAGATCCATTGCCGCTTCCTCAAGAGACTGTCCCATTCCGGCGAGCCTGGATTGAATGATCACCGCAACATACGCAAGTGAAAATGTAATGTGAGCAATAGTGATCGTGGTAAATCCGCGCTTGTCAGGCCATCCGATAAACTCCTTAAGCGTGATAAACAACATCAGCAATGATAGCCCGGTTATAACCTCAGGCATTACCAGCGGCGCGGTGATCATTCCACCAAAAAGCGTTCTGCCTTTAAAATACCCAAACCGGACCAACGCTAATCCGGCAAGCGTGCCCAGTAAAGTTGCGAATGTTGCGTTTACCACGGCAATTTTCAGGCTCAGCGTCAGCGCATCCCACACCTTTTCATTTTCGAACAAAGTTGCGTACCAACGAGTCGAAAAGCCACCCCAAACGGGAACAATTTTGGAAAAATTGAATGAATAGATAATCATTACAATCATTGGAATATACAAAAATGCCATCCCAAAACAGAGAAATGAAAACAGGAATGTAGAGCGCTTTTTCTGCATCTTCAACTTTGCTTGTGTCTATTTATTCCGCTTCAGCTTCTTTAGCCTGCACACGCTGGTAAAGCATCATTGGTAGTACCAGGACAATCAGTAAAACAATGGCAACAGCTGAAGCCACAGGCCAATCGTGATTTAGATTGAATTCGTTGTAGAGTAGCCGGCCAATCATTTGCACATTTCCGCCACCTAACAGATCAGGAATAACGTACTCACCAGTCGCTGGAATGAATACCAGCAATGAGCCTGCGATTATTCCCGGGATCGTTAAAGGCAGCGTTACGGTTAAAAATATTTTAACCGGACGGGCACCAAGATCTGCCGCCGCTTCATGCAGCGTCATATCCAGTTTTTCCATATTGGCATACAACGGTAAAATCATGAATGGTATATAGGTATAAACGATGCCTAAATACACGGCAAACTCGGAATACAATAGACGAATTGGAGCATCAATTAATCCAATCCAGATAAAAAAGTCATTGATCAAACCCTGGTCGGCAAGCAGCCCCATCCAGGCGTAAATCCTTAACAGGAACGAAGTCCAAAAAGGCAGAATAACCAGCATCAACAGCACATGTTTGACAGTATGCGATGAGGTAACAATGGCGTATGCAATGGGATACCCAATGAGCAAACACAAGACGGTAGAGATGGAAGATATTTTTATCGAACTTAGATACGTATCAAGATAGAGTTCATCCTCCCAAAGATAACTATAGTTATCAAAGATAACCCTGATTTGCATAACACCATCATCCGCCCAGTTAAACAAAGGCGAAAATGGCGGACTTGCTATAAGAGATTCTGCAATACTAATTTTCAGAATGATGGCAAATGGTGCAAGAAAAAATATCAACAACCAAAAGTATGGAATCCCGATTACAAATTGCTTCCAGTGGCGTTGCACAAAATTAGCTGCGCGAGAAAAATCTAACCGTTGCGGTTGTGTTTCCACAGACTCCGGGGTTTGTAATTCCTCTGCCACGGTATTGCTGTCGATTACTTTGCTTTCATTATCGTGTAAGCACAACCGGGCTCGAAGAATCCCAGGTTAGATAAACCTCATCTTCCCATTCCACGACATGCCTGCCACCCTTTGGGCGAATTTGGTTGGGCAGCGTTACTGAGACGATACTATTATTCGGGAGTTTGATTCGGTATGTCGAAAAGTTTCCCAGATAACCGATGTCTTGAACAACGCCTTTCATCTGATTTAAGCCATTGTCATTAACCGGTTCAGTGGAAACAGTAATTTTTTCAGGCCGTAATGCTACCCAGATTTTACTGCCATCCCGAAGTTGCTGATCATGTTGCAAATGAAACACCGTAGATTCATCCACCGTGTTAACAGTAGTAAATCCATCTTTGGATTCAGAAACCCTACCCTCAAACATATTTGCTGAACCGATAAAATCAGCAACCATCCTGGTTTGGGGATATTCATAAATTTCAGTAGGCGTACCGATCTGAATGAACTTACCTGCATCCATAACCGCTATTCGTGTCGATAAAGTCATCGCTTCTTCCTGATCGTGGGTAACAACAATAAATGTAATTCCCAATTTTTCCTGAATATTCATCAGCTCAAACTGCGTTTGTTCCCGTAACCGCTTGTCGAGCGCTCCAAGCGGCTCATCCAGCAATAGTACCTTTGGTCGCTTGATCAGAGACCTTGCCAGTGCAACCCGCTGCCTTTGTCCACCCGACAACTGATGCGGCTTGCGCTTGCTAAAATCGGTCAACTCAACCATGGCCAGCATTTCCGCCACACGCAGCCGTATTTCTTCTTTTCCAACTCCATCCATTTTCAGGCCATAAGCTACATTTTTTTCCACATCCATATGCGGGAATAAAGCATAAGATTGAAACATCATATTGACCGGACGGTCGTATGGCGGTACGTCCCCCATTTCCACACCATCAATGGTGATACTGCCTGACGAAGGGGTTTCAAAGCCAGCCAGCATCCGCAGCAACGTGGATTTGCCACAACCTGAACCACCCAACAGGCAAAACAACTCACCCTGATATATATCAAGATCAACGCTGCTAACCGCGGTGAAATTACCAAAATTCTTGGTGATTCCTTTTAGCCGAATAAAAGGAACCGCATCCGGGTCAAGCCAGGGTTGATCTTCATAGTCTGTAGCAGCAGACATACTCGTTCTCTCCTGAGTAATAAGCGTAAAGAAAACGGGGTGCGCCGAAAGATCGACGCACCCCTTATGAATTAAATAGATAGACTGTTATTATATACGGGGTAGAGCCACTTATCTATAGTGGTAATTAGGTAAATCATTGTCTAAACTAGATGATGTACATGATTCATTGCATGATTTTGGGGAGTTTGAACATCTGTTAGGCGATAGGCGCGGACAAGTTTATGCAGACAGTGCTTATACCCACAAGGCACCAGCACCAACAAAGACAACGACCGAAAACTGGGTAAAGAAAACAATAGAATCCTGCACCGGGCTTATCGCAACACGCCACGGCGCAACAAAAAGCACTGAATAAAATGTATAGCAGTGTCCGCTATGTGGTTGAACGCGCCTTTGGTTTGCTCAAACTGCATCACGGATTAGGCAAGGCAAGATACATGGGGTTGGCCAGAAACAAAGCTCGAGCACAGCTCATTGCCATGAGCCATAACCTTAAAACTGGGATGACTATTTTCAAACAACTGCAACGTTTAAAGGAGAGTTGCGCCTAAATGGGCAATAAAACAGATTAAAACCCACTAAAAGCGGTTTAAAGTGCCGAAATAGAGGCTTTTTTGGTGTCGTATTGATGATTGAGAGAACATGGGCGAAAAAATGAGGCAAATTTATAAAAAATCACGTTGTTTGTGAGTTACGATGGGTGTTTTGTGGATTATGCAAAAGTCTCATAACTATAAAATTATTTGATTCTGAAACAAATCCTGCAAATGCTCTAATCCAGCGCATCCACCAGGCACACGATCAACACCAACCTATACATAATGCAAGAAAATTACGCGTCTCTCGATCAGGTAAACGGATTGAACTATGTCCAACTCACTCCGATTTCCTTTTTACAGCGGGCTGCCGATGTTTATGGAACTCACGATTCTATTATCTACGGCAACCGTCAGTACAACTGGAAACAAACTTCCAAACGTTGCCGCCAGCTTTCCTCAGCGTTGAAAAAATTAGGTGTTGAGAAAGGCAGTACCGTGGCAATGATGGCGCCGAACACCCCGGAACTTGCAGAAGCACATTTTGGTGTGCCCATGTCCGGTGGTGTGCTAAACGCAATCAATACCCGGTTGGATCCGGATACGGTGGCTTACCTACTCGAACACGGTGATGCCAAAGTATTGATCACGGACACCCAGTTTTCAAATGTCATTTCCACCGCACTGAGCAAACTGGATAATCCACCCACTATTATTGATATTGTCGACAGCCAATCCCAGCCTCCTGAAGGATCGGGCGACCTGCTCGGCAGGATGGATTATGAAGCGTTACTGCAAACAGGGGACGACAACGCAGATTGGGGATTACCCGATTCAGAATGGGATGCACTGACACTCAATTACACTTCAGGCACCAGCGGACGGCCCAAAGGGGTGGTCTACCATCATCGTGGGTCATACCTCATGTCCATGGGAACGGTTGCAGCCTGGCAAATTCAAAAGCATCCCCGGTATCTTTATACTGTGCCCTTGTTCCACTGCAACGGCTGGGGGCATGCCTGGACCATGGCACTGATGGGCGGCACCTTGATTTGCAATCGTACAATTACGCCGGAAAATATCTTTTCAGCGATTCGCGATCACAGCGTTACTCATTTCGGTGCCGCGCCCATTGTTCTGGCCATGCTCGCCAATGCACCAGACGACGTAAAATATATTCCTGACTACACGATTCAGGTTATGACCGCAGGAGCACCTCCGCCAAGCAAGGTATTAGAGCAAACCCAGAATCTGGGATTTAATGTCATCCATGTGTACGGGCTGACAGAAACCTACGGGCATGTGGTGTTTTGTGACTGGAAGGATGAATGGAATAATCTGACGATAGCAGAACAGGCGGAAATAAAATCTCGCCAGGGCGTACGATTTCCAATGATGGACGCTGCACGGGTAGTCGACGTTAATAGCGGCAGTGATGTATCTGCAGATGGCCAGGAAATTGGCGAGATCGTTCTTCAGGGCAACCCTATCATGAAGGGTTATTACAAGAACGCGGAAGCAACCAGTGAAGCCTTTAAGGACGGCTGGTTTCATAGCGGTGATTTGGCGGTGGTACAGGCGAATGGCTATATCGAAATTAAGGATCGGTTGAAAGACATAATCATCTCCGGCGGAGAAAACATTTCTTCAATTGAAGTCGAATCGGTGTTATATAAATACCCCAAAGTCGCGGCAGTCGCAGTAATAGCCAAGCCTGATGAACAATGGGGAGAAACACCATGCGCTTTTGTTGAACTAAAGCCCGGAGAACAAGCTACCGAAGAAGAAATAATCGCTTTCTGTAAAGACAATATGGCGCACTATAAACGCCCTAAACATGTCGTCTTTACAGCGTTGCCGAAAACCTCAACTGGTAAAATACAAAAATTTGTATTACGTCAAATGGTTGCAAACGGAGAAGTATAGTCCGCACACCCTTTCACCCTAATGGCCTGCTGTAAGGCAGGCCGACACCGCAAAACTATTAAAATGACAGATATCAAAAACGTAGCAGTGCTGGGATCAGGAACAATGGGACTGGGCATCGCCGCGCTATGCGCCAATGCGGGTCATGACGTTCTTCTTCTTGACCTGACGAAAGAATCCTGTGACGACGCACTGCCCAGGCTGCTCTCGGGGCGCTCACCCATTGTTGAGGATGAAGCAACCTTATCGCGCATATCCACTGGATCGTTTGATGAGGATAGTCACAAGCTTGTGGATTGCCAATGGATTTGTGAAGCTGTAGTCGAAAACGTCGAAATCAAACGTGCGGTATTTCTCAATATTGAGAAATACCGTTCCGAAGGGTCCATAATCTCGACCAATACTTCAGGAATCCCGCTGCGTGATATATACACTGATATGCCAATGCGCTTACAGCAGGATATTGCTGTAAGCCACTTCTTTAATCCCGTACACATGATGCGTTTGGTTGAACTCGTACCCGGTGAGCATACACGTCCCGAAGTGATAACCAGCCTGGCAGCGTTTCTTGGCGGTCGTATGGGTAAAGGCGTTGTTTATGCAAAAGACACAGTGAATTTTATCGGCAACCGAATAGGCTGCATGTGGATTAACGCTGGAATACACGCAGCGGAAAAAGCAATCATGCAAAAAGGCCTGTCCATTGAAGAAATTGATGCGGTATTAGGTGAACCCATTGGCCTGCCGGCCACAGGATTGTATGCGTTAACGGATTTGATCGGTATTGATGTCATGGTTAACGTCAATAAAAACCTGTTCGAAAACCTTCCTGAGAACGATTTTAGCCGGCAGTTCATCAACCTGACACCGAGTATCCAACGTATGTACGACAATGGCCAACTCGGCAGAAAAACCGGCGGCGGATTCTACAAACTCATCCGTAATGATGATGGCAGCAAGTATATGGAGATTTTCGACATCACTGACGACAGCTGGAAAGTTCAGCAACAGATCACTTTGGCAGATAACGAAAACAGTTTTCATTCCTTGTTTAATCAATCTGATGCCAGAGGAGAACTGGTTCGTGAGCTAATGTTTTCAACACTGTACTATGCGGCTGATCTGGTAGCGGAAATTGCTGACGATATTGTTAATGTTGATCGGGCAATGCGCTGGGGTTTCGCATGGCAGAAAGGACCGTTTCAGTTAATCGACGAAATTGGTGTGAATGCGATTGTTTCTGTAGCCCAGGAAAAGAACATGGCGATACCCAGAATGATTAGTTTGTTAGTTGAAGCGGGTGAGACACAATTCTATCGAAACAATGAAACCGAATTTTTTACTGTCGACGGCAATTGGCATACTGTGCCTCCCGAATAGCGAGCAATCACCTACAAAGTGGAGCTAAATCTAAACCGCCAATTTCCCGGTACTGCTGAAATGGAGTCGGCGGCGCAAAAAAAAATTGCCTCGCTTTATATGGGACTACTTGTACTGCGGCATGGGAAATGGCGGCTCGGTACGTCGAAGCCGACAGGCATTGGACGAGATTCATTCACCCCGGACTATTTGGTTGACGCATCTGAAACAGAACTGGAAACACCTTTTCTGGGAAAACCGTATTCTGCACCGGTTGGATTAGGCGGTATAACGTGGCCACATTCTGCTGAACACATAGCCTCAGCTGCAAAAAACCATAACATCCCATTTTGCGCTTCAAGCTTCGCAATGGCCGACCTTGAAACGATTTTTAGCGACGCTGGAGATTGCGCATGGTTCCAGCTTTATCTGCCAAAAGATGAGAATATCGAAGACGATATTTTAGCTCGCGCAGATATTGCGGGATATGAAAACCTGATCATCACCGTGGACGTTCCGCACGCGATGAGAAGAGATCATGATATTCGCAACAGCTTCTTGGTGAGAGTGACTTACCCCTGAAAATGGACAATCAACATCTGCAAACAAGGCTGGATTGCAAAGTCATTCTAACTACATAAACGCGGCTTTTGTCGGCATCTGATTTGCAGTAGCAACCGCATCTTCAATCGAAATTTTTTCGTGGAACAGCGCCCAGCCAACCACAGCTCCAGCAATGTTTGGCAAATTCGCCAAAATTGAAACGTCATCCAAATCCCGAATCGTCCCACTGGAAATAACAGGACAGCTCAACTCGGTACCCATTTGTGTCGTATTTGCCATACTGCTTTCCGCAATTTCATCGTATCGATCAATGTCGGTGTAGATAATACCTGCAACGCCACTCCGTTCGTACCGCTTTGCCAGTTCAATGGCAGAAAATGTGGACACATTTTTCCATCCGTGAGAAACCGCATTGCCACCTTTGGCATCAATACTCACGAGAATACGGTCAGGGTATTTCACACACAGTTCTTCTACCAACCGTTGATCAACCACGGCTGCTGTACCGAGCACAACTCGCTCTGCACCCGCATCCATCCACCAGTCCACAGAGCTCATTGAGCGAATACCGCCACCTACCTGGACTGGAATATTTGACTTGGCAATGATCGAGCGCATGATTTCTGAATTCTCGCCGAGATATTCAAATGCACCATCCAGATCCACCAAATGGAGCCATTCAGCACCTCCATTCTCAAACTTCATCGCTGCTTCTTCGGGGGTGATGTCGAATACAGTCGGATCGTCGATACTGCCGTGTTTAAGATTCACACACTGTCCATTATGTATTTCGATATCAGGATAAATAATCATGGTGCCACCTATTAAATGAAGGTTGTTTAATTTTGAACTTATCGCGACATCTTATATCACAAATACGGCGCAATATTCAAATTTGCCAACGCTATGCAACCCTTGATAACACGTTCTGAACAGTCGGACCAAACTCCGCTGGTGACGGCACGATATCAATTCCGCGCTGTTTTAGTATCTCCACTTTTACAGCTGCACTTTCGCCAACACTGGAAACAATGGCACCCGCATGACCCATTCTTCTGCCTTTCGGTGCAGTTAACCCGGCAATGTAGGCAACCACTGGCTTCTTCATGTTCTCGGCAAAAAACTGCGCCGCATCTACTTCCTGCTGACCACCGATCTCACCAATCATAATTACCGCGTCGGTATCCGGGTCTGCCTCAAAGCGTGCCAGATGATCCAGGAAAGAACTCCCGTTAATGGGGTCGCCGCCAATTCCAACGCTGGTAGAAACACCAATACCTATTGCTTTTAACTGAGACGCCGCCTCATATCCCAGCGTTCCGGATCGGCCAATAATACCTATCCGGCCTGGCAAATAAATATGCCCTGGCATAATTCCCAACATCGCTTTGCCTGGACTAATCGTTCCGGCACAGTTAGGACCGGTTAAGCACATACGCTGATCTTTTTTAAATCTACGCATATACCGTTTCACGCGAAGCATATCCTGAGCGGGGATACCATCGGTAATTGACACACAATAATTTAATCCCGCCTCTGCCGCTTCCATAATGCTGTCCGATGCAAATGGAGGGGGAACAAAAATGATGCTGGCCTGTGCATCCGTTTGTTCTACGGCCTCTTTCACCGAATCAAACACCGGTAATCCCAAATGCGTTTCTCCACCTTTTCCCGGTGTCACTCCACCGACAACATTGGTACCGTATTGGATCATTTCCTCGGCGTGAAAACTGCCCATTTGGCCGGTAAATCCCTGAATGAGGATACGCGTATTTTCGTCAATTAGTATTGCCATTTTGTTATCCTCAGTTACTTGCGTTGTCGTTTTTAATTGAATTCACCACAGCCTCAGCGGCACCGTCCAGGGTATCTGCAGAGATAATCCCAAGGCCAGAATCTTTGATGATTTGCTGTCCCAGTTCTACATTTGTACCCGACAAACGAACCACTACAGGTATCTCCGGTTTGAATTTCTTGACAGCAAGTACCACTCCCTCAGCAACCCAGTCACATCGGTTGATTCCAGCAAATATATTGACCAGAATGGCATCTACTTTTTGATCTGAAAGAACCAGTCGAAAGGCCTTTGCCACACGCTCAGGTGAAGCCCCGCCACCGATATCAAGAAAATTGGCGGGCTCCCCCCCCTTCAGCTTGATAATGTCCATGGTTGCCATCGCCAGACCCGCTCCGTTAATGATGCAACCGATATTACCGTCGAGACCGACGTAACTTAGTCCACGATCAGCGGCCTCCATTTCCCTTGGGTCTTCCTGTGACTTATCCCGAAATTCTGAAATGTTAGACCGCCGGAACAAGGCGTTATCATCAAAAGACATTTTTGCATCAAGCGCAATTACGTCGTCTGCGGTTGTAATGGTCAGCGGGTTGATTTCGAGCATGGTCGCATCGAGATCGCGGAATGAGCGATAAGCTTTTAGAAACAGGTTTGCTGCCTGATGAACCGGCTTACCCTTTAAGCCTAATTTAAACGCCAGTTGCCGCGCCTGAAATGCCTGCATCCCCACGGCCGGTTCAATATTTATACGTATGATTGTGTCTGGCTGTTTTTCGGATACTTCTTCAATATCCATTCCACCGCTGGCGGAGCCTACAGCAACAATACATTCGTGACTTCGATCCAGTACCAAACCAAAATATAATTCAGATTTAATTGATGTGGCAGGCTCAACGTACAATCGGTAGACCGTTTTACCTTCCGGACCGGTTTGGTTTGTTACCAGAGTTCGACCCAGTAACGACTCTGCGGAATCCCAGACTTCTTGAGTTGATGTGCAAAATTTGATTCCGCCGGCCTTACCGCGAGCACCAGAATGAATCTGCGCTTTTACGACCCAGCGATCACCGCCAAGTTCGTTGGCGCGATAAACCGCCTGCTCTGGGCTGTATGCCAGTCCGCCCGGGGGAACGTTTACACCGAACTCTTTCAAAAGCTGCTTGGCTTGATACTCATGTACTTCCACGATTAATCTCCCGTTAGGTTTGTTGATTTTGTTCGATGGCATCGGCCTGACGAACGATATTTTCTGCCATTCTTGCCGACGCGGCGTCGATCAGCTTACCGTCCAGCGAGGCTGCACCTTTTCCTGCTTTGGCCGCTTTGTCCAGTTCAATAAGGACACGTTTTGCTCGATCAACTTCCGCAGCTGGTGGCGACATCACTTCGTTAGCCAGTGCAATTTGCGAAGGATGAATTGCCCATTTTCCTTCAAATCCCATTGCTGCAACGCGTTTTGCCGCGGCGATAAATGCATCCGGATCACTGAAATCTCCAAAAGGGCCGTCAATAGCCCGCAGCCCGTATGCACGGCAGGCCACCAGCATTCGCTGTAAGCTGGCGTGCCACTGGTCCCCAGGATAATCCGGATTCAACCCACCAATCACCACGGTTCGTGCGCGACAACTTGCGGCATAATCTGCCACACCAAAATGCAGCGCTTCGAGTCTGGACACACCTCCGCTTTGATACTGGGCAATATCTTCCACATTCGCCATTCCCAACGCCGTTTCAATCAAACATTCAAGACCGATTCGGTGCTCAATACCAACCGCCTGTTCAATTTGTGAAACCATACAATCGACCGTATAGATATCGGCAGTTGAACCAACCTTGGGTATCAAAATAGTATCGAGGTTTTGTCCCGCCTGTTCCACAATGTCCACCACATCGCGGTACATGTAGTGCGTATCAAGTCCGTTAATTCGAACCGATACGGTCTTTCCCTTACCCTTCCAATCAATATCATTCAAGGCCGCTATGATATTCTTACGCGCCTGTAGCTTATCGTCTGGAGCAACCGCGTCTTCACAATCGAGAAAAACATAGTCGGCTTCGCTATTTGCCGCTTTTTCGAACATCTCAGGATTCGATCCCGGTACCGCTAGTTCGCTTCTTTGAAGCCGTGTTTGTGCTGGTGTTACCTCATAAAAACTCATATTGATTGACCTGAAGAATGGGTGATTTTTAGATTTCGCGTATGATCGTATAAGTATTGCAAATTTAATAATTTATTTAACTTATATAGTGGATTACTAATTCTGATTAAGCCTCTTCAGGCTCAACCTGGGCAAATCGCCAACAACACTCAGATGGTCGAAGTCACTACCAGCCATTCGGTTTTTATGCGTTAATCCAACCTCTTCACGTAGAATTTACTTCAATGACGATCGCCTTCGCTGATATCAAAAAAGCCGCAGAAAACCTGCATGGCCAAATTTCACACACGCCGTTTCTGCAGTCCTCTTCTTTAAGTGAAAAACTGGGTTCGGATGTATTTTTGAAACTGGAATGTCTGCAAAAAACAGGCAGTTTCAAATTACGTGGCGCAACCAATGCCATCCTTAATCTGACGCAGCAGGAACGCGACTGTGGTGTAGTTTGTGTTTCGACAGGAAATCACGGTCGAGGGCTGGCCTACGCTGCAAAGCAAAATGGCATTAGAGCCATAATTTGCATGGCCAATCTGGTTCCGGAAAACAAAGTTAAAGGGATCCAGGCACTCGGTGCAGAGGTTCGAATCGTGGGCCGCAGCCAGGATGACGCCCAGGTAGAAGCAGATCGACTGGTAAGTGAAGAAGGCATGACGATGGTAGCGCCATTTGATCAGCCCGATATTATCGCCGGACAGGGAACGATAACCATCGAAATGCTCGAAGAAATGGGCGATCTCGATACGATTATTGTGCCATTGTCGGGTGGCGGGTTATGCGGCGGCATCGCACTCGCCGCAAAATCAATAAAACCGTCGATCGAGGTTATTGGGGTATCCATGGAGCGAGGCTGTGCGATGCATCAAAGTATTGCCGCAGGCAAACCCATTTATGTTGCAGAAATTTCAACCCTTGCTGACAGTTTGGGTGGCGGCATTGGCCTGGATAATCAATATACCTTCAATCTGGTTCGAGACAACGTCGATAAAACCGTTTTAGTCACAGAAATGGAAATCGCGGATGCGATCCGTCATGCTTATTTCAATGAGCAGCAGATTATCGAAGGCAGCGGTTCAGTTGGTATTGCAGCCACACTGGCCGGCAAACTTCAGAACTGCGGAAAAACCGGTATCGTTGTGAGTGGTAAAAATATTGATATGAACACGCATCACAATTTAATGAACGGCATCATGCCAAATATTTACGATTAAGACCTGGCGATAAAATCATCTCAAAAGTCCTGTTACTCAATGCTGATGAATTAAAAGAATGTGTTCCGTTGGATATGGACGCTGTCAGCCGTATCGAGAATGCATTTCATACCCTGGCAATAGAACAAGTGATCATGCCGCTTGTGCTTCAACTCGATATTCGTGAAAATAATGGTGAAGTTTGCATCAAGACTGCATATCTCCCTGGTTTGGAAAATTTTGCCATTAAAATCAGCTCAGGATTTTTTGATAACCCAAAAATCGGTTTACCCAGTGGCAGCGGTATGATGAATTTATTCAATTCCAAAACCGGGATTCGGGAGTCTGTATTGCTGGACAAAGGTTATCTCACAGACATCCGTACCGTTGCAGCTGTGTCCGCAAAATGGCTTTCCAATAAAAACAGCGCTCATGCAACGATTATTGGGGCGGGTATTCAAGCTGAATACAACGGGAAGCACTTTGCCTTGTGCGTGATATCGAGCGTTGTGTTGGCTTCCGATACAAGGAAACACAGACTGCTGACTCATTTGAACAGTCCGGGTTAAATCAGGAAAACAAAAGCAGGATACAGGTTTAGATAGAAATTACCTGTATCCTTTGTAGACTTTTTCTAGAACAAGCCTTCGACTTCGCCTTCGTCGTTGATACGAATACGATTAGCGGCGGGTACACGCGGTAATCCCGGCATCGTCATAATATCGCCGCAAACGACGACGATAAAACCTGCACCAGCGGACAATCGAACTTCACGCACGCCCAGCGTATGCCCCGTAGGCGCACCTTTTCTGTTCGGATCTGTTGAAAAGCTATACTGGGTTTTCGCTATACAGATCGGCAAATGACCAAAACCGCCGTTTTGTAAATCGGCAATCGCGTTTTTGGTTTTTTGATCCGCGGTAATTCCGTCAGCACGATAAATTTTAGCAGCAACGGCTTCGATTTTTTCCCACAGCGGCATGTCGTCCGGGTATGTGGTGGTGAAATTGGCTTCACCGCTATCTGCCATATCGGCCACGACCTGGGCTAATTCAGTAGTACCGTTTCCACCTTCAGCCCAGTGATTGGCATCAATTGCCTGAACTCCGTAACCTTCGCACAGTTCACGAACCGCCGCCATTTCCGCAGACGTATCAGCGCTAAACTGGTTAATCGCAACAACAACGGGCAATCCGAAGCCTTTAATGTTTTCGATGTGGCGGGCAAGATTCACACAGCCGTCTTTTACTGCTTGAACATTCTCATTGGTCAAATCTTCTTTGGCAACGCCGCCGTGCATTTTAAGTGCACGAATGGTCGCAACAAGTACAACCGCATCCGGGGACAATCCAGCCTGGCGACACTTGATATCGAAGAATTTTTCTGCTCCAAGATCTGCCCCGAAACCGGCTTCGGTGACGACATAGTCCGACATTTTCATCGCGGCCTTTGTAGCGATAACCGAATTACAGCCGTGTGCAATATTGGCAAATGGTCCACCGTGAACAAACGCTGGATTGTGTTCAAGTGTTTGTACCAGATTTGGTGCGATCGCATCTTTCAATAAAACAGTCATTGGACCGGGCCCCATTACTGCACTGGCACGAATTGGTTCACGATCTCGTGTGTAACCCACTACGATTTGACTTAAACGCGCTTCCAGATCTTTTGCATCTTTCGCTAAACAGAATATCGCCATAACTTCTGATGCAACCGTGATATCAAAGCCATCTTCACGCGGGTAACCGTTGGCAACACCACCCAGTGAATGTGTAATCTGACGCAAGGCGCGGTCATTCATATCCACAACACGTCTCCAACCTACTCGCCGGGTATCGAATCCGGCTTCGTTACCCCAGTATATGTGGTTATCAATTAAGGCCGACAGTAAACTGTGCGCTGAAGTAATGGCATGAAAATCACCAGTAAAGTGAAGATTGATATCTTCCATTGGAATTACCTGGGCGTAACCGCCTCCGGCAGCACCGCCTTTCATTCCAAAACAAGGCCCTAGCGAGGGTTCACGCAAACACACCATGGTATTTTTACCAATCTTGTTCATGCCGTCCGTTAAGCCCACTGAGGTTGTCGTTTTGCCTTCACCTGCAGGGGTGGGTGTTATTGCGGTAACCAGAATTAATTTCGCATCTGGCTTATCATTAAGTGATTCAATATAGTCAAGGCTAACTTTTGCCTTGGTGTGGCCAAACGGCACCAAAGCGTGGTTAGGAATGCCGAGTCTATCGGCGATTTCAGAGATTGGTTTTATCGGTGCGACGCGCGCGATTTCAATATCACTCATTTGTTTGTTCTATCTACAGTCTGTATGGTTAGAAAAAGTGGTTTCCCATGGTTTAAATACAACTCAGGATTACTATACTGGTCAGCAATGGCTCATGTACCAGACTCATACCTCGAGCAAATTCAGAGGTATTTTGCGTACCGAAACATACTCCCAGCGGATCAAGCTATCTTATCTGCTTGCGACCAATAGTAAACCGAAAATTAAATTTGGTTCGTCTATGGTCTAATAGCGATCCGGATTTTGTATAAAGTTTACGCAGCTTCTACTTTTGCAGCACAAAATTTAAATTCAGGAATCTTACCGTATGGATCCAAAGCAGGATTCGTCAACGTATTCGCTGCAGCTTCGGCGTAACAAAATGGAATAAACACCATATTATCCGGCACTGAATTATCAACCCGGGCAACCAGCTCAATCGCACCACGACGGGTTGAAACCTGTACTTTTTCACCGGGCTCGACGTTGAGCTGCGCCAAAGCACTGGTTGACAGCGTGGCAATAGCCTCAGGTTCGATCTCATCCAGTACACGGCTTCTTCGTGTCATCGCACCAGTATGCCAATGCTCGAGTTGCCGTCCAGTGGTTAGTATCATCGGGTATTCATCATCGGGCAACTCATCCGGGGATACAATATTTGCGGGTACCAACTTTCCACGACCGCTGTCTGTGGGAAAGCCGCTGCCAAATACAATGTCATTGCCGGGTTTATCCGGAGCATCACAAGGATAGGTGACGGCACTTTCGTCTGACAAACGTTCCCAGCTAATGTTGTTTAACGAAGGCATCACGGATGTCATCTCGTTAAAAATATCGCTCGGCTGCTGGTAATTCCAGTCCAGATCAAGACGTTTTGCAATTTCCTGGGTAATCCACCAGTCCTGCTTGACATCTCCGGGTGTATCCAGTGCTGCCCGTCCCATCTGTATCTGACGATTGGTATTCGTCACGGTACCGTCTTTTTCAGGCCATCCAGAAGCGGGTAATACAACATCTGCATAAAAAGCCGTTTCAGTCAGAAACAAATCCTGTACAACCAGGTGATCCAGTTTCGCCAGGGCATTCCGCGCGTGCTGGACATCCGGGTCCGACATCGCTGGATTCTCACCCATGATGTACATACCAGTGATCTCATCCTTGTGAATTGCATCCATAATCTCCACTACGGTTAATCCCTTATTTGGGTCAAGCGTGGTACCCCAGGCATCTTCGAATCGCGATCTCAAATCCGCAGTTTCAACGTGTTGATAATCGGGCAACATCATGGGTATAAGTCCCGCATCTGACGCACCTTGAACATTG
Organism: Candidatus Poriferihabitaceae bacterium; assembly: GCA_965261915.1. GTDB lineage: Bacteria > Pseudomonadota > Gammaproteobacteria > Arenicellales > Poriferihabitantaceae > JAIBDK01. The sequence goes on along the minus strand of CBDHDW010000013.1, from coordinate 224,239 downwards.
TTCTGTCCACGCAGCGGATGCAATCCGGTTCCCGGTCGACCAACCTGTCCAGTGATTAACGATAAGGCGATCAGACAGCGTGAATTATCGGTGCCGTGGACATGTTGTGAAATTCCCATTCCCCAGAAGATAATAGACGCCTTCGAAGCAGCAAAGGTTCGTGCAACGGTTCGAAGCGTTTCGGCATCAATCCCGCAAATACCTGCCATTTTCTCTGGAGAAAAATCTTTTACGTGCTTCTTTAAATTCTCAAACCCTTCTGTATGATTTTCTGTAAACGATTTGTCGTATAACTGCTCTTCACAAATCGTATGCAGTATCGCATTCAGCATTGCAACGTCAGAACCAGGCTTAAACTGCAGCATATGCGTAGCATGGCGTTTTAGCTGCGTACCCCTTGGATCCATCACGATCAAGGAACCCCGTTTCGCGGCCTGTTTGAAAAATGTTGCGGCGACTGGGTGGTTGCTAATTGGATTAGCGCCTATCACCAGTACGCAATCGGCATCTTCCACCGCATTAAACGGCGCAGATACCGCACCCGAACCGATTCCTTCCAGCAATGCCGCAACAGAAGAGGCATGACACAATCGCGTGCAGTGATCAACATTGTTGGTGCCAAAACCAGTACGAACCAGTTTTTGAAAAAGATAAGCTTCTTCGTTGCTGCACTTGGCTGATCCGAAACCTGCCAGTGCATTACCGCCTTTGCTGTCACGAATCTGCTTCAAACCACTACCCGCCAAATCCAATGCTTGTTCCCAGCTTGCCTCTCGAAAGTGGCTATACGGATTGGCCGGATCAAGATCATTATCGCCCGACTTGCTGTTCTTATCGAGCCGGATCAGCGGTTTCGTGAGACGATGAGGATGTTTGACGTAGTCAAATCCAAACCGGCCTTTAACACACAGACGATTTCGATTTGCCGGACCTTCTCGCCCTTGCACAGCAATAATTTCGTTGTTTTTTGTCTGATAAGTAATCTGACAACCGACACCGCAATACGGGCAAACACTGTGTGTTTCATCAAGCGCTTGTTCGGTAGATTCGAATTTCGCTACACCGGCATCATCGACCAGCGTTGATTCCATCAGCGCACCCGTAGGGCAAACCTGAACACATTCTCCGCAGGCCACACAGGTGCTTTCTCCCATCGGATCGTCGAAATCGAAAACAATTTTTGCTTCGTGCCCACGGTTTGCCATACCAATGACATCATTAACCTGCACTTCCCGGCAGGCACGAACACAAAGATTACATTGGATACAGGCATCCAGAGCAACATGCATGGCAGGATGACTGATATCCGCAGCCGGCGTTTCACGCTTCGGAAAGCGACTGGATTTCACTTCCAGTTTATCCGCCCATTGCCACAAGCGTGAATCTTTTTGATGAGCAATCTGACGCTCAGGCTGATCCGCTACCAGTAACTCCATTACCAGTGTTTGCGCTTTTGTCGCCTTATCGGTGTTCGACTTCACCACCATCCCTTCGGTAGGCGTTCTTAAACAGGATGCTGCGAGAACGCGCTCGCCTTCAATTTCCACCATACAGGCACGGCAGTTCCCATCGGGTCGATAGTCCGGCTTCGGGCGGTAACACAGGTGCGGAATTTCCACCTGGTTCCGATTCGCTACCTGCCAAATCGTTTCTCCCGGATTGGCTCCTACTGATTCACCATTCAGGCTAAATGTAATTTTTTCAGACATTTACAAATCCTCCGGAAAATATTTCAACACGCTATTTATTGGATTCCCGGCGGCCTGGCCTAAACCGCAAATTGACGCATCCGTCATCACCACGCTCAGATCGTTGAGTAAATCCACATCCCATTTCGGCTGCAGCATAACTTTGACTGCTTTTTCCGTTCCCACACGACACGGTGTACACTGACCGCAACTTTCATCCTGAAAAAAGCGCATTAAATTCAATGCCACATCTTTCATATTATCCTGTTGGCTAAAAACAACCACGGCTGCTGATCCAATGAAGCATCCGTACTCTTGCAAGGTTCCAAAATCTAACGGCACGTTATCCAGACTCGCCGGCATGATACCGCCAGATGCACCACCCGGCAGATAGGCCTTCAATTCCTCGCCGTCTTGCATGCCGCCGCAGTAGTCATCAATCAATTCGCGAATCGTGACCCCTGCAGGCGCGAGTTTCACCCCGGGCGTTTTTACCCGGCCGGATACCGAATAACTCCGCCAGCCTTTTCGGCCGTTGGTTCCGGCATCTGCGTACCACTCCGGTCCTTTCTCCACTATATCTCGAACCCAGAAAAGGGTTTCCACGTTGTTCTCCAGTGTTGGCCGTCCAAACAACCCGACTTCTGCAATATAAGGCGGGCGATTTCTCGGTAAACCTCGTTTGCCTTCGATTGATTCGATCATCGCCGATTCTTCACCGCAAATATAAGCCCCTGCGCCTCTTCGGATTTCGATCTCCAGATGGTCCGACAAACCCGCCGCCTGAATTTTGGCAATTTCGGTTTTAAGAATATCGATAATCGCAGGATATTCGTCGCGGATATAAACGTAGCTGATTTCAGTACCTACCGCCCAGGCTGCAACAAGCATACCTTCAATAAATCGATGTGGATCTGTTTCCAGATAGTGTCGATCCTTAAAGGTTCCTGGCTCACCTTCGTCACCATTCACCGCCATATAGCGGGGTTCGTCGAAACTCCTGACGATGTTCCACTTACGTGCGGTGGGAAAACCAGCGCCGCCGAGACCTTTCAATTCAGAAGCCTCCAGCCTGGCAATAATATCTTCGACGGAATGCTTGCCCGCCATACAATCTTTCAAAAGCGTGTATCCACCTTCTTTACAATACTGATCAAAATCGACGTATTGCCCAGCATGGGTATAACCATTTGATACGGTTGATACGGCATCCACAATTTCCTGCTTTTGAGCATTACCGATATGGTTATGTCCGACCTCTACTACCGGTGCGGAATCGCAGCGCCCCATGCAGGGTGCGCGAACAACACGAACATCGGCCAGCGAATCTTTCTGTAATTCATTTATTAATGTCTCTGCTCCAGCCAACTGGCAAGCAATACTGTCGCAAACCCGTATTGTGGTTGCAGCCGGCGGAGTCTCGTTTTCCTTAACGACATCAAAGTGTGCGTAGAATGTGGCTACTTCATAAACTTCAGTTTGAGACAACCTCATAATAGAAGCGAGTCCAGCCATATGCTGGGCAGACAAACACCCATACTCGTCTTGAATCAGATGTAAATATTCAATCAGCAGATCTCGGCGAAGCGGTAAATTCTGGAGTAAATCCTGCACCTGTTGCTCAGCAGACGGGACAACCTGCCTGCCCTTCGGAGTGGCTTTAGCTCGCTTCTTGCCACGGCCTGGATGACCCCGTTTGGCAACCACCTGTTCGACTGCGCTCATATAAATTTACTCCGAATGATTGAATGCTTTAAGAGCGAAAGAAAATCGGCGCGATTGTAATCAATTTACGACAAAGTTTGTTAAATCCTGAAGCAACGGTATAGCAATGGTCGGTCTACTGTAAAAATGCCGAGGACGTTAGTCGATCCGATGTCAGGAAAGCACAGATTTTAGCGTACTACCCAATGATGCAGGTGAATCCGCAACGGCAATACCCGCACTCTGCAACGCCTCGATTTTTTCTCCAGCGCCGCCCTTACCGCCGGCAATAATTGCGCCAGCATGACCCATGCGGCGCCCTGGAGGAGCCGTCACACCGGCAATGAATCCGCAAACCGGCTTTTTAACCTTGTTTTGTTTAATAAACTCAGCCGCTTCTTCTTCAGCGGTGCCGCCGATCTCTCCGATCATAATAATTGATTCGGTGTCGGGGTCACCTAAAAACATATCCAGACAATCGATGAAGTTAGTGCCATTCACAGGGTCTCCACCAATACCAATACAGGTACTCTGACCCAACCCTTCAGCTGTGGTTTGGGCTACCGCTTCGTAGGTCAACGTCCCCGAACGAGAAACGATACCAACACTGCCATTGCGGTGAATATGACCCGGCATAATACCAATCTTGCATTCGTTAGGGGTAATGATGCCCGGGCAATTGGGTCCAATCAGTCGAGTGCTGGAATTTTCCAGCGCCCGTTTTACCCGAATCATATCGAGAACCGGCACGCCTTCAGTGATGCAAACAACCAGGGGGATTTCAGCATCTATGGCTTCAAGGATAGCGTCCCCGGCAAAAGCCGGAGGCACATAGATTACTGATGCATTCGCTTCGGTTTGCGCCACCGCTTTGGAAACGGTATCAAATACCGGTAAATCCAGATGCGTTTGGCCGCCTTTTCCGGGAGTCACGCCACCCACCATTGTTGTGCCGTAATCGATGGCCTGCTGGCAGTGAAACGTTGCCTGTGATCCGGTAAAGCCCTGACACAGCACCTTGGTATTGTTATCAACTAAAACAGACATTAGCTCTCTCCCTCCACCGCTTTAACCACTTTTTCCGCAGCATCCGCGAGATTGTCTGCCGAAATTATCGGCAACCCGGAATTCGCCAGAATATCCTTTCCCTGGTCAACATTAGTTCCTTCGAGTCGAACAACAAGCGGCACTGTCAGATTGGCAATTTTTGCCCCTTCAACAATCCCTTCGGCAATCACATCACAGCGCATAATACCGCCAAATATATTGACCAAAATACCTTTTACATTAGGATCAGACAATATTATTTTGAACGCAATCGTGACGCGTTCAGTAGTTGCACCACCTCCGACATCAAGAAAATTCGCCGGCGAACTACCATAAAGCCGGATAATATCCATCGTCGCCATGGCCAGGCCCGCACCATTAACCATACAGCCGATACTGCCATCCAGTTTAATATAGTTGAGCTCATGCTCACTGGCCTCCACTTCCGCTGCATCTTCTTCGTCTTCATCTCTTAACGCTTCGACGGCTGGCTGACGAAACAATCCATTACTGTCAAAATTCATTTTTGCATCAAGCGCAATTAATTCTCCATCACCTGTCACCACCAACGGATTGATCTCAATCATACTGGCATCAAGCTCATTAAATGCCTTGTAAATACCCTGCATAAACTGCACTGCGGATCGAATTTGTTTACCTTCAAGACCTAAACCGAACGCGAGTTTTCGCGCATGAAAAGGCTGCAGGCCTGTTGCTGGATCGATCACGACTTTACGTATTTTTTCAGGTGTACTTACCGCAACCTGTTCAATATCCATCCCGCCTTCGGTGGAGGCGATCATGGTAATACGACTACTACCCCGATCCACAAGCATACCCAGATAGAGTTCACGCGCGATATCACAGCCATCCTCGATATATAACCGCTTAACTTCCTGGCCCTGCGGTCCGGTTTGATGCGTAACCAGTTGCATAGCCAAAATCTGATTCGCGGCTTCGCGCAGTTCATCCATGGATTTAACGACTTTTACACCGCCCCCTTTACCGCGTCCTCCTGCATGGATCTGAGCTTTGACCACCCAAACCGGCCCACCCAGTTCCGCTGCCGCCTTAACCGCTTCATCCACGCTGAATGCAACGGAACCCTTTGGCACAGCCACAGCAAAATCCGACAATAGGGACTTGGCCTGATATTCGTGAATATTCATTTGAAAATGTCTTCGTTAACAAAAATGAATTATAACGTATTCACCAACAAAGACTCACGCTAAAGCGGTATTCATCACGGTCAGGCGGGATCGTTGAACCCGCTGATTCAAACCTACGATTAGCCAAAGGCGCGTTTTTTGGATCTTGTTTTACATATTGGCTGAATTTATTTGCATACAATGTAATTGGAGCACTTCGCGATTAGCATCGCGTTTGATGCTAACCAATCAAGCTGGTTGTCGTACCGAGCCCGGTCTATCGCTGCAATTAAATCTTAAACCGCCTCTTTACAAAATACCGAACGGACTTTCTTTCACGATAAGACAAAGTTTTACCGATGGTTCCCGACCTTTTTAAATCGGGTAGGATTTCCGCCACCTGGTCAGATTCCAGCGATAAATCGCTATACAAACAATGACTGCAAACCACTTTTTCATAAAAGACTTTTTTACCTACGTCATAACTGGCAAAAATCGATCCCCCGCCTGAGCCTCCAGAACCACTCGATCCACCCGAAGAGCCGCCGCTGCCAGATGCTTGCACGACCGGGTTGATTGACATTGTTAATACGGCAACTAACGAGAGTAAAACCAGATTTTTACGTTCCCGTTTATATTTCATCTGCATGGAGATTTACCTCTATTTTCAAGCGTTCGGCCTGATACTTCGGAGTTGATCAGTTTTCAGAACGCAGTTAAATACTGATTCAACAGATGATCACAATGCCTGTTTTGAACTCATCGACAAAAATTAGTTCCCCGCCTTTTCTGAACTTACTGAGTTGGTGGTTGAATCGACATGCGCCAGAGAAAATAAGCAAACTTCGTTGATCTAATCTATCCAGGCAACATGAATCAAATTTGTTGTACCAGAGGTTCCAAATGGCAAGCCAGCTGCGATAACGATGGGTTGACCGGCTTCTGCAAACTGCTCTTCCAACGCGATATTCTTCGCAACACCAATTACATTCATGATATCAGCATCCTCGCTAGCCACATCTACGGTTACTGCGTGTACTCCCCAGGCCATTGCCAGATAGCGGGCTGATTTCACAAAAGGGGTCAAACTCAGTATCGATGCGTGGGGCCGCTCACGCGCGGCACGCAATGTTGTGCTCCCAGAAGCGGTGTAAGTCACCGTCGCTGTGGATGCCAGCACATCGGTAATTCGTTGCAAGCCGCTACAAATCGCATCCGCTGTTGTTTTGTCCGGTTCCGGGCGCTGCGAATCAATAATTGCCGGGTATAGCGGATCAGCCTCAACTTCCTCAATGATGTCATTCATCATTTCAACGGAACGCACTGGATATTCCCCCGCAGCCGATTCAGCTGATAGCATAACTGCATCTGCACCATCATAAACGGCGGTCGCGACATCAGAAGCTTCCGCTCGGGTCGGCACTGGATTCGTCACCATTGAATCAAGCATATGTGTCGCGACGACAACGGGTTTACCCACCCGACGACAGGTGCGAATAATCCGCTTTTGTGCTACCGGAACCTGCTGAGGCGGTAATTCAACGCCAAGATCACCTCTGGCAACCATAATTCCATCGCAAATTTCCAGTATCTCCGAAAGCCGATCCAATGCAGAGGGCTTTTCAAGTTTAACCATGATTTTCGCCCGCCCATTCACCAGAGTCTGTAATTCCTTGACATCTTCAGGCTGCTGCACAAAGGACTGCGCCACCCAATCCACCTCCAAATCCAGTCCATAACTCAGGTCCTGTTTGTCTTTTTTGGTAATCACCGAAATCGGCAGTATCACCCCCGGCACATTGACCCCCTTGTTGTTGCTGATTTTTCCACCTACCACAACCGTGGTTTGGGCAAAATCGTCTCCGCATTCTTCAACCATAAGCCTCACCCGGCCATCATCAATCATCAATTCACTGCCGGGTTTTAGTGCTGAAAATATTTCCGGATGCGGCAGCGGCGCACGTTTTTTGTTTCCCGGTTCATTTTCGAGATCGAGGCGGAAGTGTCTGCCTTTCTTGATATTGGCTTCTCCATCCCTGATTTTCCCGAGCCGCAGTTTTGGCCCCTGGATGTCCATCAAAATACCAATTGGCCGGCCGACCTCCTGCTCGATTTGTCGAATGATCCGAACCCTTTCTCTGTGATCATCATGACTTCCGTGACTGAAATTGAGTCGAAACACATCTGCGCCCTTTTCAAACAATGCCCTTATGGTTTTCTCGTCTGAGCTAACAGGTCCCAATGTCGCCACTATCTTTGCTTTTCGGTTTCTTCGCATCGCTTAATATTCAATCCTGTAATAGAAGACAAGTTTCATTATAGCCCTTGTTTGCTATCAGCATTGGAAAATCCCAAAATCGCCTGTATCTGATTGATCAAAATACCAACTTCAGTTATCGTCCAAAGCATAGCAACACGGTATATATCATCATGTCTGACAACTTATCCTGCCCCTATAACGGTTACCAACAAACCGAATCCGGCTACCCGGATGAAGAGCTTAGTCAAACGGCTCCGGGTACCCCAATGGGCGAACTGCTAAGGCGATACTGGCACCCGGTTGATCTTACTCAGAACCTAACCGAACAACCGAAATTAATAACCGTTCTGGGTGAAAATCTGATCTTGTTCCGTGATCTCAGCGGCCGTATTGGGTTAGTTCATAAACACTGCCCGCATCGGCGTGCGTCACTCGAATTTGGTCGAGTTGATCAGCGCGGTATACGATGTTGTTATCACGGCTGGCATTTTGATATTGATGGCAGCATCATCGATATACCAGGCCAACCGGGTAATTCCGAAACCACAGAAAAAGTTAAGCAAAACTGTAAACTGGGTGCTTATCCGGTAAAAGAGTACAGCGGATTGATATTCGCCTATCTCGGCCCCTACGACGAATTACCTGAATTCCCGCACTACGATGCCTACGATATTCCTGATATGGTGATGTCACCCTACCAGACACCATTTGCCTGTAACTGGATTCAGGTGCTTGATGCCATTGTCGATCCGGTGCACACCGCATTTCTCCATCAAAGCCAGTTTACCGACGGTTTCGGAACGGTCGGTGAATATCAATTTTATGAACGGGATAAACTGAGATTTCTTGGAACCGCGACACGTCGAGCAGGAGACAATGCCTGGATTCGGGTGAACGAACTTATCTTACCTAATTTTACTCAATCCGGTTCTGCATTCGCTGCGGATGGGACACAAATTAAACACTTCGGCCGCAGTTCATTCACCCGATGGGTGGTTCCGGTTGATGATGAAAATTGCATCGCATACGCCTGGGGTAATTTTGGTGACCGCGGTGACCCCCATGAATACAACACCAGGGAAGGTATCGAACGAATGGAACAGGGAGAGATTCTCGACAGAAGCCATGAAGAAAAATTGCGCAGCCCGGGTGATCTCGAAGCCGTCGAAGGAATGGGTCGAATCTCTGAGCACAGCAAAGAACATCTTGTTGCGTCGGATCGCGGGGTTGCACTGTACAGGCGCGCCCTGAAAAAGCTCAGTAGAAATCTACAAAAAGGTAAACTGCCGCCCCAGCCAGCTAATTTAAATGAAGATGCTATTCATACCTATGGAAGCGACACGGTAATTTCTGCCCCGCTTTCACCCGATCAGGAAGATAGTTCAACCCTGCAACAGGCTAATGACCAGGTAATGGCTATTCTGTTTCAGGGGGATGAGTATCAAGGAGAGGTACGGGATCAGTTTATTATCGGCGCACTAAAAAACCTTTAACACTTCACCAACAACCCGTTCACAGTCCAGTTCATGATCAAAGTTCATATAAAAAATAATCATTTTTCCCCGACAACCTTCCCCAATACCGCAGAAGGTGAAGAGGTGTTTACCATTACTCGAGAACGTTTTGATGATTCTGCTTCGGATTATGCGGCATTAGCTAAACAGCTCGACGTGTTTATTGACTGGGATACCGAGAACTTTGTTGAATCCATGGCGGATGCGGAAATCCTCGTGAGCTGGAATTTGCCAACGGAAAACCTTGCGCAAATCGCCCCAAAACTGAAATGGATTCATATCATTGGCGCTGGGGTGGAACATCTGACACCGATGGACTGGCTTCCCGAAGGCGTCATCCTGACCAATAACAAAGGCGTTCACGCCGCAAAGGGTGGCGAATTTGGATTAATGTCGATATTGATGCTGCACAACGCCATGCCTGCAATCGTTACGCATCAAAGGACGGCCGTTTATGATTCCATATATTCAACACCGATTGCGGGTAAAACAGTAGTGGTGGTAGGTGTTGGCAGTATCGGTCAAGCTGTAGCAGCCCACGCAAAAGCCATTGGCTTAAATGTCATCGGTGTTAGCAGGCATGGAAAGATGAATGATGCCGTACACGAAATGGTCTCGGTTGACGCAATCGACGACGTATTACCAAAAGCTGACTTTCTCTTTGTCGTGACTCCATTGACCAATGAAACCAATAATCTGATTAGTCGGGAGCGACTGGATTTACTCAAACATGGTGCTGGGATTGTCAACATTGGTCGCGCACAGGTTGTCGATTATGAAGCGCTTGCAGAAAAGCTGGAAAACGGGTCAATCGGCGGTGCCATACTGGATGTATTTGAACAAGAACCGCTGCCAAAAGACTCAAAATACTGGAACACGCCGAACCTCATCGTTGCACCGCATATTTCAGCAGACGACGGCAATGCTTATGTAGCGATGACTTTGCAGGTGTTTTTTGAAAACCTTAAACGCTATATTGACGGTAAAACACTCGATAATCAGGTGAACCCAAAATTAGGATACTAAAGCCTGCCAAGTGATGAAAAACACGCCGAACAAATCTTTCGGCACGGCGATACACGGCGGCGGGGATGGCCCAGAATACGATGGATTACCGCAGACGACAACTATCGGGCACGCGGTTTGTACGATAAGCTTTCTGGCAAAACCCTGTGGAATACATACGAAATGGAAATGAGATAACGCTCATTTTCGGTTCTGGTATTCGATAGACGATAAAATTCCCCGCAGTATATTGATTTCTTCTTTTGTGGGATGTGCCCGATTAAACAACCGAATTAACTTTCTCATAAGGTTGGATGACCTGCCGTCGATAAATTCAATGCTGGTTAAAACCGACTCCAGATGCTGGTAATACCCCTGTAGCTGATCAGTACTGGCAAACCCCTCACTTGCCAGTGAATTGTCGACATTGCTTGCGGATTCAATCATGGCTTTACGCAATTCATAAAGCATTACCGTAACCGCAGATCCGAGATTCAGGGAAGAGAACGAATCCTCCACAGGTATTCGAATGTGATGGTGGCAGCGGTCCAGTTCAGAATTGGTTAGGCCGCTGCTTTCGCGACCAAACACAATCGCCACAGGAGAGTCCGACAGGCGCTGCTTTGCAGCCTGCATAGCAGCCCATGGCGTCATTGCAGGCCATTCAATGGATCTGTCTCGGGCAGTTGTACCCAATACCAGCGTACAGTCCTTTAGCGATTCATCCAGCGATTCGCAGACTGTCGCGGCTTCGAGTATCTGATCTGCACCAGAAGCACGGGCATTAGCAATTGGACTGGGAAAGTCAGCAGGATTAACCAATACCAGATTTGAAACCCCCATGTTACCCATTGCCCTCGCAGTGGCGCCAATATTGCCTGGATGGGTAGGTTCAACCAGCACGACTCGGATATAATTCAGCAGTTTCATTCTTGCCGGCGATTCTGCCTTATCCGCTCTTATATGGGAATGTGATTTATGAATGAATAAATCTTAATTTTTTAGAGGAACCCCAGTGGACCCCATTGTAAACATCGGTATCAAGGCTGCACGTCAGGCTGGAAATATCATTCTGCGTTATATTGACCAAATTGACCGTCTCGCAGTTGAGAAAAAAGGACGCAATGATTTCGTCACAGAAGTCGACCGAATGGCAGAAGACGAAATTGTAGATACGATTCAATACCTTTACCCGAATCATCAGATTCTTGCCGAGGAAAGTGGCAGCGATAAAACATCCGCTGACAGTACATCCGATGAATTTCAATGGGTTATTGATCCCCTCGATGGCACCACCAACTTTCTCCACGGCCACCCTGACTTCGCGGTATCAATAGGAGTACGTAAAAAAGGCGTTATGGAACATGCCGTTATTTATGATCCTTTACGTAACGAAATTTATACTGCTTCTCGAAATCAGGGTGCGCAGCTAAATGGAAAACGAATCCGTACCAGTGCGCATAATGTGGTCAGACAAAGCATTGTAACGACAGGATACCCGGCTCGAGATCAAGTAAATTTTGATGCCTGGTTAAATTGTTTTAACGCTGTGGTTCGAAAGTCCGGTGGCATTCGTCACTCGGGTTCCGCAGCACTCGACCTTGCATACGTTGCCAGCGGTCGTACCGATGCTTTTTGGGAACCCAGCCTGAAACCCTGGGATATTGCCGCCGGCAGTCTGTTGGTACGCGAGGCTCGCGGTCTTGTAGCGGATTTTGATGGCGAACAGAATTTTATGGAATCCGGAAATATACTTGCCGCCAATCCGCATATTTTCACCGACCTGCTCGCCATTATCAAAACGGAAACCAACGGCAAATTCTAGCCCATAGTATGGCTGAGCCAACACAAACCGTGAAGACCAGTAAGGTCGCGTCAGGCGATAATCATACGCCAATGATGAAGCAGTACCTCGGCATTAAAGCCGAGTATCCCGATACGCTGTTACTTTATCGAATGGGCGATTTTTATGAATTGTTCTATGATGACGCTGAAAAGGTAGCAAAACTACTGGATATCACGTTAACGGCAAGGGGAAAATCTGCCGGATCACCCATTCCAATGGCAGGTGTCCCCTACCATAGTGTTGATCAATATCTCGCCAAACTCGTTAAACTGAAAATATCCGTCGCGATATGCGAACAAATTGGAGACCCCGCCACTTCCAAAGGCCCGGTAGAAAGAAAAGTGGTACGTGTCATTACGCCGGGGACTTTGACTGAGGAAAATTTACTTGCAGATCGCGAAGAAAATATCACTGCGGCCGTCTGCATTGAACAGGATATTGTTGGCATAGCGACACTGGAAATATCAAGCGCAAGATTTAAGGGTTATCAGTATCCATTGTCGGTCGTTCCGTTGGAAAATGTCTTCCGGTTAAATCCGGCAGAAATTCTCTTGCCGGATAACCTACCGGATAAGACTGGTGAGAATCTCACAACCGAGATACCCGAGTGGTACTTTGAGAAGGATCGTGCAAACAATATTCTTTGTGAATTGTTTGGAGCTCAAAATCTTGATTCTTTTGACTGTTCAAGCTTTCCTGTCGCTACCCGCGCAGCTGGCGCGCTGGTTCAATATATACGGGATTTACACGGTGACGCGACATCACATATTCGAAGTATCGAGTTTGAACGTGAAGATCAGCACCTGATCATCGATCCGATTAGCAGGAAAAATTTGGAAATTGAAATAACCCAGGATGGTTCTACTGAGCTTTCACTTGTCGGACTTCTGGATCAATGTAAGACGCCTATGGGCGCGCGAATGATTCGGCGATGGTTTAATAATCCGATTCGCGATCATATGGTTTTGAGAAACCGTCATGACGCCATTGACTGGCTGCTGGGAAATCACCAATTTCAGGATGTTCGCGATCAGCTCAGCCAGATTGGTGATCTAGAACGTATACTGGCTCGAGTCGCAATGAAAACTGCGCGTCCACGGGATCTCGTTCGATTAAAAATTGCAGCTGATACGATTCCCCAAACACGCATACTGCTCGAGAATAGTGCTTCGCATCGAGTACACGACCTTGCAGTACACCTAACAATAGACCCTGAAATCTGGAAGCTGCTGGAATCAGCCGTTAAAGATGATCCTCCCAGTCTGATTCGGGATGGCGGTGTACTTAAAGATGACTACGACGAAGAACTGAGGGAACTGCGTCACCTTCAGCGCGATTCCAATGAATTTTTACTTGCGCTGGAGGAACAGGAAAAACAGAACACCGGTGTGGCAAATTTACGTGTTCGTTATAACCGTGTGCACGGATACTATATCGAACTGCCACGGTCGCAATCAAATGAAGTGCCTGAGCACTATGTTCGTCGGCAAACCATTAAAAACGCTGAACGATTCGTTACCGAGGAGCTGAAACAATTCGAGGACCGTATTCTGAGCGCGAAAAGCAAGTCGCTGGCTCGAGAGAAATGGTTATACGATCAGCTGTTGAAGAAACTCGAAGCCTTTGTTAACCCGCTTCTCGACTGCGCCAACGCCATCGCCGAAATAGATGTGCTTGCAAATTTCTCCCATTCTGCGCTGAGGCTCAATCTCAATCGACCTGCACTGAGTGAATCGAGCTGTCTGGAAATCATCGATGGCCGTCACCCTGTGGTCGAACAGGTTCTGGATAGCAAATTTATTGCAAACACCACGCAACTTGACCAAAAACTCCGAATGCAAATTATAACCGGGCCTAATATGGGTGGGAAAAGTACCTACATGCGGCAAGTCGCGATTATTACATTACTGACTCATACCGGCTGCTATGTACCGGCAAAATCCGTAAAAATTGGCCCGATTGATCGCATATTTACACGCATTGGAGCGGCAGATGATCTCGCAGGTGGCCGCTCCACCTTCATGGTGGAAATGACTGAGATGGCACACATACTCAGGAACGCATCAGAAAACAGTCTGGTAATAGTAGATGAGATTGGCCGTGGAACCAGCACTTTTGACGGTCTGGCCCTTGCCTGGGCGTGTGCTAATGATCTTGCCGGCCGAGTAAAATCTTTCAGTCTGTTTTCTACACACTATTTTGAACTCACCGCCCTGGCAGAGCATGCTGCTGGACTTTCCAACGTCCATTTGGATGCTGTGGAACACGGCAGCGACATCGTTTTCCTGTACAGCGTGAAAAAAGGCCCAGCCAGCCAAAGTTACGGATTACAGGTCGCTCGTCTTGCAGGAGTTCCGGATCATGTCATCGAAGAGTCTCGTGCAAAATTGCACAATCTGGAAGATCACTATGCAGGCACCAAAAATAAAACGAAAAAAGCACCCCCTCCTCAGGCCAGCCTGTTTCCAGAAAACCGGCCTGAAGAACAAGCGGTGATTGCCAGGCTCAAGGCATTTTCTGCAGACGATACAACCCCCCGTGAAGCACTGGATCTCCTGTACGAATTAAACCAGCTATTGGGCAAACGCCATGCCAGGAAAAAAGCCCGGTCTTAACCTCTCAGGAACCGACATTTACTTAGTTCCGTGCTGTCAACCCAAAGTTTAAATGTCCCCTTTTTATATTCATTATGGGGCGGTGCTGGTTGGACAACGGGTGAATGGTCGCCGCCTGAGGATGGTCTGGTGCGGGTCTCCATGCGGATTTTTGTTGTCGGTGAAGGGCTTTATCGGCGTGGTTATGAACGCTGTTGCCATCGGCAATCGTAACGCCAGTCTCTCCTTTTTGGAGTGTTCGGTAGGTCAGAATTTTGCCTTTGTGCAGCAAGGTAACTGAACCGTTAAAGTCTTGACAGATAGTAATGGCGGCGCGGCGAGTTCACCGAGCCGTTGCCCCACGCAGCCGATAACCCTTACCATAGCCGGTCAACTGATATATT
The DNA here is from genome assembly GCA_965261915.1 of Candidatus Poriferihabitaceae bacterium. GTDB lineage: Bacteria > Pseudomonadota > Gammaproteobacteria > Arenicellales > Poriferihabitantaceae > JAIBDK01. The sequence goes on along the minus strand of CBDHDW010000013.1, from coordinate 209,029 downwards.
GGGCGGTTTGTTTCCAATACATGTGACGCTATCCTCATGGTTTATTTGAATAAACACCATTTTAGCGATGCCTGGGCAGATTTATGCAAAGGTTTCTCGTCAATACTTTTTTTACTATTTTCCGATATTTTTTGCAATAGTCTGCCCGATAGCCACTCATTAAGCCCATCACAAAAACCGCTTAAAACGCCAGAGAAATATCACGATGGATTGACTGGCAAGCGGCGATGTCTTTTGCTTGCTCGGTGGTCAGGCGGTTTTGCAAACGAATACCGATGGTGCTTTTTATTGCCGCGTTATATTGGTTGAGAGACGGCAGCAGTGTTTTTTCTGCCGCTCTGCGCCATTCGACTTCTGTGTTGAATAGGGTGATGGCTTGTTGTAATAGCGCGTTCGCTTTGTTTAGGCTTTGGCTATCAGGGCTAGCATCTTTTAGTTCACGGCGTAATTTCGATAGTTTTGATTTGATATGGTGGCTGCCGCTGAGGTCGCTGAATGCGTTTTCTAATTGTTTAATTTTCGCGCTTGCTGGTGCGCTCAGGGGGACGGCAATAATGTTTTCGATATCTATTAACGCCGTTTTCAATGCCGCCAGCGCCTCATTTTGCTGTATCACCTTGCGGATATTGATGAGCGGTTCAAACGCATCATCGACATTTCTGCGGTAACTCTGACGGGCTTTTTTATCCGCTTCGGTAAGCTCGGTATAGGTTGCTTTTGCGCTGACCCAGTTGCTCGGAATACGATCCAGTAACGCTTGTTTACTCTGCTGTAAGCGGGCGATTTCCTGTTCCAGCGGTTCCAGTTGCTGTTGCACCGTGTCCGGATTGCGTCTTAGTCTTTGATAGCGGGTTTCAATCTGCTCGAGGTTTCGTTCGATTTTTCTAATCTCGATACGGATGCGCCTGACTGTGCGCTGAAGCGGAGTATAACTGTCGACATAATCGTCCAGCACCGACTCGGCGGCATCAATTCGCGCAACCATGTCAAAGGTCGCCGCCGCCTTGACAAAACTATCAGCCAGCGCAGTGCGATATTCCTCGGGCAGAAGCGATAAATCTAAAATGCGCGCTCGGTCGATGGCATTGATTATGTCGGCACGGTGGTTGCGGTATTCGGCGAATACTCTGCGCTCCAGGCAAAGCTGTAATTTCGGATTGACTGGCGGCGGCGCGGTTTCCGATGTCAGGTGGGTACGATAGGGCATATAATTGACCAGTGCCGGAAAATAACCAACGATGACGAGAGCGACCAACTGCAATACGATAAACGCCACCGCGCCTTTATAGATATGTGTCGTCTTGACTTTTACCGATGCCACACCACGCAGATAAAACAGCGCAAACCCAAATGGTGGAGTTAAAAATGAAGTTTGGATATTCAATCCAATCATCACCCCGAGCCAGACTGCGGTCACATTTGCCGCCGGGTCTGCCAATAAAATGGGCGCGACTATGGGCACCACGACAACCGCGATTTCGATAAAATCGAGAAAGAAGCCGAGCAGAAAAATGACCATCATAACAACAATGAACTGAGTCCAGAATCCACCCGGCAATCCGGTCAGGAACTCGCGTACCAAATGCTCGCCGCCAAAGCCACGAAACGCCGCGGTGAGCATGGCGGCACCGATGAGAATAATGAACACCATCGAGGTTGTTTTAGCCGTTTCAACCATGACCTCACGCAGGGTATCATCAATCATGTAGGTGCGCCACGCGCTCCATATCACCGCGACCAACAACACGGTCACTGCCACCACTGCCAAGGCGATACCAATACGGTCGCGCTCGGTTTTGATATTTTTGATATTCAGCTCAAACAGATTCAACAACAGTAAAATAACAATAGTCGCAACAATGGCGAGTATCGCCGGCAGGTACGCTCTGGGCTTGCCTGCCATCAACCGGTAGCTACCCATAATCATGGCCCCGACTGCTCCGATAGCCCCTGCCTGATTGACGGTGGCAACGCCCATTATGATGGAGCCGAGCACCACGAAGATGAGCGACAATGGCGGCACCAGCGCAATCAGCACACGCAACACAAATTGGCGATTATATTTGCCGTCATAAGGCACTGGCGGTGCGCTGCCGGGACGCAACAGGGCACTGATGAATATGTACGCCATATAGAGTGCCACCAGAATGAGACCGGGAACGAGTGCCCCCATAAACATATCACCGGCACTGGCTGAGGTAATATCAAGCACGGACGGCATCGAGAACTCGCCAGTGGCAGCCTTGTATTCCGACTTACGCAGGGTGCTTGCCTGCCCGGCCGCGTTAGACAACTGGTCGGCAAGGATAATCAGGACGATAGACGGCGGAATGATTTGACCAAGTGTGCCGGAGGCGCAAATGGTTCCACATGCCAGTGGCTTGGAGTAATTATTGCGCAACATCGCTGGCAGCGAAATCAGCCCCATGGCAATGACGGTTGCGCCGACAATGCCAGTGGTCGCCGCCAGCAACGCGCCGACAAAGACAACAGAAATGCCGAGTCCACCAGGAACCGGGCCAAATAACTGCGCCATCGCAACCAGCAAATCTTCGGCGATTTTTGAGCGTTGTAACATAATGCCCATAAACACGAATAACGGAATGGCAATCAGGGTATCGCGCTCGACATCCCAATACAGGCTACGAAAATTAGTGACTCCTGCGCTGAGCCATTGGACCGGACCGTCCTGAGCGAAATAAGCACTGGGGTCGCCGGCAAACAGATAGCCACATAATGCCGCCAGCGCAATGGACAGGATTGAGGAGCCAGGGAGCGCGAACGCAACCGGATATCCGGCAGTCAACGCCAGAATCATCAACAGCAACAAAATGGCTAAAAAGACCAATTCCATAAGCAATCGTTAGGTAGCCGAATGAATCGGGGCGTTTGACCGTGCAGATTGTGGCGACTCATCCTGCAATGTGGCCGCATTTTCCAGCACCGAGCTGACAAACTGGATGAGCATAGAAACCGCGAAAATCAGCAAGAAACCGGCCATCAGGTATTTGACATACATACCGTATCCGCTCTGGGAAATTTCAAAACCAAGCAGTGGGCTGTTGATGCTGGAACCCTTGCTGGACATGCCCGAGAGCATGATGGTCCAACACAGGGGAAGCCCGAGCAGGAGCGCGCCGATAATATTGGACAATGCCTTGCCACGCTTGCTGAAATGGGCGTATAGCACATCCACCCGGACATGCCCCTCCTGGGCTAAAGTATAGGCACTGGCAAACAGAAATAGCGCGGCATACCAGAAGCGAATCAGGTCGCCCATAAAAACCTGTTCATAGGAAAACACGAAACGCGATATCACCACCTGAAATTCTGCCATTACCACCCCTATTGCCAGCCAGACAAAGCCGAGTGAGCGGGAAAACCAAGCAATCACCAGCGACATCACCAGCAACGGATAATGCACATAGCTACCGCGAAAAACGGGTATGCCTAGTTGAATTGCCAGCCTTTCCCCGACCACGGCTTCGAGAAAGCCCTCTACCCGCAAAAAGGAAATCAACATATCGCAAAGCCCAATCAGGAGTACCGCCCAGTACGCTGCCCGAATGATATAGGCTGCCAGCCGCGCATACAGAGCCGCATCATCACGCAACGACCTTGTTGCGCTGAGCCGCACCAGCATCAGCACTACAACCAATATGGTCGCGTAGCCGAGAAATTGAATCCAGCCGTGAGTGGATATGGGCGGTAATGCGGATGACGAGGGGAGCCACATCAAAGCGACGAGGGTGACCGAAAATTCAGTCCAGTCGCACCAATAAACCAGATAGTTATTGAATAAAAACAATCCCAACAGCGCGATCATCAATGCTGCGAGCGAGCGCAACACCATTACCGAAGTTAGGCTTTTATACATCACATCGAATCACGATTACGCGCAAAATTCGACCGCCGAATTGCGCTAAGGGAAATAACAAGATCGTGCAAAAAATCCAATATCGTCGTTCCTGCGAAAGCAGGAACCCAGTGAAACAGCCAAATCCGCAAGGGTTTTCCACATAACACGGCTTGGCAGGATATTTTTGCACAGTCTCAAAACCTGTCCTCGCGCAGGCGGAGAGCGGAACCCAAACATGCCCCCCCAGTCCCTCTGACAGGGGGCTTTTTAGAGATTCTCGTCATCTGCATGGTTCATGCGCAGTCTCTAATAACCAGCATTCGCTATGAAAAACGGAGTCAAGATGACTCCGTTTGCCATGACCTGAAAACGCTATAGTCCAAGCACCCGGTTGCGCTGACTCACATACTCTTGGTCGGAAATGTTAGCCCAAGCACCGATATTCGCTCGTGCGGTGACGAAACTCTGATGAATACGGCGCGCCAAATCGCTGTGTTCAACGACTTCGGCAAATACTTCTTCCGCCGCTTCGCCAAATGAATCATAAATATCATCGTTAAAGCGTTTCAACTGCACGCCCTGTTCCGAGATTAGCTTCGCCAGCCATTCACCATTTTTGGCGTTGTATTCCGACATCATCACATCATTTTCCATGGCCGCCGCCGCCTGAATCATCATCCGATCCGAGGCGGACAGAGCATCCCAAAAATCCTTGTTGATGCCACACGCCAGCATTGCCCCCGGCTCGTGCATACCCGGATAGTAATAGTATTTCGCCGCTTCATAGAACTTCATCGCCGCATCGTTCCACGGGCCGACCCATTCGGTTGCATCAATCGCACCCGAAACCAGATTTTCGTAAATCTGACTACCCGGCAAGGACACCGGCGAAGCACCGAGTTTGGCAAGCACATCGCCACCCAGACCAGGTATGCGCATTTTCAGTCCCTTAAAATCACTGGCAGAATTCATTTCTTTGCGGAACCAGCCACCCATCTGCACCCCGGTATTGCCACACATCAGACCTTTGAGACCATATCCGCCTGCCAACTCATCCCACAGCTCCTGCCCACCACCAAATCGTATCCAAGCGTTGATTTCGGTATAGGTTAGACCAAATGGCACCGCGGTAAAGTACGCCCAGCCCGGGTGTTTACCCTTCCAGTAGTACTCGGCAGCGTGGTACATCTGCGCATTACCCGAAGCCACTTCATCGAATGAGTCAAATGGCTTGACCCGTTCGCCGCCAGCAAAATATTCCACCACAATGCGGCCATCACTCATATCGGACAGCCGCTTGGCAAATCGCTGGGCTCCAGTCCCCAGGCCGGGAAAATCCCGCGGCCAGGTGGAGACCATGGTGATTTCAACTCGACTCTGGGCAATTGCCGGTGCAGCCAGCGCACCCGTAGCGGCGGCGACAGCACCGCCCTTTAATAAATTACGACGTTTCATAATAATTCCCTCAAATTTGGTTGCTATTTTAATTAAGCCGTTGGCAAACACGAAACACCCGCCAACCGCCCAATGTTGCATTATCACCTATACAGTAGAATCAGTAAAGCACCGTTTCTATGCTGAAGTATGGCTTGTCAATGAAAATCAATATTTCGATACATTTCCAGCTTTAATTAGTGGGGACAATCATTATGTGAATTCAAGTCATGCAAACAAATTTAATCCATCTAACTGTCAACCCTAAAGTTTAAATGTCCCCTTTTTATATTCATTATGGGGCGGTATTGGTTGAACAACGGGTGAATGGTCGCCCCACGCAGCCGATAACCCTTACCATAGCCGGTCAACTGGTATTCGGTGTTGCGAAATTGAATGGTCAGATTCTTAGGAGTTTACGCTGATGGTGCAGGCTGAGTATCAGTTCAAGTTATTCCTTACCATGCAATACCGCACGATGTGCATTGTCGGGGTCTCGCTCGGTGAGCCCGCCCGCACCGCTCCTGAAGAAATCAAACGGGAACATTACTGCTTTGGGCTGACATTTACTTAAGTTCCGTGCTGTACCTAAAGCCGCAGAATAGTTACACTACCGCCCCGAATAATCTCTTTGGAGTTGCCCTGTATGACTTATATTGTGGTCGAATCCTGCATCCGTTGCAAACTAACGGACTGCGTTGAAGTCTGTCCGGTAGACTGTTTCCACGAGGGTCCCAATTTTCTCGTAATCGACCCGGAAGAATGCATCGACTGTAGTCTGTGTGAGCCTGAGTGCCCGGTTAATGCAATTTACTCCGAAGACGAACTGCCGGAAGATCAGCAGCATTTTTTAAAGCTCAACGAAGACTTGAGTCAATCCTGGCCGGTTATAACCGAAATGAAGCCTGCGCCGGCTGATTCAGATGAGTGGCGGGACGTTAAGGATAAGTTGCAATACCTGGAGCGGTAGACATCGTTGAACAATTCAAACTCCCCGATGATTTATTTAAAGGACTACAACAAACCTGAGTTTGTTTTCGATTCCACCGAGCTTGATATTCAGCTGGATTTTACTGCCGCTGAAATTATTGCCACTCATCAGGTTTCAAAACAATCTTCCGAAACAGGATCGCTCGAACTGGATTGCGAACGTATGGAAATCAAATCCATCCAGATTGATGGTATCGGTTTAAGCGCGGGTCAATATGAGCTAACTGACACCGGTTTGGCGATATACAATGTTCCCGACCGGTTTGAGCTGGTTATCCACAACACCATTGATCCTTCACAAAACACCGCATTAAGCGGCCTGTACCAATCAGGTAACCTGCTCTGTACGCAGTGTGAAGCCGAGGGTTTTCGAAGAATCACCCCGGCACTGGACCGACCCGACAGCCTGACCATTTATACCGTAAAACTCACGGCCAATAAAACGCGGTTCCCAATATTGCTGAGTAACGGCAATTTAATCGAGCACACGAAAAACAACGACGATTTACACACCACAATTTGGCACGACCCCTTCCCCAAACCGACCTATCTGTTCGCCATTGTCGCAGGAAATCTGGAATGTCTTGAGGATACGTTTACGACACAAAGCGGCCGTCAGGTTGATCTACGGTTTTACGCTCGGGGCAAAGATATCCAGAAATGTCATCACGCCATGGCATCGCTGAAAAAATCCATGACCTGGGATGAGCAAAAATATGGTCGTGAGTATGATCTCGATCTGTTTAATGTTGTTGCGGTTGAAGACTTCAACATGGGTGCAATGGAAAACAAAAGTCTGAATATTTTTAACACAAAGTACGTACTGGCTGATACGACCATGGCCACAGATACTGACTTTGATAACGTAGAAAGCGTTATCGGCCACGAATACTTCCACAACTGGTCAGGCAATCGCGTCACTTGTCGAGACTGGTTCCAATTGAGTTTAAAGGAAGGATTTACGGTTTTCAGGGATCAGGAGTTCAGTGCGGATATGGGTTCCCGCGGAGTAAAAAGAATTAGTGACGTGAATATTCTTCGTTGCCATCAATTTAAAGAAGACGCGAGTCCAATGGCTCACCCCGTTCGACCGGCTTCGTATCAGGAGATCAACAACTTCTACACCGTAACGATTTACAACAAAGGCGCCGAAGTTGTTCGCATGATTCACACTTTGTTAGGGGAACAAGATTTTCGCAAAGGCACAGACTTGTACTTTGAGCGCCATGATGGCGAAGCGGTTACCACCGACGATTTCGTTAAAGCAATGGAAGATGCAAATGGATTAGAGTTAGGTCAGTTTAAATACTGGTACAGCCAGGCCGGGACACCAGAAGTCACCGTATCAACGGAATTCGACGAAGCCCGGCAGAAATTCATTTTACGCACCTCGCAACGATGCCCGGAAACCCCCGATCAATCAGAAAAACAGCCGTTCGTCATTCCGCTGAAAGTTGCGTTTTTCGATCGCGACGGTAATAAACTCAAATTAGCAGACGATAAGTATGAGCAAGTTCTGAAAGTTGATCAGGCGGAACAATCATTCAGTTTTAACGCTATTCCTGAATCCCCGACAATTTCATTTTTAAGGGAATTCAGCGCCCCCATCAAATTGAATAACAATCAGAGCAAAGAAGACCGAATCCGCTTACTTGAATTCGATGATGACCCCTTCAGCAAGTGGGAAGCCGGACATTCCTTATTCGTTGACGAAATTATTCGGCGATACCAATTACTCGCTGACAATAAAACCGGTTCGCCGGATGATGAATTAGCTCGAGTGATCCAGACACTTCTGCAAAGTTCTGATCCTGATCAGGCTTTTCTTTCACAACTGTTGACGCTGCCCGCTATTGCTTATCTTGGCGAGCTTGTCTCTCCCATCGATCCATTGCTCCTTTACCAGTCCAAACAACAACTCACTCGCAGCATTGTGTCGTATTGTGAGACTGATCTGATAAGTTGTATCGAACGGTGCGAGCATATCAATACCGGCGCTATCAATTTCGATCAAATTGGCGCAAGAAGTTTACGTGACACCTGTCTCGATCTTCTATCCGTTTTTGATAACGACAGTTCACGGACGATTGCCTATGGTCTGTTCCATCAGCCGCGCTGTATGACAGATGAGTCGATTGCTGTTTCGCTCATTTGCAAATCAGCGCGTGACGATAAAACCCAGCTTCTCGATACATTTTATCAACGCTGGAAGGATGAGCCACTGGTAATTGATAAATGGCTGCGTGCCCAGGCAACAGCGCCAACAGCCGACACTTTGGATACCGTCAATAAGCTGGCTAAACATCCTGGATTCGACTATAAAAACCCAAATAAGGTTTATGCTCTGATTCTCGGGTTTACCCACGGTAATCCGCTATGCTTTCACGCCAAAAATGGTGAGGGATATGCATTTTTACAAGAATGGCTAGCCATACTGGACCCGGTAAACCCGCAGGTTGCCGCACGGCTGGTGTCAGCGTTGAATGGTTGGGACAAGTACACACCAGAACTGCGTGATCTTATGCAAACCTGCCTGAAGAATATATCAGAAACCCCCGATCTTTCGAGCGACGTTAAAGAAATCGTTTCGAAAAATCTGGCATCCTGATTCCGTTTTCTGTCACCCCTTTTGCCGAATGCTAATCCAGATAAGGATCAACCAGTTCGCGTATTTTCTTCAATGCGCCTCTGTTTTCCTCAACGAAAGCCTTACCCTGAACGCCATATTGATCTCGTAGTACTGCATCCTCAATGAGCTTGACCACGACTGCTGCCAACTCTTCCGAGTCCAAAACCTGAATTCCCGCGCCGCGCTCGATAACCAGGCTTGATATTTCCTGAAAGTTGAACATGTGAGGCCCAAAAACTGCAGCAACACCCGCAGCACACGCCTCCAGAACATTATGCCCGCCAGTCGGAACCAGGCTGCCACCAATAAAGGTCAAATCAGATGCCGCAATAAACAACGGCAATTCCCCCATGGTATCGATCAAATACACTTCCGTGCTGGACGGAATCTCTGTCCCAGACTCAGACCGTAATACCGTTTCGCAACCGAATCGGTTGGCCAATCGATACACCGTAGTAAATCGCTCTGGATGCCGCGGTACCAGCACAAGCAGCAAATCCGGGCAAGCCTTTTTAGCTTTCAGAAAAGCGTCAAGCACCATCGACTCTTCTTCTTCATGGGTACTCCCCGCCACCCAAACCGGTCGATCCCAGCCCAATCCTCGCCTTATCGACTGTGAAGCCTCAATTGTACTGGCAGGTAGCTCAATCTCAAACTTGATACTGCCAGTCACATGCACGGTTTCTGAGGGCGCACCTAACCGTATTAACCGATTTGCATCCGCATCGGATTGAACAGAAAATTGACTCACCTGCTTGAGCAGCGGTGTAAACAACCCTTTGTACTTTCGATAGCCGCTGTAAGAACGCGCTGAAAGCCTGACATTGGTATAAACCATCGGTATCTTTAAATGATGGCAACGCGATATGTAGTTTAGCCAAATTTCGGTTTCCATAATAATGGCCAATCTGGGTTTTGCCGTTTTTAGAAACCGATTCACCGAACCCGGGTAATCATAAGGTAAATAACAATGCGACACCGCATCGCCGAACGACTTTACAACTCGCTCAAATCCGGTTGGTGTCATTGTTGTAACCAGAACAGGCAAATGTGGATGACTCGCCTGTATACTCCGAACCAGCGGTATGGAGGCGTTTACCTCACCCACAGACACAGCGTGAATCCAGACGCCATTCTGTTGAATGTTGGCTTTTTCGAGCGTCCAGCCAAATCGTTGCAAAGCCCGTCCGAAATACTGGCTGTTGTTTGCAGCACGCAATACCAAGCGAATCAGCACAACCGGCAAAGCCAGGTACAGCACTACGCGGTAAAGAAATTTATACAAGGCAGATCACGTACTAATGAGCGAGTTTGAGCCAGTCTTTAGGCTGTAGAAAATAATCTAAAAGCCGCTGTTCTTCAGAACCTTGAATGATTTTAGCGTCGTATTGCCAATTTACTTCTGGTGGCAAAGACATCAGGATCGATTCAGTTCTGCCGCCGGACTGTAAGCCAAATAATGTGCCGCGATCATAAACCAGATTGAATTCCACATATCGCCCGCGGCGAATCTTTTGAAACTGCTTTTCACGATCACTATATTCCATTTCCATTCTGCGCGTAACAATTGGCGTATAGGCTCGCAGTAAACGCTCCCCAACTTCAGAGGCAAACTCAAGGCAGCGTTCAAATCCTGGCGAATTCAGGTCATCGAAAAATATTCCACCGATACCGCGTTGCTCACCTCGGTGCCTGATGTGAAAATAGTCATCACATTGCTTTTTAAATTGATCGTAGGCTCCGTGACCCAACCGCTGACAGACCTGTTCAGCAGATTGATGCCATGCAATACAATCGTCCTCAAAGCCGTAATAAGGCGTAAGATCAAATCCACCTCCAAACCACCAAATCGGATTCTCAGATTCCGGGTCTGCAACAAAATACCGGACATTCATATGTGTTGTTGGGACATAGGGATTCTCCGGATGCATAACCAATGATACGCCAGTGGCTTGGAAAGGCTTTCCGGCAATATTCGGTCGGCTGGCGGATGCGGTTTCTGGCAATTTACTGCCTTTGATATGAGAAAAATTTACTCCGCCTTTCTCAAAAACCTGACCCTTTTCGATAACACGGCTCAAACCGCCGCCGCCATTTTGGTATTGCCATTCGTCCCGTCCGAATTGTGCTTTGCCATCCAGTTCCGCCAACGTTGAACAACAGCGATCCTGTAAGGATTTAAAACAGCTAATGACTTTACTTGTTTGGCTCATTCACTAAATTTTCCGATGATTCTTCGTGTTCCAGACCGTTAGCCGCGAATCATTTCACCGCTTATTCCATCTCGAATAATTGACGGCTCACTTCTTCCGCCAACTCTGCCCGGGAGCACATAGTCAACCTCACTTCCCAACTGCTTAACCACTTCTTCATAATACCTCAGGGAAGGACGGTTGGCGCGATTGGCGCTGGTTGAAACAATTGCCATCTTTGACTGGCGACACAATCTTCTTACCGGATCATGCTTACTAACACGTACCGCGAGACTGTTGTGCTGTCCTCTTAGCCACTGCGTTAAGCCTTTTTTTGCCGGCAATAACCAGGTATTCGGGCCTGGCCAAGACGACAGTATCCGTTGTCGCTGATTTGATGGTATGCCGACGATAAACGGCTTAAAACGGAAATAGTGATCTGATACCAGTATCAAACCTTTCACCCTGTTTCTGCGCTTTATGGAGAGAATTCGCCGAATCGCAGCAAAATTATTCGGGTCACAACCCAACCCATAGCAAGATTCCGTTGGATACGCCACAATACCGCCTTGACGCAGTACTGCCGCCGCTTCCTCAACCTCGAAATACATTACCCTCTGGATAACTCTTCCTGCAACTGTTGATCTTTAGCAATAATACGGTTGGCATTATCGATACGTTCCTGTCTGATTCGTTCACCAACTTCTTCATCTGATGTCGCCAGAATTTGTGCCGCAAGGTAACCGGCGTTTTTTGCACCAGCCTTGCCAATTGCAACACTTGCCACGGGAATTCCCCCCGGCATTTGCACGGTCGAAAGCAATGCATCCTGACCATTTAACGGTCCTCCATCCATTGGTACCCCAATCACTGGTTTTACCGTTATACTGGCAACGACTCCCGCCAAATGCGCTGCCAGACCTGCCGCTGCGATAAAAACCTTACATCCTCGCTGTTCAGCGTCCTTCACATAGTGATGAGTCGCATCGGGAGTCCGGTGCGCAGAGGTGATCTTCACCTCCCAGCTAATTCCAAGCTTATCCAGCACATCGAACGTCGCACGCATTGTAGGCAGATCCGAGTCGGACCCCATTAAAACTGAAACAAATCGGCTAGTCATTTTTGTAAAAATCAATCAATCGTTATTTAGGAAACGCAGAACTGCCAATCAGGCATTTCTGTGATCACGAATAGAGGTTTTGAGCTTAAACACTAGCCAGGATGCGATCAACCCTCCAACATCCATTATCCAGTCGAAAATCGATAAAAATCGATTGGGCACAAAATATTGAACAACTTCAATTGCACCGCCATATACCGCTAACAGCGGTAGAATCCAGCAAGCTACAATGCGGTGCGGCCATACAAACCAGGCTGATACTCCAATGATAAAAAATACTAAAAAGTGTGCCAGCTTGTCGTCAATTAAAGCATACTCACCTGGTGGGTTGGGCAGACAGGCCTGCCAAAAGACGACCCCAAGCAGTATGATCCATACTGTTCTTAGACTATTTTGGTAACGGCAACTATTCATTGCAGTTGATTATAGAGAACGATCACCCATTTTTAACGAGATCGATTTATTGCTCTATAGCCAATATCATTTCGCTGCCAACATCCACGCCATTGGATATTTTTCGCCGCATCGTACGACTTTTTTTGTGCTTTACCAATATCATCGGCCAACGCGGTGATGCATAAAACTCTACCGCCACTAGTCACCGTTTCCCCATTTCGAGATTCTGTTCCAGCGTGAAAAACTTTCACACTATTATTTGGTATGTCTTCCAGTCCACTGATGACATCGCCCTTTTCGTACGAGCCTGGATACCCGTCGGCAGCCATCACCACCCCTAATGCCGGCTCACAATGCCAGGTTGCATGTTCCTTTGACAATTCACCGTTAACCGCGGCGAGACAATGCTTCACCAAATCTGAAGTCATACGCAACAAAACGGGTTGAGTTTCCGGGTCGCCGAAACGACAATTGAATTCCAGCACTTTTGGTATTCCATCATCGCCAATCATCAACCCTGCATAAAGGAACCCGGTATAACGGATTCCTTCACTCTTCAGGCCTTCGACAGTGGGTTTGATAACCTGATCCAGAACCGTTTGGTAGATTTCGTCGTCCACCACAGGCGCGGGTGAATACGCTCCCATACCACCGGTGTTTGGTCCGGTATCACCATCATAGGCCGCTTTGTGATCCTGACTGGTTGCCATGGGTAAAATATCGGTACCGTCAACGATACAGATAAAACTCGCTTCTTCTCCCAGTAAAAACTCTTCTACAACGACTCTGCTGCCGGCTTCCCCAAAACTGTTTTCTGACAACATCGATCGTATGGTTGATTCGGCTTGTTCGTCGCTCTCAGCAATAACGACACCTTTACCAGCAGCCAGCCCATCCGCCTTGATTACCAAAGGCAACGTCAGGCTGGCTGCAAACTCAATTGCCGCATTAATCTCGACGAAACTCTGAAATTTGGCGGTGGGTATATTGTGTCTGGTTAGAAATTCTTTTGAAAAAGTTTTCGAACCTTCCAGTTGGGATGCCACGGATGTTGGACCAAAACACTTCAATCCATGATCACAGAACAGATCGACCACACCATCAACAAGCGGTGCTTCCGGTCCGATTATTGTCAGCTCAATATGCTTTGTTTTCGCAAATTCCAGCAAACCTGCTAAATCATCGGATGCAATATCAATATTCTCTACTCCTGGTTCTGCAGCGGTTCCGGCATTACCGGGAGCCACAAAAACACATTCCACCAACTCAGACTCAGCCGACTTCCACGCCAGCGCATGTTCTCTGCCGCCGCCACCTACGATAAGAATATTCATATAAAAGCTGATTGCAAATTAGTTTATCGGATCGAAATCAAGGGCACAGGCTGCACCAGGTCATCATCCGTATTGCGGGCGCCGTCAGGTCCAGCAGAAACAAGATCAAAACGGTCTTTACCTTTGACGACATAAACCGGCGTTCCCCATCCGTCTTTAACGCCATTATTTTTTAGTTTTTCCATAAAAATATTCAACGCACCAGACGACTGTGACTGTTCCTGATTAACCAAAATGACTTTTAGCGAAGTCGCAAGATAACTCAAGGTTAGCGATGTGTTGCTTAATTTTCCATCAGTGCTATCAATTTCACCTGCAGGTGTACCATCACCTCGAATCTGACTCCCTGAACCAGGCAACACATCTGCTACGTACTCTCCATATGATTCCATAAACTGCCGGATAAAATGTTGCGTCAACAATGAAGACAGACCAATACACAAAATAATTCCGACCCAGACCGCGATTCGGCTAACGCCACCTGTGTGAAATATAGCCGCAGACTGATGCGGAGTCTCACTGCATGTTCTAACGCTGGAGATCGCATGTCGATAGTAGATATAGTTTGCACATAGGGGCCATGCAAATAGCCAGATCAGGGAGATGATAGCGGAATTCGCTGTCATCATGAGTCCGGTACCAACCACATACAGCCCCGCCCATATCCACATTTTTCGATATAACGCCCACAGGAAGAAAAAGGAAAATGCCGGCCAATGCCATGACAATTTAAAAGAGGGCTTTTGTGGATAGCCAAATTGCTGGAACTTTTGTCGATAGTAATCAATGTTATTTTCGACAAAACGCAGCACCGAATGAAACAGTTTATCCTGCTCCAGCCCGGGTTTCTGGACACGATCATCATCCAGATGCTCACCATAGCGGGTTTCACTATCAGCGCCCAATCTTTTGTTTGGGTCATCAGCCTGCATTTCTGACAAGGACTCTTCGTTCAGCAACTGCAACGATTGCTCATCGATAATTTCGATTTCACAAACCGCTCCAAGTTGTCGAATTTTTTCACAAATCCGGACTGCCTGATCGTTGTCATACTGCTTTTTCAGTGGCACTGATTTTCCTTGCAGCAAGGCTTCCATATTGCGGGTGTTTGATTTGAACATATCGGCCAGATTTTCCAGCACATCAGCACGATCGTATTCTGGCAACGTCTCGCCGCTTAGCACCACCCGATATTTTGAGAACATATCCGTCATCAATCTACTCTAGAAATACGCCATTAACTAGTGACGAAAATGCCGCATTCCGGTAAAAACCATGGCAATATCGTGCTCGTTTGCTGCAGCAATGACTTCATCGTCTCGCATCGACCCTCCAGGCTGAATAACGGCTACAATACCCACAGACGCGGCATTGTCCAATCCGTCCCTGAATGGAAAAAAAGCATCCGAAGCCATTACTGCCCCCTGAACCGGCAAACCGGCATGATTTGCTTTTATCGCGGCTATTCGTGCAGAGTTGACTCGACTCATTTGGCCCGCTCCTACGCCGATAGTCATACCACTTTTAGCATAAATGATTGCATTGGATTTGACATACTTTGAAACTTTCCAGGCGAATATCAAATCGTCCATCTGTTGTTTATCCGGTTCTCGCGTGGTAACCACTTTCAATTCTTCATATAAAAGGTCGTCTATACTCTGTACGAGCAATCCACCGGATACGCGCTTGTAATCAAGAACAGGCTGAACAGCTTCATCAGATTCGACAGGTTTTCCAGTTTCAAGCAGCCTGATGTTGACTTTGGATTCGAGGATACTCTTCGCCTCTGAATCTATTTCGGGTGCCACAATGACTTCAACGAATTGTTGATCCGAGATCTGTTGGGCAGTTTTACCATCCAGCGCCTGATTAAAAGCGATTATTCCTCCAAAGGCTGACTCCGGATCAGTGCTGTATGCTTTCTGATATGCTTCATTAATTGTATCTGCTTCGGCAACTCCGCAAGGATTAGCGTGTTTCACGATGACACAAGCCGGCAGCTTGCTGAATTGTTTGACACATTCTATCGCCGCATCGGTATCGGCAATATTATTGTATGAGAGCGCCTTGCCTTGTAGCTGGTTAGCGGTAGAAATTCCCGCTGCCCTTGCACCGTTTTCCACATAAAATGCGGCACTTTGATGCGGGTTTTCACCGTATCGAAGTTGCTGACGCTTTTCGAAATTCAAATTGCAAGTCCTGGAAAAGCTTTTCTGATCATTAGTCTCCAACCTGGCACCAAGGTAATTTGCAATCGCACTGTCATAACGAGCGGTATGTTCAAATGCCTTCGCAGCCAAATCAAACCGCAGTTCGTCTGAAATCCAGCCGCAGCAGGATTCCATTTCAGACTGTACTCTTTGATAGTCTTGAGAATCCACCACTACGGAAACAAAACAATGATTTTTCGCCGCCGCACGCAGCATCGTCGGGCCTCCAATATCAATGTTTTCGATCGCATCCTCAAGCCTGCAATCTGGTTTAGCAATCGTCTCTTCGAATGGATAGAGATTCACGACAACCAAATCAATGGTAGGGATCGAGTTTTCCCGTAAGACCTCATCGTCAAGCCCCCGTCTTGCTAAAATCCCACCGTGAATCTTGGGATTGAGTGTTTTCACCCTGCCATCCATCATCTCTGGAAAGCCAGTGTAATCGCTAACTTCGATTACCGGAATATTATTTTCTCTGAGCAGAATAGCGGTTCCGCCTGTGGATAGTATTTCCACGCCTTGCGCAACCAGATACTGTGCAAACCCAACAATATTTCGCTTATCGGAAACACTGATGAGTGCGCGTCCAACCGCTTGATTCATTTCGCAAAGTTCTGTTTAGTTTTCTGATGTATTGACTTCATTTGTTTGCTTTTGACTTTGCTAATGCTATGCCGAATAGCATTATTTACTGGCGCAATTCATACTGCGCCAGTTTCTTGCGCAGTGTATTTCGATTGCTCGGCAAGATTCTTTTTTGATTTTGCCGTCTTTTTGGCGTTTTATTCGTACTGTTCAATTCACTATCGCTGCTAATAAATTCATGCCGCCTTACTAAACATCTGGAGTGCGGAGTAGTAACTCTGAATCGCGCTGAGCTGGTTTTCCCCATCCTCTATCCTGTTAAAATGACGCTTATCTACCTCCGTGTTCGGCAGGCGACTGAGATACCATTTTATATGTTTTCGAGCAACACGCACACCCTTGTACTCCCCATAAAACTCATACAGCCCCTGAATATGGTCAAGTACGATTTTACCCTGTTCAAAAACGTTCGGAGAAGGAAGTCTATGACCGGTTTTAAGATAATGCGCTACCTGACCGGGAAACCAGGGTGCACCATGCGCAGCCCGGCCTATCATCACGCCATCACAAGCAGTGTATTTGATGACTTTTTTAGCAAACTCCGCAGACGCTATATCGCCGTTTGCGACCACCGGAATGGAAACCGCCGATTTAATATGTTTTATGGTTTCGAATTCAGCATTTCCGGTATAACGCTGATCTCTTGTACGACCATGCACCGCAAGCAAGGCAATGCCGCATTGCTCAGCAATTTTGGCAATTTCCACACCATTACGATGATTTGCATCAACACCGGTTCGTATTTTTAGCGTAACCGGTGCATCAGTAGCGGAAACCACTTTTTGCAGGATTCTTTCAACCAGCGCAGGATCCGACAGAAGCGCAGATCCAGCAAGCTTTTTACAAACCTTCTTTGCTGGACACCCCATATTAATATCAATAATTGAAGCGCCATGATCAACATGAAATCGCGCCGCATCGGCCATCATCGCAGGACACCATCCCACTATTTGTATAGACCGTGGTTCAGGCTCATCCATATGCACTGCTCGCTGAATTGATTTTTCGGTGTTCCTTAAGTTTTCCTGGGAAGATGTCATTTCCCCTGTCACCATTGCGGTGCCTAGCGATCGACACAATTTGCGAAAAGGCAGATCAGTAACCCCCGCCATCGGTGCAAGAAACACGGGCTTCGGTAAGTGATAAGAACCTATGGATATCATAAATCTTCGTGGCAATATTCTGGCATTTCAGGATTCCGACTGATCTACAATATCAATAACAAATCCTACCGCCTTTTCATGGGGGTGCGACAAATCAAATAAAATCGAAGCCAACTCTCCTTTGCCAAGCATTTTTCCGGAATTGCCCGGTAAATAGAGTTTTGGCGGAAATGTACGTCGACCCACCACTCGACCATCACGATCGGTCAGCGTAAGCTGCAAATCAGGGTACGGTTGTGAAAACTCCGCTTCATTGATCAGCTTAACCGTCACTCTAATCGCATCAGGCTGGGTAGGATGTAAATCAATTTTTGTGTGGGTCAGCGTAAACTTGAACGGATCTCTTTTTGCAGGCAGATCACACGAAGCAACCTGACAAAACAGTGAAAGATAACCGCGATATTTATCATCCTGTGCATATTCGTCAACGAGAAAGTATTTTACCTGAACACTTAACAAGAATAGAAAACCAGCGGCAACCAGAAACCAGAGCACACTAAACAGGGGGTTTCTCCGGTCTCTAATATACTGCTCCGCTCGTTCACGACGCATTCCACTAAATTGCGATTCTTCGAGTACGGATGAATCCATTTCAGAATTAACACTCAATTTTGAATCGTATTGCGGCGTTACTTGCGCAGTGACCAGATTCATATTGCGTTCGCTGTCAACATCATCCATCAGCGGCGGCGATTCAGAACCGGAAGAGATTCTGGAATCAAGCCGATGCGATATTGATTCAGACAATTCATCAATGAATTGATCCGAGTCGCTTTGATCGAGATTTAACGGAGAAAACGATGGCGCCTTTTTCGTATTTGCTTTTCCATTTTCTGCAGTGTTTACTTCCCGTTTTGGAGATACCGTGCTTTCGTCAAATGGTTTTTTTACATCATCAGTATGCAGTTCTCGGGTAACCTCAAGTCGCTCTGGCTGCCGTTGGGTCTCACCAGTATTGATTGACGTTTCAATATCCGCTTCGGCATGCCGGGTTACAGCCTGCTCACTATCGAATGAATTTGAATTCTGCGCATGGGGTTCGTTTGGTTTTTGAGAAACCCTTTCCCGGGGTTCTTTTTGATCGCTACGGGACTCAACAATCGGCGGCACAGTTGCAACCGGGATAAATTTACCATTCGAGCGAATAACCAGATTCATGCTGGAATCAAAAACTTCCCTGCAGGCACCGCAGCGAACGATACCGCCACGGTGTTGAAATGTATTCTCCGGAAGCTTGAATATGGCTTCACAATACGGGCAACCGCAATACCGGTCTTCAGACATCGAGTACGTATCTCATAAAATCGTTAGCCATACATTTTTATTATATTTTTCTCTGACCAACCAGCACTGCCCATTCGTTTTCGTAAAAAACGGCGAATTCAAACTCATTTGCATAAACTTTTAACACATTCTCAATTTGATCCCGCAATATTCCAGAAAGCATCAAATAACCGGTATTGGTTACCCAATCACTTATCATTTGAGAAAGTGAAACCAGCGTTCCGGCCAGAATATTAGCTAACACCAAATTAAACCGTTTTCCAGCGTACTGCGCTTCAAACTTTTCATTTAACATTGCCGTAAAAACGCCTTGCATGCCATTTATCGCCGCGTTCCGGTTCGCCGTTTCAATTGCACGTTGATCAATATCGATTCCGACTATCTCGGCGGCACCGAGTTTACCTGCTGTGATACCTAAAATACCAGAACCACATCCGAAGTCGAGAACAGAAAAATTTTCCAATTCCATTTCGGCAATTTTGCCCAGACACAAACTTGTCGTTTCATGCGTTCCTGTGCCAAAAGCCATTCCCGGATCAATCACCACATTAATTCGATCATCCGCTTTGGGCTCGATCCAGCTCGGACAGATACGTAATCGAGCACCAATATTAATCGGCTTGAATTGTTCCAGCCAGACTCTCTCCCAATCCTGGTTTTTGATTATCTTTTGCTGTATTTCCAGATGGCGGCCAACCTCCCTGTCGGCAAGCCTTGAAAAATTTTCAGCATCAAAGTCTGTGCTATACAATCCACTGATTGTTTGTTTTTGCCACTGTGGAATCCCGGGCTCTGCAATATCAAAACAGGCTTCATCGTCAGTGCTGATTATTGTTACAGAATAGGCTCCTTCAGATTCCATCAGGGCTGCTATGCTATCGGCATCTTCCTGCTCAACCACTACCGTAATTTCCAGATACTGATCCATGGATCAGGGTTTTAGGTAGGTATTTTCAAGATAGTGAATATCACAGCCGCCTTTAACAAACTCTGGATCATTGATGAGTTTTCGGTGTAGCGGTAAATTTGTTTTAATTCCCTCAACAACCATTTCCTGGAGCGCACCATTCATTCTGGTAATCGCCTCCGAACGGTCCATGCCGTGAGCAATTATCTTTCCTATCATCGAATCATAATAAGGCGGAACGATATAGTTGCTGTAGACATGAGAATCGACTCGCACACCCGGCCCGCCGGCCATATGATAGTGAGTGATTTGACCCGGTGAGGGAATAAAGGTATCTGGGTCTTCCGCATTAATCCGGCATTCAAAAGCGTGTCCTCGAATATGAATATCCTCCTGGGAAAATCGTAACCGCTCACCATTGGCAACCCGGATTTGCTCCTGTAACAAATCGACTCCGGTAATCATTTCAGTAACCGGATGCTCCACCTGAATTCGTGTATTCATCTCGATAAAGAAAAATTCACCCTCTTCGTACAGAAATTCAAATGTTCCTACACCGCGATACCCCAGCTGTTTGCAGGCTTCAACACATCGAGCTCCAATCTCGTTTCGTTTTTCGTCACTAATTCCAGGTGCAGGTGCTTCCTCAATGACTTTTTGGTGTTTACGTTGTAATGAACAGTCTCGATCACCCAGATGCACCGCATTTCCATGGGTATCGGCCAAGACCTGGAATTCAACGTGTCGGGGTTTTTGCAAAAATCGTTCCATGTAAAGAACGTCATTCCCAAATGCAGCCGCGGCTTCTTTTTGTGTTGTTTGAATCGAATCGAGCAAATCGGTTTCAGACATCACAACACGCATACCTTTTCCGCCTCCCCCGCCGGTGGCCTTGACCATCAGCGGATAACCAATGCTTTGTGCCAGCTCATGTACCGATGTATCGTCTTCCGGAAGACGGCCATCGGATCCAGGCACACAGGGTACGCCTGCTTTTTTCATCGCAGCGATGGCGGAAATTTTGTCACCCATAGTCCGAATGGTATCGGCCTCCGGTCCAACAAATATAAACCCACTTTGCTCAACCTGCTCCGCGAAATCGGCATTTTCCGACAAAAAGCCGTAACCGGGATGAACCGCATTGGCTTCGCTAATCTCTGCTGCCGCAATGACCGATGCAATATTCAGATAACTTTGGCCTGCGGGTGCGGGCCCGATGCAAACGGATTCATCTGCGAGTCGAACGTACTTCGCATTGCGATCTGCTTCAGAATGCAATGCGACAGTCAGAATCCCCATTTGCCGACAAGCCCGAAGAATCCTTAAAGCGATTTCGCCGCGATTAGCGATTACCAGCTTTTTGATTGGTCCTGACATGGTGTGTAAATCCGTTGTGCTAAGTTAGTCTATCAGAAAAAGCGGTTCACCAAACTCAACCGGATCACCTGAATGCTTGTATATTGCCTTTATCGTACCGGCTGTTTCCGCTTCAAACTGGTTAAAGGTTTTCATCGCTTCGATAATACAAAGCACATCTCCGGGTTTCACAACAGACCCAATAGCCACATAGGGATCAGTATCGGTTGATGCTGCATCATAAAATGTTCCCACCATTGGTGAAGTGATTTTTTCTCCAGCCGCTGCGCCCGCATCCGTTGACTCTTGAGGTGTCGTTGTAGCCGGGATATCAACCGATGGTGCTTGTGAAACCATAGGGGAATAGCTCATCTGCAGCGGAGAAATCATCGGTTGAACGTGGCTTCCGCCGCGATTCAAGCGTATCGTACTTTCGCCCTCCGAAATCTCCATTTCAACTAACTCAGACGCTTCAAACAATTCGATAAGTTTTTTAACTTTTCTTAAATCCACAAAATTTTCCTCGAATTTATTAATCGATAAATAACGGTTTTCAAACTACGTATTGGAACTTAAACGAGATTTTACGAACTCTAAGGCAAATTCATAACCCGCTGCTCCGCATCCGGCAATGACACCTTCGGCCAAATCGGAAAAATAGGAATGTTTACGGAAGGGTTCTCGCTTGTGCACATTGGACAGATGGACTTCAACAAATGGAATCTGCACGGCGCTCAACGCATCCCGAATCGCCACACTGGTATGGGTGAATGCTGCCGGGTTGATGATGATAAAATCGACGTTTTGGGTAACAGCAGACTGAATACACTCAATAATGACGTGCTCAGCATTGCTTTGCATACTTTCAAGTTCGAGACCGGATTCACTGGCCAATGTCAGCAAACGTTGATTAATATCCGCTAAACGGGTATTTCCATAGTGTGCTGGCTCCCGAGTACCTAACAGATTCAGGTTGGGTCCGTGAATGACCAAAATTTTCGACATAGTCCCGTTTTTATCTCTAAACAGAGCGGATTATCTCAAATTGACGAATTGCCGTCCAGTTCGACGAGACTAATAACAATTTAGCGTAAATTAATGACAGATAAAAGCAACTTTCCGGAATGGTGGGATCCCTACTCGTGCCAGCCGTACAAACTCAAAGATAGAGAAAAACCACGGTTCTGCCTTTCTAATCTGGCTGAATACAGCAAAATCGGGGCGACCACCCTAACCCTGCTGCCTGCTGTTGCTTACCGATATGCCCGACTTGAACCGGCGCAACCGACCCAACCTGCATCCATTGCCGGGTTAAGCCTTAATACAGATCCGGAATGGCGGTCGGCGCAGCGGGATTTGGTTGAAGAACTTGGCGTAAAACATCTGTTGATCCGAATATCCAACTGGGAAACCCGAAACCTGGATTCTATCGTTGACTATATCGCATCGTTCAGGGAACAGGATTTTGTTGTCAATATTCTGCAAGACCGGCAAAGCGTTCGCTCAGAATCAGGCTGGCAACAACAATTGCATTCGATTTTTGATGCCTTCCAACCGCATTGCAGTACTTTCAAAATCGGCAATGCGGTAAACCGCTCGAAGTGGGGATGCAGACACAGTGGTGATGCTGTTTCGTTATTCAGAATTGCGGACCAGGTGCGTCGCAAAAATTACCCGAATTTAAAGCTATTAGGATCCAGCGTCATCGACTTTGAGCCGCTGATTACGCTGCGCACGCTGTGCAATTTCGCGAACTACAAATATGACGGCTGCGCGGCTCTGCTTTATATAAACCGGCGCGGCTCTGCCTACGGTAAACAATACGGAATATTCGACCTGCAAAACAAACTTCGCTTGATCAAAGCGATACTAAGCCTGTCGAACAATACCGAAAACAAACTCTGGATCACTGAAATAAACTGGCCGCTGCTCAATACCAAACCGTATACCCCAAACTCCGGGCATCCGAGATCAACCGTAGATGAAAAAACCCAGGCAGAATACCTGACACAATTTTTTAACATCGCCGCGCATTGCGGTTGGGTTGAACGAGTCTACTGGTGGCAGCTTATTCACCCTGGATACGGATTAGTTGACCATCGGCGAGGCGGTTTAAGAAAGATGCCTTCGTTTTACGCATTCAGGGATTTTCTTGGAGCAGAAAACAGCAGGGCGAATCAGTACAACAGAGATAAACCGGCACAGGCTACATCATTTATATCAAAAACAACCTGAAGTCAGAACGAACTTAAAATATTTACTGTAGTGCCTGACGGGCCAGTACAACAAAGTCTGCAGCGAGACGCGTATCATCTATTTCGCGTGACACGATACTAATTGCAGTATCCACATCGACCCTCGCAGGCAAATCAGACATGACCAGTGGTGCGACCGGCCCAATATAATCTGTCAGCATCACACCCAGCCGCTGACGACCTGCTGGGCTGAGTAGAGGACCACCGATTTCAGTAGCGGCTACTGTCGGGGCGGGAGCTGGCTCAGCCGCTGCTGGTTGTGCTTCCGCGGGCTGGTTAAGCGATTCTATAACTTCGTAGTTGGAATCCAGTATTTTCCGAGACCGAACGATATCGGTTCCAGCGTGAAACTTAACCGTTTGTACATCGATTGTTTTACACGCCGCAAGCGCTTCCATGCCCTCCAGATTCCGGTAACGCGCGGAGGTTGGAACCCCCGCGTTCAGGTAAATTCTACCGAGACTGTTATCTGCAAACACAATCATGGCCGTACCGGTCTCTTCACCCTGAATATGAGGGTCGAGTGCCTTCAATACCTCTTTTCCAGCCACGTCTAATCTGCCAATTACGGATTAATCGATAATCACTTGTGAGTATGGGATTTTAAGCGCCAGCAGTTTTCGTCAACCTGCGGATAGCCACTCTTAAGCTTGATTGCATTTTGTTAAAGGTCGTCGCCAGATAACCGAGCTCATCACGAGCGGAGACATCAAACGTATGGTTCAAGTCGCCGCGGGATATTTTCTCCGCGCCGGCCGCCAGATCCATAATCGGGTTAACCAGCAATCGACCCAATACCAACATCAGGACGATAAATATGACGATGTTCAAAATAACCAGTTCGATGAAAAGACCTTGTGCAATGCGCTTTAGCTCACCCAGCAGGGGCTGCGCGGTAAAAAACAAACTGACTACACCGAGTTCTTCTTCGCCATGCAACACTTTTCCATCAACGGTTATGAAATCCCCGGCAACGCTGCCAACAGATTCAACAACCTCACCATTTGCACCACGCTCTTTGGCTGCAAACAACGTGCTGTTGTCGTCATCACGTACGACAATTGCCACAATTCTCGATTCCTTCATTTCTGCAACCAGCATATCGCCCACTTGTTCGCGGTCGAGGTTCCACATTGGTATTGCCAAGTGATGCGCTAGTCGTACTGCTGATACTTCAGCCAGTTCAGTCAAATGGGACCGTTCATGATGTTCGACAAACTTGTAATCAAGGTATCCTGCGACTCCTAACACCACCGAAGTCGTCAACAAGATCACTGTGATCAGTTTAGTTCGAATGGTTCGATGCCATGCGATTCTGCTTGAAATTGCCATAATATTTATACTCTTGAGTTAAATTTTTGAACTACGTTTTTGAACTACGTTTTTGAACTACGGGTTAGATTGTGACGACTCTATGAAAAAATTTCAAATAAATAAACAATTTTAAAAATAATTTGGGGCTGTCCTGGATATAACGCTTCAATCGCGACACCTCATCAATCCCGGGTAATCCAATTCCAAATAAAGCAACTTATCGGGGACGTTTTAAAGCCGATCTGAGAGCGATATTCCCCGAAAACACCTGGTTTCCAAGTTTCGTTTAAAATTGTCTATATATGCTATAGTTATAGCTGTAATTTAACTTAAAACTGTAGATTAGGCAATACCAAGAAATGAACCCGTCAAGACTGCTTGCAGAAATCTTATACTGGTAAAGCCGTGGTATATTTCATTTGTTCGATTGCAAAGGATGAAGTTACATTTGAAAGCGCGATTCGATCAATAATTTTCTTGTACAGATTATCAAACGCGGCAATGTCGGGAACCACAACCCGCAAAATATAGTCTACCTCGCCACTCATTCGATAAATCTCCATGATCTCCGGGATAGAAGACATTTCATACGCAAATTTTTCGCTCCAGGCGGTATTATGCTGATCCGTTTTTATAGCAATAAAAACGGTCACCGCAGCCTCTACTTTTGCGGGGTCCAGCAGCGCGACACGGGCACGAATAACACCCTCCTCTTCCATGCGCTGAATACGCTTCCAGCAAGGCGTTGGCGACAAATGCACTTTTTCAGCAATCTCCCTGATTGTCAGACTGGCATCGCGTTGCAGGTGATGCAGAATCTTTCGATCCAGCTCATCAATAGAATATTTATCTGGTTTCTTCATGATCAGGGAACAGAATTTTATTGCCACCTCAATATAGCATACAAAGAAAAATATGATTTTCGATTTTTATGTCATTCCAATTCTACAATCAATCAGCGGTCAACAGCAGATCGTCCCGGTAGAGAATAGGGAACTTAAGTGCGTTGATCAGGTCTGCAATATCAGTATTCAAAATTGCCGACATATCAATCGGTTTATTTATCTGATATGCACATCGCCACAGTCTCACGTCGAGATTTTTACCTGAAATCTACGACCTCATTCATTGCACTGTTTTCAGCCATGACCAACATTACCGCCGCCGGCTCCACCAAAAACGAAAAATACGGTATAGAGGGCCGTGTCGCACCCGAAATTGAGCTGGATTCCTGGATTGACGCTGACGGCAACAATAATTTCTGGTCAATTACCGAGCAACGGGGAAAGTGGGTCTATTTATATTGTTTTCAGGACTGGTGCTCGGGTTGTCACGCCCACGGTTTTCCTGCACTAAAAAAATTGAGCGACGCATTTCCCAATAGCGACGTAATTTCAATTGCGGCAATTCAGACCGTATTTGAGGGTTTTCTGGTCAACACTCAGTCGGATGTGAAAAAATTGCAGCAGCAGTATGCGCTTCCAATCTCAATGGCTCACGACGCGGGTAGCGCTATTGGTGATCACAGGCCTCAAACCATGAAAAAATATAACACTGGCGGCACACCTTGGACAATTATTATCAATCCGCATGGCATTGTGGTTTTCAATGACTACCACATACAGATTGATAACTTTATTCAGTTTATACAGTCACAGGAAGCGCAGTTTCACAGTTGAATATTGCGGCTCTGGATTTCATTTCAATCCGCTCAGCATTTACCCTGCTGCAACGTAGATCTTAAATCGGTGAAATGCACTGAGGTTGCTTGCACTTCTCCAAACTGCTGTCTGCCAACAACCCCGTTGAGATCGGGCAAATATCACACAAAGCCTGCCAAAACGCAGAATTCTGGTGATATCAATCTCTTCCGTTATCGCGCTTTTATTAGCAACGAGATGCAGCTTCCATACCTCGGTTCGATCAATTTGCAGCGCGGCTACTTTGTAGGCCCGCATTTTCACGACGGGCTCCAGAAACAGGAAACTGCAGGCAATCAGGGCAAACAATCCGCCGTAGAATCCGAAGACACACGACCACAACACAACGGCAAAGCTGTAGCACAAGACGACTCCAAATACCAGCAGTCGGCGGGGAATGGCTTCAAGCGTGATCGGAAGACAGTATTTTTTTGACAATGTTAACCAACCCCTGATCATCCGGCCGCTCTGAATAACAAAGCCACTGCGTTAGTTTTGGATCCTCGGTTTCAAGCAATTTTTCAAAATCCAACATCTCTTCGCCTGTTAACTGATCAAACTGATTAGCAACAAATCGGCACAGTATCGTATCTAATTCCCGGCTACCCCTTCGGCATTTCCATTTGATTTTCCTTATATCCATCGCCAGTTTATTGATTGATTCCAGTGACAGACGACAGTTCCATTTTTACGCGTATTTCAGATTCAAAGCACTGATTCGCCAGCAAACTGTCTAACAAAAATCACTTTCGTTGCACCATCGTTTTTTTGATTTCGCCAATCGCTTTCGCCGGATTTAGCCCTTTAGGGCAGGTTTTAGTGCAATTCATGATGGTATGACAGCGATACAATTTAAACGCATCATCCAGTTCGTCCAAGCGCTCTCCGGTGGCATCATCCCGACTGTCAGCAATCCAGCGATACGCCTGCAACAGCGCCGCAGGACCAAGATATTTATCACTGTTCCACCAATAGCTCGGGCAGCTGGTAGAGCAACACGCGCACAAAATACACTCATAAAACCCGTCAAGCTTTGCCCTGTCCTCTTCTGATTGCAACCGCTCTGCATCAGGAGCCGCACTGTCAGACTGCAGCCAGGGTTTGATGGAGGCATATTGTGCGTAAAAATGGGTCATGTCAGATACTAAATCCTTGACCACAGACATATGCGGAAGCGGATATATTTTTATATCGCCCTTAATGTCTTCTGCAGCTGTGGTGCAGGCCAGCGTATTGGTACCGTTAATATTCATCGAACAGGAACCGCAAATTCCTTCGCGGCATGAGCGTCGAAAAGTGAGGGTGGAATCAATTACATTTTTGATTCGAATCAAAATATCCAGCACCATTGGTCCGCATACATTCATATCCACCTGATAGGTGTCTACGCGGGGGTTTTCTCCGGTATCCGGATTCCAGCGGTAAATCTGCACATCACGAAGGCTTCCGTCCGAAACATCCTTAAAGGTTTTGCCTTTTTGAATGATAGAGTTTGCAGGAAGTTTAAATTCAGCCATCAGTATACTCGCACCTTCGGTTCAATATATTCCACATCATCAGTCAGTGTGTAGTCGTGTACGGGACGATAATCAATCGTTGGAACATCCTCGACTCTTTCCTGCCAGGCTAACGTATGTTTCATCCATTCGGTGTCGTCGCGGTCGGGAAAATCTTCATGCGCATGAGCCCCCCTGCTTTCCTTTCGATTAATTGCTGAGTGCATTGTTACCCGGGCTTGTCTTAACAAGTTATCCAGCTCCAGCGTTTCAACCAGATCGGAATTCCAGATCATCGATCGATCAGAGACTTTGACATCCTCAAAGCCAGCGCAGACTTCGGCGATTTTGTCCACGCCTTCCTGCATCACTTCTTCAGTTCTGAACACTGCGCAGTTATTCTGCATGGTTTTTTGCATTTGCAGCCGTATTTCAGCGCTCGGGCTTTCGCCATCGGCATGCCTCAACCCATCAAACCGGGAAACAATTTCTTCACCTGCAGCGGCGCCCAGCTTTGGTGTTTTACTATCGGTTTTAATAATCTCCCTGGCGCGGTGGGCGCAAGCGCGGCCAAATACGACAATATCAAGCAGTGAATTCGAACCGAGACGATTCGCACCGTGTACAGAAACACAAGCCGCTTCGCCTATCGCCATCAGCCCAGGTACAACAGAATCCGGATCACCATCTTTCAGGGTTACAACCTCGCCGTGAATATTGGTTTGAATTCCACCCATGTTGTAGTGCACAGTGGGCAGTACCGGAATGGGTTCTTTGGTGACATCCACTCCTGCAAATATTTTCGCAGACTCGGAAATTCCCGGAAGCCGTTCAGCGAGCACTTCCGGACCAAGGTGATCCAGATGCAGGTTAATGTGGTCCTTTTCGTCGCCAACGCCCAGACCATCGCGTATTTCCATGGTCATTGATCGACTGACCACATCTCTGGATGCCAAATCTTTTGCATTCGGGGCATAACGCTCCATAAAGCGTTCGCCTTTGGAGTTGGTTAAATAGCCGCCTTCTCCGCGCGCACCTTCTGTAATCAGGCAGCCAGCACCATAAATACCAGTGGGGTGAAACTGCACGAACTCCATATCCTGCATAGGCAAACCCGCACGCAACACCATACCGCCACCGTCGCCCGTACAGCTGTGTGCAGAGGTTGCAGAAAAATAGGCGCGACCATATCCGCCAGTGGCCAGCACCACAATCTTTGCAGCAAATCGATGTAACTCACCTTTATCCAGATCCCAGGCCATCACACCCTTACACTCACCACCCTCGATAATCAAATCGATGGCGAAATACTCAATGAAAAACTCGGCCTTGTGTTTTAGCGATTGCTGATAAAGCGTGTGCAGGATGGCATGCCCGGTGCGGTCCGCTACAGCACAAGTACGCTGCGCCTGACCTTCGCCATAGTGCGTTGTCATACCGCCGAACGCCCGCTGATAAATTTTACCGTCGGGTGTTCTGGAAAAAGGCACCCCGTAGTGTTCCAGCTCGATCACCGCATCGGGAGCCTCTTTACACATATACTCGATGGCATCCTGATCGCCTAACCAGTCTGAGCCCTTGACCGTGTCATACATATGCCACCGCCAATTGTCTTCACCCATATTTGCCAGTGCAGCACTCATCCCGCCCTGCGCTGCCACGGTATGACTTCGTGTTGGAAATAATTTGCTGATACAAGCCGTGCTCAAACCTTCTACTGCCATTCCAAAAGTGGCGCGTAAACCGGCACCTCCAGCACCAACGACAACAACGTCATATTGATGGTCAATTATTTTATAGGCATCAGACACGTTAAAATTTCTTCAGTAAATGTTATACCGTTACACGGCTATTCGCAGAACAGCGAATATGGAAGCGACTCCCGCCAGCAAAAACACCGCTTTACTGAAGAGAATACAAATAGACCTGGCTGTTTCGTTATGAACATAGTCTTCAAATACAACTTGAAGACCAAGCTGCCCGTGAAACAACATAAAACCAACATACAGCATCAATAATACGGCAACGTGCGGCTGGCTTATCCACTGACTAACGACAGCATGGCTATCATCGACATGACTAACGAAGGAAAACACAAACCACAAGGTTAGCGGTACCAGCGCTAATGCACTCATTCTTTGTAGCCACCAATGGTGCGAACCTTGTCCTGAAGCACCAAGGCCTTTTACTTTCGCAAGTGGATGTTCAAGACTCATCTCTACCTCACACCATCCATATTATTATGGTCAGTAATACGGTGAAAACCAGTACCAGTTTGCCACTCAGGTACGCTTGATCCAGTTCAAAACCGCAACCCATATCCCAGACTAAATGCCGAATACCGTTGAACAAATGATAACCGGTACAGGCAGTCCAGATAACCAGAAAAATAGTCCCGAGTGTGGAGGTTAGCAGCCATTGTACACATTCATATCGCTCAGCACCCAACGCCGCACTCCATAACCAGTAAGCAACGGCTAACCCTCCCAGCGCAATAACAACACCGGTAATTCGATGCATTATCGACAAAACTGAAGTTAATTGCGGCTTGTACACCTGCAAATGCGGTGATAGCGGTCTGTTACTCACTTCTACTCCAACTGGAATACTGATTCGGACAACTGAATTCAATATTCGTGAAAATCGATAAACGCGTTAACGCCGCTAAATCTTCACGAATCAACGAATAAAATCTACACCTGAGTTTAAAAAAAACCACCTCACTTCACAATGCCTAAACCCACCTGTTTTAAAATTGGTTATCAAAGTCAGTGTTATTGGTGGATCAATCTGACCGTTTCTACGGTAGCCTGCCAACCGGTTAAAAATCACTACCCCTGCGTTCACTTGCCAATCACCAAAACGCGTTGTTCTCGGCCTTTGGGCCCACCAATCTCAATGGATGTGGATTAAGGAAATCTCCTGTAAACTTCAGTTAAAATTCCGTCTCGGCGCAATGTTCAATGTCGTCGGCGTTTTTCCGATTTTTGTTTTACTCATCCCGTATAACCTAACATAAATTGACGACAAATTGACCTCAGTATGAATGATCCCGAAACAAATTCAACGTTAGACAATCTGGAACGATTGAAACATACAAACAATCAACCGGTGTTGGTGGATATTCGTCATATGTGTTTAATTTCAATCCAGGGCGAGGATTCGAAATCATTCCTTCAAGGCCAGTTCAGCAATGATATTACCCGAATTCAAGGTTCGGCTGGACAGTTAAACGCCTATTGCACGCCAAAGGGACGTGCAGTTTCAATATTTCAACTGTTCGAGCAATCGGCGCAATACTGGATGCTGATTCCTGCCGATATCGAAGAGAGTTTATTGAAACGATTGCGCATGTTTGTAATGCGAGCAAAAGTGCGTTTTCATACCATGCCTGAAAACCAGATCATTGGCGGAATAGGCGAATTCGAAGACACACGGGATAGCGGATTATTGGTGATCAAGCCAAAAGGAGATATCAAGCGATTCATTATTGTAAGCACTGAAGGTGAAGAACAGATATCCGGTATTCGAGAATCGTACCCCTGTCTGGATGAAGGCGATAGCTGGAAGCTAGTCGACATCCAATCCGGTATCCCGCAGGTCTACAGCAGCACCTCTGAAAATTTCATCCCCCAAAACGTCAATCTTGACATTACAGACGGGGTCAATTTTCGCAAAGGTTGTTATCCCGGTCAGGAGATTGTCGCCAGATTAAAATATCTTGGAAAATCAAAGCAAAGAATGGCCATCGGAACAATTAACCTGTCCAGTGCAGATACGATCAAATCGGTTGAACCTGGAGATGAAATCTTTAGTACAGAACGACCGGATCAAAAGTCCGGCGTGGTGGTTGATGCTGTGCATGTTTCGAATAACTGTTTTTGGGTATCCGCAGTAGTCCCAGTGACACATATTGGGAAAGTGGGATTACATCTTGGCACTGCCACAGGTCCTGTTTTTACCCAGACAGAATTACCCTATGAATTAACAGAACAGTGAGGTATATCCCGGCAAATCGGACTTATTCAATCACCTGATAAAACGTCTCGCCTTCCTTGATCAAGCCAAAATGGGACCGGGCAATGGTTTCTATGGTTTCGCCGCCTTGTTTTAAATCGATCACCTGTGCAACAAGTTCCTGGTTTCTTTGAATCAGTCTTTGATTCTCCTCAACCTGAAGTGCCGTCGTCTGATTTAATCGATATAAATCAAAGGCATTTTTATCACCAAACCACAATGCATACTGCGTCGCAACCAGCAGCCCTGTCAGCGTCAGTGTCAGATGAAGTAAAAAGCCGGAAGATTTCAAATTTTAAACGCCCGTAATGTTGCACTTATGATGTGAATTCAAGATAGTAAGAGATTTACGAATAATTCAAAAACACCCGACAGTTCACAAACAGCATTATTTTTCTAAAAACATTTTTTCGTACTTGGCAACGGTAGCAACAATAACCAAACTGTCAAGCAGAAATACGGGCAACGATAATTTTATTCAAGGGCATATAAATTTGGTGGATTAAAGCATAAGTTTACCGGAAACTTTGGAGTGTGGCGAAAAATTATCCTCGTGCAGTGCCTTGTTAGGCATGATGAATTGCTCCGTTTTAGGAAATAAGTTTTGTTGGACTGCATCTTTAATTTCTCCTTTTTCACAAAATTCTAAAATACTATTGGCCACAAACTCAGCTAAATTCACCGGCACGGCATTGCCAATCATCTGTTCTAAATTTGTTTTGGTTCCTTTAAACTCAAAAGTATCAGGAAATGTTTGAAGGTAACTTCTCTCAATTGTCGTTAATGGGCGAATATCAGATAAATTGACATTAACAGGATCGCCTGAATGTTTTTTATATCCTGGAGGTAGTGGTCTGTTAACCCCTCTGACTGTTGGACTTGACTCATCAATAGAAAAAATTCCTCTTCGACTGTAATTTCTAGGGTGACGATAGTAATAATCCACACCTAAAGAATCCCCCAAATAATCGCGTATTGTCATTGGCTTATTATGCAACTGATTTTTTAAAATAGGGATCAATACATTATGTTTTTCTTTCAAACTACCGATAAGGAAAAACCTTTTCCTTGCTTGAGGAGAATTACAATATTCAGCACTAAGTATAACAGCGGTTAAGCCATATCCTGAATTTTCGTATTGATGCACTGCATCTGAAAGAATATGACTTTTTTTAATTCTCTCCACGTTTTCCATAACAAACCATTCTGGTTTATATGAGCAAATGATATTCGTAAAATGATAGGTCATGTCAGCACGCCCAAGAGATTCGTCCCTTTTTCCTGCGGAAGAAAAATCTTGGCATGGAGGGCCACCTGCAATTATATCAGGCTTATATTTGTTGATTATTTCTAGTGCCCCATCTTCGTCTTTCAAGTCATGCAAGTAACAAGGATGTGAAAAATTGTCATTATATACATCTACTGATTTGTTCCAATTATCTATAGCAGTTACCACATCTATACCTGCATTTTCAAAGCCTAAACTAAGCCCGCCGCAACCCGAAAACAAATCAACACATTTCATTATTTAAATAGCTCCGGTGAGTTAAATATAATTTCGTCAAATCGACGTTCTGGACTAAGTAGATTTTGACCGCCACCAAGAATTATATTTTTTATCTCCGTTTTAGAAATAATCGACGTTTCTAACCGCTGGCAAGACATGTAACCATTGGTGACATTACCAGCCGATGCAAATGCCTTATCATTCTTCGTGTTATAAGAAAGGTTGTCTATTATTTCTTCGTGATCGAATTTTCCATTTTCACAAAAATCATTTAACATCTTATACAGCCAGATGGCTGTTCTTGTTTGTCGGGTAATGCTATTGGCATCAGGATTTCTATTTGCTATTTTAGAAATAAAATTAGTAAATCCCGCGTCGCTCCATACAAATATATCCAGACATTGATTTGCTAAAATAGGGGATTTACCTATGGTTTTCCACACGGGTTGTAGCAAGAAAGGTATTTGTTTCTTCTCAGCAAACAAGGATAATTTTTCAATCGTATCAATGATATGTTTTGTTTTTGGGAGTACGAGTTTGGCATTGGACCAGTCACTAATTCCAGTGTCATCAAAATACTCATTAAGCTCATTGCCTATGCTCAATATTAAGCTGCAAGCTAAGTATACTATGGTATCTGGTCTTACTACTATTTCACTACCATATAATTTGTCATTCAGCGTGCAGGTTGTGTTATCAGGTAAAGCCGTTAATTTAATCTCTAACCCGGATACGCATTCTCCCGTACTTTCTTTTTGAATAACCACATCGGTTCGTGGCAGAGTGCCTATGACATATCTTTGGAAAGGGGTATGCTGTGCCTCAAAAGCAAAATATATATCAGAACTTTTGGGAGAAATGCCAAAAACCTTCTCAATGCTAATTGTGGTTGGTGTGTATTTTCCGTTTTTTATAGCAAGGTAATTAGCATCAATGTTCTTTGATGCTAAATAACAACACAAAGATACTGGGAAAGATGAGTTAAATTGATTCTTTCCCCATGATTTCTTTTTACTAAAGTCCCTGTTTGTTTTGTTTAAACCAAACAGTCTTGGTGATTTTTCAGGCATATAATAATTTCTTAATTTTCTTTTATGTTCATTCTGTTTTACTATTTCCTGCTGCTGAAACGCCCTAATTCGGGTCGCTTCCGATTGCAGAGCCTGGGTTAATTCATAATCGACACGCTCAACATGTTGGGCTATTGTGTTCGCGCTCAACGCCAGTTGCGATGCCTGTTCAACCGCCAAACTATCTAATTGACAAGTATAGTCAACAATCCCTTTATCGCCCTTTGCGCGTACCGTTGCGATAATCGACCTGACGATGTTGTCCACCGAGTCGTCGCTATCGGTGTTGCGAGTTAATAATTTTTTAGCCATGCTGCAAAAGATTCATCGGCGAAACGTAACTTTAACATGGCATAAAAAAGTGATTCATAATGAGTGGATTATGTTGTGCCGGATTTTGATATTGTTTCTATCTCGTCATGTTTTACTCCTTTTTCAGGTCAGTTAAAAGAGTCTTAATATACCCTTTGGCTGACCTGAGAATGAGAAGCGTTGCACTTATGATGTGAATTCAAGTCACAAAACCATAATCTGCCGAAAATTTTATCATCCCAAATTGGAAAATGCATCCCGCCCGGGATAAATAGCGTCTTCCCCCAAGGTGTGTTCAATACGCAGCAAGCGGTTGTATTTCGCCACTCGCTCGGAACGACATAGCGAGCCGGTCTTTATCTGCCCCGCCGCGGTTGCCACAGCCAGATCAGCAATAGTCGTGTCTTCTGTTTCTCCTGAACGATGTGAAATCGTCGCACAATACCCGGCATCCTGTGCCATCTGTATCGCTTCAAATGTTTCGGACAACGTGCCAATTTGGTTAAATTTTATCAATATGGAATTTGCCACCCCCCTATCGATACCTTTTTTCAGAATATCCGTATTGGTTACAAACAGATCATCGCCGGTTAGCTGCACAGCTTCGCCAAGCTTTTCAGTGAGCAGCTTCCAGCCATGCCAATCCTGTTCATCCATTCCGTCTTCGATACTGATGATTGGGTAACGCGACACCCAATCAGCAAGATATTCTGTAAATCCGGCTGAATCCAGCTCCAGATTCTCAGCTCCAAGATGATACTTACCCTCGCTAAAAAACTCTGAACTCGCCGCATCCAGCCCAATCATGACCTGCTCACCGGGTTGATAACCGGCTTTTTCAATTGCTTCCATGATCAAACTCACGCCGGCTTCATTAGATTTACATTCCGGTGCAAATCCGCCTTCGTCACCCACACCGGTACTTAATCCCTGTGCGATCAAAACCGATCTCAAAGTGTGAAACACCTCTACACCGCAGCGCAGTGCTTCACGATAACTGTCAAAACCGATCGGCAAAATCATAAACTCCTGAAAATCGATGGCATTGTCTGCATGAGCACCGCCATTGATGATATTCATCTGCGGTACGGGTAAAGAAAATCTGCTGTTTCCGTAAAGCTCACCGAGATGCTGGAACAACGGTATATTTCTTGCGTTCGCAACCGCATGCGCACACGCAAGAGAAGCGCCCAACAACGCGTTCGCACCGAGATTACTTTTATTGTCTGTTCCATCCAGCTCTATCATTCGCTTATCGATGGCATACAGATTTTCTGCATTTTGATCGGACAACGCGTCATCAATGACACCATTCAGATTGGCTACGGCATTTTGCACGCCCTTGCCAAGATATCGACCTTTATCACCGTCGCGAAGTTCCAACGCTTCGAGGCTGCCGGTTGACGCACCTGACGGAACCGCTGAAACTCCCAAAACACCTGATTGCAGCAAAACCTCCACCGCGATTGTGGGATTGCCGCGAGAATCCAGAATCTCTCTTGCAGATACTGATTTAATATTATGCTCAGAACTCACGTTACATTATTCTCAATCAATTATTTGTAAAAGTCTGAATATATCGTATTCACGGCAGCAAATGATCAGAATTTTAACGGCTAACAATTAAGCCTGTTAATACAGCGGGCATGGTGATCCGGGTTTTCACGGGTTAAACCGATTTTGCCAACGCATCAAATTCAATCAGTCTGGAAAGCAACGCTTCCAGTTGATCCAGAGGCCATGCGTTGGGGCCATCACTGAATGCGTTACATGGATCCGGGTGTGTCTCCATAAACAACCCATTTACACCAATGGCTGCGGCTGCCTTTGCCAGCACCGGAACATGTTCTCGCTGTCCGCTGGATTTTCCATCTCCCGCCCCAGGTAACTGAACAGAATGCGTTGCATCGAATACCACGGGACAACCAAAAGCCTTCATAATCTCCAGTCCGCGCATATCTACGACCAGATTGTTGTAGCCAAAACTTGAGCCACGTTCACAAACCATAATTTCAGCATCCGCCTTTGCTTCGCGAGCCTTGTTGACAACGTGAACCATCTCATTCGGGGAAAGAAACTGGCCCTTTTTGATATTCACGGGCTTACCGCATCGAGCCGCTGCCTGAATCAGATCAGTTTGTCGGCACAGGAACGCAGGAGTCTGAATCACATCAACCACCTGTGATGCGGATTCGATATCGTCAACCGTATGGACATCGGTAATAACCGGAAGGTCCAATTGGTTTCGGATTTTCGACAGAATTTCCAGCCCTTGCTCTCGCCCCGGACCACGCGGTGAGTTTGATGACGTTCGATTGGCCTTATCAAAAGAAGATTTGTAGACAAAATCGATATTCAGACGTTCGGTAATATCCTTTAGTGTTTCAGCAGTCGATAGTGCATGAGACTCTGACTCGATGACGCAGGGCCCCGCAAACAGAAAGAATCGATCCTCAGAACTCGCTTTGAAATTGGGCAGTTTCATTTAAGATTAAGCCTCTTTGGATTTTTGTTGAACGGTTTCTTTTTGAGTAATCGCCGCGCGAATGAAGTCAGTAAACATTTTATGTCCATCGCGGGGCGTTGAGGTAAATTCCGGGTGGAACTGACAGGCAACAAACCAGGGATGATCTGTTAACTCAACGACTTCAACCAAACCGTCGCTGGAAAGACCTGAAAATACCATCCCCTTGTCTTCGAGTTTTTGCATATAGTTATTATTAAACTCGTAGCGATGTCGATGGCGTTCGCTAATGACCTCACTATCATAAATTTCACGATAGCGCGTGCCAGGCTTCAGGTGAATTTCCTGAGCCCCAAGCCGCATGGTACCGCCCAGGTCGGTATTTTCATCACGTTGTTCAATGTGACCCTCGCCGTCGATCCATTCCGTAATCAATGCAATGACGGGATGAGGTGTTTTTTTATTGAACTCGGTGGAGTGTGCATGTTCGAGATTGGCCACGTTTCTGGCAAACTCAATTGTCGCCACCTGCATACCCAAACAGATACCGAGATAAGGAATTTTATTTTCTCTGACATATTGTGCTGCGAGTATCATCCCCTCTACTCCACGCTCACCAAAACCGCCCGGAACCAGAATTGCATCACTGCCATCCAGCATGCCGGTTCCATTTTCTTCAATCTCGGTAGAATCGACATAGTTGATATCAATCGAAGTCCGTGTCTGGATGCCGGCGTGAATCAGCGCTTCCGAAAGCGATTTATATGATTCAGTCAGGCTGACATACTTCCCCACCATGGAAATTCGGATTCGATTCTCGGGGTTTTCTGTGCTTTCTTTGACGCGCTCCCATTCAGTCAGATCAGGCGGTCCAACATCAAGCTGAAACTGATCGATTACCAGCTGATCCATCTTTTGTTCGACGTAGAGTCTGGGAATATCGTAGATGTTGTCCACATCCACACCGGAAATTACCGCCTCTTCCTCGACGTTAGTAAACAGCGCGATTTTCCGTCGTGCGGATTCGGGTAAGGTTTCCCGCACTCGACAAAGTAAAATATCAGGCTGGATACCAATGCCGCGCATCTCCTTGACCGAATGCTGAGTCGGCTTGGTTTTAATTTCTCCAGCCACATGAATCTCTGGCACCAGAGTCAAATGCATGAACAATGTATTTTTTCTGCCCAACTCAACGCGCATCTGACGGATGGCTTCGAGAAAGGGCAATGATTCAATATCACCAACCGTTCCACCGATCTCCACAAGCGCCACATCCGCATCCCTGGCACCAAATTTGATGGACTCCTTGATCTCATCGGTAATATGCGGAATAACCTGAACTGTTCCTCCCAGATAATCCCCGCTTCGTTCCTTGCGAATAACCTTTTCGTAAATTTGCCCGGTAGTGAAGTTGTTGTCTTTCCCCATGGTGGTACGAACAAAACGCTCGTAGTGACCAAGGTCGAGATCCGTTTCTGCTCCATCTTCCGTAACAAATACTTCGCCGTGCTGAAAGGGACTCATGGTTCCCGGATCAACGTTGATATAGGGATCCAGTTTTAACAGTGTCACGTTTAATCCGCGCGACTCGAGTACGCTGCCCAATGAAGCCGACGCGATACCTTTTCCCAGTGAAGATACAACACCGCCTGTTATAAACACATATTTGGTCATTCAGATACCGGCTATCTATAAGCCAAGCTACCGCATTAATAAACCTGAATAACAGAAAAAGTAATGCTTGTTCCGTTTGATCAGGGTGAAATTGTGTTTGGGAATTGATCAGATAAAATCATTCCCGGACGGGGGAGTAGCGTACCAAAAATCGGCTCAACACTCAATCAGCAAGCATGGAAAATTCCGGGAAATATTGCTCATCCTTCCCAGAGTTTTCAAAGTCGTGGGCTGCGCCAATACCATGAACCCAAATCACCTCTTCATTCAACTGCAAGAGTGGCAGATTTTCTCGCTCCCAGGGAGGGATTTTGTATTCCTGATACAACTTTTTTAGAGCGGAATAATGATCTCTTCCCGGTAAACGCATCCTCTCCCCGCCTTTACGCCAGGACAAGGTTGGCTGCCCTTTCAATTGATTGGCTCGCATTGGATTTGCGGATACCTGCAATAATATTTCCGCGAACGTTCCGGGTTCAAAATCCCAACACTGATTTTCAGGCGGCTTAGCTGTCAAGATTGGTGTGGCATACAGGAATCCATTGAAGTATCGCAAACACAAAATGTCTGTCCGAATACTGATGCGTGAACTGTGTGAATGCTTAATTTGATTGGCTAGATCTGTCAATTTATCATCTGATGGAGATCGATAACCTCCCTGATGCAGCCATGTTCGTAGCAACGTAGAGAATATTAATCGATCACGGTATTCACCCCTTCCCAACTGGATTGGATCCAGCAAACAGTAAACCGACTTTTTGTCTTTTGAGCTAATATCCAACAGTATTTCACCCCCTTCCTGGGTCAGTTTATCTGAGATGATTCGGCAATTTTCAGCCGCACAAAACATTTGGTTATTGATATCAGGATTTCGCTCAGCTAATGCCGGGATTAACTTTTGACGCAAGAAGTTTCTATAAAACCTCGTGTCTTTATTCGAAGGATCCTCAATCCATTGCAATTGGTGACGAGAAGCGTAGTCGACAAGCTGGGTTCGAGAAAAACCCAAAAGAGGCCTGATCAATCGTGTAGAGGATCCACGCACAATCGCCCGCGACGCAACAATACCTGCCAACTGGGTCAAGCCTTTTCCCTGCAATAAACTCATGAGAAAGGTTTCAGCCTGGTCATCGAGATGATGTGCCGTCATGACAAAATCACCTGCCTGACTGATTTCATCTAACCATCGATAGCGACTGGTTCTGGCCGCAGCCTCGACACTTTCTCCCTGACCCGCATCCACGACCCGTCGGTCAGACACCCATTCAACATCAAGTTCTGTTGCCCACAGCCTACATTGCTTCACCCAATATTCAGAATTTTCCTGCAATCCATGATCATAATGCGCAGCACACAATCTAAAACCTTTACCCGCCCCAGATCCATCCCTTATTCTCGACAGCGCGTGGAGCAGCACCCTGGAGTCGCAGCCACCGCTAAACGCGACAATTAACCGTAAGTTGTCTTCAGAGCTGAGATTGAGATCAAATCGACAGATTAATTCTGATTCCAGCGATTGACTGTCAAATCGAGGCTGAGCGCTTCCAGCGTTATTGTTCGAATCGTCCAAAACTCATCAAACGTTGATATCGCTGCTCCAGCAGGTCGGCAGGTTCCTTGTCTGAATAGAAATCAAGGCTACCAATCAAACTTGCACGTACCGAGTCCGCAGCGGCTTCATAATCCCGATGTGCGCCGCCCAGCGGCTCAGCAATAACATCATCAACCAGCCCGAGTTTCGACAACTCGGTCGTAGTTACGCCCATCGCTTCAGCGGCTTCCGGAGCTTTGTCCGCACTTTTCCACAAAATCGACGCGCAGCCTTCTGGAGAGATGACTGAATAGGTGGAATACTCCATCATCAGTAACCGATCGCAGACACCAACTGCTAACGCACCACCAGAGCCACCTTCACCAATCACCACTGAAATAATAGGGGTCTTCAGGTTAGACATAATCTCAATGGATTGCGCAATCGCCTGGCTTTGCCCCCGCTCTTCTGCACCGACACCGGGATAGGCCCCCGGAGTATCGATCAGCGTAACCACGGCAAGGCCAAACCGTTCGGCAAGCTGCATGACTCTTTGTGCCTTGCGGTACCCTTCCGGGCGCGGCATGCCAAAATTTCGGCGAGCACGTTCTTTGGTATCGCGACCTTTTTGATGTCCGATAACTGCGACACGGTGCGAGCCAATATAACCAAGCCCGGAAACAATGGCCGGGTCGTCGGCATACATTCTGTCGCCGTGAAGCTCCTCAAAACCGTCGACAATTCTTTCCACATAATCCAGCGTATAGGGTCGTAACGGATGGCGAGCGATCTGAGTAACCTGCCAGGCACCGAGTTTCGAGAAGATATCTCGAGTTAAATCCAGATTACGCGCTTCCAGTTTGCTGATTTCATCACTGAGATCCAGATCGCCGTTTGCACTTACACGACGCAACTCGGAAATCTTTTCCTGCAGCTCCGCAATTGGTTTTTCGAATTCAAGAAAATCGAGGCTCATTGGGGGGAAGTATCATTGGATTTAGAATCGTGGCCGAAGTTTAGCGCATCAGCTGTAAAGGTGTCGTCATAATTTTTCCTGCTTGATCATCAAATACGAAAACCGCTACTATCGCGCATCCAGTAACAACAATACAACACGGTACTCCAGAATGGCAATCGAAGAAGGAAAAACGGCACCCGCCTTTACATTAACAGATCAAAATAATAACAAAGTGTCATTAAAGGATTTCAAAGGAAAACACGTCATTGTGTACTTTTACCCCAAAGATGATACCCCGGGGTGTACCAAACAGGCTTGCGGCTTTCGGGATCTTTGGGCAACGTTTTCGAAGACTGGCGCTGTTGTTCTCGGTATCTCGCCTGATGATGCAGCGTCGCACACGAAATTTATCGAAAAGTATCAGCTGCCGCTAACCCTGTTGTCCGATCCAGACAAATCGATGATGACGAAGTATCAAGCCTACGGAGAAAAAATGATGTACGGTAAAAAAACTATTGGCATCATTCGATCAACGGTTTGGATAGGACCAAACGGAAAAGTCATTAAACATTGGCGAAAAGTCCCAAAAGCAGCTGACCATCCGGCCAAAGTTTTGCAGCAATTACAAAATATTTAAGCGCTTTTACTGCGCTAAATACTGAACTGATACTTTCAGTGCAAAATCGATTGTTTGTTCCCGGATCGATATTCGATCCCCCGAAAACACTTTGCTGTCACTCCGAATTTTGCCATCCGGCAGTGCCCAGCCGAAGCACACCAGACCGACGGGTTTTTTGTCTGACCCGCCGCCGGGCCCTGCAATACCTGTTACCGCCACAGCGTAGTCGGCGTTTGCATTTTCACTGCCGCCACGCGCCATGGCTTCTGCAACTTCGATACTGACCGCACCCTTAGCCGCGATTAGCGCCTTGTCTACACCAACCAGATTCGATTTTGATAAATTACTGTAAGTGACAAAACCGGTTTCAAACCACTGAGAACTGCCAGGAAGATCGGTCAGTGCCTTGGCGATGCCTCCTCCAGTGCACGATTCAACCGTCGTAATAGTCTGCCCTTGCTGAAGCAATCGGCTCGCCAGAATATTTATCAGGCTGATTCGTGAATCCATGTTTGTTTTTAATCTGACAGCGGTTCAGTAAAATCTTCGGTCGAGCCTATTTTAATCCCTGTAGTTAACACACTGGTTTCATCAACCTTCTCCCCCGGAGATTGTACCTGCAATATTGCCGAGTGAGTCTTGGTTAACTCAGCCAAATATCCTGAGATATCATTTTTAGAAAGATTCTCCACTTCAGATGCAAACAATTTACGCGAGTTAAACTGCAGCTCCTGCAGATCGATTTGCCGCCAAAATTTGCTGGTTCGCTCATCCAGATTTGTCGGTACCCGCAAGATCTTGTCGATTAAACCCTGTTTAATACCATTCCACTGCGTTTCTGACATTTCATTTAGGGCCGCCTCAAAATCCTGCAAAAACGTGTGGTATAAATCATCGATCTCAAGCGGATTGTGGCTCGGGCTTTGTACTGCGAAAAACAGCCCTGGCCATCGATCAATATTGATTAGTCCGCTGTGTACAAGGTAGCCAACTCGATTGACCGTTCTTAGATAATGGTAGAACGGTGACTCCAGCGCACTCTT
Organism: Candidatus Poriferihabitaceae bacterium; assembly: GCA_965261915.1. Classification (GTDB taxonomy): domain Bacteria; phylum Pseudomonadota; class Gammaproteobacteria; order Arenicellales; family Poriferihabitantaceae; genus JAIBDK01. Next base: position 165,547 of record CBDHDW010000013.1, on the reverse strand, counting down.
CAGCAGACTCATTTTAGCGCGTTCTCGTCTGGAGGCTTCGTGACCCTGGAAATAGGTTACTAACGCCGAATCGGTATGATCTATATTTAGCGTTCGAAGATACTTCATGCCCTGCATAAGCGCCCTGACTGTTGGTCTCGTTACCTCGTCGATAAATTCACTGTCAACAAACCGATCCTCAACCAATTTTGCTCTGTTCACTGCGGATTCTTTACTGATATCCCCTATTGCCAGAATCGTTATGCGAATTTTGTCAAACAACTTATCCTTGAATCGGCGAACTGATTCGGCATCAATCGAGGTAAGTTCCGACAGTCGCTTTTCCTCAGACCAGTAAGGCAGCATGACCAATCGGTAAACCTCATGCAGCGTTTGACTGGACGGAGATTCCTTCTCCACGTTTTGCAAATCACGTATTAATGCCTTTTTAACAATGGCGAAGCGGTCATTCGTAAACTCGAGATTTTGAATAGCCTCCAAAACCAGCGACAGTAACGCGGATTGTCGGTTCTCAAAACCGGAAAGCCGTATGGAAACCCCTCTGCCGTGGCGGTAGAAACTATAGTTCACATCAGCAAGATACGCCGGGTACACAAATTCGTTTAACTGATCATTCACCAAACGAACAAATAATTCCGAAAGTACAGCGTGGTTTGCAGAATCATTCGCCATCAAACTTTGAATATTTACGTAGAAATTTGCCCGCGGTGTATTAAAAGAATTGTCGTAGGCATACCAAAGATCAGCATTGTGAATGGAGTCTATTTTCTCAGGAAGAACCGAATCATCATCAACCGCCTGCTCCAGGATAAGGTTAAGACGAGCCGCAACGAAAGGATTTTTGTCGGGTAAATTCAACTGGGCAACCTCTGCAGCAGGCTTCCAGTGTGTTCGAGTCTCCGAGTCTATTTTTTTAAGAGAATACCGAACCTCGTAACGTGGTGTAACTTGATTTGCATCGAGTTTTTGAGATGTTACTTGAAGATTGACATTATCCGGATTCAAATACCCAAGCAGCTCGCGGATCCTTGGAGCATCAAATTCAGACATCATGTACGAACCCTGCAACACGTCTTCAGCTGAATAATGGTGCAGTCTCGCAGATAATGACTGGGCAACTCGTCCCGCATCACGTTCCTGAGCAAAGCGAAATGCAATATTCGATAGTTCACGTTGCTCATCGAAGCGCCATTTTTCTATACCCCGGGTTTTGATTAAATCAATTTCGGCGAAGAGTAACTGTGCAATTTGATCTATGTGTTCCAGACCGCTCTCAGTCAAACCAATTCGAATCGTAAAAATTCCGTGAATGCGGTCGGTATACCCGGGCCCAGCACTTAAGGACTCAATCCAGCCTTTGTCTTTAAGCACTGCGTGTAACGAACCTTTGCCTTCGTGGCCCAACAGATTGGAAATATAGCCCAGCGGTTTAGTTCGATACTCGTCGTACGTGCTTGGAACCGGAAAGATAAAACTTAAGGCGTGGATATTCTTGTCAGGAATCGTATCCAGTCGAGCAGGCAACAGCGCTGGATTCAGATAGTCCTGGGTAAACCTTTCAGGTTTTGCACCATTGTCAGGAATTGCGGAAAATTTATCCACTATCCAGGATTCAAGCTGATCCAGTGACTCGTTACTGAGAACGACCAAAGTCATAATATTTGCTGAGTAATGTGATTCGTAAAAATCGATCAGAGCATCTCGAACCGACTGTGCTTCGCGATCACGCAGCGTTTCCAGTGAGCCAACAGAAAATCTTGAAGCAGGATGCTGCGGATTGAGCCAGGTCTTCTGTGCATCCCACAAGCGCCGTCCCTCATCTTTTTTTCGGGCCTGATATTCTGAATGCACCACAGAACGTTCTCGATCCACATAGATTTCGTCAAAAGTCGGGTCAATGAAAAACCGCGAAAACCGATCCAGCGCTTGTTCGAAAGATGGCGGGGAAATACTAAAGTAATAATTGGTGTGATCAAATGAGGTATAGGCATTGTTACTGTCGCCATTTTGTTTTATGAACGACTGATACTCATCTGCATTGGGGTACTTTTCAGTCCCCAGAAACAGCATATGTTCGAGAAAATGTGCCAATCCGCCCCATTCATCCGGATCAGAACCATTACCGACATTCACATCCAATGAAGCCGCCGATTTGTCAGCGGCGGGATCCGATATCAACAACACCTTCAGATTGTTTTTCAGTTCGAGATAACGGTATTCCTTTTCGTCAATTGGGCTTTTGACAACATCCAGATTTGCCATGGTCGGCATCGTAATCAGCATTGGTAAAATCAGGAGAAAAGTTTTTATTTTTATGTTCATTATTGCGATTGAATCAGGTGTTAATCATTACAGACACACACCACAGGAAATTAGTTCTGAAGATTAACCTTTTAATGGAACCCGTTTGGAATTTTCCAATAACAACAGGATTACAGAAATTTAATTTGAACTTTGAGGAAATTAGCCGTAAGTATCACAATCAATAATCTATAGTGGCAAAAGCAACTGACTATATAACCTCCATTTTGTAATTTAACAATAGAATTACACTATTAAAGTCGATTCTGATAGTATTTTTTTCTTATTCTGTCGGAATTGATTCGATTTTGATAGAATAATATTCTTTTGAAAATCCGATTCTGTTATGATTTCTCTAGTAGCGAACAATCCAGTTCCACCCACTGTTCAGGGTAAAACTCCCGGAGGCAAAATTGTCTGGACCAAGCAACACCGTACTCGACACCACAAATGAAAACCGGTTTCGTTCTGGCACCGAATACATCATCGACGCATCGATCTTGTCTCAAATGCTCGGTCAAAAAAATCTGGTAATTATTGACGTTCGGTCAGCAGTACAGTGTCCTGACGGACATATCCCGGGAGCGTACCGAATCGATTACAGTCGTTTGGTTAAAAAACAAAATTTTGCCGACGGAATGCTACCCGGTAAAAGCGATATCGACGAATTGTTCAGCGAATGCGGCATAAAAAAGGACAGTTTCGTGGTTGCTTACGATGACAATTACGGCGTCGATGCTGCCAGACTTTTATGGACACTGGATGTGGTTGGGCACAACGACTACGCATTGCTTTCGGGTGGATTTGCAGCATGGGACGAGCTCGACTTCCCGATCTCGAATACCACGATAAAGCGAGCGTATCTGACTAAAAACATCATTGATTTCAGCGGCTTAAATGGTTATTCACATGCAACCATTGAGCATGTAACCCATTCATTGAATAACCGTAGCGTAAAAATACTGGATACTCGGAGTCCGGGTGAATTCGCCGGTTCAGATAAGCGTGCGCTTCGGGGAGGTCATATACCCGGCGCTATAAATTATGAGTGGTCTCGCGCCATTGACGAGTGCAGCAACGGTATATTTCATTCGTTCGGGAAACTGAAAAATGATTTCCGCGAACTCGGGGTTTCAAAGGAGAATGAAGTCATTGTCTACTGCCAGTCAAACCGGCGCTCTTCACATACATTTTTAGTTCTAAAGTGGCTCGGTTACCAAAATGTTCGAGCGTATGCCGGTTCATGGTCCGAATGGGGAAACAGTAGCGCAACACCAATAGAATGTGATGGCGACTGATCCGACACCTGATCCGAATCGCGACAACATCACTGACACGCAATTTACTGCTGAATTCAATCAGGATACTCTGGCAGTTCGAGCCGGGCAGGAACGAACGTCGCAAGGCGAACACAGTGATCCAATTTTCCTGACTTCGAGTTTTGTTTTCAACAACGCTCAGGAAGCAGCTAATCGTTTTTCTGAATCTGAGCCTGGCAACGTTTACTCCAGATTCACCAATCCAACAGTCCGCACGTTTGAAAAAAGGCTGGCAGCGATGGAAAGTACAGATTACGGAATTGCTACGGCATCCGGTATGGGTGCGATATTGTTACTCTGTCTTGCAGTGCTTAAGGCTGGTGATGAGGTTGTGATTGCACGACAGGTTTTCGGGTCCATCATTTCCCTGTTTGAAAATATATTTTCAAAATTTAATGTCACACCTGTTTATGTCGATGTCACAGACTATGAAGCGATTCAAACATCGGTATCACCGCTGACAAAATTTATTTTTGCGGAAAGCCCTACCAACCCGCTATGTGAAGTTACTGATATTCACCGACTTTCCGAAATAGCACATAAAAATAAATGCCTGCTGGTTATAGATAACGCATTTAGCACACCTGCATTACAACAACCAATTAGTTTGGGTGCCGATATTGTGGTGCACTCCGCAACCAAGTATCTGGATGGCCAGGGAAGATGTGTCGGCGGCGCATTGGTAACCAACAACGCCGAGATTTACGAAGAACTTTACAAGGCAATGCGAACAGCAGGACCCTCGATGAGTCCTTTTAATGCCTGGGTTTTTCTGTTAGGGCTCGAAACCCTGAATTTACGCATGAAGGCACACTGCGACAATGCCGCTAAACTGGCCGTATGGCTGGAATCTCATCCGAAAATCACAAAAGTTTTTTATCCCGGATTGGCGTCACACCCTGGTCACAATCTCGCCAGGACTCAGCAGCATGGATTTGGCGGAGTGGTTTCTTTTGAAGTTTCAGGCGGTAAGAACGGCGCCTGGCACATTATTGATAACACAAAACTACTGTCAATTACGGCGAACCTTGGCGACACAAAGTCCACAATCACGCACCCGGCAAGCACAACGCACTACCGAATCGGTGAAGAACAACGGCGACTTGCAGGAATTTCGGACGGATTATTGAGAATTAGCACGGGTTTAGAAGATATCAATGATATTACTCAGGATATCGAGCGAGGATTATTATCCACTCCTTACTGAGTTTTGTTTTGGCCCCTGATAGTGAGCTTAATGCCCGCTTTGGACGGTGCGTCCACCAACTGAACCCACCGCCCGAAGCAGGCTATTCAATACCTGACTCTGTTTTCCGTTCTATAGAACCTGTCCGAACATTTCCAAACTTCTTGGCTTAATGTTCGGCAAAAAAGTTTGGAACGGACATAAAAAAGGGCTTAACTTTCGCTAAGCCCTTGATTTATATGGCGTCCCCAAGGGGATTCGAACCCCTGTTGCCGCCGTGAAAGGGCAGTGTCCTAGGCCGACTAGACGATGGGGACTAAACTAGTCTTTGTAATGCTTGTCTTCGTTGGTCTGGTGATTTTAAAACCTCCAGAAAAACTGGTGGAGCCAGGCGGGATCGAACCGCCGACCTCAACACTGCCAGTGTTGCGCTCTCCCAGCTGAGCTATGGCCCCGAAGAGGGGGCGTATTTTAAGGGCAGAGATACGCTCGATCAAGGATTATTATGCTGATTTTGCGAACAATTTTGCGGCGTTTTCGATTCGCTGCAGGCTTCGTTCGCGGCCGACCAGATTCAGTGTCGCATCAATCGATGGTGTCGCATCCGAACCCGATATGGCAATTCTCAACGGTTGCGCAACATGCGGAAATTTCAGCCCTTTTTCTTTGACAAATGATTTTATACATAACTTGATTTGTTCGCTGTTCCAGTCCTCGAGTTTACTCAGCCAGTCGGCAAAATCAGAAAGAATTTGTGAAGATTCAGCAGTAATGTGCTTTTCAACAGATTCAGCAGAATATCCACTGACATCTTTATACAGATACAACACTTTTTCAGCCATTTCCTCGAGTGTTTGTACTCGTCCGCGCATAAGCTCAACAACCTCACTTAGCCGCGGGCCATTGCACAAACTAATCCCTCTGGCACTGAGCCGCTTACCCACTTCTGCGACCAATCTGGACCCGGCAGCTTCGTTGATATGATGTTGATTGATCCAGAGCAGCTTCTCGAGATTAAATGCAGCGGGAGATTTATTAATGTTTTCAATCTCAAACAACTCAATCATCTCATCCATGCTGAAAATTTCCTGGTCACCATGAGACCAGCCCAACCGCACCAGATAGTTTAATAGTGCTTCGGGCAAAATTCCCCTATCCCGATATTCAAGTACACTCACTGCACCATGGCGCTTGGACAGGCGTTGACCATCTTCACCCAAAATCAGCGGAACATGGGCAAATACTGGCAGATCCGCATCCAATGCCTTAAAGATATTGATTTGCCGGGGCGTGTTATTGATATGATCCTCACCGCGCATGACGTGGGTGATTCCCATATCCATATCGTCTACAACTACCGTTAAGTTATAGGTTGGCGTTCCATCTGTGCGTGCGATAACAAGGTCATCCAATTCGCTATTTTCAAATTCTACCCTGCCGCGTACGACATCATCAAAAACTACCGATCCTTGCTGCGGGTTACGGAACCGGACCACGGACGCTTCACCCGCTTCTGGTTGACGCCCAAGTTCACGACAACAACCGTCATACTGCGGTTTTTCGCCTTTCGCTCGCTGCGCCTCGCGTATTTCGTCCAGTCTTTCCTTGCTGCAAAAACAATGATATGCATCACCGTTGTCCAACAGATTCTGGATAACGTCTTCATACCGATGAAATCGTCTGGTTTGGTAAAACGGCCCCTGATCCCAGGTTAATCCCATCCATTTCATGGCATCCAGAATCATATCAGTTGCTTCCCGGGTAGATCTCTCCTGGTCGGTATCCTCTATTCGAAGAACCATTTCACCACCGGTTTTGCGAGCATACAACCAATTAAAAAGCGCGGTTCTGGCACCACCGATATGCAGAAATCCTGTGGGACTGGGCGGGAAGCGGGTAACTGTATGTGTCAACTGTGTAATCTGTTTGGGGCTGATTAAAAAGTGGCCGGATTTTACTTTATTTTTCAGCTATTTGGTTATAATTCAACCAACAATCAGACTAGGCATGACAGCTTGATACAAATGCGATACCGACTGAAAAGCCGCATCAGATGGTGACGATTCTGATGCAGATATCGAGAGAAACCGAATTTCCGGCAATGACAACACGTTGCAAAGTTTCGGAGAAAATGGCGGCGACACCGATGTCAATAAACGGCGGTGGTGCCATAGCGGATGGCAGTGGCACTTTAGCTCGGAATCGGTGTATCGAATGGGCCTTGGAATGGAGTTTTAATGCCACACTTTTCAATCGAAAAAGGTCGGTTCATCCGGCCTTTTTTTATCGCCAGGCGAATCGCGGTTGATCGTAGTGGCTAACCCGAGTACATTTTCCCCGTATTGCCACCTCCCGAAACTGATAGATCATTGCCGCCGTCGGAGAATACATTCTGTGGCCGAGGGCAGGAAACTCTGAGTACAAAACCGGGCGATCTTTATCGACACCCTCTTCAAAAACCGGTATCGCATCGCTGTCCAGTTCAGTGAACGGAATATGGAAAACCTTCGCAACCTCATCGGGAGACGGATCGAGTTTACAGTCCGTCCCCGCCCAGACAACAACAGGCGTGATGCGAAAATCAGATCGAGTCGGGTAGTCATCCAAACAACCGAGAACGGCACTTGAATCGAGCGTTAAACCGAGCTCTTCTTCGAGCTCTCTCAGGGCCGCCTCGATAGGCGTTTCGCCCTGATCGACCTTTCCGCCCGGTAGTGCATATTGCCCGGAATGCTGATTGAGTTTCACCGGTCTGCGCGTCAAAAATATACCTGGATTCGAAGGATTAGACCGGGAACCCGAAACAACTAACGCTACTGCTGCAGGTCTGAGCGAAATATCATCAATCGCCCTGCTTTCAAATACACTGAGGTTCCCGGCGATATGCTGACGCAGCGTTAAGTCCATTTTGAATCAACTAACTAAAGGGACAAAACCAGAGTTTTCCTGAATACGTTTCCACCGGCAGACCTTTTTCCTGCCACTCGGCAAATCCACCGTCCATATGGGAAACACTAATTCCAAAATCTTTCAATTGTTTCGCAGCAACTGCAGACCGCCATCCCCGGTTGCAATACAAGATAACCGCTTCGGCCTCACCGAGAGAGGCTCGATAATACGAGCTTTCGGGATGCATCCGGAACTCCAGCATACCGCGAGGCACCTGTTTAGCTCCGCTAAAGCGCAACAGGCTCAGGATCGGGTTCATTGGTTCCCATCTGTTCTTTTCGTTTCGCAATATACGCATCGAGTTGCTCCGAAACCGCAGAATCGAGTTTCGGCTCTTCATACTCTGACAATGCCTGCTGCCACAACTCTGTGGCCCGCATCGTACTGTCTTTGGCACCCGCTTCCAGCCAGTTTTCATTATTCTGCCAGTCACTCAGGAAGGGTTCGTAAAAAGCGGATTTGTATCGCTCCATGGTGTGCTGACATCCGAAAAAGTGTCCGCCAGGTCCAACCGCATTCATCGCCCCCATCAGCGTAAAAGGGGTTACGGTAACGGGCTGCCCGAGCATTGATAGCTGCATGGCGCCATAGGCCATGGAGTCATCCAGTTTTCTCGGCGAATTGACGTTGATATTCGTCATAACCATGGGATTTGATTTCATTTCCTCAATTGTCATCCCTTTGACAATCGCTGCCATTTCTACCGCATCCAGTGTGCGGCCAGCACCAATACCAATGGTAAAAAAAGGTTTGTCACTTAACCCCAGATTGATTGCGATGGTATCGAGGTGCCTCGTATTGGCGGGTAAATCGGTCGTGGCAACGGTTTGATTTCCAAAAAAGCCGATGATATTAAAAAATTGCCCCAATGATACGAGCCTGCTGTAGTCCTCGAGATTTCCAGCGCGGCGTCCCCGAATCGAATCGTGGACATTTAGCGGTCCCGAAACCAATCCAAAATTGATGGCATTTCCGCCAACCCGAATGGTGTTCCCCTTATTTCTGGGGACGACATCGAATTCAGCAGGCGCATGTGCGATTGTTTCCATGACCATTTCGCGACCGAGTCTGACAACTCCATCTGCACTTACATCTGCTCCGCCCTTACGAAAAACTTCCAGCGCCATCTCCCCCAACACCTCAATCCCCTGTTCCTCAAGAATTTTTAACGAAGCGTTATGAATAATCTCCACCTGTTCTTCGGTAAGCGCTTCGATGGGGTCGAATCGATTCACTAATTGCTTTTTCGGAAGCTGGCGAATACCTTCTGATGTCTCCCCAACATCACTTGGTTTACGCCGCCGCCGCCGGCCTTCATTGCGTGCCATACTAAATTAATTATATTGGTTTGAGATTAACTTCGGTATTCTTCTATTCAATATCAGTCGAACGAGGTTGATATTACACGGCTGTCTTTTTTTTGCCAATAAAACCTGAACAAGTCTGCCGGCGGCTAAACCGGTTGTTCATCTTTGAATGGAGATACTTCTTTATCCTGATATTCGGATTATATTTGCGCTAACAAACACTATTTGACACTGGATTCTAACAATAATCCGAGCATAGTTTCATGCCGCCTTTGAATACAAAACAAGCCCAGGTGCTGAATTACACAGTCCGCCCCGATGCTTGGAGAACATACGAGGGAGGTCTTACTCGAATTGGGATATAATGAATCGGATATCAAATCATGCGAAAGTCAACGCGCAATTTCGACACTTTGAACCCCTGTGATTCCCTGGCCTTCATTCATGACTACAATCAATCTCGCCAAGCGGGTATACGACCATACCTTTAAGCTGGATCCGATTATCCGCAGCCTGCTGGATACGGATATTTACAAGCTATTGATGCTACAGACCATTTGGAAAGAGTTTCCCGATGTTAATGTCACGTTTTCACTAATAAACCGTAACCACTCGATCTGCCTGTCCGATGAAATTGATATTGTTGAGCTGCGCGAGCAACTTGATCATGCGCGCACCATACAGTTAACCAAGAAGGAAAGAATCTGGCTAGCAGGCAACACTTTTTACGGTAAAGAAAGATTGTTCAGGCCAGAATTTATCGAATGGCTCGCATCTTATCGACTACCGGAATATGAACTTAGCGAGAAAGACGGTCAGTTTGAAATCGATTTTCACGGCAGCTGGCCAGAGGTAACTCTCTGGGAGTTACCCGTTCTCGCCATTATTAGTGAGCTGCGCTCTCGCGCCGCATTAAAGAATGTCGGTCGATTCGAGCTCGACGTAATCTATGCCCGGGCAAAAGCCAAATTATGGGAAAAAGTCTGCCGGCTAAATCGGCTTTCCAATCTACGAATAGCCGACTTTGGAACCCGGCGTCGGCACAGCTTTCTTTGGCAAAACTGGTGTGTTGAGGCGCTTGCAGAGGGTCTGGGGGGGAAATTTACGGGAACGAGCAATGTCCTGCTTGCAATGGAACATGATCTCGAAGCGATTGGAACCAACGCACACGAACTTCCCATGGTAGTGGCTGCTCTGGAAGAGGACGACGAACTACTGATCAATGCGCCCTATAGAGTGCTGGAAAGTTGGCAGCGGACCTACGACGGTAATCTGTTAATCGTGTTGCCCGATGCCTTTGGCACAACCAATTTCCTTAAATATGCACCACACTGGCTGACTCAATGGAGCGGTTTTAGAATTGATTCAAAAAACCCCGTCGAAGCAGGCGAAGAGATTATACAGTGGTGGAAATCACGCGGCGAAGACCCAATGGACAAGTTGCTGATATTTTCCGATGGATTGGATATCGAGGAAATTGAAAATCTTTACCATCACTTTGACAAACGATCGCGAATCGGTTTCGGCTGGGGCACCCATTTAACGAATGACTTTCGGGAGTGTGCTCCGGTAAACATCGAGCAGCTGTCTTCTTTTTCCCTCGTGTGCAAGGTAACTTCCGCAAATGGAAGACCGACCGTCAAACTTTCAGACAATCTTGAAAAAGCCACGGGTCCAACTGTTGAAATCGAACGCTATAAACGGCTGTTTGGTACAGATCAGATCGGTCGCAAAACCGTTGTTGTTTAAACCAGTCTGTGAATGATTCGAACTTCTGAACAAACCGTTAAGGCTGAAGGGCTCGACTATAACGGCGATATGAACGTAGCCCGTTACACATTGGCATTTGATTTGATTTTCGATGATATTCTGATCGGCCACCCGGGAAGGTTTAAGCTATAATTCCCGCTTCTGTTTTTAAACTCACCGTTTACTGATTTACCTGATGGAGAATCAAGTCGACCCTCTCTCTCAGCTTATTGATATACAGCTACCTGTTGCTCCTTCGGTGTGGCCGCCTGCTCCAGGATGGTGGGTACTGGCATTACTCGCTTTATTGATTATCTTCGCAATCTGTAAAAAAATTACCCGATACAACAAAGCCAACCGGCCCACAAAGGAATTTATTCGACGCATCAACAACCTCGAAATAGATTCAAAAAACCCCCGATCCTGTTTTGATTTTCTGTCTGCGATTCTCAAACAATATGCAATTCACAAATTTGGCCGGGAAGCGGTATCGGGTTTATCGGGGAGTCAGTGGATCGATTTCCTCGACCAGCACACCCGTTCCGGGAGCGGTTTTAGCGATGGGGCCGGGAGTGTTTTTGGCAACGAAGCATATCTGCCCGGCTTCGATACAGATGTCGCAGCACTTAAAAGCTTTCTCATAAACTGGGCAAGGGGAAAAGTTTAGAATGTTTAATTTCGCCTGGCCCTGTGTGTTTCTTTTTCTACCTCTGCCCTTTCTGATTTATCGTTTCTGCAAACCAGCGCATACCATCGAGCCGGCGTTGCAGGTTCCATTTTTTAACCAGATTGAATCACTCACAACAACGCACGCGACATCAAATCGATCGGTTAAACTGGCACTCCTTATTATCATCTGGCTGTTATGCGTTTTTGCCAGCGCTCGCCCTCAGTGGATTGGCGATGCTGCTCAAATCCCGGTAACCGGCAGAGATTTGATCCTTGCCGTAGACGTTTCTGGCAGTATGAAGGCAAAAGATATGACAGTTGCCGGTGAAAAGGTAAATCGACTGGTTGCTGTGAAGATCATTGGCGAAGGGTTTATTGAGGAACGAAAGGGAGATCGTCTGGGACTGGTCTTATTCGGAAGCCAGGCCTACCTCCAGGCACCGCTCAGTTTTGATACGGATACGATCAATATACTGCTTCAGGAATCTTCAATTGGCATCGCAGGTGAAAAAACAGCCATTGGAGATGCTATCGCTCTATCAATTAAACGTTTAATCGGAAACAGTGAGGAGCATAATCTTTCCCACAAGGTATTAATCCTGATGACGGATGGTGCAAATACATCCGGCTCTATAAACCCGCTGGAAGCTGCCCGTTTGGCGGCTCAGGTAAATCTTAAAATCTACACCATTGGAATCGGTGCGGAAAGCATGGTGGTGGACCGCTTTTTTGGCCAACAGGTCGTGAATCCCTCTTCTGAACTTGATGTCAACGCTTTAACGCAAATAGCCGAATTGACTGGCGGAAAATTTTTTCGAGCCAAAGATACGCAGGGACTTGCTGAAATATACCGACAGATTGACCAGCTCGAGCCCATCAATGAGGACGACCGCTACCTACGACCGGTTGACGAACTGTTTCACTGGTTTTTGCTGCTCGCTCTCGTGATGCTGATGATGGGTTTGCTTATTTGGCTACCCTGGTCTATCGGTCCAGCTTTTCCTGTGTCCATCGTTAGGACAGGTAACAAATGGATATAATATTTTTGCGCCCATTGTATTTGCTGCTCATTCCGGTTGGTTTCGGATTGGTCTGGATAATGTATAGACATTATCGAGGGCAGTCTGATTGGGGTCAGCTTGGCGACGAACATCTCATACAACATTTGCTAACCTCGCAAAACCTATCCCGACAAACCGGATGGCCTTTTCTTGGCCTCGTGCTTGCCTGGGTGCTGGCTTGTATAGCTATGTCTGGGCCGGCCTGGGAGAGGCTGCCCGGACAAGCGGCAGACACATTGCGCGGACGAATGATTCTGTTTGATCTATCAAAATCAATGGATAGCACCGACGTAAAACCAAGTAGACTGGTAACCGCAAAGTATAAGCTGATCGACCTGTTGAAATCCGGAGCCGGATTTGAACAGGGACTGATCATATTTGCCGGCGATGCCTTTATTGTTTCACCAATGACGGATGATATTGATACGCTTACAAATCTTATCCCCGAGTTAAACACCTCGACGCCACCGTCCCAGGGAAGTAGAAGCGACCTCGCAGTGGCGATGGCGTTAGCAACAATGCAACAGACCGGATTTAATCAGGGAGAGATAATTTTAATTACCGATGGCGTTTCACCCGACACCCAAAATCTCGCGAACAATGCTAACGCCTACGGTTTTCGCGTGTCCGTTTTAGCCATTGGAACAGAAAACGCCAAACCGATTCCCATAGCCGGCGGCGGTTATTTAAAAGATAACCAGGGTAATATCGTTATACCCAATATCAATATTGATGCCTTAAAGCAGGTTACACAAAATGGCGGCGGTATATTGACTACCCTGTCACTGGACTCCAGCGACATAGAACAACTCAATACAGTGAAATCCATTGTTCCGGACTTGACAGAGAACACATACAACGCGAACGCGAATAATCGTTACTTAACTGATCGCTGGATTGAGCGTGGTCCATGGTTGTTGATACCGCTACTATTGCTGGTGGCGATGAGTTTCCGACGCGGATGGATACTGCTGATTCTGGTTTCACTTCCGACAATACATTCTGAGCCTGCACGGGCGTTTTCCTGGCAAGATTTATGGCTGCGTGCAGACCAACAGGCGGAACAGCAGTTTTCGGAAGGAAAATTCGACCAGATTCCAGATAACGCTTCCAAATCCTGGTTAGGTGCAGCACAGTATCGCCTAAGCAATTTTGATGAAGCAGCCGAACAATTCAAACAGATCGCGCCATCAACCGCTGACTCGTATTTTAATCGGGCTAATGCATTGGCAAAGAATCAGCAATTTGAAGAAGCATTAACAGAATACGAAAACGCACTACAAAAACAACCTGATTTTGATGCCGCAATATCAAACTACGATCTGGTTAAATCACTGCTGGATCAACAAAACAAAAACAGTCAATCCAACCCTAATGACTCGCAGAATAATCAAACTGAAACTGATCAACAGGTTAATGGCAGTGATGATTCAGAGCAGCGCGAAAAGAACGCCGGGAATCAAAATGGTGATCCAGATCGTGACGCAGAATCTAATGAAGAACAGGATAGTAAATCAACCGAAAATGAGCGCAGCAATCAATCTGACCCAAACAAAAGTGAACCCACAAAAAACCAGGACAAGCAGAATGAAACCCTGAATCAGACTGTGGAGAATCGTGCAGAAACCGCCCGGCAGGCTGACCGGTCTGCGGAAATGTTGAACGAGCAACAACAAGCAGTTGAGCAGTGGCTCAATCGTGTTCCGGATGATCCGGGCGGATTATTGAAAAGAAAGTTTGCACAACAGTACTCGCAAAGGCAAAAACAACCAAATCAACAAACATGGTAATTGATCGAGGCATCATGCTATTACTTATCCGTATTTCAGCATGGTTACTAATGCTTGCGACCACGCATACGCTTGCAGACTCATCCGCCGTTTTGAACCGGGATACGATTAATGTTTTGCAATCTGCACGGTTAATAATCAAATCCGACAACATTGATGGCACTATCTCACCTGATTTATCCGTCCTTGAACATAATTTTTCTATTCTGGGAACTTCAACGAGCCAGAACGTATCCATAATCAACGGTAATCAAACCACTGAGAAAACATGGGTTGTCGAAATCGAGCCAAAATCGCCCGGTTCTTTTACCATTCCACCAATCACGGTTGGAAATGACAGGACGCGACCACTACGATTGACGGTTCTAGCCGAACCTACAGCAGGTGCTGGCGATGCAGCGGATGTCTTTGTTGATTTTACGCTCGACAAAGACCGTGTTTACGTACAGCAGCAAACCCTCGCGACAATAAAACTCTATCTGGATGTTGCGCTACTTGACGGATCATTAACCGATCCAACTGCAGAGAACCTCGAAGCCCGCCGCATGGGTCAGGACAAACAGTATCAAGAGCGGGTAAACGGCCGAAACTATCAGGTTGTTGAAAGACAATATGCTTTATTTCCAACTGCTAGCGGCACCATAACCCTACCCGCTATCCGTTTTCAGGGTATTGTTCAGGCTCGAGCAAACACCGCGGGCGGCAACAATGTTTTTGGTAATTTGTTTAACCAGGGCACTCGTATTTCCGCTCGATCAAAGCCGTTATCTCTTAAGGTAAATCCTCCCGACAAAGCGTTCGAAGGCCGTACCTGGCTGCCGGCAACCAGTCTCACTATCGAGGATCTATCAGCGACCGCAAGTACAACCGAAGCAGGTCAGCCGTTTACAATAAAGCTAAAACTTGAAGCAACCGGATTAAGTGCGGGACAGTTACCTGATATCGGTTTTCCAGACACCGATGCATTCAAGCAATATCCAGACAAACCTATACGGCAGACGCAGCTAATAGAGGGAACTATCGTCTCAAGCGTCACCCAAAGCATCGCCATCATTGGTAACGGAAAAGATAATATTCAATTGCCAGGAATTAAAATTGATTGGTGGGATATCGAAACTGACTCACCTCAGGTTGCCTCGCTACCTGCCCGCACCATTAACGTAGCGCTGCCCAAGACAGATGCATTAACCGCGAACAGCACTCAAAATCCACAAAATAAAGCATCAGTGACACCCGAAAATCAGGAGAGTGATTTTGCACTACAGGAAAGCAACTCCGGTTCGAATGGCCTTTTGATCGTTATCGGGGTGCTGTTTTGTGCATGGTTCGGCACATTTGTATTACTGGTTATAGAAAAGCGTAAAACAAATCAACGCGTTCCCGGGGAAAGCCAGAAAGAAGCAAGAGTAGTTGCAGCAAAAAAGCTGGAATCGCACATTTTAAGCGCCTGTAAAGCCAATGATTCCATCAAGGCCCGAGAAAACCTGATTAAGTGGGCCGGAAGAAACTGGCCAAACCGACGATATTACGGCTTGCTGGACATCTCACGGGATATCACTCAGCGGCGTTTGCGTAATGCAATTGCGGATTTACATACCACTTCTTATGCCGAATCTGAAGCCAATTGGTCAGGGCAGGCACTGCACTCATCATTTCAGGAATATTTGAATAGCGGCAAAACCCATAAACCCGATCGGGCAGCTTCTTTACCTGCGCTTTATCCAGGAATTGAAGAGCCAGCTTAAGTAATGTTGGCACTTTTGTAAATACGTAGTGTCGCAACACGGATCTGCTATCTAACTTTTATTCCTTTTTGATCAAAATTACATTAAAATCGTATTGTCAACTATTGGGAGACTGAACATGAAAGTGATAGAAAATCTGGCGTTATCCATTGTTGTCGCTGCGGCAGTTTCATATAACGCAATTGCAGAAGACTATGTTATCGACACGAAAGACTCACACGCTTCGGTAGAGTTCAAGGCAACTCACCTTGGGTACTCATACGTCGCGGGTCGATTCAATACGTTTGAGGGCACTTTTAGCTACGACGAAGCAGATCCTGCGTCAGCCAGCGTTAGCGTCACCATCGATGTTGCCAGCGTAGATACCAATCATGCGGAACGTGACAAGCATCTAAAAAGCGGCGATTTCTTTGATGTCGGAAAATTTCCCACCATCGCGTTTAACAGCACCAGTGTAAGTGAAGCTGCTGATGACCGCATCGCTATTACTGGTGATCTCGACCTTCATGGTGTCACACAGTCAGTCACATTGGATGGGCGCCATATTGGCCACGGCAAAGATCCGTGGGGTGGTTATCGTCGAGGATTAGAAGCCACCACGACCGTTTCAGCAGAAGATTTTGGTATGCCGGACTGGGTAGGAGATGTAGAAATACGGGTTATCGTCGAGGGCATTAAACAATAATTCTGGTTTTCAGCGCAACAGAAGTAGCATCGACAATTATTTCCCTGTTTTGCACCTGGCTCGCCATTCGCTTTATTTTTTAATGGAACGGTATTTATAGCCAATGCAACCTTCGATAATCTCGGTTATGCGCACTATTCCACTTAATCTACGCATCCCCATTTGGCCGCAGACGGATACACGCGGTTAACCCGCTCCATTCCCTAATTCTGAATTGCGTTTGGAGCAAATAGCTTGGTACCGTTAATCTGGTACTCGGCGATCATCGTTTGCCCTTTTTCTGATGAAATCCAGCCGATCAATTTTTTCGCACCTTTATAATTCACGCTATGGCGTTCTGGATTGACTGCCATAATGCTGTATTGATTAAATAATGGCGGGTCGCCTTGATAAACTATTTTGAGTGGCAGTTGATCTCCCAGCGACAGCCATGTTCCGCGATCAGTCATCGTGTAGCCGCCCAGTTCTGCCGTTATTTGTAATGTCTTACCCATACCCTGCCCAACTTCCCGATACCAGTTGCCGTTAGGAACAACATTGGCCATTGACCAAAGGCTGGTTTCTTTTTTGTGCGTACCAGAATCATCGCCGCGCGAAAAAAATAAAACTTCGGCCTCTGCCATTACCGAAAACGCATCAATTGCCGAAATCGAGTTCGACAGGTCCAAAGCATCGTTAATAGGGCCAACAACAACAAAATCGTTGTACATGATTTCCGTTCGATCGACACCATAACCCTGTTCAATAAAATCAAGTTCAGCTTGCCGTGCATGAACCATGACAATATCAACATCGCCAGCCATACCAAGCTTTAACGCTTTTCCGGTACCTACTGCGACGGTACGTATTTCCAAACCCGTATCAGACTGCCATTGCGGAATAATGTATTTCAACAGGCCTGAATTTTCTGTGCTGGTGGTCGTCGCCAGATAAATCACACCCGACTCTCCTGCGGCAACCACATACTGCATCGGCATAGTCAGCAATATCGCGGCGGCAAGCAGCCGACGGGTCGCGCGTAAAAACAATAACATCGTTAAACAATACCATAAAAAATGAGGCGACAGATTTTACAAAAACAGGTTAAATCACAGACCGGAAATGTGTTTATTCCGAATCACCGTAGCCACCACCGCCAGGAGTCTCGATAACAACAACATCATCAGGATATAACTCGACCTGATCAGTTCCGGACAAACGCATAACTTCTCCGTCTGAACGAATGACTGAATTGATTCCCACCGCACCGCTTCCACCTCCCTGCAAGCCATAAGGCGGAACCTCGCGATGCCCGGAAAGAATGTTCGCGGTCATACGCTGAAGAAATCGTACCTGCCGAACCACACCGTCTCCTCCTTTGTAGCGTCCTGAACCTCCCGAACCTCTACGGATATCAAAAGACTCTAAAACGACTGGAAAGCGCCATTCGAGGACCTCGGGATCAGTTAGGCGAGAATTTGTCATATGGGTATGCACGGCATCTGTACCGTTTGCGGAAGACGTTGCCCCTGCGCCACCGCAGATGGTTTCATAATACTGATGCGTTTCATTTCCCCAGATAAAATTATTCATCGTACCCTGTGCTGCTGCTACCGCACCCACGGCACCAAACAACGTATCCACCAGATACTGCGACGTCTCTACATTTCCGGCAATAACCGCTGCAGGATATTGAGGGCTAATCATCGAATTCTCAGGAATAATAATATCCATCGGTTTCAGGCATCCCTCATTCAACGGAATATTGTCATCAACCAAACAACGGAAGACATATAAGACTGCTGCGCGTACGACCGCTGTGGGAGCATTGAAATTGCCGGGATGCTGGGGACTAGTGCCGCTAAAGTCAACCACCGCTTTACGGTTTTTCTGGTCTACCCTGATGGCAACAGAAATCTGGTGCCCATCATCCATCTTGTAGGTAAATTCACCGTCTTGAAGGGCGCTGAGTACGCGTCTCACAGATTCTTCTGCATTGTCCTGGACGTGCTGCATATAGGCGTGAACAGTATCAACTCCATAGTGTTGTGCCATTTTTACCAATTCCTGCGCACCCTTTTCACATGCAGCAAGCTGGGCTTTGAAATCGGCAATATTCATATCAGGATTCCGCGCCGGCCATTCACCTGAAGCCAGATGTTTTCTGATCTCGTGCTCGAGAAACAGATCATTTTCTACTACTTTTACGTTATCCAGCACGACACCTTCCTGTTCAATGCTGGTGGAATCGGCAGGTGCCGAGCCCGGCGTGGTACCGCCAATATCAGCATGATGTCCGCGCGATGCCACATAAAACAGAATTTCACCTGAGTCGGTAAAGACAGGTTTAATGATGGTGACGTCGGGTAAATGGGTACCGCCGTTATAGGGCGCGTTTAGAATATAGGCGTCACCAGGACGAATGCTATCGCCACGTTCCCGAATGACGGTTTTGATACTTTCGCCCATAGAGCCCAGATGTACCGGCATATGAGGCGCATTCGCTACCAGGGCACCCGTAGGATCAAAGATCGCACAGGAAAAATCCAGCCGTTCTTTAATATTGACCGATGCCGCGGTATTTTCCAGAACAGAACCCATTTGCTCGGCAATGGACATAAACAAATTGTTGAAAATCTCCAGCATTACCGGATCAACATCAGTACCAATGGCAAGCATCTCTTGCCGTTCTATGTAACGTTCTAAGAGAAGATTATTATCTTCTTTCAGCATTGCCCGCCAGCCCGGTTCAACAACCAGCGTCCCAGTAGGATCGAGAACGACGGCGGGACCATTGACAGGCTTCCCTTCCAACAATGCTTCGCGCTGGTAAAATGGGGTTTCTCGCCACTCACCTTCCATAAAGCACTTGTGCGTAGCTTCTTCACGACTTTGCTCGTCAGGATCAGTAGATGTTCGCACCGAGTACTTAACCTGCGAGGGCTTGGCAGCGGATATCACTTCCACCTGAATTGATTCAATCACCAAATCCTTTTCCGGAGAAACAAATCCAAAACGCATCTTGTGGACAGATTCAAATCGGGCTTTGACATTTTCGAGCGAACCAAAGGGCACAATGAGTGCCGTATCGGACCCCTGGTAACGAATGTGTAACAGCCGATTAAAGGTTAGTGAAGTGCAATCATCACCTTGCTGTTTAAGCTCATCAGTTCCTTCAGTCTGTATTTCATCCAAATGACTGGCCAGAATCGCTATCAGATCATTATTTAAAATGGATTCAATTGCACGTTGGCGGTCTACTACGGTATCAGCAAGTCCCATACCATATGCAGACAAAACGCCAGAAAATGGATGAATCAGTATCTGCTTCATAGCCAGGGTATCCGCTACCAGGCAGGCATGTTGGCCGCCAGCTCCCCCAAAACAGCATAACGTATATTCCGATACATCATATCCGCGTTGCACGGATATCTTTTTGATAGCATTCGCCATATTTTCTACAGCAATGGCAAGGAATCCTGCGGCCACCTGCTCGGGCGACTTCCGGTCACCAGTATCCACTTCAATTCTCTCGGCCAATGCCTGAAATTGCTGTTTTACCAGCCCGGTATCCAGCGGGCTGTCGGCGTTTTCACCAAACACATTTGGAAACAGATCGGGTTGTAATTTTCCCACCATGACATTGCAGTCGGTGATCGCTAACGGTCCACCGTTTCGGTAGCAGGATGGTCCCGGATTTGCTCCCGCTGAATTCGGACCAACGCGATATCTGGCACCATCGAAATGTAAAATTGAACCGCCGCCGGCAGCGACCGTATGGATCATCATCATTGGTGCCCGCAGACGAACGCCAGCGACATTGGTTTCAAACGCTTTTTCAAATTCACCATTGTAGTGACTTACATCGGTGGATGTGCCGCCCATATCGAACCCGATTACACTGCTGATTCCAGTGGCTTCGCTGACCCTTGCCATTCCTACCACACCACCTGCAGGGCCAGACAAAATCGCATCTTTTCCCTGGAAGAAATGGGCATCGGTTAGTCCTCCATTTGAACGCATGAACATCAGTTTTCCGCCGTTATCTTCCAGCCCGTCCAGCTCAGAAGACACCTGATTAACATAGCGACGTAAAATTGGTGAAAGATACGCATCTACCACTGTGGTATCGCCGCGTGACACCAATTTCATTAGTGGACTGACCTTGTGACTAACCGATATTTGCGTGAAACCGATTTCATCGGCTAGTTTCTCGATCTCCAGCTCATGCGCATGATAGCGATATCCATGCATCAGTGCGATGGCTATACAACGATATCCATTGTCGTAAAAATGCTGTAAATCCGTTTTTGCTTGAGCAGCATTAAGTTCTCGCAGCACTCTTCCCTGCGCATCAATTCGCTCTCGAACTTCGAGGACATCCCGATACAGCATTTCCGGTAAAACAATATTCAACGCAAATAAATCCGGGCGGGTCTGGTATCCGATACGCAGCTGATCACGAAACCCCATCGTGGTCACGAGCAGGGTATCTTCCCCCTCGCGCTCCAGTAATGCATTAGTCGCCACCGTGGTTCCCATCTTCACTGCGGCAATTTTGTCAGCAGGCAGTCGGTCGCCTCGCTCTACACCCAGGATATCCTTAATCCCCTGTATCGCAGCATCCCGGTACTGGTCCGGATTTTCCGACAGCAATTTATGCGTCAGCACCTCACCCTCGGGATCACGCGCAACAATATCAGTAAACGTGCCACCACGATCAATCCAGAATTCCCATTTATCTTGAGTTTTTGTTGTATTCATGAAATTAATTAGCCCCCATTATTGTAAACTTCAGCGCGCCACATGTAGATTGTCATGCAGTACGAATCCGGCAATTTTATACTAGCGTACGATAAAAAGTTTAACTAAAAAAATCAAGTTTTTCTCCCTCCCGAAAAATCAAACTGTTAAAGATCACAGTCACCAATCTGGCGATTTTGGTAGTTGGTATTGTACTGCTGGAACGGCTATTTGGATTCTGGTTTTCGCCAAAGCGTATACCGGCTTACTGATCCCAGGTCATTACAAAACCGAGAACCAGGCGGCGAAATCACGATCAGGAATGCTGATGTTATTCATAATTTTCGGGAAAAAATTCTCGCTCGATTAATTGAATCAAAATATGAATGATTTTAATGTGTAATTCTTGTGCCTTGTCAGCATATCGATAATCAACCGTTGAAATATTAATGTCAGCGAGGTCGCCCAGATCGGACCCCGCTTTACCGGTTAATCCAATTACCGATATACCATTTTGGTTGGCGTATTCTGCGGCTTTAATGACATTCTTGCTTGAACCACTGGTGCTGATTGCGAGTAGTACATCACCACTTTGCGCTCGCGCTTCAAGATATCTGGAAAAGATATATTCATAACCAAAATCATTGGCGACACAGCTTATATGTCCTGGATCACTTATGGCCGTTGCCGACAGACCCTTTCGGTCATCACGATAACGCCCTGTTAGCTCTTCGGCGAAATGCATAGCGTCACTCATTGAGCCTCCATTGCCGCAGCTGTAAATTGCCCTGCCACTCTTCAGGCATTGAGTCATAATTGAAGCTGCCCCCTCAATTGCCCCGATTGATCGACCATTCGAGATTAGATAATCCAGTGCCTCTCTGGATTCGACCAATGCATGGTTTATGATCTCTTTCATGATTCCAGCGCCTCGATGATTTGATGATGATAGTCTTTACTGTCAAAACGACTCATTTCCTGCAATCCGGTGGGGCTGGTAACATTCACCTCAATAAGCATATCGCCGATGATATCTATGCCCGCCAAGAATACGCCTTGATCGATTAACCCCGATTTCAGTGCAGTGCAGATTTCCAAATCACGCTGTGTCAGCGCTGTTGGATTCGCGGCACCACCGGCATCCATATTATTTAGCTCAGCACCGTCTGCATGGACTCGCAATATTCCTCCTAACGGCTCTCCATTTAGTAATAATATACGCTTATCGCCGTCTGATGCGGCAGCCAGATATTCCTGCGCGAGGACCCAATGCTGACCATTGTGTGTTGATTTAATTAATACTGACTCATCTTCACCAGGCGAGAAAAAATGAATTCCTTTTCCGCCAAAGCCGTCAACCGGCTTGAGCGTAATTCGCCCACAATCCTTGGCAAAGGATCGGATAATGCCGACGTCATTCGTTACTCGGGTTAACGGCGTGTACTGTGGATATTTTAACGCTGCGAGCTTTTCGTTCCAGTTGCGAATTCCTTCGGGGCGGTTCAAAACACGGGTCGTTGGCGGCAAATAATCGAGTAGTAACGTCGTATAAAAATACCGGCGGTCAAACGGCGGATCTGTTCGGATCCAAACTGCATCCATATTAGCCAGATTGACGGTTTCGTTTTTAGCTATCGTGAAAGGTTTGTCGTTGTCTTCATGAACTTCAAGCCAGCTAATTTTTCCATGCAATTGGTCATGCTTCAGCAACAAATCCTGCTGATCCATATAGCACACTTCATGTCCACGCTGAACGCAAGCGAGCATGAGGAAGTAACTCGTGTCTTTCCACGCTTTGACCCCGTCCAGCGGATCCATAATAAATACGTGCTTCATTGCTTATGTTTTTGGATAACCTAGCAATTGTAACGAATCAGTAATTTCATCAAGTATCGCAGGATCGTCGATGGTGGCTGGCATTTTCCAGGGCTCATTGTCGGCAATCTTTTTCATCGTACCGCGAAGAATTTTACCTGAGCGGGTTTTCGGTAGCCGTTTCACCACGGTAGCCAGTTTAAACGCGGCCACAGGTCCGATTTTTTCGCGCACAAGGGCGATACACTCGGCCGCAATTTCAGCTTCATCTCGCGCAACCCCAGAGCTAATAACAAGACAGCCCAAAGGCAATTCACCCTTTAGTGCATCATTGACTCCCATCACCGCACATTCAGCAACCTCGGGATGCGACGCTAACACATCCTCAATAGCACCAGTAGACAGGCGATGTCCTGCAACATTAATTACGTCATCCGTTCTTGACATGACAAATACATACCCATCTTCATCAATGTATCCGGCATCACCCGTTTCGTAGTAGCCCGGAAATGTTTTTAAATAGGATTCGAAATGGCGCTCTTTGGCGTTCCAAAGTGCAGGAAAAGTTCCGGGTGGGAGCGGCAGCTTTGCAACCAGTGCAGCAATATCCCCTGCGACAACTTCGTTGCCACCTTCGTCCAGCGCTTGTAGCTGCCATCCCGGAACAGGTCTGGTTGGCGAACCATCCTTTATTGGCAGCGGCTCAATACCCAAACAGTTCGAACAAATCGACCACCCTGTTTCAGTTTGCCACCAATGATCAATTATCGGCACACCCAGTTGCTGTTTAGCCCAATTCAAGGTATCCGGGTCAGTTCGTTCGCCCGCCAAAAACAGCGACTCAAGACAGGATATATCATATTTTTTGACGTGCTCACCTGAAGGATCTTCCTTTTTGATCGCCCGGAATGCCGTGGGTGCAGTGAATAATACCTTTACGTTATGCTCAGAAATAATTCGCCAGAATACACCGGGATCCGGTGTGCCGACGGGTTTGCCTTCAAACACAATTGTGGTGTTTCCATTGAACAGAGGCGCATAAACGATATAAGAATGCCCTACCACCCAGCCAACGTCGGAAGCGGCCCAGTAAACATCCCCCGGTTGGGAGTTGTAAATATTTTTCATCGTCCATTTTAATGCAACAATTCCACCTGCAGTATCACGCACTACGCCTTTTGGCTGGCCCGTTGTTCCAGATGTATAAAGGATATACAACGGGTCAGTGGCCGCAACGGCAACGCAATCGGCATCGTCGGCAACTTCTTCGGCATCAACCCAGTCCACATCTCGACCTTCGACCAGATTCGCTCGTGCCTGCTCGCGCTGCAAGATGATACAGCTCGATGGTTTGTGGCTGGACAGATCGATCGCCGCATCAAGCAATGGTTTGTATTCAACAATGCGGCCAGGCTCCAGCCCACAGGATGCTGCAACGATAACTTTGGGCTGGCAGTCATCGATTCTTACTGCCAGCTCGTTAGAAGCAAATCCGCCGAAAACGACGGAATGCACAGCACCGATCCGCGCACACGCCAACATGCCAATGACTGCTTCCGGAACCATGGGCATATAGAGGATGACGCGATCCCCCTTTCCGACTCCCTGCGCGCTTAACACGCCGGCAAATCGCGCAACTCTGGACTGAAGTTGCTTGTAGCTAAACTTTTGTTGGCTGCCGGTAATTGGACTATCGTGGATAATAGCCAGCTGTTTACCTCTTCCCTGATCGACGTGTATATCCACGGCGTTATAGCAAACATTGGTTTCGCCACCCGTAAACCAACGGTAAAACGGCGCATCGGTATCATCCAACACCTTGTCCCATTTTTTATACCAATGAATTTCTTCAGCAAGCTCTGTCCAGTATTTTTCTGGTTCATCGCATGCGTAATTGTAGATTTCGTCAAATGTCATACTATTTGCTCTTGTTTTCCAGTGCTGCCTTAACGCTTTGCGGAACTCTCCAGTGCCGATTCTGGCTATACTGCAGGGGATCAATGGATCAAGGTATTGTAAAAGATTCTTCGTGACTTAGGTATGGAAAGATGAAAAGCGGAAGATTGAAATTCAACTCAAACAATCAACTCCATATGAGTTAAACTTAATCCAAAATATCCTCAATCCAAGACTGATTAGCAATAGCATGAACTACAATACAATCACAACTGAAACAGATGAAAACATCGGTGTTATCAAATTCAACCGCCCCAAGGTTTTAAACGCGCTTTCTTTGGAAGTACGAGACGAACTGGGTAAAGCATTCACTGCAATGACCGACAATGACGAGATCGGCTGTATCGTTTTGACGGGCAATGAAAAAGCGTTCGCGGCCGGTGCAGATATTAAGGAAATGCAAGACAAATCCTATATGGATATGTACAACGGTGACAACTCTGCGGCACTGCAAAACATCATGGCGAACTGCCGAAAGCCAATTATTGCGGCAGTAAGCGGTTATGCATTAGGCGGAGGCTGTGAACTGGCGATGATTTGTGATTTTATCCTTGCCGCTGATAACGCAAAATTTGGTCAACCGGAGATTTCTATTGGCGCACTCCCGGGGTGGGGCGGAACACAGCGCTTAACGAGGCTGGTTGGAAAATCAAAAGCCATGGACATGTGCCTGACCGGGCGCATGATGAATGCAGATGAAGCCGAACGTGCCGGACTGGTGTCACGGATAATCCCTCTAGACAACTTTTCAGAAGAGACTCGCAACATAGCCAAGCAAATCGCAGGCAACTCCAGGCCTGCCGTTATGATGAACAAAGAATCGGTTAATCTTGCCCTGGAAACCAATTTGCAATCCGGCTTATTGTTTGAACGACGACAGTTTCAGGCGGTATTTGCAACGGAGGACCAAAAAGAAGGTATGGCTGCATTCGTGGACAAACGTCAACCAGAATGGAAAAACCGATAGTTGCTCAAACGCTAATCAAACGCAATTGGCCGGAATTTAGCATGCGTCATCAAACCTGGCGGATGCCGCTGATTATCATTGTTGCCTATTGTTTAATTTTAATGACCGGTTCGGCATTCGCACCACTTGCCGATAAATGAGAAACCACTACCAAGACTTAAGGGCCACGCACGCTAACCCATAGCATTTACGTTCACCGCGTAATCAACATTACTCTTCAGCGGTCACGAATCGAGCACTTCATCCTGAAAACTTTCCAGTTCTTCAGCAACCTGCATGGCATTGGCAAAGCTCGCTATATGAAATATCGCATCCCCTTCATTCACCAATGGGACTTTAGTGTGCCCAATGACAATGCCGTCAAATGGAGAATGAAACTCTACTTTCTCATCTTTGAACAT
This sequence comes from Candidatus Poriferihabitaceae bacterium, assembly GCA_965261915.1. GTDB lineage: Bacteria > Pseudomonadota > Gammaproteobacteria > Arenicellales > Poriferihabitantaceae > JAIBDK01. The sequence goes on along the minus strand of CBDHDW010000013.1, from coordinate 138,925 downwards.
ATCTGAAGGATCAGAAACAAAACCCATCAACTCCCCTTCCTGAACTCGATCACCAAGCTGCTTGCGAATATTCAGTATACCGCTCGCTGGCGCTCTTAACCATTTACTTGAATCTGCCAGAAAAGGTTCAGACTGAGGTTTACGCGAACGCGATGCAGGCAGCATGCGTAATTGCCTCATCACTGAAATAATTCCATTTACCCCGGAATTGAGAGAATAGCCATCAAAACGCAACGACTCTCCTGCTTCATACAATAGTAACGGAACATTGGCATCTCCCGCCGTTTGCCTTAACGAACCTTGCCGTAAGGGCGAGTCGATAATGACGGGGACTCCAAACGCTTTCGCCATATCAAGGGTTCCCGATTGGCTGAAATCTGCGCGAATTTGCGGTAGATTCGTTCGATGGCCTCCGGCTGTGTGCAGATCAATGCCGTGCGTGCACTGATGGATAATTTGTTCGCTAAAAGTATTCGCCAAACGAGACGCCAACGACCCGCTTTCCGTTCCCGGGAAACATCGATTCAGGTCTCGTCCATCCGGTAAATACCGGGAATGCTGAATGATCCCAAACACATTGACGATAGGTATCGCTACCAGAGTACCCTGTAGTTTGCTCAATCCTTTACGTTTCAACACAGTCCGGATAATTTCGACCCCATTGATTTCATTGCCATGAATAGCCGCACAAATAAATAACTTCGGGCCAGCGTATTTGCCATTGATAACATGCACTGCCATATTCAACGAGCTTTGCATGGTATACAAACTCGGAAGCGGCAAATTAATAACTCGGCTTTCACCGGGTTTGACTTTTTCGTTGCCGATTATGAAATCGGAATTTTTAACCTTTGCCACGGATTCTCGTCCTTTTTGGTTTGGCATTGGTTTCGATAAACTTAATAATCATTCCGGCAACATCTTTATCTGTCGCTTTCTCGATGCCTTCCATCCCCGGAGACGAATTCACTTCCATGACCAATGGCCCTTTGTCCGACCTTAATAAGTCGACACCAGCGACATTCAACCCCATCACCTTTGCTGCGCGGGCGGCGGTTCTTCGTTCAGTTGGTGTCAGTTTAATTAATTTCGCCTTACCGCCGCGGTGCAGGTTCGATCTGAATTCCCCAGGAGGCCCCTGTCTTTCCATCGCAGCAATCACTTTGTTACCCACCACCAAACAGCGTAAATCAGCACCTCCAGCTTCCTTGATATATTCCTGCACGAGGATATCCGCGTTCAATTTCATAAACGCCTGAATAACACTTTCCGCTGCTTTTCTGGTTTCCGCCAGTACCACACCCTTGCCCTGTGTGCCCTCTAACAGCTTGATAACCAGAGGCGCTCCACCGACTTCTTTGATAATACCGTCGATATCTTTGCTGGAATGGGCGAATGCCGTGGTCGGCATACCAATTCCTTTTCTCGATAATAATTGTAGCGAACGCAATTTATCGCGTGATCGGGTAATCGCGACGGACTCGTTGACCGAATAGATATTCATCATCTCGAATTGGCGGACCACAGCGGACCCGTAGTAGGTAACCGATGCTCCAATTCTTGGAATAACGGCGTCAAAATCTCTACTGCCAAACTCTTTGTCACCGTAATGGATAGTGGGTTTTTCTGACGTGATATCCATGAAACACCGTAAATGATCCAGTATTTCTACTGTGTGACCGCGCGTTTCTGCGGCCTCAACTAATCGGCGCGTGGAATAAAGGGAACGATTTCGAGACAGGATAGCTATTTTCATTTGGAACAATGCGTGGCGGAAAAAGCGGTATTGTACTATTTCTTCAATAAACAGGATTGGGATAAGTCAATCAAATAGTTGTCAGACAATGACGTTCTACCCAACAGCATTCGAAACTTCATTCCTGAGCGGGAAGCCAATGTAATCTCCACTTTCTTATGGATGTCTCCCAGTTGAACGACCGTGGTAATGACAATTCTTTCTTCTACGCGCCCTCCAGAGTCGGTGACGCTTCTTTGTTCGACAACCTTAGCCTGGGCCACAGTTCTCTTCGGCTTTTTTCTGGATCCATGTATAACCGTAAATTCTGCAAAAGTCTCCAGGTTCTTCTCAAATATTCTGCAATGCTCAACATCTAACGCAGATGTGCGTGCTCCGGTATCAATTTTCGCCTTTATTTTCTTGATTCCCAGTTCAGGGAGCGCTACCCATTCTCGCCAACCGATGGTCACTTTTTTCATGTCAATATTGAATCCGGATTTTTGGTTTTCGGGGAAATTTTCGCCAAATTATTGGGGTAATTTTAAAGGAATTTCACATTTTTTTAAAAGATTTGGCGAATTTTTGATTTTTTCATTAAAACGACAACAAATTCGATAGTATCAGTTTGAAAATAAAACAAATAATTTGAATATCCGATAAGCGGTTGACTTTTCCTCCCTCTACTATCATAATCGGCGCATATCGATTGGCAAATGAAGGATCAGGAGCCATCAATAGAGTACTGTCATTACCCCCTATCACCTCCGATTTGAATGACAGCACTTATTAAAGACCCAAGGATTGGGTTTTTTTTTGTCTGCATGATTTTTATCATCCGTCGTTCTGCTGTTTCTGCTTGAATATTTTTCTTCCTGCAAAAGTTGGGGTTACGGCATACTCGGTGTTTTTGCAGGTGATAATTTTATGCACAACCGCTTCCAGAATAAAACAACACTGGTCACCGGCGCAGCTGGTGGTATTGGTCAGGAGGTAGTTAAACTTTTTGCAGGTCAGGGTGCGTCCGTAATCGCCTCCGACGCCAGAATCGCGCCGTTGCAGGCACTTTCACTCAAACTCAAGGAGTCAGGCCACACCATACAGGCCATTGCTGGCGATTTATCGGATCCGGAGTTTTGTAATACTTTGCCCGATCAAGCGCTTCAGCTGAATGGTTCACTCGATATTGTCATAAACAATGCCGGCTTAATTCGAAGAGGCAATATACTGGAAACCTCAGATGATGACTGGGAAATTAGTATGGCGGTGAACGTTGAATCCATTTTCAGAATTTGTCGCTCCGCAATCAAAATCATGAAAGGCAATGGCGGCGGCAGCATTGTCAACACAGCGTCTTGCTGGGGAATCTATCCAGGTCCAAATCATGTCGCTTACTGTACGAGCAAAGCGGCTGTTGCAGCAATGACAAAATGCATGGGAAGAGATCATGCTGCGGATGGTATCAGAGTCAATGCGGTATGCCCAACGAAGTCAATACACCCATGTTACGAACGGGGTTTGAAATTCGTGGATATGATCCCGATACTGCCATCGATGAATTAAATCAAACCGTACCCATTGGCCGCATTGCCGAACCTGTGGAAATCGCCCGGTCAATCGCCTATTTAGCATCGGATGACGCGAGCTATGTATGTGGATCATTGCTGGAAGTCAATGGTTCCAAACCGGTTTACTAAAAATGGATTTCGCCCATAAAACTGCATTGGTAACCGGAGGTGGCTCGGGAATTGGCGCTGCAATTACGAAGAATCTCATTGCGCACGGTGCCCACGTCATCGTTGCACAACGAAGTCACTGCACCATACCGAATGCTGACTTTATCCGCGCTGATTTTCTCGACCCGGACGAACCCGAAAGAATGGTTGATCAAATTCAAAAACAACATGGCAATCTGGATATCCTCGTCAACAATGCCGGTATGATGCAGGAATCAGAAGCAGAAAATTTGTCACTGGAAGATTGGAACAAACAGCTCATGGTGAATTTGACCGCACCCTTTTTATTAATCAAGTTCTGCCTGCCACTCCTTAGAGATTCGAACGGCAATATCGTTAATATTGGGTCAATCGAAGGGATCGGAGCCAATCCCGGACACAGCGCATATTGTGCTTCAAAAGCCGGATTACATGGTTTAACCAGAGCCATAGCAGTCGACCACGGCCACGAAGGAATACGCTGCAATGCTGTAGCTCCAGGCTGGATTGACACCGAACTGAATATGGATTTTATCGAGTCAATGCCCGATCCAGAGGCATTTCGGCAAAACATTGGCAGGATTCATCCCGTTGGAAGAACGGGTTCGCCAGAAGAAGTGGCCAATTTGGTTTGCTGGCTGGCTTCCGACCAGGCCAGTTTTGTCACCGGTCAAGTCTACACCATCGATGGCGGCAGAACGAGCAAGCTAAGCCTGCCCGGTTAGGGTTACGGATACTGACAGATGGCCCCGGTAAAATGTTTCACCGAGGCAAATCTAATTTTTTGTAAACAGCTTGTGTCAGCCCTACAAATTGTTAGAATTATGGAAGTGCTATAAAAATTCAAATATTGTTTGGGGAAAGATAAATGACAAAACGTGTTGCGATTATTGGCGCCGGTCCAAGTGGACTCGCTCAATTAAGGGCTTTTCAATCTGCCCGAGAAAAAGGGGCTGATATTCCCGAGATAGTTTGCTTTGAAAAACAGTCCAATTGGGGCGGCCTCTGGAACTATACCTGGAGAACCGGTCTGGATGAGCATGGAGAGCCAGTGCACGGCAGCATGTACCGTTATTTATGGTCGAATGGACCAAAGGAAGGTCTTGAATTCGCTGACTACTCTTTTGAAGAACATTTTGGTAAGCCAATCGCATCATATCCGCCTCGCGCGGTGCTGTTTGATTACATTGAAGGACGCGTCAAAAAAGCCGGTGTACGTGACTCGATCCGCTTTAATTCGCCCGTTCGCCACGTCAACTATGATGATACTGCCGGGAAATTTACCGTCGTTGTAAAAGATCATGAAAAAGACTGCGAATATTCAGAAGAATTCGATAACGTTATTGTTGCCACAGGTCATTTTTCTACGCCGAATGTCCCGGAGTATCCCGGTTTTGCGACTTTTAATGGACGCATCCTCCATGCACATGATTTTCGTGACGCACTGGAATACAAAGACAGGGATATTCTGATCCTGGGAACATCCTACTCTGCAGAAGATATCGGATCACAATGCTGGAAATACGGCTGCAAATCGATCACCGTTTCCCATCGAACTGCGCCCATGGGTTATGACTGGCCTGATAACTGGCAGGAAGTTCCTCTGGTTGAAAAAGTTGAGAAAAATACGGTTACGTTTATAGACGGTACAACTAAAGATGCCGACGCAATTATTCTTTGTACTGGCTATCTGCATCACTTCCCTTTTATGGGGGAGAGCCTCAAGCTAAAAACCAACAACCGACTTTACCCGGTTGATTTGTATAATGGCGTTGTTTGGGCCGCCAACCCCAAATTAATGTATCTGGCTATGCAGGATCAGTGGTATACATTTAATATGTTCGATGCTCAGGCATGGTATGCCAGAGATGTGATTATGGGCCGCCTGGACGTTCCATCAGAAGCTGAAATGCAAGCTGATATCGCGAAGTGCCGTGAAGATGAAGATAACATTGCCGACGACTACGGTGCGATCGAGTATCAGGGAGCCTATACCATGCACTTAATGGCAATGACCGATTACCCTGATTTTGATGTTACCGATTCCAATCAGGCTTTCTTTGCATGGAAGAAACATAAAAAGAAAAACATAATGACTTTTCGGGATAACGGATACAAATCTGCGCTTACCGGAACAATGGCACCTGCCCATCACACTCCCTGGAAAGATGCGCTGGATGATTCCCTGGAAAGTTATTTGCAGATCGAATAATAGGTTCCGATTCGCAAACAAAAAAGCCCGCACACGCGGGCTTTTTTAGCATTACTCAGGCCAGACAAATTATTTTGAGCACAATAATACTTCAAAATAGTTGCCATGTTTTGTCCCCCAATTCGGGTGAGTTTCGGTTGTGTGGATTCGGTCACTGAACTGTTTGTGTGAAAGGCGCTCACCGCTGTCGTCGAGAATCGAATAACTTTCCAGCGAGCGCACAAACGCATCGATGTCTGCGTAATCCGGGAAATCCGTCACATGGACTGACAAGTGCACAGCCTGACCACGCTTTTCAGCTAGTTGAGCAAGCGCGTCAGACAACAAAACCTCCGCGCCTTCAACATCAATTTTTACCAGATCAAGGTCTGTCAATTGTTCCTGTTTAACCAGAGTTTCCCAGCAAACCGTCTGGACTTCGAACTGATTTCCGGCGAGTCCACTCGTACTGGTATCGGTCTCTCCCTCACCGACTCCCATGGTTACAATCCCTTCCTCATCGCTAAGCGCTCTGTTCAACAAATGAATTCGTTCATCATGCATCGGATTTTGCCAAACAATATTGCGAATCGCGTTGTAGCTATCTGGATTGGGTTCAAGCGCAATTATTCTTTGCGCACCGCAAGCCAATCCGAACATTAGTGTCGATCCAATCCAGGCACCGATATCAACAATGACAGAACCCGGTTTTACGGTCTCCCGGTAAATTCGTTCAGTATCCGGCTCCCACCCGTCTGCAAATTTACGCCAGAACGGATTGGCAGGAACGTGTGCGGATACGGACCCAATAGTGACTAAATCAACCGACTCAGAAATGGCCTGGAAACTTCTTTCAAACCGGGATTGGTGCGGGTTCTGAATTTTTTGCAATGAATGTGATGTTAATGTGCTAACGCTCTATTTCACCGTTAACGGCCGGCATAACCGAAATCAACATCGCCTTTTTCAAAATTAAAGGCGCGGTTGGTTGTGGATCGTGGTGTGCCCGAGATCTGACTGGAGTAAATCCCCTGTGTCACGGTTCGATAACTATCCATATCGACCAAATCAACAAATGCTTCTTAGGTATAAATACCGCGTGCGCGCTCTTTTTTCGGATCAAAATGTGGAAATGGGACGACTTCGGCAGGAATACGTTTTTGATGGCCGTCAAGCTTTCCTACTTCAACCGCTTTTCCGGCTTCAGCATGCAGTATTTTCATTTTACACAATGCAATATTCTTTCTGAGGATCGGCGAAACTACCGCACTGGTTACCGTACCAATCTGCTCTCGCCCAATAAATATACCGTCACCATTGCCGGCAGGTTCTTCACCGGACAACACCAATCCAATGAGTTTTTCCTGCGGATTTTCTTTGCGTTTTTCGAGCTGATCACGGCCAATAAAATTATCCTGCTTTGACTTTAATGGCACTGTAAAACCGATTCCAGCTTCAAATGGATCGGTTTGATCGCAAAACTCATAGCCGGCAAAAATGAGTCCGGCTTCTATTCGCAACATATCCAGCGCTTCGAGGCCAAGCGGTGTAATATCAAATTCCTGTCCGGCCTGCCAGATTGCGTCCCAAACGGATTCTGCATCTCTGGGATGACAAAATATCTCATAGCCCTGCTCACCAGAATAACCGGTACGCGAACAAACGATCGGCACACCTTCAGCGTCACCAATTCGAGCAATTGAAAATCGGAACCATTGCAGTTCATCGACACTAGCCTGATCTGGTCGGGTCCAGATGCATTTTTTCAATACGTCGATACTCCTGGGGCCCTGAACCTGAAGATTGTGGAGTTGAGAGGTCGAATCTTTTACCCAGGCACGCAACTTAAGCTTTTCAGCTTGCTCACGCAGCCAAAGTCCAGAGGTATCGTTGCCACCGATCCAGCGGAAATTATTTTTCGCTAACCGAAATACCGTACCATCGTCAATCATGCCGCCAGACTCGTAGCACATAGCCGTATACACAACATGACCATCAGCCAGTTTTCGCACATCTCTGGTGACACAAGTTTGCATCAGCACTTCGGCGTCTGGGCCGGTGACTTCATATTTTCGCAATGGTGAAAGATCGGTTACGATAACGCTTTCACGACAGGCCCAGTACTCCGCCGTTGCACCATAGTTATTAAAATTGTTCGCCAACCAAAATCCATTGTACTCGGTAAAGTTTCGAGTCAATTCTGAGGTTTTACTATGAAAGCCAGTTTCTTTTGTCATTTCGGGTTCTGCATCGGTAGTTTTTCTAAACGCGATTGCGCGTTTAAACAAGTTTTCTTTGGTGTAGGTTCGTATATGGATATCCGTTGGCACCCAACCATTTGCCGCATCAATATCGCACGGGCAGGATGAGGAAACACAAACCAAATCAGTCATGGCTTGCATCAGGACATAGTCTCCCGGGCGAGACCAGGGATCATCAAACGTAAAAGTGTAAGCGTCGTCAAAGAATGTATTGAAAAATAAATTCATCGCCTGCCAGCCTTTTCGCGGCTCAATTGGGTACTGCTCAAGGACTTTATTAAAATTTTCAGAGCAGTTGACGTGGCCAGGATAGCCCGCTTCCTCGTAGTATTTACTGGTACACGCGACACCAAAGCTATCATGACGTCCGCAGGTATCCTGGATCACCTCAACCAGCGGATTAAAATCAATATCACAAAATTTGGAGTAGAGCCCCGGTCCAGGGTATGCATTCCCCATCAACGATCGGGTAGTGGTGGCACTTAAGTTTCTGGTTTTTCCTCGATCCAGAGCTTCTTTTCTGAAACATTGAAAATCGGAACACTGCCGCCCATCAACATCCAGAATCTGGATATATTCACCTGCCTTCACTTCATAACTTTGTGCGGTTGCAGCATCAATTCGAAAACTCTGCTGCTCATCGCCCAACGGGTCAGGCAGATCGTTTTCAATTTGATATCCCGAATTCGCTCGAGTAACGAACGCAATCAGGTCAGTTGGAGGATTTCCAGAATCCACCGACATAGGCTCTCCGGGTGCGCAAATCAAACATACAACTTCGGATTCACAGGTCAGTGATACTCTGGCTCCTGCCTCGGTTTCGCCAGACAGCAATTCAACTGCCTCATTTTTTGACAGATCAATCGCAAATGAATCCAGTTTGGAACGAATTTTTGCGGCACCATGGGACTTGGAATCGAGCATTCTCTGAATTGTCTGTGCCGATGTATTTGGACTGACACCGAGTGCCGCAGTCACGTTTTCACTGGATGAGTTAAAAGCAAATACATGAACAGGCTGCTGCCCTTCAGGGTCTTGAATTTCCAGGCGATCATCGGGCATTAACGGGATAGCGATAACCGCACACGCCCGAACAACGTAACGCTCTCCACCCAGCCAGTCCTGACCAAGACCGGGTTCGCGCACGCGAACAATTGAACTCATATCGATTGTCATTATCTTAATTCTTAGCCTGTTTCTAATCCTGGATTAGCGTTGATTTCAGTTTATCGTTTATTCAAGATTTCTACCTTGGAAATCTCGCAGAGATTATACCAAGATCAAAAGATATGCAGAATATTATTGCATCAGTTATCCCTTTCATAACAGAAAAAAGTTATTATTCTTGATACAAATTAACGCCAGGAACCGAGAAAAAATGCGCTCAAGCGACGGCAATACTCGAGATTTGGTAACCACCATGCCAGGCTCATGCAAAAGGCATGGATGTCACGATTTCAGAGCCAAATATATTTGGCTCTCAGGTACAGAGTCCAAATGCGTTAAAAATTCTTGAGGCGGCGAATGATCCCAGCATGCCAGAATCGTTTGGATACTTCGCCATGTCGACGGTATCTTTTGATGGTTAGGCGGAACTGATTTCACTACCGTTCTACGACAAATTGGCAGAGCTCCCGCGGGGCAAACTGATCGATATCCCTGACCGAAAATAATCTGGGCAAATTGTCGAAAATTATTTTGCGTTAGCTACTTTACAACAAGAACCGGGCACTTCGCGAGAATCTCAACCCGATGAGAAACACCGCCGCGTAATAATCCTTCTATATCCCCCATTCCCCGGGATCCCAAAACGATCATATCTGCATCATAGCGCTCAGCAGTGGCAATGATCGTACGCGCGATAGAGCCTTGTTCAACTTCGACTTGTACCTCTGATACACCTGCGGCACGGGCATTTTCAACTTCACCCTTCAACATATGTTGAGCTGCATTAATCAGCACATCGATATTGGTACCTGGAATTTGTTCGCTGTGTATGAACTGTTTCATTACATCGGGCAATTCATCCTGTTTGACAACGTGCAGCAACACCAGTTTCGCATTCACACCATTCGCGATTTGTGCGGCTATCTTAACCGCTTTTGAAGACTGGGGTGAGCCGTCTACCGCAAGTAAAATATTGGAAATCATATAATTGGACTTTTCATGTTTTTCGTTTAGCGACTAAGCCATTCCTAGTGCTTTTTTCCTCTGGTTAGCCCAGGTTCGAATAACCTGATCAATGGCAAGACCAATGAACGCGACACAAACACCCAATACGATTCCGTTACCAATGCCTTTACGATCTGAAAGTGCTCCAAGAATCAATTGCCCCAAATCATCGGTGCCAATCATCGATCCGATGATGACCATAGCCAAAGCAAATACAACGGTCTGGTTTATACCCAGCGCAATGTGTGGAAAGGACATTGGCAGTTCTATTGATAGATAACGCTGTACGCGATTAACTCCAGACATGGATCCCGCATCCTGTAAGGATGGCGGCACGCTCAATAATCCTTCTACGGTGTAACGTGTGGCGGGAACGGTTGCATATACAACAATTGCGATCAGTACTGATGTATCGGTAATGCCAAATAGCATCATTACCGGAATGAGATAGATGAATGATGGAAATGTTTGAAAAGTATCGCAAACAGTCAGTATAAAAGCGGTACTTTTTGGATGCTGAGCACATATCGTGCCGGCGACAATTCCAATTGCACCCGAGATAAAAACGCTAAGGGTAACAATATACGAAGTAATCAGCGCTCTGTCCCACCATTCTGTGAGTGCGATAAATAGCAGTAAACCGCCGATCACCAAAGCTGAGCGAATACCACCGACAATAAATCCAATTCCCATTGTTAATACAAAGGTCGCAGCAACGGGCATGGCTAAAAACGCTTTTTTGGTTGGAATCAGTACCATGGTAATAAACCAGACATTAAACCCCTTTAGAGAATAGAAAAAGGTATCCCAAACCCAGTCAACACCGGCCTGCCAAAACGCTGCCGTTGAGATCCCTTTATTGTGGGGTATCAGGTAGAGGTAATTAAATCCTTCTTTAAAGATAAATTTACCGATATACGCCAAAATTACGCCAACTACAAATATGGCACCAAAGATCAACCAGTTCTTGTTCCTTTGTGCAAATGACAGATCGGCGAAATAATCAACCGGTTTGTTGGCCCAGGCAAGGGAAAGCCGATCAAGAACAATGGCAATCAGAACAATGCAAACCCCCAATTCCAGAGCAAGGCCAATCCTCAAGCTATTCAGGGCAATCAGTAAATTATTACCCAAACCTTTGGCACCGATAAGGGAGGCAATAACCACCATCGCCAGACACTGCATGATTACCTGGTTCACACCAATCAGAATATCGCGTCGTGCGGTGGTAATTTGCACCTTGAACAATAACTGCCGATTAGTACACCCGTTCATTAGACCGGCTTCAGTCACCTCTGGCGGCACTTTTTTCAGACCCAGCATGGTCAGCCGCACCATTGGCGGTGTCGCGAAAATAATGGTTGCAATGGCGCCAGCGTGATCGCCGATACCAAAAAACACCATAACGGGAATTAAATACGAGAAGGCAGGAACAATCTGGGCCATGTTCAATAGCGGATTCATAACCGTTTCTACTTTCTTGTTTTTGAACCCCCAGACTCCCAGGACAAGACCCAGGAACACCGATACCGGGGCTGCGATCAATACAAAAGATAACGTTTGCATTGAGGGTTCCCATTGCCCAAAAACCGCCAGATAAACAAACGAGAAGCCAACGAACAGGGATAATCGCAGTCCGCCCAATGAATAACCAAGCAATGCTGCACCGCCGGCAATTACGGTCCAGGGCAAAGCAGGCCATCTGGCCCAGGGGTTCGCTGTTGCCCAATCCCAGCTACTGAACGTCACAATGGTTTTGACACCACCCAGAAAAATTTCGCGGATAAACTCAATGAGAAATAAAATGATTCCCGAAGAAATACGGGTAAATTCCTTCATTAACGGTTTTTGTTCGTATTCCTCAATATCCGGATCGTAGACTTCGATAGGCCACCATTCGAACATGACATACCGCACCGAATCATTAATCCAGCCTGGAAATTCTGCAATTAACGGTGGCAATCGCCAGAGTAAATTCCCTTCAGACGGTGTGATAACAATACAAAGCAACGCAAAAATCAGCACCAGCAGCAAAAACTGCAGGGATTTTCGTTCTCGGAATGCTTCAATCATGATGCCTGTTCACCCGAGCCACCAGAATGACCACCAAATAATATGTTGACCACCTTGGAGCGATGTACGGCACCCACGATGTCTCCTGCCTTGTTGACAACCGAAATCGGTCTTTCGGAATTGAGAACGGATTCGGCCACCGTTTCAATGATGGCGTCTTTGGATATTTTCAAGTCGCTCACTGCTTCGTCTGGATCGAAGGGATCCATAACCGCCTCAATCTTCAAAACTTTTTCTCGTGGGACTTCTTCGGTAAATTTGCGAACATATTCGGTCGCTGGATTGAGAACGATATTAGCTGGCGTATCCAATTGTTCAATGACCCCGTCTTTCATAATCGCAATTCGATCAGCCAGTCGTAAAGCTTCGTCAAAATCGTGGGTTACAAACAAAATGGTTTTACCAAGCACATCCTGTAATCGTAAAAATTCATCCTGCATTTCCTTGCGAATCAGTGGATCGAGCGCGGAAAAAGGTTCATCAAGGAACCAGATATCCGGCTCGATTGCCAAAGATCGTGCAATCCCGACTCGCTGTTGCTGGCCGCCAGAAAGTTCGCGGGGGAAATAGTTTTCCCGTCCAGTGAGGCTGACCAGATCGACCATTTCCTTGGCACGTTTCATACTATCCTCGGTACTACTCCCTTTCACCTGCAGCGGAAAAGCAATGTTTTCAAGAACTGTTTTGTGCGGTAATAGTGCAAAACTTTGAAATACCATGCCCATTTTGCTTCGACGCAATTCGATCAAATCCTTGTTATTCATCTCAAGGATGTTTTGACCTTCGATAAATATTTTCCCATCGGTTGCTTCATTCAACCGTGCGATGCAACGCATTAGCGTCGATTTACCTGAACCGGATAAGCCCATAATGATCAGCAGCTCACCTTTGTGAACCTCAAAAGAAGCCTTATTCACACCAACGATGCAACCGGCTTCCTGGAATTTTTCGGAGTCGACTACACCACCCGATTTATCCAGCATCCCTTTGGCATTATCGCCGAAAATCATGTAGACCGATTCACATCGGATAACTGGCTCATTAGAATTTGAAGATTCGGATTGTGATGACATGGGTGTTTAGCAGGTAATAGTTATGTTTAAGGTATAAAGCTACCACATTTGTGTGGCCAGAATCCTATTTCGGCCAAAAAAAATCCCCCTGGTTTGAAACTGCACCAGGGGGATAATTTGATAACATCAAGTGATTACATCAAATTATGATGCTTCGCTTGATTTATTGGGTCCAGCCTTTCCATACATCTTCGTTGTCAGCTAACCACTTGGTACCAGCGTCTGCATGGTCCATTCCGTCAACATCAACTAAAGCAGCCATTTGGCCGATTTGAGCAGCAGAGAAAGACAGTTTTGAATAAGCCGTGTATGCAGCAGGGTGAGTTTTTGGGAACTTGTAGTTCGCTGCTTTTTTCAACCAGCCTTTAGGTGAACCACAGCTTCCGTCACCACCATCCGCTTTGCGGCAGCCTTCGAAGTAAGGCGGGAATTCGATGAAAGTAAAACCATCAGCGTCAGTGAAGTTTGGAGTCCAGTTGAAAATAACGGTTCCGCGACCTTCTTTTTTAGCAGAGGCTAATTCAGCCCAGAGTGCATCAGCACCACCAGCGAATTTAACGACCCAGTTGTCAGAAAGTCCAAGCGCTTCAAGACGGTCTGGCATCAGCTCCTGGTGCCAGCTTTGTGGGCCTTCTAACCAACGGCCTTTGCCTTCGGAGTCCGGTGTGGTGAAGTTAGCGTAGCAATCTTTAAGCGCTTCCCAGTTAGGAAGGCCCGGGCAAAGACCTTCGTCTACAACCCAGGTTGGCACACCCATTTCTTCAAGGGTCAACGCTTCGTGTGTACCAGCATCGATTACTCCGCCAGCAGCCATTGCATTATAGAAAGAGGCACCGAAAGTCGATTGCCAAACTTCGTGTGAAATCGTGACGTCGCCATTTCGGATTGACTCGTAAACCGCTTGAGAATCAGCAGATACGTATTCGACGTTGCTGCCCATGCTTTTAAACATGCCACCAATGACATGAGCCATGACGATTTGGCTGGTCCAGTTGTGGGTCGGGATAACGATCGGCGCAGTGCTATCTTCAGCTTTTGCAACGACTGTTGCAGAAAGCAAAGATACGCAACCAGCGGCCACTAATGCTCGGATTGATTTTGTTTTTGATAGTTTCATTTATGGGTTCTCCATGGAGTTGATAAGTCAGCAACGATTCATTGCCGTCGCTGTTTGTAACGGAACACCAATACTATAGAAATAGAATGATTTGTAAAGTACCGTATCTATACCAAAATGTTAAAATCTGTTTAGCAAAGCGTAAGATAATGATAACGATTTTTTGTTGGAATTATTAGATTTCCGAATATATAAAATCGAATATTCGGTTTAACGCACCGCGTCCATTGGTTTAAGCGGTTGGTAAAAATAGTACCAAAATTATACCAAAATACCATGAAAATATCGTGAAATTCGGTTCAATTTTCCGAACTTATGAAAGCGAAGAGAGTCTATTGTTATTCATGTCACCATTTCAAATGGGTAAATGTAACGAGGATATTTGTATGAAATTCGCAAGTCGCCTAATTCTTTTGTTTCTGACCGTATTCTCTATGCCTGCGCATGCAGAAAATACTATCGTCATTGGTGGTGAGCCATCGGCACCTTATTATTTCGAACAAGATGGCGAAATCGTAGGAAGTGATGCAGAAATTGTTAAATTTATATTGAACAAATTGGGCGTAGACTACACTTTAGAGGGGATGTCGGGCGCTCGACTCGAAAAATCTTTAGCCAATGGAAGTGTCGATATTGCGGTATCGGTTGAAGATATTTACGCTCTGCGCACCATAGCTGACTATTTAAATTCACCGACACGGATTGCCGAGTATGTATTGATGACGAATTACGCTACCAAGGAAGCTTACAACGCAACCAGTTTGGAATACGTTAAGTCCAATAACTTACAAGTGGGTATTGTCAGTAACGACCCCTACAACCAGCAATTTTGGGATCTATACCCTTGGAAAAATAAAGACTCTACGGGCTTTAATGACGAACTTGACGTTGCTATACATATTGAAAGCAATCTGCTAAAACTCGATAGAAATAGAATTAACGTTTTTCCCAGTGAACGGCTGTCGGCACAATACCAAATTAATTCTTTAGGGCTGAACAACGTTACGAACTATGATTTCATCATATTCTTTAAACCCTTGTTTAACTCTTTTTCACGTCAATCAACCTTTAGTAACGACGCATTTTCAAATATTGATGCACTGCGCGTTGAATTTGAAGAGGCTTTGATTGCGTTACAAGAACTACCTGAATATTTTCGATTAAACAATATAGATATCAATTCTGCGTACGCCCAAAAGAATTTGCGTGGAGTTGAATTTGTGGACGAGCCCAAAACGGGTGAGACTATCAATATCGGATTTTTAGCCGCCCTTACCGGGCCCGATGCCGGATGGGGAAAACCAGGACTCACCGGAAATCAATTATTTATAGATCGAGTTAATTCCAAAGGTGGTTTGCTGGTTAACGGCGTACGATATCCTTTAAAAATGCATATATTTGACGATGAAGCTGATGGCGCTAAAGCGTTAGCAGGAGCCAAGCAACTCGTTGAAAGACATAATGTTAAATTTATTAGCGCTATTGGTGGTGCGGGAGCAGATGCTACACACCCGTATTTAACGAATAAAAAGGTTATCTATGCAAGCTTAATCGCAACGGATATTCATCCCGATCGGCCTTATTTACTGGCAGGCGGGGACGTAACCCCGAGAATTGATATGCTCCGGCCCTGGTATCATAAAAACAAAAACCCAGATCTTAGCCGTTGGGCAGTCGTTTCTCAGGGCGACCCGATTGGGCGAGCCTGCCAAGCGTGGGAGGTGGGATCCGCTATTGCTGAAGGATGGGACGTAGTCTACGACGAGCACTTCCCAATTGACGGTACTGATTTTGCGAGTTTGGTAAAAAACATTCTAAAAACAAACCCCGACGTTGTTAGTCTAAATCTAACATGGCCTGACTATGTAACAGAAATACTGGACGAGTTGCATAATCAAGGATACAAAGGGGAAATATCAGGGAACTACATGGATGTCGACACCAACCTAGCCCGCGTTCCTGTCGAGTTTCATGAAAATGCAGTTGACAGCTTTCCACTGTTTAACGATCCTTATTGGGGAACTCCATCGGTTCAGCATACTTTTTTCGAAAACTGGATGTCCCAATATGGGCCCGGAGCACCTAAAGATTTGAATCGAAATATTAACGGTATAGACTGGGATCACGTCATCATGTTAGAAGTTTGGGCATACGGTGCGCAACTGGCCGGGTCATTTGACCCCGACGAGATTATCACTGCGCTACGTAACGAACCTTTATTCCCAACTATCTTGGGTAGCGCCAAAATGTCCGGCGATGCTATGTGGGGAATCAAGAATATGGTATCTCCACCGATTCCAATCAACGAAACAATCAACGGTGTTAAACGGATTCAAACCATCAAATTATTTGACGAATGGTTTGCATCAAATCGTGAACGCATTATTCCCGTAGTCAAATCAAAAGGTTTTTATTGGGGAAAAGAACCCGTAGTGAAATCAAAAGTTTTTTATCAGGGAAAAGAATAGACTGATAATTCAAATACAATTTTAACCCTGGCATTATCAGATTTTCGAATATATCAAATCGAATACTCAGTTTAACGCAGCGCGTCCATTGGTTTAAGCGGTTAGTAAAAATAGCACCGAGACCTTTGTATAATTGTCGGAACTGCGGATTCAGCCGCGCAAAAGAGACTGTGCAAAAAACCAACACCCGTCATTCCCGCACCACCTCGTCATTCCTGCGAAGGCAGGAATCCAGTCAGGCTAAATCTGCATATAAATCCTTCCAATACGGGTTCTTATCTTCAATCAGTTTCAGTTTCCATGCTCTGCTTCCATTGCTTGATTTGCTTTTCGCGCGTGACCGCCGCATACCTATCGCCATGCAACTCGAAATAGATCAAAAGGGTCATGTTATATTTCTCACCAAATCCTTTGACCAACTGATTTTTATGTTCCCAAACGCGTTTAAGTAAATCTGAAGTAACACCAGTGTATAAGCTGCCATTAGGCTGACTTGCTAAAATGTAAACAGCAGGTTGTTTGTGGCTCATGTTGTTAGTCACTGGATTCCTGCTTTCGCAGGAATGACGAATATTGGATTTTTGCACAGTCTCTTCCGCAGGAATGACGGGGTTAGGAGTGGCGTTATTTTCAACAATTTTAATCTCGCTATCAGTAAGGTCATAAAGTTTATAGACCATCTGGTCGAATAATCTTGAATACGTGCTCAGCCTGAATGTTAAGCGAATCAGCAACCGAGCAGTATTTGGTTGCCGCCAGTCTCCCCATCTTCTCAAACTCACCTTGTTCGACATCTGGGGAAGTTACAGTAAACGTCAACTTGATCTGAATAAACCCCTTGGGTGGCTGTTGTTTTCGAATACCGTCTGCAACGACGGTAAAGTCAGTCACCGTTTTCCTGCGTTTTTTCAGCATTTGAACCAAATCAACTGACGAACAAGCGGATAGTGCTGATAGCAACATTTCAGTAGGCGAAAAGCTTTCTTTCGTTCCCACCGGACGCATATCAACGCGAAGCTGATTTGCTGCCTCATTTATAGAATCAAATTCATGGTCATCGACATAGTTTGTAATAATTTTCATGTGATTAGCTGTTGAGATAATGCGTGGTTGGTTTATTTACAGATATCCAGATAACGACGAATAACACTTTCGATACCACTATTCAGACATTCAATGGTTAGCGCATGGCCGATGGAAACTTCGAGAACGCCTTCAACCTCGAGAAATCGTGACAGGTTTTCCAGGTCCAGATCATGTCCCGCATTTACACCAATGCCAACACGCTGCGCCTCCTTTGCTGTCTCATTGTAAGCCCCCCATATCGTATTTTCAGAGGCCGTTCCCCAGGCATTTGCATAAGCCTCGGTGTACAGCTCGATTCGATCTGCACCCACGGCACAGGCTTGAGCAGAATAAACAGGATCGGGATCGACAAACAAAGAACTTCTCACTCCCCTCTCTCTCAAACGCGCCAGAATCGGGGTTAAAAACTCAGTTTCATTTTCCACATCCCAGCCGTGGTCAGAAGTTAACTGATTCACATCGTCCGGCACCAAGGTACATTGGTCAGGTTTTACATCTTCAATTAGTTCAAGAAAATCGGATGACGGATAACCTTCGACATTAAACTCTACATGACTATAGTTACGGCAAAGATCCCCCAGGTCGTACGCATCCTGTCGCTTTGCATGGCGTTCATCCTGTCTCGGGTGTATGGTGATTCCATTCACACCCAGATCAATAAACCGCTTCGCATATTCAACTACGTTGGGATAGTCCCTGCCCCGAGAATTGCGCAGCAGCGCGATTTTATTCAGATTAACGCTAAGCCTGGTCATACAACTTTTCTCCGGGAAAAATTACACCGATCGTCCACTTGAAAATTTTGAGTCGTTCCAATCGGCTAAAAACCCAATCACTTTCACCCGACCCGGCAGTGACGGATTAAATAAACGATTATGCCAATAGGTTGCCTGATGAAGTTTGTCTTCGACATCAATAAATCGCACCCTACAGCTTAAATCATACAACTGGTTGCCTTGATCAAAATGCAGCGAACATTTTCCGACCTCTACAATTTGATCCGCCAACTCACTCTGTAATGAGTACACAGCCGTCAATTCTTCACTAAATTCTGCAGGTATCTGATAATAATATTCAGACAGGAGTTTAACGGCATTTTCATAAATATCTTTTGGATCATTCGTTTTTTGAACCATGAAACGAAACTCTTGTGTCGTATCTTCATCATCAGATTTGACTATTTGAATATTTATCGGGCCAACCGTCTGATCTTTAACAATCAGAACAGGACGCATCCCCTGGGATGGCCTCCCCTCTTCCTTGCGTACAGAGTACTGCCTGATACGGCATTGCCAAGCAATAAACTGGTCACGTAATTCTGCTGCAGTCATAAGCAATAAAATTTCTGTTTGTATTAATGAATTATAAAATAAAAAGGCGTGAGACCCCAGGATCTCACGCCTCAAAGTAAAACGTTCAGTTAATTTTAGAACTTTCTGTAAGCGTTCATTAAATCAACCATCGGATGTGTTTTCGACATCTGGAATTTAATCAACAATTCCCGTGCAATCATATCGCGGTCCTGTTGATTATCCGGAAGATCGATATCGTCGGGTATAGTCACCCAGCCATTGATATTTCTATCAAATACTGCCGCGTTACCTTCCTCGTATCCCATATGTACATCTTCTAACCAGTTCAGGTCGATCCAGCCCATGACTTCCATATAGGTCTTCAGGAAATCGGTGCATCGGTCCATATCCGGAACCAGGTTTACGTCATAACGATAGCCTATGTGTTGACCGATATCTTTTTCACGATCGGTATCCAGGCCATCAGATTCGATAAATTTGTCTACTTCGTTGCTCATGGTTAAGTCTCCTAGAATCGAGTCATGTCTGGACGGCCAACTGTATGCTGAGTGCCTGCCAAAGGAACCTGCGCTAACGCGGAAGCTTCCATTGTCAGAGCGGACAGATCTTCAGGCTCCAGAGAATGAATATTGGTTTTACCGCATGCACGAGCTAGTAACTGTGCTTCGATCGTTAATGTATGCAGGAAGTTATACACTCTTTCTGCAGCCGCATCCGGGTCGAGTCGTTTTCGCAAGATTGGGTCTTGGGTAGCAACCCCAACCGGGCAACGACCGGTATGGCAATGGTAACAATGGCCTGCTTCAACACCCATTTCGTTTTCGAAATCAGCTTCAGGAATCGCTTTGTTACAGTTCAATGACATCAACGCTGAGTGACCGATCGCCACCGCGTCTGCGCCAAGTGCCAATGCTTTGGCCAAATCACCACCGTTTCGAATACCACCCGCATATACCAGTGAGATCTCGCCGGATTTGCCAACATCTTCAATTGCACGGCGTGCTTGTCGAATTGCTGCAATGCCGGGAACACCCGTTTCTTCCGTTGCCAGATGCGGGCCAGCGCCTGTACCGCCTTCCATTCCATCGATATAGATGGAATCAGGACCGGTCTTCGCTGCCATACGCACGTCATCGTAAACACGTGCCGCACCGAGTTTCAACTGAATTGGGATTTCTGCATTAGTCGCTTCACGGATTTCGTTGATTTTCAAAGCCAGATCATCAGGTCCCAGCCAATCAGGATGTCGCGCAGGCGAACGTTGATCGATACCGGCGGGTAACGAACGCATTTCAGCGACCTGATCGGTTACTTTTTGTCCCATCAGGTGTCCGCCCAGGCCCACTTTACAACCCTGACCGATAAAAAACTCTACACAGTCAGCAAGACGCAAGTGATTTGGGTTAAAACCGTATCGTGACTGAATACATTGGTACATCCACTTTTCGGAATAACGACGTTCGTCAGGAATCATCCCGCCTTCACCAGAGCAGGTTGCGGTTCCAGCCATAGTCGCACCACGTGCCAGTGCGGTTTTCGCTTCATAAGACAGCGCACCAAAACTCATCCCGGTAATATAAACAGGAATATCGAGTTCCATTGGGCGTTTGGCTTTAGGGCCGATAACCGTTTTGGTTAAACATTTTTCTCGATAGCCTTCGATTACGAATCGGGTCAGGGTACCTGGCATAAAAGTTAAATCATCCCAGGTCGGGATTTTTTTGAACAGGGAGAAACCACGCATGCGGTAACGTCCGAGTTCGGATTTGATATGAATATCATCCATCACTTCCGGCGGAAACATGAAGCTGCTGCCGATGCGATTGGTATCTCTTTTAGGTTGTGACATTATTTTTTCCTCAATACGAATCGGGCTTAAAGCACCAGTTTCTTTTCAGCAGGTTCAAGGTTGTCGTAGTTCCATAATTGCTTACCGGAAACATACTTCTTCATGTTTTCTACACCGCAAGCTGGCTTGACATCATAAAGCGCCAGTTTCGCTGTCAACCATTTAAGATCGATATCGGTCATTTCCCCGGGCACGCAATCCACACCCAGATCTTCGACCTCACCACCGACATAAATTGTACCGTCGTACATGGAATCACCGAGGTTTTTGCCAGCGTCGCCGCAAATAACCATCCGGCCTCGCTGCATCATGAAACCGGTGAATGCGCCTGTACGCCCGCCTACGATAATGGTTCCGCCTTTTTGATCGATACCGGTTCGTGAACCGACATCACCCTTACAAACCAGATCACCGCCACGAATTGCAGCGCCAAATGTCGATCCGGCATTGCCTTCAATACAAACCGTTCCAGCCATCATGTTTTCGGCACAGGACCAACCAACACGACCACTAATTCGCACGTTCGGACCGTCAATCAACCCACAACCGAAATAACCCAAAGAGCCTTCGAAATGAATGTTGGCGCGATTCAAAACACCAACGCCCACACCGTGTCGTGCACGCGGGTTCTTTATGGTGATAGTGCCGTGACCATCGATCATCAATTCACGAATTTTCAAATTGATATCGGTTGTCTCCATATCCAGCGCGTCGAACTCTGCTGATTTATCAGGGTCTACGTCGAAAGCCCACGGGTATGTGTGGTTTTCTTCTTCAGCAGCGCTGAAGAAGCGCTGCTGAGTACGGCCTTTTAGCTGCTCAGCATGCAGTCCCATATCATGGGATTTATGATCTACGCCTGCCATACTCTTACCTCTCCTTCATAGGGGTCAAATGTGTGAATTTCATTAGGGAAGATACTTCGGATTGAAACTTCTTCTGAAGCCAAGCCAACAAAGTCATCACTTTCATACAAAACCATGGGTTTTGCTGCCATAACATCTTTGGCCATACCAAGTTGATCACTGGTTGCTACCAGGTAAGTAAATACACCATCCAGCTCGCCAACAGATCGCTTCATGGCTTCTTCAAGATCATCTCCTTCGGTCATTCGATCTGCGATATAAACAGCAATCAATTCTGAATCGCAGTTAGACATAAAACGATGTCCACGGCGTTCCATCTCACGACGAAATCCCCAATAGTTGGTAAGCTGACCATTGTGAACAACGGATACATCGTTAAATGGATAGGCCCAGTAAGGGTGAGCAGAACGGATATCAACATCCGATTCAGTCGCCATTCGTGTGTGGCCGATTGCATGGGTACCGTTAAAACCGGATAAGCCATACTGGTCGGAAACTACAGTAGCATCGCCCAGGTCTTTGATAAGCTCCAGGCCTTCACCAATTGACAGGATTTCCACCCCTTCAATATCTTCCACATAGTCCGCCATTTTACGCATATCACCATCGAAAGAAAATGTATAACGGTGAGAATACTCAGTTGCTTCATCACGAAGATTAACTTTGACGCCCAGTTTTTCTAACCGATCATCAACTTCTTTTTGACGTTCGATAACTTCATCATGTATCTCAAAACCGTTTTTCATGTCTTCCTGTTCGGCGACTTTAAAACGCATGATATACTGGTTTTTTTCTGGGGTGCCGTAAAGCGCGAAGCCGGTAGAGTCAGGGCCGCGATGTTTCAGAGACTGAAGCATTGAGGTCATTTCTGAACCAACGTCGGAACTTTTTCCCCTATGGATAAGTCCAGCGATTCCACACATTGTGTAAATCCTCGTTTGTTAAGTTAATTTGAATTGTTTTTGCGAGAGAATCAGGGCGCCTATTTTGCCGACCAATATCGGCTAACGTAGACGCCCCGGTCCCACCACTAAGCGTTTTTCTTGATATCTAAACCTTATTTTGTGAACCCACCGTTATGGCAGGCAATGTAAGTATTGCTCTACATCCCAGTCTGTCACCGAATGGTTAAATCGCTCCCATTCATCATTTTTGTAATGATGATAAACCCTGTACATCTCATCAGGCATGGACGACTTAATCACTTCGTCATTGGCAAGTTCAGTTAACGCATCACCCAATGTCATTGGTAATTTCTTGACATTCTTACCCGCATCAATAGCCGCGTAGATATTACGTTCTTCCGGTTCACCCGGATCCAGGTTACGCGATATACCGTCATCAAATGCTTTCAGCAGTGCGCCACCCATTAGATACGGGTTTACCATCGAGTCTACAGAACGATATTCAAAGCGACCCGGTGCCGATACTCTCAATGCACAAGTACGGTTCTGGAAACCCCAGTCGGCGAAGATTGGCGCCCAAAAACCGGTATCCCATAATCGTCTGTAGGAGTTAACTGTCGATGAACCAATCGAAGTCAATGCGCTCAAATGTTCAATAACGCCGCCAATGGATTGCAATCCAATCGGACCTGGTTTAACCGCATCAAATTCTGGATCTGGCATAAAGTAGTTTTTGCCACCTTGACGATATGAAAATACATCATTCATTCCACCAACCGGTTTTTGATGCAGTGTATTGACCACATCTTTACCGCCGGACCAAAGGGATACGTTATGGTGACAACCCGATGCAGATACACCCATAAACGGTTTCGACATAAAACAGGCATGCAAACCCTGCTCTCGTGCTACTTGGGCACAGATTTGACGGTAGGTGGTTAATCGATCTGAATTTCGCAGAACGTCATCGTACATCCAGTTCAGTTCCAATTGTCCGGGCGCATCTTCGTGGTCGCCCTGAATCATATCCAGCCCCATGGCTTGCGAATATTCTACAACCTGCATGAACGCAGGACGCAATTCTTCGAATTGATCGATGTGATAACAAAAAGGTTTGGTTACACCGCCTTCGAGCTGTTTGTTCTGATCCAGCTTGAGCCACATCATTTCAGGTTCGGTACCCGCACGCATATGCATTTCGTGCTTCTTTTGGAACTCTTCGTGGATGATGCGCAGGTTGCCCCGACAATCAGAAGTCAGGTGACCACCTGGATTCACTTTCTCTTCACGATTCCGGAAAAGAGTACAGAAAACTCGACCTACGCGCTTGTCCCAGGGCAGCTGACAAAAAGTTTCCGGGTCAGCAATACCAACCAGTTCAGAAGCTTCTGGACCGTAACCAATGTAATCACCGTGACGATCGATAAACAGGTTAGCAGTTGAACCGTAAACGAGTTGGAAACCGCTGTTTGCGACTCGCTCCCAGTGGTCAGCTGGAATACCTTTACCCACAATTCGACCCGTTACTGAAACGAATTGGAAGTAGAGGTAGGTTATGCCAGTTTCATTAATTTTTTGACGAACCTGCTTGATCAGTTGTTGTCGACCAGGGGCATCAACGTGGCGCTCCAGATCAGTAGACATTTGTGCGTGCTGGGTAGAACGCTTAGTTGTCGTTTTCTTTTCAGTAGTGGTTTTCTTTTTAGCCATTGAGTGTTCTCCAATAGAGATTAGGTTTCTTTAGTGGGGTTATAAATTAGTGGGGTTATTAATTTGCACTGGGTATCAATCGATTCCGGAATAACTTCAGGATTAACTCCCCGGTTAGCTCCATGGGAAAGGACTATTTGACACCGGGTGAAGCTTGCCTTCGATATATCTCGAAAATCGGAATGGCTCCAACAGTGCCGTTTTGGAACCAACCAACTCTTCCGCGACCAACTTACCTACGCCAATCATTTTGTAACCATGATTGGAATCAGCGATGAAATAGCAGTTGTCACGAAAGCGATCAAAGACAGGAAAACTGTCTGGTGTAAATGAGCCGATGCCGCCAGAGGCTTCATCATTGTATTTGGGGGTCTGTCCTTCGAATCGTTTTTGGCAGTGCGCCAATGCCGAAGTCCACATGTGGGCAAATTCAGGGCCGACGATAAATTCTGGAGAATCGACTCCATATGGGTCAACCGCAACCTGATCTGGGTCAGTCTCCACTTTAAATGGCGCCGCTCCGCCTTGTATACCGTTGAAATGAAAATCAGGTTTGTAATAAATGCCCCACATTTCGTCAGTGACCAGCGAACCGTCAACATCCGAATACAGCGGTGCGTTTGAGTCAACGTGGATAACCGGAGGCATACTGCCGTCGTTGGTTTTCTGCATTTCCGGATCCACTCCCAGCGTCCCTTCCTGTAAAGACCAATACACCCACATTGGAATGTCTCGGTGAATTTCGCTGCCGGATTTAATATCAACGGTTTTCGGTAATTCCAGCATATCCCAGATTGTTTTTGCCCAGGGACCGGGTGCAACAACAAGCTGACCGCATCCAATATTCCCTTTATCGGTAACGACTTCCTTGATTGCGCTGCCGCCATCATCCGAAATGAATCCGGTAACTTCGACACCGGTTAAAATTCTCACACCTTCCGCTTCTGCTTTACCTGCTAAACCGTAAAGCGCTTTGGTATTGTTCGCATAACCACCATGCTTTTCATGGAGCACCGAAGTGATGCCCTGCGCTTGCCAATCATGAAAAACACCTTTCATGTAATCCATTGACGCTTTTTCGCCTTCAATAAATGTCGATTCGTAGCCGATTTGTTTTTGCTGCTCCGCAATTGAAGCAACGTCTTCAAACATCGAGTCAGGACTAATCTGCATATACCCAACAGAATGGTAACTATAGGCCTTGGCATCGCTTTCCCAAACTTCGACGCATTGCGCCATGAGCTCCCGCATGGCGGGTTGGAAATAGTTATTTCGTACTACACCGCAAGCAATGCCGGAAGCACCCGCGCCGATCGAAGACTTGTCTACTATAAGAATATGGCTACCGTCACCCTTTCCGGTTGCTTTGAGCTGCAACGCCAGATGATAAGCCGTACTTAAACCGTGAATCCCGGCTCCGATAATCAAATAATCACTATGTTGTGGAATTGCCATAAAAGTGTTCTCGAGTTGTCTTTATGCGTATTAAGTGGTATAAGTGTGGTTCACTTATTTAGAATTATTTCTATACCATCTAAATTAATTCTTGATTCAAGGCGTTATTAGACCTCATTCATGAGTAACAATCAACCAGATATGGTCAATATATTCATAATATGTTGTACCATATAAAGACCAAGTTATTCAAACCGACAATCACAATAATTTTGACCGCAATTGACCAATGGAAAATAACACACTCAGAGTAGTCTCCGGCGCTACCGGCGTTTTTAGCAAAATCAGATCGTCGATTATTAATGGCGACTACACTTTTAACGAGCGCTTACCTTCTGAAAGAGATCTTGCGCAACAATACGATGTTGCCCGAGGCACTATTCGTGCAGCACTGGATCAATTAGAGCGCGCCAATCTGGTCAGGAAAAAATTTGGCAGCGGTACGTTTGTTTGCTATGACACCCGATTCGAACATGAAGATATCGCCGAGCAAACCAGTCCGTTGGAATTAATTGAAACACGACTGGCAATTGAACCGCATATTATTCGACTGGTTGTTGCGAATGCCAACAACCGGGAAATCAGAAAGCTCGAAGAAGCACTGGAAAATGTTCTGCACGCAAGACGGGATCCAAACAGCTTTTCTTCGGCAGATGAAGGCTTTCATCTTACCCTGGCAAACTGTTCACAAAACCCGCTATTGATCTGGATGTATCAACGAATTAACGATATTCGCAGCCATACACAGTGGAGCCACGGAAAGAACAGTATCTTGACGCGCGATAAAATTGACTATTACAACAATCAACACACTGAACTGGTTAGAGCGATTATTCGAAGAGACATGGATAGTGCGGTAGGCCGTATGACTGAACATTTACACCAGGCCAAAAAAGACTTGCTGGGACAGATGAGATAAGAACGGTTGCACTTATTCTGTGAATTCAAGCCAGCTTAATTTCTCCGGTCATCTAAAGATCAGCGGAAACTATCCCCCCAAGAAAAAGGCCGCGGTGATTACTCAGCCGCGGCCCCAATGAGGTGAATATCTTAGTTTTTATCCGTGCTCATCTTCAGCAGCATTTTCTGCTTTCAATGAAACCCACAAGGGAACCAGGCACAATATAACCATAATCCAGAACCACAAAACGGCACCAGAACCGGCAAACGTGAAGAATGCAGCTGCACCTTCCCATGTATCAATTGGACTTGAATTAATCATCGTAATTTTCTCCTGTAAAAAGGTTTAGCTTTTAATTTCTTCTGGGTATGCGACCGCATTTACTTCGACATCCATACCCGCTTCTTGAACCGGATCACTGGCGCGCAGAATACCGCACATCTTGAAGATTAACGAAACAACGTATCCCGGTATAAATCCGAGTAGCGCCATGACAATCATGCCTTTGAACTGCCCCATGAATGTAATGGTAGGAATGCCTTCACCTGGTGCAGGATAGCCACCGGCAAAAATACCAACTGCCAGCAAACCCCAAATACCACAAATGCCGTGGACGGATACGGCGCCTACAGCGTCATCTATTCCCATACGTTCAATAACACCTGCTGCCCAAGGACCAAGCAGGCCACCAGCAAAAGCGATACAGAAAGCAAGACCGGGATACCATAGATCAAGACCCGCTGCAGCAGAGATAACACCACACAGCGCACCAGACATCATCCAAAATGGGTCACGCGTCATGGTGTAACAACCGATGATTCCACCAGCTACCGCCATTAGTGTGTTGAAACATATTGCAGATAATGTTGTTGGCATACCATAGATATTTGCCCATTGTGTTGCAGACCAACTTACATCGGTTCCAGGGAAAATCACACAAGCCCCAAGAAATCCAAAAAAGCCGACAACAATAAGCATCAAACCCGTTGCCGTCATTGGTAAACTGTGCCCGCGAATTTGATTTGGTGATCCGTCAGCATTGTATTTTCCAACTCGTGGCCCAAGATTGATCAGTATACCCAAAGCAAAAAAGCCGGAGATTATGTGTACAACACCGGAGGCACCCATATCATGGTAACCCCAGCTGGTCACCATCCAGCCAGCATAATGCCAGCCCCATGATGCCGACAAGTTCCACACCACAGAACCCAGCAATACTGCAAGTACAATGAAGGCAGCCATTCGAATACGCTCGATAACCGCACCCGACATGATTGACGCAGTGGTACAGGCAAACAGCGTAAACGCACCCCAGAAAACGCCAGTGGCATTATCCTGCAGGTTTGGACCCATGGAATCACCCCATGGAATACCGCCAGCACCTGCTTCAAAGTCAGGAATAAAACCATTGGTCATTGCCAGATAGATCCACCAACCAAACATATAGAATGTTGGGATCATGAATGCAAAGGCAAGGATATTTTTGGTGCCCGATGCCAGGGTGTGTTTCACCCGGGATGCACCCATTTCATACATTAAAAAACCAGCATGAATCAAAATCATGACAGCGGTAGCCCAATAGTAATAAACCTCAAGGTTTATATTATTGGCTGCCGTTATACTGGCTGCGAGTTCTTCTGGAGTCATTATGCTCTCTCCTCTAGATTGTGTTTAAAGAAATAATTATATAGTTATATAGTTACCATTGGCAGTTGCTTAACAAAAATTCGAAAAACCGCTGAGATTATTACACATAACAATTGATTTGTATCTAACAAACCAATTACTTAATTTGTCGAGTGAGAATTCTACTGTCTCCGGAGAAAATTAAAAACCCATAAATATCTATTTTGGTCTAATTTTGGTTATCTTCTAAGCGGCCGGTCGTGTATACATATCCCAAAATACAACGCTCACAGCACCTTTGCATTTGAATTTTTTTAGAGGCTTTTGTAGTGGCAAATTTACGGTATAATCCAGACTTTGTTTCTGGCCAACCTCAGGTATCTTGCCTTGCCTTGCCTTGCCTAAGCCGTGATGCAGTTTGAGTAAGCCAAAGGTTCGCTCAACCACATAACGGATACGGCTATACCCCTTTTTATTCTGCGCTTTTTGTTGCGCCGTTAATGGCGTGTTGCGATAAGCTCGGTGCAGGATTCTATTGTTTGTCTTACCCAGTTTCTGGTCATTGTCTTTGTTGGCACTTGTGCCCTTTGGGTATAAGCACGGTCTGCGTAAACCTGTCCGCGCATACCATCCACCAGGTGATTAAATTCCCCAGAATCATGCACTAAAGTCATGCACATCATCCAGTTTGGATAATGACTTATGTTCCACTAACTGACGCTCGTTGCCAACCGCGATAATGATATTGCCATCACTGGTGGCGAATGGTTGATAGGGTGTGAGATTAGGATGTTGGTTCGCCATCGGTTCAGTTTGCCCAAAACACCATTTAGCGGGCCCATGAACTTTAATTATGAACTCTATAAATTTTGTTGAGGCATCTATCAAGGCAGCAAAGAAAGTCGGTATGCCTGGTTGGTCATCGGCACATGTTGCACTTTGAATAGCGCGGTTTCGGGGGTAAGGTTTTTTCCGAAATCGTCAATTTTGATGTCCTCACTGCGGAATTCGATGTAATTGGCAACCGCCCCTTCATGGATGAATAGCAGAACCGATAACTGCCCTGCGTCGATAATCTGCTGGCGCTGCTGATTCGACCAATTCCATTCAAAAGGACAGTTTTTGGCTTGATGTTTTGGCTCAAAAGCGGTGTAGCCTTTGACCTGCTGCCACGGGAAAGTGGCCACATCGGTCAACTTCAATATGCCGTCAGAGTCGGCTGCCTGTTGAACTTGTTGCTTAAAATATTGGCGTAAATCAGCCCGACCAGTGCATTCGTTTTTCAGGCTCCAATAATAAACCACCAAGACCAACACTACCACCAGTGGGGCAAGGTACAGTACCGGTCGGGCGGGTATGGAATTTAATGCTTGGCGAATCAAGACAGGTTACGACCATCAAACACGTCCATCAGTCCGGGATGAGACAAAGAAAACCCCTTCACAGCGAACCGTAAAGGGGCACAAAAGATAATCAGAAGCAAAGCGGAATGTTATCCGCCAGCCAAATCGCTGACCTCTCGGTTGCTCTCATCGTCCAGCACTTTAGCGACCCCTCCACGCTGGTTAATTTTCTCTATATCTTTTTCGAACTCCGCCGCTTCTGACTTCATTTGCCAAATATGCCAAATAATCCAGAATGCTAAGCCAACCAACACCAATAGAAACTCAGTACCGACGAAAGGATAAATAGGTCCGAACGTATCAACGTTGAGCCAGTTGTCCACCATACCTGTTGCCATAATAATCTCCGCAGTAATATATGTTAAAAATCGATAAAATCCTAAAGGGCACCTCTATTAGCGCGGGACTTCCTCGCACTTATGCGCAGGATGCATTGTATGCCGGTTAATAGAGGGCAACCCTTATAAAATTAGACCTCGTTACGAATTGCTTCTCTAACAGCCTGTGCATCCGCTTGTCGTTGCGTTTCGGAATTAATATCCAAACCGACCAATTCGACTTCACGCGGAATACGCAACAAGCCCATGCCATTCAATATCTTGGAAACAATATAGGCTGGAATAAATCCCAGAACAACAAACATGATGATCGCACCGATGAATTGTCCCCAAGGTGAAATCGTGGCATATCCTTCAAATGGCGAGGATGGATAGCCCCACAGCATAAAGCCAGCAACCACCACACCGATAAAGCCCGCATAGCCATGCACCGCAACCGCACCGACTGCATCATCAATTTTGAATTTACGCTCAACCCAAAAGTGCATCTTGTAGATAATGACGACCACAACAGCGGCAATCAACATCGCCTGAAGCGGGTGGTACAGGTCGTTACCCGCTGAAGCGGCGATGACACCCGCCAGTCCACCAGAATAAGTCCAGAACGCATCGCCCTTAGAGACCATGTAAGCCGCCATTAAACCGCCTGACAATGACATAAGGAAGTTAAACGTAATCGCAGACAGTGTGGTTGGTTGCAGATAAATATTGGTTGCACTGAAATAGGATTTATCAGCAACATCCAGCATCCCCGCGCTATAAACGTCAATGATAGGGACGTTACAAGCAACATAGAAACCCCAGAAGCCGGTATAGATAAGAAACAGACCAATCGTAACCAACCAAGGATTGTGCGGGTTAATGTCCCGTGGCGTACCATCGGCAGCAAATTTCCCAATTCGCGGACCTAAAACTACCAATATGCCCAGGGCAAAACCGCCGGCTATGGCGTGGATAACACCTGACGCATAGGCATCGTGATAGCCCAACTTGACAACCATCCAACCATTCCATGACCATCCCCATGAGGCATCAATAACCCACATGACCGAGCCAATCAGCACTGCCAATATCCAGAATGCACTAGGACGGATACGCTCAATGACCGAGCCAGAAACAATGGAGGCGGCAGTCCATGCAAACAGCAGGAAGGCGGCCCAGAATACGCCGTTAAGACGCGCCCAAAAGTTGTCCTCTGCACCCCCTAAATGCGGCGCCATCAATTGACTCCAAGGGGTCGCATTGGACGTGTCGCCCAAACCACCCGTGATGCCGGGGCCATTGACCAGTGCGAAATAAATCCACCAGCCGAAGAAGAAAAACGTCACGGTCACCAATGGGATAAGCATGGTGTTTTTCATCAGCGTGTGCATGTGGTTCTTGTAGCGCGATGCGCCGACTTCATACATACAGAACCCGACATGGATTAGAAACATCAGGGGGATGGTGAGCCAATAGTAAAACTCGGTGAATATAACAACCAGCGATGCAAGTTCATCAGTCATAATTCAAGTCCTCAGCTAATTTTGTTGTTGATTGATTGCAACAATGCTTGATTGTAGCAACGATATAGTTTGTATCTTATGATTTGCTTTCAAGACCAACCCAAAAGCAGGCGGTCTATTACCAATTCTCTGGCAATTTATCAGGCACTTGACGCGCTACATGCAACTGCGCATCTGCACCATACTCCCGTTACTTTTCGTATCGTGCTGACCTATACAAATTCCAAGATAGTTACCTTACCTGAAAAACGCCAGAGAAATAAATTATTTTTCTCTATTTGGTATAGGTATAGTCTATCTATTCCATTTAATAATTTATCGTAAAATCAATTTTTATTATAGGAAGCTTTTGCATAATCCACAAAACACTCGGCACAACTCACAAACAACGTCATTTTTTATAAACTAGCCTCATTTTTTCGCCCATATTCTCTCAATCATCAATACGACACCAAAAAATCGCTATTGTCAGCGCTTTTTGCTGCGCCGTTAATGGCGTGTTGCGATAAGCCCGGTGCAGGATTCTATTGTTTTCTTTGCCCCGTTTCTGGTCATTGTCTTTGTTGGCACTGGTGCCCTGTGGGGATAAGCACTGTCTGCGTAAACCTGTCCGCGCCTATGGCCTTTGCATTTGAATTTTTTTAGAGGCTTTTGTAGTGGCAAATTTACGGTATAATCTGGCCTCGAAACGGCGCTACGGTTGATCCGTATTGCCCTTTGAAACCTAAAAACAGCATCTCAAATAATGACCAAATTAACCTCAATAGCCTTGATTGGCTGTACTGTAGTATTCGGATCAATCGCCGTTTACGCCACTCACAACTCACCAGAATCTGTTGAAGCCCGTGTTTCCGCAATTGGCCAACTTAACGTTTCTGAGGAAAATTCCGCATCTTCTGGAACGGCAGAAGGGCCTGCCGATGGCGAATCTGTATACAACACCGCCTGCGGGGCCTGCCATGGCGCTGGTATTGGAGGGGCACCGACACTGGGCGATTCAGCAGTCTGGGGGCCGCGAACTGATCAGGGCTTCGAAACACTTGTAGAACACGCTATCAATGGATTTCAGGGTTCTACAGGCGTAATGCCGGCAAAAGGCGGAAGCCCGAGCCTGAGTGATGACGCTGTCACCGCTGCAGTGCAGTATATGGTAGAGCAGTCCCAGTAAAGTCAAACGCCAGCCTTAAAGTGGGCATTGGTTTTTCCAAAGGGTGTACGCGCACCTTTTTTAATTGCCTGTAAACACCGCGTGCATAGATTTTCGATATCATTATCTCCTAACCTTCTGTTGAAATACGATCATGACTAAGCACGATATTTTAATCAGCAATATTGTTGGAAGCGTTGCAACCCTGACTCTTAATCGAGCCGAGCAATACAACGCTCTTTCAAACGAATTACTGGATGCCCTTATCCAGCAGTTTGACAGTATTGCCGAAAACAAAAACATCAAAGCCGTTGTTCTTGCCGCCAACGGTAAGGCATTTTGCGCGGGCCATGATCTTAAGCAAATACGCAAAAGTGCAGAACGATCAGAACATCACAAGCTATTTTCGAAATGCAGTTCGATGATGAAAAAAATGGTGGCACTACCGCAGCCGATCATTGGGAAAGTGCACGGCATGGCGACCGCAGCAGGTTGCCAGTTGGTGGCTACCTGCGACATGGCTATTAGTTCGAGTGCAGCAACATTCGCCGTTTCAGGAATTCGTGTAGGCTTGTTCTGTTCAACACCAGCAGTTGCTCTCAGTCGTAACGTAAATCGCAAACGCGCAATGGAAATGTTGATGACCGGTGAGTTTATCGATGCTGACACCGCAGAAAAATACGGTCTGATTAATTCCGTAGTGGAACCGAATGCGCTTGATCAGGCCATCGAAGACCTCACAGGTAATATTGTACGTCACCCAAAACGCGTGATCAGCCTGGGCAAGGAAATGTTTTACAAACAGCTTGGCGAAGATTTATCCGAAGCCTACGCTGGGGCAGCCGAAACCATATCCAGCAACACGATGCTCGAAGAAACGGTCGAAGGCATCGATGCTTTTATTGAAAAACGAAAACCGAACTGGGACTAACCCATTCAGGAAACTTCTGTTATCTGGTATTGAAAAAATGAAAGAGTACAAAATTGCTTTATTAGCCGGAGATGGTATCGGCACAGAAATCATGGCCCAGGCCATTAAAGTATTAAACTTTATTGAGAACAGAAACGACGTAAAATTTGCGCTATTGGAAGGCGCATTCGGCGCTACTGCATGGTTTGATACCGGATCAAGCTTTCCGCAGGAAACCATCAATATGTGCGATCAGGCGGATGCAATCTTGAAAGGCACCATTGGGTTAAGCCATGAAGAATCTAAAAAGATTCCGGTCGATGAACAACCAGAGCGCGGCGCTTTGCTTCCAATGCGTAAACGGTACGATACCTTTGCGAATTTTCGCCCGGTTTACCTACCGCCTTCACTTTCCCATTTCTCGCCACTGAAACCAGAAATTATTGGTGACGGTATCGATATCATGATCATTCGCGAACTGGTTGGCGGCATCTATTTCGGAGAAAAAGAAACCGGGGTAAATGATTCCGGACAGCGTTATGTCAGAGAGGTGCTTGAATATGACGAATACCTGGTAAAAAGAACGGTGGATGTCGCGTTTGATATCGCCATGAAGCGTAATCGAAAATTGCACAACATCCACAAGAGCAATGTCCTGAAATCAAGCATATTATGGACCGATATTATTGACGAGACATCGAAAGATTATCCAGAAGTGGAAGTTCATCACATGTTGGTTGATGCCGCGGCAACCCATCTTTGTCTGAACCCGGGTCAGTTCGATGTCATGGTTATGGAAAACATGTTTGGCGACATTCTCAGCGATCAGGGCGGTGGAATTCTGGGGTCTCTGGGACTGATGCCGTCAGCATGTGTGGGGCCTGAAAAAGCTTACTACGAACCCTCACACGGGTCTGCTCCCGACATAGCCGGACAAAATATTGCGAATCCGTATTCGATGATTGGTTCGGTCGCAATGATGCTAGATATGAGCTTTGGCATGCGTGAAGAAGCCAGTAATTTATGGAAAGCGATGGAATCTGTATTCGCAGAAGGTTATTCCACTCCGGATCTATCCAAACCGGGTGCCGGCGTTCATATGGTTAGTACAGATGAGTTTGGTGACCGGGTAATTTCGGCATTATAGCTGCAACTGATCATCTCAAATTAAAGTGATCGGGATAACCTTGGATCACCTAAAACTGGTTAACCACGATCAGCTCCCTTGGCGCTCTAGTGGTTAACCATTCTGCACCGTCTTCTGTGATCACTATGTTTTCTTCGTGAACCATCTGCTTCCCTGGTGCAAACGTCATGCCTGGTTCGAGTGTCATTATCATCCCGGCTTCCAATTGCGTGTTGTCGGTTGCGGTATTGGACGGCCGCTCGGTAAGTTCCATGCCCAGCCCATGACCTAGCCGTCCCACATCATTACCCAAACTTCCCGCATCAACCATCACCTGATTCATCGCATTCCACAAATCTGTGGTTGTTGCCCCTGGTCGGGCCACGGCGAATCCCGCCTCCGTCGCATCCCAGACAACTTCGTGGGCTCGACACACCGCCTCATCCGCTTTGCCAAATGCCCAGTTACGATCGAAATCGCTGAAGTAACCATCGTATGACGAACCGGTATCAATCATCATTAAATCACCTTCTCCGAGAACTCGATCGGTAGGTCCCATAATAATGCTGTCATAACCGCCATGTCCGGAGCCCGCAACAACGTAAGACACAGCGTCCGCACCTTTTTCCAGAATTCGTATTTTAAATTGCCGAACGATATCCGCTTCAGTCATACCCATTGACGCAAACGTAGAAAACTCCTCAAACGCATCGGAAACAATTTGACAAATATGACGCGTCTTGGCAATTTCCAAATCAGATTTCACCATACGTAAATTGTGCATCTCGGCGGCAATATCAACCAGCTCAAAACCTTTCCTAATTACCATCTAACCCAAGCCTATCTTCAGCAAGTTTTCCGGCATCGGTGGCGTTCTGAGTGCCGCGCAAGCAAGCCTGGGAATGAGGTCGTTCAAATCAAAACGACGATTGAAACGATACTGAAATTCCGACAAGTATCGCTGAGCATATTTAGGTCGAATAGCATGATAGGTACTGCGTAATGAACTCTTTAAGTTACCCAGAATCGTATTGACCCAATAGAACTCAGGTTTTTCGACAGACGCTCTGCCACCGCCGCACACCATCTTGTCATGCAAGCAACCTGCCTCGACAACGGCATTAAAGCACGCCAAACCATCGGAGATAACAGTACTGCCCTCGGTCAGATGTTGCTGACTCCATGACTTAATCGCTTCTGTGCGGAAACCCTTTACGACCGACAACTTAACCCGAACAGGGCAATGATCGGCCGTGGTCTCCACCGCCGCTACAAAAGGCGTCTTACCGGCAGCACCGCGTCCCGGCTTGCACCCGGTACGCTCGCCGCCCAGGTAGGCATCATCCAATTCAATCAACCCGGATAGTTTGT
Source organism: Candidatus Poriferihabitaceae bacterium (assembly GCA_965261915.1). Lineage (GTDB taxonomy): Bacteria > Pseudomonadota > Gammaproteobacteria > Arenicellales > Poriferihabitantaceae > JAIBDK01. The sequence continues at coordinate 102,609 of CBDHDW010000013.1, read as the reverse complement.
TATTGTGATCCCGCTCCATCATCACCTGCATAAGCTTGTGCTTCATCCGCCATGCGGCATTGTAGGAAATACCCAGGTGACGATGCAGTTTCATGGCCGAGATGCCTTTCTTGTCCTGTGTGATCAGATAGATACCCTGGAACCATAGCGTGAGCGGTAGTTTGGTGGATTCAAAGATCGTTCCAGCCGTCAGTGAAGTCTGGCGATTGCAGCGATTGCACTGCTGAAGTTTACGGATGGTCAACTGGCAGCACTTGTCGTGACCACAGGCCGGACACTGGAACCCTTTGGGCCACCGCCAAGCATAAAGCGCATCGAAGCATTGGTCTTCGGTACCGTACTGTTTGATAAAATCGTTCAAGCTAACCCCTTTCTGGAATTGCACCTTATTGCGCGCCATGACATACCCCTTATGAATTAAATAGATAGACTGTTATTATATACGGGGTAGAGCGACTTATCTATAGTGGTAATTAGGAAACCTTTTAATTGCCTTCTCAGCTGCCGTAAATTATTTACCGGCATACGCAAATGACTTTCTGCGCCAATGGTCATACCGATTCGCCCATACCGGTTTGGCAGACTGTTAAGCCGGGAAACCAGAATCGAGACACCATCATCTTCAGGGCGAGGAGACGGCCAGCTAAATATTTCATCGATCCAGGTTGCCTCCATTCCGCTAACACCGATCTCCGGAATCACTGCTCCAGGCTTTCCCTCTGCCGGAAGAATTAAAAACCAGGGGCGCGTTGGACTCTGCCAAAATTGCGAGAGAAACCCGCTAAAGTATCTAACGTTTGGTTCGGTGGTTAGCAAAATTGCATCAACCTCCTTGTCGCGCATAATTCTTTGCATTCGGTTTGTACGCATTTCAAATTCGGAATCTGGAAAACCGCGGCTGGGTATATTCATGTTCAATAAAGCGTGTCGGTTGATTTGGAAAACTGCCGCCAGATTCTAAAACAGATCTGTCGTTCCAGTTAAATAATTGTACATAGAAAACGATACAATCAGCACACCGGTTTATCTCAATTCCCTATCGGAATGACTTCCAGACATCTGCTATATGCTTCAGGGTAAAACAATATTAATCAGTGGCGCAGGTTCCGACCTTGGTGCCGCGGTCGCACTGGCGTATGCCGATTCTGGTGCAGACTTGATCCTGCTCGACAAAAAACAACGCACCATGACCCCAGTCTATGACCAAATTTACCAATCAACATCGAATCAACCGCTCATGGTTGAATTTGACATCCTGAAATCTGATACCATTCAATTTGATCTGCTTGCAAACTCACTTTCTGAACAATACGCATCTCTTCACGGTCTCACACACTGTGCGATGTGGGGCGCACCATTAACCCCGATCATCCACGCATCGATGGCAACGTGGCAATCGGTACTGGAGCAACAGCTAACCCGCCCAATGTATCTTACGAAATCACTGTTACCACTTATCAACAGATCTGGATGCGGTCGTATCCTATTCCCGGTAATGAGCTCAGGGCGCGTTGGCCGAGCGTACTGGGGAGCAGTGGGTTGTGGGTTTGCCGGGGTCGAGAATCTTTGTGAAATTATTAATCAGGAAAATGAAACCTCGAATACTCGAGCCTTTACACTTGCCTGCGACACGGTACGCACTGCGGTGAGAAAAAAATACTATCCCGCAGACACCGAGCAACATTTGCTGCAGCCTGAAGATAACGCTGTTACCGATCGGTTCATTGAAATCATCGGTTCACAAAACCCAATCGATCCTGTTCAAAACAGTATTAGCTGAACAATTTAGCCAGGCCGATAATGATTGTTTATTTACGGAAACAATAAAAATGAAACGTATTTGCGTCTATTGCGGTTCCAAACCTGGAAATGATCCTGCCTTTCTGAATGCTGCAGACCGTTTGGGTCGTGAAATCGCTAAACGTAATATTGAACTGGTATACGGAGGAGCAAATATTGGGTTAATGGGTCGAATAGCAGACGCTGTTCTGGATTGCGGTGGAAAAGTGACCGGTGTTATTCCAGCGAATTTATTTCAGGATCAGGTAACGCATACCGGGCTCTCTGAATTAATTTCAGTATCCGGTATGCACCAGCGAAAGAAAAAAATGGCAGACCTTGCCGATGGATTCATTGCCTTGCCCGGGGGATTTGGAACATTCGAAGAGCTTTTCGAGGCCATTACCTGGTCACAACTCGAAATTCACATAAAACCAATCGGTGTGCTGAATATCAATGATTATTATACTTTACTGGATCAGTTTATTTCCCATTCCGTATCCAGTGGATTTATAAAACCAAAGCACCGTTCGCTTTATTGCATTAACGAAGATCCGGGAACACTATTGGAAACACTGGAAAATCTGGCTTAGAGAACCGAAATCAGGGGTTCAGGATCTAAGCTTTTCACCTCGAAGATCAAACAACGGTTGCTCCAGCAATTTTGCTTTATGCGGTTGACCCAGGATTGCGACTTCATATTCATCGTGTAGTACTGCATTCTGGAAACGTTATTGTTGTCATGCAAACCGTGAATTCCTGCAGCTGCATGCCAGGTAGACCCAGAAGTCAGCTCCTCACGTTCGAGTAAAACCACATCTTTGTAACCCAGTTTGGTGAGGTGATACAAAATACTGCATCCAACCAAACCACCACCAATGACTGCTACCTGAACATGTGATTTCATCTGCTAATCTTTGTCGTTATGAATTGAGGGATGCCGCGTATTGATGAATACGCTGGCAGGCTAACTTCATATTGTCATCTGTTGCACAAAGACTGATTCGGATCAAACCCCGGCCGGTCTCTCCGAATCCATCACACGCCAATACGGAAACATCAAAATGATCAAGCATATCCCTGGAAAACTGCTGACTGGATACACCAAGATTTCGAACATCCAGAACCACATACATCCCACCCACAGAGCTGTAAGTGTCAAGGCCGGTAATACCCTCCAACTCCTGTTCCAGAATACCCCGTCGTCTATCCATATTGGTTCGAACCTCATTCGCGGTATGCGTGCCAATCTCAAACGCGGTCACGGCTGCGTCCATAGTGAACTCCGGCAATCCATAAGCCATACACATGGAAAGATTCCTCAAATGCCCGACAAATTCTTCAGATGCAACAATCCAGCCTATGCGCCAGCCCGTCATACGATGAGACTTTGACAAGCTTGAAACCGTTACACAGACCTGATCCGCACCCGGTAAGCTGGCTGGGCTAGCACGACCGGACTCAACCAGTATTTCCTGATAAACCTCATCATTGATTAGCCAGATTTGTTTTTCAACACAGCTATCGACCAATGGCTTAAATTGCTCGCGGGTGTAAACCGCACCGGTCGGGTTATTCGGTGAATTCAGTACGATTGCTCGAGTACGCGGAGTGATCGCAGAAATAACGTCATCCGGATCGATTTGAAAATTGTTTTCTGCTTTAACGGGCACCGCAACTATGGTCGCCCCAGAGGCGGTTACGGTTGCCGGGTAAGTGGTATAGTAAGGTTCAATCAGGATTACTTCATCACCGCTTTCCAGGGCACATTGACACGCGGCAAATAAAGCATTTTGGGCACCAGCAAACACTGCGCAATTCGATTCATTGACTATTTGACCTGTTAGTTCAGTATGACGTTTTGCGATTGCCTTGCGTAACGGCAGCAAACCCTCGACTGGCGTATAGTGGTGACGCCCTGAATTCAGACTGTCAATCGCTGAATCAACAATTTCTCTTGGAGTAAATTCGTGAGTTTCCTGACCGATGCTTAAAACGATAATATCTTCTCCCGCTTCGAGGCGCGCCAAACCATCATAGTGAACATCCCAGGCATCGACACTTTCGCCAGAGATTCGGTCAATGAGACTGGAGTATTTCATTCGCTAAAGACGGGAGAGTTGTTGACCTGAGATGGTATCAAAGGTATTTGAACTAAACCATCATCCAGCACTCTATTTTTGCTAGAATTTAAATAACCGTATGGGTGAGGTATCTGCCGGTGTGCAACGGCGTTTTTACGCTTGCCGTCAAGCAAATGTTTTTGGGGAAATAGATGTCAAAACAATACAAACCGGTTATTGATAAACTGATCGGGAGTGGAAATACCATTCTATTGGGTAAAGAGTTCAATCTGAAACTAGCCTTCGCATCAATATTTGCAAATGGCCACCTGTTGATCAATGATTTGCCTGGAGTGGGTAAAACCACACTGGCACAGCTGCTCGCCAAACTTCTCGGTCTCAACTTTCAACGAATTCAGTTTACCAGCGATCTCTTACCCGCTGATATAACCGGCGTATCCGTTTTTAACCAATCCTCTTCCAGTTTCGAGTTTCACCCAGGCCCTATCTTTGGACAAATCATATTAGCCGATGAAATCAATCGAGCAACACCCAAATCCCAAAGTGCGTTGCTTGAAGCCATGGAAGAAAGGCAGGTTTCAATCGAAGGCAAACCCTGGGCACTCCCCGATCCATTTTTCGTCATTGCAACACAAAACCCGTTAGAACAGGTTGGTACATTTGCGCTGCCTGAGTCACAACTCGATCGATTCATGCTCTCCATCGAACTTGGATATCCTGATCGCTTGTCAGAGCGTGAAATCTTACAAGGTGTAAATCCAAGGACACTGCTCGAATCGGTTACGCCTGTTCTGGAGATATCCCAGCTAAAAGAAATTCAAATGCAGGCAAAACAGATACATACCTCGGAAGCAATTCTGGATTACCTGCAAAACATCATCCATTTCACCCGCACCAGCGATCAAATGATAACCGGATACTCTCCTCGTGCCGGTATGGGTTTACTGCGCGCCGCGCAGTCCTGGGCAATGATAGACGGTCGGGAGCACGTATTACCTGAAGATATTCAAACAATTCTTCCTTCAACCATTCATCATCTACGCGCTGCCAGCGGCAAAATCGATGCCGAGCAAGACATTATCCATCAAGTCGCCGTTCCCTAGCGGTCTGCCAGCCTTTCTATCAAAGCCGTTTAAGCGTACGGCCGAAGTAGATTCTTCTGGACGGATATCCATCACACCGAGACAAATCTATATCATTCCGACACGGTTTGGACTGGTATATACCGCGATGCTCATTGCCATGCTGGTAGGATCCAATAACTATGCAATCAACCTTGGTTTTGTCCTCACATTTTTATTGTGCGGTATCGGCCTTGCAACGATGCTGCAAAGCTGGAGAAATCTGTCCAGACTTGAAATGACCAGTGGCTCTGTAGCACCCGTATTCTGCGGTGAGACAGCCAAATTCGCGCTTACCCTTCACAATGATCGCCCAAACAACCGTTCGGCTTTACAGATTGTCATTGACGAACATCCAAGCCTGCTTGATCTCCCCCAAAATAGCCAGGAACAAATATTATGCAGCAGCCTGGCGCGCAATCGCGGCTACTTAACGCCTCAGCGCTGGACCGTGTTTAGTTATTTTCCAACCGGACTGTTTTACTGCTGGGCCTATTTCGAAACCTCGCAATTTTGTATTATCTACCCAAAACCCATTGAGCATAATATTCCGCTTGAGGATCTGTTTGTCGGTTCGTTTTTCGATCAATTCGATCAATCTCAACAATCCGACGACACTGACTTCTTCGGCCACAGAGAACATCAACCCACTGACAGCTTCAAAAGAATCGATTGGAATGCGCTGGCCAGAGGAAAAGGGAAACTAACGAAACTTTTTCGAGAACCCAGGCAGCATGATATCTGGTTGAAGTGGGGCCAGGTGAAATCAACAGATATCGAAACCACATTGTCAATTCTATGCAGGGCAGTCATCCAGCTTGCAGATCAGGACATCCGGTTTGGTCTGGAATTACCGGATTCTAAAATAGAACCAGACAGCGGCATGCAACATCGTCAATCCTGTTTGACTGCTCTGGCGTTATTCCAGAAATGAAAAACAAACTGGATAACCAGCCGGCAGGCAATCAACTGTTGTTTTACAGCACCCTTATTTTGGGGATTGCCGTTTTACCGCATTTTTTCAACATCCGCGCCAGTGTGATGATTTCATTTCTTGCCCTTATAGCAATAAAATTCGCATCCGCAACCGTGGCTCCATGGTTGTCAAGGCGATGGGGCATTCTGGCGTGTGCGATTCTATTCTTTTCCAATTCTGCCTGGCACTATGGGATACCGCTCGGTCGTGATCCTGGAGTGAGTTTTTTAATCGTACTATTGGGTTTGAAGATTCTTGAATCACGAACACGACGCGATTTAAGAATTGTCCTGTTCCTCGGATTTTTTGTTGTCGTAACCCACTTCCTGTACTTTCCGAATCTGATATTGGTTGTCTACCTTTTTACCATTGTTCTTGCAACGATCTGGATGCTAATCCAAATCAGTCATGTTAACCCCGAACGGTTTCTGCGCTCGGATCTGAGACTGATGCTAAGAATGGCAATACAAGCCATACCATTCGCATTAATCCTGTTTTTCCTGTTTCCAAGATTCGCCGGTTCGCTCTGGCTGCTGCAGTCCCCTTCGTCAACCAGCACAACCGGAATGAGCGACATCATGTCCATGGGCACTGTTTCCAATCTCGTTGAGTCAGAAGAAATTGCATTTACCGCAACATTTGCAAACCAGTCTATCCCACCAAAATGGGCGCGCTACTGGCGAGCCGGCGTTCTTTGGTCAACCGATGGAAAAACCTGGCGACAGAACAGGAACCTGCAGCATCAACAAAGGAATATCAGAACCAGCGGTCCGCCCTACCACTATGACATTAACCTCGATAACAACAGAGGAAAATGGTTATACATTCTCGATACGGTCGCAAATGCACCCACTCGCACCAAACTGACAGTCGATGGTTATCTAAAAAGATCGCCAAACTCCAAAAAGTTTGCTGGGTATTCCGTACAGTCTTTTCTCCAGTATCAGGATTTCACCATAAACGACCAGCTTAGAATATTAGGGACTGAAATCGAACCCAGGTTGATTACACCCAGAATGCGGGAATTAATCGATAGAAACGTATCTGAAGTCAGCGTAAACGGACATGTCAGAGCTAAAGAAATTGCAAACCAGTTTCTCAGATATTTTGGTGAACAGCCTTTTAGTTACACACTGAGACCGGCAAGGCTTTTTAGTGACAACCCGGTGGATGAGTTTCTTTTTCAATCACGCGAGGGGTTTTGTGAACATTACGCTGCGAGCTTTACAACATTGATGCGCGGTGCCGGCATCCCTGCGCGTGTAGTAGTGGGATATCTTGGTGGTGAATTAAATCCCCGCGCAAACCAGATTACCGTAAGACAGTCAGATGCCCACGCCTGGTCCGAATACTGGAGTGAGGAAAACGGATGGTCCCGTATAGACCCCACTGCCGCTATCGCACCAGAAAGAATTAATAATGCGATCAATTTTTTAGAGAGCTTCAATCAAAATGGCAAAGTCAGTTTTGCGTCATACAATCTGAGCTGGTTTGAAAACTTAATACAGGAAGCACGTTGGTTTTCCGCGCTCGCAAAAGTCCAGTGGAATCGATGGTTTGTGGGATATGATCATTTACGCCAGCAAAAACTGCTCGACTATATGGGATTGGGTAATTTTGATCCGGTTCGGTTGATTGGTTTGGCGTTTTTATTCGCCATCCTGGTGCTTACCGTAATTGCGATTGTATTCTTTTTCAGGGAACGCCTTCCCCAGGCAAAACATATCAAGGCCTATCAGGAGTGGTGCAGCAAACTGGCAACCCTCGGAATGGAAAAACTTCATCACGAAAGTTCGATGGACTACTGTCGTCGAATCGTAAAATTACTGCCTGATCATGAGCCTGCAACATCCTCGGGTCGTAGCACAGAATTCATTGCCGAATTCTGTGTCATTAATCAACTTTATAGTGACGTTCAATACAGCAACAAACCAGACAACGCAATGGCTATTGAGCTTGAATCAAGAATAAAACAATTCAACAAGTTGATGAAGCAGACTGATTTACGAATTATTGCCAGTGGGTCCTAGCTATACATCTTCCAGGTCTTCGTCTATTTCAAGAGCATCATCCCCGATCTCTTTCAATTCAACGACAAGCTGTTTTGGAACAGTGGCATTCGGTGCTTCTATCTCTTCTTCTGATGATCCTTTTTGCGACTCCAAAACGCCAAACCAGATTCCACGCTTCTTTTTATGATACAGGTCCGAAAATCGTCAGAACCAATAGCCGATATTGCAACAATTTTATAAATTTCTGAAAATATTTCAGGGCTATTTACAGCGATTTCCCGAATGATAAAACAGCCATTATGCAACACTAAAATTTTCGAGTGTGCTTCGAAAATGATGGTGCTTCGGGCAATCTCCAGATCACGTCGATGACGTCACGCATTTCATCTTTCCCACAAACTTCAGAAAACTCCGCCAGACGATAAACCTTGTCCTCAAGCTCTTGCTGGCTCAGCATATTATCTGGATCCCCTTTTGGGGACTCGGTAAATTCGGCCAATATTTCTCCATTCGATAGCGTAACTTCGACCCGTGAACCCCAACTCACAGGATATTTTGCTTCAATCTCTTCATCAACATACATGGTGGTTTTTGAGCGCAAATTTGATACTGCAGCATCTTCAATTGCATCATTGGAAAATTCCTCAACCCCTGCCTTTCGATGAATTGCAATTAGCGCCAGAACAAACCCCATTGAAAATTTCGATTGATGAATGGTTTCAGGAACCTCCACGGCTCCCAATACATCCTTAGCTGCCTGATAAACAAACACATCGATTTTCGCAATTTCGCCTGCGCTCAGATCGTGCTTTACGCATAGCGTTAGCAGTGCATCAGCCGCAGGGTGGGTATGCCGGCAGGATGCATGGTATTTAAAAGAGGTTTCTATTACCCCCCAGCGCTCTTTTAATCGGCCGGAAATCACGTCCGGGCGCTGAGTTGACCGCATTCCGGCCGCCATGCCCTTCTCACCTTCCAGTATCTGACTTGCCGCGGTTAAACCATTTTTCGCAGTAAGGGCCGCCAGCATTCCATCTGAACTCGCTTTTGCAGTATGTAATTGCTTTGAGTCCGCTGCATCTTTCAGGAATTCCCACAATCCGGCAGCTTGTGTCCCGGCTGATCCCAGTGCATGGAGAGTCGTATTCAGATCAAGTTTTAAGATATTGGCGCAAGCCATTGCTGACGCCACTGTGCCTGCTGTTGCGGTCATATGAAAAACTTTGTAGTGCGCCGCACCGAGATACTCACCAACGCGAATGCCGGTCTCATATCCAACGATCGCCGCAGTAAGAAAATCTTTGCCGCTAATAGTATTATCCTGCTGCGCCAATGCAAAAATGGGTGGGAAAACCACTGTTGCCGGATGAAAAATCGATGCGTTATGCAAATCGTCCTGCTCTACAACGTGGGACGCGGCACCGTTCACCATCGCGGCGAAATAAGCAGAACTTGATAAATCAGTACCTAATATTTTACACGGCCCTGAATCAGGCCCAGCATCCTGTGCAAATCGACGGATTGCGCAAACACTCTTTGCCGAGGAACCGCACAAGGCAGAAGCGTACCAGTCGAGGAAAAGCCATTGAGTGCGCTTAACGACGCTATCAGGAATATCGTTAAAACGAAGAGAGGATGCAAATTCTGCGAGTGTTAGTGACGGGGAAGTGCTCATGGACGATCGGGTAGGACTATTTCCAAACGTCTATAGTAATCGAGAACAAGCATTTTCCAAATACCTCTTTGTTACTTTCCGAACAAGCTAAAATTTCGGCGAGCTTCCTGTTTCAATGAACTTCAATAACGGCTCCTGGTCTACCACATAATCAACGGACATCAACTCAGATCCAATGCCAACACGAATAAATCAACGACGAATCTGGATTATTGCGGCTTCCCTTTTCATCGTTCTTTTCAGGGCTGCAATCGCAGACTCATCCGACATTCTCGCTGGCGGAAGCTGGACAAATCGGGGATACGATATTGCCGGAGAATGGCAAATTGTCGAACGCGAAGGAAACCGCTTTATCATTTTTGATAATAATTTCAAAACCCGAAGCGGTCCGGATCTTAAGGTCTACCTTTCGAAAACCAGAATTAATCAGTTGGATGGTTCCAACGTGGATCAAAGCTCCATAAAAATAGGCGCCCTTCAGTCAAGTGAGGGCGCCCAGGAATATCAAATACCCAATGAATTAATACTTGATAGCTTTAAGTCGGTTGTGATCCATTGTGAAAAGTATGCTCACCTGTGGGGAGGTTCGGATATTCATCAATGAAATGTACGAGCAATTAATGGAGATTCAGTAGACGCACCCATTCCTGAGTAGCGCTCGGAAGAACGCATGACCTGCTGTATTTTGTTTGCCATCTCTGAGCCATAAGCCATATAGCTGTCATCTTTCGGCGATTGCGTCTTAATGGTCAACTGTGCTGGGTTGGTTATCGCCCTGACATCGACACCTTTTTCCGCCATTTCAGCCTGTACCGACTGACAAAATGCTTCTATTGCGGATGAAGATGCGGATTGCAGTTCAATACCTGCACCGACGGTCAACTCAATCTCCTGGTCAGTTACCGCCAACGAAGGCATGAATGCACTGGTATCAATAAAAATGACTTTGCAGTGTTTGTTCTTCTTCAGGTACGGAAAGATACTCTTCAGCATTAGAACCGGGTGAATAAAATTTCGGGTAAAGGTATCGGTTATCTCCGAATCCGCCAATTGGAAAAAGCCGCAGCGACGAGATGGATTAATTAAAAATACAGCCGCATCCAGACTTCCCAGGGATTCAATCTGTACTTGGACCTGCTTTCGATAATCTGCCTGGCCCTGATCGCAAAATCCTTTAACCGATTTACCATAGCGGCTGGTCAGTTTTTGATGACGAACGCTGTTATCACCGCACAAAACAAGAGAGTGCCCATCCGAAGCAAGGCCAGCAACAACTTCTTCGCCAAATTGATTATCAATTCCGAAAACAACTATTTTCCCATTGGAAAGCGGCGAACCCATTACTGTCTCTCTATCACTCAATATATTGCGTAGAATGGATAGTAAAGATTCGCAATCCAAAATACATTAAGAGAGCGTTAACACTTGATTAAAGTTTCTTAATGTCGGAAACTGGGCATCTCGTAACGTTATTGGCTGAGTGCTAGAGCCTGGGTGCTATTGACTGTCAGTATTCAAGCCTGGAACAAAGTTATTGTTGATCGAATCGATTAATTGCAATTGATTGCCCCTTTCCCGCAACTTGATATCCATATACACCTCTTTGTTCATCTCGTTAAGCTGCCGCTTATGCTGTTCAGTGCGATCAAACCAGTAATTTAATCTGCGTTCGTAGATATCTGGTTGATCCTCCCATTGTATTGTCTCGAAGTAGGTTTTGATCGATAGCAGATAGCGCACAATATTGCGCTCTGCGCCTGCACGTTGCCCCTTTACATATCGAACTCGCCCTGATCGGTCTTTGCCCAGAGTTGAAAACCCCACTTTTCCTGAGCCGACTGTTGCGAAATAGATCTTTGCCAAACTAGAAATAAATCCCGGCCGACTCGATAGATCAAACTCCAAATAGACACCGTGATCGACTGCAATCGCTCGGAAATCGAGCCAATAGTTAGAACTTCCAAACGGGCCCTTGGATGCGGTAAATCCCATTTCAAACAAATTCGGATGTTCGAGAACATTTACACGAAATGCCAATATCTGTGCTTCGTCCGGTGTCATGTAGCCTTTGGCTCCGACAAAAAAATCTAACCGCAACTGATCGTTATCGGTCGAGTATCCGCAGGCTTTAATGTTCAAGTGCAACGGAATAAACTCACACCACTGCGAAACATTGGACAATCGATCAGTAAACTGACTGAATTCAATATTGGAGATAAACGTTCTTACACTGGCTCGAATCTCACCGTCCTTATCCTGTGACTGCAATGTAAATGGCAAGTCTCTGTTCTCTCTTGACAAATATTCAGCATAATTATTTTGCATTTTTACAAGCATCTGATCATTCATATCTGAGTCTGAATCGGCCATCGAATAAGGAATGGTTCCCAGAACCATTGTCAAAACCATTGCTAGTGTGAACAGAAAATTTTTCATGTAGATGATACGTGCGAATCGCACGATTGTAATTCCTTACCTGCAAAATAAACAGTGACTGAATTGTTTGTGTCAACCCAATGTTACAGAGTTCAATTCATAAATATTGTTGTGTTACTAATGAAGCCCAGAAAAATTAACCTGATCATGTGACTGGTCTCAGGCGTTTGCCAGTCGCGAAGCAAGAATTGCGGCGAAACATTCTCGCTTTCAGTTTCTGGAATAAACAATTTGATTGCGATGGTCGATATCACGCTTCAGAAAAGAAAAATACCAACGCTGTATCTCTCGGATCAATAAAACGAAGCGGGTCTAACTCTTTACATGGAGCAGAGTTTAGCCCATTCTCCATCGCTGGAAATAGCCATAATTTCACATTCACAATGCCCCAAACCATTCACGGCCGCTACAACAAACCCGTTACCGGTGCAATGCTCGGCTTTGCGTCCATGTCGTTTTTTTCATGCCAGGATGCATTGATCAAACTGCTATCGTCTGGCTATTCTCTCTTTCAAATCCTGTTTCTCCGCAGTGCAATAATTATTTTACCGCTCTTAATATTTATTTTGATTCGATACGGAAAATCCGGATTCGCAAGCCATCGAAAACGGGATCATGCGTTGCGTGTACTATTCAATTTTATTGCTTTTTTTAGCTACTACTATGCGATTTCCAGACTGCCGCTAAGCCAGACAACGGCGATTGCATTGTCTGCCCCGCTTTTCATGACCGCACTGTCAGGGCCGCTGCTTGGTGAGCCCGCCGATCTCAAGCGAAAACTCATACTGGTTGCTGGATTTCTTGGTGTCGTACTGGTCGTCCAGCCCAACATACAGACCACCGACTGGATCGGAACCGGGGCAGCGTTATTTGGTGCGCTTATGTTCGCTTTGCTTGGTATACAAACCCGAAAAATGTCCGCAACGGAACCAACCGAGCTCATGGTATTTTTCGGCGGAATTGCCTTTTTTATTGTCACCGGACTTGTTCTTGCATCAGGCTGGGCTGAATGGGTGCAGCCCGCTGGTAAAGACTGGATATTATTGTTCGGCGTCGGACTAATAACACTGATCGCCCAATCCCTGATCGTGCATTCCTATCAGTTCGCAGCGGTATACGTCATCGCACCATTCGAGTACGTCACCATTCTATGGGCATTATTATTTGGCTGGTTACTGTTTTCTGAATTGCCAACAGCGATGATGCTTGGCGGTTCAGCAATCATCATTATCTGCGGAATGATTATCGTCCAAATGGAACGGCGGCAACTACCCCCCGGTAAAATTGCCCACTAAGTCGAGAATCGAAGGAGCCCAACCGAAACCCTTTCTTACTCGTCAAATAATTCAGCGAGTATATCTTCTTTATGTTGATCCATTCGCGGAGCCGGTTGACGCTTAGCACTGTCTTCATACGCCGAAAATTTAACTGGATTCCCCGGCATTTTGAATTCAACACCCGTATCGCTTTTTGCAGAAACAATCATATTGCGCGAGGCAATCTGCGGATCCGTTACGATTTGCTCGATATTGTTTATCGGCCCACAAGGGATGCCGGCTTGCTGCAATATTGCCAACCATTCGTCCACAGATTTAGCAGCAAGTGTTGATTCAAGTTCCTCGTAGAGCGCTGAATAGTTTGCCGATCTGTCCGCATTGCTGGTGAATCTGGAATCGGAGATCAACTCTTCCCTGCCAATAACTTCACACAGTGTTTTAAACATCGCATCATTACCCGCAGCCAGAATGAGATATTGATCATTTTGAGCACGCAATCCGGCGAATGGTGTAATCGAAGGATGACGCAAACCCATGGGGCCCGGTACGACATTCTCGACAAAATAACGGCTCACGGCATTCTCAAGAATAGCGACCTGACAATCAAGCATACCAACATCAACCTTTATACCTTTTCCGGTTTTCTCACGATCATACAACGCCGCCAGGACACCGCTTAATCCAAACATACCAGCAGTAATGTCGCCAATGGATGTGCCCACTCTGACCGGCTTTGTCGCGTCATCATCACCCGTCAAACTCATCACACCACCCATGCCCTGAACGACCAGATCATACGCAGGACGATCACTGTATGGGCCAGTCTGTCCGAAGCCGGATACTGACGCGCAAATCAGTCGCTCGTTGAGTTTTTGCAACGACTCCCAATCGTAGCCCAGGCGATCCAGCGCCCCGGCCCGGTAATTTTCAACCAGGATGTCCGCTTTCAACAAAAGCTTATCCAATATCCTTTTATCATCCGCGTCTTTCAAGTTCAGTGCAATGCTTTCTTTACCCCGATTAATTGTCGCAAAGTATGCAGACTCCCCTTCTACAAAAGGCCCAAAATGCCTCGCATCATCACCGGTTTCCGGTATTTCAACCTTTATAACCCGTGCGCCCATATCGGCAAGCATCATTGTCAAATACGGCCCAGCCAGTACCCGGGTTAAATCAATTACAGTGACACCTTCTAACGGTGCGCTACGTGTGTCCATGCTCTCAAATGTTATTAATTTTTGGTGGTTTATACTCAATTCCCATTCAGCGCGTCACGTACGCAACTCTGGAAAAATATGGTGCCGGGTTCCCGTTCCGGGGACAAGACCCCCCGATCGTAGATACCCGCTTCAAGGTTTTTTTGCACCCTTGCACAAATCCCCATATCTTCATCCATAACCTGATTCGAAAACGCTATCGTTTCCGTTCTTGCACGACAATCCACTTGCGCTGAAAACCAGAACCAACGCTGCATTTTAGCGCTTACCGAATCCACTGGAATAACCCGCTCAACATTGAAGCCTGAACAAGAAAAATGAATTAATAATCCGGGAAACTTATATATCCAGAACCCCGGCGACTCACCGCCGTCCGGTTCGCGATAGCTGACACTAAATCCCACAAACTTGCCGTCAGGATAAGCCTCAATGCGCGTCTTGGTGCGCACAAGAGATTGACTTAGCGCAGGATGAATTGAACCAAGATGATAACCTTCAGCAGAATTATCACTGTAGTTTTTCCAGTTTGCCGGGCAGTGATTCTCCCGCATTGAGTAAAACTCCAGATCAGTCAAAGCGGGGTAGTCCGATGCGATACTTGCAATATCGCCCAACCACTCCAATAGCGCTGGAACAGCGTGATCGATACACGCAAATACCAAACCATTCCAGATATCGACTTTAATGGGATACAGGCTGAAATTCTTTTTGTCCAGCGCTTCATCAAACCCGGGTGCTGATACAAGATCACCGTCCAGCGAATACTGCCATGCATGGTACGGACAGGTAAAAGCGTCAAGATCGCCCTGTTTTTCCAGGCATAGCGGCGATGCGCGATGCCGGCACAGGTTTAAATACCCGGAAATTTCATTATCGCTCAGCCGAACCAATACAATGGATTGCCCGCCGATCTCATCAGTGACATATTCACCCGGCATCGCAAGGGATTCTTCCGGGCATATGTAGTTCCAGTTCTTTCGAAAGATTTGCGCTTTCTCAAGGCGGAAAATCTCCGGATCGAAATACCAGTGCGCGGGCAGTGTTTGAATCAAACCGGACACGTTCAAATCAACTCTGGCGGACTAACGCTCAGTATTAAGTTCAGACATGGCTTCCTGATAGGCAAATATTACAGGTATACCTCCGGTATGAACGAAAACGATATTGTGGTAAGCGTCGGCTTCACCTGATCGAATAAAGTCAAGCAGGCAGGCAAGGGTCTTACCCGAGTACACTGGATCAAGAAGCAGCCCTTCCAGAGTGGATGCGGCCTGGATTGTTGAGGTGACAAGTTCGGACAGCTGGCCATAACCCGGAGCTAATGCACGATCATCAACCCAGACATCATCCTCAGCAATAATTTCACCACAACCCACCATCGCTTCGATGTTGCGGCAATGACTCAATATTCGCGGGCCCTGCAGACTGGCAGCGCGGCGAACGCAGGCACCCAGTACCGGGGTCTGAGAACCCAGCAGTCTCAGGCCGGTCAGTAGCCCTGAATGCGTCAGCCCGCTACCCGAACCCACGACATACAAGTCAGGGTTAATCGATTGAGTTTCACACTGCTCCAGCAGCTCTTTCGCCGCTTCCACATAACCGAACGCACCTTTAGGCTGTTTGACCGGCTTTAAGGGAACCACGTAAGGTTTCTTACCTGACTTCGCCAGATCCGCGGCGATATCCTGAATATTCTGATCGGCCGCTTCTTCATCTTCCCCTTCATCATAATAATAAATCTTGGCACCAAACATCGAGGTTAAAAGCTTGTTTCCCTGAGAATGGTAAACGGATGACTTCCCTGCAACGCGATCTTCCAGCTGAATATGACATTCAAGACCGAGTTTACTAGCAGCAGCTGCCAGCGTCCGCATATAATTGGATTGAATTGCGCCGGTGCTTAAAACCGTATCACAGCCCTGGGCAAGCGCGTCTCCCAGATAAAACTCCAATTGCCTGACCTTGTTACCGCCCAGCCCAAGACCAGTACAATCATCCCGTTTCACATAAATATGCTTGCCGCCAAACTGATCTGATATTCTGGGCATAAGTTCCAGCGGTGTGGGATAGTGACCCAGATTAACTTTGGGGAAACTGCCAATTTCTCTGACGTTCGGAGGGGCAAGTTCTGTCATTTAAGGAATTTTGGAAATATTAGAAAGGTCGGAAGAAGATGCCACAGAGAATCTGGATAAACAAGAACAATACGTTGTTATTGCAGAAATTAAACGCAAAAAAAAGCCTCCCGAAGGAGGCTTTCTAAAGCTGTTTTAGCGATGAATTCCTGATTAATCCAGTTCAGACTGCAATGCTGGAACTGCGGTAAAAAGATCTTCGTTCCAACCGTAGTCAGCCACCTGAAATATGGGTGCTTCTTCATCATTGTTAATCGCAACAATAACTTTTGAATCTTTCATTCCGGCCAGATGCTGGATCGCTCCGGATATACCCACCGCAAGATACAAGTCCGGCGCAACAACTTTCCCGGTCTGTCCAACCTGATAATCATTGGGGACAAAGCCGGCATCGACAGCCGCACGTGACGCGCCAACGGCACCGCCAAGGGTATCGGCCAGTTTTTCCAGCATCGCGAAGTTTTCACCATTTTGCATCCCGCGTCCGCCAGAAACCACAATTTTCGCGGAGGTTAATTCGGGTCGTTCACTTTCGCTCAACATTTGCTCGATAAATTCAACTGCAGCTGTAGCGCCGCTGTCATCGATACTCTGAACTGACGCGGAACCGCTTTCTGCGTCCGCCAATTCAAACGCAGTGGTTCGAACCGTAATCATTTTAACTGAGTCCGACGACTTTACTTTCGCCAACGCATTACCTGCATAGATAGGTCGAACAAACGTATCCGCATCCACGACTTCGCTAATATCAGAAATAGCCTGGACGTCCGACAATGCAGCAGCATAGGGAATTAATGCTTTACCAAAGGTGGTGGCTGGCGCCATAACGTGACTATAATTATCAACCTGTGCGCTAATTAACGCCGCTACATTTTCGGTAATATCGCTGGCATGGGTTGCACTGTCACAAACCAGCACTTTATTCACCCCTGCAATTTTCGCTGCAGCTTCGGCGATGGCACCACAATCCTGACCCGCCACCAAGACATCAACATCACCACCTACCTGAGAAGCCGCGGTAACGGTATTCAAGGTCGCTGGTAAAAGTGCAGATTTATCGTGTTCTGCAATCACTAGAATACTCATTTAAATCACCTTCGCTTCATTCTTCAGTTTTTCCACAAGCTGCGCTGCGCTGGATACCATCACTCCTGCATCGCGTGCAGGCGGTTCGTTTACCTCGACTACCTCAAGCCGCGCGGTTACATCCACACCCAACTCTTCTGGAGTGGTCGCGTCAATGGGCTTTTTCTTGGCCTTCATGATATTTGGAAGCGAAGCATAACGCGGCTCATTCAAACGCAAATCAGTGGTGACTACGGCGGGGCAGGAAATTTGCAGTTTTTCCAGACCAGCGTCAATTTCACGCGTGATTGCAAACCCGTCATCGTTCTTTTCAATCTTTGAAATATAGCTGCCGAGAGGACGCTGCATCAGCGCAGCAAGCATTTGACCTGTCTGGTTATTGTCATCGTCGATTGACTGTTTACCGAGGATGACCAGATCAGCACCTTCGTTCTCGGCGACTGCCTTGAGCATCTTGGCAATGGCCAATGGTTCAAGCACCGCTTCGGTATTGATATGGATGCCCCGGTCCGCGCCCATGGCGAGTCCGGTTCGAATGGTTCCCTGACTCTTTTCGGGGCCAGCAGAAACGACAATAACCTCTTCTGCATGTCCGGCTTCTTTAAGACGGAGTGCTTCTTCAAGCGCGATTTCACAAAACGGGTTCATCGCCATTTTGACGTTCGCAGTTTCCACACCCGTATTGTCGGATTTAACCCGCACTCTGATGTTTGCGTCGATAACGCGTTTCACTGGGACCAGTATTTTCACTTTCCGGATTCTCCTCGAAAATGGGTTTGGTTAGATTTAGCGGACGCAGATTCTACCGCAATACAGCAACGGAGAATAGCGCCTCTCAGAGCCTTTTTCGCTCTGCTTTTACGGCGAGAGTTTACGAATTTGCGACACGAATCTGGTATGCAAACCCGATACCGACTCACTGATCCCGCGAATCCTTAAACTGAAACGGGCCATTTCAGGGTAGAATCACCGTTTTTATGCTACGCCAATACGCTTTTTACGATGAATCCAGGTTTTTTACAGACCGCCGTCAGTGCTGCTGATGTCGCACGACTCGTTACCCGAAAGTGGTTTCGCAGCCAGTTTCAGGTGCAGAGCAAACAAGACAAAACACCGGTGACCATTGCCGATGAAGAAACAGAACACGCCATTCGAGCCGTAGTTCAAGAACAACACCCCGAGCATGGGTTTTTTGGCGAAGAAACCGGTAAAATCGGCTCTGACAAGGAATATCTTTGGGTAATTGATCCCATCGATGGAACGAAATGTTTTGCCACGGGCATGCCGACCTTTGGAACACTCATCTCACTTCTGCAAAATGGCAAACCCATTCTGGGCGTGATTGATCATGCCATGCTTGACGACAGATGGATTGGCATAAAAGGTAAACCGACTACGCACAATGGAACTCAATGTGTCACCCGTAAAACCAGCTCTTTGGATCAGGCAACCTGTTATACCACGACCACAGATATGTTCAATGAACACAATGGCAAACTGGCTGATCAGTTGACACGGTCGTGTCAATTCAGGGTTTTTGGTGGCGATTGCCTCGGCTATGGGTTGTTAGCTTCCGGGTTTAACGATCTGGTTTGTGAAGCGGATCTAAAACCATATGATTATTTTGCCCTGACTCCGGTAATTGAAGGCGCAGGCGGGATGATTACAGACTGGCAGGGAAACCCATTGACCCTTGATTCCGACGGTGATGTGCTTGCTGCAGCAAATTCAAAATTGCACAGTCTCGCCATTCAGACCCTGAAAGCCTAACCCGATTTCCAGCATCAAGGAAAATTTAGTTGACGGGTACTAGCCTGGGGCTCCAGAATATTGCGTTAAATGCAGCGTAAAGTTTACCGTAAAGCCTTCGATAATTTTCCTTTTCGACAGACAGTAATTTAAAATACCGCGTTTTCAATAGAGGTTAACGGCGTGGCCGAATACGTTTTTACCATGAATGGTGTGGGCAAAGTTGTTCCACCAAACAAGCAAGTACTCAAGGATATCTATCTCAACTTTTTTCCCGGCGCGAAAATTGGCGTGCTCGGTTATAACGGTGCTGGTAAATCAACACTGCTGAGGATTATGGCTGGCATCGATACCGACATTCTCGGTGAGGCCAGGCCCCAACCAGACTTGAAAATTGGGTATCTGGCTCAGGAACCCGAACTTGACGAATCCAAGGACGTTCGCGGTAATGTTGAGGACAGCATGTCGGAGATTAAAGACGCGCAGGAAAAACTCGACGCTGTCTATGTTGCCTATGCAGAACCGGATGCTGACTTCGATGCATTGGCGACGAAGCAGGCCCGACTGGAGAATATCATTCAGGCAGCCGATGCTCACAACCTTGATCACAAATTTGAAATTGCGGCCGCCGCCCTTCGGCTGCCGCCGTGGGAAGCGGAAATCAGCCGATTGTCCGGAGGTGAGAAGCGCCGGGTTGCGTTGTGCCGGCTATTACTTTCCAGCCCGGACATGCTGATTCTCGATGAACCGACCAACCACCTCGATGCCGAGTCCATCGCCTGGCTTGAGCGCTATTTGCACGAGTATCCAGGGACAGTCATTGCCGTAACCCACGACCGATACTTCCTCGACAATGTGGCCGGCTGGATTCTGGAACTCGACCGTGGTCATGGTATTCCCTGGGAAGGAAACTATTCTTCCTGGCTCGAGCAGAAAGAAACCCGGCTGGAGCAGGAACAAAAATCAGAAGCTGCACGTATCAAGAGTATGAAATCCGAGCTTGAATGGGTCCGATCCAACCCAAAAGGCAGACACGCAAAAAGCAAGGCCCGAATAAAGCGGTTCGAGGAACTCAGTTCGTCTGATTATCAGAAACGCGCCGAAACCAACGAAATCTACATTCCACCCGGTCCACGATTGGGCGATTTGGTTATCGAAGCCAAAGGAGTATCGAAAGCCTACGCTGACAATGTGCTTTATGAGAACCTGAACTTTAGCCTGCCAAAAGGCGGAATCATTGGAATCATCGGCCCGAATGGTGCCGGAAAGACCACTTTATTCAGGATGATGACTGCGCAGGAACAACCCACTGAAGGAGATTTCAAGGTGGGCGAGTCCGTACAAATCGGTTACGTTGACCAATCCAGAGACAGTCTGGATGACAACAAAACCGTATTCGAGGAAATCTCTGGCGGTCAGGATCTGATGTTGGTCAATGGCTATGAAGTTCAATCACGACGCTATGTCGGCCGTTTCAACTTTAAAAGTACCGACCAGCAAAAGAAAGTCGGCCAGTTGTCCGGCGGTGAACGAAATCGAGTTCATCTGGCTAAATTACTTGCCAGTGGCGGCAATCTGTTACTGCTTGATGAACCTACCAACGATCTCGATGTTGAAACCTTGCGCGCATTGGAAGAGGCCATCCTCAACTTTCCCGGCTGCGTCGTGGTGATCTCCCATGACCGTTGGTTTCTGGATAGAATTGCAACCCATATTCTGGCTTTTGAAGGTCATTCTGAAGTGACCTGGTTTGACGGCAATTACAGTGACTACGAAGAAGATTACAAACGACGTCACGGCGACAGTGTTAAGCCGCAAAGAATTAAATACAAACGTTTAAAGTAATTCTCTCGACAGCGCAGCTGGTTACCGCGACACTTACATTTCGAGGTCAATTGAATAAATCGGACGCGTCAGGTTTTTAAATCCAAACTGGCTGTAGTCCGAACTGCATACACCGGGACCGGCTGCCAGAATAACCTCTGAAGCCCTGTCTGAGCACTTCTCCGAGAACAGATGATCTGTCCGCACTGCCGTCAGCTCCACCGTTAGTGCGCTGACCCGTTTCATCCATATCAACATGGGAATAGGTTCGGTAGCCATCGATGACCGTTGAATTCGAAACCATTTCTTTTGTGAGATTGGTATGGAAATCGAGCCCAACAATACTGGCAAAATCAGAAAGTCGGGTTGGCAATGGCGAAAACGCATTGGTTTCATGCTGCCTTGAATTCATATAATAAGCGCAATGACACAACGCATAGTTTGACTCCTGCTGTAAATATTAGGCGGCTAAACGGCCTAAACAATGGGCTGTATTCAATTCAAAACTGCCAGAGTGGGCGCTTCACCATAACGCGCGCAAACCGTTCGGTACTGACAATCGATTCTAACCAGGCGCGTAAATGTCCATAAGGCGATTTTGCAAACCAGTCGGGGCGAACCATGGAAAACTGTCTGATAAAAGGAAATAACGCTATATCTGCCATACTGATGCTGTTTGAGATTAGATAGTCGTTGTGCGCCAATCTTTGATCAAGCTCCAGTAAAAAATTTTCACCTTCGGAGCGGTAACGGAAGGTGTCAACCTCATATGGACAGTCATTTTAAAGATAACATCTATTTCACATAACCAGCGGCCGTGAGTGTCGGGAAGTTAACACGGTCTCAACGCATAGTCCCATCATTGCTGGACTCTACGGGGTTGATTGCCACTGTTGCTGGTGGCAATGATGCTCTCGGTCGTCCTCGAACAAAGCGTTCGGGGTTCTGCCGGTAACGTTCATCAAGCGCTCGCTGCTTTTGCTCGACCACGTCACGATATCGTCCTGTAAAGACCTGTTCCGGGGTAAACCCTGCCAGCCCACTGTGATGGTGTTTGAAGTTGTACCAGTGGAAATAACCTTCACACCAGAGCCGCGCGTGTGACATCGTGTCAAAGCGACCGGGATAATCCGCTTGGTATTTCTGCGTCTTAAACTGACTTTCACTGAACGCATTATCATTGCTCACTCGAGGGCGGCTATGGCTACAGGTAACATCCAATTCTCGCATCAAGTCCAAATACCCGTGAGCGATCATCGGTGAACCACGATCCTGGTGTAGGGTAAGTTGACCAGGCTCAATACCATAGCCGGTGGTGGCCTCGTCCATCAGCTGCTTGGCTAGCGCGCTATTTTCCTTGCGTGAAACCATCCAGGCCACGACAAAGCGGCTGAACAGGTCGAGCACCACATATAGTGATAAGTAGATGCCCCGTCGCACCAGCGGCAGTTTCGTAATATCCCATGTCCAGACATCGTGCGGGCCCGTGGCTAACAGCCGCGGTATGGCATGGTGCTGTGCAGGCCGCTGATTGCGCCGATCACCGGTCTCCTGCAGGCTGCGAAGTAGCCGGTGCAGGGTGCTCACCGAACACAGATATTGCTCCTGCTCAAGCAGGCGGTGATAGACCTCAGCGGGTGGCTGATCACAATAAGGTTCACTGTGCAGCGTATCGATTACCGTTGCGCGTTCCTCGGCACTCAGTGCTCTCGGTTGCACAGCGTACTGCCGAGAACGTTGCGGCTCTAGATCACTGTCAGCGCGTTTTCTGTGCGCATAAACCCTGCTGCGATTGAGTCCCAGCGCACGGCACGCTTGCGACAATGGCCGTCTTGCAGGGCGATGGGTAATCACGTTATTCACACATCCTTCCCACTGCGTAAACGATCGAGCATCGACAAGGCTTTTTTTTGCAAATCCAGACAGTCGTTGGCAATCTCCAACTTGCGGTTCAGGCGATTGTTTTCTTTCTCAAGCGGCTCGATGCGCCGTTGAGCCGGTGTCTTCGAGGGTGCCGGGCCGGGAGCACTCTTGCTCAGGCCAGCAACCCCGTTTTCGGCATACTCGCGGCGCCAGGCGGAGAGTTGATTGCTGTAGAGTTTCTCACGGCGTAACAGGGCACCCAGTTCACCGTGCTTACAGGCGTCAGCTTCGGCCATCATGCGTAGCTTATACTCCGGCTTGAACTGGCGACGCGTGCGTTTCTCCAGTGCGGGCTCTGGTGTGACTTGTGTATTAAGTGGATCTGAGTGTGCTTTTGGCATTGTGTGGTTCCTGCATCCATAGCCCTGAAATCTATGTTATCCCAAACAGGGAGTGTATGGGATCAGGTTGACACACAGGGGAGTCAAGCAGGGCAAAGCTGAAATTAGACGGCAACCCTGACTCTGCCCATGGAATAGGGTTGGGTTCATAGCCACCCATTATCATTCCGGATGTTGATGGCGCTGACATCGCAATGCTCAATGATGGTCACATCGCGTTTTCTGGCTCCGGATGCCAACGCCCGGGTGATATCTGCAGGATTTGCCTGGCCGTCGTCTGTAGGCAGAAATGCAGCACCCAGCACATCATCCACATTCATGATAGGCCGCAGATCCAGTGCTTCTGAGGGTGTTAGCAAATGCATATCAAGACCGAAACTGTGGGCCGTGGTGGCCTGCCTTTTTATTTCGGTCATTCGTTCCGGAGTACAGGCAAGTCGCAATCCACCGTTCATCTTCCGCCCTGCGGCCTGACCGGTTTCTTCTTCAAAGAGATTTGCAAAGTTCAATGGAATGCCCCAGTAACTGGGTTATTCCTGCCGGCCCTCTCAACTGACCCACGACCCCGCTGCATGCCAAATACTGCCACTGGTCAGTTCATGGCGTCCAGCAAAACCACGCCTTCAACACCAAGCGCCGCCAGATGATAAGCAGTAGAGCAGCCAACGATACCACCGACGACGACGACGACGACAATTTGAGCGTGGTCTGGTAACTTACCCGTCATTTTTTATTTCTCCTGATGATCCCGGGTTAACTGATGTATTCACTATGTCCCCTCTGGTCCGGCGATTTCCATGAAATCTGCAAATGCCGCCTCAAATCGGGTCAGGTTCTCCGCAGTATAGGCAACGTAATCAAAGTCGAGTTGTGAATGGATTTCGGAAACCATGCTCCACATACTTTCCCGCAGCAAAGAAGTGCATTTCATGGCCTGATAGGAAATCCATAACGGCTCTGTAACCTCTCCTTCAAAGTAGGTCTCCAGCATCCACTTTTCCTGAACCTCATCCAATCCGTTATTTGACGCCAGGCCCCCGAGATCAAAAAGCGGACTGTTAAAACCGGCATAGTCAAAATCAATCAACCAAAGACGCTTACCATCATCAATAAAATTAGAAGGTAGCAGATCATTATGCCCAAATACGATATCGACTTTGCCCACAGCCTGCTCCAGCCGGTTTGATTTGATAAGCAGATCCGGTAACGCATCGCACATCCGTGACTTACCGTCACGTAACGTTGATGCATAATCTCTAACCACCTGAAAAACCCAGAAAATCATCGCTGGCCCCCGGAAAAACTCTGGCACATCGTTATGACAACGCTTTATAAGCGGCAGAATTTTTTCGAGACTTTCAGGGTTACGCACATCTTCTTCTGCGAATGTCTTACCATGAATAAAATCAAGAACCATAATACCTGGTTCCTTGTGCACAACGCCGGGAGACAATCCTGCTTCCCAGGCTGCACGGCTGGCGGCGAGTTCATTAAAACGCATTACCCCATGCAACGGAATGTCATCCCCCGCCCTGACGAAATAATCCCTGCCATTATCATTAACGATGTAATTGGCATTGGTTATCCCACCAGATACCGGTTTTGGATCAACCGATGAGTTCCATAACGGCATATTCTTTATATATTCAACGGTGTTGCTCATTCGTCCTGTTCCATAATTTCAGGTTTAGTCATTAGTTCAATTACTCAATACAAAATGTATCATCACAAAATAATCATCCGGTCTCCCCCAACATAGCGCGCTTGCGCTTCACCCATGCGGTAATAAGACGGTCTGAAATTATCGCGATAAAAGCTACCGAAACACCGGCCACAATACCGCGACCGGTATCAGCTTTGGTCAACGCTATGTAGACCTCCTGACCCAGATCTCTGGTTCCCACCAGCGCGGTTATAACCAGCATTGATAAAGCCATCATAATGGTCTGATTGATGCCGAGCATAATTTCAGGCAGGGCAATGGGTAACTGAACTCTTTTAAGTATCTGCCAGCGTGTACAGCCAAGTGCCGTAGATGCCTCAACCAGATGAACCGGTATCTGACGAATACCGTGATCGGTATAGCGTATTGCCGGTGCCACCGCATAAACCACTACGGCAATCATGGCGGCAAAGTCTCCGACCCGAAACAGCATTACCACCGGAATCAGATAAACGAAGGACGGAAGCGTTTGCAGGGTATCCACTACAACCTGAACCACTCTGTGAACCCGCTCTTTCCGCGCCGACCAGATACCAATGGGAATTCCGATAAGTGCTGCTATGATCACGGATATACCGCACAAATAAACCGTGATCATGGCTTTTTTCCAACCACCAGTGACCACGATAAACAAGGCAAGCACAACGGCCAGAAGACCCAACCGGATACCACCGAGCCGATAACCCAACAGCCCTACAAACGCGACAACCACGACCCATGGTGTAGCCAGCAGAAATCGTTTGGTGGGGATCAGAACATTAACAAGTAAAACAGTTTTGAAGGCTTCCATCTGGTCGAAGTAATTGATGTTAATCCATTTCACCAAATCTCCCCAGAACCCGGCAGTGGTCAACTGCCAGTTTTCAGGATAGGTATGAACCTCGGGTATAAAAAAAGAAGCCGTCCACGCAACTGCAATAATAGCAGCGGCCAGACAGATCATCTTCCTTCGGCGAACACGATGACTGTCATGCTCAAGATGAGCCAGAGGTGGGCGTTTACTATATGCCTGACTCAGTCGATCGAGAGTTATAGCCAACAGGGTGATGGCTATTCCGGCCTCCAGACCTGAGCCTATTGCCAGTCTTTTCAGAGAACTCAATACGTCAAAACCCAGACCGCCGGCACCAATCATGGACGCAATAATAACCATGTTAAGAGAGAGCATGATTACCTGATTGACCCCTACCATGAGTCCCAGTCTGGCAGAAGGAATCTGTACTTTCCACAACAGCTGTTTTCGGCTACAACCAGCCATTTCTCCGTATTCCACCAGGTCATCTGGAACCTGTTCCAGAGACAGCATTACAATTCGAACCATTGGCGGAGTCGCGTAAATCATGGTTGCGATCATCGCGGCTACCGGGCCGAATCCAAACAGAAAAAGAATCGGCACCAGGTAGGCAAATACCGGCACTGTCTGCATCAAATCCAGTAACGGAATGATCAGTCGTTTTGCTCCTGCAAATTTGAAGGCCAGTATTCCAATACCCAGCCCTGCACCGATTCCCAAGGGGACTGCTATAAAAATCGCGCTCAACGTTACCATGGCGCTTTCCCAGCGCCCAAATACAGACAGATACAAAACGCAGGCCCCCACAAGCAATCCCAGCCCCCGGTCCTTGATCGCAATACCCGCCAATACAAATAAACCAACCACTGCAATCCAAGGCAGCGGCGGCAGAACGGCCTCTGCACCGGGGTCTGTTGAAAAAGAAAATCCTTCGACCAGTAGACTATTTACAAAAGTCAGTGGCCAGTTCAGCACCCAAGAAACGGATCGCGTCATTTCCTTGAATGTAAAAATTCCGAAATCAAGATCATTGATTAACCAACTCATAAAATCACTGATCCATCCTTTCAGGGGAATAACCCAGCCACGGGGATATTTCATCGCCCAAGGCCACAAGTCCTGAAACACGGTAATAATTACCGCCAACGCAATGAATACCGACCAGACAAAAATACCGGAACGAAAAAAATTGCTCCTCGGCAAATGTGACGCTTCAGCCACAGCCCGGTTCATTAAAAATAATTCTCGCTACCTGATTCAAAAGGCCTGATTATCTATTCCGGCAAGCACAGGAATAATGTGGCCGGGCTCCAGTCGCCCCACTACTTCTCCGGATTTATCCACCACCGCCATAGCGCGATCCCGGGAAATCACCTCCGGTGCGATGCTTTCGATACGTGAATACGGAAAAATATCTTCACCCCGCACTTCATTGCCAACGGGACTGGACATAACCGTACTCACAGAAAGCACCTTGGCCCTCGGGATTTCACTGGTAAATTCCCTTACATAATCGTCTGCAGGGGCGAGCACCAGTTCTTCCGGTGTACCGATCTGGATGACCTTTCCAGCCTTCATAATAGCTATCCGATCAGCCAGACGAATCGCTTCATCAAAATCATGGGTAATAAATACAATGGTTTTCCTCAACAGGCTTTGCAGTCTGAGTAATTCATTCTGCATTTCCCGACGGATCAGAGGATCCAGCGCCGAAAACGGCTCATCCAGAAACCAGACCTCAGGATTTACCGCAAGTGACCTTGCTATGCCCACACGCTGTTGCTGTCCCCCGGACAGCTCGTGAGGATAATAATTTTCCCGACCTTTAAGCCCCACCAGATCAATCATTTCCAGAGTCCGTCGATTACGTTCCTCTGTACTGATATTCTGAATTTCGAGAGGAAAGGCGACATTACCGAGCACAGTCAGATGAGGCAGCAACGCAAAATGCTGAAACACCATCCCCATTTTGTGCCGACGCAGTTCAATTAATTCACGTTCGCTGATATCCAGAAGATTTACACCGTCAATATAAATCTCTCCACTGGTGGGCATGATCAGCCGGGACATGCATCGTAACAAAGTGGACTTGCCGGAGCCGGACAGCCCCATGATGACAAAAATCTCCCCTTCGGCGATTTCAAATGATGCATCCTGCACACCGGCGATCAATTTTTCACGTTGAATATCTTCTTCTGTGGGAGATTGGTAGCGTCCGAGAAATGTGTCCGCACCTTCACCGAACAGCTTCCATACACTGGAACACTTAAATTTTGTTGACCGCTCGACCATGACATGAATCCTGCGAATGAGTTGGATCTGAACCGGAGAATCTCAGGAAATACTTCAGCAGCTTTAAAACTCCTGTACATCATCGCAGGTGACGGGAACAATCTGGCCCCGTCACCTGCAATTCAACTATCGATTAGTGAAATCTCACTAACCGCACTGGGTCCATGCAGACCAAGTATCCTTATTATTATTAAGCCAGTTTTCAACCACATCTTCCAGAGACTTGCCATCGAGATCGACTTCACCAACCATGGTACCCATGGCCTGGTTATCGATGGTAAAAGCCTGAATGGCACTATAGGCACAAGGCCATTTATCCGCACCACCTTTCCAGCCTACTTTCTTAATCCAGCCACGGGGCTTGCCGCAGTCATAAGCCATATCAGGGTTCAAACCAACCGATGCATCTGAATAGCATTCACTGCTGTAAGGAGGGAATTCAACAAACTCACCTTCAAATTTAATAGGCGCCCAATGCGGCGTATAAATCCAGCCGAGCCAGGGGGCTTTTCTCTGATAAGCCGATTCCAGCTCGGCGAAAAGTGCCGCATCGGTACCGGCGTGAACCACTTCAAAATCCATCTCAAGGGCTTCTACACGCTCATCATCCCAACCACCCCAAGTAACAGGCCCCCCAAGATATCGGCCACTAGGTGCAGTATCTGGTGTTGAAAATGCTTCGGCACATTCATTCAGCGCCTTCCAGTCTGGTAAACCGGGACACTTCTCTTTCATGTATATCGGATACCACCATTCCTCAATAGCCTGCATACCGGTTTCACCGAGATCCATGGTATTCCCCGTTACCAGGCTTTTTTCCATCGCTTCCTTACCGGTGGTTTCCCACATCTCCATCGCAACATGAAGGTCTCCGGATTCCAGGCCGGCAAACTGGGCGAGATAATCGGCCTGCTGATATTTGATGTTGTAGCCCATTTCTTCGAGAACCCGACCCATGATAGTAGTAGTTACATACTGGCCGGTCCAATCATGCAGGGTAAGAATAATAGGATCTTTGGATTCCACCTCGGCACGGGCCACGCTGGTGAAAGCAACCGTTGCTACTAACAATGTCAGAAATAAGCGATTACATGTTCTGGTCATTTTGTCCTCCACGGGTTTAGTGACATAGAATTTTTGCAAACATCCGTTAATCCCTATATATCGGGCCAGTTCGTAGAACCGGTTCATAGAACAGATACGATCACGGGAACAACAGATTTCTTGCCGCCCGTCAATTAAACCACAAAAACAATCAATATCAATAAAAAAAACAATTTCTTTGTATTTTTGTAGTTTTATGGTAACTGCCCAGGTTGTTTTTAAGCGTATTTCAGTGTTGCGATAATCTGATCGGCAGGCATCATCAGTGTTTCGATGATGTTCCATCCTTGTTTTCTCGCCGTTGTGATGACGCTGCGCAGGGTGGCAAAATCCTCTGCCCCTTGTTCAGACCTGAACCCTCCCGATATTTTCTGACGTAGTTTCATCATCCGCAGGTCGCGTTCAGCTTCGTTGTTTGTGAAGGGTACGTCGGGATCTGTCAGAAAGCGCAGGGTGCCTTCCTTGTGATCGCGCAATCGTAATGCCAGATTATGTCCTGTCCGTCGCTTCTTGCGCCCCCGTCTTCCGGGTTTTGGCGGCACGAGTGGAGGCAATTCCTCATGGAAATCCAATGCTGCGGTGATGATCCTGTCGTATCGCCGATTGATAAGCGCAACAAGCGGCGTTGAAACCGCCACGCCCTTATCCCGCGCGGCCTGTGTGACATGGTGCGCACGCCGCAGTAGCCTTTGCATCTGACCAGCCCAATCTTCCTGTTCTATTTCGACCAACGCTTGCAGTTCCCGTAAATGGTGTGCATTGCACAACGCATGGGTAACACCATCCAGCGTGAAGTAGGGCTGCCAATGATCATGCACGATACAGCCCGTGAGATTGGATAACAGATTACCGCGTTTGCTGCTGACCCGGTAGAAAGCCAGAAGCGGTGTACAGGCAACGTGAAGCCATTGCAGGCACCCCGTAATCCGGAAACCCGTCTCGTCAAGATGTTTGACGTGGACCTGTTGGGCGATCACATCCTGCAGGTGAGAAGCAACCCCCTTGAGCCGCTCTGATGCTTTGCGGTTCATGGCGGCCACAGTGGCAGGAACCAAAGGGGCATTGAACAAATCGGCCATTATTTGCGCCAGTCTGTCTTCCGGCAGGAAATGGGCGCATTGGAGATATGTTGCCACTCCGGCGATGCGTGGCCCGTACTGCACGGGTGCCTTTACTTCCAGAGGAAACGCCGCCCTGGTTGTTTCCCCACAGTGGCCGCAAAGGCAGACATGTGCCCTGTGTTCCGTTGTCACCAGAGGCTGTGGCTCGGGCAGGTCAAACACCTGTCGTGCGGCGTAATCCTCTGCCATTGATGGCGACAGCGGTGTGCCACATTGCCCGCAGACAGAAGGAAAGTGATCTTCAACATGATCGGGATCTGCCGTTTGGCACAGGGTGCTTCCCTTGTGGCCTTTCTGCCCGCCTGACTTTTTACCGGATTTTCTCCGCAGACTTTTGGTTCTGGGTTCAGCCTTGGGCTTCTTTAGGCCGTCGCTTGAAGGCGGCTTGCTACTGTTGCTGCTGTTCAAGCTGAGGCGACGCTCAAGGTCTTCAATGCGAGCCACAAGCAGGGCTATCGTTTGTGCATTCTTCTGCTTCAGCTCTTCATAAGCCTCAACGGAAACATAACCTTTGGGTGCGTTTGAAAAAATCATAATCTTAATGAATCACATCGGGATTCCTCAGGCAAGAGAATTATTCCAAGAGAATTATTCCTTAGGGTACCTGGGCAGTTACGTTTTATGTTGAAATAACTCTATGAAAACCGAGTTCCGACACCGGTCAGAAATTCTTCGAATCGCACAGTTGAAGGGCTCCTGCACAATTATCGAACTCGCAGACCAGCTTGGTGTATCCGATGAAACAGTCCGTCTCCATGTAAAACCGCTGGTGGAAAAAGGATCCGTATACAAAGTCCACGGTGGCATCGTTCTTCCAGATCGGTTAAGGGAAGCCCCCATGGAACGGCGCATGGATGAAAACCGTGATGCCAAAACAAGGATTGCCGCGGCGGTTTCCGATCTCATCGAAAACGGGGATTCGCTTATTCTCGATACCGGCTCAACCACCGCCTACGTCGCCCGAGCACTTTCGGAACGCAATCATCTGAAGGTGGTTACCAACTCACTGCAAATTGCGCACACTCTTTCCCGAGAATCCAGCAACCAGATATACATGATCGGCGGCGATCTAGACACCGACGTATTAGCCACATTCGGGTCATCTGCGCTGGATTTCCTCAAACAATTTCATGTTCGTTATGGAATACTATCTATAGGCGGAATAAATGAAAGCAATCAGCTAATGAACTTTGAACTGCGCGAGGCCGAGTTTTCGAGGGCGGTGATCGAACAGGTCGTTGCTGTCACTGTGGTTGCCGACCATACAAAATTCAGCCGGAGAGCACTGGTTAAGGTGGGAGATGTTGCCGACATCGACTGCTTTGTTTCGGACCGGTAGCTTCCGGAGCATTTTCTGCAAGAATTGTCGAAACATGATGTAAATTTAATAACGACATGATAAAAACTGCAACTCAATTACATCGTAATAATATGACTTGAGGCCTTTGTACGAAGCGCGTATTTGGCAGCCATGCACAGGCATACAATTAAAACATAAATGTCCAGACGTTTTCCTGAAAAACTCGCCCATACCGCCTGCTTTTAAGGGAGTTTCACCCCGTATCCCGTTTTTTAGGGGCAACTCGCCTGTAAATGGTTTATCTCACGCTGCAAATTCATACCGCGTTTCAGGTTATAAGCCAAACCAATCATCATAAATCGCATCTGATTCCTGACCTTTCCCCAATAACGAGCTTGCGCCATGCGGTGATGTAATTTCAGTACACCAAAGACTCGCTCCACGCCACAACGCAACCGGAACTTCTCTTTGTCGCCATCAGTCGTTTTGTTCTTACCCTCTGAACCCGCTTTCACGTGGTAACCCGCTTCGGGGTCCTGGAGGTTCTCATCATCAACCCCTTTATTCGGGCGATTTCGCTGCGCCTTGATTGATCAATAAATCGCGATCAGGCAACGGCTGATTCACCTCGGCCAGGCGGGTTCGCCGCGAGCTTTGCTGTGAATGCCCGACAGTAATGTGTCGATGCGTGACCAATCCACCAACTCATACACACCGTCCCATTTGGTTAAGGCTTCGTGTTCGGTCATGAGGGCATCAGCCAGGCTTGCGTTGTTTAAGGTTTTTCCAGCACAGTGCATCTTCTTTCGTTGCTCAATTCGATCGGGCTATTATCTGATATATTCAAGACTTGGGAGAGTTGCGTGCAAAGGCCTCAATCCCCAATCCCCAGATAGAAATCTCTTAAACGCAGGAAGCCTTGGCTGTATAATGGTTTGCTCTTAAACCCACCATCACCCAATGGGTGCACAGCTCAAGGCTGATGACTATTCTACCCTACAAACTCGATACAACGAACGATTTACTCACCTCTCGTGCCGGTTTATTGGCGATTGCTCAACTAATGGACTCCCTGAACCTGTCTGAGCGAATCGACAAGCACTTCCCCCAGCCTAAAAGCAATCGTGGGTATAAGCCCTCGGAGTTCATCAAGACCCTCATCCTGATGCAGCATGAAGGCAGTTTTCACCTGGATGAGGTTCGCAACCTTCAGGATGATGAAGCACTGCGCACCGTGCTGGATCTCAAGAAACTTCCCCAGGCGACCACGATTGGAGATTGGCTCAGGCGAATGGGAAGCCAGCCGCAAATCCAGGCTGCCTGGGTAAAGGTGAATAAAGCCTTATTGAAGGTAGCCTTGCATCGCTGTAAGGAAGTCACACTGGACATTGATGCCACTGAAATTGTTGCCCATAAAGCGGGTGCACGGTGGACTTACAACAAGAACAAGGGTTTTATGCCGATGGTCGGGCATATTGCGGAAACCGGGCAGATCGTGGCCGTGGATTTCCGTCACGGCAATGTGCCGCCAGCGAAAGATAATAAGCCGTTTATCCAGCAATGCCAGCAGTCGCTCCCGGAAGACTGTACCGTGAAGGCGCTGCGTATTGATGCTGCCGGCTACCAAACAAAAGTCATTGAGTATTGTGATAAGCAGGGTATCGAGTATGCCATTCGCGCCAAGACCAGCGCCGCACTGCGCGCGCAGATAGCAGCGGCAAGCGCTTCGGACTGGCCGCCTTTGCTGGATAAAAAAGGCAAAGCGGTCAATGGTCAGGATACCTACCGCACCAGTTTCTGCATCGGTGAGTATGAAAAACCCTTCACCCTTATCATTCAGAGAACAGCCGTTACCGGCCAGGCGAGTCTGGATTTAGATTCATCAGATAACTCAGAAAACAGTTCAGAGGAAATAAACTCAGGTGCTTATATTTATCGTGCGATTGCCACTAATCGGGATAGCCTTAGCGATAGCGAGATTGTTCACTGGTACAATCAACGTGCCGAGGATAGCGAGAACCGAATCAAGGAACTGAAACGAGATTTTGGTGGCGACACCCTGCCGTGTTCAGATTTTGCTGCCAATGTGCTGTACTTTTTAATCTCCGCACTCTCCTACAATCTATGTGCCCTCATGCGTCCTCTGCTGCCGGTGGAGTTGTCCCGGCACCGTGCGATAACTCTGCGCTGGCGTCTGTACGCCATCGCGGCAAAAGTGGTCAGGACGGGACGTCAACTCTTGGTAAAAATGCGGGAAAACCACCGACTACTACTGGAACGAGTGCTGCTGGCACTGAAGGAGTTTGAAGCGCCGCCCATTTAACCCGACATAGAACAAGAATAACGGCTTCTGCAGGACAGGTGCGTCAAAAATAGCCGATTTAGCACTGATAATGCACCGAACAGCGGTTTTTGAGTAAACCTCTCGGCACTAGCTACCATAATTTGCTGTAATGGCCAGCCACAAGGCTTGAAAGAGGGATTCACCGAGCCTTGAAGCGCTGATGCTACTCTATCTGGGGATTTGGGCTCAATAACAAACTTTATGTAAATCTAATAATATGGCATAATTTGACCCGTATTTAGGGTTTTGGTCACTTTTTGCGGTTTACATTTGGCTGATCAACCCCCATAATAATCAGGCAATCATACAAACGGTGTTGCTTCGGCAATGTGGTTGTGCCGCCTGGCAACAGGTCTCTAGCGGGTCTGGAGATAAGCGAAAGCGAAGAGTACCGGAAAGCCCGCTTGCGAGCGGGCTTTGTTTTGCCTACGTCCCAGGCCGAGTTTCCTGATTCAGCTGGCGTTTGTACGCAATCACATCTAACCGAATCTTCCTCTTTTTCGGACGCTGGTTTTGATAGCCAGGTGTCCTTACATGCGCACTCTGCACTGTTAGATTCAGCCAGCCCTTCCTGGTCGCTCTTGTGACATCAAAATAGACCTCATAGTCCACGGTGAGGCCGCTTTGCGTAGTTATCTCTAGCGTGAAGAAGCTGTTGTGGTTCGTATGCAGCATGTTCGGTCGCCCAGGGTTTTGACAATTTCAGGCAGTTGGTGTGTCAGCTCATATCTATCAAAACAAAATATTCGTTTTCCCCTAGGTTTTGAATACCAAAGATGGTTTTCAACAGGTTCTCCCTTGAGCTGGCCTCTGGTGAAACAATGCATAGAAAATGTTACGTGGAACCGATACAGCCTATGTGGCCGTTTACCAGAAGCCGGGGCTTCAAAGAGCCATTCAAACGGACTGAGATGGTCAAGCGTATATTCTTTGTTGTTATATAGAAACGACTTCCACTTCATCAATTACTTACTCATGCCATCATTTTTCAAGTTGGTTATTAGTATATACAACGTTACCAATAATAACTAAGTGCCATTTCCCCAAGATACAGATTTATGTAAAACTGGTTCGCACAGGACTCATCGGAGACAGTTTTATCTGAGTCACGATGCTTTTCGTAACTCAAGGTTTTGATAATACATTGATTCATACTCAGCTGGCGGAACGTCTGCGATGGGCGTGAATCGTCGTTTGTTGTTGAACCCGTCAACCCAGGTGAGCGTCTCTCGCTCAACGTCATCTAGGGACCATCCTTGTGAATGACCTCGGCGTTGTACAATGTGTTGATGCTCTCAGCCATTGCGGTGTCGTCACGCTTAACTCGATGGGAACGTTTATCCGGGTTTCGTTCCAGGTCTTTGCATCGATAGTACGCAGACGGTGCAATCGGCAACACATCACCGATTGGCTCGACACTATCGCTCGCACAATTTTCGTCGATGAAAGCGACCACCACTTCGGTTTGCGGTCGAACTCCGCTTGGGCGAAAAATGCCACTGCCTTTTTCAAAATTTTATTGGCTCGCTTAAGTTCTCTGTTCTCGCGTTCCCGTACTTCGGGAGAATATCCAGCTCTTCTGTTCATCGACTAATCCTCTCAAGAAATTTAGTCTCCAATCAACCCAGTGCGAACCAGAAAAAAATAAACTGGGGATACAAAACTCGATTGCTTGTCTCTCAGAATGATGTGCATTAACAATTTTTAGGAATGTCTTTAGGGGGGCAGGGAGAGGTCTGAACCAATCCAAATTTATATTAATGAGCTCAATTTACTGCGGTTATTTGCCCCCAAAAGTATCAAGCTGAGGGGCAAAATTTTATCTGGAAAAGAGATTATTTCCTTTTAAAAATTTAGATCTTATCCAACCCCAGACAAATATAAATGGGAGAAATATAAGAAACCATGCCTTTTTCAGCAAAGCTAGTGCAAATAAGATTACTCCTGCAATTAAACCTTTAGATTTTTTTACTCCGAAAAT
This sequence comes from Candidatus Poriferihabitaceae bacterium, assembly GCA_965261915.1. GTDB lineage: Bacteria > Pseudomonadota > Gammaproteobacteria > Arenicellales > Poriferihabitantaceae > JAIBDK01. The sequence goes on along the minus strand of CBDHDW010000013.1, from coordinate 66,316 downwards.
ACTTAAAGCCAAAGCCCCGACTCCTGCGGCTGCGACTTTGTGGCTTGATGGATTAAATTCGGCGTAAGATTCACCTTTCACAAATTCTACAGCAGAAATAGTCTCTACAAGACTAGATTTGGGGTCTATAAATGTTGCCAAGTCTGTAACCGCTGTAACGAGCGTATATCCTTTAGCACTCAGTATCAGTGCTTTAGCATTAACCACAATAGAAGGATCGACATCATCCGACCTGACCTTAAATGCCCAGTAGGCTGTTGCACTTGCAGAATCGAGGTAAGGTTCTTGTATCCATTCAGCAAAATAAAGCGGTGCGACCCCATTCTCTTTCCGTTCCTTGTTAGAAAGTTCAGTTGATTCAGTTAATTGCTTTGTCAACGAGTTGGCATCAATCACTTCATCCCAATCATCCATTTCTACGTAACCAGAATCGATGTATTCGTAAACACTGAAATTCCCTCTGGCATTGTCATACATTACAGCATCTATTCCATCCCATTCGCTAGTGCCTTGTGTGAGACGCATAAATTTGTCTGAATCTTCTTCAGTCAATAATGTTTTATTGAAATCGACATTGGCCGAGGATATGTATTGAGAGGATGGTCCATCAATTATTAAGCCGAACGATGGCAAAAGAAATGGTTTTAGACGCCTTGCTTATGGCGGTTTGGCGTCGATCCACCAAACAGGAAATCATCCTGCATTCAGATCAGGGGTCGCAATATGGACGTGATGAATGGCAGAGGTTTTGTCGATCACATAACGGGATTCCGAGGATGAGTCGCAGAGGCCACTGTTATGATAACGCGGCGGTGGAATCTTGCTTTGGCGGTTTGAAGAAAGCGAAAATACGGCGACATATAGTTAAAAATCGCGACATCGCAAGGGCAGAAATATTCGATTATATTGAAGTGTTTTATAATCGGGCGAGACATCATCAACAGTTGGGAAATATCCGTCCTGAGCTCGATGAAAAACAGATGGCCATTTTTACATGAGTGTCCGACGAAACGAAGCAATTCCAGAGTACCCCGACAGCCGATTGCGGAACAAAATGAGGTTACACTCGATACAATGAAGGCATGGAATAGATAATCCCCCTGGAAAAAACCTGGAGACATTTGACGGACAGCAACGGCAAGCGCTATCAGCCGTAGCCATTTGCTAGACTTATACAACTATGCTGTTTGTTGTCATTTTACTATCGCTTATACTCACCCATATCACGAAACCATGACAATACTGCTAGCAGACGCCGGTGGAACCTATATTCGATCCGCATGGGTCGATAGTGAATCCAGTATCCGGGGTGAACAAAGTCAGTCGGCCAATACATTCGAAAGTTTAAGTGCCGCACTTAGTCATCGAATTCAGGGAGATCAGATTCAACCTGATTGCGTGATTGTGGCGGTGGCGGGGCCTGTTATGGGTGATCGGGTTGAGTTTACCAATCGGCCATGGAATTTTTCTCAACGACAATTGAAAAGTGAGCTTGGGCTTAAGCGATTGATCGTTATTAATGACTTTGCGGCTGTAGCACTGGCGCTTCCGATTCTTAAGCCTTCTCAGCATGACGTTATAAGGCCGGTGCTTGTTTAAAACGGGCGGCTATGCTTGCTATCGGTCCGGGGACAGGGCTTGGAGTTTCATGTGTTGTTCCGACAGATAATAGCTGGGTGGCTGTTCCCGGTGAGGGTGGGCATAGTGCTGCGGCGCTGGACTGTATTGTTCCGCCAGCTGCGCAGCAGCGGCTGTGGGAATCCGGCTGGCTGCCATGGGAAGCGGTGTTGTCCGGACCCGGATTATTAAGACTGCATGAGGGGCTGCATTGCGCATCTGATCTAAAAACTCCAAAGCAGGTAACGCTCGCAGCCGCATCGGGTGATGAATCAGCTTTGCAGACACTACGTTGTTTTTCAGCATTGCTTGGGCGTTGTACTGCGGATAATGCGTTAATAACGGGTGCCTGGGGCGGGGTATTTCTGGCTGGCGGAGTGATTAAAGCTATAGGCAACCTTTTCAACCATAAAGCGTTTCTTGATGGATTCGAAGCCGGACGAGAACGCTCAGAACTGCTGCACGATATCGGTGTTTCAGTGGTTACCGACCCCTATCCTGCATTTATTGGAATGATGCATGCCGCATCTCAAAGCGCCTCCGTCGAAGCATGACGAAAGCGTTTTAATCAGGTTATACAAATCTGTTTACATAGTTTTCGAGAATTTCCTGCTGACCGGATTTTGGCTGTGGATCCAGATTAGCAGACACCACGTACTGGGAAATATCTTCCAGCGAGTAATCGCCTTTCAGCATTTTTACCGCTTCGTCTGATGACCAGCCGCTATAGCGTTCCGAAATCACCTGATCCAGACCACCATTTTCAAGCATAGCCACCGCGGCTTTAAACCCTCTGGCGCAGACATCCATGGCTCCCATGTGACCCGCCAGCAAATCCTGCGGATCGAGGGACTGTCGTCGCAATCTGGCATCAAAGTTGGTGCCGCCGGTGTCGAATCCGCCAGCCTTTAGAATGTGATAGTAGGCAAGTGCAACTTCAGGGGTGTTGTTGGGAAACTGGTCGGTATCCCACCCGGACTGATAGTCATTTCGATTCATATCCACTGATCCGAAAATTCCCAGAGAAATGGCTGTTGCCAGTTCATGCTCAAACGAGTGACCGGCCAGTATGGCGTGCCCCTGTTCGATGTTTACTTTAACTTCATTCTCAAGACCATGGCGTTTCAGAAAACCCCATACAGTAGCAACGTCAAAATCGTATTGATGCTTAGTCGGTTCCTGGGGCTTAGGCTCCACCATAATCGCACCCTTGAATCCGATCTTGTGCTTATGCTCCACTACCAGATTAAGCATACGACCCATCTGCTGATCTTCCCGTGATAAATCGGTATTTAGTAACGTCTCGTAACCTTCCCGGCCTCCCCACAGAACATAGTTCTCACCATTTAATCGATGAGTCGCATCCATACAGGTTTTAATCGTCGCTGCAGAATATGCAAATACATCGGGATTGGGATTGGTGGATGCACCTGCCATAAAACGGCGATGGGAAAACAGATTGGCTGTACCCCAAAGCAGACCGATGCCGGTATCTGCCATTTTCTGCTCGAAGATGTCGATAATGGAATTCAGATTGGCTGCACTGTCACTGAAACGGCTTCCTTCCGGCCGGACATCGGCGTCGTGAAAACAAAAATAGGGAACACCCAGGGCGGAAAACATCTCAAAAGCGATGTCTGCCTTTAACCGAGCAGCTGCCATTTCATCGGACATTCGATCCGGAAACCACGGACGATCAAAAGTCTGTCCACCGAACGGATCACCACCGGGCCAAGCAAACGAATGCCAGTAAGCACAGGCAAAACGAAGATGCTCTTTCATCGTTTTTCCCATCAGCACTTCGTCGGGATTGTAGTGTCGAAAAGCCAGCAGGTTGGTGCTGTCTTCTCCCTCATATACAATTTTCTGCGTTGCAAAAAAGTCTGTAGTCATGAAATCTCCTTTAATACCGAATAGGTTTGGGTATATCGTTGATACGCCGCCTCATAGGCAGCGATAAGATTAGATTGTGGTTCAAAGGTCCGCTGAATTCCCGGCTGGGTTATTACACTGGAAGGGGTTTGTCCTGATACGCCGACAATAGCCAGTCGGGCGGCCCCCATGGCCGCTCCGAAGTCCCCTTTCCCGGGTAAATACAACGGCAGGTTGAGTGTGTTGGCGATGGTTTGAAGCCAGAAGCCGGATTGGGAACCTCCGCCAATGGCGAAAGCTCCAGGCAAATCTGTACCTGTGGATTTCAGGGCTTCCAGACAATCACGCAACGCAAAGCTGACACCCTCCATCACCGACTGGGCAAGCACTTTGGTATCAGTAGTCTTTGACATCCCGATAAAAGACGCACGCGCATTCACATCGTTGTGCGGGGTTCGTTCGCCGGAAAGATAGGGCAGAAACATAACGGATGAAGGCCCGGTACTGTCGGCCAACAAAGTGCTCAGTTCTTCTGCCGAACGACCGAGATTAGACGCCAGCCAGTTGAGACTGTCAGTGGCTGAAAGCGTCACCCCCATCTGATACCATTTCTGCGGTACTGCATGACAGAATGTGTGCACTGCTGATGCCGGTGACGGTGCATAACTATCCTTTGCGGCAAGCAGTACACCGGAAGTACCCAGAGATAAAAAACCCTGGCCTTCGGTCAGCGCACCGATTCCACAGGCCGCAGCCGCATTATCAGCAGCACCCGCGACAACACCGACGTCAGCTTTTAATCCCAGTTCAGCAGCAATGTTACTTTGCACAGTGCCGACTATTTCAGAACTTTCCAGCAGGTCGGGCAATTGATCAGGACGCATTCCTGACTCACTGATTAATTCATCAGACCATTTTCGCTTTCCCACATCCAGCCAACTGGTACCCGCCGCATCAGACATTTCTGTTACCAACCGACCGGTAAGCCAGTATACAAGGTAGTCCTTGGGCAGCAGCACCTTGTCAACGCGAGCAAAGTTTTTCGACTCATGGCTAGCCATCCACATCAGCTTCGGAGCAGTGCAACCCGGAAACACGATATTGCCAGACTGACGGCGAAAGCTGCTCATAGTATCCAGCTCTGCGGCTTCTGTATCCGCCCTGCCGTCATTCCAGAGAATACAGGGCCGAATGATTTTTCCTGAACGGTTCAGAACCGTGGCGCCGTGCATATGCCCCGCCAAACCGATTCCTCTAATCGCCGCAAATTCTTTCGGGTAGCGGCTACGCAACTGTGCGGTTACTTTTCCGCAGGCTGTTATCCAGTCTGAGGGGTCCTGTTCCGACCAACCTTCCACCGGCGTATTTACCGGATACCCGGCAGAACTGTCTGCCACCGGCTCACCTGCCTCCGTGACCAGCAGACCACGCAGACCGGAAGTACCAAGATCAAGACCGAGATACATTGACTTTCAGCCCAGGGAAACCCATGCTGCATTGCGAGCCGATGAGCGAACACAGGCATCGACGAACTGAACACCTTTCAAACCGTCCTGTATAGTCGGAAACATAACCTCCGATGAAGGAGATATGCCCTGCCGATGCGCCAGAATAGCTTCCGCCGCCTCGGAATAGATGTTGGCAAATCCTTCCAGATAGCCTTCGGGGTGTCCCGGAGGGATACGACTCATACGTGCCGCCGTATCACCGGCACCCGCTCCGTTTCGGGTAATCAGTTGTTTCGGTTCACCGAACGGTGAATGCCACAGATAGTTCGGATCTTCCTGCGCCCAGTCCAGCCCGCCTTTGTCGCCGTAGACCCGTATGCGCAATGCATTCTCATTACCCGGTGCGACCTGACTGCTCCACAGCATTCCCCGGGCACCGCCTTTGAAACGCAACATAACGTGGGCATTGTCATCAACCTGACGACCCTTTACAAAGGCCTGAATATCGGCTGCCAGACTCTCCACTTCCAGAGCGGTGATAAAACCGGCAAGGTTATGGGCATGGGTTCCGATATCGGCGGTAGAGCCCCCTGCCCCGGATCGCGCGGGATCTGTACGCCATTCAGCCTGCTTGAAATCCTGATGAATAGTCAACCAGTCCTGGGGATATTCCACCTGAACCACACGAATTTTTCCGATATCTCCGTTGGCCACCATTTCCCGGGCCTGGCGCACCATGGGATAGCCGGTATAGTTATGGGTAAGCACAAACAAGGCATCGGATGATTCTGCCGACTTCACCAGCTTGCGGGCATCAACCAGATTGGACGTTAACGGTTTGTCGCAGATGACGTGAATTCCACGTTTTAGGAATTCACGTGCCGCTGCATAATGGACATGATTCGGGGTAACAATTGATACGGCTTCGATACCGTCTTTAAGCCGTGCTTCGCGGATGGCCATCTTCTTGAAGTCATCGTAGACGCGATCCGGTGACAATCTCAGCGCCTGGCCCGATTCCTGGGATTTCTGAGGTGTCGAAGACAATGCGCCCGCTACCAGTTCGTATCGGTCATCGAGTCGGGTCGCTATGCGATGCACGCCTCCGATAAATGCATCGTTACCACCGCCGACCATTCCGAGGCGGATACGACCCGAGCGTGTACTGAATTTTGTACTCAACGCTTTTTCTGTGGACGCCATTACTGAATTCCGAGCATCTTCCTGTTGCTCTCCTCGTCTGTTCCACCGTCAGCAAAATCATCGAATGCCCGTTCGGTCACCCGGATAATGTGATCACGAACAAACTGTGCACCTTCACGCGCGCCATCTTCAGGATGCTTCAGACAGCATTCCCATTCAACCACGGCCCAGCCGTCGAAATCGTTGGCCGCCATCTTTGAAAAAATCGCACTGAAATCGACCTGCCCGTCTCCCAGACTTCGGAAGCGTCCGGCACGATCCACCCAGGGCTGATAGCCGCTGTAGACTCCCTGTTTTCCGGTAGGGTTGAACTCGGCATCCTTGACATGGAACATCTTGATTCGGTCTTTATAGATATCGATATGATCAAGATAATCGAGACACTGCAACACGTAATGCGACGGATCATAAAGCATGTTACAGCGGGGATGATTATCCACCCGTTCAAGAAACATCTCGAAAGTCACGCCGTCGTGAAGATCTTCTCCGGGATGAATTTCATAACAGACGTTAACACCGCAATCATCTGCATGCTCCAGAATAGACCGCCATCTGGCTGCCAGTTCATCAAAAGCTGTTTCGATTAAACCGGCCGGACGCTGGGGCCACGGATAAAGATACGGCCATGCCAGTGCACCGGAAAATGAAACATGATCTGTCATTTCCATGTTCTTCGAAGCCGACAACGCCAGCATCATCTGATCCACCGCCCACGCCTGACGGGCTTTGGGATCACCACGAACTTCAGGTGCTACAAAACCGTCAAACGCAGTATCGTATGCCGGATGAACGGCGACCAGTTGTCCCTGAAGGTGAGTTGAAAGCTCAGTGACAGTGATGCCGTTCTCAGCGGCTTTGCCTTTAAACTCATCACAATAGTCTTTTGAGGTAGCGGCTTTTTTAAGATCGATTAATCGCCCGTCCCAACTGGGAACCTGAACCCCCACATACCCGCAATCCGCCGCCCACCTGGTAATACTGTCCCAACTGTTAAACGGCGCGTCATCACCGCCATACTGTGCAAGAAATAAGGCAGGGCCTTTAATGGTTTTCATCGTTAAACCTCCTGGTCTGTGGTTTCAATGGTCTGGCCACCAATCGGCGGCATATTCTCTTTAATGTAAACATCAATCCTGATCCGCTCCTGGGCAGAATTAATGGGTGAATTTTCACTCCGGGCTCGTAGAATCCGCACAGCACTGCGAACCAGATGACCTGTATCCTGGGAAATAATGGCGTCGAAAATGCCCTGATCCAGAGCCTCACGTGACAGCGGTGTAAGCTCGTGTCCCACTACTACAATTTTCTGGTCCATGGCTTTTTTTCTGAGATACCTGATCAACCCTGCATTACCGGCAGCGGAAGAGTAGATGCCGTTGATATCCGGGTTCGATTCAAAAGCAACAGGAATTAGCTGTTCCAGCAAGTCGGGGGCATCGCGCCCTTCCACCGAAGCAAGCACTTCAAAATCCGGAAAATCCCGGCTCATCACTTCATCGAAACCGAGACGCCGTTCCAGATGATCACGAGCCAACATTGAACCGGTGATGACAAGAATTTTGCCTTTATCACGCTGCACAAACCGACCCATCAGCTGACCCGCAGTACGACCTGCGGCAATATTATCGATGCCGACAAACGCATCTCTGGCCGAACTGGGCAAATCAGAAACAAGTGCAACCACCAGAACACCGCGCTTTTTTATCTCGTCGATAGCGTCACGAACTGAGGGCGTTTCCGGTCCGAATATTGCAATTCCGTGTACTGTTTCCGGATCCACATCGCTGATTATTTTCGCCATCGCCCTGGGATCAAACGCTTCCACTTTCAAAACACTGAGCCGGGTTCTATCCGCTGCCAGACTTCTGGAAAATTCGTCGATCTGGATTTCCATCGACGTTACAAATTCATTGTCGCTGGCCGGTAGTACGAACAGAAAATTGTAAGTTCGACCCCGGGCCAGATTAGCCGCTGCCGCATCCCGCACAAAACCCAGTTCCCGAATCGCCTGATTTACCCGTTCGATGGTCACCTCTCTGACACCGGATCTTGAATTGATCACCCGGTCGACCGTTGCCAGACTGACACCCGCCACTCTGGCGATATCATTTACAGTCGGCTTCGGCGAAGACTCACCCACGCGCGCAGTTTTGGTTGTTGCTTCGGTCACTTTGCTATAGTCAATTTACGTCGATTGATCCGCTTTACACACTACTGACCTAAACACTGACCTGAGCAGCGAGACCCTCGAACAGTTTTGCTACCGCCTCGGCACCAGGATCATTATTTCCCAGCAGATTTTCTTCAGGCACATAAGCGGCACGCCCTGCTTTGGCCCGAACGATGGTCGCCGTGTTGTCTGCACCGGATCGTGCGGCTGCAGCCGCCGCTCCGAATCCTTCAGGCAATGCCATAAGAGCCGGTTCAAGGGCATCGATCATGGTACGATCCCCCACCTTTGCACCGCCCACCTGACTGATACGATTGAGTCCGGCCAGCAATGCGGAAGAAGTGGTTTTTCCACCGGCACAGGCATCACCCACAGCACTGAAGAATATCGCCAGTATGACCCCGGAAGATCCTCCCATGGTCTGGCTGAGTTCGTTACCTACCGCACGGAACAACTGAGTAAGATCAGCGAGGGGCATTCTGTCCAGACTAGTCTTTAACGCCCGCGCAGCAGCGGAGAGCGTACTTCCGGTATCACCATCACCGGACTTCGCATCCAGATCATTGAGCTCGCTTTCAGCGCTGACCAGCAGATCACAACAACTTTCAATCAGTGTCTGTACCCGTGAATTCTTCGACGGGATCGGTTTTATCGGACTCAACCCGTCCGGCAACGGCTCAATGACAACTGGCTGTAGTTCAACCATACCCGGCCATGCAGGCATATCAACGCCGCTTTCCAGGGCAGCCTGCCAGTCTTTGTTAACGGGCAGCACAGATACAGAAAATCCGTGCATATTCAATGAAGTCATCAGCGGCGCGGGACCGATTACGAACCTGATATTTTCGGCACTGGATGCAGTTGCCAGTTCGTTTGCCAGAACCGACATTTCCAGCGGCGTAGTCGAACCCAGATTATTTAACAATGCAACGAAACTACCTTCGCTGATGGTTGGCGCCAGTTTATCCAGCACCATTTCCATGGCGGATTTAGCGGTTTCAAAAGGAACCTGCTGGGCACCGGCTTCACCATGAATACCCAGACCCAGTTCCGCCATGCCTTTGGCAATCCGATCTTCTTTTTCGGAACCGGGAACCGTACAGGTATCCAGCGACATTCCGATCGATGCCACAGAGCCAATAACCGCCCGTGCGGTGGCGGCAACGCTTTCCAGATTATCTCCGGCTTCCGCCGCGGCTCCTGCAATTTTATGGACAAATAATGTTCCCGCAACACCGCGAGGCTGCGTCAGATCCGGAAGTGCAATATCATCATCCACAACCACAACTTCAACTTTCAACCCGAAGGCGCGGGCGCGCTCTGCGGCGAGACCGAAATTCAAACGATCTCCGGTATAGTTCTTGACGATGAGCAAACAGCCTTCCTCACCGGTTACGGCGAGAATTCCGGCTAGCACGGCATCTACAGTGGGGGAAGCAAATACGTCACCACAGATTGCGGCAGTCAGCATTCCACGACCCACAAACCCGGCATGGGCGGGCTCATGACCGGATCCACCGCCGGATATCAGCACCACTCCGGATTTATCCCAGTCCGCACGAATCACCACTTTGATATGGGGATACCCATCTAGTCTGGCGAGCTTGCCGCCTGAAACTTCCAATACCCCGTCAATTGCATCGGTGACGAGGTCCTCTTTTAAATTGAAAAACTGGTTCACTATCTGCCTCCTTGGTTTATCCGTGAGCCATCACGATCAAAATAAATCGCATTTTTAGGTTCGATTTTGATTTTTGACCCGGTGGTGTAATTCTCTCCGGGTTCCACAATGGTAATAATCGAATGACCTTCCAGTTCCAGGTGCAGCCGGGTCTGGTCACCGAGATGTTCAATTCGCAACACCGTTGCCTCTTTTCCGCTGCCATGGGCAATATGTTCCGGCCGAAGTCCGATGGTTTCCGCACCTTTGACAGAAAGATTGAAAAGATCCGCCGGCAAAATATTAATCCTCGGCAAACCCAGCCAACTCGCCACATAGGCGTTGTTGGGATTTTCGTAAATTTCCCGAGGAGTACCGAACTGAACCAGCTCTCCGTCGCGTAGAACACCGATGTGGGTAGCCATGGTCATTGCTTCTATCTGGTCGTGGGTAACGTAAAGCAGTGTCGCCCCGAGGCTCGCCTGAATACGCTCCAGTTCAACCCGCAGGTCGGTTCGCAGTTTTGCGTCAAGAGAACTCAGCGGTTCGTCCATGAGATAAATGGATGGATCACGGACCAGTGCCCGGCCGATGGAAACGCGCTGCATTTCACCGCCGGATAAATGCGTCGCCTTGTTGTCGAGCTTATGGCTGATCTGCAGAACTTCGGCAACTTCAGCAACTTTGGCGGCGATATCATTCTCAGAAGTATTCAAAATCGGGGAACGTAACGGAAACGCCAGGTTATCTCTAACTGAAAGGTTCGGGTACAATGAATACTGTTGAAAGACCATCGCCACATTTCGCTGGGCCGGGGTTTCCAGACCGATATTACGACCGTCGATAGAGATTTCACCGCTATCAAGTTTTTCCAGGCCGGCTATCAATCGCAAGGTGGTGGTTTTACCGGCGCCGGTGGAGCCCAGCAGCACAACAAATGCACCGTCGGAAATTGACATGGATATACCATTGACTGCGATATCATTAGCGAAAGATTTATTGATATTTTGCAGAATTACTTCAGCCACGGTTCAACACCTCGCTATTCAGTTCTGAGATTATGGCGTTTCCACTGCTTTCTTCAAACAGGGTAATGGTTTCAGCTTCAAATCCGAGTCCGACCTGATCACCCCGGGTCACGGTCTGACTTGAATTGATTCTCGCCTTAATCGTACCGTTTGCAGTATTGAGGGTCACGATTTGCGTAGTACCGAGATACTCTGCCGCAAATACTTCACCACGACAAATACCGGCATCAGACAGAATCACTTTTTCAGGTCTCACACCGAATATCAGATCACCTCTGGCTTCTCCGAGTTGCAACGGAACTCTGACAGTCTGATCGCCGAGTTGTACAGAAGTTGTACCCTTTTCAACGGATCCGTTAAAGCGCAGAAAATTCATCGAAGGAGAACCCAGAAAATCAGCAACAAACATGGTTGCAGGTTTGTCATACGCTTCCTGAGGTGTACCGAACTGTTCGACCACAGCATTGTTCATAACAACAATTTTGTCACCCATTTGCATTGCCTCGAGCTGATCATGGGTTACATACACGGTAGTAGCATTCATACGATCATGAAGTGCGCGCAATTCTTCGGCCATATGCTCACGAAATTCCGCATCCAGTGCACCAAGCGGTTCGTCCATCATAAAGGCCTTGGGATCACGGACGATTGCACGACCCAGCGCAACCCGTTGTCGATCGCCACCGGACAATCCACCCACGGGACGCTCCAGTATGTCTTGAATGCCGAGTATCTCTGCCACTTCATTAACCCGGGTTCTCACCTCCGGCCTTTTCATTCCCTGACTTATCAGCGGATAACTAATGTTCTTTCGAACATTCATATGGGGATAAAGGGCGAACATCTGAAACACAAAAGCGATATCACGTTGTGACGGCGGCTTCTGACTGATCTCCTCACCATCCAGATAAATCTCACCCGAGGTAGGCAGTTCCAGACCCGCAATCATGCGCAGCGTGGTGGTTTTACCGCAGCCGGACGGGCCGAGCAGCATAAAAAACTCACCATCTTCGATGGTAAACGACGATTCCCACACTGCGGTGAAACTGCCAAAATCCTTACGGACATTCTTGATAACTATTTTTGCCATGCTCTATTCCGGAAAATGACTAACGACAATAAACATAATCGTGCCTGTCAATGTGATTACAAAGGAATAGGTAAAAGCCCAGAGCACAAAGGGCTGCATCAGCATAAATACCCCCAGCACGATCAGCAGGGTTGCCAGTATTTCCCACGAACCCCTACGAAATCGAACAAGACCGGAAATAAATTTACTCATTTTCTTACGGCTCCGAAAGTGATTCCGCGCAGCAAATGCTTGCGCAGCAATACGGTGAAAATCATCACCGGCAACAGAAAGATCGTTGCGCCGGCAGCAACGGCAGGCCAGTCCAGACCACCGACACCGATGATTGTCGGGATAAACGGCGGCGCAGTTTGCGCCGTACCCGAGGTGAGCAATACGGCAAACGCGTATTCATTCCAGGCAAAGATCAGACAGAATATCGCGGTAGACGCGATCCCTGTAGCCGCCTGGGGCAGCACCACTTTGTAAAAGGCCTGAAAACGGGTATAGCCATCAATCAGCGCCGCTTCTTCGTATTCCCGGGGAATTTCATCGATAAACCCTTTCAGCAGCCAGACTGCCAGCGAGATGTTAACCGCAGTATAGAGCAGTATCATTCCAAGATGCGTATCCGACAGCCCGAGTTTTCGATACATCAGGAATATCGGAATCGCTACGGCGATGGGGGGCATCATCCTGGTGGACAGAATAAAAAACAGAAGATCATCAGCCAGCGGAATTCGGAAACGGGAAAATCCGTAGGCCGCCAGCGTTCCCAGAAAAATACTCAGGAACGTCGATCCGAAACCGATGATAACGGAGTTAATGAAACGTTGTCCGAACTTTGACGGTCCGGCAATAACCATTTCCCTGTTTCTAACGATTCGATCAGCAAAATTATCGGGTTCCGGCAGGCTTTCCAGTGTTTCCTTACTGACTCGCGTTCGTGTAGTAAACAGATTCACATAGCCTTCGAGGGAGGGCTCAAAGGTCACTTTGGGCGGATAGCTGATACTGTCCGGCGGCGTTTTAAATCCTGTCATCATGATCCACAACAGTGGAGTCAATGTGATCAATGCATAGAGTATAACCAGCGATCCGGCCATCCATTTCTGACGTACTGACGGTTCGGTAACAGAATAGCTCATCGTTCTTTCACCTTGTTCAGGGCTTTTACATAGATCGAAGCCAGACCGAAAACAGTGACGAACAGAATAATCGCAAATGCACTTGAATATCCGGTTCGCCATTTTTCAAATGCTTCGCGCTTCAGATTGATAGAAGCCAGTTCGGTAATCGAACCCGGGCCACCGCCGGTAAGCTGGACCACAAGATCGAACATCTTGAAGTTTTCGATACCACGAAAAAGAATGGCCAGCATCAGGAATGGCAGCACCATGGGGATGGTGATGGTGAAAAACTGTCGAAGTTTTGAAGCCCGGTCAATTTCAGCGGCTTCATAAATATAGTCCGGAATACTCCTTAAACCGGCAAGGCAGATCAGCATTACAAACGGTGTCCACATCCAGGTGTCGACAATGACGATGGACCAGGGCGCTAGATCAACTGAGCCCAGCATTTCAAAACTGGATGGATCAGCGCCGGTAATATACCCGACTACGTAATTGAACAGACCTATCTGAGGTTGATACAGGAAGGTCCAGAAATTCCCGACCACAGCAGGAGAAAGCATCATCGGCAGGACAATAATGGTTGTCCAGAGATCATTGCCTTTGAATTTTTTATTGATCAGCCAGGCCAGTGTAAAACCAATCAGAACCTGAAAGAAAATTGTCCAGAACAAAAAGTGGGCAGTAGCCTGCATTGAAATCCAGATATCAGAATCATTCAGAATACGCTCGTAATTGCGTGTACCGATATATTCCACGGCCCGGTTCACCCGATTGGCCTTGAAGTTGGTAAAGCTCAGGTTGATCGTCCAGATCAGTGGAAAGATGTTGATTGCCAGCAACAAAAATATTGTTGGCCCGACAAAAATCCAGGCGATCACACGATCAGACAGTCCTTTGATCTTTTTTGCAATATGGACAGGGGTCGCCTTTGCAGCCCGAGCCACTACCTTGTCAGACATTTTAAGTCAGTCCAGATTATCGTTTTATCGATGCAGGGACGTCACCCATCAACGGCGCTGCATACCTGATATAAAAAAGCCGACGACTGGCGCCGGCTCTGCCTTATTTAAAGCTTGCCTTCGTCCTCGAAGACTTCGGTCCAGTCCTCAATCAGCAGATCGAGCGCTTCTTTGGCTGTGCCCTGTCCCGCTACGATATAATCATGCAATCGCTTTTGCATGGCCAGCAGCAGTTCTGCATATGCCGGCTCCTGCCAGAAATCCTGAACATCATTCATTGCCACCAGGAAGTCAGCCGCGAAAGGCGCACTTGTTTTGAAGTCCGGTGAATTAAGAACGGAATTGTGTGCTGAATAGCCTCCGAGACCCCACCATTTAGATTGAACATCAGGCTGGGCAAACCATTTTATGTATTCAAGTGCCGCATCCTGCTTTTCAGAATAACTGACCACGGAGATCCCCTGACCGCCCAATGTGGATCCGGCCTGGTTCTGGGGAGGGTTTACAAAGAAATCAATCTTGTCACCGCCGGTATCCGGGTCAGCATACAGACCGGGGAAGAATGCAAACCAGTTCATTGCCATGGCAACCTGACCTGATTTAAAAGCGTCAAGACTTTCACCCATGTATGAGTTGGTGTATCCGGGAGGAGTACAACATTCATAGAACTCTTTATAGAACTCCAGCGCTTCCACAGCTTCAGCTGAATTCACCGCACCTTCCATGTCATATTTACCCGGTGTGTTTTCATATTTGAATCCCCACGGATAAAGCGCGCCAGTCGCACCCATTGTGATGCCTTCAGAACCACGCTCGGTAAAGATTGCCGCGCCGTAGACTGTTTTACCGTCAATTTCCTTTTTCTGGAAGAACTTGGCGATTTCCATCATTTCCCGCTGAGTTGCAGGCTCGGCCAGCTCGCGACCTGTAGCAGCCTTGAACTCTTTACGAATTTCCGGACGGCTGAACCAGTCCTTACGGTAGAACCAGCCATTTGCATCGCCCATGGCAGGTAATGCGTAATAGTTGGGCGTGCCTTTGGGCCAGGTCGAGTAAGCGTATACCGTCGCTTCGGCAAAATCATCCATGCTGATGCTTTCCTTATCGAAAAAATCGTTGAGCTTCACATAGTGCCCGTTCTCAGCGCCGCCACCTATCCACTGACTGTCACCGATCAACAGATCACATAACTGTCCACCAGAATTCAGTTCGTTTAGCATTCTGTCTGCGAAGTTCGGCCATGGAACAAATTCAAAGCTCATATTATGGCCGCTTTGTTCCTCAAACTCCTTACTCAGTTCAACCAGCGCGTTGGCCGGATCCCAGGCCGCCCAGCAAAGCGTTAAATCATCCGCTTGTGCTGTGCCTGTATACGTTGTGGCAGCGATCATTAACGCGCCTACTTTTGCTAATTTGCTTCTATTCATCGTTATCTCTCCAAGTGTCAATCGTCATTATCGATTTTAAGATTCATGCGTAATATTCAAAACTCACTACCCCCATAGCCTAAATAAGGTGCGCCCCTCATGTCCAGAGTTTTTTTAGGTACGTATCACAAAAATTGAAATTTTATCGAGTTTTAGCCGTTTTCGGAGCATTTTCCAAGGGAATTAAAGATCTACAAGATGATGTGTGGAAGTTCAAAAATGAAGCATTTGAGGCTCTTTTCGGTGGTTAATCGAATCAGGTACGAAGAAATGACTTAAAGGACACTGCGCAAGAAACGCCATCAATCCATCGATGAGCTTCAAGTCGATCTTGACGAATGGCGCATCAAGCACAACACTCAACGAACTTCCCAAGGCAAAATGTGCTGCTTCCATTAACGGTTTGACTAATGCACCAGGGACACCATCTTTACCACTAATGGCTTGGCCTGATTGAATCGCTTTTAGCGCTTCTTCAAAATTGAATCCTCTGTCATTGTCAATTCTCCGCATAGTATTATGCGCTAGTATAAAAAATTGACACCGAATTTCTAACACTCCCCGGTTCCGCAAAATTAATAACAGTCCGTTACTAACAGATATTAAATCTCATTAAATGTACTATATTTTTTCTTCAAATTCTCGAATAACAGCATTCATTAGCGTGATTATTTTTTTTGGATCGACTTTCCACCAATAGTACCCATCGCTTTTTTCTACCTTTGGTTGCAAATAACTTAACCTATCTAAAAATGAAATCAGTTCAGAATTACCTGTTGCTGAAGTAGCATAATAAATACCGGTGTTTTTTTCATGAATAGTGAACTTAGTATTCAATCTCTCTTTCGGTAATTTCGTTAAATTGAAATATTGTTCTCCATTCGAGGATTCCATCGGCTTGATTTTGTACATTAGTTTCTCCTAAATATGTTCGGCAATGTTGGTGTCGTTTATTTCGTATATACAATTAGAAATCATATGCTGATATTCATGTTATCACGAGATATTGTATATTATTTTGTTTCTCAAAAATAATTCTAAGAGCTCAACTTGTAACTGTTTGTCATCATCGTATCCTCTTAAGGGTAACGATGAACGAAAACTGTTGACGGTCTCCCTAAAAACCGGTCCGGTAGATATGAGAATATTGGCTAATCAAATTGAAATATCAAGAGGACAGAAAGAGGCAGAGAAAGCGATATTCTGTAGAGCAGCTAGTGTCAGCGGTGAAGCAGCATGAGCTGGGATTAAGTGCCCCGGACATCTGCCGCAAGATGGGGATAGCGGAAGCGACGTTTTATCGCTGGAAGTCGAAATACGGCGGCCTTGAACCGAGCCAGGTTTCGGGAGCTGAAGCAACTACAAGAAGAGAATATCCGCCTGAAGAGACGGGTTGCAGACTTAAGCCTCGACAAGGCTGATGTTGCAGGGTATCACATCAAAAAAAGGGAGGCGTGTCTGTCAGTATCCCCTGATTAGGCCCACGTATTGCTAGAGATTTCTACCGGATTGAGGGGTCCCCGAAATCCAGTCCAGCAGAAGAGAGAATTTCTCATGCTATGCAGCCTTTAAATCTGCATATTCACTGAGCGTCCGTCAGGTTGTTGAGAGATCAGTGAGCCAGGCTCAGCGATTTGTTACGGCCCATGCGGCCGTCACCAATTTGTTCAACCGGGGAAGGCATCGGCTGTCGGCTGGCCACGATCGCAATCTCAGGACAGCTGCGTTTGCAGAAGGGTATATGGCAGTGGCCTGATGATGAGGTGCCGGATTATCCGGGTCTTAAGGAAGTTTACTTGCCGGTACCTATTTGTAAGTACCGGAACATAATTTAAAGCTATCTTCAATGATGGATGCCAGCGCTGCTACGCAAACCAGAAAACCGGATATTGGAACGATAGCAATGGCGTATTTCTTGGGCATATAGTTTGATTTGAAAACAAACTGACCCTCTTCCCATGCGAAGTGCCACATCTCCCAGTATTTTCCACCCATCTTTGCTACAGCTTCCATACCGTAAATGATCATCACGATGCCTAGACAGAAAATAACCATGGTCCAGAATTGATGAATAAAAAAGGCCATCTTTACAGGCAACCTGGAATAAATCAGATCCAGTGCAATATGATCTTTATCCCTTACCGTGAGCGCTAAAGCGACAAAGACCAACCAGATGTTACTCAAAACCGTTAACAGGTCTCCCCAAACTGGCGGGTTTTCAAAAACATAGCGCATTACAATGTTGTAGACCGCGAATACAACCATCAGCAGCAAAAAGACCCCACAAAAACCGGTTAAGATTTTTTTCACCAAAATATCGATCTGCTTGATGAAACTAATCATATCGATATTAATCTCATGCGAGACACTCGGTCTTTGGGCTTAATTGTTAAAAAAGATGCGATCAATTTACGAACCCGAAAGCCCTGGGTAAATACATGGTGAAACCGGGTACTACTATCAAAACGAACAGGAGCAAGAACAGGGCAACAAGGTAGGGCAACATCGCAAGCGCGACTTTTTCCAGTCGCACATTGGCAATTGCACCGGCAGTAAAAAATGCCACCCCAACGGGCGGAGTTACAGAGCCAATCAAAAAACCGACAACAACGACAAGTGCAGCCTGCACATCAGGATAACCTGCTTTAACCATTACATCGACAAGCACCGGCCCTACGACGATAATATTTGCAGCCGAGTCCATAACCATTCCGAGCAAACATATAAACATCACCAAAACCAGAATAAATAAAAACGGGTTATGGGTATAGCTGAGTAACCATTGCTCCAACTGACTAATAGCGCCAAGGGAGGTTAAAAGCCAACTGAAGGGCCCGGAAGCCGCAATAATAATAAATACCATTGCCGAGTTACGAAAAGCACGGACAAACGAACTTTTACAATTATTCCAGGTAATTGTCCGGTATATGAACAGGCCAACAAATAATGCGATGGTTGCTGTCAGTGCGCCGGCTTCCACCACCCCTGCAATACCAAATACAACGGAACCAACCAGTACAATAGGAATCAGAAGTGCAAAAGAAGATTTGTAGATGGAGACCACCAACGCTTTCAGACTAAACGGTTCTTCGTTCCGCTCAAAGTTATTTCTCTTGGCAATGACGTAATTGATAATCATCAGCAGGAGACCGATCATCACACCGGGAATAATGCCACCAGCAAATAAAGCCCCAACTGATATACCACCTGCATTGGCCAGCACAATCATCATAATAGAAGGCGGAATAATTCCACCGATTGTCGAACTGACCGCTGTAATTACGGCCGCAAAAGCCGGTGGATAGCCTGCTTTTTTCATGGAAGGAACCATTAACGATCCGACCGTTGCAGTATCCGCCACAACCGAACCATTCATTCCAGCAAAAAACATTGAGACCAGTACATTTGCCTGCGCCATACTTCCCCGCATCCGACCAATAATCCGTTGGCTTAAATCCACCAATCTGTCTGTAATGGTTGCGCTGGTCATAAGCTCTCCTGTCAACATAAAGAACGGGATCGCTGTCAAAGGTACCGCATCAATCGCGCTGAACATCTGACTTGGAATCAAAATCAGTGGTGCTGCGTCTGTGATCAAAATATAGACAACAGGAATCAGAATCAGGGTAAACCCAACCGGTGCCCCCAGTAAGATAAGCAACACAAGAACGATCAGGAGAAAAATACTTTCCATTATCAGTTAGCGCTCCTCTGTCTGGATTATGTTGGTCGATCCCCGCTCTTGGCAGGGACAACTGGTTCGACTATATTTTTTGCAGTGCAGAAAAGCAAATGGCGCGGTGAATACCGCGCCATTTGCTATTACAGCAACTTCATGGTTAATCTTACAAAGCACCTGCTTCTTTTAACGCTACGATGAAATCTGTCATACCCTGCTCCTGCAAGACGCGCTCCGCAGTTGCAGGATCAAACGACCCCTTTGCATTCAGCCAGGCATCAATAGCACCAGCTCTCCAGAGTTTCATTTCCGCTTCACTCGGCACATACCATTCTTCAATCTCAGCTTTGATCGCATCTTCACCGGCTTTTACCCAGTTACGATCCAGTTCCTGAACATGCTTTCCAAAGGCCTCAGCAGCGGTGTGCAACCACGCCCTTTCCTGATCAGAAAGTGCGTCATATTGACCTTTGTCTATAGACAGCTGATTGCCTGACCAGGAGCCGCCAATCTCAGTGAAGTATTTGGCAACCTCATGCAGCTTTGCGACATGTTGCCATGGTGTAGCAACATATTGACCCGACACTACACCAGTCTGTAAGCCCTGATAGAGTTGGGCCCAGTCATACGGCACAGGAACAGCACCCCAGTTTTTTATAAGCGTGTATTCAATCGGGCTCTTGGTAACGCGCCACTTAATACCTTTCATATCATCGGGAACATGAACCGGACCATGAGCGTTTCCGAGCTGGCGAAAACCACCACTCGAGTAAACAGTTAGACAAACATGACCGGCTTCTTCAGCGGCAATATCACACTGTTTCTTTGCCAGCCATTCACTTGAAATTCGATCTGCGTCTTCAATACTTTTAAATATATAAGGCAGATCAAACACTGACAACGCAGTACCAAAATTACCAAAATTTGCAGTTGAACTCGTCCAAAGCGCAATCAGTCCCTGGTTGGCCTGTTCGCCACAAATCTGCTCACTGCATAACGACTTACGATAATGCGGCTCAATTTTCATTTTGCCGCCAGAAACTTCTTCTAAAGTCGGAATGAGCGCCTGATCAATTGCATCACCGATTGGCATGCCAATGAATCCGACGGTTCCGAGTTTTAATACCGTCTCTGCATTTGCTGAATGTGCGAACCAAGTAGTAGTCAAACTTAGAACCATTATCTTGAATATTGAATTTCTTTTCACAGACTTTTCCTCCTGATGAGAAATTTATGGGTGTAGTAGTGGTATGATATTTCCATATTTCCAATCTTAAGAAAAGTGACAGATGACACGAATGTAGAGGACAGATTTCAGAAAAAGTGTCACCATAAAATACCGGTAACAGATTACCGTCTATCGATAAATCCTGCAATCCATTAAGAATCAGTCATGGACTCTACAACGCCTCATTTTGCATTACCGGAACAGTCAAGTCTGGGCTTACGCGATCAGATTTGTGAAATGGTCAGTTCCGCCATCACCTCTCAATCTCTGTCACCAGACAAGCGATTGCCATCCTGCCGCGAGCTTGCAGAACAGTTAGGGGTATCCAGAAATACCGTGTTTTCCGCCTACAACCAGTTAATCGATCTTGGGTTACTGGTTGCACGAGACCGATCCGGTTATTTTGTCAATCCCATCGCTCTATCGCCAACAGAATCTACGGAATGGAAAAATCATGACGCTGCTCGCGTCGACACACCGAGCCCCGTCGCATTTGACTCATTTGGTCTGGAGCCTGTTGATAATCCGCTTGACTGGACCAGCTATCCCTACCCTTTCATTTACAATCAAATCGATCCCAATCTTTTTCCGGTGGATAGCTGGCGAGAATGCACCAGACTCGCACTTGGTCAAGCCAAAATGCCGGCGTGGAGAGATGATGCAGTAGAGAGCGACAGTCGGCAACTTTCCCAACAACTGCGACAACGTCTGCTGAGTTATCGGGGAATATACGCCAATGAGGACGAAGTTCTAATAACACTAGGCGCTCAAAATGCTCTCTTTATAGTCGGTGCGACTTTTGCACATAAAAACAAACCCATTGCGATTGAAGACCCTGGGTACTCCTATGGTCGAAATGCATTTCAGCTTACTGGAAATCAGCTTAGAGGTGTCCCCGTAGACGATGAAGGCCTGGTTGTTTCAGCAATTCCGAATAACTGCCAATTGGTATTTACTACGCCCAGTCATCAATTTCCCACCATGGTAACTATGTCACAACGTCGTCGGGAAGACTTACTTGAAGCCGCAGAAAATAAGGACTTTCTGATTATTGAAGACGATTATGAGTCGGAAATGAACTACTTCAATAGCCGCTCTAAATCGCTTCGATCGCAAGACAGGAATAATCGAGTTATTTACATCGGCAGCCTGTCAAAAACGGTTTCCCCCGGAATAAGATTAGGGTTTATTATCGCGCATCCGGAAATCATCAAACAAGCCCGGATTGTCAGGGGAGTGATGATGCGGCACCCGCCAACCATCGTGCAGGAAGTGGTGGCGCTGTTTTTTCAATTAGGGCACTACGATTCTCACTTACGAAACATCGAACGTCGGTACAAGCAGAGGTGGCACGTTATGAATGATGCAATTACGAATCATCTGACGATGTTGAAAAAAACACCAACGAGAGGCGGCACTTCGTTTTGGTTAACAGGCCCTCCTGGGTTTGATGCGACCAGGCTGGGCGACCGCCTTCGTCAACGTGGCGTGTTAATTGATATTGGTGAAAACTTCGTAACTGCCCAGGTTGTTTTTAAGCGTATTTCAGTGTTGCGATAATCTGATCGGCAGGCATCATCAGTGTTTCGATGATGTTCCATCCTTGTTTTCTCGCCGTTGTGATGACGCTGCGCAGGGTGGCAAAATCCTCTGCCCCTTGTTCAGACCTGAACCCTCCCGATATTTTCTGACGTAGTTTCAGCATCCGCAGGTCGCGTTCAGCTTCGTTGTTTGTGAAGGGTACGTCGGGATCTGTCAGAAAGCGCAGGGTGCCTTCCTTGCGATCGCGCAATCGTAAAGCCAGATTATGTCCTGTCCGTCGCTTCTTGCGCCCCCGTCTTCCGGGTTTTGGCGGCACGAGTGGAGGCAATTCCTCATGGAAATCCAATGCTGCGGTGATGATCCTGTCGTATCGCCGATTGATAAGCGCAACAAGCGGCGTTGAAACCGCCACGCCCTTATCCCGCGCGGCCTGTGTGACATGGTGCGCACGCCGCAGTAGCCTTTGCATCTGACCAGCCCAATCTTCCTGTTCTATTTCGACCAACGCTTGCAGTTCCCGCAAATGGTGTGCATTGCACAACGCATGGGTAACACCATCCAGCGTGAAGTAGGGCTGCCAATGATCATGCACGATACAGCCCGTGAGATTGGATAACAGATTACCGCGTTTGCTGCTGACCCGGTAGAAAGCCAGAAGCGGTGTACAGGCAACGTGAAGCCATTGCAGGCACCCCGTAATCCGGAAACCCGTCTCGTCAAGATGTTTGACGTGGACCTGTTGGGCGATCACATCCTGCAGGTGAGAAGCAACCCCCTTGAGCCGCTCTGATGCTTTGCGGTTCATGGCGGCCACAGTGGCAGGAACCAAAGGGGCATTGAACAAATCGGCCATTATTTGCGCCAGTCTGTCTTCCGGCAGGAAATGGGCGCATTGGAGATATGTTGCCACTCCGGCGATGCGTGGCCCGTACTGCACGGGTGCCTTTACTTCCAGAGGAAACGCCGCCCTGGTTGTTTCCCCACAGTGGCCGCAAAGGCAGACATGTGCCCTGTGTTCCGTTGTCACCAGGGGTTGTGGCTCGGGCAGGTCAAACACCTGTCGTGCGGCGTAATCCTCTGCCATTGATGGCGACAGCGGTGTGCCACATTGCCCGCAGACAGAAGGAAAGTGATCTTCAACATGATCGGGATCTGCCGTTTGGCACAGGGTGCTTCCCTTGTGGCCTTTCTGCCCGCCTGACTTTTTACCGGATTTTCTCCGCAGACTTTTGGTTCTGGGTTCAGCCTTGGGCTTCTTTAGGCCGTCGCTTGAAGGCGGCTTGCTACTGTTGCTGCTGTTCAAGCTGAGGCGACGCTCAAGGTCTTCAATGCGAGCCACAAGCAGGACTATCGTTTGTGCATTCTTCTGCTTCAGCTCTTCATAAGCCTCAACGGAAACATAACCTTTGGGGGCGTTTGAAAAAATCATAATCTTAATGAATCACATCGGGATTCCTCAGGCAAGAGAATTATTCCTTAGGGTACCTGGGCAGTTACAAAACTTCTATTTAAACAAAAACAGGCGCAGTTTTCGCCTTGGCTTCGCTTTCGTTCCGATTAAAAAGCTTGAAGAAGGTATTCAACTCATTGCCGAAGAAGTTAACCTTATGCTCTGAGCAAAACAAATCATGTAAACTCGATTCTGTCCTCGCGAAATATTCAATCTGTCTCTCGACTACTATGTCCTTTTTTTGCGTTAATGGGTTAAACCATAAATATTTTTGCATTTGTGACTGACTGTCGGCCATTCAAAATTAACATTCCAGAGGAATCTCTGGATAGCATTCGTAAAAAAGTTTTATCGTACCCATGGCATGAAATGCCGGATGATGGTGGCTGGAACTATGGTGCAAATCTCGATTATATGAAAGAGCTCGCGGACTATTGGGCTAA
This sequence comes from Candidatus Poriferihabitaceae bacterium, assembly GCA_965261915.1. GTDB lineage: Bacteria > Pseudomonadota > Gammaproteobacteria > Arenicellales > Poriferihabitantaceae > JAIBDK01. The sequence continues at coordinate 42,388 of CBDHDW010000013.1, read as the reverse complement.
TGATTTCAGCTGGCGAGCGCGGGAAAATGAAATCAACAGATTTCCACAATATATAGTCGAAGTCGATGGTATTGATATTCACTTTATTCATGAAACCGGCAGCGGCTCTTCTCCAACTCCTCTTTTGATCAGCCACGGGTGGCCCGGATCCATTGCAGAATTCATGAAAATTATTGAGCCTTTGGCGCACCCTGAGCGATTCGGCGGGGATGCTGAAGACTCCTTTACTGTGATTGCCCCGTCACTACCCGGATTCGGGTTTTCCGGTCGCCCTCCACGGCCTTTTGGGCCACGTAAAATGGCTTCAATATTCAATACTTTAATGACCGATAAACTAGGCTACGATAGTTACATAGCCCAGGGTGGTGACTGGGGAGGCGCAATCTCGTCATGGCTTGGTTTTGAACATACCGCTTGTAAAGCAATTCATATCTGTATTTTAACAATGCGGCACCCTGACGGCCCCCAAAGCCCGGAAGAACAGGCATGGTCAAATCAGTTTGACCTCGATCAGGAAATGGAAAATGGCTATCGAACACAGCAGGCAACCCGACCACAAACATTAAGTTATGCCATGATGGATAGCCCTGTGGGAATTGCCGCCTGGATCATTGAGAAGTTTTATTCCTGGTCTGATATTCAGGACAACAATATCGAGAGCGCCCACAGTAAAGATGAACTGCTTACAAATATAATGATTTATGTGGTAACGCGTACTTTTAATACAGCCTCATGGATATATTATGGCCGTCGTGAAGAAGGCGGTAGGATTTTATCTAAAGAAGGCAAACGTGTTGAGGTTCCAATAGGGTGCGCTCTCTTTCCCCGGGAACTTTTAGCCTGGCCCCCTCGCAGCTATGCTGAACGAATTTATAACGTCACTCAATGGACCGAAATGCCCAGCGGTGGACATTTTTCAGCAATGGAGGAACCGGATTTACTGATTGAAGATATTCGGAAGTTCGCACAAAGTCTCGATTAAAACAGGAACGCATGATCTTGATCAGAGTCTATCGCGTTGACTCATAACAAAAGGCAGCCATGCTCAATATCAGATGCGTTTTTTCACATTAGAAGTAACTATCTTGAGAGTACCGAGTTCTGCGCTCTGTTTTATTTGCTGTTTAGCGAAACCAGTCAAGCGGCAGCTCCGCAACATTTCTTGTATTTCTTCCCGCTTCCGCAGACACACCGTTCATTTCGCCCGATCTTTGCGGCTTCATGATGGATGGGAGGCGATAGCTTTCTTTCCAGGTCCGTTAGATCCTCTTCCTTGTCCGGTTCAAACCCCAAAATAAAATGCCAGCCGTTTTCATGACAGGTATTGGCGATCATATCGACTTTTGAGTCATCGGCAACTCTTAAAATCAATGGGTTCTTTTTACTGCCCAGTTTGGCCACGATTTTTGCTTGCTTCCCGTTGTAATCACTACGCTTGCTTGAGTTTCATTGATAACTTTGAGTGCTCAATACTCAGCGCCACCCATTGTGCATTGAGCTTCTTGAACCGTTTATAGTTACTTATCTGGCCGCGTATATCGCCTACAAATTCCTTGCGAATATACTCCGTCCGGCTCTTCATATCCAGTGTATAGCTGACCTGATAATAAGGCCCAGTCTGACTCTCCCGGTCCTTGTATTGCTTCGTCAACGATCCAGGGCGCATAGCGCCCAGTAATGCTATGTCACCTTTGATCTTTGTCATACGCCGTTCAATTTGTGCGAGCCTTTTCTTTGTCATTGATATAGCATATACATACTATGTTAGTTTGTCAAAAGGACACTGTCTATGCTGTGGATCTATTGGTGGGATGCAATCATTTATCTTCGCCCGGCTTGCGCTCGTACCCGGACATTTATGTGGTTCGCCGTCTGTGTGGCGGGATTGACGGTTCGTACCGAACGAATGGGGGTGACGAGTATTGTCCGGGCGCTGGGGTTACAGGGGCGGTTTTATGACAACTTGCTGGATAACTTCCACAGCACCGGCATTAAGTTGGACTCAATGACGGTATTGTGGTCTCAACTTGTACTTCGACTGTTCCCTGGTCTGGTTCGAGTGAATGGCCGACTCGTGTTGGTGGGGGACGGCATTAAGGTCTCCAAACAGGGCAAAAAGATGCCTGCTGTGAAGCTGCTACATCAGGAATCCGAGTCAAATACCAAAGCGGAGTACATCATGGGACACTCCTTTCAGGCCGTCTCTATTCTTTCTCGTGCCGCCAATAGCGTGTTCGCTGTGCCGCTTGCCGCGAGGATTCATGAGGGGACCGTGTTATCGAATCGTGACCGGCGTACCCTGCTCGACAAAATGATCAGTCTACTGGCGATAGTCAGTATTCAGGAGCCGTATTATTTTGTCGCCGACGCCTATTATGCCAGCCAGAAAGTCGTTAATGGGCTTTTGAATGAGGGGAATCATTTGGTCACCCGCGCCAGATCAAATGCGGTTGCCTACCAGCTGCATCATCAGCAACAGCCGAAAAAAAGAGGGCGGCCACGTAAGTATGGTGACAAGGTAAAACCAAGATCACTGTTTGGGTTGGTCGCATTGATGGAGGAGGCTCAAAGCCCTGTCTATGGCGAAAAAAACGTAGCTATCCGATACGCAGTCCATGATTTATTATGGAGACCGACCGGCAGTATTGTTCGGTTTGTCATTGTCGTTCACCCAACGAGGGGACGCTGTATACTCATGTCTACTGATACGTCATTATCGGCCCTCGATATCATTCACCTCTACGGTCTGCGATTTAAAATAGAGCATGCCTTCAAGCAGGCGGTTCATGTTATCGGTTCTTTTTCATACCATTTCTGGATGAGCGTAATGAAGCCATTGGAGCGACGCAATGGTAATCAGCACCTTCACCGGGAATCAAAAAAATATCGCGATGGCGTCAAGCGAAAACTGAAGGCTTATCACGTCTTTGTACACGCGGGGATTGTTGCTCAAGGGCTACTTCATTACCTGGCATCTTGCCACACTCGGCTAGTCTGGAACTCTTTTGGCTCCTGGCTTCGAACGATCCGGCCCGGTCTAGCTCCGTCCGAGTTGGTGGTTGCCACTGCGCTACGCAGCAGCCTCCCGCATTTTCTCCTGGATACGGATTCTCGTACAAACTTCGCGAAATTCATCACGCAACGGCAAGACCTTGATAGAATGGCGCTATTTAGGCTTGTGTCATGAGACTAACTCGGTACTCATGAGGAGCCTACATGCGCTATGTAATGCGCATCATTTGCGTGAATTAATCCGTGCTTACGAACAGGATGGCCAAGTTTGGGCTGAAACAATGCGCGTGTTTTTATTGGAGCTCAATCAGGAGGTTGGTAACGCCGGCGGATGACTTAGCCCTGAAAGACAAGGCATGCTACTACTTAACTATCAAGCTATGCTAAAAGCGGGAGAAAAGGAAAGTCCACCGCCGATACAGGTGAAAGGCAAACGAGGTCGGCCGAAGAGAACTAAATCACGTAATCTACTTGAGCGACTGCAAAATTATGAAAGTGATGTACTCAGATTCATGACGGATGAAGCGGTGCCATTCACCAATAATCAAGGTGAAAATGATCTGAGGATGGCAAAGGTTCAACAAAAAATATCAGGGTGCTTTAGAAGTGAGAATGGAGCAAAAATGTTTTTTGGGCTTCGTAGCTATCTGTCGAGCTGCAAAAAGCAAGGAATTAGTGCGTCCACCGCATTAACGTTATTACTAAATGGCATGCTGCCCAATATATTTACCCCTGCTGAGTAGGTAATAATTTTTTTGCTAAAGTAATGTTTTTTTGAGACATGTTTTTACCTCCCCTTTTTTTGAATTCACATAACCGCAACACTAACGAAATAATTTTTCGGGTCAAAGGCATCACGCACACCTTCGCCGATAAAAATAAGTAGCGGCAGCATTAAACCAATCACCACACCGCTGACTCCGAACAACTAACTGCCTTTTCCGCGATTGCGGTGTCAGTCCTGCTTTTCTATATGGGCAAATCCCCATGTACGTCGCATCCTGGTGCCAACTGACATATCCTTTGCTTTGGGGTTCCTTAATAAACAGCACGCTTCCCCACAACGCGATATTGTCGCCGATCAAGTCCACCACGGCGTCGAGGATAATCTGGTTATGCACCAATTCGTCAAGGAACGCGAAACTCAAATGCGGGTTATTTCTATTTTCAGCATTTATATGTTGCGGGTACTTTCGTTCAGTCCCTTCCAGCTTATCCAGATACTCTGCAGCTTCATGTTCGGACATTACGGTAATGGGAGAAATATAACCCAATTCCCAAAAATCGCGAATTTGTTGTTCTGAAAGCACCTTTGGCATAACCAAATATTCTAACAATTAAAGACCAGAGAAAATAATACAACAACCACCGATATTAAACGTTGATTCGCTGGAATAAAACAAACACAATTCGACAAGTTCAGAATTTAAGCCTTGTCACAGCATCCACGCCGCACCGCAAAGTAGACGGCATACGTTTGTTTCAAATCAATTCGAAATGTTACATAAACTGTATGCAATGGTAAAAACAACAGACAAATTAAATCGATTTTGAAAACATTGAAAACCAGATTAGGAATTATCTGCGCTCTGGTCGCTGCCATTGGCCTCGGTGCAATTACCACACAAGCGAAGTTTGTTTATGAAGATGGCGGTAATGCATTAACCATGATGTTGTGGCGATTCGTAGTATCGGTTGTATTAATCGGTGGGTTCATTGTGCTTTCGCGCGAATCGATCAAACTGCGCAAGGAGTCTTTGGTTAGTGTAATTGCCATTGGTGCGATTTGGTCTGGCGCAATGATTTGTTACTTACTGTCGGTTGAATCGATATCGGTAAGCCTGGCAGTGCTGATTCTCTATTCATATCCCGTGTTGGTGATGGTTATTTCATTGCTTACTGGAAAGCTACCTGCGTCTGCAACCATTATCTGTGCCTTTCTTGCCGGATTTCTTGGCATTGCGATGATGTTGAGCGGTGGTGAAATTTTCGCACAACCAACGGGGCTCCTATTCGCTACGCTGGCTGGCTGCGGTGCCGCTTACACTTTTATAAAAGGAAGCGAGGTTGCGGCAAAAATGAACCCGGTTGTATTAACTTTTTGGGTCAATTTTGTGGGCGTAATCCTGATCCTGCCTTTAATAATTAACCGTTATGCGATGCCGATAACCCAATTGGGCCTAATCTGCCTGGCTGGTGCAACTTTGTGCTATGTTGTCGCGATTATTTCCCAATTCCAGGCATTATCCAAACTACCTGCGGCACGCGCGGCATTATTCTTTAATCTTGAGCCGGTGGTATCAATTTTGCTCGCTGTTCTGGTGCTCAACGAAAAATTAAGTCTAATACAATGGAGCGGTGCTGTTTTAGTGCTTGGCGTTTTGATTGGTTTTGGTTTTTTCAATCCTGATGAGAAAAAATTAACGTCGAAGTGAACGATAACAATACCATTAAAAACAAACGTTTTCTAATCGATAGTTGGTGGACCGGTGTAAACAGTGTTAAAGGTGATGCTGCCACACTTGCTGCGCTAAGGGAAAACAAGGTCGCTGAGGTTGATCATATACTGGCTGTGGGAAAAGCCGCGTGCGCGATGGTTGAGGGCGCATGCCAATTCTTTAGTGAAATCACAAGCGCCCTGATTGTGACGAAATACGAGCATGTAACAGCTAACCTTAAAAACCACCCAGGGATCGAGGTAATTGAATCCGGCCATCCCATTCCCGATCAAAACAGCCTGCTCGCTGGTAAAAAAGCCGTCAAATTTGTCGAACAAATTCAGTCCAATAAGTCCTTGTTAGTACTGGTTTCTGGCGGCGCGTCGGCGCTTCTGGAGTCGCTGCCCGACGATATGTCACTGGATGATCTAAAACGAAGCACCGATGAAATGCTCGCTGCAGGAATGGATATTCACCAGATTAATACCCAACGAAAACAGTTTTCCCAAATTAAAGGCGGCAAATTACTTAGCCAATTCAAAGGCAGGACATTACACAGTTACGCAATCTCAGATGCCCCCGGGGATGATATTAACGTAATCGGTTCTGGAATTGGCGGGTTAGGTAACCATACTGGATCTATCAACGATTGCGACTACATTGGAAAGATTATTGCATCGAACCAATCCGCAAGACATGCCATTGCCGCCTACAGTCTTGATCGAAATATTTCTGTTCAAAATAACAGTACCGGGATTGATGTTGACGTTTCTGAAGCTGCCGACATCATCCTGGAAACACTGAATAATGGCGATTCTGGACTCTATATCTGGGGAGGTGAACCGACGGTTGTTTTGCCAGAAAACCCTGGCGATGGCGGGAGAAATCAACATCTCGCATTGTTGCTCGCGAAGTATTTATCTGGAAGTCCCGATACCATGATATTGGTTGCAGGCTCCGACGGCACAGATGGGGACACAAAAAATGCTGGAGGGATCGTGGACGGCGGCACCTGGCTGAATTGTTACCAAAATAAAAAATCCCTGGAAAACGCAAATTCTGAAAACGCTCTACATTCTGCAAATGCGTTATTTCGATCAGGCCCAACCGGGACCAATGTAATGGATATTATTATCGCCTTGAAACAATCCTGCTAATTTCCACTATTTACGAGTTACAAAGTCAGGTTGTTACGGCCACTCTTTTATTGCGCACTTTATTCTTACCACCATTCACTCTGGCCCAGCAACGCATGGAGTTATAACCGAATCTAGTGTTTAGGCAATTGAAAAAAAGCGGCGCATCTGGTTGATTGGCTGGTTGATTGGAAGTTATCACACAATCAAGCAACCCATAGGATACACCACCATGAGCAAGAATAACCTTATTGAATTTGAATATCGAGAAGCGAGTACAGCTCCATTGAATGAACGGTTACAAGCCGAGCACAGAAACTGATCCGCCAGGCGGTCGAGGCCGAGCGGTATGCCTGCCTTGGGCAGTACACCGACCGGCGCGCCAAAGACCGCGAGGAGCTGATGGCATTCTACGACTTTCCCGCCCTGCACTGGCAGAGCATCCGCACCCGCAACCCGATTGAATCTACCTTCGGCACCGGCTCGGTGAACTCGCCGCACCGCATCCGTCATCGAACCAAACGATCAAAGGGCTGCCTCTCACGCGATGGCATGCTGCATATGATGTTCAAGCTGGGCATGTGTGCCGAGGGAAACTGGCGTCGCCTGCGCGGGTTTGACTGCCTCGCGAAAGTGATTACAGGAATAGAATTTAGCGATGGAATCGAGGTGAAAGACGTTGACCCGATCGCCGCTTGATTCAGATGCGGAAACACCACTTTTGACAATAACTCCATGCCGATTTTGCCGGGGGAAATCGGCAAAGCCTCGCTTCCGACTATTTTTCGAACTATGCAAGGCTCTCATTTGATCAATTCGCTAGAAAAATCTACCATTTGTCACAAAAGTGCTAATAATTAATGCTTGCATATTCTTATCGTGTATTCCCATGCAACACCATCTGCTTCGCTTTGTCGTTACCCTGGCTAAAAGTCGCTGTTAATACCGCTTGCATCAAGCCCTCGGCGTGGCTTTGGTTTTGGGTGATTTGGGCTTGTAGTTGGTCACAGAGGGAGAGTAGTTTTTCAACTTTGGCAACGATGGCTTTTTGTTCGGCGAGCGGGGGGAGGAATATGACAGTTTCTCCAATAATATCAGTATTCAAATTTGGCTGTCCCTGCCCCCGTGAAACCTCATCTAAAAACCACCGTGTTTTTGACAATAAAACGTAATAGAAATATGGTTTATACAGTTCTTCATTCATATGGATAAAAGCGGCAATCCCATCATTAAAAGTAGTTTCAAATCCGCATATTTTTGGGATCCCTAATGTCGCCCCACTATTTGTTAGCATCAACGTATTTTTGGGGACTTTTCGTGTCTTATGAAGCCCCGCTTCCTTGATTGTATATGTATGTTTGTTTAAGTATATTTCTGTTGATGCCGTTAAATTAGCCACCTTTAAAAATGGAATATTGCCTTGATAATAACGCAAGTCTCCGGCGGGTCTAGGTGATCCACCCCGCACAATATTAGTTATTTTCCCCAATCGACACCACGCCCACCCCTCGGGCAATTCAAACGGTTTTTCTGCTTCGCTAATTGCGGGCAGTGGTTTTTGTTTTTTGATTTTTTTGTCTTTGATCAGTTGTTGTTTTTCTGCCTGTATGCGTTTTAACAGTTTACCGGCAGGCTCGGCATTGGGGTTTTCTGCTCGCCAATCCTGACTGAGATTGCCCTCTATCGCTTCTTGTAATATCTGCTGACGGAGTTTTTTTAGTAGGCTTTGTTGGTGGGTGAGTTCTTGTTTGAGTTCCCTGTCTTCGGTTTCTATGCGTTCAAAATATTTAACTATCTGCTTCTGTTCTTGAATGTCTGGCAGATCAATTTCCAATGCTAGTAGATGTTTGGGTTTTATCTCTGTTTTAATGCCACCTTTGACTTGGCTCTGTAGTAATCTGATAAATTCCGCACTTTTCAAGAACCGCCTAAAATATCCAATCTCAATTTTTGACATGTCAGATGTATAGGAGGAGTAATGAATTGTGGCTGTTATATCTTCTTCACCGTGATAGATACCCATCGCTCCTTTTGCTACATTTATCCCGGAAATAACCAAATCACCTGAACAAACTAAAATCATATTGGTTTTACTTGGTTTCTGTACAATATGAAAATTTCCTGAAAAGTCTATTTTGTGGATACGCTTCAATCCGGTAATAATTTCATCATCTGGCTTGTATTTCCCTTTACGCTCGAACAGAAATTCGCCAATTTTGACTTTTTTCCACTCTTCCATCACTCCCCACCTTCCAACAAAGCGTAAAACTCATTCAGCTTTTTACGAAGCAATTCTTTAGGAATCAACCTGGTTTCATAGTCAGCAATAACGGTCGGGCTTAATGAGCGGTTAAGTGCCAGTTTAACGACTTCATCATCTTTTTCACGGCACAGCAACACACCAATGCTGGGGTTTTCGTGGAGGAGTTTTTCGCTTTGGTCTAATGCCTCCAGATAAAACTCCCGCTCTTCAAGCGTTTTGATTGTCATGATACGGCGATTATGGCTCCATGGAATTTCTCGCCACAGTGTGGCGAGTTTTTCATTTTGCTTATAAGTTTCATAAAATTGCCTCATTCGCCAAATATTACTGGCAGTGAAGCCGCCGATATTAGGCTCTTTTTTCTGGATAAATGCGGCTAATTGCTCAACCGTGCTTTTCCCCCAATTAGCGACTGTCACCTGTTTTGCAACATAATTTCCAATATCCCAGTAAAGTTGCACCAGCGTTTTATTAACCTGTTGTAAAGCCTGCTGTTTTGCAGTTTGGATTTGCCCTAATATTTTCTCAAACTGTTGATCCTGTCTATGCGTTAGTTTCTTATTCATTTTATTCATCCCAATTTGAACAAAGGATAATGGCACCAGAGACTATGCAAGAAACCCTCGTCGGCTCGCGTTACATGTGGAAAACCCTTGCAGGTTTGGCTATTTTACTGGGTTCCTGCTTTCGAGACTGTGCAAAAATTCAATATTGGTTGTTCCTGCGAAAGAGATTGTGCAAAAATCCAACATTTTCCATTCTCGCACCCTCGTCATTCCAGCACCCCCGTCATTCCAGCACCCCCGTCATTCCTGCACCCCCGTCATTCCTGCACCCCCGTCATTCCTGCACCCCCGTCATTCCTGCACCCCCGTCATTCCTGCGAAGGCAGGAATCCAGTGACTAATGCCATAAGCCACAAACAAGCCGCCGTTTACATTACTGGCAAGTAAGCCTAATGGCAACCTTATACACTGGCGTTACCTGTGGGAATCCTTGCCTGTTTGCTGGATTCCTGCCTTCGAGACTGTGCAAGAAACCCTCGCTAGGCATGCGTTACATGCGGAAACCCTTGCGGGTTCAGCTGTTTTACTGGATTCCTGCCTTCGAGACTGTGCAAAAAAACCACCACCCTTGGTCACATTCTCATTACTGCCCTAATTCACCGACGTTGCTGGCATTTCAAACCAATACACCATCCCTGCAAAAATACCCAATAATGACGGTAATAAACATCCAAACCCTAGCTTAATTATGATATAATAACAAACCTAACTAGCTGATTCTAATCATTAAATAGAGGCTTTATGAGTGATTACATACGTGGATTAAATCGCCAACAACAACTGTTATTTCCAGAGCGGCTAGAGGACTATGTCGGCGAGAATGATCCAGTTCGTGTTATTGATGCCTATGTCGATAGCTTAGAGGTGGATGCCTTAGACTTTAAGACCAAATACAGTGACAAAAACAACAATGGTCGCCCCGCCTTTTGCCCAAAATTGATGCTGAAACTCTACATTTACGGCTATACCAATAAAATAAGAAGTTCCCGCCATCTGGCTCGGGAAACCCATAGAAATATCGAGCTTATCTGGTTATTGCAAGGCTTAAAGCCCACCTATAAGACGATTGCTAATTTTAGAAAAAATAATGCCGCAGCACTCAAGAATACGTTTAAGGAATTTGTTTTGCTGTGCCAAAACATCAATCTCATTGAAGGTCAATTAGTGGCACTGGATGGAGCGTTTTTGCGAGCCAATGCGTCCAAAAATACCTTGATTGTTAAAGCCACTGTGGATAAAAAAATAGCCAGGGTAACGCAGGCTATTGAGGACTACCTGAACTTATTAAACACCACAGACCAGCAGGAGGAACCGGAACAGACTCTGGATAATCCTGATTTGATTGATAAAATACAAGCACTTAAAGAGCGCAAACAAAAGCTGGAAGAGGATTTGAATACCTTAGAGCAATTGGACAAGAAGCAACATAACACAACCGACCCGGATGCCGCATTGATGTGCAAACCAGCGCATCATCTGGTCGCTTATAACTGCCAAATTGCGGTGGATGACAAAGCAAAGCTGATTGTCGCAACGGATGTATCAAGTCAAGGCAATGACGCACAGCAGTTGCATCAGATGGCAAGTCAGGCGAAAGAAACCTTAGCCCTTAAGACTTTGGCTGTGGTTGCCGACAAGGGCTATCACAGTGCAAAAGAGATAAAGAACTGTGTTGATGACAAAATCTACCCGATTATCCCGCCGATTGATACACAACAGAAACAAAAGAAAGCCGGCAGATACACGAAAGATGAGTTTGTCTATAACGAGGAGCAAGACGAATACACCTGCCCTAACGACAAAACACTGAAAAAAAGTGCAACCAAAAGCCTATCCAAAGGCAAGCTTGGGTTTATTTACAGCACCAGTGCCACAGATTGCAAGGCTTGCCCTGTGCGCAGTGAGTGTTTAGCAAAGCAAACGCCGCACCGAAGAATATGGCGGTGGGAACATGAAGCCTTTATACAAGCCTATCGCAAGTCTATGCAAACAGAATCAGCCAAGGCGATTAGCAAAAGAAGAGGGGCGATTGTGGAGCATCCTTTTGGCACCATAAAGCGGTCATTAGGCTGGGATCACTACCTGGTCAGAGGCAAAGAAAAAGTATCCGGTGAAAACGCATTGATTATGTTTTGCTATAACTTTAAGCGTGTTTTGAACCTGCTAGGCACAAGGCTGTTCAATCAACTGCTGTTGGCTATAAAAGCAGGCGATATTGCAGTCGTCATGCAAGCAATCAAGCGACATCTTCCTTTTTTGCGTCCACTATTCGATTATTTATGCCAGAAATACTTATTGTCGCAGCAAACAAACTTATTTCACCCGCCTGCTTTTAATAAGAACCTTTTTACCCGTGCCTGACTCAAAAGTCTCAATAGTGGGTGAGTCGGCGTTTGTTGCACAGTCTCGAAAGCGGGAATCCAGTAAACCAGCCAAACCCGCAAGGGTTTTCCACCTGTAACGCGACCTGGAGAGGGTTTCTTGCACAGTCTCCTTCGCAGGAATGACGGGGGGCTGGAATGACGGGGGTGCTGGAATGACGGGGGCAGGAGTGGCGTTATTCTCAATAATTTTTAGCCCATCACCGGTAAGACCATAAAGTTTATAAACCATCTGGTCGATTTGGGTTTCCCCCTGTAACACGAACTGGCGAGGGTTTCTTGCACAGTCTCTTTCGCAGGAACAACCAATATTAAGTTTTTGCACAGTCTCACCAGCTCAATTCCCTATACAGCAGGCAGAGAATGCCTTGCTTTATCTCGGTATGAAATCTACTTAATTCCTTCACTACGCCAACTCTGTACGCAACTGTTCTAATAGATCGTCACCCTTAGCAAAGGATTGATGCAGTAAATCCAACAGTTCGCTACTGCTGTATTGCTTTTCTTCTTTTGGCTGATGTGGGTTTTTAATGTCAAGGTTGTAGCCGTTGGCTTTGATGGTTTTGATGTCCACTTGCCATGCTTGTTTGGTCGCCTGGCGTTTTTTCCACCATTTTTTGAGGCTGTCAAACTCGGCAAGCTGTATCGGTTTGGTTTTAGAATAGGCTTTATAAGCCTCAGGCAATTTGTGTTCAAAATACCAGACTTTTTTGGTTGGCTCGCCCTTACTAAAAAACAATAAATTGGTGGCAACTGAGGCATAGGGTTGAAATACCGAATTGGGCAGGCGAATGATGGTGTGCAGGTTGCAGTCTTCCAGCAGTTTTTGACGGATGCGCTGTTTTACGCCATCGCCAGTAAGCGAACCATCAGGCAAGACAATCGCCGCCCTGCCACCGTCTTTGAGCAGGTGTATCATCAAAATTAAAAACAAGTCTGCTGATTCTTTGGTGCGGTAGGTTTGCGGAAAGTTGTTTTCGTTATTATTCGACACCACGCCACCAAACGGCGGATTGGCAAGAATAATATCTACTCGGTCTTTTTGGCGGTATTCGGTGAGTGGTTTGGCTAATGAATCACCAAATTGAATGTTGGGGGTGTTGATGTCGTGCAAAATCAGATTGGTATTGCCCAGCAAATAAGGCAAGGGCTTGTATTCCCAACCCATCACATTGTTTTGCAGAGCATCACGGTCTGCCACGGTGTTGGCACTGGTTTTGAGATGTTCTAAAGCGGCGGTAAGATAGCCACCTGTGCCACAGGCTGGATCCAGCACTTTTTCACCTGCCTGGGGGTTGGTCAGTTCGGCTAATAGTTCGGTGATGGCACGTGGGGTGTAAAATTCGCCCAGTGTTCCAGCGCTTTGTAGCTCGCTTAAAAAGGTTTCGTAAATTTGTCCAAAAATATGTTTGTCTTTGCTGTTGTTAAAGTTTATCTCGTTGAGCTTGTTAATCACTTGGCGCAAGTGAATACCCGATTTCATATAATTGTAGTTATTGGCAAACACTTCATGCACCAGCAAGGCACGTTTATTGCTGGTAGAAAGGTCAATGTGTGCCAGTGTGGGGAACAGAGTTTGATCGACAAATTTCAGCAGTTTATCCCCGGTTATGCCTTCGTCATTGCCCGCCCACTCGTCCCAGTGCAACGCCTCGGGGATAGGGGAAATATAGCCGTCCTGTATTAGCTCCAGTTCTTTGTCTTTGTCGCTAAATATTTTCAAAAACAACATCCAGCCGAGTTGCAATATCCGCAGCTCATCACTGCCCGTGCCCGTGTCTTGACGCATTATTTTGCGTGCGGATTTAACGATGCCTGATATATTGGTCATACTTTTTGTCCGGGAGTATCATCAATCTCTTGCAGTAGTTTTTGAATGCGACCTTTTTCTTTTCTTGTTTCTAAATAAGTTTGATAGCTATTTTCAGCGTCTTTAATTAACTGTTGATAAGTAACTACTCTAATATTTTGTGTTAATAATGATTGTTCATCTTTCTGTTTGCTTATAGGATTATCCCATCCTGATAGACCTCCTCCAACCAAGCAAATAACTTCAATTGAACCTTCTTCATTGTGTGCGCCAAGTTCTTTCTGAACCGCTGTTATATATTTTTTTACTTGATCCAATAATTCTCCGATTTTAGGGTTTACCGAATTCCTCTTTAGCTCAATGATAATATGCTTTCCAGATACTTTCTTATACCGAATATCTAGTCTTCCTTTTTGTTCATCTTCTGTTAATTGTAACTGCCCAAGCCGATCTTTTATGGCTTCCTCCATAACTGGAATTTCAGTTGCTCTGTCCCATGATGGGTCAAGTAACCACAAATGCTCATATATGTGCTCTTGTATAATTCTTTCGAGTTCATTTCCTTCGATATGTTCTTTTAATCTTCTTATAACTTTTAGCCTACCCTCAGTTATTTGGTAATACCAAGATGCTTCTATATCATCTAACTCAGAAAATAATTGAACTGCGATTTCAAGACTTCCTGCTTCAAGGTTATCTAATTGCTGGAGTTTTGCTTTATGGTGTAAATGCTCAAACGCCAATACACCATGCTTATACAGCGTTTTTCTATGCTCTTTATCTGTTGCTATTGTATTAATACGACCAAATAATTTTTTTGCGGACACTTTTGTATCCCCTTTTAAATCGTTTAACCATTCTTTAATCGCTGGAATTTCTTCTGCCTGTTTAGCCCCATCTGCTGTTTTGTAGTCAGCTCTCGTTTTTTGTATGAATTTTAACTCATTAAAAATAAAATCTTTTAATTTTATAAATCGCTCATCATTTTGAATGAAGTCTTGCCTACTGGATGTTGCAATATCTTCTTCTTCTGTTATATCCAAAAAATCTGCCCTAATTTCACCAATCAGAAATTTTGTATAAAGACCACCTTCTCTATATAATTCCAAGATATCTTCTAAGGCAACCTTTCCTCTAGCTAATATCGATATCTTATTTAAGTTATCACTGCCATCTTGTAAGCCACCAGACTCTTTTACCAAACCAATCCATCCAGTGATGCTATCTCCTTCTAATCCTTCTAACGAAAGGGTAGTACGAGGATGAAGTTTTTCTCCATCAATTTCTGAAAAATTACCTTTAGGATAATTACCATATGTAGCGGCAAACTCCAGCTTATGGAAGTAGTCTCTATCCTCAATGCTAATTTCATGGTCATTTATAAACACTTTAAACGTGTCTGACCATATATCGAATCGACGGGAAACACGCTTTTTTAAATTGCCATGAATTGAGGATGCTACCCTTTTCTTGATTTCCTTTAGTATGATTGTTGTCCCTGTTTCACTCTCTATTTCGTTGTTTCTGGAAACAGTAACTTCTGTTGGGTGGTAAGGTTGCTTTTGCTCTATCTTCGCTCGTATGTCATCGACTTTCATTGAAATACCTAATGTATTTTCTTTTTTTGTATACACTTCAATATGGTCGGAAATGGAAAATATTGACAACTTACCAATCCCTTTTCTGCCCATTACTTTTCGCTTTAACTTTGGTGTTAAATCATCACTAGATTTTTTTCGTCGCTGATATCCTACATTCAAGAACTTAGTATTGAGGTCTCTTACATCCATTCCACAACCGTTATCTATAATTGAAATCTCGTTATTTGAAATTCTGATTTTCACTTTAGTAGAATCTGCATCCCATGCGTTTGCAATTAGTTCAGATAAAACAGCAGGGACATTGCTGTATAAATTAAGGCCCAAATGATTCAAAACATTTAGGTCTATTTTTAATTCATATTCATTCATCTTAAAACTCCCCTACATGCTTCATGATGCTTTTTCCGATTAAATGTCCCAGAGTGACAGGAACAGCATTTCCAACTAATCGACCAATGACTTTATTGATAGGGGCTTCTCCTTTTTTAATGAATTTATAATTCTTAGGGAACCCTTGAAGCATAGCGCCTTCTCTTAATGACAGCCCTCTATTCTGTTCTGGATGTCCAAATCGACCATTACCAAAACCCATAAATTGAGTGGTGATTGCAGGGGAAGGATCTTCCCATTTCATGCGACCATAAACACTTGGGTATGATTTCCCGCTTGGTTTTTTATGGCAATCTGCAACCAAATATTCAGGCCATTCTCTCCAAGTTCCACCGGGCTTAGAAGCTTTAATTCGTTTTAAATTTAACTTAGATAGGGCGGCGCTTTTATGCAGAGGATCAGTTGATAAATAATCACCCGCTTTAATTGGTTCAAGGTCACCTATCGCTTCTTTTACGGTTTTATATGTTCTTTTTGTAAATTCTTTAGGTTCTAACAGTCGGATATTTCCAATTCTTGATGCTAGAAGAACCAGTCGTCGCCGATTTTGTGGCAATCCATATTTTGAGCAGTTAATGACTTTATGATCCACCATATAGCCTAAATCGGTAAGATTGTTTTTAAAGATATCAAAAACAGCTTGGTCAATTAAACCTGGAACATTTTCCATGGTGACTAATTCAGGAAGAGTTTCCCTTATCAACCGAGCAAACTCAAGTAGTAGCCACCATCTTCCATCTGATCTACTTGACTTTCTATTGTAAGTTGAAAAAGTTTGACAGGGGGCGCATCCAGCAAGTAATCTAATGCTTCCATTTTCAAAGAATCCGTGAATATCATCCCCCGATAGAGTTGTTAAAGATTGCTCAAGGAAAACCCCCGAATTATTTACACTGTATGGATATTTGCAAGCAGGATCTATATCTACTCCTAAGTTAACTTGTATTCCTGATTTTTCTAGTCCTTTTGTGAGCCCCCCAGCACCACAAAATAAATCTATAGCGGTGATTTTATTTGTAATTTTTCTCTCTCTCTGTTTAATTCTTTTATCTGTTTTCATCACGCCACCTTATAAATTTCTTGCTCTAATTCTATAATCGCTTGTAAATACCGCATTTTACCACCAAATAATTCTATAATCTCAACTGGTGAGCCAAACCGATCCAGTGGCTTGACTTGCAGTATTTTCATGTCTTCGATATTTTCGATGCCTTCATCAGCGTATTTATCCAACAGGGATTCTAATACTTTGCGAGCTTGTTCGCCGTATTTTGTAAAGTAATTCCTTTTTTTGACGTTCTTGACCCGTTCAGATCGGGTCAGCGGCGGCTGGTCAAAGGCGGTGTGGCAGATGAGGTCAAATATATCCATTTCTTTGCCAATCGCTTCTTTTAGATTCTCAAGTACGATACCTTGTTCTATTAGCTCTTCAATAATGGCGTGTTTTTTATCGGCACTATTCCATTTATTGATAAAGTCATCGAGTGAACGATATTGTTCGCGGACTCTGTTGCGAGTGTAATCTTTTAGGCTACTATTGATGAGTTTACCATTGCCATCCATGTATTGGATGCGCTCATTGAGAACGGCGACATTGACGCCATTCACATAATATTTTGCGCTGTGTTCGGCAATAATATCGCCACCGTCAATAATTGACGGTGGTTCAGTCTCAAAAGTAATTGCTTCACCGTCTTCGTCAAAGACAGGCTCATTGCTTTTTATTTCTTCTTCAGGCGATTCAATCTCATCGTCTTCACCGATTACTTTTATTCTAACGGGATCGCCGTCAAAATCGGAGTCGCTAAACAGGTCGGTAACACCACGAAAATCCATAATGGTAAAGAAGGTTTTGCCAAACTCTTCATTGATGCGCGTGCCACGACCGATGATTTGTTTGAACTCGGTCATGGAGCCGATATTGCTATCCAGTACAATGAGCTTGCAGGTTTGTGTATCAACGCCAGTGGTCATTAGTTTTGAAGTGGTGGCAATGACGGGGTGTTTTTCTTCGGGGTTGATGAAGTTATCCAGCTCCATCTTGCCTTCTTCATTATCACCGGTAATTTGCATGACGAATTTATTGTTGATTGCCATTAGATCGCTGTTTTCATTGGCAATAGCGGCTCTCATGCGCTGGGCGTGGTCAATATCGACACAGAATATAATGGTTTTATCAAAGCGATTGGTCTTTTTTAGAAATTCAGTTACTTTTCTGGCAACGGTTTCTGTTCTTTCGTCAATCACCAGGTTTTTATCAAAATCTTTGCGGTTGTAAATGCGATCATCTATCAGCACGCCTTGTTTATCGGTTTTACCCTGCTCGGGTCGCCAGCCTTCTAAATCAATATTCAATCCCACCCGCAACACCTTATAAGGTGCGAGAAAGCCATCTTGTATGCCCTGTTTGAGCGAGTAGGTATAGAGGGGATTACCAAAGTATTCACTGCTGGATATGTCAGTTGTTTCTTTGGGAGTGGCGGTTAAACCAATATGGCTTGCCTTGCCAAAGTAGCTGAGAATTTCGCGCCACGCGCTGTCCTCGGCGGCACTGCCACGATGACACTCATCAATAAGGATTAAATCAAAAAAATCAGGGCTGAATTGTCGATACGCATCGTTGTCTTCATCGTAATTGGTCAAGCCTTGATAGAGTGCCAGATAAATCTCATAAGATTTGTCAATCTGCTTTTTTCTAATGACGGTCATTTTGTCCTTAAAATGACGGAAATCCCCGCGTTTTGTTTGGTCAATCAAGGCATTTCGATCAGCTAAAAATAGAATTCGCTTTTTAGTGTTGCTTTTCCATAAACGGTGAATAATCTGAAATGCGGCATAAGTTTTCCCTGTACCTGTTGCCATGGTGAGCAATATACGCCCTTGTCCCCTGGCAATGGCTTCAACTGTGCGATTGATGGCTATTTGTTGGTAATAGCGCGGTTTCCTGTCTGTGCCATCAAAGAAATAATCTTGTGATGAAATACGCGCTTGTTCTTGCGTTTCTATGTTTTTGTATTTTTTATAACGTTGCCATAATACTTCTGGCGATGGAAATTCATCCAGTGAGAGTTCTTTTTCAATATGACCAGCAGTGCAAGTACGGTCATGTTCATAAAAGCCATCGCCGTTGCTGCTGTAAACGGATGGAATATCCAGTATTTTAGCGTAATGTAAACCTTGTTGTATGCCTGCATTAACGGAGAGTTTGTTGTTTTTAACTTCTATAAGGGCGATGGGGATATTGGGTTTGTAATAGAGGATATAATCCGCTCTTTTTTGCTTGCCACGGCTGGTTAAGTTACCTCTAACGTAAATACGACCCTCCGTAAAAGACACTTCTTCTCTAATTTGGGTAAGCGTATCCCAGCCTGCTTTTTCTAATGCAGGTTGAATAAATTTAGTACAAATATCCCTTTCGGAGAGGTCTTTTTTAGAGTCCATCAGTTAGCACTTTCCGCTAATAAGCAATGTTCAAGTTTTTGACAGGCGTTTTTTCTTGCCTAATTTTTGTCGTTGTTTTGATTGGCATAGGCACTGTCGGCATAAACTTTTCCACAGGTTTTATGTTTGTCTTTGGTTTGCATGGAGTAGCTTAGAGTTATCACCGAGTCTGGTGTTTAGGCGGTTGAAAAAAGGCGGCGTATCTGGTTGATTGGAAGTTACCACAATCAAGCAACCCATAGGACACGCCACCATGAGCAAGAATAACATTATTGAATTTGAAGGTCGAGAAGCGAGTACAGATTCATTGAATGAACGGTTACAAGCCGGCGCACAGAAACTGATCCACCAGGCGGTCGAGGCCGAGCGGTATGCCTGCCTTGAGCAGTACACCGACCGGCGCGCCAAAGACCGCGAGGAGCTGATGGCATTCTACGACTTTCCCGCCATGCACTGGCAGAGCATCCGCGGCGGAACCTATACGGCATCAATTGCACGCCCCCAGGGCTATCTGCAAATATCTGCGGTTACACCAAAATCGGGTCCCATCAACGGCAATGGTGAATCGTTTTTAGCGAAGTCACCTCGCTATTGAAGAACAGCAACTCTTCACCGCATGCCAACGAATTTTTAAAATACATGCTTGAAGCCGATACCGCTCATGCCGTTGCCTTTTCGACGAACACAGCAAACCCAGTCGCGCAAATGGGAAGCAATGCAATTTACGATCGTTTCACTGCGAAACAACTCGACGCTATCCAATGGGGTTCTTAGAAGAGGATATATCACGCTACAGCGACTATCAGATTCCATCACAAAATCAAGCGCTTCCGCAAATTCTAAAAACTGTAAAATCACAGTACAAAGGTAAATTTATAGTAACTGCCCAGGTTGTTTTTAAGCGTATTTCAGTGTTGCAATAATCTGATCGGCAGGCATCATCAGTGTTTCGATGATGTTCCATCCTTGTTTTCTCGCCGTTGTGATGACGCTGCGCAGGGTCGCAAAATCCTCTGCCCCTTGTTCAGACCTGAACCCGCCCGATATTTTCTGACGTAGTTTCAGCATCCGCAGGTCGCGTTCAGCTTCGTTGTTTGTGAAGGGTACGTCGGGATCTGTCAGAAAGCGCAGGGTGCCTTCCTTGCGATCGCGCAATCGTAAAGCCAGATTATGTCCTGTCCGTCGCTTCTTGCGCCCCCGTCTTCCGGGTTTTGGCGGCACGAGTGGAGGCAATTCCTCATGGAAATCCAATGCTGCGGTGATGATCCTGTCGTATCGCCGATTGATAAGCGCAACAAGCGGCGTTGAAACCGCCACGCCCTTATCCCGCGCGGCCTGTGTGACATGGTGCGCACGCCGCAGTAGCCTTTGCATCTGACCAGCCCAATCTTCCTGTTCGATTTCGACCAACGCTTGCAGTTCCCGTAAATGGTGTGCATTGCACAACGCATGGGTAACACCATCCAGCGTGAAGTAGGGCTGCCAATGATCATGCACGATACAGCCCGTGAGATTGGATAACAGATTACCGCGTTTGCTGCTGACCCGGTAGAAAGCCAGAAGCGGTGTACAGGCAACGTGAAGCCATTGCAGGCACCCCGTAATCCGGAAACCCGTCTCGTCAAGATGTTTGACGTGGACCTGTTGGGCGATCACATCCTGCAGGTGAGAAGCAACCCCCTTGAGCCGCTCTGATGCTTTGCGGTTCATGGCGGCCACAGTGGCAGGAACCAAAGGGGCATTGAACAAATCGGCCATTATTTGCGCCAGTCTGTCTTCCGGCAGGAAATGGGCGCATTGGAGATATGTTGCCACTCCGGCAATGCGTGGCCCGTACTGCACGGGTGCCTTCACCTCCAGAGGAAACGCCGCCTTGGTTGTTTCCCCACAGTGGCCGCAAAGGCAGACATGTGCCCTGTGTTCCGTTGTCACCAGGGGTTGTGGCTCGGGCAGGTCAAACACCTGTCGTGCGGCGTAATCCTCTGCCATTGATGGCGATAAGGGCGTGCCACATTGCCCGCAGACAGAAGGAAAGTGATCTTCAACATGATCGGGGTCTGCCGTTTGGCACAGAGTGCTTCCCTTGTGGCTTTTCTGCCCGCCTGACTTTTTACCGGATTTTCTCCGCAGACTTTTGGTTCTGGGTTCAGCCTTGGGCTTCTTTAGGCCGTCGCTTGAAGGCGGCTTGCTACTGTTGCTGCTGTTCAAGCTGAGGCGACGCTCAAGGTCTTCAATGCGAGCCACAAGCAGGGCTATCGTTTGTGCATTCTTCTGCTTCAGCTCTTCATAAGCCTCAACGGAAACATAACCTTTGGGGGCGTCTGGAAAATTCATAATCTTAATGAATCACATCGGGATTCCTCAGGCAAGAGAATTATTCCAAGAGAATTATTCCTTAGGGTACCTGGGCAGTTACAATTTATAAACTAAATGAGAAATTCTCGTTCTCTTGCTGATCTATATTCGTTTCAGATAATCCGCTTGAAATCCAGACGTAAACGCATCCGTATATGGACGATGGAAGATCCCCGTATTGCCTATATCCCTTTACCCAAAGTCGCATCCAGCTCGATTCGCAGACTATTTATGGAGCAGAAAACCGGTACCAAACTGGTTTCGGGCGGTTCAGAGAGTTATTTGCGCACAAGAAAAAGATTGAAGCGCAGCATTCGACAATCAAGACATCCCGACGATTTTGATGATTTACGTAGTAGGTACTACCTCTTTTCGTTTGTTCGAAACCCTTTAACCCAGCTATTCTCCTGCTATCAGGACAAGATCGTAGAATTCGCAAAAGTCGATAAAAAATGCAAATTTCGGCCTTATGGAATCAAACTTCGGCATATCCTTTAATGATTTTGTTCTTGCCGTTTCCGAAATACCCGACGACGTAGCAGAGCAGCACTTTCGAAGCCGCATTGCATTCCTTAGCAACGGTGATGGTTTGCTAGTCGATTTTGTCGGCAAGCTAGAACAGTTTGCCTCAGACTGGCAGTTGCTCGCAGCCCGATTCAATTTAACTCTACCACCCAAAACACACCGAGTATCCTCCAATCGGGTAGAAATGAAAGATATCCCTGTTTCTAATGCCGCGCTAAAGAAACTGATGCAGCGTTATGAAAATGATATCGCCAATTTTAACTACCGAGAAAGCCTCGAATATTTGCTCGACAACAAATAAATCAAACACAACCGCCTTTGAGTCTTAACGTCCAGCCTGATGCCTTTCCTGCAGCACAAAAGTCCACCTACCTATAACTCAGCATCGGTGGCGCTCATGTATGCTGGTTGCCAACACGCTATCGATCGCTGGAATCGGGATCTTGTAGAGAATGGCACCGTCAACTTCAATGAACACGCAGAACAAACCGTTTTCGACGAACTGCATAAAGAATTCGCTACCCTGATCTCGGCCCGCCCTTCGGATATTACCGTTGCATCGAGCGCCACAGAACAACTTGCCAGTTTGGCCTGGGCAATTATGCCGCCTGCGAAGAGTAAAATTCTATCCAGCGGAATAGTTTTTCCAACCACGGTATACCCTTTTTCCAGGGTAGCTCGACATAGCGGTGCTGAAGTGGTTTTTGTTGAAGGTGAAAATGATTATGTTGATCCGAAAAAATTACTGGAACAAACAGATGATGAAACATCCGTGGTTTGTCTGTCCCACGTCGAATTTGGCAGCGGCCAGAAATACGACATCCAGCAGTTCTCGGAAGTCTGCAAACAACATGATGCCTATTTAATTATCGATGCAACCCAGTCCGCAGGAGCGATTTCGATCAACACGCCCGAATCCGGAGCCGACGTTATTATATGCGCAGGTTACAAATGGCTTTGCGGACCATTTGGCGCTTCGGTTATGTATATTTCCCCTAAACTACGAGTTATTGTCAAAAGTGCTGTTTATGATCTGATCACCAACAATACGTTGCCGTTTTACCAACGGCAGTAGCTGGCAATCACCTGAGTTCGCCGTTATTATTTACAAGCACCGCCGAAGATCTATCTGACGCGATATTGTGTTAGGGTAACTTTTTGGTATGCCTTTGTTGTTGGCTTACCTGATATATCCGCCTGTATTGTACTAAACGCACTGATGACAGAATGAGAATTTTGATATATCAAAATTTATACAATTTGATTAATCGTGCAATACATTCCTGTTGGCCAAATTTATGCGCAAGTCGCTGGAATCAACCGTAATTTACTCGAATTTACCAGCACAATCAGATAACGGAAACCGCTTCAAGTGGTTTTTTGATAAACAGATTAATAATAACGGCTTACACTCAAAATGTCTGACCCCTGTCCGAATCAGGGTAAAGCCACCATGGGTTATTAAGGAACCAATATGGTTAAAAATGATCCCTGGGATATTTCTTGTTCCAGTGCTTTCTGAAAATTTCTGAGTGATTACACCCGCCAGACTCATGCAGGTTTACCTCAACAGTAATTCCTGCCTGGGCACAGGTTGCCTGAATAACTTGTGCTGTGGTGACATTAGCGGCCTTATTTAATACATCCAGTGTAACAGTGACACCACCACTTAAACCCGCCGCCTCAAGATACTCTTTAGCTTTAGCAATATTCATTTCGGGTGGAATCAATCCCTTAGGGCGATTACCAATAAGCCCAGGCGCAATGATTCCAGTTGAAGGTTCAGCAGCCCCAAAATAGGAAGCCTGTAAAATCGAGGGAACGTCTATACAATGTTGAACGGCTTTCGCAGATCCATATTCGCCATTGTTTCATTTTCAACATTCATCCCTACCCAAACATAATAAAGCGAAGGGTATTCTTCGACAGTGGAATTTTCTGGAGGAGATGCTTTTAGATTTCCAACAGCCCCCAATGAAACTCGAGTGCAGTCAATATCGCCAGACTCAAAGGCAATTTGTGCCGTATTTTCATCGTCAATTAGAAATATATGGATTTCGTATCGAATTGTTCTTCATTTCTATAGACTCTTACCAAGCTTCGTATACATAGCCAGGATATCCCAAAACATGAAAATAGCTGTAATAGTAGCCTTCGTATCATTCCAGTAAACTTTTACACCACCTGGATAGGCGCATGCAACCACCATTCGTATTGCATCTCGATACATAATCCTGACTTCGACGGTCCACCCCACGCAGATCGCCCACAGCCCAATAAACACGCGGGGGTGGTAGAGAAACTGGTTTGTAGTGCCTATCTTAATATTTGTGTTGATTTCGGCAATAGCACAGTGTAAACTCACCCCATGTTCGTTCGCGTTAAATCGACACCCAATAGCCCAAGACAATCGGTTCAGATTGTTTCATCCGTGCGCGTCGGCGATAAGGTCAAGCAAAAGATTGTGCGTTATGTCGGCATTGCCATGGATGACGAGGAGTTGGCGCAGTTGAAGGCTTTGGCCGAGGTTGTCAAGGCGAAGATTGAAGCCCAGCATCAGCCCAGCCTGTTTCCGCCTGAGACGGTCGCCAAACAGATGCTTGAGGCGAAAGCAGCAAAAGCTCAATCGTCCAAAGCCACCTTGAATGTTGACCTGAGGCAGATGGTGGAAGAACAACGGGTGGTGCTGGGCATTCATGAGGTGTATGGCGCGGTCTATCGCCAGTTGTCGTTCGATACCCTGTTGCCGCAAAAGAAGTATCGTGCCTCCACAGAAGCCCTGTTCCATTGTGTGATGGCACGCATTGCCAATCCTAAAAGTAAGCGCGGCAGTGTGCAGCAGCTGGAGCAGGACTTTGGCGTTTCTTTGTCCTTAGAGAAAGTTTATCGGATGATGGATCAGCTGGACGATAACACCATCAGCCGGCTGCAAGCGATGACCTGTGAAGGCACGCGATCCTTGTTATCTGGTGCGTTGGATGTGTTGTTTTTTGACTGTACGACGCTCTATTTTGAGTCTTTCAAGGAAGACGAATTAAAACAAAATGGCTACAGCAAGGACTGTAAATTTAATCAGCCCCAGGTATTGCTGGCTTTGCTGGTCACCCGCGAAGGTCTGCCGGTCGGCTACGAAGTGTTCCCTGGTGCTACTTTCGAGGGTCATAGCCTAATCAGCGTTTTGCAGACGATGCAAGCGCGCTATGATGTCCGGAAAATGATCTTTGTCGCTGATCGAGGCATGCTGAATGAAGACAATCTAAGCGCCCTGGATGAGGCGGGTGCTTATTACATCGTCGGGGCGAAACTAAAACAATTGCCCGCTGCACTACAAACCAGGGTATTGGATAAGTCGGCTTATCAGCCGCTTGGCAAAGACGGATCAAGCGCAGCCGAGCTGACACACAAGAAGAGACGACTCATTGTCTCACATTGTCCAAAGCGTGCGGATAAAGATCAACATGACCGACAAAAGGCAGTCGATCGGCTCATCAAGAAAATCGGTAAAAGCCAGAACCCCAAGGACTTATTAAATAACTACGGCTATAAAAAGTTTCTGATTATCAAGGGAAAAACCAGCCTGAGTATCAACCAAGATAAAATTGATGCCGAAAGCCGCTGGGACGGACTGCATGGCGTCATCACCAATTTGCCCGATACGCCGCACCAGGAAGTGCTATCACACTATCGCGGCTTATGGCAGGTTGAAGAAAGTTTCCGCATCACTAAACACGACTTAAAAGTACGCCCTATCTACCACTGGACACCCTCAAGAGTGCGTGCCCACATTGCCATTTCGTTCATGGCTTTTGCCTGCATCAGACAGATAATGTATCGAATCAAGCTACAACACAAGGCCTTATCCCCTGCTGTTATCCGTAATGCCTTGATTCATGTGCAACACAGCGTGTTCAAACACAAGCGCACCAAACAGCGTTATGTCATGCCTTCTCAAATCAATCCAGAAGCAAAAAAAATCTATGCTGTGATGGGATTAAAAGCGACCACCACAGCTTACCCACTGTACTGATTGATATAATTCTTAAATATCTGGGCATTTGTAGTGCCTAGATATTTTTGTGTTTCTTTATAAATCAATGACTTATGAGGGTTGACCGTCGAAGTCAGGTAGCCTTCGTATCATTCCAGTAAACTTTTACACCACCTGGATAGGCGCATGCAACCACCATTCGTATTGCATCTCGATACATAATAATCTTAATAATCTGTTCACACAATACGATTAATAGTGTGCCAAATTTGTGCCGCTTTTATTGTATAAATCCGTTATTTACATACGAATACTGGCACAATGCGCATAGGAAAGCGATTTAATTGGTCGGGGTGAGAGGATTTGAACCTCCGACCACCGCAACCCCATTGCGGTGCGCTACCAGGCTGCGCCACACCCCGAAAAGAAGATACTCGGGAATCCGAATATCTGAATTATTATCCTGAAAAGCTAGGTGAGGATTTCCTGAACTTCGGTCAGTTCTGAAATCAGCTGAGAAAGCATTTTCGCGGTGTCCTGACCGCCGTTTGCCGTTGTTACCGGCGCATCTTTTTCCGCTTCCAACTGCTCCAACCGTGTTCTCGCACCGCTAATCGTAAAACCTTCTGCATAGAGAAGATGACGAATATGACGAATCAGTTTTACTTCGTGTCTTTGGTAATAGCGACGATTACCGCGACGTTTCACCGGCTTAAGCTGCGGAAATTCCTGTTCCCAGTATCGAAGCACATGCGGTTTTACATCACATAACTTACTCACTTCACCTATCGCAAAGTACCGTTTCGTTGGGATTGGCGGTAGTTCGAAACCGCCCGGATCCAGCATAGTCATAGCTGGTCACGCCTAAGCTGTTGGGTCAAAGTAAAAGCGTTTTTCACCACACTTTCTTTCAGTTTTTGACTTGAGCGAAAAGTAACCACGCGGCGTGCCGAAATCGCGACTTCTTCGCCGGTTTTTGGATTTCGTCCAGGGCGCGATGTTTTATCGCGTAGTGTAAAACTGCCAAAACCAGATAACTTTACCGAACAACCTTCTTCCAAAGATTGCCGGATTTTTTCGAAAAATAATTCGACGAAATCTTTGGCTTCACGCTTATTCAAGCCAACCTCGTCAAATAATGTATTTCCTAAATCTGCTTTTGTTACAGTCATTAAATACTTCTCTTCACTACTTGCTTGTTCTAATTTTATTTGCGGAGTTGCGCGTCCAGACTAACCTCTAATATGCCGATTATTCGGTTTGTTAATTCATCCACTTCCGAAGATGTAAGATTGCTTGATTCTGACTGGAAGGTCAAGCTGAAAGCTAAACTTTTCTGGTTTTTCTCGAGATTTCCACCTCGAAAAATGTCAAACAGCTCTAGTTTAGTAAGGAGACTTCCAGCCGTTTCCTCCACTTTTTCGAAAATCTCCTGCACAGTAACCGATTCATCCACAACCACAGCAAGGTCTCTATCAATCGATGGGTATTTTGAAATTTCTGAAAAACCGGGTAATACGGAATGCTCAAAATTCTCCAGATTCATCTCAAACAAATAGACATCCTGGTCAATATCAAATCGCTTTGCCTGTACGGGATGCAGCTTTCCCAAATAGCCAACATGATGTTTCCCACTGAAGATTTCCGCACACTGCCCAGGGTGAAGCGCAGTATGAGCACCCGCTTTAAATTCATAATGCTCGGCGTTTTTAGTCAATTCAATTAACGCTTCAACATCTCCCTTTAAATCAAAAAAATCAACCGCCTTTTCTTTGCTGGACCACTCTCGTGGAAAAACTGAGCCTGATATCAATCCCGCGATGCGATTCTGTTCAGTACTTTTTCGGCTGTTCTTTGCACGAGTAAATACGTGACCTACTTCAAACAATCTGACTCTCGATTCCTGTCGATTCAAATTGGTCCGAAGCGACTCCAGTAAACCCGGCCACAGGCTTTGTCGCATTACAGACATATTCTCAGCAATCGGATTCGCCAGTTTGATCGGTCGTGAAACACCTAGTAATTCGTTGTGCAGTGAAGGATCAACAAAGCTGTAGTTAATCGCTTCGTGATACCCTTTCCCAACCAATGTTTGTTTAATCAGGCGCGTATCAAGCCTGTTTTCCGGGTGTGCACCGCGCACTTGCACCGCCCCTGGCATACGAGCCGGCACCTGATCAAATCCGAAACAGCGCCCGACTTCTTCTACCAGATCGTATTGCGCCTTGATATCGAAACGCCAACTTGGAGGCTTTACAATCCAGCCCGCTTTTGTGGTTTTAACGGCCATTCCAAGATCCCGCAAAATGCGGTTGGTTCTGGCATTGGGAACGGTAATTCCAAGGGTTCGTGCAATTTGTGCTTTCTGGAATTTAATGGTCGGAATTTTTGCTAATTTCGTCTTTTCGTTTGCGTGGGTGACAGGCCCGGGAATACCGCCCGCTATTTCCACAACAAGCCCAGTGGCCCGCTCCATTGCAGCTAACTGTAGCTGGAAATCTACGCCGCGCTCAAACCGATGAGACGCATCTGTATGCATCCCAAACTCTCGGGCTTTGCCAAGCATATAATCTGGAGAAAAGAATGCAGCTTCAAAATAGATATCTGATGTTTTAGCTGAAATCGCAGAATTGTCACCGCCCATGATTCCCGCCAGGGCAATAACCTTCTTGTGATCGGCAATCACGAGACTGCTGCTATCGAGCTTGACAGTACTACCGTCAAGCAGCTTGTGTTTCTCGCCCTTTTTCGCCATTCGGACATTGATGCCGCCTGATATTTTCGCCAGATCAAAGGCGTGCATTGGTTGGCCGAGTTCGTGCATGACATAGTTGGTTATATCAACAATGGGGTTGATACTTCGCATACCGCAACGCCGTAGGCGTTCCACCATCCAGTCTGGTGTTTTTGCCGACATGTTTATACCTTTAATCGCTCTTCCAACGTAACGAGGACAAGCATCGGCCGCTGACAATGTAACAGGCAATGTCGTTTTAGATTTCGCCTTAATCTTGTCAATCTTTGGCGTTTTCAACTTACTGCCTGTCAATGTTGAAACTTCTCTGGCGACGCCAGCGATACCAAGACAGTCTCCCCGGTTCGGCGTTAATTCAAGCTCAATGACCTGATCTTGTAATCCAAGATAGTTTGCGATGCCGGCTCCCAGCGGAGCAGTGCTATCCAGCTCAATGATGCCTTCGGAAGCATCATCTATGCCAAGTTCCAAACCGGAACACAGCATTCCAAAGGATTTTACGCCGCGAATCTCACGATTCCCCACGGTTAATTGAGGAAGCCTGGCGCCATTCGTCGCAACAGCCGTAATCACTCCTTTTCGTGCATTGGGTGCAGCGCAAATAATCGACAGCATCTTGGGCTTGCCGATATCAACCTCGCAGATTTGAAGCTTCTTTGCATCAGGATGCGCACTTACCTCGACAATTTGTCCAACGACAATGCGCTTATTATCCAAAGCGGGCCCCGCATCTTCGATGGAGGCGACTTCAAGTCCTGCCAGTGTGAGAATTTCAGCAAGCTCTGCTGTGCTGACTTTCGGCGAAACCCATTCCCGGATCCAGTTTTCTGTGATTAACATGATATGCCGCTAAAACTGTCTTAGAAAAGACAAATCATTGTTAAAAAATAATCGAAGATCATTGACACCGTATCGCAGCATGGTCAATCGCTCGATACCCAGACCAAACGCATATCCGGTGAATGCATCACTATCAATGCCACCGTACTCAAGTACTTTCGGGTGCACCATTCCGCAACCCAAGACCTCAATCCAGCCGGTTTGCTTGCAAATTCGACAACCGGCACTATCACAAAATACGCAGCCCATATCGACTTCAGCAGAGGGTTCAGTAAATGGAAAATAGGATGGTCGAAACCGAACCGGTAAATCTTTTTCAAAAAACTCCTGGATGAAATGCGTTAGCACGCCTTTCAAATCTGCAAAGGTGATATTCTGATCAATCGCCAAACCTTCCAACTGGTGAAACATCGGGGTATGCGTAACGTCGGAGTCACATCGATAAACCCGGCCAGGCGCAATGACACGAATGGGCGGCGTATTATTCTCCATGTAACGAATCTGAACCGGGGAAGTATGCGTCCTTAAAACAACGTGATCATCGACGTAAAACGTATCGTGCATCGCGCGCGCGGGATGATTCTCAGGGATATTGAGCGCTTCAAAGTTATGATAATCATCTTCGATTTCCGGACCCGTAGCGACATTAAATCCAATACGATCGAAAATATCTTCTATCCGATGGAAGGTTCGTGAAACCGGATGAATCGCGCCAGTTGATTGTGATCGGCCAGGCTGCGTGACGTCGATTTTTTCAGCCTCAAACTGACCTTCGATTTGCGCCTGTTCAAGTTCAGCATGACGAGATTCCAGCCAGCCACTAATATCGGACTTGAGTCGATTGACATCCTGCCCAAACTGCCTTCTCTGCTCATGCGGCAGAGATCCAATGCGCTTTAACTGTTCCGTTAAAACACCTTTTTTCCCAAGATACTGGACTCTCAAACCATCCAGTGCTGTTAATGAATCCGCTCCAGCAATCGCTTGTTCAGCGCTGTTTTGAAGCATATCCAGGGATTGATTATCAGCAGTCACAATAAAATTGATATTTATTAATCAAATAGTTAGATAATTTTACAAGAAATTAGCTTAACACACGAGCACATATCGGAAATTAAAACGAGCAATTGAAACGAACCAAGAGCGCAAACCCTTGATTCGTTTTCTTAAGCTTGAGAAAAACGGCTAAGCCGCTAATGCTTGTTTTGCTTGTTCCGCGAGCTGACTAAACGCTGCTTTATCGTTTACTGCAATATCGGCCAGCACTTTTCGATCGAGCTCGATTTCGGCTTTATTTAAACCGGCAATAAACTGGCTGTAACTGATACCGTTATCTCGTGCAGCAGCATTAATTCGAACGATCCACAATGAACGAAACTGACGTTTGCGCTGACGTCGGTCACGGTACGCATATTGCCCTGCTTTATCGACTGCCTGTTTGGCTACTTTGTACAAGCGGCTTCGTGCGCCACGATAACCTTTTGCCTGTTCAAGGACTTTTTTATGTCGGGCCTTTGCAACAACCCCTCTTTTTACTCTTGGCATGTTTCTATCTCCTGAACTTAGCTATAAGGAAGCATTTGTTTGATTGCTGCATGATCCGCAGCATCGACCATCAACCCAGCGCGCAAATGACGCTTCCGCTTGGTCGATTTCTTTGTCAGGATATGATTCAGGTGCGACTGAGATCGCTTGAACTTGCCCGAAGCAGTTCGTTTGAAGCGCTTTGCAGCACCCCGGTTGGTTTTAAGTTTTGGCATTTTCTTCTCCAGTATTGGTATAACGGCAATACATTTTGCAGCTATTCTTGCGGAACCAAAATCCGCTGGCACCTTCGCGCCGGTTTAAAAAAGCGATGGTAGTTCTGGAAAGGACTACTTCTCGACTCTAAAAATCTTTTCTAAATCGGTATAAAGCGATATCTAACGCCTAACGCCGTTTTGGCGCCATCACCATAACCATCTGGCGCCCTTCGAGCTTCGGCTCCTGCTCAACTTCAGCAAGCTCGTTTAAATCGTCCCGAACCCGGTGCAGCATATCCATACCGAGTTCCTTATGGGCCATTTCCCGCCCTCTAAACCGCATTGTCACTTTGACCTTATTGCCGGCATCGAGAAACGCTGTCAGTTTCCTGACTTTAATATCATAGTCACCAACATC
Source organism: Candidatus Poriferihabitaceae bacterium (assembly GCA_965261915.1). GTDB lineage: Bacteria > Pseudomonadota > Gammaproteobacteria > Arenicellales > Poriferihabitantaceae > JAIBDK01. The sequence continues at coordinate 10,727 of CBDHDW010000013.1, read as the reverse complement.
AGTCCCCGGTCGAAACTTGATTTCCTTTACGGTTATCTGTTTCTGCTTCTTCTTGGCATCCTGGCGTTTCTTGCTTTCGTTGTAAAGAAACTTGCCATAATCCATGATTCGGCAAACCGGCGGCTCGGCATTCGGTGAAATTTCCACCAAATCCATTTCCGCAGATTCTGTTGCTTCAATTGCTTGCTGCAGCGAAATTATTCCCAACTGCTCTCCGCTTTCCGAAATTACCCGAATCGGGTCACTGGAAATTTGTTCGTTTATACGAACCTGCTTCTGTTTTGCTATGTCTTTTTCCTCAATACGTTTATGTAAGCCTGTTCGAAAATACTACTCCATACAGTCTTTAACAAACTGATCCAGAGAGAGTGTTCCCAAGTCTGTTCCATCCTGAACTCGAACGGCGACCGCTCCGCTTTCAACTTCACGATCCCCTGCCACAAGCAGATACGGGATTCGCTGGAGCGTGTGCTCGCGGATTTTAAAGCCGATCTTCTCGTTTCTCAAGTCAGATTCCACGCGAAATCCCTGTTTTTTCAAGGTTTTTACAACTGCTTCGACATATTCGGCATGTTTATCCGTAATATTCATCACAACCGCTTGAACCGGTGCCAACCAAACCGGGAATTTACCTTCCCAGTTTTCGATTAAAATACCAATAAATCGCTCAATTGAACCCAAAAGCGCACGATGCAGCATCACCGGAACCTGCTTTGAGCCGTCTTCGGCGATGTATTGGGCATCCAGTCTTCCGGGCATAGAGAAATCGACTTGCATGGTACCACATTGCCAGATACGGCCAATACTGTCTTTTAACGAGAATTCAATTTTGGGCCCGTAAAAAGCGCCTTCCCCGGGAAGTACCTCCCATTCGAGATTCTTACTGTCCAGCGCCTGCGCCAACGCAGCTTCAGCTTTATCCCAGTCTTCATCACTACCTACCCGGTTGTCCGGACGAGTAGACAATTTATAGATCACTTCATCAAATCCCATGGCGTGATATACATGATGAAGAAAATCGATGAAATCCGACACTTCGGCCTGAATCTGCTCTTCAGTACAAAAAATGTGGCCATCGTCCTGAACAAAGCCACGCACCCGCATAAGCCCGTGTAGTGCCCCCGATAACTCATTGCGATGGCAGGAACCGAACTCTGCGAATCGCAATGGAAGATCACGGTAACTTTTCAACCCCTGATTGAACACTTGCACATGACAGGGACAGTTCATCGGTTTCAATGCGAAGTTACGGCCTTCGGATTCAACCGAAAACATATCATCACCAAACTTGTCCGCATGACCCGATCTTTCCCACAAAGAAAAATCAACCACCTCAGGTGTATTGATTTCACGATAATTACGCTTCAATTGCTCATCGCGCATGTATTTCTGGAGAACCTGATACAACGCCCATCCCTTCGGATGCCAAAATACCATCCCCGGGGCTTCTTCCTGCATATGAAACAGGTTGAGCTGTTTGCCAAGCTTCCGGTGGTCGCGTTTCTCCGCTTCTTCCAGTTGAAGCAGGTATTCTTTCAGCTGCTTTTTATCCGCCCAGGCGGTACCGTAAATACGCTGCAGCATTTCATTATTGGAATCACCCCGCCAATAAGCCCCTGCCAGCTTCATCAGCTTAAACGCTTTCAGGTGTCCGGTGCCGGGGACGTGCGGACCGCGGCACAAATCGGTAAAGTCGTTCTGACCATACAGACTCAATTCCTCATTCCCGGGAATCGATTCAATAATTTCAGCTTTATAAATTTCGCCCAGATTTCGGAAAAATTCAACCGCCTCATCCCTTTTCATAACAGAACGCTCGACGGAGTAGTCCGCTTTCGCCAGCTCACCCATGCGTTTCTCGATAGCCGACAAATCTTCCTCAGAAAAACCGGGCTCATAGGCAAAATCATAATAAAAGCCATTGTCGATAACCGGACCGATGGTTACCTGCGCTTCTGGGAATAACTGCTTCACTGCCTGAGCAAGTAAATGCGCAGTGGAATGGCGAATGACTTCGAGACCATCTTCATCCTTTGCCGTAATAATTCCCAAAGAACAATCATCTTCAAGCAATGTGCTGGTATCAACCACCTGATCGCCAATTTTACCAGCGAGGGCGGCTTTGGCCAGACCCGGGCCAATGTCCATTGCGACATCGGCAATAGTGAGTGGATTATCGTAGTGCCGGACGGAGCCGTCCGGAAGTGAAATATTTGGCATGTTAATGATCCTGGTTCATACGGTGAACCGTAGCAGTGGCGTTCCCTACTAAAGAGCGCGTGTTAATCAATGGACTAAATCCGAAGGCTCGCGATTCTATGTCAATCATCGGCATTAATCCATAATTTATATCGCGCGATTGCTTACAGTTTTTTTAGGGAATTGCTACCACTAAAGATATAATTAAGAGCGCTTTGCATCATTATCGGAAGGGCGGCTCCTGGTCTGGGGTTGTTCCAGACAACCATTACTGATTGGGTATCATGAACCGTTGTGCTCGACGGTTCCGTCGATACCTACCCTAACGGACGAGTTCATAGGGGATGTAAAGCGCGAGATCTTTCCAGAACCATAGCAATACCGCGGTACCCAGCATGATGAAGGCAAACGGCATCGCGCCGCGGGCGACTTCTTGTAGCTTGGCCCCGGCGACTGCCTGGATGACAAAGAGATTCATCCCAACCGGCGGCGTGATCAGGGCCGTTTCAATCAAAACGACAAAGAAAATGCCGAACCAAATTGGGTCTATACCGATATTGAGAACCGCAGGCAGCAGCACTGGAACCATAATCAGCAGCATGGACAAGGATTCCAAGAAGAAGCCCACGAAGAGCAGTACGAGACCGACCGCCAGAATGAACAAGCTGGGTGTCGAGATGTTCTCCGTCAGTAACGAACTGATCGACTGCGGGATCAGGTAAAGCGTAATCGCGTAGGAAAACACTTTGGCCCCGGCAACGATGATTAGTACCATTACAGATGTCCGAAGCGAACCCTCAACCGCCTCGCGCAGCTTGGTCCAGTTCATCCTGCCCATTGCAAAGGTAATAATCAGGGCTATTACAAATCCCAGACCAGCACTTTCCGATGGCGTAGCGATACCGGCATAGATTGACCCGACAACCGCAACTGCCAGGCCTACAGTTGGCAGCGCCATGAGCGACAAACGCCCGCGCTCGGCCCAGGAAGCTTTTGGGATATGTTGGTACGCGCCCGAGAACTTCGAAAACAAGATGCCGTAGACTATGAACGCTGTGGCAAGGAACAGCCCCGGCCCTATACCGGCCAGGAAAAGTGTCGGGATTGAGCTTTCTGTCACTACGCCGTAAATGATCAGAGGAATCGATGGTGGGATTAGGATGCCGAGGGTGCCACCAGCTGCCAGCATGCCGTATACGAACGGTTTGTCGTAACCACGCCGAGACATCTCGGGGATGGCCATTGTGCCGATGGTTGCGGCGGTCGCAACGGAAGAACCTGAGATTGCCGAAAAAAGTGTGCAGGACATAATGGTTGCGACACCCAGCCCGCCGGGCCAATGCCCCACCCAGCTTTGGACGGCGGCAAAAAGATCCCGTCCAACGCCTCCTTTAAGAAGGATATTCGACATCAGGAGAAACATTGGCACGGCTAACAGCTCGAAACTGTCCATTGCCCCGTGCAGTCGCTGGGGGACGGCGACAAGAGGCAGCCCCTTGAGGGCCAGTAGAATTACGCCCAATCCTCCAAGCGCAAACGCTACCGGTGTGCGCAGCAACAAGAGTGCTATCAGGGCGACAAGAATGAGAACCGCTTCCATTTAGCGTGCTCCTTCCAGAATGTCGTCTTCGGGAAGGTCTTCAGTCCAGACACGATAGAGCTGAACTAGGCCTTGCAGCATCAAAAGTGCGCTTCCAACCCACACAGGGGCGTGCGTAATCAATTTTGGGGGTGCGAGAAAAGTGTCGGTTGTGTGACCGGCCAATGTGGATTTTAGCCAGATCTGGAACCCGTAGTAACAGGCAACGCCCGCAAAGATGAAAAGTATAACGATCGCAACGCTTTCAGCAAGGCGGCGAAGAAGTGTATTTGGCTTGCTAAGGATGAGGTCGATCGTGACCATCTCGCGATGTTTCAAAACATAGGCCGCCGCCAAGTATACAACCCAAACCTGCAAAATCCGACTTATCTCATCGACCCAGATGGTCGGTGAATTGAAGACATACCGCATCACAACTTCGAATGTTATAAAAAAGCCAATCAAGAACAAACACCAGGCGCTGATCACGCCGGTAACTTCAGAAATGCTGTCAACGATACGAGCCAACATATTGATTCTTCCCATTTTTTCCCTCAATGGAGAAGTAGAAGCGGCCACAGAGCCGCTTCTACAAGCGCCTTACTGGGTCATTGCAGCCTGTATAGCAGCCAGGGCTGCTGCCCCGATATCCCCGGTCTCTTCAACGAAACGCCCGGCAATCCCACTAGTCGCAGCAGCCCACAGGGCGCGCTGCTCCTCAGTCAATTCCACGGCAGTCATATGCGCTTTCATTTCCTCGATGATCTCAGTCTCTTGGGTGTAGATTTGATCGCGCAACCTTTGTTCGACCTCGAGTGCGGCCGCATCGATAATTGCCTTGTTCTCGTCCGACAGAGCCTCGTAGAAATCGTTGTTAATCACAGCAACGAATTCCACGGCAGCGTCTAAAGTGAGGGTCATATGATCCATTACTTCGTAGAGCTTGCGTGACTTCACAGCCGACACACCCGTCGTGCCAACATCAACAGCGCCTTGCTGGTAGGCAAGGAACTGCTTGGAACCGGACATCATTGTTGGAGCCCCGCCAAGGGCTTCAACTGTCCAGCCGGCCATCTTTCCGTAAGTCCGAACCTTTTGGTCTTTCAGATCGGCCGGCATCGCGATCGGCCCGCCGTTGCTCAGATAAATGTTGCGGCCAAAGGCCTGCCACCACAGAATCCTGTTGTTGGTCTCTTTGAGAACCGCGGCATCCAGAATTTGACGCATGTCCGAACCTGGGGCGATGGCCGCACGAATGTGGGCTTCATTGGCGAAGATAAACGGAATGCTGACAACTTCAACGGCCGGAACCGAACCTGCAAAGCGACCAATGAACGAGGATCCAGCCTCAACAGCACCGCTACCGACCGCGCCCGGAACTTCCTTGTCCTTAAAGAGTTGTGCCGACGGGAACATTTGGACTTTCAGGTCGCCGCCCGATTTTTCTTCAACGATTTTCGCGAAGTCCAGCCAGTTCATGCCCAACGAATGTGTTTCGGGCAACTGCAAGGTCACACGGATCGTTTCCGCCAAAGACGTCACAGGGGCGCTCGCAATCACAATCGCCGCCGCTGCTCCTAGTATAAAGTGTTTCATAGTTTTCTCCCATTTTCATTAAGTTTCATAGTTCTAACCCAGATTATTCACCGGATTGGTGATTCTGAGTTGGCAGCGGAGCGTAACCATCCGATACACTGGACAGAAAGCGCGCCACTGCCATGACCGATATTGCCCCAGTTTTCCCCGCATTTCCAGCCGTTTCTGGTAAAAAAGTCACCGCCGCGTTCGACGGTGGAAAGATCACCTCGGATGCTGGCGTTCTGCTGCTTGCCCAAGCCGAGAAACGGCTTGGAATTGCGCCGCGCTTGGCGGCACGCGCGCAGCATCTGCTCCCGGACATTTTGTTCGCCCGTTATCTTGCGATTGCGGCCGGATATGAGGACGCCAACGATCTGGACCACCTGATGCCACGACCCTGCTTTCAAGATGGCGCTCGGCTTGTCCGAACCTCAAGCTGCCAATAAAAAGCCGGATTGTGGAACGTCAGATGACTTTAACCTTCACGTCATAAATTGACCCAAAGCATCAACCGCTTGGGCCGCGCCGTTGCTATCGGCCACGCTAACAGCTGAAGCGACCCGTGCGTGCGCGTTTGCCATCCGATCGATTCCCATAACGCTCTTGATGTAGCACCCAAAATCGACGGGGAAGACCCTTTACGGAAGTCAGCGACCGCGCTGCAAATTGATTGTCGGCTGCCTTGATTAAAATCTCAAAGCACCTGGCATCCAGCTCCGTCATTGCCATTTGATCCCCAAACACGCTGACTTCAGTGAATCCTTTCGAAATCTCGGCCATTGTCTGTCTCTGTTCAGATGTTGCGCGATCAGCTTTTCAACGACACGTCGCAACTCAAGCGAGCGGAACTGTTCTGGCGGAACTGTTCTGTATGATCAATTGGACAAACCTGCGCGCCTCGACGAGCAACGATTCTAAGCAATCCCTCATCGGCAAGTCGCTGAATCGCAGACCGGACAGGGGCCCGCGTGCGGCCTGACACTTCAACCAGGTCTACTTCTGAAACCCACCGTCCTGGTTCGAGTTCGCCATTAACAATCATGCGTTCCAGATCGCGGAAAGCCTCATCTTTTAAGGGCATCGGAGTAACTTTCGGGTGCGCAGTCTCGACCATTGGAGTCTTTCGGGTTTACAAAAAACAGTCTAAAGTTATCGCCAAACCTGACATGTTGGCAAGCGTATATGGCGTTATCTTTCTTGGCATGTTACATTACCCATGTAGCATGTTAGTTTGAAAATGAAAAAATAGAGGAGAAAACCATTGAAGAATATTCTATTGACCACCGTCGCCACAATGGGGCTGACGGCTTTTGCCGGTGCCGCTGTGGCAGGTGGTGCCATCAACGTAGTCACATCCTTTCCGGATTCGATGACAGCCCCGATTGAGGCGGCATTTGAAGCGGCGCATCCAGATTATGATCTGGAGATTTTGAACAAGAAAACCTCTGCTGGGGTAAAGTTCATCCAGGAAACCGCCGGTGCAAACGGCACCGATATTTTTTGGGCCTCGGCACCGGATGCGTTTGAAGTTTTGAAATCAGATGATTTGCTGGCCAAGGTAGAAATTACCTCGGAGGGCATACCTGATCTGATCGGGTCCTACCCGCTCAATGACAAAGACGGTACATATTTCGGCTTTGCTGGTGCCGGCTACGGCATCATGTGGAACGAACGCTATTTGAAGGCCAATGATCTTTCTCCGGCGACGGAATGGGCTGAATTGAAAGACGCTGCCTATCACGGGCATGTTGGCATGTCGGCACCTTCGCGTTCGGGCACTACGCACCTGACAGTTGAAACCATGTTGCAAGGCGAAGGCTGGGACAAGGGCTGGGCCGAATGGAAATGGATCGCCGGAAACTTTGCGTCGGTGACCGAACGTAGTTTTGGTGTGCCAGACGGCGTCAACACGGGTAATTTCGGCCTCGGCATTGTGATCGATTTCTTTGGTTTTTCGTCAAAAGCATCCGGATTCCCGGTTGATTTCGCTTATCCAACAGTGACCGCACTGGTGCCTGCCAATGTTGGCGTGGTCAAGGATGCCCCCAACCAGGATGGCGCGATTGCCTTTATCGAATACCTGCTGACACCCGATGGCCAACAGGTTCTGCTGGACCCGGCGATCATGCGTCTGCCGATCAATCCGGCGACATATTCGGCGGCACCAGAGGGTTTTCCCAATCCTTTTGCCGAGGGCAGCACTATAGGTGCTGCGGTCAAGTTTGATGTTGAGAAATCCGGGGCACGCTACAATCTGGTGAACTCGATGTTTGACGTGATGATCACCTATCGCCTGGATGATCTTCGTGACGCTGTTGGTGCCATTCAGTCAGCTGAAGCCAAACATGCCGACAGCGGCAATGCCGAAGTGGCGGATTTGATTGCACAGGCACGCACGTTGATAGAGGCCAGCCCAATCACAGAGGCTCAAAGCCTTGATGCTGATTTTGCGGGGGTTTTCACAAAGAAGCGCAAGAAGGCCACGGATGAAGTGGGTCTTCGCCAGGCTGAAGTTGAACAGACCTGGGATGCGATGGTAGTCGAAAACTATCGCCGCGCCCAGGAACTGGCAGAGCAAGCGCTCGCACTTTAGTCTAGATTAAGCTCAAGATTGGGGCGTATATTGCGCCAGTATGCCGTGCTGATCATCAACAGATCGCATCAATACGCCCCACCAATTTCGGGCTTTAGTCCCCGGGTCAAAGCACACTTTAGGAAATCCTGATGTCACAGGCTTCCCCCAAACACGCCTGTGGTCTTTGTTTGGCTGACCGTCTGCCAAAACGGATATTGCCCAACATGAGCGGTATTGGCCTTGTCGCCATGTTCATCGCTTTGTTGTTGATTGGACTTTTGGTCGTGCCGGTAGCGATGGTGATTTTTGTCGCCTTTCAAGACCCGGCGTCGGGCGCTTTGACATTGCAAAACTTCGTCGACTTTTTTCAGACTTCGCTGTTCCGCGAAAGCTTCTGGAACTCGCTTTACGTGTCGGCCATGTCGGTGGTGTTGGCGACCGCAATCGCCCTGCCGCTGGCCTATATCACCACCCGTTTCAATTTCGCCGGCTCAATTGTGATCCAAAGTCTGGGATTTATCCCCCTGATCATGCCACCGTTTGTCGGGGCAGTGGCAATGCAGCTGATCTTTGGCCGCAACGGCACGATTAACTTGTTACTAAAGGACAAGTTTGGAATTTCATTGCCGTTTATGGAGGGTCTGAACGGGGTGATCCTGGTGCAATCCATTCACTATTTCCCCTTCATCCTGATCAATCTTTCGGCCTCACTGCGCAACATTGATCGCTCAATGGAAGAAGCGGCGCAAAATCTTGGCACATCCGGTCTGCGCCTGTTTCGTCGCATCGTTTTCCCGCTGGCGATGCCGGGCTATATAGCCGGGGCGGCACTGGTGTTCATCAAAGTATTTGACGATCTCGGCACGCCGTTGCTGCTTAACGTCAATAACATGCTGGCACCGCAGGCATTTCTGCGCATTTCATCCATCGGAATCTCAGACCCGATGGGCTATGTGATTTCGTGCATATTGGTGCTGTTCTCAATCATTTCTCTCTGGGTATCGTTCCTGTTCATGCGCGGCAAGGATTATGCCACCGTTCAAAAAGGTGGCGGCGGAATGGCCAAGCGCGATTTGAATACCCGAGAGAAAATTCTGGCCTATGGCGCGGTCGGGCTCATCCTGATCCTGGTGCTGTCACCGCATATCGGACTTTTGCTGTTGTCATTTGGCACGATCTGGTCCTACGCGCCCCTGCCCGACGGCTATACTTTGCAAAATTACGTCGAAATGTGGGAAGGCTCCAAAGACTATATCATCAATACGCTTCTGTACGCAGGGATTGCGGCTACGGCTGACATCATTATCGGCACGGCGATTGCCTACATTGTGCTACGCACCGGAATATTTGGCCGCAACGCTTTGGATTATTTGGCAACGGCCGCCTTGGCGGTGCCCGGCGTAGTACTTGGCATCGGCTATCTGCGTATGTTCCACGGCGTAAATATCCCGTTTTCTGATCAACCTATGGCCAGCTGGTGGGTGATCATTGCCCTGGCGCTAATGATCCGGCGACTGCCCTATGCGCTGCGCGCCTGTATGGCCGCATTGCAACAGGTCAGTGCCTCGCTGGAAGAAGCCGCCGAAAGCCTGGGGGCAACCAAAATCCGGACCATCCGGCGGGTGGTCTTACCTCTGATGTCAGGTGGGATTCTGGCCGGTTTTGTGACCAGTTTTGCCACTGCAGCGGTGGAGCTTTCGGCGACGATCATGCTAGTCAGCTCAACCAGTGACGCACCACTGGCCTACGGGATTTACCTGTTCATGCAGACACCATCCGGGCGTGGCGCAGGCGCCGCCCTGGGCATCGTTGCGGTCATCATCGTTGCGATCGGCATGCTATCCTCGCAATTCATCATTGAACGCGACAAGAAATTGAAACAATCGGGCACCGCTGAGTAACGCCCCACAGCGATCCTTTCGGGTCCATCTGGAGACTAAGATAATGGCGAAAAAAATGTTGGGTATCGAGATCGAGGATCTACACCTTTCTTTTGGTGAAACCGAGGTTCTGAGCGGCGTGACCATGTCAATAAAACCGGGTGAGTTCTTTTCATTCCTCGGCCCGTCAGGCTCTGGAAAATCGACCCTTTTGCGGGCAATCGCCGGGTTCGGGCCACGCCCCAAAGGCACTATCCGGGTCGGGGGAAAAGACGTTCTGGATCTGCCGCCATGGAAAAGAAATGTCGGCATGGTGTTTCAATCCTACGCGCTGTGGCCGCACCTTTCCGTGCGCGACAATGTCGGTTTCGGGCTTCGCGAACGCAAAATGCCAAGTGATGAAATTGCCCCGCGCGTTGATTCAGCGCTTGATCTGGTCGGGTTGAAACACCTGTCAGACCGCATGCCAAACCAACTTTCGGGCGGGCAGCAACAGCGGATTGCCCTGGCACGCACGGTGGTGGTTGAACCCGAGGTTTTGCTGCTTGATGAACCCCTGTCAAATCTTGACGCCAGCCTGCGGGTTCAAATGCGGCGCGAGCTGTTGGCCTTGCAACGCAAGCTTGGCCTGACCACGATTTTCGTGACCCATGATCAGGAGGAAGCCAACACCACATCTGATCGCATGGCCGTTCTTGATGGCGGCGTGATCCAGCAAATTGGCACGCCACAACAGCTGTATGACATGCCGGCCAATCTGTTTGTGGCAGATTTTCTGGGTACTGCAAATATTCTGACAGGGAAAGTCGAGCGCGCCGCTGCGGGGTTGAACTTTGTCACAAGCACTGGCGAAACATTGTCGATATCAAGTGGTGGACCTGGGGCCGGTTCAATTGTATTGCGCCCACAAAACATA
>CBDHDW010000012.1:0-28665 GCA_965261915.1 Candidatus Poriferihabitaceae bacterium | reverse complement strand
TAACCGCCCCAATATCAAGGTTGAGTAACTTAATTTTTGCGCCAAAAATATTGACCTTTGATACAACCAATATGTATTTTTCATCTTTTGCGTAAACAAGCATTTGGTAGCGAGGTATCCCCCTAGCGGTAAATCCGACAAGAACAAACTCATATTCAAATGGTGTCTTTGACTTAACAAAATCACGGAGTCCTTCAAGCGTTATCAATGATATACTTCTCTGATGCTTTAAGGTCTCACTCATGAGACCCATCTATTATATTACTAAACTTCTTAAAACTGGCTTACATCGAAAAACTTAATAACGCAAGCATAAGGAAACTAAGTTTACAGGATATCTCTAATAAGCTACTAACTTATTAGAGCCTTGAATCGTGAAGCGGAGCGAGAGCGTGGACAGTTGATGCCACGCGGACACTGTTTAAAATAAAGATGGGTTGACAGGTACTATGAAAATAAAAATGGCAAATATTTTGGCGGCTGTTTTATTACAGGTCACCACCCCAGTTCAAGCAGCAACTATAGACTGTAAAGTTATTTTATGTTTGCCGGCTGGTTTTCCTACTGGATGTGCTGATGCCAAAGCCTATATGCTGAAGCGGCTCAAAAAGCGGAAGTCCCCATTTGGCATTTGCGAAGGCTCTGGTATCGGGTCAACTGGTATCGGAGGCGGCGGGCTTTATTGCGCGTCAGGTGTTGTTTACCGGCGCGGTGGTGGTGGGCGCGACGAACCCCCCGTGGAATATTCTTGTGATAGATGGTTTGGTAGCCGTCCTACACACCTTAATTACGGCTTCAAGACCAGGATTGGCGATGAAACACTTTATTTCTATGGCAATTACAATAGCGGCTTCTCAATGACAAAAGACAAAGTGTACAGTCAAAGAACCATATATGTGAACACACACACGGACGATACCGGGAACAACAGGTAGCCATTATGTCGATATGGAACGAGATTAGAGTGTATCGCGTTTTATTGAATTCATTCGATAAAGCGAGATGCACAGCTTCACTTGTTTGTTGGTGCTGCGTGTTCCATTTGCTCGAAAACCGATCAAACGCAACACGCTCTAATACCTTGAGGGATTGGCTAAATACCAGACCAACGCCGCCGCCTTTATCTAAATACTATATATTGTGCTGCAACCAAGTTATAACTGCGACTCACTACCAGAATCACAATGAGCAGTCACACAGGAGTAAAACAGACCCCCTAAAAAAGACATCCCCGCAGGGCGAACCGTACGAGGAGTGGTAATTCTTTATCCCAAATTCAGATTTACCATTCCGACAGCACTTAGACAAGTAAAAAACGCAGTTTATGCGCATAAATATTTGCAGCCTAATATAATGGTTCGTTCTGCCCTAAAAACAGGACAGAACAATGAGTACTAAAAACAATCGGGCCACCGCGCCAAAAATTGAACCAGAGTTTAATCGAGCCGAGCTTTACAGGGCTTTGGATATTGCCAGCAGCTTGGGGCTGATCAAACGCGCGGTGCGCGACACAGCCAAGCAGCTCGTGCGGTTTATTCCGATCTCGGCGCAAAAGCCTATCAGCCCGGTACGGGTGGGCAGACTGGCCGCCGAGGAAGGCGCTTCAACGCGCACGATATATAACCATATCCAAACACTTATTCGCGTCGGCTTTGCCCAAAACCGTACATTGGACGGGGGACACCGCAGCTTTGATCACGAGTTTGGAGAAATCACATTCATATCCGGGATTGATTTGAGTCCCCTTGAAGATGCTTTACCACAACTTCTGCACGCCTGGGCGCTACGAGAGGCAGAACGGACAGAGAAAGACGCGGTTCGCAAGCGTATCTCTGTTGTGCGCCGGCGCATTAAGGTGGCCATACGCAGCCTGGACGCGGTACCGGACGCCATTCTGGAGCGCTTTGACGCACTCCCCAGACGTATTGCAAATCTGGGCACAAACGAGCTGCTAGAGTTACTCACAATTTCTGTAGATATTCTTGAGGAGCTCAAGAGCTTAATCGTTAAATGTAAGAATAAAGAGTCTTACCAGTCGGAAAATAATGACCTACTATATACAAATACAAATAACTCCATTGTAATATGTAATAAGGGCAAACCCCTTATTGAAAATGCAAAAGAGACTTTAGAAGCGGAAATCCCGAGCATCCCCGATACCTCTGATCCAGCGGAGAGCACAGAAAAGACTAAAGATGAGGTTATCAGCCTTGATCTTGTTGCGAATGCGGCCCCACCCGAATGGATTGAGGATATCAAGGCTCTTTACGGTGATGTGACATGGCAGAATCTGCACTATGTGGCAGCGGCCAGAGCAGATGCTAACGGGATTTATGCAAGTCTTTGGTCTGACGCGGTTGCATCATTCGGGCAAGACATCCCAACCATTCTGAGTTTGGTGTTAGACCATTACGGCCCAAGTGGAACAGATCACATTAAAAACCCGATTGGCTGGCTGAAATCCATGCTCAAACGTGTCGAGGCTGGGCAAGCGAACCTGGGTAAGTCGCTCTTTGGCATCGTCGGGCAGAGCTAAAATGAGCAATGATGAAATTCTTGAATCGGGCGTGAAAACGTTAAAGAAAACCGGTAAATTCTGCACTCTCTACGGCACCACGACGGACAAGCTGCTGACCCGCGCTCAGACATAGAAAAACGTGGTCTATTGCAGATAGATGGGAAGCAAGTCTCCCCAGTCTAACCTAAAACCATAGCTATCCCATGCCGCCTAAAGGCGTGGGATTTACTGATCCCCTATCGGGTACTTTAAATAACCTAATATAACAATATGCTTACACTTGCGTTATTAAGTTTTTCGATGTAAGCCAGTTTTAAGAAGTTTAGTAATATAATAGATGGGTCTCATGAGTGAGACCTTAAAGCATCAGAGAAGTATATCGTTGATAACGCTTGAAGGACTCCGTGATTTTGTTAAGTCAAAGACACCATTTGAATATGAGTTTGTACTTGTTGGGTTTTCGGCCGCATCAGGCGTTCCTCAATACCAAATGCTTGTTTACGCAAAAGATGAAAAATACATATTGGTTGTATCAAAAGTTGATAAAGCGGGGCCAAAAATTAGATTACTTCTTCTTTATCCAGCTATCACATCTATTCATCAAGAGTTTGGTAAGGGTAGTCCACTACGGGTTTCTACGAATAAAGAAAACGTTTGCGAAAAAATCGTATTATAATGCCGGTTTATCAAGGCCGATCGGCAGACTACTATTAGCTACTTTAATTACCAGCTTCCACACATCCCCCACCCTAGCCGAAGTCCTCACGTTTGCGAATGATACAACCCGCCAGTCCAACCTAAGCGCTGGCGTTCTTAAATTCGACACCAACGGTCATTTCATCACCTCTGAACTACCCCACCAAACTAATAACACGGCTACGGTATCGCCCTCCGTTTGGAAGGCGCAGTCAGATGAATACCTCACAGACGTGATTAAACGCTGGGGTAAAGAGGCGGGCTATACAGTCATCGCAACTGGCACGGGCGCTTGGCAGCTCAAAGTACCCCTAACAAAAGTCGGCAGTTTTGAAGAGGCCCTCGAACACGTGATCAAAGGGTTTAGCTCTCAAGGTCATCCGCCATCCGTGCGTGTCTTTTCAAACAAGGTTATCAAGATTGGATCAGCTCTGTGAACAAGCCATATTATAGAGCTGAACGACTTAATTTTGGTCATGTGCTTTTCCAGAATGCACAAGCTACGCATATGCGGTCTCTGAACTTCTCGCGCATGAAATGCGCTGTCAGTCCAGCGAAGCACATGAGATATGATATCAAAGAAAAGTCGTTCAGCTCTAATTTGGGGCGCTTTGCCCGCCTTATGGTTGCTACGGCTCTATGTGGTGTTCTTGTGGCTTGCCAAACAACCAAAGACGCAAACAATGCAGTTGCTAAAATCAGCAATCTGACAGCAGAGCAACAACGCCAGCTACGTGCAGCACAGCGCGGCGAAGTCCTGTTCGAAGCACAGCCTTATTATGGTGAAGCCGTAAAGGTTGATCACGGAACACGCAGCGGTAAGCCCTTACCAAAAAAACTGGAAGGCGCGCGCGGCTTTAAGGCCGATCTTAAAAAACCAACAGACATTGATGCTATCGCAAAATACATTGCAAGCGAAACAGGTATTCCTGTGAATATTCGCAAGCGCACTTTAACGCCCACTGGCGACTTGATGGGTTTTCCTATTGGCGGGGCACTCAAAATAACCCATGAAGGCGCACTTTCAAAGTTCCTGGATATTGTCTCTGCCCGTATGGACATCGGCTGGAAGTATGATGGCACAGCCATCACCTTCAACCGTATGGTTACAGAAACCTACAAGCTGCCCATTCCTGCCAATTCTACAGAGTTCAGCACATCTGTTGCAGGTGTCAGCGGTACATCAGGCGCAACACGTTCCGTGTCTTTAACCAAGAAGACATCACAAGACCCATGGGCAGAACTTGAGGCTGCTCTAAAACCAGTGGTTCCGTCACCAGCGTCTATGACCTTAAGCAGGAACGCAGGTCGCGTAACCATCTTTGGCCCACCGTCTGTCCAAAAGGCGGCGCAGCGTGTGATTAAAGATTACCAGATCACCTATGCCACACGCATTGGCTTGGAAGTGGCTATCTATTTTGTGGATGCCGATAAATCCGATGACTTTGGCGTTGGCCTTAATCTGGCAAAAACAGACGGCGGCAATACGGCAGGGTTACTTGGTGCGGCAGGTGCGGTGACTGGCAATGGTGTTATAACACTCTCACGCGGCAATTCTGCGGTGAACTTCAAAGCCCTGGCAACCAATGGGGCTGTGGTGGATTACCGCTTAGGCAGCACGATAGCCCAAAGCGGTGTTGTGTCTCCAATTGTTTTAACCCGCTCTACAAACTATGTGGCGGGCACTAAAACAACAACAAGTGACAGTGGCAATACAACGGAAGTGCAAACCGCCACCGTTGACACAGGTGTTTCCATACACGCCCTGCCGCGCCTTATTGATAACAACCAAATTCAGCTTTCACTGACCATTTTGCAAAATGATTTGACCAGCCTGGACAGCTTTACATCAGGGGGAAGCACGGTTCAGCTTCCTGTGATTGATCAACGCGCCATTCAAAACGACAGCGTGTTAGCCCCGGGAGAAACCTTAATTCTCTCGGGCTATGAACAAGAGGTTGCAAGACGCACGCAAGCTGGCACGGGTATTGCAAAATTTATAGGCCTTGGGGGCAGCAATAAATCACGGGTTCAGAAAATCCGCATGATTGTTTTTGTGCGCCCCTCCCTCATTGCCCATAGCCGGGGGGGCAAGTAATGGACGCAAGATTAACAAGCTACGGCGGAATTCCATGTCTGTGCAATCTACAGTGGGAGCTTAAATCTGATAATATTGCTTCGCACCTGACGGGTAAATCACAACTCGAACTGACTTGGGGTAACCGCACTGCATCAATAAAAGGCAGGGATGGATTTGTCGGGCTCCCGCCGCTACTGGCTCTTGTTGTGTCTGAACTTGATCAGGAAGAACAAGATGGCAGTGTTTTGATTGCTTTTGAGGACAAAAGTAACGCAATCTGGCTGACTGCAACACTTGAGAAAGGACGGCCTGCGTTAGAGCCTGAGCATATTTTTGAAACCAGGTCAGACCTTCTACAATACATTGCTGAACTGCCAAAGAGCAGTCACAAACGTATTCTATATTCCGATGGCTTAACCAACGACATTAATACGTTTACCCCAATAGCCGTTTTGCGAGATCCAAAGCTGGATCCAAGAGAGTTCGCAGGGTTTAAGCCGCGCAAGCCGCTATTCTCAAAAACGACAAAGCGCATTTTAGGGGGCCTTGCAGTCGTGGTTGCATTATCCGCGAGCGGTCAATTCGGGTGGAAATGGTACAGCTATGTACCGGCGGCCGCAAAGCTCCAAACTGTAATATATCCATATGTTGAAGACGTAGAAGCCTTTGCCAAAGGGTGTGAAGCGGCGTTCTCTCAAAGCTGGCCAACGGTACCAGGCTGGAGTTTGGTTAATGAAGGATGCGCCACACAGCTCATGGACGACCCACAATTGCGCGGCATTCTAAAAGAACCGGCGGCGGCGTTTAAGGTGTTCACCCTGAATCCAAAGCATAACGAGATTTTATCTGCGCGTGCCGCAGAGCTGGTCTATGCGGATTGGCCGCACAAAACGCAGGTTTCTGACAAAACGCTTTTGGTCTTTATACCGTTTGACGTAGGCTTAAAGCCTTATACGCAGGTTAAAGATCAAACATCCAGCGAAGCTGCGCCTTCAATAAAATACAGGATTGAAAACACGTTTTTGGGCATTGAGGATGGTATCCGTCAAGGCGACATTAATGGTGTTTCGACCGTTACAGTGACCACGTCTGCCGCATTAGGCGAAGTCTTACGCCGTGTCTCCAGTCTTAAAACCGCGAGTATCAAAAGTTTGAGCCGCGTAAAGCGTCACATCAAACTCACGTTCAAAGAGCTTGAAATCATCCACCGGGTTGCGCCGCATTCAGAAGAGGAAACACCAGCTTAATGTTTAAACTTGTCGATCATATTTTAAAGCGTGCCGCCCGTATTCTAAAAGCGTCTACAGCCTCTGCGCTGTGCTTGTTGTCACTGCACTCTGTTGTTGTGGCTCAAGAGGATGAAGCCGCGCATGTGCGTTTCGGTATAACGGCCAACTACGCCGACCTTCTGACGTTCACCTATTCGGATATGCTCTACAAGATGCAGGGTTGGGACGCTAGCTCTGGCGGCCAGGATGCCTTGGATACGCTAGAGACAAGCGATGTAATTCCGGAAGGGTTTTTTCCGCGTCTTGATGGCCGCAAAGTAACCGACTGGGGAGTGCGTGCGCGTCTATGTGACGACTTTCTGGTGGTTTATTATGCGACGAATAACTTCAAGTCGAACATCAAGCCTGCCCAAATCCGTGCCGCTCAACGCGTGCGCTACATGCGCGATGGCAGGGTGAACGTTTCAGGTGCGCCAAGGCTTCTTGGTCTCATTAATGAAAATTCCTTAACCACACAATTAGGCAAGGAAATTCCAATACCGGCCTGTATAGATACTGACTACGCCACCCCCTTACCGCGCGGCGGGGTGGCGATGATGGGCAATGCTATTGCAAAGGGCCTGTATTTCCAAACTCTGGAGTTTAAACGGTTTCGCACAATACCCTGTGAGAGCCCGAAGCTTGGCGTTGGTATTCGTCAAGAGCGCACGACATTCAAGCCCGTTAGTCGGATCAATAAACTTGTTGGTGAAATAACGCATAGCGCGTGGACGGCCGTGCCAGGGCGCACGCATTGTCGGGAGCCAAGAGATGCCTGGTTTTATGCGCCTGATCAAACGTGTCAAAAAACAGTTGCCGGTAAAGTGCACCCTGCAGCGGCGACTTACCGGTATCGCACGAAAGAAATAAAAAACCCGGATGACCCGTATAAGGTTATCACCGTGATTGTTGATAAAAACGGGTCTTTAACATCAAATCCACGCGGTGAATTGTACTTTGATTTTTGTGATAGTGCGCCCGTTCAGTTCAATGTTGATACAGACTTCACCAAAACCGAAGAAACCAGACAATTGGCCTGCCAGGATGTTTACCCGGTGCCAGCTTACAGAAGCGTAATCAAGTATACAGATGGCACATACATCGAGCAGCGTTTCAAGAAAGTGTTGACGCAGTCATACGACTGGGACCGTGCCCCCATTGATGTAACATCCTATACGGATTGGCAAGTTAAAGAAGATACCTGTAGTCGGCTCTTGCGCCATCACGAAGTTGTAAAAACAAAGACCGCAGCTTGCACAAAAGCAGGTGACATAGGCTCGATGAACTATGAGAGCCTTGAGAAATACTACAAACAAGATTTTGCCACCTACGGTTATGAAAGAACCTACGCGAGTTCTCATCAATTTATACGCCGTGGTGAGTGGACGCTGAAATCAAACACCTGCCGCAGACCCGCACCGCCGCGGAAGAAGCCAAATCTATACAAATCCTGCCATGAGGGTCTCTGTACTTACTTCACCCTCGACGGCTGGGGCCGGGATTCTGCGGTCACCCGCCGCGTCACCGAAAATGGTCGCGATCTTGAGTTCGGCGGGGATGGTAATGGCGCGGGTAGCGGTGAGGGGGGTGGTAGCAATCGTGGTGGTAGCAATGGTGGTGGTTAGTGGAAGAGGATAATATGAAAAATCATACGAAAAGGATAAAACAATGCCCATTAAAAACACATTACTGACTCTGTCGCTGGCTTTAGCCGTCACAGCACCTGCCGTGGCGCGCGAAGAAGCTCCGATCATCTATTCCAATATGACAACCACACAAATGTCCGCATTGTTTAAAAACGTTGGCCTCGTGATGCGCCTGGATTATTTGCCGTCAAATCACAGCCAAAAGGACACTGTAGCCTTTCGTTGGTATGACGATACAGGGAAGCTTTATAAATGTTTTTATGATCATAATTACAAAACCCATAAAATTAAAAAAACAAAGACTTGGCCAGCGATGGTAAAATCAAGACCACATCGCACCAAACATCCCGTGATGAAGTTAAAGCTCCCAGAGGGATACGATGGGTATGGTACTTACCGTTATGATCCCGCACACGGGGAGCTTAAAGGTTATTCTTATTATAAGCGTTCAAAAGATTGGAAATCACATACAATTGGCCATCTCCAAAAACGCATCCCAGCGGTTGTCTATAAGCTGTGCCCCAAGTTTCCATCTGCGAAAAGCCTTGGAGCGGAAATCAACCATAAGCAAACGTCTGACAATTACTTCGAGCTGCTAAAGCAAGACCCGGGCGAGCGCATCAAACGGCCTGATCTTGTCACGGAAGATCCAGTCATCCGCTATTAACAGCGCGCCTTGCGGGCACCACCCGCAAGGCGGCTCTTTTGGCCAGCATATCCTCAACGCCCCGTAATTAAAGAAAGCCCCGCCATGTTTTTAAAGCCCTCAAAGTCTTTACGTCAGGCGCAATCCATCAGACTGCCTTTGCTGGCTTTAGGGCTTATTGCATCCCTGCCATCGAGTGTATATTCAGCGGAAAATCCGGCCGTTAATGCCGCAGAAAATTTGCGGGTGACAACGGAAATGGTGATCGGAAGCTGTCCTGTTGATCAGTTTCGCAATGCGTACCGGAACCTCATTGAGGACCGCGAATTATATAACATGAGCGAAGCCGAAAAACAGATGCTTTTGGTCTGCACGGAACGTAATGCAATCGTGAATGACTATATTGCTGCCGTTGAAAATATCATCGCCAAATTGCAGGATTTGGCAGACTTGAATACACAAACACAAGACAGTCCAAACGGTGCCGCAGAACCCTTGGAAACAGTTAATCCTGGCCCTTCATCAGGGGCAGTCACCAGTTTGCCGTCACAGGCCACAGTGCCTGAAGCAAACCCCGCCCGCTCAGCAACACCCGAAGCAGTTGAGGCGCAAGAGCAAGCGACAGGCTTTTTGACAGGCTTTTTGTCAGGCACCAATGGCTGCACGCCCCGTTATTCAGTCATTGCCACAGGTGGAAACGCGGAACGGAACACGGCCATGATTGCCGATGAACGCGCCGGCGACAGTTATCATGTAACCGTTGGTGATACGCTGCCGTGTGGCGTCAAGGTTCTCCGCATTGGTGATGAAGTTATGGTCAGCGATACTTTAGGCGATCACGTTCTGCCCCATGTCAGCGACGGTTGGGAAAATAACGACGCAGGCGGGTATGCAGACGATGAATTCATCTTCTTCAAGATTGAAGTCAAGCAAACCGAACAGGGCGTTGACCCCTTAAAAACCGCCCCGGAAACGAAAGTCTTTGACGGGCGCGCATTAGAATGATGTTTGAACGGTTCATCAAAGTAAAGTCCAGGCAGACTGCAAACGTACTGGAAAACGGCATTTTAGACGTGGGTTCAGAACGGTTTCGCAGACTCTGTGCCGTGCATGAAAACGGCACATATACTATCGCCACTGGCTATATGCACGATGATGACTATATTATTGAACGCAATGCGCTTTTGAACAAAGGCCTTATTCCAGAGGCTACAGTGAAGCGCACCGCTGCAATCGAAGATATTGCCAGACTCTATGGGCGCAGTGGGGGAAGTGAACACACGCCCCGGTCTATTGTCGAGGCGACCACACCCGCATCACAAAAGCTTATCAAGCTCGTGGAAGAAGTCGCGCGTGCACGCGCCAGTGATTTTAAAATCACCCAACACGATTTAAAGACAACAATCCGCGTTAAAATAGCAGGGGAATGGCAAAACCTGGGCGATCCATGGACACCGGAAGAAGGCATCCAGGCCTTAACCTTTGCCTTTGACGCAGCACAAACCGGTGCAGGTCACACCTCAATGCAAAAAATGCTTATGCAGTCGTTTTCCATCAACCATAAGCCAGGGTTTCCACTCCCGGACAATGTCATCAAGCTACGTGGTCAAAAAGGCTTCCACGAAAGCACGTCTGACATTGGACAGCATATGGTGTTTCGTCTGTTCTATTCTGACGATGATCCGGTTGCAGGTAACCTGGACGATCTCGGGTTTGATGACGAGATTATGGCGGTTCTCAAAAATGAACGTGCTTCAAGGCAGGGCTGTGTCATCATTGGCGGGTCGACAGGGGATGGAAAGTCCACAACGCTTATTCGCACCATTGACCGTATTTCCACAGAATGCGCCGGACGTATTGAAATCGTCACGGTTGAAGATCCCGTCGAATATGTCTCGAAGGCCGAAGGCGTTACCCAGATACCGGTAAAATCCGCAGGGGATGGCGAAGACCGCAAAGCTGAATATAGAAAGACCTTAATGCACGCTATGCGTATCAACCCTGATATTTGCGTGATGTCAGAAATCCGCGATGTTGGCGCCGCTAAAGAATTCATGCAATTTGTGGCTTCCGGGCATAAGGGCTATACGACACTTCACGTCACATCTGCCAATAAGATACTGTTCCGCCTCATTGAAATGGGCGCGTCTGCCAGTGAATTATCAGGCGGCGACGACATATCGCTCTTGATGAAACAAACCCTCATTCCGCTTTTGTGTGAGCATTGTAAAACCCCGCTGAACCCAGCCGCCGCGCAGGACATTATGACGATGTATGGCCTTGCGCACGGTAGAGATGAACGACTTGATTTCAAAGAAAAGCCGTTCATCTCCAGCACACTCTATCAGCGCAACACGTCAGGCTGCGCGCAGTGTTCAAACTACCCGACAGAGTTGGGGAAGAGAGCCTGGGCTGGTTATTCGCGCCTCACGGCTGTTGCGGAATGTATTGTGCCCGATGATGACTATTTCAAGTTTGTTTCAAAACAAGATGAAG
Source organism: Candidatus Poriferihabitaceae bacterium (assembly GCA_965261915.1). Taxonomy (GTDB): domain Bacteria; phylum Pseudomonadota; class Gammaproteobacteria; order Arenicellales; family Poriferihabitantaceae; genus JAIBDK01. The sequence goes on along the minus strand of CBDHDW010000012.1, from coordinate 17,315 downwards.
CAGGCGCGCGAAAGCATTGGCTAAAGCCTAAAAGCAAAGGTGGATTAGGCGGGATAACCATAAGCTATAAGCTCGCAAAACTTCTGTCCTCAGGCGTTGTGGATGCAAGTGATGCTCAAAAACGTGGTTTGAAACCCGTCATCAACAGGGAAGCTCAACAATGAAGATCATTGAAACACTCGGATTTAAACTGCGCCGCCTCGCGTTTACCAAAGCAGTGCGTGTCGAAACGTGGCAATTGCTTGCAGATTTAACGCAATCTGGCATGCCTTTTTCAGAGGCCCTTATGACGGCCGCCAATGTTTATAAGCAACGCGGTAAATCAAATGTTTATCATATCCTGCTGGATTTACGTGCCGCCCTCCCGCACAATAAATTATCAACCGTAGCGGCACTCTATGCCCCGGGTGGAGAAACACTCCTGATGACAGGTTACGGTGAGGCCGATACACACCGGTTGTTTGAAGGTATGGCGCGTATTGCGCGTGCCGACTTAATGATTACCCGCGCCATCACCAGTGCCGTGACCGGCCCCATTGTTCTTTTTTGTATTCTGTCAGGCATTCTTTATATTTCCGGTGCGCAGCTTTATCCGTCGTTCACAGAACTAAGGCCCATTGAGCAGTGGCCAGCGACAGCGAGAATATTTGCTCAATTCACTATTTGGTTTGCAAATACCGGCTATGTTCTTGCCATTATATTTGCGGCAATTGCGGCAATTCTGTCCTGGGCGGTACCCTCCTATACATCTCGTGGGCGCACAAAGCTTGATCGCCTCCCGCCGTTTAATTTTTACAAATTACGCATGGGAGCAAGCTTTATCTTTGCGGTTGTTGAAGCCGGACGTATGGGCCAGCAAATAAATTCCAGCTTCCTCTATAAAATGGCTCAAAACGCTAGCCCCTACATACGCACACGCATTACCGGCATTGGAAAACTGCTTGGGTCTATGTCGTTAGGTGACGCTGCTATTAAAGCGGGGCACGAGTTTCCAGCGCGTGATCTCAATACAATTTTAGCGGCCTTCTCAACCCAGGAAAACTGGCTCGAAAGCCTGGCTAAATTCGTGGACCGCTGGCTGGAAACTGTCGAAGTGCAAGCCAAAAGAACCGCAGCTTTTTTGAATATTTTACTCATGTCATTGGCGGCCATCGCAATTGGCCTTTTGATGAGCAGCATATTTTCCATCACCCAAACCCTAGCTTACTAAGAAAAGGAAACGCTATGACGACAAATACCCCCCTAAAACCTCATCCACCCGAAAAACAATGCGCCAAGCTTAAAAAGCCATTTGCCAGACGCAAGCGTCGCGGGTTTATTTCCATTGACTTCATGTTTGTACTCGGCATGATTATTTTGGGGACTGTTAGTGTTATAGCACTTGGCAGCACAATGCAAAAAAGCTGGCGTGCCACACAACTGACAACCCAGATAACGCTAATTGTCGGTGGTTTACAACGTGCCTACGCATCATCACCATTGTATGACACAGGCAACCTTATTGATGTGCTTGATGGTGGTGGCGATATTCCACCGGCTGCTCGTGTTGATGCACCAAGCGGTGGCAAGGTCACTATTGTAACGCCCTATGGCGGTCTCGTTGAAGTGGAAGGTGCGGCTAATCGTAAGACAGCAACAGTTACGATCAACGACTTACCACAAGAAGCCTGTAACCGGTTTTTAGAAGGCTTTGTCGGGCTTAGTGTCAAAAACACTGACATGATAAGTGTTACCGTTGGCAGTAACAAGCAGACTCTTCCTTTAACACGAGCACTCATATCTACGGCCTGTACTTCTAGTGCGGATGACAACGATGTTGCTATCGTTTACTAGAGTGTCTCCTGCTTGGCGCATTGCCTCACAGTCACTGTGGGGTCGTGTGCTGGCATGGAATCTAAAGCCAAAACATTCTTTAAAAGAACATTGCGTCATGCCAAGACGCAACAGACGTGGATTAAACCTAATCTTTGTCAGTGTTTTAATGGTGGCCGTTGTTTTGTCTTTGAATGTGTATGTGCAGCAAATGGTTCGCACAGAACGCACAATACGCGCTGGTGAAATCGCCACTCACCTCACAAACCTTGCGCCTGGTCTTGATTTTTGGGTGCATTACAACCGCACAAAGGTGGACACTATGCTTGGCGAAAACGCTGCCATCAGTATTGATGCCAGTGATATGGCCCACCCTATAAACGTGGCGGAAACGTTTATAGCGCGCAACCGCAACAATTGGGACATCAACTATGTTATTCTAAAGATTGTAGGCGAACTTCATCCCTTCGGTGTGATTGTCGCACGGCCTACATCCACAGCGTCCCGGTCGCTATCCTCATTGGTGCAGCTTAAAATAAGCCAACGCACGCGGTCGTCCCAAACAGGGGCACCGTATAGCTTTGACTATTTGCGCGACCTTCTTAAACCCGAAGGCATCGCTTTAGCCCCCCACGATATTGCATTCTTCAGCTACAACTTTAATGGCTTAAACACAGATTACGTTTTGAGGCAGGCGTTTGCCGGCATTCCAGCGAGTGTAATGGCAACTGATGTAACGTTTATGAACACATCTGCTAAGAAAAAAGTTAAATATAGCGTCAAGAATGTCAAAGTGGCGGATGCAAAAAACACAGATGCAAAAAACACAGAGATTACCAAAATAGTCCCGCCTGATCCAAGTCCAGACAGCGAAGATACTGATTTTGGGGTTGGTTTTTACGCGCGGAAGGTTGCGGGCGCAACCCTCAACGTCACTGATTTATCTGTGCTGGGTCAAGTATCTGGTAAAAATATGACCGCCAGTGTTTTGAATGCCGAGGATTTAACTGTATCCGGTGCGACGTCTGCAAGGACACTCACAGTTTCTAAACCGTCAACGCTCAATGCAGTGACCGTTCAAAACAGATTTACGGCAACCGGTGTTGTGACCGTTCAAAACAATATTGCGCTTACGGGTGTAATTAACACGGATATTGCCATTGTTGAAAAAATCACCAGCGAAAATCTTATGACCGCAACAACCGCCAAAGCAGGGTTATTAACGTCAAAGGGTATCACTGTGAAAGGTACCTTTAAAACGGGGAGTTGTCGGGGATGTTGAACTTACAGCGCACAGGGTTGCAGGACGTTGATACAGCGGCCAGTGCCACAGCCAGTGCCACACGCGGCGCAGCATTAACCGGAATTGCCTTAAGATATAAAACCGCGTCCCCCCATAGGGCCACAAAATCTTTTGCACGCAGATCAAGGCGTGGCTTCACCCTCATTGAAACCAGCCTCGCTATTGGCATAACCGTTGTTGCACTCAATGCAGGTTTGCAATTCTGGTCTCATTACGTGTTTCGGAAATCGCTTGATACAGAAGCGCGGCAAGTCATTGAACTTGCCGCAGCGGCAAAGCACCATATTTTGTTCAAACTCGACCAATACATCAGTTGGACGCGCCTTACTCCCACTAAAACATATGATTTAACCATCGATGATTTGACCGGGACTGAATCCTACCGGCTAACAGCACCGCGCACGACTGTCCGGCGTAGAGATTTATCGGTCTTTCTTTGGTCGCCTACACCGACATCTCTCGTGATTGTCACACAGGCGAAGTTCCCGGATGGTGTCACTGGCAGACTTGGCGCACCGCGCCATACGAGCACGGGCACACCAATCGGCTGGGTGCCGCCTTACGCACCAACACGCCTTGAAGGTGCAGGTTTGTACTATGATATAACCAAGCTGCAAAATGCAGGCCGGGTGTTTAAACCAGGTGATTTTGTATCCGTTGAATATATCTCGAATAAGCGCAATGTTTTACCGTATTTGCACCGCATATCAGTTCCGGAAAAACCAAAGCTGAACAGAATGGATACAGATCTGGATATGAACCACAACAGCCTGTTGAATGTCGAGAACATCACCGCAGAAATTCTAGCGGTTACAGCCACCCTAAATGCAGAAAAAATCACAGGTGATTTAACCGTTTTGGGCAAGGTCACTATTGAAGGGGACATTGACATTGGCGAAACACTTGATGTTTCCGGCGGCACTGTTATTTCCAATGGCATGACAGCAGGTAATTTAACCGTTGCTCAAACGTTAACGACAAAGCGTGTTACTGCCACAACCGTAACCACAGGTGGCCTTACTGTTGATACTCTGGTTGCGAAGGACAGGATCACAGGGACGGCATTAAATACAAATACGCTGGTCGCTAACAGCCTTGCAGTTGATCACGGCACAGCAAAACTGATTGAAACGGATACACTGTTGGTCAATGGCAAGACAACGGCCAAGGATGTCGTCACAACAACATTAACAACGGGGAGTTGCACAGGATGCTAAACAGGATGCTAAACACGATTGAGACGGCAAGCCGCAGGCCGCGCAGGCTTTTATTGAAATCTATGCTTACACCCGCTTGCTGCGCAGCAGCATTGTTCACCTTCACAAGCCCGGTGACGGCCCAGGATGAACCCCTAAAAGAGATTTACGCTCAAATTGAACATATCAAGGCTGGCAACGAAGAGTTGCGGACACTTTTGGTGGAACAAAGCGCATTACTCGATTTAGCCAAAGAGGATCCAACCGCCGCCCGAAATTCTCTGAAACCCTATTCTGAATGTATTAATTCTGTGCTAAAGCCCTACTGCCCGTGGTTCAGAGCAAGCTTTAAGCCAGAAATAACAGGTGGAAATTGAAACTTACGAAAGGATATTCATATGGCGCGCGCTATTTCTAAAAAATCACTCCTTGAAGCCCTTGCTCAAGAAACAGGTCATACCCAAAAAGACTGCAGTGCGTTTTTGACACATTTGGCAGAGATTGTGACAAAACGTATTGTGGCAGGTGATGCCGTGGCTTTGCCCGGGCTTGTTAAGTTTGAAGCGGCAGATCGTGCCGCGCGTCAAATCCGCAATCCAGGCACAGGAGAAACCTCTCTGAAACCAGCCCACCGCGCAGCGGTCGCAAAACCTGCACGTGAACTGAAAGAAAGTCTGGCTTAAGGGCTTTGCCTCTTATAGGGCAGAGCCAGACTGCGGCGCAGGGGCTGCCAACTGTATTACGAGTCTTAAGGGGTTCTATGACTAAAAATACAGAACACACAATTTAAAAACGGGCGCGGGGATTTGCCATGGATGATTTCTTAACAACGGCTCTTTATGAGCCTTATCTCTTTATTGCTCTGCTCTATGCGGGGCTTGCCATTACCATTGTCTATAATGACATCACTTGCTTTGAAATCGACATACTGGCTGTTTGTGCGGCTGCAATTTGCGTTGCCAGCTTACTGCTTACCGTGGATATAAACATCATCAACAACCTCTATGCGGCAGGCATTATGCTTATTCTGGCGGCCCTGGGGCGCCGCTTCTACAGCAAGGGCTTTGGCCTTGGTGATTATTACCTTTATGCGTTTATGGGATTTGCCAGCGGTCTTGCGCTGTTATGGCTTATGGTCAGCGTTAATATCATACTGGGACTGGTCACATCAGCAGGCTACAGTAAAGCACGTAAAAAACCTTTATTTCGATCAAGCTTTCCTGCTGCCGTTCCAGGAGTGATTGCGGCTACGGTCTGTCTTGCCGCGCAATTTTTTGCTCCCAATAGTGTGCAAGCGTTTTCCTCCAGCTTGGGCTTTGGGCTGATTGAGGCGCAGTTACGCGATATTATTATGCCACGTGCTGCAGAAACGTTCATTGCGTTTTCAGCTATCATAGCAAGTGCACTTGTGTTGGTGCGCCGTGCTTTGGGGGATAAACGCATCTCATGGTGAAATTTACGTCCGTAAAAATGCTTCGCTTTTCCAACACACACAGCTGCGGGGCAGGGTTACTTGTTTTATGGTACTGCGTGTCCCGTTTATTCGGAAACCCGATACGTTCTCTTTGCGCAAGTCTTTGTCTCTGCCTTGCGCCACAGGCGGGGCAAGCACAAGACCGCATTACCGGCGTCGTATCCATCATTGATGGTGATACTTTTGAAATCCATGGCAAGCGTATCCGTCTTGCGGGGATCGATGCTCCTGAAAGCAGCCAGAATTGTTATACGGAACATGGTACCCCATGGCCCTGTGGTCAAAAGATTGCCAATAACATATCAAGCTTGCTTCGCCGAAAGACTATCACGTGTGACATCAGTGGTGAAGATCGCTACGGCCGTTACATCGGCACCTGCTTTTATAAGCACAAAGACATCAATGCCATGATTGTTCGTGCAGGGCTGGCGATGGCTTATCGAAAATACTCACCTGCCTATATTGAGCATGAAGAAACTGCCAAAGCCAGAAAGAGAGGTATTTGGAAGGGACCTTTTATTGCCCCTTGGGATTGGCGAAAGGGCGTGCGGGTTGACTAACGTTGTAGTCAATCAATATCCGGGGAAGCCTGGCAAGGACGTATACTTTAGCGGATCCCATCAGCGTTTCGCCCATGCAGAGCGCAGCCTTTGGGTAAGCGTTTTGCTGGCTATGGTTCATGATCTCCATGTGGGCAATTACAAAGACCGGACGGATGCTGAACGTTGGGTGGGTACGTTTCCAACTGCGGATTTTACGCTTGTGGTTACTCTTGCCGGTTTAGAGCCGGACAGTGTGTGGGAGCGTCTGCGGCATGTCTGTGCAATGACGACTAAAGAGCGACGACAGTTTGCGCACCGTAATGGGAGTTGGAATTTTGGGGTGAAGGGGCGCAAGGAGATTGCGGCGTGATGGGGGCAGTGGCATTAGGTGGGGAAGACCGTAGTGGTATTATACACGCACCACGTTCTTAAAGCGGTGCGTGCCTCATTTGCCTGGAATGTTTTTGATGATTTACAGCTTTTGAAGCTTATTCCTGAAAGGTTTAAGGATGAGGGTATCCCCACACTTAATGTCCGAGGTTATTTTGATTACGATATGGCCATTATTCCAAGTGTAAGCATTGGCTGTATATTTTTTTTAGCACTTTGGCACAATATAATGTGGGTGTGCGTGGCTGACTTGTAGTTACTGGCTTCATTGTGCGTATTATCTTTTGACATGTTCATGTTTCCTTAGATGTGTTTTTTGAGGCTCATCCCCAAATTAAACGTGATTGGTGCCCCGTCAGACCAGAGACAAGCCCCTGCCCTGACAGGACTTGCGCTGTTCGCGCAGAAGGCCCTAACACAGACAAAAAGAATTTTACCCACAACCCAACACTACGATCCCTGAAGTCTTCGTTTATGGGCTGCTTTGGAAATCGCTGGCACTCCCAAGGTCGTGTCTGCGCAATTTCTGGATAAAGTTCTTTTTGTCGTTTCAGGCTAAACTGTCGGACGTCTATCGACAGCTGCGTGTGGACAGGGTATTTGCTCTTAAAAAACAAGGGATGTAATTGTCAGAGATTGCCAGCCTAATAGGGTTCACCACTGCACTCATGAACAAGGATATGCGTGAGCTGCCTCAATAACAGACCAGCGCGGCATCAAGGCGCAAAAACACACGAAGGACGCAGCATGGCTAAAACATCTGGCCCCAAACCCGTTGCCTCGGCAAGGCCTATAAATAGGCCTGAGAGAGGGCCGGCAAAGATGACCCATGATTACCTGTTCCGGGTTCTTCTGGAAGACCCCGGGCGCGCGGCCACGCTGTTGCGGGAATATCTGCCACCGGCGTTGAGTGCGCGGATGATCGATGAACCGCCCAAATTGCTGGATGGCACCTATGTGGATGAGAACAGCCGTATGACGCAAAGTGACCGGCTGTTCGAGGTCAGGTTGACCGATGGTCCGCCTGTCATGATATACACTTTGGTTGAGCATAAATCCGCGCCTGAATACAGCACGCCCTTGCAATTGCTGGGTTATTTGGTGCGCATCTGGACGCGCTACGCCGAGGGCAAAGCCGCGAAGCTGTCCGCTTTGCCTGTGATCGTGCCTCTCGTTTTTTACCACGGGCGCAAATCGTGGACAGTGCCGCAGACCTTTGGCGAGATGGTGCAGTCGGATGCGGATACAGCAGCCTTTGTGCCGTCCTTCCGCTATGATCTGCATGATCTGGGTGTTGGGCCGCACCAGAAACTGTCCAGCGATGCGCCGGTGCGGGCGGTTCTGACCGCCTTGCGCTATGTACAGCGCAATGATGAGGTGACCGTCGGGGTTCTGACGGCGCTGCTGCGCGATCTGCCGGACGGAACGGACTTGGAACGGATCGTGTTTCGGTATATCGTCGAGAAATACGAGGTGTCGCAACCCGTGTTCACAGCGGCACTGGACACTGCAAAGGATGATGGAGGTAAAGCACTGATGGGTACAATCGCAGAAACATGGAAGAAAGAAGGTAGGGCTGAGGGCGAAGCCAAAGGTAAAGCCGAGGGGCTTGCCGCTGGTGAAATCCTTGGGCGCGAAAAAGGGCGCGTAGCTGGCAAGGCTGAAGGGCTGGCTGAAGGTGAAGCTAAATCCTTGGTGCGCCTGCTGGTGAAGCGGTTTGGCACCCTGCCCCAGCCTGTGGTCGCACAGATCGCTGCCGGGAGCATTAAGGAGCTGGATCGCTGGTTTGATGCGGCAATCACTGCTTCCAGTATTGAGGCTGTCTTCGGGGAACGCCGCGATCACTGAAGTGGGTGCTAGGTCTGGAAAATATGCCGTCGCGCGTTTGTGATAAAATGGCGCGGGTTTCGCAAATGTCACAAGTTTTGCGACACTTGGCGGTAGCTCTGAAAACAAAGGAAAAATTCATTGCAAAATATATGTGCGGAACAAGTGTATTTTGCTATGCGAAGTTTAGGTAGCTGATGGAGGTTCTTCAGCCGTGCTACTCAAGGACGAAATTCGGCAGACTCAGCAATGACCAGCGTCGTTATTGTTGTTTGGATTGTGTTGGCAACGGCTGCCGCCTTGAGGCAATTCCAGCGGCGTCTGTCATGTTAGTCCGTCTGGAAGACGGAGGCTTTAGACCAATACGTGGGAAGTAAGAATGAGTGTTGATTATTTAACAATAGTGGTGGTAGCCTTTGGTTGGCTGGTGTTACATTGCCTCGCAATTCAAAGAGCAAATACAGCGAAACGTAAAGAGTTAGTATTAGAGTATTTAGTGAGTGTTTTTCGTGATTTATCTAATGAGGTTGCATATCGAGAAAAATCTCCAGAGAGAGATAAAAAACTGGAAAATTCATTATCCGAGATTCAAATATTTGGCACTATTGAGCAGGTAAGCCTTGCAAAGTCATTAGCTGACAATCTTGCCTCTGACGGTGTTTCTGAAATTGCCCCTCTTATAAATAATTTACGCGATAGTTTGAGAAAAGAATTAGGTTTAGATGCTGTCTCTGAAAATATTAGCTGGCTACGATTGCAAAAAAAACATGGTAACGGGACGTAGGGCTGAGCGGAACGGTGAGGTATCATAAGGGAGAGTAGCGGGTCACTACACACTTTCACGATTTTGACGAGAGCATGAAAATGTGGGGGGTGTTTTTGAAAACAGGCTTTGACAATGCGATTTCGAACTCAATTTAGACGAAAATAATATACGGAAATACCTGTCGGAATGGGGTAGTATGCGGAAACTCGAACAGGAGGGTTTTCCGACATGCACATTGGCTACGCACGGGTCTCCACAGATGGCCCGGATCAAACCACCGACCTTCAACGTGATGCCCTGATCGAGGCGGGCGTTGATCCCCGGCATATTTGTTTGAAGACCATGTGTCTGGATCGCGAGCCGATCGATCGGCACTCAAGGCGGCCCTCTACTATGTACAATCCGGGGATGTGTTGCTGGTTTGGAAGTTGGACCGCCTTGGTTGCTCGCTTTCGATCTCCTTCAAATTGTCGCGGATATTGAAGAACGTGGCGTAGGCTTCCGATCGTTGAGGCAAAGCAGTCTGGACACCACCAAATGGCAAAAAAATTCCCATCACTTGATCCCGCATCTGGCACCGCTCGGTTGGGAGCACATCATCCTTACAGGCCACATAAACTGGCAATTCAACCTGCCGGAAAATATTGACGGATACCTCTCACTCAATATCCCGAACGCAGAGACGCTCGCCGCATAGAATTATGAAAAGCCACTTCACAACTATATGGAGAAGATTACCACAAAACCCCTCATGTTCCCTATGTCCGCTTATGTCGCAAAAACCGCCTAGGTGTGTCGTGACCCGCTTTAACGCCCAAAAATGCCCCCGCTGGATTAAAACTCTACTCCCAAAAGAGCTTTAGAGGCTCGTTCAAGTGTTTCTCCCAGGGTAATTCCATGATCCTCAGCATAGTTGTAAAGCCGATTATTGGTTGCAACATCTATCCGCGTTGCGAATTGGTAAACGCGTCCCGTTTTCTGGCGCGTCCCCCGTTTTTTTAGAACGGGTTCTGCTTCAATCTCGGGTTTGGGTTGTCGCTTACTTTTTTGCTTTGCCGTTTTTGCTACCATTGCAGATTTTGGCGTTTCTCCAAATCCAGCGTTTCTTGAAACTTTTTTAATAGCTTCAGGGTCTATTTTCGGAGCAGGTTTAGGTGTGACTAGTTCATCATCAAAGCCAAGATCAATTACAGCGCGGTTTTTGTCCGTATCCATGCTAGGCCGCCTTTCTTGCTTCATTATAGATGTTCATGATTTCTTGAGTGAAAGCGGCGGCGTTGTCTCTGGCTTTACCAAGACCGGAAACATCGCCTTGATCCAAAGTTCTAATTGTTCCACCAAGAGAGAATAAGGATCGAAAAGCCGCTCGATCTATTAAGGCGGAATTAAGCATGGGAATATCTGCACTCTCAAACTGTGCGTGAATATTCTTGTATGTCTTTTCTTGAATAACCGCTGGTATTTTTGAGAAGAACAGGCGGTAAGCTATTTCTCTATTTACCACTTTTGACATTTGACGAATTAATTTTATAGACTTAGCCGCTTCATTAGCATCTAATACCGAACCTTGAATAGGTACTAGAACAAGATCGCTTTGTGAAATAGCAAAGCCGATCCTATCAGTCGCGGTTCCTTCAAGATCGACAATGACAACTTTTGCCTTTTCTCTCGCCTCTGTGATTGTATCGACAATTGTTTCAGCAGATTCATCGACAATCACTTGAATGTTGTCAGGCTTTCTGCTGAGTTTTGCCCATCGTTCTAACGGGCGGTTTGGGTCAGCATCAATTATAATGACATCAGCACCAGCTGCGGCGACTTCACCGGCCATGATAACGGAGGATGTTGTTTTGCCAGACCCCCCTTTTGAGCTTACGAAAGAAAAAACAGGCATTATTGTCAAGCCTCCTAGTAAATGTGAGATGTTAGGTATTAGCTACTAAACTGCTAACTAGCTTCTAGTTAGCAGTTTAGTAGCAGTTTGTAAACTGCTACTATAATAGCAAAATGTTAGCAATATCTTCGACAGACCCCGATTAGGCCTTACTGAACCTTTATTTGAACAAATCTGAATGTGTTCCGAGACGTGATAGAAACACAAAGTCATCCCCTAAATCATATATGAGTAACCAGTCTGGTTCGATATGACACTCCCAAAATCCCTTAAAGTTACCTGAGAGTTTATGGGGCCGGCAGCGTGTCGGAAGTTCTTCGCCAGACGCTAGGAGAAGTATAATATCTTCGAACTTATCGGATTTTTTGCCACGCTTAATATCTCGTTTATAGTCCTTCTTGAAAGCATTGGACTGCGTTATCTTTTTCATAGATATTTTAAGAGTTCAGATCAGCCATAAGGTCGGCTACATTTTCGTGGGTTTTCAGATTTTTTCTACGATTGGGGGCGCGCAACTCGTTAATGGCATCAATGGTTTCGTCATTAGGCACTTTAAGCTCAAGAGGAATACCTCCTTGCTGTACAACCTGAGTATAAAAAAGAGTGATAGCAGTTGTTGCATTAAGGCCAAGAGTCGCAAGAATTGCATCCGCTTCTTGCTTCAAGCCTGGCTCCATTCGTGCTTGCACGATTGCACTTTTGGTCATGGTTATATCCTGTGAAATTAGGTACTAATATAGGGAGTGTACTTCACTTGTAGTACAAGGCCAATTTTTATTCAACAAAAACGTGACACAAAACGTGACACAAAAACGTGTTCAATTGGCCCAGTACGCACGAAGGTGCGCATCTAGATTTGCACACGAGATGGTTTCTGCCCCTCGCATTGTATACATTTCGATAGTGCTGGAAGTGGCCCCTCAAAACTACTCTCATAAATCTTCGATCAAAAACCTATAGGACATTTGATAGCGGGGGGAGGGCGCAATTATCCCGTACCTTTAGTCAAATACCCCCTACCTCAAAACCGGACGTGCGCCGTGTTGTCCACACATTTTTCAAAACCCTTTAGTGGTATTCATTATGATAATATTTTGATTACTACAAAGAAAACAACCAGTAAGTATTGCAAACTGCGCAGGGGTGAAAGCCATCATAGATGGCCGCTATTATAACCTTATGGGCGGCGTTGGTTCATCGGTGTGGCTCTGGCTGATTGGTGTGGCTCACAACATCGGCAATTGCTGCGGTTCCATGAAATACCCCCGCCGCCGCTTGCGGTCCTCCAGCGCCAGCAAGGCCTCATCGGCCTCGGCATGGCTTTGATATAAATCCAGCCGCACCTGTCCGGACGCGCCAATGCGCCCCCATTCCCGCCGCAGGGTCCATTCGCCAAACAGATTGGGCAACACCGCCATGGAGTAAAACCGGTCCTGATTTTTAGCCGGGTCGCGTTTTTCCAGATAGCTTTGCATCCATTGCAAATGAGGCGGTGAGGTGGCCGGTGTCAAGAATGTTTCCGCACTGGATGGCAAGGTCATGAGATCAGACACGGCCACTGGCGCGCCACTCTGGCAGGGCAGGGGCGTTGGTTTGGTCGGATGAACGCTGCGGCGTGTTGCAATCCGGAACGGGCTGCCTTGCAGGTCGGGCACTGCCTGCCTGGGCAAGGTGAACTGTTGGCGTGGCGGGTTATCCAGTCAGAACGCAATCGACCATGGGAGATTTTGTTCTGACCCTGCGCCCGTAGGAGAGAGACCCCAGGTATCGAACGACCAGGGTGTGGGTAACCCGCCACGCGCCCAATGGGCAGCGCATTTCATGCCCCGCTGGTTGGCAGGGTCGGCTTGCCGTTTACCGGATCATGTGGCTACAGTCTCTGAATAGATCATAAGGGAAAGCACAGATGGCGTTTACGGGGCGGCGGCGCAAGACTGAGCGGAAGCGTACAGCGCATCCGGCGGTTCGAATTGAACCTGATGCCGCACTGCGGGTTGCGGGCCAGCGGCTGGAACATTTTTGTTACGCGACGACGCTCCGGATCACCTGCGCCTGCGGGCATCAGGGTATTCTGCCTGTGAGCGCGCTCCGTGATCGCTATCCCCGTGGAACCCGGATTAGCGAAGCGCTTGGACATGTGCGTTGCTCACGCTGTCAGGGCAGTCGCATTCAATCGGTCAAGACGCTCGACTGACACAGTTTAGAGGCCTGCTGACCAGGCGATCCATGCTTCGGGCTCTCTGGGACCAGCAGGAATCGAACATATTGTTTCTGATGAAGTCCTAAAAACAACGGCTGTTCAGTAAAAAACGAGGACGATAGCAACTTTGGGAAGGTTCGGGACCAGGCAGTTTGTTTTTTCTTCAGCACTCACCTGATCTGTTCATATTCAGCGACCCGCAGGCAGACCGCAGGGCGGCCGCATCTGTGGCATTTGCTGCGTTTCAACTCTTTGGGCGACCGCGTGCTGGAAGGTCGGATTAAAACTTTTCTGTCGGTGGCCAGCTGCCTGTCTGGCAGAGCCCGGCCCTGCGTTATTCCAGCCGATTGCCCAACCGCTCACCGCAGTCTTCAGGTGATCCGTTGTGCAATGGTTTCAAGCCTGCTGCCTGTCTGTCGCAGATAAAAACCAGCGTCAAGGATCACAAAACTTTTACAGGGGAGCGTCGAGAACGGCGCATAGGTCCCTGCGCCTCATACCGGCCGCCTTGCAAACACAGCCCTGCTTGCAGGCGGGCAAGCAGGGCCGCGTCTTTCAGGCGACCTGTCTCCTTCGGGGCTTCAATGTACGCGCCAGGCGTTGCGCTTAATCTGGCCGACAAGGCCGAAGCCAGGGGCACCAAGATATGATGCGCTGTGTTTGTCGTATCCGTGGAAGTGAACAGGCTATCGCCTGTCGCCCGGTCGCGCAAACGCTCCGTGCGGCGTTGCACCCGGCATTCCGGTCTGGCAGGGCGCGAGCACTCCGGTCGGTGGCTGTGCCATCGGTTTACGCTCTGGTCCGTTTTGCAAGCAAAACAGTCCCGCCGCTACACCCTCTTTCCCAACCCCTTCCTGCGTTTGCCTGCACCTGTCTGCCAGACCTGCCCAAAATCACACACACAGGATGTGGAAGCGGATGCAGCGGAAGCAGTAAATTGGGCCATAGATCAGGATCGCCTGATGGGGCCGTGAAGATAGACCGGGGACGGATCAGCATATGGTTCGTCCCTGCTTGCAAAAAGCGCCGCTAGGCAAACCTCGAAAAACACCCTATATTGCCAGAAAGGATACCAAACATGGCACATGCACTACAGATCGATACACTCGCCTTCACCAAGAAGCTCCGGGAAGCGGGGGCCGAAGAAGGCCTGGCCGAGGCCATTGTTGAAGGCCTCACCGCCGCTGATACTTCGGAACTTGCTACAAAGTCAGATGTTGCTAAAGTTGAGAGCGCCTTAAAAGTCGATATTGCCGAAGTCAAAGGCGAGTTGAAGGCTGATATTGCCGAGGTCAGAACCGAGATTGCCGAAGTTAAATCCGATTTAACAACGCTTATTATGCAAAGCAGCAACCGCACAATTTACATCATAGGCGGGTTTATCGGCTTGCTGTTCGCTATCGACAAGTTACTGCCGCTCGCAGGGCTTGAATAGCACTCTATATCGATGACAACGGCCTTGCCTAAGCAGTGGTGCCGTTTTTTTATGTCCGGTGATTTTCGGGGTGCTTGCCTTGTCTTTAGAATGCCGCCAAAAATGGCGGCGCGGCGCGGGTTACCCACAACCCTTCGTCGTTCGATACTTGGGGTCTCTCTCCTACGGGCGCAAGGTCAGAACAAAATCTCCCATGGTCGATTGCGTTCTGACTGGATAACCCGCCCCGCCGATAGACGATCCGTTCCTGACCAGATCGCGAGCCTCGGAAAGTGGCGCACCCTCACAGCATCGGCTTGTCGGGTTGGCGCACGTGTCTTCAAGCCGTATCAGCGTGGCTTTGTAGGGGGTGTGGGTGCATTATTCGGTGTCAGCGATCGGTTTGGCAGTGGCAAACAGCGTGGATGCGCACGGGGCTTGGGTCATGCCGTTTGATCCGCGCGGGCGTTGTCGTCTTCTTTGCCGGGTTAAGCAGTCATGCCATCTGATCAATCCGGTGGCACTGTCTTTGCCTGCGGCGGCACAAACAATGTGGTTTATGTTGCTGGATCAGCGCAGACCTGCCTTGTTTCTTAAGATGGATCAATAAGCCTTGGCGCAGAGTGGACAAGGGTCTGCCCTATAGCAACGTATGCTCATTCCAGAATCCTTGTGCTTATAGACAGGTCATCGCATACAGCGAGCGTGGTGCATTAAGGAGCCAATATGACGTCATATTGGCTCCTTAATGCTTAAGTGGAGCAGACCCTCTTCAAGTCAAAAATTCCCCTTGGCCAAGGCCAATTCCGCGCGGAAGACAATTTTTAACGTGACCCCTCGGCTCTCCCCAAGGCTTTTCAATTTCCCATCGAAACAAGGAAGGACCTTACGATGACCCATAAATATTACAATGTTTGTATGGCCACCACAGGCAAAGATGACAAAACCTACTTCACCAAAGTTGGCGCGGCGTTCCCCGGCAAAGACGGCAGCAAAGCCATCATGAACATCAAACTCGATGCCCATTCCCTCAACGGCGAATACGTCCTCTTTGCCCCCAAAGCCAAAACCGGCAACGATGACGTCGTCGAATAACCCAACTCCCCAACTGGGCGGCCCAAAGTGGCCGCCCTTTTTTCTGTTGCAGCGCAGCAGTTTCATCTGACCCAGGTTAATACGATGGAAAGCCCCGCGCCAGTGCGGGGCTTAAGGCATCTACGGGCGTGCGGATCGCCGCTACGCTCTGATCCGCTGTTTGTTTTTTAAGAGCTGCGCGGGGCTGGTCGCCCCTTGCTCTAAGAACCCGCAGGGTTCTCGCGCCCGCAAGTAAAATAGACAGGGCCGTGTTCTCGCCCTACGGGCTGCGAGCCGCACCAGGTCCCTATCGATTTTTCTTGCAGTTGCTACCTCCGGCACTTCGCCAGTGGGTCAGAATTTAGAGACGACGCGCTTCGCGCTCTGCTCTTAATTCAAATCCATTGGTGATCAGGCCGATGGCTCAGCCCCGTCGGGCTGGCAGCGCATCACATGCGCGAGAAGTCGAGAAGCCTAAAAAGGACCTTAAACTATGTCTTATAACTATTATGAATATGAAGTTAATGAAATTGATGCTGCATGGGAAGAATTAAATGCTTCTATAAATGCTCAAATTACAGAAGAAGAAAACTACTGGACTAATGAATTTATGAAAGGAAATGTTACTGGTAAACCAAGTGATAAAATACCATTCTAATTCAACCAGACGAGACAACACTCTTCCCTTTCGGGGACGAGTATCCCTACGGGTATTGTGTCTGTGATTTTATTTACCACCTGCATTACGCTGCACGCTGCGCTGGCATTAAGGATGACGCAGGGTTCGCCGAGATGAAACTCCACTGCGTAGAAGAGTACGATTTACCAGCCGAGATACTCAATTCAACCGAGGCGGAAATCGAAGCGGATGCAGCGGAAGCAGTAAATTGGGCCATAGATCAGGATCGCCTGATTGGGCCGTGAAGATAGAGCGGGGACGGATCAGCATATGGTTCGTCCCTGCTTGCAAAAAGCGCCGCTGTCAAAAAACACACGAAAAACACGCAAAAAACGCCGCTAGGCAAACCTCGAAAAACACCCTATATTGCCAGAAAGGATACCAAACATGGCACATGCACTACAGATCGATACACTCGCCTTCACCAAGAAGCTCCGGGAAGCGGGGGCCGAAGAAGGCCTGGCCGAGGCCATTGTTGAAGGCCTCACCGCCGCTGATACTTCGGAACTTGCTACAAAGTCAGATGTTGCTAAAGTTGAGAGCGGCCTCAAGCAAGATATTCTCAAAGTCGAAAACAAGATTGACAAGGTGGATGTTGACCTGAACTGGATTAAGCTTATCGGTGGGGCTATTCTAGCCGTTCTGATCCTGCCATGGCTCACGGAACTGGCAAAGACTCTTATGAACGGATGATCTGCCTCGGATAAGAACAACGAAGCCGCCTTTCCAGGCGGCTTTTTCTTG
>CBDHDW010000011.1:0-78439 GCA_965261915.1 Candidatus Poriferihabitaceae bacterium | reverse complement strand
ATGGATTTTGCCACATCCTTGCCGCAAGAACCTCAAACCTCCCCAAAGATGCAGCCTTGGAATTTGCCCGGGAAACTGGCAACGGCGGTCGGCGGATGCGGGCAATAATCGCACATCCAAAAGGCTTCGACCCGTTGGGCCAAAGCCTGCCGCTGGCGCGGCAGGGCTAAGAAAACAAGGAAGATGGGGATGGTTTGTGTGGCGCGAATATCCGCAACCCGTGGAACGGTCAGGGGGATGGCAAGCGCAGAACCGGACGCGCGGCAAGCCCGGAAACAACCTTGATGGGGTGGTCAATTCGGGGCAGAAAACAACGCACGCCGAGGCCCGAATTTGATGCCAAAATCACGCGGCGGGATTTGCGTCTGGATCGGGATGCCGCCAGTCAGCCCGAAAACCGCACCCGCATGAGCCCGAAAATCTGGCGTTCAGCTGCTCACGTTTTGGCAATCTATGCGCTTTTGGCAAGGCTGGCGAGTTTTGGCGAAACGTGCAGTTTATGTGATTTTACAGGATTGGCAAAAGCGGCAAACTGTGGCACCTTGCGGCATGACCCCGAAATTGGAAACCGATCCATGCCAAAGCCACACCCGAAATCCACACGACCCGTCAGTGAAGGCCACCTGCCGATGATGCAAAGACTCCACGCCCGCATCAGCCAGAATGATTTGCACTGGCTCAACACGATGGACACGCAGGAATTGCGCGCCCTGCTTCTGCTCATCACAACCGCAAAGCAAAAACGCCTCGACATCACCACATTGCTCGAAGAGCACAACCGCCATTGTACCGGCAAGGATCGCAACAAGTGATCGCGGATGAAACCGTTGCATCAGCGGCTATGGATTTCCGGGTAATCCCGCGCCAGCGGGCTCTCGACTTCTCGCGCATGTGATGCGCTGCCAGTCCGATGGGTCCGAGAAACTGCCGCGCCAGCGGGCAGGCTTTGGCCTATTAGGTCAAAGCCTTTTGGATGTGTGATTGATCCGGTCACGTAAGCCTGTTACAGACGAGGACGATCGGCAATTTCGAGAGGCTTTACCCATCCACAAAACTGGAAAACAGGCCATGACGCGCCGTGAAATCATCGAAAAGATCGCCCTGGAATATGCGCTAACAGACGCCTATGCCAAACGGGCGGTCACCACCATCTTTGAAGAGATTATCGCGGGGCTTGAACAGGGACGGCGGGTGGAATTACGAGGCTTCGGCAGTTTCAACCTGAAACACTACATAGCACGCAGGGCACGCAACCCGCGCACTGGAGAAGCTATCGGTACCCCGGCAAAGAGCCTTCCTGCATTCAGGGCAGCCCACAGATTGTACCAACGGATCAATCAACAATGAATGAAGTAAAAACAATGCCGCAAAAAACACAAACCGACACAACCGGCATCGACACGGCCAGGACGTCAAGACATCCGAAAAACGACGACAAGCTGCACTACATGAAGTTCCACCCGGGTTTCATCGACGATATACGCACCCGTCTGTGCGCGGTTCTGAAACTCGAAACCCACGCGGAACTGCCCGTTTACTTCCGCAGCCCCTCCGCCTTTCCCGCCGCCATTGGCCTCAACGATGTGCTGGAAAAACGCTACAACATTGAAGCCGGCAGCCAAGAGCAGAAAATACTTAACAAAACCCTCGGGCAGTATTTGGGATCCTCACAATATATCAACGCCATGTGTGTCCTGCCCAAGCGATATACATTGAACATGGAACCCGCAGGTAAGGTTCAGGACAGCGACCGCGCATTCTACCAGGTGAAATTGAAGGCGCGCATCAAAATCGCCATAAAAAGGCGGGAACGCGAACGCGAAAACAGCCAAAGCGACCCCGCTAACGCCCATCAAAGAGCCGCAGAAACCAAATCGGGATGAGACAAACCGTACATTTATTGGGGTGTATCTGGGCCTGTATGCGCCCTAAATTGACTTAATCGGTCAATTTAGGTGTTTTACAATGTGTAAGGGGTAACATTTTAACATTGCGTACCAACAGCTCCGCACATAATGTTTCTTGTTGTTAATGTAGCAGTGTTGTTGAGCTTTTTTGGCGACAGCATTTTCCACCAAGGCCCCGAATAGCGGGATTGATCCGATCCCGCGCCCTGCTATTTCCTGGAGTTTGATTTCTGGCTATGCGGCTTTCGCTTCGATAAGGCCGAGTTTTTCCAACCGCTTTGTGATTGCAAACGGGCTGCGGTCAAACTGATCCGCCAGCGCATCAACGCTTTGCCCCGCGCCGTAGCCCTCGGCCAGCTGCGCTTCTTCCGCCGCCGTCCACGGCACGCCGCGCCGCGCAGGGATTGGCAGTTCTGCCGATGCCGTGCCGCCAGGCGCATCCACTGCAGCGGATGCTTTTTGCACTGGTGTTTTTGCCACAGCCTTTGAGGCCGGCTGAGACGGGCCGGTTTGCGGCACCCCGTTTTTATCTGGAATATCCGCGCAAATATCGGCAAAGGGATCATACAACGACGCCTCCCAAGCCCGGCGTTCCTGACGCGCCCGCACCACGTTCAAAGCTGCGGGCAGCGCATCGATCAGGAACTCGGCTTGCGCCAGCGTCAATGCTATGGTGGCGGTCTCTGTATCGCCATCGGCGAACCTGACACGCAACGCCGTGATCCCGTCCTGCTCGGCCAGGGACACCATGCCGCGCTTCTCGCCGATCTCGCTCTCGAAATGCCATTTTGACACTGCGTTATAATCTTGCATGATGACCTCCTGTAATCGCTTTATGTACATCGGCATTGATGCCGGTGCGGTTCCCGGCTTCCTTCATCCATGACGGGGCAATCTGTAGTTGCTCCACGATCAACCCTACGATCGAGCCGTGCTGTGACACCTCAGCCGTTGGGTTGGCAGCTTCTCGGGTATGTGATGCGCGAGAAGTCGAGAAACCCGTTGGCGTTTCCACAGTGGTTTTTGAAAGCGACTTGGAAATATCCTTGGCTGTATACCCCGCCTGCAACAGCAAAGAGATCATGATGCACATATCGTTGGCGATGAATTGCAACTCTGCGCCCTCCCGAAACCCGCGATCATAAAACACTTCTTTTGGCGCATCCGGAACCATGGGGTCATATCCCAAAGTCACATATAATGACTGGCCATTCTGCATCTTGATTTTACGCACTTCGGACGGGCGTCGGCTTGGCAGCCTCTTGCGTTTCTCTGACATTTCAGACCCTTTCTATTTGCATAGATATCTTCGGTTAAAGCGTTGTTTTATTTGGTTAAAGCGTTGTTTTATTTGGTTAAAGCGTTGTTTTATTTGGTTAAAGCGTTGTTTTATTTGGTTAAAGCGTTGTTTTATTTGGTTAAAGCGTTGTTTTATTTGGTTAAAGCGTTGTTTTATTTGGTTAAAGCGTTGTTTTATTTGGTTAAAGCGTTGTTTTATTTGGTTATTTTTACCATATTCGGGGTGCTTTTACAAGCAGAATACGGGTGTTAACCTGTTGTTTTTGTGTGTTTTTAAAGGGCAAACTGGCCATGCCAAAGGCACCCTTCCAGCGCCATCCGCGCCGCGTTCCGCGCAGGGTGCGCTTATGCGGCCTCCTGCCCATTCTGTTGCGGATTTAGATCGAATAGGTATTCAACCGCCTTTGATGCCTGGCTCGCGGCGCGGAAAATAAACTTCTTATCTTCGCGCAAGACTTTTAGCCAACTTTGAATATAAGCCGCCGTTTGTTCCATGTTCGGAGATATATTTAAACGCGCACAGAGAAACGCCGCGCCCATATCCGCGACCAGCTCTTCGAAGGCATAAGCATTATCACCAAACCTTTTGCCTTTGGTCCGGTCAAGCCGGGCTTTCGCACCTGACCAATGAATGAGTTCGTGATTCAATGTTTGAAAATACGCCTCTGAACTGTGAAAATGTTTCAACTCCGGCATGGTCACCTGGTCTTGTTTCCGCGCATAAAATGCACGATTGCCCCCATGTTTGATTTCTGCACCTGTCCCATCAACAAAATTTTGAGCCTGTTCAATGATTTCATTTTCAAAAACCTCTGGTTCTGCTGGCTCAAGGTCGTATTGTGCCGGCAATCCTTCAATTTGACTGGCGTTAAAGACGCTATAGGATTTCAGAAATGGAATGATTGTTTCCTTGTCGTTTTCATCTTTAGCAATAGTCTTGTTGTAATAAACCACCCGCGTTGCCTTTGATCCTTTGACGACTTGGCCGCCCAGAGCTGCCGCTTGCTTATAGGTTAACCATTGGTCGCAAGAATATCCCATTTCCGTGCATTTCATCCAAAGGATTAAAACATTAATGCCCTGATAAAACGCCCCGGTTGATCGACGCGGCATGGATGTGCAACCGCCAATACTCCAAGGCTTAACCCAAGGCACTGTGCCAGCTTCTAATAATGCTATTACTTGGTTTGTAATTACTGCGTGCATATCAACTTTTGCCATTTTGACGTTTCCTTTTGCGCTGTGTTTGAGGTTATTCCCCAAATGGTTCATATTTTGAGACAAGCCCGTAAGGGCGCTGCTCTGAAAATCTGAATGCGATGAAAGAAAGGGGCGGGGAATTTCAAAATTCGCGCTTTAGCGCGGGACTGGACCCACGCGCAGGTTTCAAAATCTTTGATTTTTAAAGCGAGCATGGGGAAGCCCCACAATTTGGAAAGGGGGCCGGAACAGGCCCCCAATAGCCCGAAGTGGCGTTCGGCTTGCCCGAACCCCAAGGGCCACAAAAACAGGATCGGTCGAGATCCGTTAAAGCAACCTGTTGCTTTAAAACACTGTTATCGTTTCGCTAAACCGGATCAACGACAACAGCACCGTAAGAATGCTGCAACAGAAAAAAGGGCGGCCACTTTGGGCCGCCCAGTTGGGGAGTTGGGTTATTCGACGACGTCATCGTTGCCGGTTTTGGTTTTGGGTGCCGCTGGCCGACAGGGCATTACATGCCCGAGAGGCAAAGAGGACGTATTCGCCGTTGAGGGAATGGGCATCGAGTTTGATGTTCATGATGGCTTTGCTGCCGTCTTTGCCGGGAAACGCCGCGCCGACTTTGGTGAAGTAGGTTTTGTCGTCTTTGCCTGTGGTGGCGATACAAACATTGTAATATTTATGGGTCATCGTAAGGTCCTTCCTTGTTTCGATGGGAAATTGAAAAGCCTTGGGGATAGCCGAGGGGTCACGTTAAAAATTGTCTTCCGCGCGGAATTGGCCTTGGCCAAGGGGAATTTTTGACTTGAAGAGGGTCTGCTCCACTTAAGCATTAAGGAGCCAATATGACGTCATATTGGCTCCTTAATGCACCACGCTCGCTGTATGCGATGACCTGTCTATAACCACAAGGATTCTGGAATGAGCATACGTTGCTATAGGGCAGGCCCTTGTCCACTCTGCGCCAAGGCTTATTGATCCATCTTAAGAAACAAGGCAGGTCTGCGCTGATCCAGCAACATAAACCACATTGTTTATGCCGCCGCAGGCAAAGACAGTGCCACCGGATTGATCAGATGGCATGACTGCTTACCCTGGCAAAGAAGACGACAACGCCCACCCGGATCAAACGGTATGGCCCAAGCCCATGTGCGCATCCACACTGTTTGCCACTGCCAAACCGATCGCTGACACCGAATAATGCAGCCCGTGCGGAGCGGCTTGACGCGCCCGGGGGGTGCCAGCCTGTGCACCCACACCCCTTACAAAGCCACTCCGGGACGGCTTGTGAAGCAAACAAGACTTGCAATCAGTACCATCCCCTGCATAGTTTGCCGCAAGTGGCTCAGGCCACACGAGCAGAAACACACGCAAAGGAACCCCATATGGCACGACCCATCCCCAAAAGCGCATTGATAAAAGATCTGGCAGAGGAAACTGGATGCACCCAGAAGACGGCAAGCGAAGTTCTGGATGCGCTTGCCAAAGTTGTCAGCAAACGCCTGACAGCAGGGGATGCTGTGGCTCTGCCCGATCTTGCCAAGTTTGAAACCCGTGACCGCCCTGCCCGCGAGTTACGCAGTCCGGCAACCGGCGAGATGATCAGCAAGGACGCTGACAAGGCTGTCAGCATTCGTGCCGCCACCGCCCTTAAAGCGGCGGTGAACGCATAGCCGCTTGCTATCGTATCCACACCGTCTTTCGGGTTGGTCTTTTGCTGTAAGGCTGCGCCACTTTCTGAAGCTGGCGATCCAGTCAGGAACGGATCGTCTATCGGCGGGGCGGGTTATCCAGTCAGAACGCAATCGACCATGGGAGATTTTGTTCTGACCTTGCGCCCGTAGGAGAGAGACCCCAAGTATCGAACGACGAAGGGTTGTGGGTAACCCGCGCCGCGCCGCCATTTTTGGCGGCATTCTAAAGACAAGGCAAGCACCCCGAAAATCACCGGACATAAAAAAACGGCCTCGAAAGGCCGCTTTCTGTGGCAGGCTCTTATTCAAGCCCTGCGAGCGGCAGTAACTTGTCGATAGCGAACAGCAAACCAATCAGCCCGCCTATGATGTAAATTGTGCGGTTACTGCTTTGCATAATAAGCGTTGTTAAATCGGATTTAACTTCGGCAATTTCAACTTTGACTTCGGCGATGTCTTGCTTGAGTTCAGCCTTCACCTCGGCAATCTCGGTTCTGACCTCGGCAATCTCGGTTCTGACCTCGGCAATATCAGCCTTCAACTCGCCTTTGACTTCGGCAATATCGACTTTTAAGGCGCTCTCAACTTTAGCAACATCTGACTTTGTAGCAAGTTCCGAGGTATCAGCGGCGGTGAGGCCTTCAACAATGGCCTCGGCCAGGCCTTCTTCGGCCCCCGCTTCCCGGAGCTTCTTGGTGAAGGCGAGTGTATCGATCTGTAGTGCATGTGCCATGTTTGGTATCCTTTCTGGCAATATAGGGTGTTTTTCGAGGTTTGCCTAGCGGCGCTTTTTGACAGCGGCGCTTTTTGACAGCAGGGACGAACCATATGCTGATCCGTCCCCGGTCTATCTTCACGGCCCCATCAGGCGATCCTGATCTATGGCCCAATTTACTGCTTCCGCTGCATCCGCTTCCACATCCTGTGTGTGTGATTTTGGGCAGGTCTGGCAGACAGGTGCAGGCAAACGCAGGAAGGGGTTGGGAAAGAGGGTGTAGCGGCGGGACTGTTTTGCTTGCAAAACGGACCAGAGCGTAAACCGATGGCACAGCCACCGACCGGAGTGCTCGCGCCCTGCCAGACCGGAATGCCGGGTGCAACGCCGCACGGAGCGTTTGCGCGACCGGGCGACAGGCGATAGCCTGTTCACTTCCACGGATACGACAAACACAGCGCATCATATCTTGGTGCCCCTGGCTTCGGCCTTGTCGGCCAGATTAAGCGCAACGCCTGGCGCGTACATTGAAGCCCCGAAGGAGACAGGTCGCCTGAAAGACGCGGCCCTGCTTGCCCGCCTGCAAGCAGGGCTGTGTTTGCAAGGCGGCCGGTATGAGGCGCAGGGACCTATGCGCCGTTCTCGACGCTCCCCTGTAAAAGTTTTGTGATCCTTGACGCTGGTTTTTATCTGCGACAGACAGGCAGCAGGCTTGAAACCATTGCACAACGGATCACCTGAAGACTGCGGTGAGCGGTTGGGCAATCGGCTGGAATAACGCAGGGCCGGGCTCTGCCAGACAGGCAGCTGGCCACCGACAGAAAAGTTTTAATCCGACCTTCCAGCACGCGGTCGCCCAAAGAGTTGAAACGCAGCAAATGCCACAGATGCGGCCGCCCTGCGGTCTGCCTGCGGGTCGCTGAATATGAACAGATCAGGTGAGTGCTGAAGAAAAAAGAAACTGCCTGGTCCCGAACCTTCACAAAGTTGCTATCGTCCTCGTTTTACACTGAACAGCCGTTGTTTTTAGGACTTCATCAGAAACAATATGTTCGATTCCTGCTGGTCCCAGAGAGCCCGAAGCATGGATCGCCTGGTCAGCAGGCCTCTAAACTGTGTCAGTCGAGCGTCTTGACCGATTGAATGCGACTGCCCTGACAGCGTGAGCAACGCACATGTCCAAGCGCTTCGCTAATCCGGGTTCCACGGGGATAGCGATCACGGAGCGCGCTCACAGGCAGAATACCCTGATGCCCGCAGGCGCAGGTGATCCGGAGCGTCGTCGCGTAACAAAAATGTTCCAGCCGCTGGCCCTCAACCCGCAGTGCGGCATCAGGTTCAATTCGAACCGCCGGATGCGCTGTACGCTTCCGCTCAGTCTTGCGCCGCCGCCCCGTAAACGCCATCTGTGCTTTCCCTTATGATCTATTCAGAGACTGTAGCCACATGATCCGGTAAACGGCAAGCCGACCCTGCCAACCAGCGGGGCATGAAATGCGCTGCCCATTGGGCGCGTGGCGGGTTACCCACACCCTGGTCGTTCGATACCTGGGGTCTCTCTCCTACGGGCGCAGGGTCAGAACAAAATCTCCCATGGTCGATTGCGTTCTGACTGGATAACCCGCCACGCCAACAGTTCACCTTGCCCAGGCAGGCAGTGCCCGACCTGCAAGGCAGCCCGTTCCGGATTGCAACACGCCGCAGCGTTCATCCGACCAAACCAACGCCCCTGCCCTGCCAGAGTGGCGCGCCAGTGGCCGTGTCTGATCTCATGACCTTGCCATCCAGTGCGGAAACATTCTTGACACCGGCCACCTCACCGCCTCATTTGCAATGGATGCAAAGCTATCTGGAAAAACGCGACCCGGCTAAAAATCAGGACCGGTTTTACTCCATGGCGGTATTGCCCAATCTGTTTGGCGAATGGACCCTGCGGCGGGAATGGGGGCGCATTGGCGCGTCCGGACAGGTGCGGCTGGATTTATATCAAAGCCATGCCGAGGCCGAAGAGGCCTTGCTGGCGCTGGAGGACCGCAAGCGGCGGCGGGGGTATTTCATGGAACCGCAGCAATTGCCGATGTTGTGAGCCACACCAATCAGCCAGAGCCACACCGATGAACCAACGCCGCCCATAAGGTTATATAATAGCGGCCATCTATAATGGCTTTCACCCCTGCGCAGTTTTGCAATACTTACTGGTTGTTTTCTTTGTAGTAATCAAAATATTATCATAATGAATACTACTAAATGGTTTTGAAAAATGTGTGGACAACACGGCGCACGTCCGGTTTTGAGGTAGGGGGTATTTGACTAAAGGTACGGGATAATTGCGCCCTCCCCCCGCTATCAAATGTCCTATAGGTTTTTGATCGAAGATTTATGAGAGTAGTTTTGAGGGGCCACTTCCAGCGCTATCGAAATGTATACAATTTGAGGGGCAGCCTGATCTGGTTGAGCGAGAGGAAAGATTATTGAAATTTAAGCTAAAGCTGACCAGCTAGAAGCTGGTGGTTTCACACCATTTGCTGGAAAATTAACGACTTACAAGGCCAAAATCCGAGGGGGTTCACTTGGGTGCAGAAAGCTGCCATCTAGGAGTGATGCCTGTATTGTGACGCTTGACACACTGCGGACAATTTTATATGTGAATGTATGAAGATCAGAAATGTGAACCACAAAGGCCTGCGGCGCCTGATTACTGAAGACAATGTGAGTGGCGTGCAACCTACCGTCGTATCAAAACTCCGACGTATGATTTCTTTCCTGCAGGATATGGAGAGGGAGGAAGAGTTAAGTGCAATGTCCAGCTGGAAAGCGCACCAGTTGACTGGACGCCGTAAAGGAACATGGAGTCTGTTTGTCACGAAAAACTGGCGGCTAACATTTAGGATCAATCAGGAAGAAATTGAAATCATCGACCTGAATTATGAAGATTATCATTAGGAGGCGACAATGACTGTAATCCAAGGGATCAGAATGAAAAGCCCAGCCCACCCAGGTGGCTTCGTGAAAAGCGAGATTGTAGAGGCACTGGGCCTGTCAGTGACAGATGCAGCTAAGGTTTTGGGCGTCACGCGAGCAGCCTTGTCCGCACTGCTTAACGAACGCTCGCATCTGTCTTCGGAAATGGCACTCAGAATAGAAAAGGCATTTGGGATATCAATGGATACGCTGATGCGGATGCAAAACAGTTTTGACATCGTTCAGGCACGTAACAGGGCAGCGGAAATCAACGTTTCTCCTTTCTTGGGAACCCCGCCTGTTGCAGTACAACGGTGAAATCACAATATCCGTCACTGCATGTGCTACGCTTTACATTCTCGGGTTGGCCGGTGAATTGGAAAAATAGAGTGAGAGAATGGCATGACCTGCAATCAGCGCTAATTCACGATCACTCTGGATGCCAAATGGGTCGAACTGATCGCGTATTGCCTTGATAGCGAATGTAGGCACGGCCCTGTTGGTTTCAAACTCACCTTCTTCGCTTTCATAAAGGCACATATTTTCAGCTATTCCGAGTACGCTATCTGGTTCTGAAAGCGCGTCAATGGCGCGGGTTAGGATTGCTTTAGCAGCCTTTACATTACCATATTTCTTTGCAATGGCATCAAAAAAAAGCGACACACTGGCCGCTGGCATCGGCACACGTAGCCTCAAAATCTCCGTTGTTTTTGTTTGGGTGGGTTGTTTTTCCTTTAATTTTGGCGCTCGTGGTTTTTTAACTGTTAAAGGTTCTTCGCTGCTGGGTTTTACTTTAGGCTCAAATTCTTTCGAGGCGTTTTGAATTTTTTCTTTATGTGCATCTGTGGAGACGGCCTTCTTTTCTATTAGTATCTGCATTGTCGTGCGCCCGCGTTTAGCTTCCGCTGCGTTGCGTGCTTCTTCGTATCCAACGGTCGGCTTCCGAATTGCCATCACGAATCCCCCTCAACAACCGACCAAATATCCTGTGAGAGTTTTGCAGCATCCAAAACAGCGGTTTTGATGTGGTTTGCAGTAATCCTTTTAGCAGGCGTTTCGGCCAACAGCTTTTGATAGAGATGAAGCATCCCATTAGCTGCAATGTCTGCGTAAGCATTGCGCGTTGGCATCATTGTTTCGAACCTGGGCAAACTGTCAAGAAGTGCTAAATGCGCACGCTCTGCGATTGAAAGTCGTCCGGTGGGCATCCTTTGTATCAGAAGCGCAGCGGGCGCTTCATGGTCATACCCTTCCTGCCGCCCGAAGAGTTCTATTACATACTCATATGTGTCCAAAGCGGCTTCAATATCCAATTGCGTGAGTGCTGTCGGGATAACAACAACGTCCGATGATACGATGATTGTGTTGTTCAGTTCAGAACCTCCTCCTTGTGTGTCCGTGATAGCAATGTCGAACCCAGCTTCTTCGGCGGCTTCGAAGGAGTTTTCAAAGTCTCTTAATTCAATTGCAGGAAACACCTGACAGTGTTCATCCCACGTTCCAAGTTCTTTTGCCTTGGTGCGCCACTTAGCAAGTGGTTGGTTTCTGTCCGCTTCAAACAGTGCCACGCGCTTTCCTTCGTCCGTAAAACTGCCCGTCGTTGCCATCAACGCTGTGGATTTACCCGCGCCGCCCTTGAAGGAAGTGAATGTTATGAGTTTCATATGCTATGCCTCGTTACCGATCCATCAGCTAAATCGCTTTTGATCTATGTATGTTTATACGTCTATCTATCCATCTAACGGTTTGAATGTCAATATATCCACTCATTTATAAAAATATCTATCCATCCGTCTGTCTGTCTATTTGTTTATCCGATTTTAACTTGGGGTCTTATGACCCGCTAACTAGGTGACAAATCCAGTGGCTTAGCCCCGACATCAAGATAGTCTGGCTGGTCATTACAGACCCATGTCAGGAACGTACCCGGTGGCTCAGGCGCGCGCTGAAACGCGCGACACGCCACATCGTAGGCCTGATCGTCGATTGCAACTGCACCGTATTGATCAAGGTTGTCACGCAAATCACTCTGGCTGGAGCTTGCAAAACCAGAGCGAAAAGCTGTCAGGCTGTTTTTACTGTCCAGCGCAAAGAAAAAGCAGTCTCCCGTTTCGACCATCCGCGCCAACACCTTTCGGGCAATCGGGTTGTCGGGGTTCACCAAGGCGTTGAACGTTGCAAAATCGTAAAAATGAAACGCAAAGTGAAACAAAGGGCAGTCACTGCCGCCAAAAACGCCGCTTCCAAAGCTGAAACCCTGTCCGCTTGAGGACTTGGGGATCTGCACACCGGGGCGCAGGGCAATAAAAGCCAGATCCTTGTTTTGTTCCCGCACGAAGCCCATTGTAAAACAAGGTGCTTGAGCCTCGACAAATTCATACATCTGGTCTTCATGCATCGTCAGCTTCGCGCGAAAGGTCTGGATGTTGCTCAAATTGGTAATCTCCTAATCAGCGTTCGCCAAGGTGGCTGTCTGGGGCTGGGCGGTCGAATAGGGGATTTTGTTGTCCTCCAGGAAAACCCTAACGATTTCCCCAAGTGCCCGATCACGGTATCGATACCAATCGCCTTCGATCCCTTCCCTGTGGATCATATCCTTAAATCGACGGAATGCACCGCGCCCTTTTATCCCTTCGGACAAGGCATTGCGGATCCTGTGGTCTACAACGGTGAGGCAATATTGTTCCATGATGGCGTATTCATCAATTTCAAACCGGGTGGGCAGCGTGAGGATGTCATCCGACATCATCACCCGCCTGGCATCGTCGATGATCTCTGTTTGCCATTCCGGAGTTAAGCCGCCATCATCGTCTGTCTCTGCCAGTGAGATTTCTTCCTCTGTCAACGAAAAAACCTCTCCGGTTTTTCGGTTGATGTAAGCACATGACTCGTCGAGC
This sequence comes from Candidatus Poriferihabitaceae bacterium, assembly GCA_965261915.1. Classification (GTDB taxonomy): domain Bacteria; phylum Pseudomonadota; class Gammaproteobacteria; order Arenicellales; family Poriferihabitantaceae; genus JAIBDK01. The sequence continues at coordinate 65,763 of CBDHDW010000011.1, read as the reverse complement.
AGTATGCTCAACTCATCAACAATGGTTTCTATATTGACTGACAGAGACATACGATATCCATTTAAATATGCACACTTGAGCCGTTCCGGGGCGTATAGCGCAAAGAAACATATTCTGTAATGACACCCGCTTCAGTGATCGCGCCGCTCCCCGAATATGGCTTCCAGCGTCGGCGCATCAAGTACGCGATCCACCCAGCGATCCAGCTCCTTAATACTCCTGGCAGCGATCTGTGCCACGACAGGCTGGGGCAGGGAGCCAAAGCGCTTGACCAACAGACGCACCAGGGATTTGGCTTCGCCTTCTGCCAGCCCTTCAGCCTTACCAGCTGCCAGCCCTTTTTCGTGCCCAAGCACTTCACCAGCAGCAAGACCCTCGGCCTTGCCTTCAGCCTTACCTTGTTTCACCCATGTTTCTACAAGTGTTCCCATGATGGCTTTACCTCCTTCATCCTCTATTCCATCCAGTGCAGCCGCAAACTCCGGCTGCGTCCATTCATAGCGTGCCACAAAATAGTGGAAGACGATACCCGCAAAATTTGTATCCAAAGGACAAGGCACGCAGGATTTCCGTCAGATGCTCGACTGTCATATCGGACCGGTGCTTCACAAATTTCAGCAGGGCCAGACCGGCCATAACCTCGGGATCCCGCGACAAGCGTTCCATCGGGATGCTGCCCAGATCATGCACCTCGTACTGGAACGATGGTATATAGCGGGCCATATCCTCACTGACGTCAAACATCTCGCCAAAGATCTGCGGCACATTCCAGGCTGATCGGCCATGTCCCATTACGGTATCTCTCCTTTTGTCCCGCCTCTGCCGCGGTATATTATCTACGTTTGGCCAATACTTTTTTTCGGAATCGTGCAACGTCTGAAACGTATTCGGATTGATGAATGGCGCGATGGCAGGTAGCGCACAGTACGGCAAAGTCGTCAGCAACTAGTGAACGCTCCTCGCCTTCAGGTAAATCCGACCACGGTTGAAGATGATGTAGTTCAAAGCCGCTTCCCCAAGTCTGCTGATCTTCATATGAAATGGTATAATGGCATGCTTCACAACGAAACCCTTTTTCATGGATAAAGTGGCGAACGTTACCCCTGCCTTCCCATCGTTCATGACACTGTCGCTGTCGATATTCGATTACGCCGTGGTTGGATTCAGGCAGGGTAGTTGGGTCTTGAACATAATTTAGAACGTCTTCGCGCAATGATGAATGCTTTTCCTTGTTGAGTCCGTACCATAAACTGGACAAGCCAAAGCCGCCCTTTCCAGTGGGGATTGTGACGTGACGATCGGACTCCGGAATGAGTACAGCGTCCTTTGAAATGAAGTACGTGTTTGAAGTCTGATCGGGGAGTTTGGAAATTTTGCGCTCACGAAAAACGGTCGCATTGCGGTAAAAACCGACAATTCGGAGATCGCCATTCTGTTTGTGTCGGGCGCAGAACACGACAATCACTGGCGATACTTTGGGCGCTTCCTTTAACGCGCCAATTTTCTCAATGGCTATATTTTTGGCTCTGTTTACGAAACGTATGCGTTCATGATATATTCTTCATGAGTTCAAGGAGATAGCGAATGTCAATGGATAATGAATACTTTCAGGACTGGCTTGCCGGGATAGACAATCTCGGCACTGCACAGCGCGCCGAGGCTGAAGCGGTGCTTTTAGGGCGGTGCGAAGCGGTTTCCTCGCTTGCCGCAGTCGAACTTGCGGTGGGTGACGACAGGTGCTGTCCGCATTGCAGCACGCCCGGTGCAATATCACGGGGCATGGCACGTGGCCTGCGCCGCTACCAGTGCAAGAGCTGCCGGCGCACATTCAACGCGGCAACCGGCACCCCCTTGTCCGGACTTCACTACAAAGACCGCTGGCTGGCCTTTGGTGGATGCATAGCTGCGGGAGAAACGGTTCGGGCGTCAGCGGCGCGCTGTGACCTTGCCGTCAACACGGCCTTTCGCTGGCGACACCGGTTTCTGCAGGCCACAGGGCAAGCCACGCAAAAACTCAACCACTACCGATTGGCGTCGGTAGGATGAGGGATGTGATTTTCCAGGTACTGAAGTACGAAGTCTTCTGTGATCACACCGTTGGTGGTTGAAAAATACCCACGCCCCCAAAAGTGACAGCCCCAGTAGCGTTTCTTCAGGTGTGTAAACTCGCGTTGGACTTTGTGGGATGAGCGTCCTTTCATAAGTCGCACCAAGTCACTGATCGCCAGTTTTGGCGGAACGGACACAAACATATGAACGTGGTCGCTGGAAAGGACGCCTGTGATTATATCGACGCCTTTCTCGCTGCAAACTTGTTTGATGATGTCACGCACCCGCAATTGAACCGCCCCACGCAGAACCTTGTAGCGATATTTTGTTGTCCAAACGATGTGATAGCGATGGTAGAAAACGCAGTGTTTCCCAGTGTCATATTGCATAGTCTTATCCTCCCTAAAAATGAGCCTTATTCCTTACGGCGGCTCATTTTTAGGGAGGATAAGACTATAACCGATTCTTTCGTGCTAAAGCACTCCCGTCTGAAGACGGGGGGTTGGAACCAATGAGTGGATACTCAAAGGGATCGTCGAGGTCGACGAAACCTATGTTCTGGAGAGCCATAAGGGACAGCGCAACCTGGGACGCAAGCCCCGCAAACGGGGCGGCAAGGCCAGCAAGCGCGGTCTGTCAAGCGAACAAGTGCCGGTTATGATGGCCGCAGATCGCTCTGGTACGACATTTAGCACGGTTCTGCCCACAGTGACTGCCGAGACGCTGAAACAGGCGATCAGCCCGGTCGTCGACAGGGACATCGTGCTTGTGTCCGACGGCTGTCAAAGCTATCGGCCATGCGCGGCGGCAATGGGTGTTCGCCATGAAGCCCTCAATCTGTCAGCCGGCGAACGGATCCGTGGGGCCTTTCATATTCAGACTGTCAACAACCGCCACAGCCAACTGAAAGATTTCCTGCGCCGCTACCGTGGCATTGCAACAAAATATCCCGGCAACTATCTGCAATGGTTTCATCTCATCAAACTGGCACCACAGCCTTCGTCGCGAGCCTGTCTTGCCGCCGTAATCACAAGACGTGCATACGTTTCGTAAACAGAGCCTTATCTTTTGCTGGAGACCTCGCATGGTGAGCCAAAAAATATTTGGTTGAACTTACTGTTGATGAGCGTGCTCATCTTTGCGGATTGATCAAGAAGGGGAAATCTTCTGCGCAGTCGAACCTGAAGGCCCGTATTCTGCTCAAGGCCGATCAAGGTGAGGCAGGCGAACGCTGGCTGGACAAAACAATGCAGGTTGTGCACTTAAAATCTTCAAAGCTTTCATAAAATGATACCCCAAAGCGCTTCCTCGCATAAAAATAGCCTATTGTGAAGCAAGTCTATTCAACCGCTTAAGTGTATCTCTCCGGGATACATTCCCCGAAACTTGCTTCGTAAAGTATTGCCATTTAGCAATATGCTTTAAAGGCAGGGCTCAATGCCCCCGTAGCTTGCTGCGGTGATCCAAATTTTACTGCTCATGTTGTGGTTTCCGTTTGGCCCGTCGCATCATTGTTTTTCCAAGTGCGTGCAGGAATAAAAACCGTGCCTTGGGCAAGCTTTCTGGCGGTGCGCAGCAATCCTGCCGAGATCAGGGTGAACCCATTGCTCGCGTCATACTCCACCAGCACTTCAATTTTCCCCGCCGGGTGTTCCAACGTGACATTCACTGGGATGTTTTCTGGAATGACGGCCAATCCATCGGCCACGGTTCCAGGTGTCAGCGTGCAGGCGGCCAGACATTGCGATCCCGTAACGGCCATCGTCGGGTGACATTTCCACGGCATGAAATACCGGGTGGCAATGGTGCCGCCGCCCTTTGCGGGGGCAAGCAGACCGAACTTGGGCATAACGGATTTTGACACATCGCCCATGCCCATCAACGCCCCTGCTTTGATACGGATCGCTTCCATCCGCGCAAAGAAGTCACGGTTTTCATCCAATTCTCCGCTGGTTTCATAACCAGTCAGTCCAAAGGCATCCGCGCGCGCAATTACCATCGGCATGGCGACATCCATGCAGGTTACCGTGATCCCGTTGATCGTGTCCGTCAGATTGCCCGTGGGCAGAAAAACCCCGGTGGACAAACCCGTGACACCCATAAACTCCAGCAGAATGGGGGCCGCTGTTTCAGGAACACCATCGATATCCGCTTCCCCGTCGTAGCGCACAACACCGCCCGGCGTTTGCACCGTTGCAACCACACGCGCGTTGGTGTTCACCGCCCGGATTTTGATGCGGGTTGTGCCCCTTGAAGGGACAACCAAACCCATCTCGATGGCCGCCGGACCAACACCCGCCAGAATATTCCCACAGGTCGGTCCAAAGTCGACTAGCCGGTTGTCGACACTGACCTGTGCAAAGAAATAGTCAACATCGGCCCAGTCCTCTTTGGACTTGGACAGCATGGCGACCTTGGTGGTCACCGCGGCGCCACCACCGATACCGTCGATGTTCTGTGGATGCCCGGAACCGATCAGTGCAATCAGGACGTCTGCCAACAGGTCCGGACCCTCAGGTAAATCTGCGCGGTTGAAATAGGCGCCGCGCGAGGTGCCGCCACGCAAGAAGATGAATGGAATTCCAGATTGATCCACTTTGGCTCACCTATGTAAGTGGCCAGGGCAGATCAAAGAACGCCTGCAGCAACCCCGGCGGGAAATCGCGGTTCAAAATATAGGCAAGAAAGCAGATGAACCCGATCCCGCATGCCGTCAGAACCAATGTCCGGGCCCAACCCAACCCCGCCCGAATTCGCAGGAATGCCACCAGAAAAATCAACAGCGCAAGAATAAAGCCCAGCAATGATGCCAGCCCAAGCAGACCTGCAAACCACGCCAAGGTCTCCCACAATCCGTGTGGGGCTTCGGCGTCCTCGCCAGATGCTTCGCGGTCCGCAAATATCACGTCGGGCGCGGTTATGCGGATCATCCGGATCAGTAGCGCACAGCAGGACAAAACCGCGACAAAAGAGACTGTCATCGGGAAAATCCGGTCGGTTGTCAGGGTGATCGCCCGGGCATCAAAAAAGCTGATCAGGAAATATGCGGTCAACACCAGCAAAAAGACCAGAGGAGCCCGTTTAGCGCCAGTGGGCACATCGCCTTCGGGCAAAATCTCTTTGGCCTGCCGGATGCCGACAATGACCGAGATCACAGTTATGGCCAGCACCACCAGAACGATCGGAGAAAAGATGTACTCCAGCCCAACATCCGTGCCGCGCCGGAATTTGCTTGCGGCAATCTGATACGCCTGAAAGCTGAAATTTTCGGCCTGGGTCGATAGAACAAACCCGATCAGAAACGCCGGCCGCGACCAATCAAACCGGCGCAGCATGATGCCAAGCAGGCCAATTGCAAGCAGCGCAGCCAGATCGCCCAAAGACTGGCGTGATTGGAAGGCGGCAAATGAAATCATCATGAACAGAAATGGTGCCAGCAAGGTAAACCGAATGGTGGTCAGCCGGGCAATTCCGCCCGAAAGCACGATGCACAGCCCGGCGCCGATCACATTGGCCAGCGCCAGCGACCAGACGATCGTGTAGGTAATGTTCAGGTTGTTGGTGATCAGCTGCGGTCCAGGGTCATACCCCAGTAATGCCATCCCGCCGATGAAAACCGCCATCGACCCAGAACCAGGGATGCCGAATATCAACGTTGGCACCAATCCGCCGCCTTCTTTGGCGTTATTGGAACTCTCCGGCCCGATCACGCCACGCACGTCGCCCTTGCCAAAGCCGGACTTGTCTTTGGCGGTTTGTACCGTATGCCCGTAGGCGATCCAGTCCACGACAGAGCCGCCAAGACCAGGGATGACACCAACGATAACGCCAATGACAGAACAGCGAACGGACAGCCAGATATTGCTCCACCAGTCACGGATGCCCTCCATCCAGCCCGAGCCCAGTGTTGCGTATTTTGATATGGAGCGGTCCTGTCGCAGAAGCGCAATAATTTCCGGAACCGCAAAGATACCAAGGCCGACGATGACCAGTTTTAGCCCATCGGTCAGGTACTGGATGGAATAGCTCGACATCCGCAAACTGCCGCCCGCGTCCGCCTCGCCGATGGTGCCTATCATCAGGCCGAGGCAGGCTGAGGCCACGCCCTTCAATGGTAACCGCCCTGCCAGAATTGCAACCATCGACAGGCCGAGAATGGTGATCATCAGCATCTCGGGCAGGCCAAAAGCCAGCACAATGGGTCGCGCGATCAGGATAAAGAAAGTCAGAACCGACGCGCCGAGCAATCCGCCAAATAACGACGACACAAAGGCGGCCGATAACGCCCGCGCCGCCTGGCCTTTTTTGGCCATCGGAAATCCGTCAAGTACAGTGGCCTGCGAGGCAGAGGATCCCGGGATGCCCATCAGGACTGATGCGAAGGTATCAGAGGTTGGGATCACCGCCACCAGCCCGACCATAAGCGCCAGGCCTGAAACAGGTTCCATTCCGAACACAAAGGGCAGAACCAGGCTCAGGCCGGCAATGCCGCCAAGACCGGGAAATACCCCAACCGACAGGCCCAAAAGAACGCCCATAACCAGAAACAAGATCTGTTGCGGCTGCAAAATCAGCGCGAAGGCTTCTGCCAATGCCGGCAGTGCTGTTGCAAAAATGTCCATGGGGCTGACCTCAAATTTTCGGGGGAAAGACCTGTCAGCCCCTTCCGGTTGAGGAAGGAGCTGACGATGTTTGTATCCGGATCAGTTCAGCGTGACGCCGTAGCGTTCGCTCAGCCAGGTGATGACGAAACTTTTCGCCGTGTCCGGAACATTGGTCGCACTGTCCAGGGCGGCCGTTGCCTCAGCCCCAGTCATCTGCGGATAAATCCCCAGACGCTGGGCCGAAAGTTCGGCAAAATCCGGACGGGCTTTGATCGTTTCAAACGCCGTCGTATAGGTGTCGATCAACTCCTGGCTTGCGGAGCCGGGCAGGAACACCATTTTCTGTGCCGGGAAGCCGGCGACGAAAAATGCTTTCCATGCGTCCCACTGCTCGCCGCTGGTTTCACAGCCATCGGTTGCCTCGCAGATTTCTTTGAACGTCAGAATCTCGGGGAATGTCGGGTCACGGACGATATTGCCATCTTCGTCGAGACCACCCCAGGTCATCATCGGAACCGCTTTGCCTTCTTCGACCAGTGGCACCACACCTTTGAGATAAGAGGAAGAAGTCTGATAGTCGATATTTGCTTCGCCACGCTCAAACATCAGCCGGCCATCACCGCGGCCTTTGATGCCGAAAACCGGCTCTACATTCAGGCCCAGCATTTCCCATGCCAGGAGCGGCACAAGATCCAGACGGGTCGCGCCCTGACTGCCATAGATAAAGTGCACGTCCTGAAGGGTGCTGGCGTCGCCGTCAAAGCGGGCAGCAAGTTTGGGCGGTAGATAGGCGACCCCACCGGTGCCCGAGGCCAGAACAACATTCCAGTGGCCATATTCATAGCGTACGCGTGGATCACCAAGCAGATATGGGAACTGGGTTGAACCGGACGAGCCAAAGATCACCGTGCCATCGTCAACGGTATTGTCCTGAAACCAGTTTGCGCCTTTGGTTGAGCCGGCACCTGGCATGAATTTTACAACAACCGTGGGGTTTCCAGGCAATGCTTCTGATAGAAGCGGCGCATAGAAATTGGCCCATTTAGCCGAGCCGCCGGATTCAGAGAACGGGATGACCCATTCAACCGTTTCCCCCGATAGGTCTACCTCTGCGGATGTGGATGTTGCGAATGAAGCGGCGACGGCGGCAACCGCAAAGCGACTTGAAAATTTGAGTACGGACATGAAAATTCTCCCTGATAGCAGGCTGGTGCCTCTTGCACCAGCTCTGTCCTTGCAACCACAGAAGTTGATTCTCTGGTTGACCTTGTTATATTTGCGTACCAACCTTGCGTAAAGCTTGCAGGAATGAAAATTTGCGTATCGCCCTGATAGAAGACAATGAAGCCCTCGCCAAAAGAATTGCATATTGCCTGCGCGACGCGGACCGTGTGTGTGTGTGTGTGTGTGTGTATTGCATATTGCCTGCGCGACGCGGACCACGCCGTGGATTTGCTCAGCGATGGCAGTGATGCGGATGTCTTCCTAGGGTACCTGGGCAGTTACGGTTAGACATTCTTGGTTGGTTGTTGAATAGGTAGATGCCTAGGCTGAAACTCACACATTATGGATCTAAGGTAGCGGCACATGAAAAACGAATTTAAACAAGGCATAAAAGGTGATCATGATCACCGCGCCGCACACCCAGTAGAGAACGGCGGTTTTGGTGGACCAACGATCATGCATGGCCGCAATTAGGCCGCCAGCAAAGGCAATTATACCCGCCGGGAGAAAGCCAATGAGCGGCATTACAAAACAGGTAAGGAACATGGTGCCGACCAGAAGCAGGCGGCGCCACCATATACCCCGGCCAAACCCACCCTCATCGGACGGCTTCAAAAATCGCGTTATGAATGAGATAGCCGCTGTAACAATGAGAACAACAGCTACCGTTTGCGGAAAAACCTGGCTATCCTTATCTGTGTAGCTGGTCGTGTCATACAGGGTAACAAAACCCACGATAACGAATAGAGCCGAGACAATCAGTGATCCAATGTGTCCCTGGGATTTTGAAATATGTGAGGTGTTCATTATTCAGACTCCATCGTAGTTTTTCTTTGCTTTCGGGCCAGAAATATCGGCAAGAATAAAGTAATCAGCGTAAATGCGAGAATGGCTTGGGAAATGGGTCGCCCAAAGAACATACCAAACAGGTTATGGGTAGCCGCACCAATAATCCAACCCTGAACAAAGCCCTGTTCTGCAATGGGGCCAAGGATAAGGCCAAGGACAATGGGGGAGGCTGCAAATCCAAATCGTGAAATCACCCAGCCGACGATGCCAAGGCACAGCATGATGATGACATCTGAAACACTATTACGGATTGCAAATGTGCCGATGATTGTCATGAAGCCAACGGAGGGAACAAGAACCGCCTTTGGAATGGTCACGATGGACTTGTAGGCGTAGCGCCCAATCAGCAGGCCAGCGGGTAACATCAAGATAGTCGCGATGATCAGCCCGTAGATGAAAGTATATACAACCGAGCCGCTTTGCTGAAACATCGCGGGCCCCGTGCGCACGCCCTGCACCAGTAGAGCTCCCAGAACGATCGCATCAGGCGGAGTGCCAGGAATTCCAAGTACAAGCGTTGGGATGAAACCGCCACCAACTGTTGCATTATTGGACGATTCCGTGGCAATGATCCCGTCAGGTTCACCTTCGCCAAATTTTTGATGGGGTTTAGCTGTACGTTTTGCCTCGGAATAGGCAACCAATCCGGCAACGGAGCCGCCAGCGCCAGGTAAAATACCGACAAGTGTTCCGATGATTGAGGAGCGGATAAGATTGAATTTTGAGCGCATGATAATTCGAAATGCTTCGCCAATTCTGACAGATTCGACGTTCTTCTCGACCTTTAAATGCCTGTCGGGAACCGCAACAAGATCAATCAGGACGGGAATACAATACAGCCCGATCAAAGCGCCAACCACGCCGAACCCACCGATCATGACCTGACTGCCAAAAGTTAATCGTATGTCGGCTGAAATCTCCGCAACGCCTACAGTAGACAGGATCATACCAAACGCGCCCCCTGCGAGACCCTTCATCAAATTTCCATTTGAGAGCGATGCAATCAGAGACAGTCCAAAGATGGACAGCCAAAAGTACTCAATGGGGCCAAAGACCAGCGCAACCTTAGACAATGGGGGCGCAAGCAAAAGCAATGCAACAGCACCTACCATGCCGCCGAAAACCGATGCAAAACAAGCAAGAGCGACGGCAAGATCGCCGTCGCCTCGTTTGGCCATTGGATATCCATCAAATGTTGTTGCAATTGCGGATGGCGTCCCAGGCGTGTTCAGTAAAATTGCGGCGTAGGCTCCACCATAAATCGCCCCTGTATATATCGCCCCAAGAAGAATAAGCGCAGAAGCCGGTTCCATGCTGAACGTTATTGGCACCAGAACCGCCAGCGCCATAGTTGCGGTTAAACCGGGTATGGAACCCACAATTGTTCCAGCGATAACACCAAACAATGCCAGCGCAAGATTGAAGGGTGTCATTGCAGACAAAAAGTGACCCAATTCCATACTTAATCTCCAAGTTTAACCAGTCGCGATTACTTGATCAGCCCAGCCTCACGGGCGTCTTTTAAATACTCTTCGACGCGTGCAGCCATGAAGTCAGCCATCCCATCTGCACCAACGTCCAGCATCGCAAAGCCGCCATCCAGCATTTTTTTCTGGAATGCAGGATCAGAGTTGATTTCGCCGATCATGTCGGACCACATCTTAGTGGTTTCAGCACTTGCGGTATTTGGCAAAGCAATGCCGCGATAGGCACCACCGGTCATGTCATAGCCAAGCTCCTTGAACGTTGGTACTTCGGGAAACAAAGGATGACGTTCGTCCATTGCAACCGCAAGCATGCGCACAGCATCGCCTTGTTTGGCACCTACGGTTGAATAACCCCATTCAGCTTTGGTTTGTTTGCCCAAAAGGGCCGTCACTGCAGCACCAGTTCCTTTGAAAGGCACATATGTCGTCAGTGTGCCTGCCAGTTTGTCAAACTTGATTTGAGCCAAATGGTTTGCGCTGGCTTTCCCAGAGCCTGACATTGTCACTTCGCCTGGGTGTGCCTTTGCATCGGCAATAAGATCAGCAAGTGTCTGATAAGGGCTGTCAGCGGTCACAACAATTGCGTCAGGTGTGAAGTGAAACATGTAAAATGTATTGAGATCAGCAGTGGCAAAGCCCACATCTTTTTGTGCTGGTTTGATGATGATATGGGGCAGGTTTACACCCATGATGGTTTGGCCATCGCCGCTTAAGCCGTTCAACGACGCCCAGCCAACCGCACCACCACCGCCAGGCTGATAGGAAATAACCATATCTTGACCGAATTTATCCTTGAAGAATGGCTGCTGAAGCCGTGCGGAAATGTCAGATTCTCCGCCTGGGCCAAAGGGTATGACATAATTCACAGGGCCGTTGATATCGGCCAATGCGGATGTGCTAAAAGTTGCTGCAACAGCGATTGCTGCACTTGCTTTCAGGATTGATCGTCTCAGCATGTTGTTCCTCCTATAATGCTGTATTTCATTGGTGTTTGTAATTCTGTTAGGTATTTCTTTCCTGCAAAGCGGTCATGAACCGATCGCGAATAACCACAGGATCTTTCGTGATAACCGGGACGGGGATGTTGCCTGACTGGCATTTGCACACAATGATAGTCATCTTGTCACTTGCCAGTGCATCCCGCATTACGTCCGCACATTCTTCGGCTTGGCACTCCAACAAGGTTGACTTACCCGTCCCTCGCCCACCAATCACAGCGTTTAAGTGTTCCGAAAGCTCTATATCAACCCCATCAAGATAGCCGCCGACAAAACGGATGCGTTCAATGGCTGATGACCAGTTTTCCGGTTTTTCAGAATTTAAACGCACCCGCGAGCCTGCATCTAAAAAGGCTTGCTTAAAGGAGGTAAAGCAGGGCTTGGTCATTTTAATCAGACAAGAAGCACCATCATTGCTGATATCGTCTGGTTTGGCGACATCGGCGGCATTAATCGCCGCCATCGGTCGCTCTCTACTATAATCAGGGTTCTTGTTTAAAAACACTTTGCGATTGAAGTCATCTTCAAAACCTTTTAGATTTTCGATTGATCCGGGAATCTGTGCTGCCAATAAATTTTTCTGCTGCCAGATATGTTTCATTCTCAGCTTAAGCAAGCCATTATTATGGGTGCAATGTGCGGCATAAATAAAGCCACCTTGCTTTACCACTTCATCAATCAGTTGTGCTGCACTTAATTCAGAAGGTTGGGTGCCATCATTTGGGTTGGGCAGCTTTAAAAGTCCTAAAATTCGCTCTAGCTCTCTGCCAGATTTATTTTCATCAAACAGGCAGACGAAATGAATTTTTTCGCTAGAGGCAATTTCGAAACCGGGAAAAACCACGATGCCGTTTTTAGTAAACAGTGGACGCAGCTTATCCAGACCATCCACGCTGCCGTGATCAGCAAGACCAATAACCTGAATACCAGCCTCAAGAGAAGCTTCAAGGAGCTGGTGGTTATATTCATCCTCACTGAGCGTCGGCGTCTCGCCACGATATTTGATATATTCTACTGTGTTGACCTGTAAGGCACACTTCCAGAAGCGCGCTCGGGTATAAGTACGAGCGGTGTTGATTTCATTATTCGTCACTGGCACTCTCCTTTTTTTCATCATGATACCTCACCGTTCCGCTCAGCCCTACGTCCCCATACCAAAACCGCCACAGGATCGCTTCCTGCTTCATGTACTCGGCGCGTAATATTCATGCAATTCCCCTGTGTATCATCATGCCAATGTATTATTGATACGAGTAAACAGCTTTTCAAAATTACTAAGTGTTTTGTCATTTAACTTTGATAATTGACCGACGCGATCCCTCAGAAGCGCATCAGCGGGAGCATCATGATTGAAGCGATCCACCTTTTCCAACCTAGCTAATTGACGAACGATTGGATCACTGCCGTTTAAGTCCGCTTTCTTCAGTTTCTTTTTAAATGCTTTATTATACAACCTTAAGTAATCCATAACTGAAAAGAGGTCTTCTATGTCAGCCATCTTTGTGTCTGTAAATTCCCCTATGGTTATAATTCTTGTATCAGCCAAGAATCCGTTCTTTGCCAAAGCTGTTAGTTTTTGATGTCCTTCCTTACGTGAATCGACAACAACGGTGACATCCAAATGATGACCAAGCAAAGCAACAAAGGCTGGAATTATATCAGCACCACCAAGCGGCATAATTGACCATCTTGGGTCAAGCCCAACCCGCCCAAGTGAATTGAGATGTTGTGAAATTGCGTCCATGAAGATTAAGTCCGAGGGGCCTTCAACAACAAGGTTGTCTTTGGAAATGAATAAGTGTTGCGCAATGTCGTACCCAAGTGCGCTTTGTAGTGGAAATAGGGTATCAGCATCTGTTGTTAGCACATCTGAAGTTATGACTGACCCTATATCTCTCCCTTTATCCTCAACTAATCTTGCTCTCTCTAACTTATTTGGTTGAACCATAAATGGGGAATGCGTTGAATAAATTACTTGGCACTTTTTAGACAAACGCTCATCTATGAATTTTAGAAAATCCTTCTGAGCTTTTGCATGTAATCCCAATGCTGGTTCATCTAACAGGATCACTACTGGAGTATTGTCAAACTCATACTTGGAGAATGCGGAAAGGAAAGAGAAAAACCATCTAAACCCAGAGGAGCGTTCGTCGAAAGGTAGCGATAACATATGTTTATTATCATACATCCTAATATGAAGCTCATCTACTACCGTTGATTGGCCGTTAGGTATATTTTCAGTTTGTTGCGTGATATCAAATAGTACTCTCAGGTCTTGGTTCGTAGACCAATAATTGAGAATTTCCTGCGTAATATCATTTGCAACATTTTCGAGTTCGCGTTTGCGAGTTTGATAATCGGGATCCAAGAGATATTCATTATCAGTACCTGCAAGTTTCAAAAGTGCTAAAGCCGTGTCATCATCATCATCTAAATCTTCTGGGTCTGCTTCTAATAACTCTTTGATCTTAATTATACTTGGTAGAGTACTGTAATCAGCGTAATAAAAAAATGCTGGCATTCGACTTTCTAGGATCGAGAAAATTGTACTCCAGTAGGTTTTCTTAGATGGAATAATTTGATCCAACTGCTCACAAACTTCTTCTAAATTATCTAATTGCTCTTGGTCTTCAACGTGAGTTACTTTTAGTTTTTCAATTTCTTTCCTCATGTTGTCGAATGTAGAGCATTCATTCAGGCTAACTGCTAAGTCGGGCATTAATTCAATTTCGGAAAGAGAATTTTTGACTGCTTTAGCTTCGCTGTGAGATAAACTTACGCAAGAGTAATTATTTTTGTAAGTCCTTCCAACATCAAACTCATTAGACGTAATTACACCACTACCAAAGACTACCTCAACTGCCTTTATATCATCCTCTTCAAGCTCAAATGACGCTCTAATTGGTCTGCTATCCTTTATGTTTTTACCTTCGCGTTTGTGGCGTTTTTCGAGCCAAGCAGGATAATGATTAGCCACATCAAACTTCGCATTACCATTCGCAGGTTTTAACCTCCGTAGAGCTTCAAGAAACGCAGATTTTCCAGACTCGTTCTTCCCAACAAGACAAGTGACATCCTTTTCGATATCTACTGGAGTTGAGTCAATTATGTGTTTGAAATGGTTAATGACTACTGTTTTGAGTTTCATCTATTGGGCCTTAATATAAAATGGCTCCTCGACGTTTCGAGTGGATTAGGCCTTGTTTAGCACCTGGCTAGCTGGGCTGGCAATCATATAGATCATGACCACTGAAAGCAGACAATTTTCCGCGAACGGCGAGCATTTCTTTGAGTTGATTGAAGTAGCTTTTCATTTGATTTGTACAACTACGGTTGTAACCCAACAAAGGTACCAAAAGTACCACAGATTTTTAAGACCAATTTTTGTTCTCAAAAGGGTGTTTTGGTGAAATAACACAATGCTGTTTCGGGATGAAGTTAAGGAACTAAAATTATGCAATAAAAACAGTGCGGTAAGCTGACACAAAAGGGAACACTAAAAACGGTCGTTTTAAGAACAACGTCCGCCATTGTGTAACTCCCTGAGTTTTCCAAAAAATCACCCCCCGAAACCAGGCATCAAGCCAACGGCAGATTTCAGAGCCTCGGAATCTCTCTAAAACCCTTTGATTTCAAAGCGCAAGCCGATTTTCTGTGAGACTTTTGGTACCTTTGTTGGGTTACAACCTACGTCGGGCTATATCTTCGGCGCGGTTTGTCCCGAACGCGCCGAGGCTGCTGCACTGATCATGCCGTATGCGGACACGTCCGCTATGAATGCACATCTGTGCGAGATCGCCAGGACGGTCGCGGCAGGTGCCCATGCCTTGCTCATCCTCGACGGTGCAGGCTGGCACGGATCAGCAAAACTGGAAGTGCCGGACAACATCACCCTGCTCAAACACCCGCAAAATTTGTATCAAAGGACAAGGCACGCAGGATTTCCGTCAGATGCTCCACTGTCATATCGGACCGGTGCTTCACAAATTTCAGCAGGGCCAACCCTGCCATAACCTCGGGATCCCGCGACAAGCGTTCCATCGGGATGCTGCCCAGATCATGCACCTCGTACTGGAACGATGGCACATAGCGGGCCATATCCTCACTGACGTCAAACATCTCGCCAAAGATCTGCGGCACATTCCAGGCTGATTTCCCATGATAGAATAACAGAGGTATCACCACGGGCAGGGCGCGCAACCTTGCCGCCTGCCCATCGGCAAAGCGGCTATAAATGCGCAGCATATAACCCAGCAATTGCAAGGGCGTGGCTGGTTCCGAAACCGATTTATGCTCCAAAAGCACGTATACGAGAGCGGGTTTGCCGTCCTTTAGCGTGACCTCGAACAGCCCGTCGCTGTGTTTCAGATGGGCGTCCTCGTCGATAAAGCTGCCTTCCACCCGTTTGGGGGCCGCATCCCCCATGCGCGCCCTGATCCGGTCCGGCAGGTAATCGCGCAAAAGCGCTGCCGCGCGGTCTTTGTCGTCAATGATGGCGCGGAACAGCGCATCATGCGTCGGCTTTACCGGTGGGTGATGTTTTTGTTTTCCGTTTTCACTCATTCTGTCTGCCTTACCTCAAATCGCGCCACGGCGCCTATAATGTTATCTCCAGCAGAGCGCGCGGACCCACTCCATCTTTGTCATCGTTATTTTAACTTTCATTGGCCTTCTTTCGGTAACGCTGGTTAAACGCCGCTGAAACTTCTTTACGCTGTTTCACGATAGCGGCTTCTTCTGACAATGGCTCTCTGCCTTCAGGGGCGATAAACCGTTTTGGCATCACTTTGGCCGAGAGCGGTTTGAAAAACGGGTCGCGTGGGGTCGCCTTGGGTAAGGGGTTACTCACCGGCCTGTCCTTTGTTTCGGGGGTGGAATCCTATTCTCCAGCAACAGGGGCACCGCGCCTATTTGTCTGCCACAGAGATCGGACAGATCCCGCACCACACGGATAAAATCATCCGTGGCCAAAGCCTGCCAACAGGTGTCTACAGTGTGGTTTCCCCGGTAGGCCGCCTGTGCACCGGGATTTTTAAGACGGCCCAGCTCCATCTGGAACGCTGAGCGCATTTGTCTGATTTCCGCCTCGCAATGCCGGACCAGTGCCGCATAAAACCCCGTGAGCTGTTTACCCCTGGCAGGGGGGAAAGTGTTGTTCATGGGCTTTTTAAGTTTTCTGTGTGTCATCTCATATGTCATCGTTGTTTTTTCCTTTCATCGATTTCGCCGCCAGCCCACATGTGGCAGGGCAGGGCACACCCCATTTTCGCGCCTGGATGCCGCGCCGGCCGGTTTTTGCGGCCTTTCACGCATATCCTTGTTCAAGAGCACTTTGTTGACACCCATCCGTTCGGCAATCTCCTGCAAGGCCAGACCCTGCTGTTTCAGCGCATATATACGCGCCACGCGCATCTGTCGATAATCATCCGACAGTCTGTTCCGCCCTTCCTGATAGAGATCCCGTAAATATTTCCAGACATGTGCTTCGGTACACGCCAGCCCTGCTACAATTTCATCAGGGGCAAACCCGTCCAGATGCAGCCGCTGGATACGCATCCGTAATGCTTTGGTGCGTGGCGGTAAGGGTTTTACAGTATCGAGACCCCGTAAATTCGTCCTGACCAGGGCTGCGGGACAGGCGAGCTGCGCTGCAATTGCAGCAGGGTCACACCCGTCCAGATACAACCGCTGCATATGCTTTCTGAATGCCTTGGCCTCCGGCGAAACCCCGGGCCCGGGTGCGACCACAACTGTGATCTCGCGCAGTGACACGGGCTTATCGTTCTCCAGCCCCAGCCAGCCGCGCGCCGCGCGTTTATTTTCCGCCATGGCCATGCGCTGCCACTGTTGCAGCGGTGTCAAGACATCACCTGTCTTTTTTGATTTCCGGTCTGAACCTGTCATATCTGCCACCCCCCATTGCGACTGGCCGTGCGGCGGCCGAAACCGGGCTTACAGGGAAAGGCACACCCCGTTTTTAACGCCAATGCCCCCATCCTCACGTTTTCATCCTCCGGGTCAAGCCAATCAAACTCCCCACCAGGTTCAACGTCCCGGCTTTGTGGCGTGCAGTCATCGCACGCAACACCCCGCCGGGGTTCTGGATCGGGGTTTCCGGGTGAAACCGGTTGCGGTCAATCACCAGAATACAAAGCGCTGTGGCCATATCACCCATTTGCCCCACCGCCGCATCATAAGCCGAGCGGTTAATCCCCAACTCCGGCAACCGGTCGATCGCCGCCAGAATAAAATCCATCGCCGCAGGCGATGGTCTTTGCCCCTGGTGCTGCCGGATATAAAGCCGCATCTCCTCAGAACTCAAGGCAAACAACCGGTGCGGGTTCAGTTTTTCGATAAATTCACTGTTGACCCCGACCTCAGCCCCGCCACACTTATTTTCTAAACAATCAGCGGAGCCGTCAGGCGCAGCTGCTAAGGAATTATCTTCTGACGGCGTGCCGTCAGCCAACTTATCCATGCTTGCATTACAGATTACAGAGTGATCTTGAGTTGTATCTTGTATATATCGGCGGACTCCGGTGTCCGCTGGAGCGGACATATCTGTCAACATTCGGGTGAGATCATCGATCGCTTCGGAGGTCATTAACACCGCCTTGTGGTGATCTTCAAGCGCGTCCAGTGTTTTAAACGCCGCGTACCGGCGCGGCCAGTCAAGATACTGCGCGGCAATGGCTTTGAGGGCTGTATTGTCCGGGAAACGCGGTTGCAGGGCCATAAGGCTGTTCTTCACGTTACGGCGCAAGGCACTGCACATGCGCTTCAGCCGCACCACCTGCTGCCGGTCCGTGTCTAATTGTGCCCGTAAAGCCAGCAAGTCCGGCACCGCTTCAATCAACGGCGTGAACGACAGGCCCTGCCTGAACTCGCTATCCCCGTGCATCCTGAAGCGGCAGCGGCTGCCGTTGCCGGCCACATCCTTGCGGATAAACCCGAAGTGCAGCTCCAGAGCCGCCTCGTCACGGCGCACCGAGCGGGCGTCCTTGCCAACCAGATAGGCGATATTGCTCTGCATGGTAAAGCAGACCGGCTCGCGTGTCGGGTCGGTCCAGTCGGACGGCCGGGTTGCGCGCAACATCGTGAGTAAGGATTTCAGCAGGCTGTCGGACAGGCCGATATGTTTGCTGACATCCAGCAGCAGGCCTTCCAGCGCACCGCGCTGCATACTGTCGGGCAAGACCGGATACGCGGGCTGTGGTGGCTGTGGATCCTGTGGTGGTGATACATCTGTATGGTTGTCCTGCGGGTTGCGCAGGGCCTGTAATCTGTGTGACATTGCTGTCCCTCTTTTCTGTTTTTGTGATGCTTTTCATTGGGCATCACGCCGCGATTGAGGCGCAAAAATCGCAGGCACACAGAATTTCATTGCCAAAAATACATTTTTGACTTGAAAAGCGGGTCAGGTCAGGCTAAAAAACAAGGGCAAAATTAGTTTTAAAGCCTGACCATAACCTTAATGCCGTGCAATCTCTGCGCGGTTTTTCGGTTTTAAGTGGTTTATTGCGGGGTTTCTGCTGCTCTGCCTCCCTTTATCTGGATTCTTTAGGGAGAGTCATACCCACATCTTGTGCGTTTCTCAAGTATAGGTTCAACTTTGCAGATAGAATCAGGACCGGCGGATCCCGCGCGTGACGGGCCAGGCACCGCAACAAGCGCGCTGCGCGCAAGATTTTTTCTTGCCAGACGGCAAGCGGTGTTCTAACCTGCCTTACACCGTGTGGCGTGGAGAGACCTGATCGCCCAGGGCGATCCACTTGGCGAGGCCTACTATGATACCGCCACGCCGGAAGGCGATGGGCGCTGGAAACCCAAATATACCCATTGCCGTAATCCCGGCCCCAGCCGCGTGCGCCGCGTTGAAGATTGTAGCCCAGGGTCAGACAGGAGCGCCACCTATGAATATTTTCTGACCGAAGCCTATGCGGCATTTCCCGAAACGGTCTGGCTGCCCTCGGACGCGCAAGGCAAGTTTGTCGATGAGGCGGTCGGGGTTCTGGTGCCGCATCTGAGTTTCTGCGAAGGCGCGCCGGACAGGCAGCCCTTGGCCCCGGTGATCACCACCAGAACGGATGACCGGCCAGCGGTCTGCCCTGCCACGCACCCGCTTGGCACAGTGACCGAGGCCCGCACCGTCACAATCCGGACATGGAGCTTTGCCGACAGCCCCGATGTTGCGGATTTCCCCGCGCTCAGCGACATTGTGATCGCGCGCAACGGGCCATGGGCCGTGTCGGACGACAGGTGCTATCGCAATGCCAATGACCGGACATCTGAAACCAGGGTCTCAAGCTGCCCCTCGGGCCAAATCGGCAGCGTTACATATCAACGCGCCAAAACCGTGACCGGCGTGGACTGGCACAGTGATGGATGGCAGGACGCGTTAAGCACGACCCATACGCAATGGGCTGCAACAGTGAATACCTGCCACTACGCGCCACCACCGGATCCGCCACTGTTCAAATCCTGCCATGAGGGTCTCTGTACTTACTACGACCTCAGCGGCACGGGCAGGGATGGTAGGGTCGTGCGCCGCATCACCGAAAATGGTCGCGATATTGATCTCGGCACACGCGAAAGCGGGGGTGGTCAAGGCGGGGGCTCTGATCATCACGATGGCGACGGTGACGCCGGTCATGGTGGTGGCCCGGATGCTGGAGGGCCAGGTTGCTGCTGATAGGCACCTGCACTCCAAATTATACAGTCTGTATATAATGCAACAATATAGGAACAGTTAATATGAAACATGCCTTAAAACTCAAGATTACCATCGCGGCTTTAGGGCTGTTCGTCGCCACCGAAAGCTTTGCCGGCGGTAAACCCCCGTGGGTTGTGCCAGAGAAAGGCATCACAGAGGCACACCGTTTTATCGCCGCGCGTCTCAAAGAAGCCCTAGCCATCGACCAGCGCAAACAGCCATTTTTTAGGCCGGCTCGGAAAATTAAGTGGTCAACCAAGATGCGCAATTACGGCATTTCAAACATTGATGATGTGAATATCAAGAAACTGTTCTCGGGGCATTACTTTGTGGGCGTGTACCGCCCGCCGGGGAATAAAAAACATTTCAGCACCGAAAGAATTTCCGTCAGATACTTCGGAACAGACGGCAGATATTACTCGTGTATAGCTCTGGTGAAGGGTAAAAGCACCACCAATCGCCCTAGATGGAAGGCCCAGAAAAAATCAATAGGCTTTGGGGGTTATAACTCGGTTGAGTATAAAACAAGTAAATTTAAGGCCGGGCTACCGATGATTTATGACGGCGATAGCGGCCGCGCCGTAATCTATTATAACCCTGGAGACACGCGCTCCCATCCTAATAAATTCGAAGGGCATTTCCAAAAGGAATACGCCCCAGTGTTTAAGGACGTTTGTCCAAACATCCCCAACAACGGCAGTGTGAACGCGAAACAACGCAGCCCGCTCTATGCCGAGCTTGTCAAAGACGCGCGTAAAATCAAAAACATTCCCACCCGCTTTAAACAAGACATTGATGATCCTTTGACGCTGGGCATGTATTTCTCGCTCTATGGCCCGGATGAATAAGAACAGTCATGGATCACACATCTTTCAAATACTCTGATCTCGTCACCGAAGAGGGCCATGAATCGGCTGTTGCAGTGATCATGCGGCGCGCATTCAGCGTCACGGCGCTGTTTCTGGGCCTATCCACAGCCATCGCCACGCCAACCAATGCGGCAAACACATCCCTGCGAGCGCAATACCCGGAGATGGTGCGCCAGAGCGGTAAGGTGCTGGTCTTCGACCCAGAGGACGCCGTCAATGCGGTTACGGAGCGATGGGGCCGCTTTGTGCTCTACGCGCCGCTCAACCGCCTATGGTTGATTGACGCGACAGGTGCCGTTTTTGAACACGCCTATATCGATGTCAAGCATGAACCGTTTGAACATCTGGTGCTGCACTGGATGCATTCTCTGGACGAAGATATTTTCGACACTCTGCCCGCCGCCGCTCAGTTTCCAGCCGTTCAGGTTGAAAGTGCCGCGCCGCATCCGCTGGCCACGGCCTATGATGCCTTGCTGGCCAAACCCTTGGCGCAGGCTTTTGATCCGCTGCCAGTGGGGGCTTATTTCAACGCGGGCGGGCATGTGTTTGACGCCAGCGGCGCACAGATTGCCGAATGGAACAGCTATGGGCCGCAAATTGCCCTGCGCCTGATCCCCGTTACAACCTCCGCTGATGAAACAAAAGTTGAGACCCCCACGCCAGACGCAGATCCTGTCCTGCCCCCCGTCTGGCAGTGGCTTGCCGTGGCTGATCTCAAAGCGGCGCTGAACCCGGAACCACCGCAGGGAGATCAATGATGCCCGCCCGCCGCCACATCCCCAGACGCCTTGCGTTCATCGGCCTTTGCCTGACGCTGCCGGCCTTTCCGGCCCTGTCGCAAAGCACGGAGACAAGCACAGAAACAGCACCGCTCACGGCTCAAACCGCAGCGGAAGCCACAAGCACCGATACGCCAGCGGCACCATCCCTCTGGGCCGCACCGGCTGATCTCGTCCAGGGCGAACCCGCCACCATCTCGCCCGCACGGGCCGGCAGCACGGACATTCTGTCCTGCCCGTTCGAGGCCCTGCGCGCGGCCTATCTGTCACTTTACGATGAAGCGGACGCGCTGAATGTCGCGGCCCTTGAAAGCGAAGTGTTCAAAGTCTGTATTGAACGCCAGAAACAGGTAAAACAACTGCTGGACAATGAAGAACGCCTGCGCACCCACCTGCGCGATGTGGCGCGCGGAGCGGCCTCAAATGCCAACGTATCAATCAACACTGTACCCACCCCAACCGCCGCAGACAGTGCTGAAGAAGCACCCACACCCATCACGCTGGCTCCGGAACCCCCGTTGAACCCGCCAGAGACTTTCCGCGCCGCCAAAACCGCAGCACTCGCCCAATCCGCCATGGCCCAATGCACCGACCGCTATACATCCGGCACGGTGTTTGGCGGCGACAACCTGGACGGCGGACTGCATGCCGTGGTTTTTGACGCCACACGCGGCACCCGCCTGACGGTAAAAGCCGGCGATACCCTGCCCGGCGGGCTGACCATCGCGCGTATTTCCAGCGAGGCCGGTGTGATTATCCTGGAACAGGACGTGGAACGCACACTCTCCCGCACCCTCGCAGAGCCCGCGTTTGACGACGGCGGCGGGCTGCTGTTCAAACTTCAGCGCTTTGCGGATGTCTATAAACCCGACAGCCCGGCGTCCGGCACCCCGGACAGTGATCGGGAGGCTTTGGAATGATGACCATGCCGCATATGACCATGCCACATATGACCATGCGCCATCCATGCGCTACAACCGCCGCTGTGGCGACATTTTGCAAACCTCAACAGCCACACTTCAGGAAGATCAAAATGGGTAAAGCTGCACGACTTTTCTTTGATATCGTATCTCCTGCGCTTTCCCACAGGACTGGCAGATCTACTCAACGCTCTGCATCTCCTGCGTCGTCATCCCCGGGAACCATGGGCGGCGGAACGGGACGGGCGGGCGTGACAATGAAGTCAGCGAGATACAGCTTGAGTGCGGCGATCTGCGCGTCCAGTTCCTCAATCCGCCGCCGCATCTCGCGCCTGAGCCTGTCGGTATCCGGGTTGGCAACAGGCCGTGTATCCGGGTCAGTATCAGGCCCAACATCAGGCCCGGCATCAGGCACGCAGATCGGCGGTCCCGGCGGGATATGTGGTGGCTTTTTAGTCAACGGCTCAAAGCTTTTCCAAATATTGTTGCAGCCAAGCTTACCACATCTTCGAAACGCTCAGCCCGGCAAAGCGAACATGGCGCAACACAGCACCACAAAGGCCAACACCTCAAACCACCGCGCGACGCCGACCGCGCACCACCCTCAGGTGCCTGCGATTTTCGGAGCCGCCGCGTCAATCATCACAAACCTGCCTTTTTTCTCCAGCAAGGTCATTTGCCGCAATTCCGCTGCCCCCACCACAGGCGCGCCTGTCCCGGTTAAGACTGTCCCAAGCGAGACCCTCCCATGTTAAAAAACCTCCCGAGCTTCGGCAAACCACAGATCAGAACCCTGGAAAACGGCATTATCGATACCGGTGATCTCGGTTTTGCCTGCATTGCGGCGGTGCATTATGGCGGCACCTGCTATGTCGCGGATGGCTATCGCTATGAAGACGACTTCACCGGCGCCCTGATGCGGCATCAGGACAGCGGTGTTCTGCCCGAGATCACCAGCTTTAAAATCACCCCCATGGACGAACTAAGACAGTTCTACGCCGCCAAACTGACCGCAACCGAAGCCCTGCGCGCGGAAGTGGCCCGCACACAGGGCCAGCGCCGTCTGCTGGAACTGATCTCGGCGGCCGAACGCGCCAGGGCCAGTGATCTCAAAATCTACCAGCACGATACCAAAACCTATGTGCGCCTCAAGGTGGCGGGCCGCGAGTTTGACTATGGCCAGCCCTGGACACCCGAGGAAGGCAGGAATGCAATCAGCTTTGCTTTCAATGCCCAGGACAAAGGCACCGGTAATGTTTCCAAAAAAGACGCGGCGTTCCAGAGCTATTCGATCTCTCCAAAGCCGGAGTTCCCGATGCCGCCCAATGTGGTCAAGCTGCGCTGCCAGAGCGGTTTTCACGAGAGCGATACAAAGCTCGGCTCCTTCGTGGTGTTCCGGCTGTTTTACAAAGACGACAGTGATACCGGCGCCCTGGAAGACCTCGGCTTTGATGCGGAGATCACAGACGCGCTGGCCGCCGCCCGCGCCAATCTGCATGGCTGCGTGATTATCGGTGGCGAAACCGGCGACGGTAAATCCACCACACTCATTCGCGCCCTCGAAGCACTTTACGAACGCCACGGGGGTCATGTGTCGATCACCACCCTGGAAGATCCGGTGGAGTACCGGCTGAACCGCTCCGGCGTGGTGCAGATCCCGCTGCAATCGGCCGGCGACGAGGCCGAACGCGAGGCCAGGCATGAAGACGCCCTGCGCAATTTCGTGCGCATGAACCCGGATGTCGGCATGGTGTCGGAAATCCGTGACGGGGCCGGCGGCCGCGAAGCGCTGAAGTTTGCCACATCGGGCCACGCGATCTATGCCACCGTGCATGTGGACAGTGCCAACGGCATTCCGTTTCGGTTGATGGCGCTTGGCGTGCCGGCCGAAGAACTGGCGCAATCGGGTGTGGTGCGCCTGCTGATCAAACAGACGCTTGCACCACTCCTCTGTGACGATTGTAAAACCCCCCTGGCCGCCGCCAGCCTCAACGATCTGGATCAACGCCTGTTTGCCCCGGTCATGGCCGACCGTGACAACGTGTATCTGCGCAACCCGGAGGGCTGTGCAACCTGCCTCGGCGACGCGCTTAACGAGGCCGGCAAGCTGGCCTGGGCAGGCTACCGCCGCCAGATTGCGGTGGGCGAAGTGATTATGCCGGACCGGGCTTATTTCGATCATGTGCTGAACAAGAATTTTAACGGCGCGCTGGCCCATTGGCTGAAACCCGAAAGCGCAGGCGGGATGGGCGGTATTCCGATTGCCTGCAAACTCACCGACCTGGTCTTGCAGGGCCAGCTTGATCCGTATGATGCGCTGCGCAAACACGGCGATTTGGCGGAGCGGATGAGTGACGCGCAACGCAGTAGCCTCCAGGGCGCGGCAATGCAAAAAACAGCGAAAAGGAAAGCGGGATGAGTTTGGGACGCACACTCACCTACGCCTGGCGACGTTTTAACTTCGGCGCCGCCCAGCGGGCGCGCACCTGGCGGCTGGTGGCTGATCTGGTGGATGCAAAGCTGGATCTGCCGGAGGCACTGGAAACCGCAGCCAGCGTGGCGCGCGATGGCGGGCAGGCGGCAGTGGCCGCGTTGATCATGGATCTGCGCACCGGTGTCCAGTATGGCGATCTCGACCAGCGGGTTGCCCGCTATACAAGTGGGGCCGAGGCACTGTTGTTCCGGGTGATCGGATCGGCCGGTGCCGCAGGGGTGTTGCGCGGTGCCATGCGGCTGGCCGAACAGCAGGACAGGCTGGGACGCGCGATCAAAGGCGCGCTGGCCATGCCCGCCCTGCTGACAGCCCTGATGGGCGTTGTGTTTTATATGCTGGGATCGGAACTGTTTCCGGCACTGATCGATGTGGCGCCGCTTGAGCGCTGGTCACCGGCCGCCCGGGCCATTGGCAACTTCAGCCTCTGGTTCGTGGGCAATTTCCAGTGGGTGCTCATCGGGCTGGCAGCGGTGTTCATGTTTTTACGGCTGTTTTTGCCGCGCTATGCCGGGCCGGGACGGGTGTTTCTCGACAAATTCCTGCCCTGTTCGCTCTATCGCTTGCAGGTCGGCACCGGATTTATCTTTACGGTGACCGAGCTGGGGCGCATGGGCGAGACGCTGAATTCACAGCTGCTGCATGAGCTCGGCACCGGCACGCGCGGCTATCTGAAGTCCCGCATTCATGCGATTGCAGTGCAACTGACCGCACGCGGCTGGGGAGAGGCCCTCAAAGCAACCGGGCATGACTTTCCGGCCCGTGACTTGAATGCGGTGATGGCCGCCCTTGATGGCAAAGACGACTGGGTGGAGACCTTCGCAGGGTTTCTGGACCGCTGGCTGGAAGAGCTGGATACCCGCGTGAAGGTGCAAACCCGTATTATGAACATGGCGCTGATGGGCGCGGTTGCCGGCGCCATCGGGGCCACCGTGTCAAGCACACTCTCCGTGCTGCAAAGCATTCAGTGAGGGGGGCGACACCAATCAAAAAGACACCCCCCTCACTTCACCAAATAACAGCGGACCAGCTCAGATTTAGAGGACACCTGGCGCACCATCTTTTGAAAGGATGACCATGACTGATTTTAACGGAAATACAAGCAAAACATGGCTGAAGCAGGCACGTATTGCGCTGACACAGCGCATCAACCGCGCCCGGCAACAGCTTGAATTGCTCAAGAACAATGCGGCATGGCGTGCCCTGCTCAAGCCTGACAGGCTTGAACCTGACAGGCTGCGTCCACCCCGGCGATGCCATGCCGGTGGGATGACCTTGCGAAATGTACTGCTCGGTACACTGATAGGGACTGCTCTGCTGACGGGTCTCGTGTGGTTGATCATTACCGCACTGCAAAGCATTCTGTGAGGGGGGCGCCAAGAAAGAACCAAACAAGCTGACACCCCCCACACTTCAACGAAAAACAGCGCCCGGCTAAACATGGCGAACAGCCTGCGCACCATCTCTTGAAAGGATGACCATGACCAATTTTACCCTAAACACAAGCAAAACCCGCTTGAAGCAAGCGCGGATTGCGCTGACACAGCGCGTGAACAACGCCCTCCAACAGCTTAAATCGCTGCAGAAAAAGGACACCTGGATTGCCCTACTGAAGCCTGAGCCGCTGCGGCGACCGCGTGCGCGCCGCGCCGGTGTGACGATGTTCGATGTCGCTTTATGGACCCTGGTTCTTATTCCCGTACTGGTGGGCGTGCTGTCGCTTTACAACGGCGTTGTTGACTCGACACGCACCGCAGCCCTGCGCTCGCAACTGACCCGCGCCGTGGCCATCATCGAGCGTGATCACACTTATTCCGGTGTTTATACCGCCATTTCACTTGTGGATTTTTTGAAAAACGAGGGTTTTACCACCAAGGAACTGCGCAAGAAATCTGGCGGCGGTTACGAGTTCTTCTCGCCCTACGGCACCGAGATCACCATTGTCCCGGGTTCGGGTGACGGAGGCGACCGACACTTTGTCGTGACTGTGGCAGACCTGCCGCCGTCTGGCTGTGAAGCGGCCGCCATGACATTTGCCAATAAAAACGCGGGGCTCGACAGCCTTGTGATTGAAAATACGGCTGCTTTTGACCCGGTTACCGAAGATAAGGTTCGCATTGCCTGTGACAAAGACGCGAACAACGAAAAAACCGACGTCGTCTTGACCTTCTGAGGATGCCCACCATGCAGAACAGCCAGCCATCTCCGGGGTTTCCCCGCAAGGCACGCATAGCACCACGCCGCACCCGGCGCGGAGCCTTGATGCCGGCCGCCGTGCTGGCTGTTCTGGTCATCACCATCGTCATGAGCCAGTTCGCGCAAGCGCAATTGCGCCACGCCAGTGCGGCGCGCGCCGAGGCCCGGGCTGTGCAGCTCGCGGCAATCGCGGCGGATTTTGATTATTACGTGCATGAGAACCGGGATGCGCTGGCAACGGGCCTGACGGAAGCCGGCGTAAGCGTAATGTCGTTCGCACTTGAGAATCTGCCTGTGTTTGCACGGGGGCGGTTTGGAGATGTTTATCGGCGCGCGGGCCTCGCCCTCCAAATCCCCGGCTTTGATCTGGAGTATCAGATCAGCCATGTGCAGGACGGGACTGAGGTTTTGGGCGCATTGCGGCTAAGCGCGCTGGACGGGCGAAGCAGGGCGCAGATCTGCGCCGTCATCGCCCGGCTGGCCCGTCACGGCGCACGCCCTGCTGTGCCAGCGGCACCGCAATCACCATCACCAGAGCCGACAAAGCCACGCCCGGCCCGCACATGTGACGCAAGTAAATCCGAACGGGTCATTCTGACCGCACCGCTGTCCGGGATCAATCCGGAATATGTGCTGCGGATGCGCCGTGCGGGGCACCCTCCGCCGAAACTCGCAGGCGGCGGCACGCTTGATCTGGGTGGGCATAACCTAAATGTCGGCACACTCACCGCAACAGGTGTGGACGTGGTGGCGGTGGAACCCGACCCTTCAAAGGCTGACGACGACATACCACCCGCACTGCTGCAAGCAGACAGCCTCACAACGCTGCACCTTAAGACCAAACGCCTGCAAACAAAGGATTGCACAGGATGCTGATCCGGATATTCACATACGCGCGGAACGCGGTGCTGCGCCCAACGGGCCGGCACGGCATCCACGGCTGTGCATCCGCACCACATGGCGAAGCACAGCACAGACCCCGCCGCACCAGATACCCCCGCCACGCCCGCTGCGGATTGAGCCTGTTTGAAGCCGTGCTGGTGATGATGATTGCCGTGCCGCTGGCCCAGCAGGGGGTGCGTCTGGCCCAACATTACATCCGCGCGCAGGCCGGCGTGCAGGAAAGCCGGCTACTCACACAGGTGGTTACGGCCGCCAGCACATACGCCCTGCGCAAGGGTCTGCTAGTCTTTATCAGCGATGATGTTGGCGTTGGCATGATTAAGGCGCTGCGCAGGGGCACTTTTGCGGAAATCGCATGGGTCGGCGACGTACCGCTGCGCACAGCGCTTGGCCGCGATATCGAGGTGATCTTCCATGCGATCGGCTCAAAGGAACTGGTTGTACTGGCCCGCGCCTTCACGCCAGACGGTGAATACACCATGCCTTACATGCCACGCGGCGGGGAAGGCATTGGACTGGTCGGGACGATCCAGGAAGGCGCGCCGACCCGGCTGCGCGGACCGGGCCTCGATTACAATCTCACAGCCCTTCAAACACAGGCGACCGCCCAAGACGGGATCAGCCCACCCGTGGTCGGGGACCAGCTTGCCATCGCGGTGCTGCGCATGGATCAGGATGTCTTGCCATACCTGCACCGGGAACAAAAACCCGGCCTGCCTGATAAAGCTACCCAAATGGAAACCGATCTGGATATGGGTGAAAAAAATCTGACCGGGGTCGGGAACCTGACGGCCGCAAAAGTGATCAGCACCCGCATCATCACAGAACGGGCCGAGGTCAAAGATCTGATTATCGCCGAAGAAATTATAACCGGGAGTTGTACAGGATGCGATCTCAGCCCCCCGAACACAGAAGAGCCGGCCGACCCATGAGTATTTTACCAACCAGACTGGCGCGCGATGTCCCACGGGGAACGCTTGCAGGATATGCAGCCCTTCCACGCATGACCGCGCCGTGCATGACCGCGCCGTGCATGACCGCACCGTGCCTGACCGCACCCCGTTTGCACACTCTGATGGCCTGTGTTGTGATCTGCGCCGGCCTTGCGCTGGCTGGAAAAACCCTTGCCCAGGAAACAGCGCCCGGGATAGTTACCCCAACCGGCCCCGCCCAAACCGACCCCGCCCAGGCAAGCACAACCAACACCGCCACCCCCGACAGATCAACGGCGCTGCTTCAGGTGATTGCCCTGCGCCGGGAACTCGCGGCGCAGGTAAAGGCGCTCACCCGGCTGGCGGCCTATCAGAAAGAACTGCTGGCTTTGGCCAACACCCGCGACGTTGATGCCGTTTTGCGCGCGCGCCGCGCAAGACAGAGCTGCTTTGCGGAACTCGGCGCCACAGCCCTTTGCGACGCACTCGGCGTCAGCTTTACCGATGATGCCACCACAATGCAAAATCGGGGGGACGCTGAATGACCTTACAGTTGATGATCCAACAGTTGATGGCCCCACTGTGGATGACCCCACAGTGGATGACCCCACCAATGATGATACACACACTCCTTCTGATGATATTCATGGGCTTGCTGATCCGCACGGATATGGCGCGGTTCGAGATTGAGTTCGCGGCTCTGGCGATGGTGGCCCTGAACGGGGCTGCCCTGAATATCCACCCGGCCAGTCCCCGCTGGAAATGGCACTCGGCCTGCTGATCTGGACCGTGGCGGCTTTGGCCGTGCGCATCTTCAAAACCCGCAATGCGCTCGGGCAGGGCGATGTGTATCTGTTTGCGGTGATCGGTCTGGTGGCCGGAACCGGCGGCACGCCGGTGGCGCTTCTGCTGTTTGTGCTGATCAGCCTTGCAACGTCATACGCCTATGCCCGCGCACGGGGTCGCAAGATGGCGCGCAGTCTTACGCCTGCGGCGCTGCCGGGCGGTCTGGCCATTATCGGAATTCTGATGGGTCGGTTGATGGGCCTGTCGCTGTTTAACGGGTTTGAACCGGCCTCTGCGCCCGACACAGCCCTTGGCGGGTCTATCCTGACCTATGGCCCGTGGGTCGCGGTTATTCTCGCACCCTGCGCCATTATCCTGATGCGCATGGATCGCAAAAGCCGTGATCGTCAAAACCGGAACCGGAGGGTGCAGCATGGCTGACACTGTTTTTCAAACCCCCGCCCGAAGTCATAGCGAATTCCTTTATATGGTTGCTAGAAATTCCAATATAAAGGAAGGCGCGGCATCTGTGCAAACACGGACGCCGCGCCACAAATATGTGCGGGGGCCGGCCATGACTGAGTACGCGCCCCGCAACCAGACGCCCAGCCGCATGCCCCTGGACCGCGTTTCCGTGCCGGCTCCGTTTTGTGACACCATGCCCGGACTGTTTTGCCTCAAAATTTCAGAGGAACTTCAGATCAAGCATCCGCAGGTCGAAGCCCTCTTTCGGATGCTGTTTGGCGGGGCTGTATATTCTGGCAATCTCATCCCCGGGGAAATCGAGTTCGATACCCCCGCCATACGACAGCATGCGCTCCACCGCCAGAAGCGCCGTGTATTTGCGTACCTTTTGCCGTGTATCAACCATATCCACCATATTGGGGTTTGTTGCCAAATCCCTGATGAGCCCGTTGGCGTTCTGACGCAAGGCCAGCGTTGCGGCGTCAGAAGTCATGTCGGCCCTCAGGCGCACAAGCGGGTGACCTCTCTGCAACTCTTGCATGAGCCGATAGACCTCATAGTCGAAGTCTTGCTCGGTAACAGCACCTGTTCGACCGATATCAGAAAGAGTCATAGCGAATTCCTTTATATGGTTGCTAGAAATTCCAATATAAAGGAAGGCGCGGCATCTGTGCAAACACGGACGCCGCGCCACAACAAGCGCATGACCGCGCTGCGCATGACCGCACGACGCATGACCGCGCGACGCATGGGGGCTGCATAATGGCCTCTGAGCACACCATCCCCGTACATCAGGCTGGACCACGCCGACAGCCACCGGCCCGAACGCGGGCACCGGCCCGAACGCGGGCACCGGCGCGCAGCCGTTCGGAAACCGGCCGGAACCGAAGCAGATTTGAATGGCAAAGCGGGAAAATCCACCGGGGAGAATGCGCCATGACAGCGACTGTTTTTCTTCAGCAATATGACGGGTTCAGAGCCACTCCAACCCGCGCATCAGGTCAGGCCTGCGGTGCAAAGCCTTACAAAGACAGCACTTTTGACGCGACGGGGCCGAAGACGCTCCAGAGTGCCGCCAAACCAAGCGCCAGGCCGATCAGACCCGCTACATTGCGTGTCATCCTGTTGACGCTGTCCGATATCTCGCCGCGCAACTGCGCCCCCTGGACGGCGATCTTCTTGTCCAACGTGGCAAACTGGACGTCGATCTTCTTGTCCAGCGTGGTAAAGCCGATATTCATCTCGGCCCGCAGTTCTGCAATCTCTGTATTGATATTCTGTGTCAGCCGGGTTTCGGTCTTCTCCAGATCATGTTTGGTCGCCGCTGTCGTGGCGATGGCCTCGCTGATCACGCCCACCACAGCCTTGGCCGATGTGGCATCCAGCCCTGCGGCTTGCAGGGTTTCCGATGCTTTCAGAGTGTCGATGCTGACCGATTGTGCCATAACTGAATATCCTTTTCTGACATTAGTTAAACACACCCGACCCGAAACGCCAGAAGATTCAATCCCACACCCCCTGACTCGAGCTGGCCAACAGAAAGGATACAACCATGTCTGAGCAATACACAATCACGGTTCCCATCCTCGGCCCTGATGGAGAGTGGACCTACCCACGGGTGGGCGAGATGTCTGCCCTCCGCCAGGAGAAGTCCGGCGAGATAATTTATGACATCACACTTGATTTTCCCACGGGTGCGACAGAACTGGTTGCCTTCGCCCAAAGGTCGGTTCCTGCCAAAACCGGCGACCACGCCAATACGGGACCGCAGGTGGGGCCTGGCGCATTCCCGTTCCCGGGGCGCCGATCAGGCAAGGCTGTGTGATGGCCTCTGAGCACAACATTACCACGCAGGCTGCCAGACCACGCCAACGCCCCGGATCTCATTTTTCCCTGCGTTTGTCCGGTTTTTTCGGTTTCAGCGGCCGCATAAACACCGCCTTTGCCGGCAGATGGTTCGGTATTCTGACCGGATACAAACGGCGCCAGAGGATTTTGAAGAACAGCGGATCATACGCGGCGATCTTTTGCAACACATTCAAGCCGGTGGCAAACACGATCGCGCAACAGATAATGCCGGTGAGACTGATCCCGAAGCCGGCAACCAGCAGAATAAGGCTGGACACACCCAGCAACGCAACCGGAATGCGCTCACAGCCAAAAAGCAGATCAGGCTGGGTCAGGATCGGATGGATGCGCGGCATATCAATACTCCATGTCATAGTGATTTCATTGCCTCAGCGTAACAAACAAACCCGCCATGGCAAAGCAGCAACCGACCTGCGGGGTGCCATTCTATGACTTTTCCACCTGGTTTGATAATTTTGATCTTGATCTTCCTGCTCTGGATTTGTGGATTGCTTTTTTATGTCTTCCCCGACAAACGGCACGCATCGCGCAGTCGCCGTTGGGGTGGCTCCCTGGGTTCAGGTCCCCCGTTCAAACAAAGACCCCTGCTCAATAAAGGCGAAGGGCGTTTGCTGACGCTTCTGGACCGTGTGGTGCCCCGGATTTGGGGGCCAAACGCGCGTGTCTGCCCACAAGTCAGCTACGGCGAGTTTCTCAGCTGCTCCAAATTCAGCAAATTCGCCCGTATGAACAGCCGCCGCGCGGATTTTGTGGTGATCACGGACGATCATCGGGTGGCACTTGTTGTCGAATTGCAAGGCTCCGGGCATTTCGGCAGCACCTCGAAATCTGCACGCAAGGCGCGCGATGCCGACCGGATCAAACGCAGTGCCTTGAACGCGGCCAGCATCCCTTTGCTGGAAGTCAGCCGCAGCGAACAAGAGACTGCGGTGATGGCCAAAATCCGGGCCCTGATCGCCTCTCGGGCATATAAACATATGCCCTGCCGGCCAGCGACCTCTCATAAGAAAGGATACCACCATGCCTGAGCAATACACTATCACCGTTCCCATCCGCATCGCTGATGGAGTGTGGACCTACCCACGGGTGGGCCAGATGTCTGCCATCCGCCAAATGAAAACCGGCGAGGTGATTTATGACATCGCACTTGATTTTCCAGTGGATGCAACAGAGTTCCTGGCTTTCGCCCAAGGCTCCGGCGCGACAGAGGCTGATGAGCGCGCCAGGGCAAATGACCCTGCCAATACGGGTCCACAGATGCGGCACACCGTATTCCCGTTGCGTCAACGCCCATCCGCAGAAAAAACTGTGCCCAGCACCACAGACAATAACGCCGAGGAGACCAGCCATGATTGATTTGCCGCGCCTGCTTGGTTGGCATTATCCCTATCTCGCGGACAACCGGGTTGTGGAGATTTCCCTGAACCCCGATGGCGCGGTATTCGTGGAGTATTTCGGGCAACCGCCAAAAGCTTGCGGCACGATGCCGCCGGCCTTTGCCGAACGCTTCATCCGCAACTGTGCCTCGGCGTCGAACGCGGTGATCGCGCGCAGCAGCCCGATCTGGTCTGGCCGGATCCCCGGCACGGCGCACCGGATCGAGGCCTTGCTACCACCGCTTGCGGACGGTCCGGCATTTTCAATCCGGCGGCATCGGGAACAGATCGTGCCATTGGCAGAGTTCGCACCGGATACGGCGTTGAAAGACGAGATTGAAGCGGCCATTGCGGCGCGCAAAAACATCGTTCTGGCCGGATCCACCGGATCGGGCAAAACCACACTGGCCAACAGCTGCCTGGCTTATCTCTGCGACTGCGCGCCGGATACACGCGTGTTGATCCTCGAAGATACACCGGAAATCCAGACCGGTCTGGCCAATTGCGCCCAGTTTCGCACCGCAGAAGATGTGAGCCTCGATCGGCTTTTGGCCTCGTCACTGCGCTTTGCCCCCACCCGGATTGTGCTGGGCGAGGTGCGCACCGGCCCGGTGCTGATGACCCTGCTGAAAGCCTGGAACACCGGCCATCCGGGCGGGATCACCACGATCCACGCCAATTCCGCAGGGGATGTTCTGAACCGCATGCGGATTTTATGCGGTGAAGTCAGCCCGACAGACCAGAGCGATTTCATCCTGTCGGCACTCGATATGGTGCTCTTTGTCGCGCGCGGCACAGAGTGCCCACGTATCACCCAAATAGCCCGGCGCACAGAAACCCCCGGCCAACCCCCATCATTGGAGACCACCCATGTTTAAGACCTTACCCCGTTTTGCCAGCTTCATCGCCCTGAGCGGCGTTGCTGTAGTTTTCTTCAGCGATCCGGTTCTCGCCGCCTCGACCGACATCTTTGGCGGCAACTCACCGTTCGAGAAATTCACTGGTTTCATCACCGGGCCGTTCAGCTATTTCATCGCCATTATTCTGATCGTTGTGGCCGGGTTCATGCTGGCAGCCGGCAATGATTTTGGCGGCTTTGCCCGGCGTATTCCGATGATGCTTCTTGGCGTTGGCCTCGTCATCGGTGCCACAGCCGTTGTGACCAGCCTGTTTGGCGGAACCGAGGGTGCAATGATCACGCCATCAGAACAGGTGCAGCATGTGGAGCGGTAAAACCCCGGGTCGTGCCACGCCTTGTCGGGTTGACAGCTTCCCGGTGATGCGCATATCGGCCGCAACCGTCATCCTTGCACTCCTGCTTGCGCCCCGGAGTGCGCTGGCCGAAGAAGGCACCGATATGCTCTCCGAGGTATTCGGGCTTGAAGAAACAGCACAGGCAGGGACAACAGACAACTCCCCGGATCAGACTGCCGTTCAGACGGCCACCAAAAACAGGGACGCACAAGCGGATCAGGGCGCGGCTGACACCGCCGCCACAGCGACAGATACAGGCGCAAAGACCGGCGCAAAGACTGGATCCACCAGTGTCGCAACGGACACATCCGCGCAGACCTCCAAACCCGTAACAGGCTCCAAAAACACACCGGATGGTGAAACGCCTGGCGCTGAACAACCGGATGCCCCGAACACCCCTTCGGACAGTGCTTTCTCCCAAAGCACTGTCCTTTCCACAGCCGCAGGCGTCAACGGACAAGATGTGGAAGGGGAGGGGACAACAGGCGGAACCATGGCGATTCCCCAAGCGTCCTCCCCCGCCGGACAGAGCCGTATGAACGGCGCTGCCGCAGCCCGAATAACAGCCCCCGCCCAAACTGGCAATAGCGGCCAGGCCGATAACACCCGGGCCGCCGCAGAGGTTTGGGACGCGCGCACCGGAATTGTCACGCCCGGCAGGGCCGGTCGGGTGGTGCATGTGTTTGGCGCATCCATCCCGACCCTGGTTTGCCAGCCCGGCATGGTGTGTCTGATGGAGCTGGAAGCCGGCGAGGAGGTGCTCGATACGCCGGTGCAGGCCGATCCGGCCCGCTGGCGGGTTGAACTGCGCCATCGCGACGCGCCGGTCTCGCAAACCTATTTTGCCTTCAAGCCCAGCGAGGATGCCGCCGCGCGCAGCAATTTCGTCGTTCTGACCGATCGGCGGGTCTATGTGGTTAATCTGGTGAAGGATCTGCTGCGCAGCACCTATATTCTGTCGTTTGACTATCCCGATACCCGCGCCCGCACCATGACCGCAGAGATCGCAGCGCGCAGTGCGGCCAAACGTGCGGCCCGTGCCGCCGCCCACACCCGCCGCACATCCGCCATTGCCCGCAGCGGGGTCAGCACAACGCGCGGCAAGGTGCCGGCCCGCGAGCTGGATTTCAACTACAGCATCCGGGGGACAGCAGCGTTCAAGCCGCTGCGGGTCTACAATGACGGGCGCAAAACCTATGTTGATCTGCCCGGCCGCTACCGGGGCGACCTGCCGGTGGTTATTGGCGGGGCGGGCGCGGACAACAAGGCATTCAACTACCGCGTGGGCCAGAACGGCACCCGGTTCATCATTGACCGGGTGTTGCGCGATTTTGTGCTGCAAGACGGTCGCAAGCGCATCCGGATCAGGAGGGGATCGTAATGCCTGTGCCGGTTTTTCGTTCAGCAATCCTGCGTTCAGCTGTATCGCGGACGCCCCGTCTGGCAATCACCCGTCTGGCCTCCGCCCTGATGACCGCACGCTTGATGTCATTGATGCGCGCGGCTTGCGCCCATCCGGCCGCCCGTCTGCGCTTTGCCCACTGTCTGCCCGTCCTCATAACCGTCGCTCTTGCTGGCTGTAGCCTGCCCATCCCGCCGGGCGATCCGGCAAGCCGTGCGCAGATCACCCCGGCGCAAAACTGTGCGATTGCCTATGATCTTGCGCGGCTGATCCACCGGAACATCTCCTTGCGCGAAACCGTGATCATCGCACCGCGGCGCGGCAATCCCTGCGAAACCCGCGCCCTGCATTACCTGCGTCTGAGCGGCTTTGCCGTCGACGAGGCCGCCCGTGCAACACGCGGCAGGCGCAACCAACCCGGCTTCGATGTCGCCCTCACCCCGACCGGGGACGGCATCATAGAGGCGGTAGCAACCGTGGCCGGCACGCTGCATATCGCGCGGCGCTACCGCCTGGCCGAAACCGGCGTCTATCCGGTCTCGGCACCCTCCATCGGGGCCCTCAGCGCCCCGTATCAGCGCCGGGCAATATCTGGCCGACGGCACCCGGATCCCTATGCGGTCCCGTGGTCCGGAGGGGATGTCCGGTGAACAAACCCTCGGAATTTTCCGACGTTCTGAACTGGGAGCAGATACTGGCCCCCGGTGTTATCGGCTGCAAGGACGGGGCGTTTCTCGCCGGCTGGCATCTGAACGGGCTGGACACCGAAAGTCTGGAGCCCGAAGTGCTCGATGCCGCCATGGCCCGGCTCGGGCGCGGGTTTGGCGGGTTTCGCGAGGACAGCGCCTTCTGGGTGGTTTTCAACCGCCGGGCTTTGGGCGAACTTACGCCCGACACAACCCGGGCAAAACCGCCCGCCCTGGAACTGCTGGAAGAAGAAACCCGGCTTATTCTCTCATCCGATGCGGCGCTGTTTCGAAACGACATCCATATTGTCTATCAATTCAAACCCGCCGATCCGTTCCTGGCGGCAGAGGAAAGCCTGGCGATGTTTGCCAAACAATGCCGCCTCGTCGAAACCCGGCTTGGCAGCGTTCTGGACCTCGCCCGTCTGGGCGGAACATCGTCAAGCGATCCGGACAACAGCCAGCAACACTTTGATGCGCTGGCCGGATTTCTGGCGGGTCTCCTGAGCGGACGGCAACGCCGCTTGCGGGTGCCCGAACACACGCAAGGGGTTTATCTGGACCGGGTACTGGGGGTCGATTTTGCGCAATCCAGCCTGAACACCCTCTGCCACATTGACGGTCGTGCCGCCGCCATCATCAGCCTGGACGGCTTTCCGGTCGAATTTGGACGCGGCACACTGCAAACTCTGGAAACCCTGGATTTCGAATACCAGTGGGTGACCCGCTACGCACCGCTGGCCCCGCACCAGGCCCGCAGCGAGGTGCACCGGCTGCGCCGGTTCTGGCGGCAGCGCGGCACCGACATCACCGCGCAACTCGCAGAGGGCGGCGGCGGCGAGCGTGATGCCCATGCCGATCTGATGGCGCAGGAAGCCGACGAGGTGATCATTGACCTCGGACGCGGCGATACCGGATACGGGCATTTCGCCAGCGTCCTGATCCTGTTCGCAGCCCCTGGTGCCGCGCATCCGCCGCAGGACAGACAATCTGCCACAGATACTACGGGCTTTGACACCACAGGGTTTGAGGCACTAGCAGAACAGGTGGAAACCGTCACCACATGTTTTCTCGATGCAGGCTTTGAAGCCCGCCTGGAACGACAGGGCGCGCTGGAAACCTATCTTGGCAGCCTGCCCGGACATGCGCACCGCAATCCGCGCGAGGTGCTGATGTCCAGCGCGAACCTTGTCGAACTCATACCACTGCGCACCGTCTGGAAAGGCGAAGAGGTCAACCCCTCGCCGCTGTTTCCCGCCAATTCACCGGCACTGCTGCCAGCCCGCGGACAGACCGGCGAATTGTTTCACTTTAACCTGCACCACGACGATGTGGGCCATACATTGATATTCGGCCCGACCGGGGCGGGGAAATCGGTCCTCTTGGGATTGATGGCGGCGCAATTCCTCAAATACAACGGCGCACAGGTTGTGTTCTTTGACAAGCGCCGCTCCTCACAGCATGCCACTTACGCCCTTGGCGGCCGCTTCACCACCTTTGGCGCGGCAGCGGAAACTGCGGACGGTTTTAACACCGGCATTGCGCCGATGGCACATCTGTCCACGCTCGGCCGCGACTGGGGCATTAACTGGGTCCATGAACTGGTGCGCCAGGCGGATGTGGAACTCACCCCCGCGCGGCGCACCGACATCCGTGAGGCAATCGAGAACGCTCTCAAGACAGGTTCATCCGCCAAGACAGGTTCATCCGCCAAGGCGGGGTCATCCGCCACGACAGGTTCATCTGCCACGACAGGTTCATCCGCCACGACTGGCGGCGCCAAGGCGGATGAACCCGCCAATCGTATGTCGCTGGCGGATTTACGCGGCTATGTGCAGGACCCGGAGCTGCGCGACGCAATTCGGGCCATTGAGGGCGATGACGGGAGCGGCATTCTCAATCAGGATCATGGCGATCTGTCCTGGTCGGATCTGACCGTCTTTGAAACCCATGATTTGTTTGAACAAAGCAAATCTGTGGCCGTACTGGCGCTGGATTACATCTTTGCCGAGTTGGAGCAACGTTTTGATGGCAGACCCACCTTGCTCATTCTTGACGAGGCCTGGTCCTTCCTGCGGCATCCGATCTTTGTCGAACGCATTCGCGGTTGGCTCAAGGAAGCCCGTAAGTCCAACGTGGCGGTGGTTTTGGCCACCCAGAGTATTTCCGACCTGACCGGCTCGGACATCACCCCGGTACTGTTGGAAAGCTGCAAGACAAAGATATTCCTGCCCAACCCGGCTGCCAAAACCGATGAGGCCCGCAACCAATACCGCGCCCTTGGGGTGAATGACACCCAGATTGATCTGATTTCATCCATCACGCCGAAACAGGATTATTACCTGGTCAAACCCGACGGGCAAAGGGTGGTGGATTTTCTGCTCGGCCCGGTGGCGCTGTCCATCCTGGGCAACACAGACGCCCCCGACAGCAAACGCGCCGGCGAACTTTACGCCAAAAATCCGGACTTCTGGAAAGACGATGTCGCCCGGATCATCGCCCGGACCTACCTGACGCCCAACACGCAAGAGGAAACCACCCCATGATACAGCTTCCAGCATTTACAGCGTTTTGCCTTTTTGGTGATCTCCTGAATATTAAAGCAAAGCGCGCGGCGCCACGCCGGTGCTGCGTCTGCTTGCGGCGCACCACCTTGGCCGCGTTCACCGCTCTTCTTCTGGGCAGTGCCACCAGCGCACCCCTGCCAGCCGCAGCCGGCGGGGCCGCGACCGGTGGTGCCACCGAATGGACCCAGCTGGCCAATAACTTCGAGCTGGCCAGCCTTGTGGGCGTCGAGGGCCGCAACCTCGGCATTAACACCCAGTCTTTGCTAAACGAGGTGCGCCAGCTGGCCACCCAGATCCAGACCTATCAGGCGATCCTGCAAAATCTCGAACGTCTGCCCGAAAATTATCTGCAAGAAGCCCTTGGGCCGGTGCGCGAATTGCACCGGATCATGGGCCAGGCCCGCGCTATAGCGGCGAGCGGGGAAACGCTGGATCAATTTCTGCGCTCTGATCTGATCACCAACCCGCTGTTTGAAGGCGAGGGGCTGGAGGATGCGCAGATATCTGAACGCTATGACGCGTGGCTCGGTGTCTGGGACGGCGCACTTGAGGTCGGGCTGCGCCAGGTCGGCCTGACGCTTGACGATGTGACAAGCGAAGCGCAGCTGCTGGACCGGATCAACGGCCAGTTTGGCGGCGTGGACGGGCATCTGAAAGCCTTGCAAATCTCCAACGAACTCACCGGCTCGGTGGCGCGCCAACTTGTCGATCTGCGTGCGCTCAATGCCACACAGGCGCAACAGAACACCGCCGCCTGGAGCCGGGTGCTGGCCGATCTCGACCGCAAGGAAGCCGCACAACGCAAGACCGATGTGCTGATCCGGGAAACCATTGAATCCTACGAGGGCGAGAGCGACCGGCGCACCATCCATGACATTCTGGGCATTGGTCAATGAGCAAAACGCATCAGGAAAAGGCCATAGAAAACCTTGTAGGGAAAGCCGTAACCCTGCTGTCGCCCCAAGCCCAGCCCTTTTTTCTCCTGGCAATCCTGTCTCTGCTGCCGCTCATTCTTCCTGAGGCCGCAGGCGCGCAACCCACCCCGCCCGTCGGGCCTTCACCGCCGGTGACGTGGGTTGCACCTGTCTCTGTGCCAGGCGGGGCAGGGAACGGTATCATTGACGAGTTCAGAAACCTGCTGACACGGCTGGCCGACACCGTGGGCCTGCGCGCCCGCCAGTTGCTGCTGTTTCTGTTTACGGTCGATATTGTTCTGACCATTGGGAAGGCAACGATGGCAGGCAGCAGTTTTGCCGATCTTCTGAGCCGCTTTATCTACCGTCTGCTGTTCGTCGCCTTTGTTCTGTTTATCACCCGCTATGCCAGCGATATCGTGGATATGGTAACCAATGCGGCGATCACCCTGGCCAATGATGCCTCCGAGGGCGGCGAGGCGATTGATCCCAGTGTGAGCGGCATTATCGGCGACGGGGCCACGCGCGCCTTTGAACTTCTTGGCCGCTTGTCGATCTGGGAGCCGCTGTCGATTTTCTACGTATTGGCCGCCGTCCTGACCCTGGTGATTACGGCGGTGCAGGTGGGCATGGTTGTGACCATCTATGCCGAACTTTATATCGTGGCGCTGGCGGGCATGATTGTTCTGGGCTTCGGCGGGTTGGAGATCGCAAAAGACTCTGCGATTACCTACGTCAAGACAATCATTGGCAAGGGCCTCAACCTGATGACCCTGCTGATCATCTTTACCCTTGTGACCACCGTTGTTCTGGAAATCAGTGACCGCCCGGGCTCGACCTATGGCGCGGAAAACGTCATCAATGTTCTGATCCTGCAAATTGTCGCGATCCTGCTGATGCTGAGTGTTCCGGCCAGCGTCGAAGGGCTGGCCGGCGGCATTGGCTCTTCCATGGCCGCCAGAATGGTTGGAACCGCCATTGCCGGCGTCGCGATTGCCATGGCCGCAGCACCAGTTTTGGCCGCCATGAAGGGTGCCGCCGCAGGGGCCGCCGGCGCCGCAGGCGGCGGGCTGAAAGGCGGGCTGTCGGCCATGGGCAAAGGCGGGGGTCTGGGCGGGATCGCAAAAGGGGCGGCCCAGGGTGCGGCCCGAACCGGGGGGCGCTACGCCAAGGCCGGCGCCACGCGCGGCGGCAGTATCGCCGGCGAGCTGGGCAAGGATAGTGCGGCGGCAGGGAACGCCCTGATGAATATTCTGAAAGGTGGGGGCTCATGAGTGACAAGCGTAAAGCTGTACAGGCGCAAACGGCGCCCGAAAACGCCGGGCCCCAAAACGCCGGGAAAAATCAGGCTGCGCGGGGCGACCGATACGCGCAGGCGCGCCGCGACTGGGATGAACGCTTTGCGTTTCACGCCCGACAGGCAGAGCGCTGGCGGATGATGGCCGTAGTGACGCTTGCCATTGCGATCTGCGCCATTGGCTTTGCGGTCTGGGCCGCCGTCAAAACCGAGTACGTCCCCTATATCGTCGCGGTTGACGCGCTCGGGCGGGCCGAGGCGGCAAAAGCACCGGTGACCGTGGGCGACTGGCCGGTGCCGGTGGTCAAGCGCGAAATAGCGGATTTTGTACTGAACTTCCGGGCCATCCCGGGCGACGAGGCGGTGCTGAGATCAAACCTGCGGCGCATGCTGCACTATATGACCCAGGGCGATCCGGCCGATACCGCCATGCGCGAAATAGGCCGCAGCCCGACACTTTCGCCTTTTGTGCTGGCCAAAACCCTGACCATTGCCGTGGAGATCGTTGCCGTAAACTTCGTCGGCGGCAACAGCTGGCTGGTGGAATGGCGCGAAACCAGACGCGCGCGCGGCACCGGGCGCATTCTGTCCGTGGCCCGCTTCAACGGCACCTTCGTGCTCAAACGCGCGGCAAAGCTGTCGCCCGAGATTATCACCGTCAATCCGCTCGGCATTATGGTCGCGCATTTCGACATCCAGAAACTCGAATGAGGACATCAATATGGGACGTGGCCTGTCAATTCTATCTGTCGTGATCTCCATGGCAACCGGCGTGGTCATCGTGATCGGGGTGATGCTTTTGTTTCCCTGGATCGGGGAGAGCGTCATGGACGGGCTGCGCGGCGGCGAGAAAGTGGCCGAAGGCCCCGAGGTGCGCAGTGCGGCTGAAGTGGACGCCCGGGTTGACGAGTTGGAACGACTGGCCGAAAAACTCCTCAAACAGACACAGGCAGCAGAGGCGCAAGCACCCGCAACAAGCACCGCCGCACCGGTGAC
This sequence comes from Candidatus Poriferihabitaceae bacterium, assembly GCA_965261915.1. Taxonomy (GTDB): domain Bacteria; phylum Pseudomonadota; class Gammaproteobacteria; order Arenicellales; family Poriferihabitantaceae; genus JAIBDK01. The sequence continues at coordinate 23,137 of CBDHDW010000011.1, read as the reverse complement.
AGCGGCAGGGCCCACACAGGCGGGGGCCGGTGATACATCCCTTGCGCAAGCTCTTGACCAGCAGGCACGCGACGATATCCAGCGGCGCGTTGAGCGCCGCCGCGCCGCGATGGAAAGTCCGATTGGCGAAAGCCTGTTTACGGTGGAGAGCATCCGGACGCAGAGGCGCGCGGCAGACGTTGTCATTGCTGAAGAAATGGAAGCGGGGCAGACCGGCATGGGAGCAGAGACGTTTGAGCTGCCACAAGCCACTTTACAGTCAGCCGCCCTGATAACCCCGCCACAAACCGGGCGCGGCCAGTTGCTCGCCGCCGGCAGCGTTATTCCGGCCAGCCTGATCAATGATATCCGCTCGGATCTGCCCGGTCTGATCCGGGGGCAGGTGACCAATGATGTCTATGACACGCTCACCGGCGCGCATGTGGTGATCCCGCGCGGCTCCATGTTGCTTGGCTCATACGGCGACGACGCAGCCCAAGGCCAGAAGCGGCTGTTTATTTACTGGACAAGACTGCTGTTTCCCGATGGCACGAGCGTTGATCTGCAAAAAGCCGGCGGCGTTGATGCAGCCGGCGCAAGCGGTCTCAAGGGCCGGCGGCGCACAGGCTTTGTCACCGCGCTGCTGGGTGGCGCCCTTTTGAACCTGGTTCAGAACGCCGGGCGCAAAAACACCACAAGTTCTGATCTTGCCACCGCCGCACGCGCCGCCACACAGGCCTCTGTCGGCACGGTGGCGGATCGCTATCTTGAAAGCGCGCTGTCGCGGGGATCAAGCTTTGCGGTCAAGGCCGGCACCATTCTCAATGTGCAGATCGAGCAGGATTATTATCTGGCCGGGCGGCGTGCGGAATGAGACGGTTTTTCGGCATAAAGCGTTTCTGTTTGTTATGGGGCCATCATAAAAAACAGAAACGCACAGGGTTGCAGGAGCTTGATACAGCGGCCAGTGCCACACGTGGATCAACATTAGAGCTGAACGACTTTTCTTTGATATCATATCTCATGTGCTTCGCTGGACTGGCAGCCTCTCGGGCCCGTTGGGATGGCAGGGCATCACATGCCCGAGAAGCCGGTTGGCCCTGCCGGCCAATGGCGCATCACGTGCGCGAGAAGTTCAGAGACCGCATATGCGTAGCTTGTGCATTCCGGGAAAGCACATGAGACCAAAATTAAGTCGTTCAGCGATAACCATAATTGCTTTATTCATAATAGTGGCGGGGCTTGCTGCGGGTTTTGTCTTTAACACCCACAGTGAAGGCTTTCCCGGAGACATCCTGGCCGGATTGCAGGGCAAAACCGGTCAGAGCCGGTCGGCGGGCCTGCACCAGGACACAATGCGCGGGCCAGCGCGGGTGATCGATGGTGACACAATCGAGATCGGCGGCGCGCGCATCCGGCTGCAGGGCATCGATGCCCCGGAACAGGCGCAGAGATGCGCCACACCGAGCGGCAAGCTCTGGCGCTGCGGTCGGGTGGCCACCGCCCGGCTCATCGCACACCTGACGGGCCGGAGTGTCTCTTGTGCGGGTCGGAGCCCGCGTTCGGGCATAGAGCGCGACAGATATGGCCGCCTGATTGCCCGCTGCCATGTCGCAGGGGATGACATCGGGGCCTGGATGGTGCAAAGCGGCTGGGCCTTTGCCTATCGACGCTATTCAAGCGATTATAGTGCTGCGGAGGCGCGCGCACGCCAGCGCGGTTTGGGGATCTGGACGGGCGCCGTTCAACCGCCATGGGACTGGAGACAGCAAAAACAATGAGTAACCGCAAGAAATACAAAATCCACCGCACACCGCGTTATGAAGTGACGGCAAGGATTGATGGTATCGGGGTCAGAACGCATGTGATGAGCCTGCCCGAAAACGAGACCGCCCCACCGCGCGAGGTTCTCAGTGAGAGGTTCAGCCGGGTCTATCCAAACCGTGTCGTGCGCATTGTAGAGCACCGCTGATGCAGCATGCCGGCAGCATATCGGGTCGGGCGCGGCGGTGTCAGGTGTTCAGCACGATCTTGACTTGGGCTGTGCCGGTATTCCCCGGGCTGTTGGCCCGGGTACTGCCGGGGCGGGTGCGCCGGATGGTGGCCCGATTTCCCGGCACAGTCATCACATGCCTGATTTTATCCGGCAGCGCGGCTGTCGCCTGCACCGCCTCCACCATGCTGGATCTGATCGCCAGTCTGGAAGCGCCCGATGGCTATAATCAGGTTTATTCCGGTGTTACGGTCAGCCCCCCGCGCGCCATTACGCAAATGACGGTCGCCGAAGTGCTGGACTGGCAAAGACAGGCGTCAAAAACATCGGTCTCCAGTGCGGCCGGGCGCTATCAGGTCATTCGCCCGACCCTGCAATCCATGCTGGACAAAGGCGTGGTGGCTAAGGGCGAGGTCTTCGGGCGCCATGCCCAGGACAAGATCGCGCTGCATCTTCTGAACCGGGCGGGCTATCGCTCCGGGGAGTATTCTCCGGCGGTTGCCAACCGGATCGCCGGCATCTGGGCCGCGCTGCCGCAGATCGGCGGCAGGGCGGAGGGGCTGTCGGTCTATGAAGGCTATGCCCGCAATCACGCGCTCATTGATGCCAATAGTTACCGGGCGGTGATGCAATGCGAGATGGATATCGCGGCGGTGGAGCGGCTGGCCGGGCAGGTCCGGCGCGGCCTCGGGCGGGCGGCACATTTCAACGCGCTGATCGCGGCGATGCGCGATCTCAGTGCCCGGCTCGGCGACACCATCCCCAAAGCCGCGCTATCATTGCTTTTGGTGCTCTTTACGGTGGATTTGGTGCTGCGCTTTGGCCGCGCCGGCATTGACGGCGATCCGCTTGCCAGTCTCTTGCGCGATCTGGCCTTCAAGACCCTGAGCGTGGGGCTGTTTATGTTTCTCATCCTTAACATTGGCGATGTGATCGGCATGGTGGCCGAAACCGCTCTCAGGCCGGGAACCGACGCCACAGGCGGTGACGGGTTTTCCCTGTCGGGCTATGCCCGCTCAAAAACCGTGCTGATGTTTTCTTTCTCCGAAGGGGTGGCCTCGCTGGGCTGGGCGTTTCAGGCCACTATCTATGCCATCGGGCTTGTGGTCATGGTCCTCACCGCCATTGTCATGGGGCTGGTGACCTGGGCCTGGGCCAAGCTGTTTATCGTGGCCGCCGCCGGGGTTATTGTGATCGGGTTGGGCGGGCTGTCGGCACTTCACGGTGATGCAAAGCGCTATTTCTTCTATGTCGTGGGGGCCGGACTGCAAATCACCACCATCATTCTCATTACCCATCTCGGGCAGGTCTTTGCCCAGGATCTGCGCGGCGGCACCAGCGGGTTGCAATCGGCGCTGATGACCCTGCTCATTGATGTGACCGTGGTCTATCTCTGCATTACCGTGCCGTCCGCCATGTCCAAACTCGCAAAAGGAGCATGACGCATGCTAAAGTTGAACACCTTTACTGATCTGGTCACTGGTCGCATCGCCCCCGCGCTGTTTTCAGCAATTCTGGCCACCGTGATCGCCACCATATTCATCGGTTCCGCTCAACCCGCCCAAGCAGCAAATCAGGCCGCAGGTCGCGCAACTGACCGGACCATTCTGGGCTTCGTGCGCCACTATGAGGCACGGGGCAATTACGACAGCTATTATACCGGCATCCGCACCGCGCCGCCAAAACCCCTGACGCAAATGACGGTGGGCGCGGTGATGGCCTGGCAAGCCGGGTTGAAAAATACACGCTCCACGGCGGCGGGCGGATACCAGATCATCAAGGCCACCCTGGCAAAACTGGTCAAAAAGCACCGCATTGACCGAACCGCACTCTATGATGTGGCAATGCAGGACCGCCTTGGCGCGCACCTCATTGCCAACTGCCAGAACCGCGCCAACACCCCTGCTTTTGCCAATTGTCTGGCGGGCATCTGGGCCGCGCTGCCGCGCGTAACCGGGGCCAGACGGGGCCGCTCAAACTATCATGGCATTGCCGGAAACCGGGCGCTGACAACGCCGGAAAACCTGCTCGCAATGCTGGAAGGACGCCGCTTTAATCTGCGAACGCGCGCGCGACCCCGGCTGAATTTGGCCGCCTTCGGCGCCACGCCCTTTAAAATCAGCGTCACCAGCCCCGCGCTGGCGCCGCGCACCACAACCGTGTCGCGCAGGGATCGTATCCGGGAGGCCATGGGGCAGGCAGGCACAGGCATCACCAGAACCTACACATTTGACCCCTACGTATTGGAGTGAGCATGCAACGACAGGGACTACGAAACTTATGGAAAAAACCGCACACGGGCAGCGCGGGGGCGGCGCAGGTGATGGCTCTGGCAATCCTGTCGACGGGCCTGGTCTACACCGGTTTTTTTGTCGCAGGCGTGAGCTTTGCCGTCGCAACCATTCCTTTTTTCTTTGCAATTTTAACCCGCTCGAAACTCTCGCGCTTTGCACTGGCCGCCAGCTATTTTGGCGCGATTGCCGTCATATCCTGCTGGGGTCTTGCCCGGATGGGCTATGATCCGCTTTGGGTTATCCCGGCGGGCGTGGCGGCCACGGTTATGATCTCACTCATATTTGCGTATTTCGGCGTTGGACTGGCGTGCCTTGCCCTGATGCTCCTGCCGTTCTTTCCGGGCAATCCTTTGCTGGCGACGGGAAGCATTCTGCCTGGCACCGGACTTTTTGGTCTTTTGGCCCTGCCACTGGCGATAATCGGCATTGAGCGCATCCCCCGGCCAGTGTTGCGCGGCTGCGCGCTTGCCGGGCTGATTGTCATTGGCCCCCTTTGGGGGTTGCTTGGGATCCCCGCCAGCACGCCGGATCGCGGTCAACCTGCTTTTTCCCTGGCAACGCTTGATATATCCGATGTGCTGGCCGTGACCGATTGGGGCTACCACACCCGGCTTGCGGGGCGGATGATGCCGGGACACAGCTATATCACCGGCGAAAACCTCGTCAGCTCTGATAATCAGGCCGCCATCGCCCTATGGTGTCGGCTGGTCACAGAAAACAACCTGACGGTTTTTCTCGGTGTGCGTAATGCCACAAAGGGGGCCGCAAACGGGCAAGGGCAGATGTGGCGCTTTGATGCGCAAACATGCCCGCAGCCGACACTGGAATACGCGGCGAGCATCGGTATTCCCGGCCTCACCGGCGGCCTTTGGCCCGGCCCGGCGCCGACACCCGCGACATATTTGCCCGACACATCCTTTCTGGCCTGCTTTGAGGGCTTCAGCCTCTATCGCTGGATGCAAATCGGATTTACCGGTTCGCGTGAAGTCATCACGTTTTCCAATGACCACTGGACCGCGCCTCTGAAACCCGGGCGGCTCAGGCGCAAGATTGCCCGCCAGTTCGAGCAGCTGTTCGGGATTAAAACCGCCCATGCCGAAGCCGGCAAAACCATGCTGGTCATGAAACTTCCGGAAAGGACGGATTGATGCATAACTATAACAAGCTGACCGCCATGCTTTTGATTTATATCGGGGGGCCGTTCCTGAACATAGTCGCATACGCGCTGGTGTTCCTCATGCCGCGCACCGCCATCATCAGCTGGGAAGTGGCCCTTGTCGGGGCGTTCTCGGCCATGTGTTGCATCTGCACGGCCCTCGCAGGCGCCACACGCCGCCATATCGCGATACGCGAAACCCGCTATCTCGCCCTGGCCTTCGGGGTCATCTGGTTTCTGGGTCTCTATTCGCCGGGTCTGGGCCAGAACCCGCAGATCGGCCTCTTGTGGTCCACGCTGGAACGCGGGTTGATCGGGATGTTCAAACATCCGAACCTGTTAAGCCAGTTCGACTGGCTGGCCCTCGGCCTCAGCGCTCTGGCTTTTCTGATCTGCTGCTGGGGCATCGGCGGGCTTAAAGCACTGCGGGGTCTTTCACGCAACACCCGCACATCAGGCAGCCATAAGGGTATTAATCTGCCAAAGGAATATTGGGCGGCCCCCGCAGATGTCAAAAAGCATTTCAGCGCCGCCGGCGGGATCGTGCTTGGCGAGTTAACCCATCCGCTTCATGACACACCCGACTTCGATGAACGCCTGCCAAAAACATGGGGGCGGCAAGGCAAAGGCGCCCTGATCACCATGTCGCCCAAAACCGGCAACGGGCATGTTCTGATGTGCGCCGAATCCGCTGGTTTCAAAACATCCGGCATCGTGATCCCCAACATCCTGACCTATCGCGGCCCCGTCGTTGTTCTGGATCCGAAAGGCGATCTTTACGCCAGAACCGCCCCTGCGCGGCGCAAAATGGGGTTTAATCCGATTAAAGTATCGGCCAGAGACGGGCTCGATCCGTTTCGCATTCTCGCGCCGCTGATTAAAAACCAGCCCTCGGTTTTTCTGTCGCTGGCCAAAACAATCATCCCGGCGGGCGCAGGGGCGACGGAAAACTCCAACCATTGGCGCGATCGCTCCGTTGGGCTTCTGGCCGCGTTGCTCTGTCATTACATCAGTGGAAATTGCACGAATGTTCCCCTTGCGATCACATCGTTTCTGTCCTTATCCAAGGAAGCTGCCGTCAAAGAAGCCAGCAAGATTGCCAAAAAATCAAAACAGGATTTTGTGCGCAACCAGCTGTCGCGGCTTCAGGCCCAGGATGACAAAAGCTACGTCAGCCTGATCGAAGGCATCACCAACAAGTTCAGCTTTGGAGAGTTCGAGGATATCCGCAACTTCGTTGTCGACCCCAAAGGCAGCGAAAAACACAAAATCGCCCTCAAACCCGATACCGATATCTACATCAATATCCCGTCGAGCGTGCTGATGGATTTTGCCCCGATGATCCGTTTGTTGCTCGCCAGCATGTTGACCGCAGCGCGGTTGACCGAACAGCCGGAAAACCCCCGCGCGCGGCGCCTGTTCATCCTTGACGAGGCCAAAGGCCTTGGCAATATGGACATACTTGAGCTGGTGCGCGACGAAGGCCGCGCCATCGGATTGCACCTGATGATGATGTATCAGTCCTGGGGGCAGATGGTTAAAATCTGGGGGCACGGCGGCGCGGACGCCTGGGTCGACTCAACCTCTGTGCGGATTTTCTCTGCCGCCCAAAGCGCGGCGCGCGCACGCGAATTGTCAAACATTCTGGGCAAACACACGGTGTCTGTCAAAACCCAAAGCGACACAACGTCCAATGCGAAATACCAGCTGTTTTCCGGCCAGACCAGTGCCGGGCAGTCTGAACAAATCCGCGAGATCCCGCTGCTGACCCAAACCGAAATATCACAGCTTCCCCTGCACAGTTCGTTGATTTTTACCCGCAAAACCAAACCCATACTGGCGTCCAAGGCGATCTATTTCACCCGCAAGGATATGAACAAACGGGTGCGCGAGGTCGACGCGGTCAGGGACGAGCTTGATCTTGTTGAATGCGCACCGGACGAGAGTGCTGCGACTGACGCAGCGGAAAGCCCCGAAGACAGCCCGGATGAAGTGATTTCCCGATCTGAACTTGAGGAAATGGCGCATAAAAGCACCGATGTCACCGCATTGAACAAACTGAACAAACTGATCCGCAATGAACTGGATCCAGATGCATCAATTGCGGATTTTCGACCGGAAGACCGGATCGTGCTGGGATCGTATTATGAGCGCGCGCGTCGCAGGGCTGGAACATCTGCGGATTTGCGCCCTGGAGACATGAAAATATTGGGGTCGTTATATGAGGCCGCGAAACTGAGAGCCGGCACATCTCCTGATGCAAAGCCGGACATAGCAGGCGTCACCGCAGATGACCTTAAAGTTGATGAACAGCCAAAAAGCATACCGTCGGAAAACGAACCCGCCACTGCCCCCGCCATCGAAGACGCTCCGGAACCGCCGGTGAGCCGTAAACAACGGCGCTGGTCTTTGCCATCCCCATCGGCTCTCTGGCGCGGCGCAAAGCGCAACCTGCTCCTGGATACCGATACAGTCTATGAAAGCCTGGACGGGCTGGGGCCGGTCTCGATCTTCCAAAGCCGCGAGGCTTACGGCCTGGACGGCGATCCGGTGTCTGTCGCCATAGCACCGGACCGCCTGGTCAGCGACGCACTTTATACCCCGGCAAAAAACGGGCGCTGGCTGCCTTATGTAGACGCGCCGCATCCGATGGAAGATGCCGAACCCGCCGATATTCTCGACTATGACAATCTTGCATTACGCCCGCTGGTCTTTGATCATCTCTGTCCGCCAGACCTGCCCGGCATCATCGGTCAGGGCACAGGCGGGGATGATGGCGACTGGTTTGACCGGGACGGGTTCCGGGTGCTGGTGCGTCTGCATGCGGTGGCCAACGCGCTTTTGCGCCATCGTCAGGAATTGCGCTTCGGCAAACCCGTCGAGATGTTTCTGAACCACTATCCGGGCATTCCGAACAACAAGGCATGGCTGGTGCGTGCGACCTTCCTCGGCGCGCATCTGCCTTACAAATACTGGCCTTCCTGTGTCTGGGAAGACCGCATCAGCGCGGATCAGCCCGGCCGGCTGTTTCGCCAGGTTGTCACCGTCGATGGTTTACCGGTCGGTGCAGCGCAGAGCTGGCCGATTACGGATTTTGCGCGGCGCAATGGCAATATAACCAAACTGAACATGCTGTGAGGAGGGCGAAATGGAATACTTAAAGCACATTGCCCAATACATTGGAATACGCAGTCTGAAGCGTTTTGCAGTTACGCCGTTGTCAAATTGGAAGCAACGCGCCCGCAGCACTGCGCGGCTCAGAACCTCGACAAAATGGCAAAGCACACTGCTAAAAACCTATGCCGCACTTCTCGTCCTTGAAATCGGCCTGGGCGCGGCGGTTTACGGCGGGTTTCTAACCGGAAACCTCTCGCCTTCAGCCCCCACAGGGCTCTATCTGCGTGCGCCTGCACAAACCGCGCCGTTTGTCACCTTTTGTTTGAGCCGTAGCCATGCCGCGTTCGGGTTCTATGGCCGGTTCTGCTCACCCGATACGCCGGACGCAACGCAGATCCTCAAACGCATTGCCGCCCGACAACCGGGTGGCTCTTTGAGTGTTGCAGGCCTGGTTGCACACTCCCTTGATTCAAGCCTCATCGGTCCGGTCAGCCCGGACCAGATCACCGGATACTGGAGGCATATCGGCCCGTGAAAAAACCGGAGCATAAAACAGCGGAAACCGCGCGCAAGCCTGTCGGGGAGCGTGCCGGAAATCCCGTCACCACAATGGCCGAAGATATCGCCGCAGATATCAAACGTGTGCGCCAGCGCGAGGAAAAACGCCTGGTCACCCTGGCCCGCAAGTCAGGCTTTTTCGGGCGGCGCATGAGCACAGCCGAAATCACCGCCATGTTTCAAGACTTGCTCAAGAAAAACAAAACACCGAAACGCTCGCAACTGGGCAGACTGGAGGAGCAGATGAATACCGTAAAACGCCGTAAAACTGCGCAGGAACGCAAAGATGACGCCCGGCGCAAAATCCTGCTGGGCGCTTTCCTGATGGCGCAGATCGCGCACCGGCCGGATGAATTCACCTGGCTGGCCGGGGCATTGGAGAACTTCCTCGACACCCATCCGGACGCGACCGTTGCCGCCAACAACAAACTGCTGATGGCAGCGTTTCTGGGGGAGCCGGACGCATGACATGGTTGCTTGGCAATACACTCGTTGATCCGGAAACCAACGAAGGCATCACACTGCTCAAAGCCGCCCATGGCCGCAAAGACCGGCTGCACTGCGCCTGCACCCATCCCCGCCCGGAAATGTATATTGCGCACGTGCAGGGCAAGTTTCTGGTCAAGCGCATGCCGGAAACCGGGGCGGCGCACGCACCGGACTGCCCGTCCTGGATGCCGCCGGAAGAACTGTCCGGACTGGCACAGGTCCATGGCGCGGCGATTGATGAATCCCCGGAAGACGGCACAACACGACTAAAACTCGATTTTGCCCTCTCCATGCGCGGCAAGGCCGCAGCACCGCCACCTGGCGGCGGTGCCGCCCCGACCGTGGCCAAAGAAGCCCCGTCCAAACTCACCCTGACCTCTGTGCTGCATTATCTCTGGCACGAGGCTGATCTGGTCAAATGGGTGCCACGTATGGAGGACAAACGCTGGTGGGGTGTTGTTCACAACGCCCTGATGCGGGCCGCCGATAACAAAATCGCCAAAGGCCATCCGATCACCGAAAAGCTGTTTGTGCCCGAACCGTTCAAGCCGGACCTGAAACCCGCGCTTGCGGCCAAACGGCAGACCTTCTTCAGCCAGATTGCACAGTCTTCATCGCGCACAACCCAGCTTGGCATTCTGATCGCAGAATACAAAACCCACGAGGCAACACGGCTTGGGGCAAAGTTCACCTTCAAACAGATGCCCGACTGCGCATTCTTTGCCGGCGCTGACCTGCACAAACGCTTTGAAAAAGTCTTTGAAGAGAAAATCCTGCTCGCCGATATGATCCCCGACAGCCATATCATGCTGATCGGAACCTTCAGTATTGCCAAAGCAGGCTATCCGGTTTTACACGAGATCGGCATGATGCTGACCACAGCCAACTGGATCCCGTTCGAGCATATGCGCGAGCAAGAGCTGATCGACGTACTAACCGGGGCCAAACGCTCCTTCACCAAATCCCTGCGTTTCAACCTGCCCCTGACAACCCCCATCGCCTCCATGGTGCTGACCGACACGGCCCCGCCCACCGCGATGTTTGTGGCAACGCCGGGTGAAGACACCGCGATGGGTGCGGCCCTTGCGGACGCCGCCGCAGAAGGTATCTATCCGGGCTGGCTCTGGCTCGATGCCGAGGCTCCTGTGCCAGAGTTGCCAATGCGCAATAGAAGGGATGTTTAATGTCAAAATCTTTAAAACCTAAAGTCACAGAAGATCAAGAACACAGCCATACCATAACAATTGCGCCCACACGGATAGGTATGGGTGCGCCTAAAGCACAGTCGCCATTCAAGATAGAACCTCCCGTAACGTGCTACAACTGCGTAAGAAACAATCGGAGCAAAGCGACATCAATTCTGGAATATTTTCATCATCGGGCTTATCTTTCGGGTTGTCGCGGTTGGAAAATGCCTCACATCATCCGCAAATTAATAACAGGTTCTGAACTCTATAACGCATGGAATTTAGGCTACGATGATTGGGTTATTGAAAGAATTGGAACCCCTCGGACAGGTAAAGATGCACCGCACGAATACTCTTGCCAATACTGCCATGATCATAGTCTTACTCACGAAGAAATGAAGGCATGTGATGAATATTTGGCGGAATTAGAACGGGAGTGGGACGATTATAAAGCAAATCAACCCAGCGAAAATGAACTCTGGATAGACCAATGGAACGATTACTACGAATATACAGGCATGACCGATCTTGCTCGTGAAAGCCAACGTCGAGAAAATGAGATGCGCAAATGACCAATGATGAAATTCTTGAAGCTCTTGAATCGGGTGTGATGACATTACAGAAAACCGGTAAATTCTACACCCTCTACGGGGTCTGTTGAGTAGGGTGAATTGCCTTGCGGACACTGTCGCTGCGCACCTATCCAGTCGCATGCACCTATCTTGACATGTACGTACGACGTACGTTATTCTTTCGCAGAAAGGAGACCCATCATGTTTCAAGTGCGGGATTACACATCTGCGGTTCGCGAGCCAAAATCGCATCGCAAGGATCTGCGTCTCAAGCCTTCTGTCATGGAGGCGATTGAGCGTGCATCGTTGGCTGTCGGTATGGATGCAAGCACCTTTATCACATCGGTTGCCTACCGCGCTGCACAGGATGTTGAGGCCGCGCAACATAAAACCGTTTTGCCTGCTGCGGCATTTGGTGCATTTGCACAAGCCGTTGATCGCATGGCCAAGCGCAACGACGCACTGTCTGCCCTGTTTGCAAAACGAGGCGAGTTATTCACTGATGACTAAGCCCGAATTCCGCGTCGAAAAGTTCGACAAAGCCTCGCATTACCGCGAGGCTTTTTCTTGCGGTGTGCCGGGAATGGACCGCTGGTTTAAAGAGAGCATCTCGGATCAGATCAAAGCCAACCGCGTGCGTGTCTGGTGTGCTGTGGATGAAACTGGAAAAGTCGTCGGGTTTTACGGCCTGTCGGCACATTCCGTTGAACCGTCCGCTTCTCCAGCTCTTGCACAACGCCGCGAACGCTACCCCATCCCGGCGATCTATCTCGTGGCGCTGGCAACGGATGAAAGCGTGCAGGGCCAGGGCATAGGTGGCGCGCTGATGGCGGATGCCATGATAAAATCTCTGGAGATTGCTGAAACTATTGGCGCTGCCGCTATCATCTTGGATGTCTTTGAAGACGTTCAATTCGAACGCCGCATGGCATTTTACCAAGCTATTGGTTTTGAAACGCTCAGTCCCGAAGAGAACCCCAAACGACTGTTTCTGTCAATGAAGGATGTTGAGTTGGTGATTGGGGAGTAAGTCAGGGTAATCGATTGAATGGTTTTTGGCTTGAAAATTGGAAGAAAACGTAACTGCCGAAGGCTTACTCGTTGAATTCAGTATCAGATTTACCGACTTTTTGCCCTTCGTAACGTTTCTCAGCCCTTCAGTCGATTGCCCTGGGGAGTAAGTATGGTATTGTGAGATCAAACTGATCGCAGACTTCGCCAAAAGCATCGCAAAGTTGGTCGAATTTTCTTGCTCCGATGCGGCGGTTCACATGAGAAAGATTGACGTATGGCACAATTTCTTGCAGATGATAAATTATCAGAAAAAATCAAATATATCTGCGAAGGTGATAATTTAAGGGTCGCTTGCGCCTTCATAGGAAAAGGTTTTAACAAGCATCTCCTTAAAACCCAAAAGGATGGGAAGCTTGATCTCATTTGTGATATTTCAATGGGTGGAACAAACCCAGATGAGCTAAAAACACTTGGGGCACCAAACGCCGCAAACCTTAAGCACCTAGATAATTTTCACGCAAAAGTATTTTTGTCTGACAACGGTGTTGTCGCAGGTTCCGCAAATGCCTCAGAAAATGGCATTGGTTGGATCAATAGCCCACTTCACCAAGAAGCCGGAGTTTTTTACGGCCCCAAAACAAAGCTGTTTAAAAAGGCAGATAAGTGGTTTGCCGAGAAATGGGGTCGTGCACTTCAGATCGACAAGATTGCTCTAAAAGCCGCAAAAACCAGGTTTAAGTCAGGTATGAATGGTCAGCCTTCAAGTCTCACTTCTATCGAATTTATCGAAGCTCTGAAAAACAATCCAAGCGTGTATAAAAATTTTGGATTTGTCGTGACAACTTCATCTGCACCCACACGAGAAGTCGAACGCATCAAGGATCATCAACAAACCGTTTGCAATGAGCACGGCAAAAAAAACGAATTGAGCATGCAGCCAAAAAATTCCAAAGATCTCTATTCTAGCTGGGGTAACGACGCAAAAAATTTTCCTCGCAAATGTATTGCGATCCACGTAAAGAAAAACCGTCCTATAAGTTATGTGAAGTCCTATAAATTTGGAATTCCCTTCAAAGATTGCGAACTCGGATGGTGCCTTCACGCTTTCAGTCTTTCTTGGAAGGACGCTCAATCCGAACTGCCAGGTCTACCCACACAACGAGAACTTAGAGAAAATTCACAAATTATGGAGCTGGCCAAAGAATACAGTGAAAAACAATGCGGGAAGTTGTTTGTTAACGGAACAAAATTCGCAAAAGCTCTAACCGAGCTATGATTGAATTTACGTGATGGAGTTCCATCAGACGGCGCTGGTTTCATTCGCATTTAATTCGGTCGAAAAATCGCGATGATTGCAGTTCGTTACACCTACCGCTCCCTGCCTGACCCGCGCTCACGCTCAAGTTCGCGATCCCTGCCCCGGGTGACTTGCCTCATATGATTGCCCCATGGCGTAATGCTTATGTTCTGGCTGGCAAACACCGGCCCGAGCAACTGCGCAAGGATGCCACGCATTTCCGGCTGCACAGGCAGCGAGGCTGGAAGGGCGGCTTTTGGATTGGCAAGCGCATCAACTTCCTTGTGGGTAAACGCTTTGTAGAGCCTTACGGCAAAATCCGGTTGCTGTGACTTCGTGATTTTGTCACTGGACGACAGACGCTCAAGAAGTGCTCCGCGTTCCGTCTTCAGATTTTCAGCCTCCGGCAGCGTCTCGTAACCAGCCGCGCGCACAACTTCCGCTGCCAGTTCTTTGCGATCTTCGCCAGAGTCTTCAGGCAGAAACTGCGTTGCACGAACGATATCACGATCCGTTTCCGTTGGTCTGTGGTCATCCGTCATGTTTGCCAGCCGCCCAGGAAGCTGCGCTTCATAGGTGTCTTGCAGCGAGCCACCAAGATGAACATAGGGGGCTTCATCGGTGTATACGGCTTTCATTTCTGCAACTTCGGACGGTTCTATTTCTGCAATCAACGCACGTTTGATGTCATTGATGCGCCGGGCTTTTGCGATCTCACGGGCCGACGCTTCAATCTTGTCAGAATTATCCGGCGCAAAGCGCTGCCCCTCCGCCAGCAACTGCCGGATGTCACGGTGCAGATCATCCCGTTCGTGCACCTCACTGAAGTATTCAATATGCTGCGACACCGCCGAGGTGAGGCTGCGCGCCAGATCATCCAGCCGGCGCGTTGGGGCATCCGTATCCGCAGATGTCGCATCCGGATCAACCGCCTGCGCCTGCGCCGTACCCGCGGTGAGGCGCTCTGCCAGACCATCCAGCTGGATGCCCGCATCCGGTGTACCCGCCTCAGGCGCATCCGCCCGCGCAGTCCCCAATGGCACACCCGTATTGATCACGATCTCCGCGCCACTATCTGACGCACGCTCCAGACCTGCCCGTGACAGATCCATCCCGCGCTGGCCTGCCGCCCGCGGGCTGTGCTTGTCCCATTCTTCCAAAAACCCGTCCAGAAACCCGGGTGCGTGCCGATCGTTCGGAATGATCAGCCCCACCAGCCGCCTGGCAACCTCGGCCTCACTTGTCGGAAACAGATTGCGCAAAGATCGCGCAGGGCGGCGCTGCCGCGTATTTCTGGCCTCGCGGCGATCCCCGAACGCATCCGGCCCGGCCCGGCCGGGCACCTCCGGCCAGGCAACCTCCGGCAAATGATCCACCTGCACCGCTTCCAGTGCCGCGATACCGACCGTGCGCCGGGCTTCATCGGCCCGCGCTGCGTAAAGATCAAGCCCGCGCCCGAACCGCGCCGCCAGTTCACTCTCGCCCATGTGCTCAGCCGCCAACTGGCCACGCGCCAGAACCCGGGCAACCGGCAAAGCCTGCCCGTCAGAACCAATCCCCGCCTTTGACACCGCAAGCCGGCTTTCTTCTTCCACAAAGCCCCCTGGCAACTGCCGGGATATTTTGCGCCATCTGCCGGGATCACTGACCTGCGTCACCATCTCTGATAAAGCACTCCTGACCTCCCCCGATGGCGCTTTTCCGCTCTCGATAATCTGCCCGCCGATCAGCTCCGCCATAACCTCTGCCCCGATGCCATGCGGCAAGACCTGCCCGGATGCACCACCAAACCAGCCGCGCAAGCGCGCGACCCCGCGCGTAATCTCGGTCTCGCGCACCTGTACCGCCTGGCCCTGCATCGCCGCGCGCGCCGCAAGGGCTGCATCAAACCCGTAATCCAGTACCGAGCGGGCAGTGCCGTCGGTCTGGAGGATGGCACGGGCCGCACTGAGCTTCTGCGCTTCACGGGTTGGCAGAACAATATTGACCGATTGGCGGTGCAATGCCGCCCCGGTGTAAAGCAGATTGCGTGACATGCCCGGCGTGGCCAGAATATGCACAGAATCATATGAGCAGCCTTTCGACCCCTGCACCGTTGTGGCAAACCCGAAGCGATATTCAAACGCTGGATCTTCACTTTCAAACTTCAGAAACTGCGCCTCATCCCCGGACCCCATCCGCAAGATAACGCCAGTCTCATCCCTGCGCGCAACTTCAAATCTTGTTCCGGCCCTGAGATGTGCGGCTTCATAATACGATCCCAGCACGATCCGGTCCCCAGGACGTAAATCTGCAATCGAACCTGAAGGATGGTTTTCTCCGGACGGATCCACACGTTCCGGCATCCGTGCATCCAGTTCAGTGCGGATCTGATCGTTCAATGCGGCAACATCGGCGCGTGAATGCGCAATGGCTATTTTATCCAATGCAGGGTCGGCAACAAACTGGGCGGCAATTTTGCGGATACTTTGCGCCCGTGTATGACCAGCCTGCAAAACCCCTAGATTATCAAGCCGCTTGACCATCTCCTCAACATTGCCACGCCGATGGGTCATCAGCGACAGCGTGAACGCCAGCGCACTGTTGCGGCTACGCTGCCCGACCCCAAGTTCAACAGAGCCAACCCTTGCTTCCAAAGTCCGGAAGATCGGCGCGGCCTCAAAGGGTCCCAACTGGTCGTTGTCGTTAAGCGCAATCAGCTTGGCACCGCTGGCCTCGATATGCGCAAACAAACGATCCGCACTCTTGGCCCCAACCTGACCCGCCTCATCCAGAATTATCACCGTGTTCGGATCAAGCCTAAGCCGCCCGGTTGCCAGACCATGTTCCAGCCCCGCCAGCGTCATCACCCGACCAACCCCCGCAGCGCGCAGATGATCCGCGCCGATCCCGGTTGGCGCAACACCCAGCACCTGCCAGCCTTCGGCCAGATGCGCTTCAGCCAAAGCCGCCGCCACACGCGTCTTGCCGGTGCCCGATCCGCCGCTGATCAGGCTGAGCTGCGCATTGGTCGCCCCCTGTCGCAACGCATCCCCCTGTTCTTCCGTCAGATCCCGGTCCTTCAGAACCTGCCGCAACGTATCAAACCCGAGCCCCGGCACATAACAGCCATGATCCTCTGGCCGCTGGAGTGCCAGACGCACCCCGCGATCCATCACATCAAGCTCCAACCCCACCTGGTGCTTTGTGCTGTAAATCCGGCCCTCACCGCCAGCGCCGTCTTCCGCCAGTACAACGAGATCAGGATGCGACATCGCCGCGCGGAACAGACGCGCAAAACTATCCGGCTCCAGAACCACCCCCGACAGCTTGCGCGCAACATCCGCCGCCCGCAACGTCGATTGATGCTGAATAATATCATCAATGATTTTCTGCGGGTCTTGCCCATAGCCTTTGGGATCGTCGCCAAAGACCGGATCACCGGTCACATAATTGGACGCCAGCAACCCGGTCATGCGGTTAGCAACGCTCGCCAGATGCGCATCCGCTTCAAAAGACACCTCTGCGACAACGGGCGTATCCAGCCGATCCAGACGGCTCCCGATGTCGTCTTTCGACAAGGCGCGACCCGAACTTTCCAGAACAACCCCCGGAATAGAACTCGGGGCCTCCAGCGCCGCAAGCGATTGATAATTGCTCCGCCCTGCCATAACTTCCAGCTGCGCCAGATCAGGGATACGGCTGCGTGGCACATGCAGCTCAACCGCCAGTCTGTGCCGCGATAGTGCGACATAAAGCGCATGCTTATCCATATAGCCATGACCAACCACAAAGATGTAATCCTGTGTCATGCCCTGCGATTTATGAACCGTGGCGGCATAGCCGTAGTCAAAAGCGTTGAACTGGCCCGTATTGATTGTGACACGCCGCCCCTCATCGCCGTCGAGCAGCAGATCAAACTCTCCGATCCGTGTCTTTAGAACCGTTGCAAAAGCAGATTTTGGAATACCCAGATCACGATGCGCCTTGGTAAAGATCACCCGCTCGCCCTCGCCCAACATCAGCGGTGCGGTCTCGACGGTCTTAACCCCGCCCACGCGGACAATCCGTTCAATCTGCCCATAGTTCAGCACCGAGGAGTCCCTCACCAAACCGCGTATAAGGGCTTGCGCGCGAATGGCCACATTGAGGGCCGCCACATCCCGCCCCGTATAAGCCAGAGCCATCCGGCTCTGCGATCCATCCCCGGACCTGAAGTAAGCCTCCGCCACATCGCCAATACAATCTTCGACCTCGTCGCGGAAGTTCACCGACCCCTGCGCGTGATACGCACGTATCGCCGCAGCGGCCTGAGCACCCCCCCGCGCCAGCTGTTCGGTATAGCGCCGCTCCTGCGCGCTTTGCTGGCGCCAGACCTTATCAATCAGGGCCGCCCCAAGCTCTGCCTCAAGGGCTTTGAACGCATTGCCATCCGAGATCGGTTGCAACTGCTCCGGATCGCCGACCGCCACAAGCTTGCCGCCCATCTGCATCACCCGGTTCTGAACCCGCGCCCAGACATCGGAGCCAACCATCCCGGCCTCATCCATAAAGAATACAAACTTGCCGTTTGCAGGCGCGCGACCCCGTTCCCAACGCGCCTCCCAGGACGCAAGCGAAGCCGCCTCAAGACCGCCAATGCCGGCAAGTTCTTCGGTTGCCCGCCCCGAAAGAGCGCCCCCGATCACCTCATAGCCCCGCGCCGCCCATATCCTGGCCGCCTCCCCGATGGCCGCCGTCTTGCCGGCCCCGGCATAGCCCGTCACCAGCGTAATTCTTTGCGCGTCCGACATCGCCCCGACGGCCAGCCTTTGCACAGGATCCAGTTGTTCTGATATGGCATCCGCAGCAACGCTGAAATCACCTGCAAACGGCGCGGCGTTCACAGCCCGCGCCTGCGCAACCAGATTGGTTTCCGTCACCACATGCGCCCGCGTTGTGTAAAGCCGGCCGCCGCCCGGGCCAAACCTCTCCAGCGGCACCAGAGCCGGATGCGCGAACACGGGCTCCAATAATCTCTCGGCCTCCCCGCCCGAGCCAAGCCGTGCCTTCAAGGCCGCTTCAATATCCGCCTGCGTAAACACCGTCCGCTCAATGCCGATCAAGGTCAGAATATGTTCCGGATGCGCCCGCAGATAGGCGGCATTCGCCGCATCCACATCGACAACATCCATCACATAGGGAGTATTTGCGCCGCGCCGCGTTTGATGCAAAGCCTCCGCGTGATCACTCACCTCGGCCAGCGCCGCCAATGCATCAAACCTGTAATCAGTGACGGAACTGCCGCGACCATCCTGGCCCAAAACGGCCCCGAGAAAACCGGCACCCGCATCCGGGGCAACCGGTAAAACAAGGCTGAACCTGTATTCATGCAAACCAACGCCGGTGTACAACCCGGCCCGGGACATGCCGCGCGACCCCAGCATATGCACCGAAGCGCACCCGCGCCCTTTGGCGGCATAAAGCGTCTGCGCAAAGTGAAGCCCGGCCTTGAACTCCACATCATCGCGCCCGACCACAACAAACCTGTCTTCATTCGCGCGCCCCAGACGCAGTTTGAAACCTTCGTCATCCGCCGCGACAACAACCCCGCTGGTGCCAGCCGGCAAGCGCGCCGGCGCGTAATATTCCGACAGGCATATCGCGTCGCCCACCGCAAACCCTTTGATGCCCGCGCGCGCAGCCCATTGATCCGGCGCATCATCCGGCGCGGTGTCAGGAACATTTCTTGCGGATGGCCCTGCATCCAGCCGCAAGGCAATCGCTCTGTTGAGGGCCGCAACATCGGCGCGGCTGTGCGCCAGTGCAATCTTGTCTGCCGCAGGGTCATTGATGTAGGCATCTGCCAGCACCGATATCGCCAGTTCCCGCGATCCGGCACAAACCAAATCACACTGAACCGATGACCCGGTTGCCGATGACCCGGCGACCACCGCATCCCCCGGCAGACCCGCAATCAGATCATCTGCCAGGTCATTGGCAGCACCCCCCGAAGACGCCAGCTCTTTAATAAACGCCCGCGATGCCGGGCTGCGCTGACGTAGACTGCCACCCAGTTTGCAAGACCCGATCCGCTCCTCAAGCGCGCGGAATATCGCGCCTGCCTCGACCGGGGCCAGCTGCGCCGGATCAAACCCGGCAATCAGCTTGGCGCCGCTTGCCTCAACAATCGACAAAAGCCGCGAAGACGCGCCCGCACCCATCATGCCCGCTTCATCCAGAACAATCACACTGTTCGGACCAAGCGCGATCGTGCCCCGCTCCAGCCCGTATTCCAGAGAGCCAAAGCTCCTTGCTGTTCCGCCCACATGGCTCCCGAAGACTTCCGCCGCCGCCCGTGTGGCGCCAACCGGGATAACATCACAGCCGGCCATCTCGTGCGCTGTCGCCAGAACACCCAGTGCCGTTGTTTTACCGGACCCGGATCCCCCTGTGATCAGCCGCACCTGCGCGCCCTCACAGCCGTGCTGCACCGCATCCCCCAGAGAGAGGGCCGGATCGCATTGCGCCATCGCCGCCATCCTGTAGCCAGCGCTGATTTCCAAAGCCTGATCCTGCGCACCAAACGCCAGTGCCACCCCGCGATCCAACACAGCGAGTTCCAGCGCCACCTGGCGCTTTGTGCTGTAAATACGGCCCTCACCCAGCGTGCCTTCCTCCGACAGCACAACCAGATCAGGATGCGACATGGCTTCGCGGAACAGACGCGCAAAACTATCCGGATCAAGCACAACTGCGGACAATTTAGCCGCAACATCATCGGCCTTAAAATACGACTGATGCGCCAGAATATCCTCAATGACACCCTGGGGATGCGCCACATAGCCCTGCGGATCATCCGCAAACATCGCTGTGGTTTCTTCAACATATTCCGAGGCCAGCAACCCGTACACCCGTTTCAGAACACCCGACAAATGCCCGTCCGCCAGAAACGCGGCATCATGAGACACAACATTATCTGGCAGGTAGTCCGCGCGTGCGCCAAAATCGGCCCCTTCAAAATTGGAAACGGCCAGATCAGGCCCCGAAAGATCAGGCGTTGAACGTCCGCGCTGGCGATCTGCCCGGACTTCCGCACTCATATTCAGATAGCCGCTGCGCGTGACCGCCTCCTCAAAGGAGATGTCCTTAAATCTGCGCTCGGGCACAAACATCCGCACAGCCTTGCGATGCCGCGACATCTGCACATAGGCCACATGGCGGTTCATCCGGCCATGTGCGAGCGCAAAACTGTAATCCACCGTCATGCCCTGCGATTTATGCGTTGTCGCCGCATAGCCGTAATCAAAATGATCAAACGCTGTCATATCGATTGTGACACGCCGCCCCGCGTCCCCGTCCAGCAAAAGATCGATCTCTCCGACCCGCGCGGCCTCAATCGTGGCAAAGCCCGACTTCGCAATCTCAAGCTCCCTGTGCGGGCGGGTGAATATAATGCGCTCCCCCGGCGCGAAGATCATCGGTGCTATCTCAATCTTCGGATGCAGCCCGCTACGATCAATCCGGCGGATCAAACCGTAGTCAATCTCATAATCCTGATTGATCACCCCGCGCGCAATCGCCTGCAACCGGATCTCTGCGTTCAGCGCAACAACATCCGCGTTGGAATAACCGATGGCCAAACGGCTGTCTTCCGGATTGCCAGTGCTGTAATAGGCTTCCGCCAGCACCCCGATTGCCTCGGCCACACTGCGCTCATACTGGATACACCCCGCCGCCTCATAATACCCCAGAGCCGCCTGCGCACCCGCTTCGCCTTGGGCAAACTGAACCGTCGCCTCCCGTTCCGCCGAATTCTCCATGCGGCGCACATGGCTGATGGTCTGCGCCCCCAGACGGTCAATCACCGCCCCGAAAGCCGCCGTATCCAGAACCGGTTGCAGCTGCTCCGGATCGCCCACCGCCACAAGCTTGCCACCCAGCTCAAGAATGCGCCGCTGCACCCGCTCCCAATGGCTCGCCCCAACCATGCCGGCCTCGTCCATGAAAAACACGAAACGGCCACGCGGCGGCACCTGCCCCCGTGACCAACGCGCCTCCCAGGCCGCAAGCGAGGCGGCGTTCAGCCCTTTAATATCGCTCAACTCTTGCGTGGCCTTACCCGAAACGGCCCCGCCGATCACCGCGAAACCCCGATCTTCCCAAATCTTGACAGCTTGTGCAATCGTGCGGGTTTTGCCCGCCCCGGCATAGCCTGTCACCAGCGACAGGCGACAATCCGAAACCATCGATTGCAGCGCGTTGAGCTGATCCGCGCCAAGCCCAGACCCTGGTTCACCGTCCACCACTTTACCCGTAGCCCCAGACCCGGCAGGTTTCCCGAGCATGAAATGCCCTGCCAACCCAACGGGTGAATGCGAAGCACTCACCGAGAGGGACTCAGGGACAACAAGGCGTTCAGAATGCAGCGCAAGCGCATCAACCAGCAGATTTATCTCCGCCGACATATGCGCCTTCGTTGCGTATAAAACCTCCCCAGCACCCGTCTTCTCCAACTGCACCAAATCAGGCGACCCCATGGCCTTCGCCACCAACGCAGCGATGTCGCCACTCTTTCCCAGGCGTTTTTCAAAAGCCTTCTCGATATGTTTTTGGGAAAACACCGTCCGTTCCGCATTCAGAACCGTCAGAATATGCTCTGGATATTCCCGCAGATACGCTGCGTTTTTGATCCGCGCCTTGGCGCAGATTTCCTTGATCCGCGCCGGCTTACCTGTTTTCTCCGCATGCTCCGCCACATGCGGGTTATAGGTTGACCGCGCCCAGTTCAATCCCCTGATCCACCAGACTACGATGATCAATCCGCTCATCCAGACCCGCCCGCTCTAACGCTATATTCGCCTCATGCGCCCATTCGGAACGCCAGCTGCGTAGCAATGCGCGGTCATTCCAGTCAGGATTTTTCTTGCCCCAGCCATCCACATCCAGTGATCGCAGGCTCAACATCACATGCACATGCGGGTTATCTTTCAGATCATGAAGCGTCCAATCCGCAATCATCCCGCGTGAAGTAAAGCTGTTTTGAACAAAATCTCGAGTGAGCTTTATGCGCTCGGCGGGCGACAATTCTTTCGGCAATGCAATGTTGAAATCCCGCGCCACCTGCGCAAAGGCCCGCTTGGAATGAGTGCTGTGTTCCTCATGCAGATCAAGGTCTGTCCAAAGCCGTTTGGAGACAGCCGCCACATCAATTCGGGCTTCCGGACAATCTCCGACCAAGGCCCCATAGCGTTCACGCGCCCAATCAGGGCAATCCGTTGGCAGGGTGATTTCCGTATGGCTGACTTCATCCTTGTAACTGTAATCAAACGTCATCCCGCGCAGATCATCACGCATCCTACAGCCATGACGATAGGCAGCACTGGCCACAGCGCTTTTGCCATCTTTTCGGCTGATGATTCTGGAATTGAAATGAGGAATCGCCATGCACATTCTTAACACCGTTAACATGAAATTGCAATTTCATGTATAATCGTGCCCTTAGTCAAAACTTCGTTTTTCA
>CBDHDW010000010.1:0-38265 GCA_965261915.1 Candidatus Poriferihabitaceae bacterium | reverse complement strand
CCTCACCAGAAATGTATATCGCCAATGTAAGAGGCCGCTATATCGTAAAACGTATGCCGTCAACGGGTGACGATCATGCTTTGGACTGTGCGTCTTATCTGCCTCCTGAAGAACTGTCCGGGCTTTCTCAAACCCAAAGCAGTGCCATTGAAGAGTTACCAGACGAAGGGACAACATTACTGAAGCTGGATTTTCCATTATCCATTAATGGCAAACGCATGCCCCCTCCTCCCCCTAGTGAAGTGGAGCCAACCGCCCGCTCAAAGCCGAAGCCTGAAGCCTGATCATGCCATCCCTTTGATCCGTAAATCCCTGAATGGAAACGCAGAATGTGAAGTTGGTTTGCTGGCTCAAAACAGAGTATTCAGCATCGATGAGGGTCCGTCTGGCGGCCCCGAACTACTGGCACTTGTTTTTGCGGACAATCGATACGCGGAACGGTTTTGGTACGCGCATGTTCGGAAAATACCGGATTTGCCGACATGATGTTTATGCGGCGTAAACTAGCGAAAATCACCAAATCTATTTATCTACGGGTCTACGTTGAGGGTTGGGGCGGCTGGATTATGCCGCGCAGTATTCGCAAATTAATAGCGGGTTCTCAAATTCATCGCGCTTGGTTTCTTGGATACAACGGGTACTTCGAAGAGGATGGCGTAGCCTATGGTTTGGCCCGCTCTTACGCTGAAATGCTGGAAAATCGACGACGCGAACATATTAAGGAATGGGAAGAAGCTCGGGAACAGGAAAGAGCTCTTGAAATGCAAATTCACCACGACCAATGGGACGATTACTACGAATATACAGGCATGGCCGATCTTGCGCGTGAATTACGGGCGGAAGAGGAAAAGAGATGCGCAAATGACCAATGAGGTAAATTCGCTAACGGGTATGTTGCACGCGCTCGACCCAAGTCAAATCTGGAATATGATTCCGCCAGAATTCCAACCATTTGTCCAGCGCGATACTTAATGCAAAATCACCAAAGGGCTAAAGCGGTTTATGCCCTCACCGACAAAACCAGAACAGCTGGAGTTGGTATAAACAATCAGGGCCAAGACGTTAAGTTAGCTTGTTTGCGCCTCAGATCATGAAAATGGGTATATTATAGCGGACATATTAGAGATTATGAAAGCCTCTATATTTTCCTAAGCATATGCTATAAATAGATAACATGAGAAATACAAGCGGACATTAAAGCGGACAAATAGCAGGCGATATAATGAGAGACGGCGACGAAACAATAGGGTTATTTGAACCCCTGATGGTCAGTGAAGGTTCGCCCAAACGGGTGGTTTTGAATGATCTTGCGCTTGAATTGGCAACGGTTTCAGCTTCGTTTAAAAGCAGTTTACCAGATTCAATTGCCGCGGCTCTGGCTGATCTCATTCGCTCAATGAATTGTTATTACAGCAACCTGATCGAAGGTCATAATACGCACCCTGTGGATATCGAAAAAGCCATGCAGGGTGATTTCAGCGCAGACCCAAAAAAACGCGATCTGCAACTGGAAGCCAAGGCACATATAGCGGTGCAAAAATGGATTGATGAAGGTGGGCTAGAAGATCGCCCGACATCGCCGGATATGATCTTAGAAATTCACCGTCAGTTTTGCGAGATGTTACCGCCTGATCTGCTATTCGTTGAAAACCCGCGCACAGGTGAAAAAATACAGGTCATACCTGGTGTGCTTCGGGATAGGGATGTCGAAGTCGGGCGGCTTATTGCCATTAGCCCTGGTGCTGTGCCACGCTTTTTGGAACGCTTGCACATTGCCTATGCTAACGCGGGGCGCATTGAGGCTATTCTTGCCTCTGGTTGTGCGCATCATCGCTTGCTTTGGGTACACCCGTTTCTGGACGGAAATGGTCGTGTTGCACGGTTGATGTCTTACGCCATGCTGAAATCAGCATTGGATACCAAAGGCTTGTGGTCCGTGGCGCGTGGTCTTGCGCGCAAAGAAGCTGAATATAAAGATCATTTGGCCGCTTGTGACCTCCCGCGCCGAGGTGATCGTGATGGACGCGGGACACTCAGCGAAGCTGCGCTGGCGAGCTTTACGGCCTTCTTTTTGCAAACCTGTATTGATCAGGTGAAATTCATGGAAGGGTTGATGAAACCTGATCGATTACGGGATAGGATCATGATTTGGATCAAAGAAGAAATGCGCGCAGGAAATCTTCCAGCAAAATCTGATACAGTTATGCGTGCGGTGTTGCTGCAAGGATCACTGGCACGCGCTGATGCTGTTGCCCTGCTAGGCGTCAATGAGCGCACGGCGCGGCGGATTACATCGGCTTTACTGGACATTGGTGCTTTAACATCAGGCAGCACCCGCGCGCCTTTGCAATTGGCATTTCCCGCCAAGCTGGCAGGGCGATGGATGCCGGGGTTGTTTCCTGATATTTAAGTTAGGGCAATGTGCGGAAGAGTTGCGTGGCTTTCATTAGGCGTATGTATATTTGACAATCACAGCTCAAAAGCATCATCGTCATCAAGCACTTGAACTTCTACAGATATACGAAGATCATATATGCGCTTATAGTCATCAACGCGTGACAACGGTATACCCAGTTCCTCATGCGTTTCTGCCAAGGCAACAATCGCACGAGCCGTTTTGAGCTGATCTTCAATCTCTGGTAAATCAATGGAAAGCGGTTCCGTATTTCCCTTGGCAATATCTTCAATAACGTTATCGCCATAACGAGCCTTTAAGTCCTTAACGAATTCTTCCGCATCATCACTAGAACCAAAATGGACGGATCCACTCTTATCGTAAATGTCCACAATATTATCTAAGGTACGTTTCAACAGAGGCAAACTTATAGTTTCTTGCACGGCTTTTATCTCGGCAATGGTCTCAGCCACATCCGAATATATGTCATCAACGATCATAGCTGCCTCTTTAAATTGCTCGTCCCGCCCTATGTCCAATCCACGAAATTCAGCGACAGACGCAATATCATCCAAGACCCACAAACGTTCCTGGTACGCACTAAACGCACCTTTGTTGAAGCGTGCTGCCACCCCTTCACCATCAAGACCAGCCGTTTGTGCTTTTTGACTGATTACATCACGCACACGCTCCATAAAGCCTTCATTAAAGGTACTCTTATCAGTTCCAATATTACCTTGATAAATCACCGTAGACGGTGGTTCATCAACCATGGCTGCGCCACGATAATCTCCAATATCGTTTGCAACACCTTTAAGGGCGCTCTTTATATTTTCTAGTTCGTCTCCTGCAAACTGATCAACAACATCGACCATCATGTTTGCCCATCGAGCATAAGCATGATTTACATTGATTTTTTTACCGTCAATGGCACTTAAAAACTCTTTAGTCCCACGTTCAATAATGCCACCATCATTCAAAGTCTTTGACCTATGCAGCAATTCAGCCCTTAACGAACTGTCGGAGTTTGAATCTAATGTTGTGTATAATCCATAATAAGCCTCTGCCGTTTCCTTAATATGTTGCTTGGCCGCTTTAAGCGCTTCCCCCACAAGAGGCTTACCAGCAGCCACCCTGCCCTGCTCCTTGGCAAGGTCAACCTCATCCCGCTTCGGCCCATAGGATAGAATACCACGCTCAACGCGCGATGATGTATCGAGGTAAACCCCGTAATCCTCGGCGATATCAACGAAGCGTTCCTTCATCATCTGAATGTTGAAGTCGTGATCCTTTGCCATATAGAACCAACGATCATCATGGATGCCGCGATTATTTACCACAAAATGAACATGTGGGTTTAAACGGTCCGTATGAAGTGCCGCAATATAAGACCATTCATCCTGGGCATGTTCCCCACTGGTAAACATTTCTTCAGCCCAAACTTCCGCTATAGCCTTGGCTTTCTTAGGCGATACATGATCTGGAAAACTCAATAGCAAATGCGATGTATGCCCCTGTTTAGGTGTCCCGCGCCACTCCGTTTTCCAATCCTCTGCAATCGCTTCACGCTGCTTGCCTGATAAGAATGGTGACTTCCCGTCACCGTGTTCCACCTGATTTCCAAACACATCTTCGGCCTTGGAAAACAGGTAATCCAATTGGCCCCGCAAGCCCTTTGCGGAATGTGCCCCACCACTGGATATCTTCTTAAATACCGCTGACTGTGACCCTTGCGTTGAGCGCAAAAGGTTACTCGCCAAACGAGAGGTTTTAACCGCTGGCCGCGCCTTGGAACGTCCCGTATTTTGCAACCGTAAACGACCGTGCTGCTTCAGCTCAATCGTTCCAACCAGTGAGGATGCAGCCCCCTTAGTCACGGTGCGCCTCCATATATTTTTCAAACAGGATAGCGCCCCTACGGCGCTGCTCTTTTACAATCCGCCGCAGATAAATCCGCAATGGCTCAAGGGCAGACTTCAAAGTATTCAGCTCCTTCCACTGTCGGTTCACCAGTTCGATTTTGTATGAATTAGCCGCCTTTGATATCTGGTTTAAGTTACGGCCAATACCCAAAAGGTTCCTGTTCAATGTTTCAATTTCCGCAGCGGTTTCTTTATCAAACTCTAACAGACCTTCGGCAGAACGCACCAAAGTACGCAGCATGTCTGATCGAGATTTGAACTCGTATTTTGTGACCAGATAATCCAGCTCTCTAGCTTCAATTTCAGAAAGTCTGAATGAAATTCGTGGGCTATATTCCGTAGTCATAACATCACTGACATGAACGGAATTTGATTTGATTTTCTTCACCGCATATAACGATAAACCCATAGCATCAGACACAGATTGGACACTCCCACCAGCCTTCAATTTAGCAATCGCGGCCTTACGTTGATCTGGTGTGAGTTTCTTATATTTTCGATTTAAAATCATATTCGACCATATTTATCCGACGGGTTGCATTTCCTGCTACCTCTCTTTATTGCAGAAAACCGCACATTCTACAATAGCCGTGTCGCAGACGCGGATATTGTTCAGAAGAATGATGCAGAGGGGAGCTTGCGAGCCTCGCGGTTTTCGAACAGCAATAAAGAGCCATTACGGAGGGGCGTTAAAATTTTTCAAATTTTAATCATAAGCCCCGCAGCGTGCGCTTGGAACAAGCCCGCGCGAAAGGTGCAATTTGAGCCATTGCAGAGGCGGCAGAAAATCCCATTTTCGATTAGCCGCCTCTGGCGCGATTGAGACAACGGATCAATCGCGTGAGCGCAGCCTTCACCAATGAAGGCTGCTGAAAATCGTCGATGCAATCGTCATTTAAAAACGGCCTGCCCAAAACTTGTTTTGGAATAGCGGCCTGTTGAAACCACTTCGCAGCCAAGTCAAAAAGACTACACAATCGCTCGATCCACTTTGTCTCGCTCATGTGCATTCTTTTTGATGCTACCTTTTGAAACGACTGTTGGAAATTTCAAAGGGGCACATTTCACCGCACCCGAATATCACGGCATTGAGCCGGTCCAGTGCCTTGCGCTTCGGTTCCGATTTTTGGTAAGCATTTTGCGGCAGCACCCGAATATAGTTATTGCACTCCAGTGATTTCAAAACAATAAGCTGCCTTGTCTCCGTAGTAGCTCAACTGGATAGAGCAACCCCCTTCTGTGGGCAGGGTACTGGTTCAAATCCAGTCGGGGGCACGACCTTTTAACCGATCCACGCGGTCCGCATCCATCACACCGCGCTTGAGACGCATACCCGTCAGATCGCAGGCCGATGATTGCGGATACTGCCACCACACAAACCAACCCTGTCTTTCTTGTTTTCCTGGCAAGGCCGCCAGCGGCGGGCTCTCGACTTCTCGCGCATGTGATGCGCTGCCAGTCCAATAGGGTATGTGATGCCCTGCCATCCCAACGGGCCCGAGAAACTGCCGCCAAAAATGGCGGCGCGGCGCGGGTTACCCACAACCCTTCGTCGTTCGATACCTGGGGTCTCTCTCCTACGGGCGCAAGGTCAGAACAAAATCTCCCATGGTCGATTGCGTTCTGACTGGATAACCCGCCCCGCCGAGAGACGATCCGTTCCTGACCAGATCGCAAGCCTTCAGAAAGTGGCGCAGCCTTACAGTAAAAGACCAACCCGCGCATTGCACAAACGGATCAATTAACATTGATATTAGCCTTTATTTGTCATACATGTATGACAAGAGGAGATTAACATGTTGTCGATACGACTGCCCGAAGAAATAGAAACCCGTCTGGAACATCTTGCGAAAGAGACGGGACGCACCAAAAGCTATTATGCCAGAGAAGCCATTCTTGAGAAGATTGAGGATATGGAAGATGTGTATCTTGCTGAGCAAACTCTGGAGCGCATCCGTCGCGGCGAAGAGCGCGTCTACAGTTTTGAGGAAGTGGAGCGTGAACTTGGTCTGGAAGATTGATTTCACGAACGCAGCCAAAAAACAACTTTCCAAACTGGGAAAACCAGACGCCAAACAGATCACTACATTTCTCAGGCAAAGATTGTCTGAACGAGACGATCCCCGCCAGCTTGGAATTGCGATGCAGGGATCAAACTACAGCGGACTCTGGCGTTACCGTGTTGGAGATTATCGGATCATTGCCAGCATCGACGATGAAAGCATTCGGATTCTGATTGTGACAGTAGGACACCGCCGAGAGGTCTACCGGAAATCGGGCTGAATGCTTTTTTCTAGCAATGCCGCCAGCGGCGGGCTCTCGACTTCACGACTTCTCGCGCATGAAATGCTCTGCCAGCCCAACGGGGCTGACCCATCGGCCTGATCACCAATGGATTTGAATTAAGAGCAGAGCGCGAAGCGCGTCGTCTCTAAATTCTGACCCACTGGCGAAGTGTCGGAGGTAGCAACTGCAAGAAAAATCGATAGGGACCTGGTGCGGCTCGCAGCCCGTAGGGCGAGAACACGGCCCTGTCTATTTTACTTGCGGGCGCGAGAACCCTGCGGGTTCTTAGAGCAAGGGGCGACCAGCCCCGCGCAGCTCTTAAAAAACAAACAGAAATATCGTCGGGCGGATCAGAGCGTAGCGGCGATCCGCACGCCCGTAGATGCCTTAAGCCCCGCACTGGCGCGGGGCTTTCCATCGTATTAACCCGGGTCAGATGAAACTGCTGCGCTGCAACAGAAAAAAGGGCGGCCACTTTGGGCCGCCCAGTTGGGAGTTGGGTTATTCGACGACGTCATCGTTGCCGGTTTTGGTTTTGGGCGCAAAGAGGACGTATTCGCCGTTGAGGGAATGGGCATCGAGTTTGATGTTCATGATGGCTTTGCTACCTTCTTTGCCGGGAAACGCCGCGCCGACTTTGGTGAAGTAGGTTTTGTCGTCTTTGCCTGTGGTGGCGATACAAACATTGTAATATTTATGGGTCATCGTAAGGTCCTTCCTTGTTTCGATGGGAAATTGAAAAGCCTTGGGGATAGCCGAGGGGTCACGTTAAAAATTGTCTTCCGCGCGGAATTGGCCTTGGCCAAGGGGAATTTTTGACTTGAAGAGGGTCTGCTCCACTTAAGCATTAAGGAGCCAATATGACGTCATATTGGCTCCTTAATGCACCACGCTCGCTGTATGCGATGACCTGTCTATAAAGCACAAGGATTCTGGAATGAGCATACGTTGCTATAGGGCAGGCCCTTGTCCACTCTGCGCCAAGGCTTATTGATCCATCTTAAGAAACAAGGCAGGTCTGCGCTGATCCAGCAACATAAACCACATTGTTTGTGCCGCCGCAGGCAAAGACTGTGCCACCGGATTGATCAGATGGCATGACTGCTTAACCCGGCAAAGAAGACGACAACGCCCGCGCGGATCAAACGGCATGACCCAAGCCCCGTGCGCATCCACGCTGTTTGCCACTGCCAAACCGATCGCTGACACCGAATAATGCACCCACACCCCCTACAAAGCCACGCTGATACGGCTTGAAGACACGTGCGCCAACCCGACAAGCCGATGCTGTGAGGGTGCGCCACTTTCCGAGGCCCGCGATCTGGTCAGGAACGGATCGTCTCTCGGCGGGGCGGGTTATCCAGTCAGAACGCAATCGACCATGGGAGATTTTGTTCTGACCTTGCGCCCGTAGGAGAGAGACCCCAAGTATCGAACGACGAAGGGTTGTGGGTAACCCGCGCCGCGCCGCCATTTTTGGCGGCCTCTCAGGCATATTTATATGCCTTGCCGGCCAACGAATATCTCTGACTTTATCGGTCAGGGGGCAATCCTAAAACAGGACCAGCGGCGAAGGGCCGTGTATGGAATACCCCTACAACCCCACAAGAAAAAGCCGCCCGGAAAGGCGGCTTCGTTGTTCTTATCCGAGGCAGATCATCCGTTCATAAGAGTCTTTGCCAGTTCCGTGAGCCATGGCAGGATCAGAACGGCTAGAATAGCCCCACCGATAAGCTTAATCCAGTTCAGGTCAACATCCACCTTGTCAATCTTGTTTTCGACTTTGAGAATATCTTGCTTGAGGCCGCTTTCAACTTTATCGATCTTGTTTTCAACAACAAGAATATCTGACTTTGTAGCCAGTTCTGATGTATCAGCGGCGGTGAGGCCTTCGACAATGGCATCAGCCAACCGATCATCCGCACCCGCTTCTTTGAGCTTTTTAGAAAAAGCCAATGTA
The DNA here is from genome assembly GCA_965261915.1 of Candidatus Poriferihabitaceae bacterium. Classification (GTDB taxonomy): domain Bacteria; phylum Pseudomonadota; class Gammaproteobacteria; order Arenicellales; family Poriferihabitantaceae; genus JAIBDK01. The sequence goes on along the minus strand of CBDHDW010000010.1, from coordinate 29,702 downwards.
TCTATTTGTAAGGCATGTGCCATGTTTGATCTCCTGATTTATATATAAAGGATTATTCTGGAGTATTCCAGTTCTAACCGACAGCCACACACCGCCTTCGACGCTTGATCCTTGATGCAACCAGCCAGTGATTCACCAATTGCCGCGCCAAGAGGGCTGTTCAAGCCCGTCTTGGCGCGGCAAGCATGATTAACAGTCACTTCGTAAGAAGTGTCCTTTGCGCATCGTTCGCCCTGCCCCATCCGTGGTGCCGCCCTGCACAAATGCAAGGCGGCGTTGTTTCAGATGTCGCTCTGCTCTGGCCGTTTAACCCGCATCGCCTTAATGCCTTTGGCCTCGGCCTTGTCGGCCAGATTAAGCGCAATGCCTGCGCTGCCGAAGATCACCACGCCGCCAAGCGGCTTTGGCGTGTCCAGCATCTGGTCTATCGCCTTGAACCCTGCGGATTTCCCAAAGGCCCGCCAGTTCGGTTGAAACGTCACTTGTGCAACTTTGCGATTGCGCGCCCATGCCGCCGCAATGGCATCCACGCCTTTTTTGTCGGCCTTGTGATACAAAATAAGGTCGCTGTTATAGCTTTCACGGAATCTGTCGCGGATACGGTCGAGACGCTCCCAGATTGCGTCAATGTCCACCCAGTCCCGATCACCAGCAATGGCCAGCGGTGCGCCTTCAATTTTGAATTGTTCGGCTTGTTGCGCCTCATGCGCTTCCAGCCAGTCCTTAGCTTCAAACATTGCGCCCGATAAATGGGCGTTGCGTTTACCCCGCCCGCCGCTTGGTGGATTGTATGCGTTGCCCGTTTCCAACTCGTAGCATTGGGCGGCGGTTTCTGCCATAAGGTCAAGCGCATCGCGTAAATCGCGCATTGTTTCCGCTTTTGTTTGGGCGTCCCCAATTGCAGTTGTGGTGATTTCGCTCCCGTCTTTAAGACGGATTAAGCCTTGCAAAGCGTCTGTGTGCCTGGTTAATTCAACCTCGATCACATTGCGGCGGCGGTGTAGTAACGTTGCCAACCCATGCGCCAGCGGTTCAATTTCTTTATGCAAGCCCGTTCCTGATAGGCCAGAAAACAAGCTTTCAAAGGTTTCCCGCACGATCGCATCGCGCAAAGTATCATCGCAGGGAATAGGCAGATCGTCGGCAGTTTCGGTCAAGCCGAAAAGTTCGATTTCGTCATAAGCTGTCAGCATTGGGTTTAACTCCTTAATTTACCACCCGCCCGATTGCGGTGGCCTGCTGACGGGCAGGCGTGGAGAAAAACCAGTGTCAGGGACGGCGCAGCCGCCGGCTTGCCGGGCGCAAAAGTTTTTCAGGGGATGTCGCCTGGCACATGCATTGAAGCCCCGAAGGAGACAGGTCGCCTGAAAGACGCGGCCCTGCTTGCCCGCCTGCAAGCAGGGCTGCGTTTGCAAGGCGGCCGGTGTGGGGAACGGCACCGTATCAGAGCAGTCCTGACGCTCCCCTGTAAAAGTTTTGTGATCCTTGACGCTGGTTTTTATCTGCGACAGACAGGCAGCAGGCTTGAAACCATTGCACAACGGATCACCTGAAGACTGCGGTGAGTGGTTGGCAATCGGCTGGAATAACGCCGGGCCACCCGTTGGTTGGCCTGCCTGCGCGGCATCGCGCGGGGCCGTCTCGCGTGGTGCCGGCTTGCCGGGGCCATGCGTGAGGGTCGCTGAATATGGACAGATCAGGTGAGTGCTGAAGAAAAAACAAACTGCCTGGTCCCGAACCTTCACAAAGTTGCTATCGTCCTCGTTTTACACTGAACAGCCGTTGTTTTTAGGACTTCATCGGAAACAATATGTTCGATTCCTGCTGGTCCCAGAGAGCTCCGAAGCATGGATCGCCTGGTCAGCAGCCCTCTAAACTGTGTCAGTCGAGCGTCTTGACCGATTGAATGCGACTGCCCTGACAGCGTGAGCAACGCACATGTCCAAGCGCTTCGCTAATCCGGGTTCCACGGGGATAGCGATCACGGAGCGCGCTCACAGGCAAAATACCCTGATGCCCGCAGGCGCAGGTGATCCGGAGCGTCGTCGCGTAACAAAAATGTTCCAGCCGCTGGCCCGCAACCCGCAGTGCGGCATCAGGTTCAATTCGAACCGCCGGATGCGCTGTACGCTTCCGCTCAGTCTTGCGCCGCCGCGCCGTAAACGCCATCTGTGCTTTTCCCTTATGATCTATTCAGAGACTGTAGCCACATGATCCGGTAAACGGCAAACCGACCCTGCCAACCAGCGGGGCATTTCATGCTCCGCTGGACTGGCAGCCTCTCGGGCCCGTTGGGATGGCAGGGCATCACATACCCTATTGGACTGGCAGCGCATCACATGCGCGAGAAGTCGAAAAGCCGGTTGGCCCTGCCGGCCAATGGCGCATCATATGTGCGAGAGGTCGTTGCAAAATATGTCAACCGCGCAAAATAACCCGGAAACAAAACGCCGCCCCCGATCTGGAGACGGCATTGCGCACACAACATTGCACATCGGCCAAAAGAGGCGGGGGGGCATTCCGCCGGCCACCATGGGTGACCGGCGATAGGCCGGAACTGCGCAGGCTGGCTTATGCCCACCCGACGAACCCCGCGATCGCGGGCGCATCGGTCACGATCTCGACCTCGTCGCGCCCGAGCTTCGCAAAGGCAAGGCAGAGCGAAACATCCTCTTGACTGTCCCATGTGCCATGGCATCTGTCCGTCGCAATCTCCCACACCGTATAGGACGGTGACCACACCGGCATCGCGCGGGCAGCGTAGTGCCGCATTTTAGCTTGGCACGGCGCGCACAGGTAAGTGCCGGACGATGGCTTTTGGCAGTCCACACAAAGCCCCGCCGCCCGCAAACGCCGTCGCTTCACCCGCGCCCGGGCACGGTCTTTATCGGCGCAGGCCGGGCAGAACCGCCGATCCGGCTCGGGGGCAGCCGTGCCGCAGGTCACACACAGCCCATCGGCAACACGGGCCCAGTAGAGACGCTTCTGGTTTTCCCGATTGCGGGCTGAACAGCTCGCCCCTCCACGCTTCACCCCACAGGCTTTACACAGCTTGCGTCCCGGGGCGGGTTCCGTCTTGCCGCAGATCGGGCAAAGACCCTGTGCGGCGCGTGCGGCATAGCGCTTCTTGATGACCGCGTTGCCGTTATCGGCGCAGACCCTGCACAGCCGTCGTCCTGAAACAGCCGCCCGTGATCCGCAAACCGAGCAAATACACCGAGATATCCATGCAACTCTTTGGGCGCGTGCGCGTTCATTCCTACATTCTGACATCGTTCTATCCTTCTTGTTCAAGTGTTGAACCAGGGCCACAATGCGGCCCCGGTGAGAGCGTGCTCAGACCTTCGCGGCCCCCGCATAGAACAGCCCTGTTGCCAGCGCGCCCCAGAACTGGACCCCGCTCTTTGGTGTGCGCTGCGCGGTACAGACAATGATCTCGTTGCGTGCCGGCCGCATTGTGCGCACCGTCCCGCAAGAAACGATCTCGCCGCCGGATCCCTTTACCGGGCGGATTTCGCCGTTGGACATCGAGCGAAACCGCTGAACGTCATAGTGCTCCTGATCCTTAAGTCCGCGACCGAAGAGGTGGGTGATATACGTGCCGGATGGTTTGGCCCGGGTTGGTACTGTGTGCATCATGTGCATCCTTTCTTTTTGCGCCCCAATGACGCATCCAAAAAAGAAGAATTCTTTCACTCTCCTGCGCGACAAATGCCGCCGCGCACAGGCGTTGCCGGCGCGCACAGCACGACAGATCTATAGTTGAACGACTTAATTTTGGTCATGTGCTTTTCCGGAATGCCGCCAAAAATGGCGGCTCTCGACTTCTCGCGCATGTGATGCGCCATTGGCCGGCAGGGCCAACCGGCTTCTCGGGCATGTGATGCCCTGCCATCCCAACGGGCCCGAGAGGCTGCCAGTCCAGCGGCGCATGTGATGCGCTGCCCATTGGGCGCGTGGCGGGTTACCCACACCCTGGTCGTTCGATACCTGGGGTCTCTCTCCTACGGGCGCAGGGTCAGAACAAAATCTCCCATGGTCGATTGCGTTCTGACTGGATAACCCGCCACGCCAACAGTTCACCTTGCCCAGGCAGGCAGTGCCCGACCTGCAAGGCAGCCCGTTCCGGATTGCAACACGCCGCAGCGTTCATCCGACCAAACCAACGCCCCTGCCCTGCCAGAGTGGCGCGCCAGTGGCCGTGTCTGATCTCATGACCTTGCCATCCAGTGCGGAAACATTCTTGACACCGGCCACCTCACCGCCTCATTTGCAATGGATGCAAAGCTATCTGGAAAAACGCGACCCGGCTAAAAATCAGGACCGGTTTTACTCCATGGCGGTGTTGCCCAATCTGTTTGGTGAATGGACCCTGCGGCGGGAATGGGGGCGCATTGGCGCGTCCGGACAGGTGCGGCTGGATTTATATCAAAGCCATGCCGAGGCCGATGAGGCCTTGCTGGCGCTGGAGGACCGCAAGCGGCGGCGGGGGTATTTCATGGAACCGCAGCAATTGCCGATGTTGTGAGCCACACCAATCAGCCAGAGCCACACCGATGAACCAACGCCGCCCATAAGGTTATAATAGCGGCCATCTATGATGGCTTTCACCCCTGCGCAGTTTTGCAATACTTACTGGTTGTTTTCTTTGTAGTAATCAAAATATTATCATAATGAATACTACTAAAGGGTTTTGAAAAATGTGTGGACAACACGGCGCACGTCCGGTTTTGAGGTAGGGGGTATTTGACTAAAGGTACGGGATAATTGCGCCCTCCCCCCGCTATCAAATGTCCTATAGGTTTTTGATCGAAGATTTATGAGAGTAGTTTTGAGGGGCCACTTCCAGCGCTATCGAAATGTATACAATGCGAGAGGCAGAAAAATGTGAGAACATTTATGGCTTAACTGTCCAAATCTTCATAGTAAACTAGGGCTGGCATATGGCGGCGTTGGTGGGCAATACGCAAGATCACCGGCGCACCCCCTGCCGCATTTAACGGTTTGAAAAATATAACATGCTTTTCAAAATTTACGGATCGCAGTCCGTCAACAAACAGACATCGATCACGTCCTGTCTTTGGGTCTTTTGATATACGTTCAAAGGTCTTCACAAGCCCTCGGTAGTATTTCATCCACTGCTCTCGTCCCCACGTTTCAACTGTATAGCGACGAATGTCATCTAGGTCTTGTTGGGCTAGGTCGGCAAGTTTGATGCTCATGAACTGAAGGCGTCAGGCTCATAGGCATGTGGGTCAAACTTGGTAAACTTTCCACTTTCTGCGGCTTCAACCGCATACTCAAGATCAGCCTTCAGAGTGTAGAACTGGCGCGTGCCTTCTATTTCCATCAGAAGCCGAATGCCGGCACGAACAACTTCGCTCAGATTAGCATAAGCACCCGTTTTAATCTGACCCTTCACATAGTCTTGCATTGGTTCCGTTAGGTGTACGTTTGGCATGTTGCCTCCTATATCGTCAAATAATATCAGATACTGACATATGAAGTCAAAGCTATAATAGTCTGCTATAATAGTCTTATAATAGTCTTATTTCTTACCAAAATACCAAGCGCATCCCCTCCCAACTAAAACCTGATGACAATTGGTGTAATTTTGAATCCTCGAAGGGCGACTAATCTGGCTTTGAGCCAGTGGAGTATTTACACCCTTATACCCCTACACCATTACAAAGGTATAAGGGCATAGATGTTTACCCCTTTACAGGCGTAATGGTATACCTCTATATATAAAAGAAAATATTAGAGGTAAGATTATGAAAGTTATTTCGTTTGTAACCCAAAAAGGGGGTGCAGGGAAAACCACACTGGCTACATCTCTTGCGGTGGTCGCAGAAGAAGCGGGGGAAAAGGTAGCTATATTAGATATGGATCCGCAAAAATCACTTTCAGCTTGGGCGGAAGCTCGCAAAAGCGAAACCCCAGCAGTTGATACCGTGGATTCTACAATGGCGGACAAATTAAATGTTATTGTGCCAGCCCTCGCCGACCGAGGGTATACCTTGATTGTCCTAGACACAGCAGGGATAGACAGCACAGGAACACACCTTGCTATAGCCGCCTCGGATTTATGTGTGATCCCTAGCAGACCAACGACGATGGACATACGAGCAACAAAGGCAACATATGAAGTTGCGGTACGGTTGAATAAGAAATTTATTTTTATTTTGAACCAATGCCCGCCGCAACCGAACAATCCCAGAGCCTACGAGGCATCAATCGGGTTGAAGATCTGGGGAGTTCTTGCATTGCCAATGTTGATGCAACGCGCAGCACATCAAGACGCATTTGCATCGAGCTTAGGGGTTACGGAGTACGACAATGACAGCAAGGCAGCGCATGAAATTCGACAGTTGTGGGACTGCCTCAAGAACAATTTGTGGGAGGTAGAAAATGGTAAAAAGACCAAACTTATTGGCTAATGTAGACTTAGGACAGGGGGAAGCACCCCCCTTAGTGCCGGTAGCATCGGTACAGATTGGTCAGCCAACGAACCAACAACTTAAGAGGAAGATTGTAAAGACGAGTGTCTATCTTGACCCAGAGATAAACTACAAGCTGAAGGAGATTGCATTAGTAAAACACTGCAAGGTGCACGATCTTTTTATCGATGGAATAAACCATGTGTTGAAAAAAAATGGACACCCTACAATAAGAAAAATAGTGCCCTAACTAGGTGACAAATCCAGTGGCTTAGCACCGACATCAAGATAGTCTGGCTGGTCATTACAGACCCATGTCAGGAACGTACCCGGTGGCTCAGGCGCGCGCTGAAACGCGCGACACGCCACATCGTAGGCCTGATCGTCGATTGCAACTGCACCGTACTGATCAAGGTTGTCACGCAAATCACTCTGGCTGGAGCTTGCAAAACCAGAGCGAAAAGCTGTCAGGCTGTTTTTACTGTCCAGCGCAAAGAAAAAGCAGTCTCCCGTTTCGACCATCCGCGCCAACACCTTTCGGGCAATCGGGTTGTCGGGGTTCACCAAGGCGTTGAACGTTGCAAAATCGTAAAAATGAAACGCAAAGTGAAACAAAGGGCAGTCACTGCCGCCAAAAACGCCGCTTCCAAAGCTGAAACCCTGTCCGCTTGAGGACTTGGGGATCTGCACACCGGGGCGCAGGGCAATAAAAGCCAGATCCTTGTTTTGTTCCCGCACAAAGCCCATTGTAAAACAAGGTGCTTGAGCCTCGACAAATTCATACATCTGGTCTTCATGCATCGTCAGCTTCGCGCGAAAGGTCTGGATGTTGCTCAAATTGGTAATCTCCTAATCAGCGTTCGCCAAGGTGGCTGTCTGGGGCAGGGCGGTCGAATAGGGGATTTTGTTGTCCTCCAGGAAAACCCTAACGATTTCCCCAAGTGCCCGATCACGGTATCGATACCAATCGCCTTCGATCCCTTCCCTGTGGATCATATCCTTAAATCGACGGAATGCACCGCGCCCTTTTATCCCTTCGGACAAGGCATTGCGGATCCTGTGGTCTACAACGGTGAGGCAATATTGTTCCATGATGGCGTATTCATCAATTTCAAACCGGGTGGGCAGCGTGAGGATGTCATCCGACATCATCACCCGCCTGGCATCGTCGATGATCTCTGTTTGCCATTCCGGAGTTAAGCCGCCATCATCGTCTGTCTCTGCCAGTGAGATTTCTTCCTCTGTCAACGAAAAAACCTCTCCGGTTTTTCGGTTGATGTAAGCACATGACTCGTCGAGCAGTATGCTCAACTCATCAACAATGGTTTCTATATTGACTGGCAGTGACATATGATTATCCATTCAAATATGCACGCTTGCGCCGTTCCGGGGCGTATGGCGCAAAGAAACATATTCTGTAATGACACCCGCTTCAGTGATCACGCCGCTTTCCAAATACGGCTTCCACACTGGAGGCAGTGATTGCAGCATCAAACCAGCGATCCAGCTCCTTAATGCTCCCGGTAGCGATCTGTGCCACGACAGGCTGGGGCAGGGTGCCAAAGCGCTTGACCAACAGACGCACCAGGGATTTGGCTTCGCCTTCAGCCTTACCAGCTGCCAGCCCTTTTTCGTGCCCAAGCACTTCACCAGCAGCAAGACCCTCGGCCTTGCCTTCAGCCTTACCTTGTTTCAACCATGTTTCTACAAGTGTTCCCATGATGGCTTTACCTCCTTCATCCTCTATTCCATCCAGTGCAGCCGCAAACTCCGGCTGCGTCCATTCATAGCGTGCCACAAAATAGTGGAAGACGATACCCGCAAAATTTGTATCAAAGGACAAGGCACGCAGGATTTCTGTCAGATGCTCGACTGTCATATCGGACCGGTGCTTCACAAATTTCAGCAGGGCCAAACCGGCCATAACCTCGGGGTCCCGCGACAAGCGTTCCATCGGGATGCTGCCCAGATCATGCACCTCGTACCGGAAGGACGGTATATAGCGGGCCATATCCTCACTGACGTCAAACATCTCGCCAAAGATCTGCGGCACATTCCAGGCTGATTTCCCATGATAGAATAACAGAGGTATCACCACGGGCAGGGCGCGCAACTTCGCCGCCTGCCCATCGGCAAAGCGACTATAAATGCGCAGCATATAACCCAGCAATTGCAACGGCGTTGCCGGTTCCGAAACCGATTTATGCTCCAAAAGCACGTATACGAGAGCGGGTTTGCCGTCCTTTAGCGTGACCTCGAACAGCCCGTCACTGTGTTTCAGATGGGCATCCTCGTCGATAAAGCTGCCTTCCACCCGTTTGGGGGCCGCATCCCCCATGCACGCCCTGATCCTGTCCGGCAGGTAATCACGCAAAAGCGCTGCCGCGCGGTCTTTGTCGTCAATGATGGCGCGGAACAGCGCATCATGCGTCGGCTTTACCGGTGGGTGATGTTTTTGTTTTCCGTTTTCACTCATTCTGTCTGCCTTGCCTCAAATCGCGCCACGGCGCCTATAATGTTATCTCCAGCAGAGCCCACAGCCCCACTCCATCTTTGTCATCATTATCAAATTTCATTGGCCTTCTTTCGGTAACGCTGGTTAAACGCCGCTGAAACTTCTTTACGCTGTTTCACGATAGCGGCTTCTTCTGACAATGGCTCTCTGCCTTCAGGGGCGATAAACCGTTTTGGCATCACTTTGGCCGAAAGCGGTTTGAAAAACGGACTGCGCCCAAGATTACTCATCGGCATCTCCTTTGCTTCGGGGGTGGAATCCTCTTCTCCAGCAACAGGGGCACCGCGCCTATTTGTTTGCCACAGAGATCGGACAGATCCCGCACCACACGGATAAAATCATCCGTGGCCAAAGCCTGCCAACAGGTGTCTACAGTGTGGTTTCCCCGGTAGGCCGCCTGTGCACCGGGAGTTTTAATCCGTCGCAACTCCATCTGGAACGCTGAGCGCATTTGTCTGATCTCCGCCTCGCAATGCCGGACCAGGGCGGCATAAAACCCCGTGAGCTGTTTGGCGCTGACAGGGGGAAAGGTGTTGTTCATGGGCTTTTTAAGTTTTCTGTGTGTCATCTCATATGTCATCGTTGTTTTTTCCTTTCATCGATTTTGCCGCCAGCCGGAACAGACCTTGGCCCGCTTGCATGGGAAGTTCACCCAAAACCACACAGCTTCTCGACTTCTCGCGCATGAAATGCTCCATTGGCCGGCAGGGCCAACCCGCTTTTCGACTTCTCGCGCATGTGATGCGCTGCCAGTCCAATAGGGTATGTGATGCCCTGTCATCCCAATGGGCTTCTCGCGCATGTGATGCGCTGCCATCCCAATGGGCTTCTCGCGCATGTGATGCGCTGCCAGTCCAATGGGGCAGGGCAGGGTGCTCCCCCCACAATTCCACCACTCTTTCCCGACCATCCTCACGTTTTCATCCTCCGGGTCAAGCCAATCAAACTGCCCACCAGATTGAGTTTTCCGGCTTTATGCCGTGCAGTCATCGCGCGCAGCACCCCGCCGGGGTTCTGAATCGGGGTTTCCGGGTGAAACCGGTTGCGGTCAATCACCAGAATACAAAGCGCTGTGGCCATATCACCCATTTGCCCCACCGCCGCATCATAAGCCGAGCGGTTAATCCCCAACTCCGGCAACCGGTCGATCGCCGCCAGAATAAAATCCATCGCCGCAGGCGATGGTCTTTGCCCCTGATGCTGCCGGATATAAAGCCGCATCTCCTCAGAACTCAAGGCAAACAACCGGTGCGGGTTCAGTTTTTCGATAAATTCACTGTTGACCCCGACCTCAGCCCCGCCACACTTATTTTCTAAACAATCAGCGGAGCCGTCAGGCGCAGCTGCTAAGGAATTATCTTCTGACGGCGTGCCGTCAGCCAACTTATCTATGCTTGCATTACAGATTACAGAGTGATCTTGAGTTGTATCTTGTATATATCGGCGGAAGCCAGCTTCCGCTGGAGCGGAAGTATCTGGTAACATTCGGGCAAGTTCATCGATGGCTTCGGAGGTTATCAACACCGCGTCGTAATGCGCTTCAAGGGCTGCGATGGACTGTAGGCTGGCATAGCGCGTCGGCCAGTTGAGAAACGTTTCTGCGATGGCTTTCAGCCCGGCATGCTCCGGATAGATCGGCTGGAGACGCATCAGGGTCATCTTGACATTGCGCCTGAGCGCCGAGCACTGGCGCTTCAGGCGGGTTCTGTGCTGGCGTTCAAAGCGCATTTGGGCGCGGAGTGCAATCAGATCGGGTACCGCTTCAATCAACGGGCTGAAGCACAAGCCTTGCCGGAACTCGCTGCCATCGGCAAACACCAGACGACAGCGGCTGCCGTTGCCGGCCACCTGCTTGTCGACAAAGCCCAGGGCGATCAGGGCGGTCTCGTCATTGCGCACCGCCCGCGGGCTCTTGCCCAGCGATCCCGCGATATTCCCTTGCAGGGCATAGCAGACCGGTTCGCGCATCGGGTCGGTCCAGTCGGACGGGCGGGTTTCGCGCAACATCGTGAGTAAGGATTTCAGCAGGCTGTCGGACATACCGATGTGCTTGCTGACATCCAGCAGCAGGCCTTCCAGCGCACCGCGCTGCATACTGTCGGGCAAGACTGGATACCTGGGCTGTGGATCCTGTGGTGGTGATCCCTGTGTATGGTTGTCCTGCGGGTTGCGCAGGGCCTGTAATCTGTGTGACATTGCTGTCCCTCATTTCTGTTTTTGTGATGCTTTTCATTGGGCATCACGCCGCGATTGAGGCGCAAAAATCGCAGGCACACAGAATTTCATTGCCAAAAATACATTTTTGACTTGAAAAGCGGGTCAGGGCAGGCTAAAAAACAAGGGCGTATTCTGTTTTTTGGCCTGACCATAACCTTAATGCCGTGCAATCTCTGCGCGGTTTTTCGGTTTTAAGTGGTTTATTGCGGGGTTTCTGCTGCTCTGCCTCCCTTTATCTGGATTCTTTAGGGAGAGTCATACCCACATCTTGTGCGTTTCTCAAGTATAGGTTCCGCTTTGCAGATATTTTACAGGTTGGCGGTGCGCGCGGCAACAATATATAGTAGACCTGCTTCACAATAGGTTATTTTTATGCGAGGAAGTGCCTGGAGGTATCATTTTATGAAAGCTTTGAAGATTTTAAGTGCACAACCTGCATTGTTTTTTCGACTATCGGGCATCCGCCTTACAGATTTCAACGCCCTGGTTGCGACACTTCATCCGATCTGGTTGAAAAGTGAGGAGAAACGCCTGTCCCGCAAAGACAGGCAACGTGCGATTGGGGGTGGGATGAACTATCGCCTGGAGTTCGCAGAACAGCTTCTGCTCTGCCTGATGTATTACCGAACCTATACCAGCCATGCTTTTATGGGGCTTGTATTCAATGTATCCTCTCCGACAGTTTGCCGCCGCATTCAAGCCATGACAGAGTTGATGGCAGGCCATTTTCGGATGCCTGAACGTAAAGTAAAGTTGTCGGAAGTGGAAAAGGCTGATCTGCTTTACCTGATGATTGATGGTACTGAGCGTCCAGTTCAACGGCCCGGGAAGCCCTCGGCTCGAAAAGCAAAATATTCTGGCAAGAAAAAGAAGCACACGGCGTCCCACCAGATCATCACAGATGACAAGAAGTGTATACTGGCTGTTGGATGCGCCCATGACGGGCGCAAACATGACAAGCGTATTTATGATGAGACCCGCGTGGATAGGCCCCCTGATATACTTACCCTTGGGGATTTAGGATATCTGGGGACATCACTGGAAATCCCCCTGAAAACATCAAAGAAAAAACCACTTACGAAAGAAGAACAAGAATACAATACATGGCATTCAAAACTACGCATTGGCGTAGAGCACGGTATTGGCCGCATGAAAAAGTTCAATATATTTTCGGATATTCACCGCAACAACCAACAACAAAACATGATTGCCAAGAATGTCGGAGCACTCGCAAATATGAATTTGAAAACAGTTTGACAAAACGGGTGGGGATACTTGTGTCTAAAAATATTCGACCCTATTGTGAATCGGGTCTAGTATTTAGATAAAGGCGGCGGCGTTGGTCTGGTATTTAGCCAATCCCTCAAGGTATTAGAGCGTGTTGCGTTTGATCGGTTTTCGAGCAAATGGAACACGCAGCACCAACAAACAAGTGAAGCTGTGCATCTCGCTTTATCGAATGAATTCAATAAAACGCGATACACTCTAATCTCGTTCGATATCGACATAATGGCTACCTGTTGTTCCCGGTGTCGTCTGTGCGTGTGTTCACATATATGGTTCTTTGACGGTACACTTTGTCTTTTGTCATTGAGAAGCCGCTATTGTAATTGCCGTAGAAATAAAGTGTTTCATCGCCAATCCTGGTCTTGAAGCCGTAATTAAGGTGTGTAGGACGGCTACCAAACCATCTATCACAAGAATATTCCACTGGGGGTTCGTCGCGCCCACCACCACCGCGCCGGTAAACAACACCTGACGCGCAATAAAGCCCGCCGCCGCCGATACCAGTTGACCCGATACCAGAGCCTTCGCAAATGCCAAATGGGGACTTCCGCTTTTTGAGCCGCTTCAGCATATAGGCTTTGGCATCAGCACATCCAGATGGAAAACCAGCAGGCAAACACAAGATAACCTTGCAATCTATTATAGCGGCCTGGGCCGGGCTTGCGAACTGCGATAGCACAATGGCTAAGGTATATGCTTTTTTAATCTTCATAGTATCCTTTTACAACAGTACCATTCGGCGTTTTGGCGGTGAGTATATTGCTAACGCTAAAGCCCGGTCCTTGAGATTATTTAGAAACCCAATGTCAAGAACCGCAGCATTACAGTCACCGGCCCCGTTTTTAGGTATTAAATCATAAATATCCCTAACTTTATATGTATCATAAGTCAAATTTTACATTGTGTTTTTGTATATTACACATATAAACGATATTACTGTAGATGAAAATCACTTGTTACTCTAACAACACCTCTTCGCTAAAAGTATTTTATTGCTTGTGTAGAGGGATAAAATGACTCGAAGGAATAGAATGCCCGTCGTGACGCTGAGTGGCTTGGATTTAATGATTGAAGCTGGAGCAGATGTTGAGATCGAAGCTAAGAAAGACGCCACTAGCCAAGGTCCTAATTGGATGGGTGAATGGTATATTTATGGGATTGAGCCAGAAACTTCGGAAAAATTCATTCTGGTTCAAGGGCAATCTTTGGATCCAAAACAAATTAAAACAACGAACAGTGTCATATATCATTGCAAAAGGCTTGGTTATAGAGTTGCCATTCTACCTCTGTGGAAAGGCGATAAAATCACCCTTACAAAAGAACACCGTAAATAATTCAACGAAGTTTACATTACCGTTTTCAAAACAGAAAACCTTACTTGCGTCTCTGTTTTTACTATATACATCCCCCACCCTAGCCGAAGTCCTCACGTTTGCGAATGATACAACCCGCCAGTCCAACCTAAGCGCTGGCGTTCTTAAATTCGACACCAACGGTCATTTCATCACCTCTGAACTACCCCACCAAACTAATAACACGGCTACGGTATCGCCCTCCGTTTGGAAGGCGCAGTCAGATGAATACCTCACAGACGTGATTAAACGCTGGGGTAAAGAGGCGGGCTATACAGTCATCGCAACTGGCACGGGCGCTTGGCAGCTCAAAGTACCCCTAACAAAAGTCGGCAGTTTTGAAGAGGCCCTCGAACACGTGATCAAAGGGTTTAGCTCTCAAGGTCATCCGCCATCCGTGCGTGTCTTTTCAAACAAGGTTATCAAGATTGGATCAGCTCTGTGAACAAGCCATATTATAGAGCTGAACGACTTAATTTTGGTCATGTGCTTTTCCAGAATGCACAAGCTACGCATATGCGGTCTCTGAACTTCTCGCGCATGAAATGCGCTGTCAGTCCAGCGAAGCACATGAGATATGATATCAAAGAAAAGTCGTTCAGCTCTAATTTGGGGCGCTTTGCCCGCCTTATGGTTGCTACGGCTCTATGTGGTGTTCTTGTGGCTTGCCAAACAACCAAAGACGCAAACAATGCAGTTGCTAAAATCAGCAATCTGACAGCAGAGCAACAACGCCAGCTACGTGCAGCACAGCGCGGCGAAGTCCTGTTCGAAGCACAGCCTTATTATGGTGAAGCCGTAAAGGTTGATCACGGAACACGCAGCGGTAAGCCCTTACCAAAAAAACTGGAAGGCGCGCGCGGCTTTAAGGCCGATCTTAAAAAACCAACAGACATTGATGCTATCGCAAAATACATTGCAAGCGAAACAGGTATTCCTGTGAATATTCGCAAGCGCACTTTAACGCCCACTGGCGACTTGATGGGTTTTCCTATTGGCGGGGCACTCAAAATAACCCATGAAGGCGCACTTTCAAAGTTCCTGGATATTGTCTCTGCCCGTATGGACATCGGCTGGAAGTATGATGGCACAGCCATCACCTTCAACCGTATGGTTACAGAAACCTACAAGCTGCCCATTCCTGCCAATTCTACAGAGTTCAGCACATCTGTTGCAGGTGTCAGCGGTACATCAGGCGCAACACGTTCCGTGTCTTTAACCAAGAAGACATCACAAGACCCATGGGCAGAACTTGAGGCTGCTCTAAAACCAGTGGTTCCGTCACCAGCGTCTATGACCTTAAGCAGGAACGCAGGTCGCGTAACCATCTTTGGCCCACCGTCTGTCCAAAAGGCGGCGCAGCGTGTGATTAAAGATTACCAGATCACCTATGCCACACGCATTGGCTTGGAAGTGGCTATCTATTTTGTGGATGCCGATAAATCCGATGACTTTGGCGTTGGCCTTAATCTGGCAAAAACAGACGGCGGCAATACGGCAGGGTTACTTGGTGCGGCAGGTGCGGTGACTGGCAATGGTGTTATAACACTCTCACGCGGCAATTCTGCGGTGAACTTCAAAGCCCTGGCAACCAATGGGGCTGTGGTGGATTACCGCTTAGGCAGCACGATAGCCCAAAGCGGTGTTGTGTCTCCAATTGTTTTAACCCGCTCTACAAACTATGTGGCGCGCACTAAAACAACAACAAGTGACAGTGGCAATACAACGGAAGTGCAAACCGCCACCGTTGACACAGGTGTTTCCATACACGCCCTGCCGCGCCTTATTGATAACAACCAAATTCAGCTTTCACTGACCATTTTGCAAAATGATTTGACCAGCCTGGACAGCTTTACATCAGGGGGAAGCACGGTTCAGCTTCCTGTGATTGATCAACGCGCCATTCAAAACGACAGCGTGTTAGCCCCGGGAGAAACCTTAATTCTCTCGGGCTATGAACAAGAGGTTGCAAGACGCACGCAAGCTGGCACGGGTATTGCAAAATTTATAGGCCTTGGGGGCAGCAATAAATCACGGGTTCAGAAAATCCGCATGATTGTTTTTGTGCGCCCCTCCCTCATTGCCCATAGCCGGGGGGGCAAGTAATGGACGCAAGATTAACAAGCTACGGCGGAATTCCATGTCTGTGCAATCTACAGTGGGAGCTTAAATCTGATAATATTGCTTCGCACCTGACGGGTAAATCACAACTCGAACTGACTTGGGGTAACCGCACTGCATCAATAAAAGGCAGGGATGGATTTGTCGGGCTCCCGCCGCTACTGGCTCTTGTTGTGTCTGAACTTGATCAGGAAGAACAAGATGGCAGTGTTTTGATTGCTTTTGAGGACAAAAGTAACGCAATCTGGCTGACTGCAACACTTGAGAAAGGACGGCCTGCGTTAGAGCCTGAGCATCTTTTTGAAACCAGGTCCGACCTTCTACAATACATTGCTGAACTGCCAAAGAGCAGTCACAAACGTATTCTATATTCCGATGGCTTAACCAACGACATTAATACGTTTACCCCAATAGCCGTTTTGCGAGATCCAAAGCTGGATCCAAGAGAGTTCGCAGGGTTTAAGCCGCGCAAGCCGCTATTCTCAAAAACGACAAAGCGCATTTTAGGGGGCCTTGCAGTCGTGGTTGCATTATCCGCGAGCGGTCAATTCGGGTGGAAATGGTACAGCTATGTACCGGCGGCCGCAAAGCTCCAAACTGTAATATATCCATATGTTGAAGACGTAGAAGCCTTTGCCAAAGGGTGTGAAGCGGCGTTCTCTCAAAGCTGGCCAACGGTACCAGGCTGGAGTTTGGTTAATGAAGGATGCGCCACACAGCTCATGGACGACCCACAATTGCGCGGCATTCTAAAAGAACCGGCGGCGGCGTTTAAGGTGTTCACCCTGAATCCAAAGCATAACGAGATTTTATCTGCGCGTGCCGCAGAGCTGGTCTATGCGGATTGGCCGCACAAAACGCAGGTTTCTGACAAAACGCTTTTGGTCTTTATACCGTTTGACGTAGGCTTAAAGCCTTATACGCAGGTTAAAGATCAAACATCCAGCGAAGCTGCGCCTTCAATAAAATACAGGATTGAAAACACGTTTTTGGGCATTGAGGATGGTATCCGTCAAGGCGACATTAATGGTGTTTCGACCGTTACAGTGACCACGTCTGCCGCATTAGGCGAAGTCTTACGCCGTGTCTCCAGTCTTAAAACCGCGAGTATCAAAAGTTTGAGCCGCGTAAAGCGTCACATCAAACTCACGTTCAAAGAGCTTGAAATCATCCACCGGGTTGCGCCGCATTCAGAAGAGGAAACACCAGCTTAATGTTTAAACTTGTCGATCATATTTTAAAGCGTGCCGCCCGTATTCTAAAAGCGTCTACAGCCTCTGCGCTGTGCTTGTTGTCACTGCACTCTGTTGTTGTGGCTCAAGAGGATGAAGCCGCGCATGTGCGTTTCGGTATAACGGCCAACTACGCCGACCTTCTGACGTTCACCTATTCGGATATGCTCTACAAGATGCAGGTTTGGGACGCTAGCTCTGGCGGCCAGGATGCCTTGGATACGCTAGAGACAAGCGATGTAATTCCGGAAGGGTTTTTTCCGCGTCTTGATGGCCGCAAAGTAACCGACTGGGGAGTGCGTGCGCGTCTATGTGACGACTTTCTGGTGGTTTATTATGCGACGAATAACTTCAAGTCGAACATCAAGCCTGCCCAAATCCGTGCCGCTCAACGCGTGCGCTACATGCGCGATGGCAGGGTGAACGTTTCAGGTGCGCCAAGGCTTCTTGGTCTCATTAATGAAAATTCCTTAACCACACAATTAGGCAAGGAAATTCCAATACCGGCCTGTATAGATACTGACTACGCCACCCCCTTACCGCGCGGCGGGGTGGCGATGATGGGCAATGCTATTGCAAAGGGCCTGTATTTCCAAACTCTGGAGTTTAAACGGTTTCGCACAATACCCTGTGAGAGCCCGAAGCTTGGCGTTGGTATTCGTCAAGAGCGCACGACATTCAAGCCCGTTAGTCGGATCAATAAACTTGTTGGTGAAATAACGCATAGCGCGTGGACGGCCGTGCCAGGGCGCACGCATTGTCGGGAGCCAAGAGATGCCTGGTTTTATGCGCCTGATCAAACGTGTCAAAAAACAGTTGCCGGTAAAGTGCACCCTGCAGCGGCGACTTACCGGTATCGCACGAAAGAAATAAAAAACCCGGATGACCCGTATAAGGTTATCACCGTGATTGTTGATAAAAACGGGTCTTTAACATCAAATCCACGCGGTGAATTGTACTTTGATTTTTGTGATAGTGCGCCCGTTCAGTTCAATGTTGATACAGACTTCACCAAAACCGAAGAAACCAGACAATTGGCCTGCCAGGATGTTTACCCGGTGCCAGCTTACAGAAGCGTAATCAAGTATACAGATGGCACATACATCGAGCAGCGTTTCAAGAAAGTGTTGACGCAGTCATACGACTGGGACCGTGCCCCCATTGATGTAACATCCTATACGGATTGGCAAGTTAAAGAAGATACCTGTAGTCGGCTCTTGCGCCATCACGAAGTTGTAAAAACAAAGACCGCAGCTTGCACAAAAGCAGGTGACATAGGCTCGATGAACTATGAGAGCCTTGAGAAATACTACAAACAAGATTTTGCCACCTACGGTTATGAAAGAACCTACGCGAGTTCTCATCAATTTATACGCCGTGGTGAGTGGACGCTGAAATCAAACACCTGCCGCAGACCCGCACCGCCGCGGAAGAAGCCAAATCTATACAAATCCTGCCATGAGGGTCTCTGTACTTACTTCACCCTCGACGGCTGGGGCCGGGATTCTGCGGTCACCCGCCGCGTCACCGAAAATGGTCGCGATCTTGAGTTCGGCGGGGATGGTAATGGCGCGGGTAGCGGTGAGGGGGGTGGTAGCAATCGTGGTGGTAGCAATGGTGGTGGTTAGTGGAAGAGGATAATATGAAAAATCATACGAAAAGGATAAAACAATGCCCATTAAAAACACATTACTGACTCTGTCGCTGGCTTTAGCCGTCACAGCACCTGCCGTGGCGCGCGAAGAAGCTCCGATCATCTATTCCAATATGACAACCACACAAATGTCCGCATTGTTTAAAAACGTTGGCCTCGTGATGCGCCTGGATTATTTGCCGTCAAATCACAGCCAAAAGGACACTGTAGCCTTTCGTTGGTATGACGATACAGGGAAGCTTTATAAATGTTTTTATGATCATAATTACAAAACCCATAAAATTAAAAAAACAAAGACTTGGCCAGCGATGGTAAAATCAAGACCACATCGCACCAAACATCCCGTGATGAAGTTAAAGCTCCCAGAGGGATACGATGGGTATGGTACTTACCGTTATGATCCCGCACACGGGGAGCTTAAAGGTTATTCTTATTATAAGCGTTCAAAAGATTGGAAATCACATACAATTGGCCATCTCCAAAAACGCATCCCAGCGGTTGTCTATAAGCTGTGCCCCAAGTTTCCATCTGCGAAAAGCCTTGGAGCGGAAATCAACCATAAGCAAACGTCTGACAATTACTTCGAGCTGCTAAAGCAAGACCCGGGCGAGCGCATCAAACGGCCTGATCTTGTCACGGAAGATCCAGTCATCCGCTATTAACAGCGCGCCTTGCGGGCACCACCCGCAAGGCGGCTCTTTTGGCCAGCATATCCTCAACGCCCCGTAATTAAAGAAAGCCCCGCCATGTTTTTAAAGCCCTCAAAGTCTTTACGTCAGGCGCAATCCATCAGACTGCCTTTGCTGGCTTTAGGGCTTATTGCATCCCTGCCATCGAGTGTATATTCAGCGGAAAATCCGGCCGTTAATGCCGCAGAAAATTTGCGGGTGACAACGGAAATGGTGATCGGAAGCTGTCCTGTTGATCAGTTTCGCAATGCGTACCGGAACCTCATTGAGGACCGCGAATTATATAACATGAGCGAAGCCGAAAAACAGATGCTTTTGGTCTGCACGGAACGTAATGCAATCGTGAATGACTATATTGCTGCCGTTGAAAATATCATCGCCAAATTGCAGGATTTGGCAGACTTGAATACACAAACACAAGACAGTCCAAACGGTGCCGCAGAACCCTTGGAAACAGTTAATCCTGGCCCTTCATCAGGGGCAGTCACCAGTTTGCCGTCACAGGCCACAGTGCCTGAAGCAAACCCCGCCCGCTCAGCAACACCCGAAGCAGTTGAGGCGCAAGAGCAAGCGACAGGCTTTTTGTCAGGCACCAATGGCTGCACGCCCCGTTATTCAGTCATTGCCACAGGTGGAAACGCGGAACGGAACACGGCCATGATTGCCGATGAACGCGCCGGCGACAGTTATCATGTAACCGTTGGTGATACGCTGCCGTGTGGCGTCAAGGTTCTCCGCATTGGTGATGAAGTTATGGTCAGCGATACTTTAGGCGATCACGTTCTGCCCCATGTCAGCGACGGTTGGGAAAATAACGACGCAGGCGGGTATGCAGACGATGAATTCATCTTCTTCAAGATTGAAGTCAAGCAAACCGAACAGGGCGTTGACCCCTTAAAAACCGCCCCGGAAACGAAAGTCTTTGACGGGCGCGCATTAGAATGATGTTTGAACGGTTCATCAAAGTAAAGTCCAGGCAGACTGCAAACGTACTGGAAAACGGCATCTTAGACGTGGGTTCAGAACGGTTTCGCAGACTCTGTGCCGTGCATGAAAACGGCACATATACTATCGCCACTGGCTATATGCACGATGATGACTATATTATTGAACGCAATGCGCTTTTGAACAAAGGCCTTATTCCAGAGGCTACAGTGAAGCGCACCGCTGCAATCGAAGATATTGCCAGACTCTATGGGCGCAGTGGGGGAAGTGAACACACGCCCCGGTCTATTGTCGAGGCGACCACACCCGCATCACAAAAGCTTATCAAGCTCGTGGAAGAAGTCGCGCGTGCACGCGCCAGTGATTTTAAAATCACCCAACACGATTTAAAGACAACAATCCGCGTTAAAATAGCAGGGGAATGGCAAAACCTGGGCGATCCATGGACACCGGAAGAAGGCATCCAGGCCTTAACCTTTGCCTTTGACGCAGCACAAACCGGTGCAGGTCACACCTCAATGCAAAAAATGCTTATGCAGTCGTTTTCCATCAACCATAAGCCAGGGTTTCCACTCCCGGACAATGTCATCAAGCTACGTGGTCAAAAAGGCTTCCACGAAAGCACGTCTGACATTGGACAGCATATGGTGTTTCGTCTGTTCTATTCTGACGATGATCCGGTTGCAGGTAACCTGGACGATCTCGGGTTTGATGACGAGATTATGGCGGTTCTCAAAAATGAACGTGCTTCAAGGCAGGGCTGTGTCATCATTGGCGGGTCGACAGGGGATGGAAAGTCCACAACGCTTATTCGCACCATTGACCGTATTTCCACAGAATGCGCCGGACGTATTGAAATCGTCACGGTTGAAGATCCCGTCGAATATGTCTCGAAGGCCGAAGGCGTTACCCAGATACCGGTAAAATCCGCAGGGGATGGCGAAGACCGCAAAGCTGAATATAGAAAGACCTTAATGCACGCTATGCGTATCAACCCTGATATTTGCGTGATGTCAGAAATCCGCGATGTTGGCGCCGCTAAAGAATTCATGCAATTTGTGGCTTCCGGGCATAAGGGCTATACGACACTTCACGTCACATCTGCCAATAAGATACTGTTCCGCCTCATTGAAATGGGCGCGTCTGCCAGTGAATTATCAGGCGGCGACGACATATCGCTCTTGATGAAACAAACCCTCATTCCGCTTTTGTGTGAGCATTGTAAAACCCCGCTGAACCCAGCCGCCGCGCAGGACATTATGACGATGTATGGCCTTGCGCACGGTAGAGATGAACGACTTGATTTCAAAGAAAAGCCGTTCATCTCCAGCACACTCTATCAGCGCAACACGTCAGGCTGCGCGCAGTGTTCAAACTACCCGACAGAGTTGGGGAAGAGAGCCTGGGCTGGTTATTCGCGCCTCACGGCTGTTGCGGAATGTATTGTGCCCGATGATGACTATTTCAAGTTTGTTTCAAAACAAGATGAAGCAGGCGCGCGAAAGCATTGGCTAAAGCCTAAAAGCAAAGGTGGATTAGGCGGGATAACCATAAGCTATAAGCTCGCAAAACTTCTGTCCTCAGGCGTTGTGGATGCAAGTGATGCTCAAAAACGTGGTTTGAAACCCGTCATCAACAGGGAAGCTCAACAATGAAGATCATTGAAACACTCGGATTTAAACTGCGCCGCCTCGCGTTTACCAAAGCAGTGCGTGTCGAAACGTGGCAATTGCTTGCAGATTTAACGCAATCTGGCATGCCTTTTTCAGAGGCCCTTATGACGGCCGCCAATGTTTATAAGCAACGCGGTAAATCAAATGTTTATCATATCCTGCTGGATTTACGTGCCGCCCTCCCGCACAATAAATTATCAACCGTAGCGGCACTCTATGCCCCGGGTGGAGAAACACTCCTGATGACAGGTTACGGTGAGGCCGATACACACCGGTTGTTTGAAGGTATGGCGCGTATTGCGCGTGCCGACTTAATGATTACCCGCGCCATCACCAGTGCCGTGACCGGCCCCATTGTTCTTTTTTGTATTCTGTCAGGCATTCTTTATATTTCCGGTGCGCAGCTTTATCCGTCGTTCACAGAACTAAGGCCCATTGAGCAGTGGCCAGCGACAGCGAGAATATTTGCTCAATTCACTATTTGGTTTGCAAATACCGGCTATGTTCTTGCCATTATATTTGCGGCAATTGCGGCAATTCTGTCCTGGGCGGTACCCTCCTATACATCTCGTGGGCGCACAAAGCTTGATCGCCTCCCGCCGTTTAATTTTTACAAATTACGCATGGGAGCAAGCTTTATCTTTGCGGTTGTTGAAGCCGGACGTATGGGCCAGCAAATAAATTCCAGCTTCCTCTATAAAATGGCTCAAAACGCTAGCCCCTACATACGCACACGCATTACCGGCATTGGAAAACTGCTTGGGTCTATGTCGTTAGGTGACGCTGCTATTAAAGCGGGGCACGAGTTTCCAGCGCGTGATCTCAATACAATTTTAGCGGCCTTCTCAACCCAGGAAAACTGGCTCGAAAGCCTGGCTAAATTCGTGGACCGCTGGCTGGAAACTGTCGAAGTGCAAGCCAAAAGAACCGCAGCTTTTTTGAATATTTTACTCATGTCATTGGCGGCCATCGCAATTGGCCTTTTGATGAGCAGCATATTTTCCATCACCCAAACCCTAGCTTACTAAGAAAAGGAAACGCTATGACGACAAATACCCCCCTAAAACCTCATCCACCCGAAAAACAATGCGCCAAGCTTAAAAAGCCATTTGCCAGACGCAAGCGTCGCGGGTTTATTTCCATTGACTTCATGTTTGTACTCGGCATGATTATTTTGGGGACTGTTAGTGTTATAGCACTTGGCAGCACAATGCAAAAAAGCTGGCGTGCCACACAACTGACAACCCAGATAACGCTAATTGTCGGTGGTTTACAACGTGCCTACGCATCATCACCATTGTATGACACAGGCAACCTTATTGATGTGCTTGATGGTGGTGGCGATATTCCACCGGCTGCTCGTGTTGATGCACCAAGCGGTGGCAAGGTCACTATTGTAACGCCCTATGGCGGTCTCGTTGAAGTGGAAGGTGCGGCTAATCGTAAGACAGCAACAGTTACGATCAACGACTTACCACAAGAAGCCTGTAACCGGTTTTTAGAAGGCTTTGTCGGGCTTAGTGTCAAAAACACTGACATGATAAGTGTTACCGTTGGCAGTAACAAGCAGACTCTTCCTTTAACACGAGCACTCATATCTACGGCCTGTACTTCTAGTGCGGATGACAACGATGTTGCTATCGTTTACTAGAGTGTCTCCTGCTTGGCGCATTGCCTCACAGTCACTGTGGGGTCGTGTGCTGGCATGGAATCTAAAGCCAAAACATTCTTTAAAAGAACATTGCGTCATGCCAAGACGCAACAGACGTGGATTAAACCTAATCTTTGTCAGTGTTTTAATGGTGGCCGTTGTTTTGTCTTTGAATGTGTATGTGCAGCAAATGGTTCGCACAGAACGCACAATACGCGCTGGTGAAATCGCCACTCACCTCACAAACCTTGCGCCTGGTCTTGATTTTTGGGTGCATTACAACCGCACAAAGGTGGACACTATGCTTGGCGAAAACGCTGCCATCAGTATTGATGCCAGTGATATGGCCCACCCTATAAACGTGGCGGAAACGTTTATAGCGCGCAACCGCAACAATTGGGACATCAACTATGTTATTCTAAAGATTGTAGGCGAACTTCATCCCTTCGGTGTGATTGTCGCACGGCCTACATCCACAGCGTCCCGGTCGCTATCCTCATTGGTGCAGCTTAAAATAAGCCAACGCACGCGGTCGTCCCAAACAGGGGCACCGTATAGCTTTGACTATTTGCGCGACCTTCTTAAACCCGAAGGCATCGCTTTAGCCCCCCACGATATTGCATTCTTCAGCTACAACTTTAATGGCTTAAACACAGATTACGTTTTGAGGCAGGCGTTTGCCGGCATTCCAGCGAGTGTAATGGCAACTGATGTAACGTTTATGAACACATCTGCTAAGAAAAAAGTTAAATATAGCGTCAAGAATGTCAAAGTGGCGGATGCAAAAAACACAGATGCAAAAAACACAGAGATTACCAAAATAGTCCCGCCTGATCCAAGTCCAGACAGCGAAGATACTGATTTTGGGGTTGGTTTTTACGCGCGGAAGGTTGCGGGCGCAACCCTCAACGTCACTGATTTATCTGTGCTGGGTCAAGTATCTGGTAAAAATATGACCGCCAGTGTTTTGAATGCCGAGGATTTAACTGTATCCGGTGCGACGTCTGCAAGGACACTCACAGTTTCTAAACCGTCAACGCTCAATGCAGTGACCGTTCAAAACAGATTTACGGCAACCGGTGTTGTGACCGTTCAAAACAATATTGCGCTTACGGGTGTAATTAACACGGATAGTGCCATTGTTGAAAAAATCACCAGCGAAAATCTTATGACCGCAACAACCGCCAAAGCAGGGTTATTAACGTCAAAGGGTATCACTGTGAAAGGTACCTTTAAAACGGGGAGTTGTCGGGGATGTTGAACTTACAGCGCACAGGGTTGCAGGACGTTGATACAGCGGCCAGTGCCACAAAATCTTTTGCACGCAGATCAAGGCGTGGCTTCACCCTCATTGAAACCAGCCTCGCTATTGGCATAACCGTTGTTGCACTCAATGCAGGTTTGCAATTCTGGTCTCATTACGTGTTTCGGAAATCGCTTGATACAGAAGCGCGGCAAGTCATTGAACTTGCCGCAGCGGCAAAGCACCATATTTTGTTCAAACTCGACCAATACATCAGTTGGACGCGCCTTACTCCCACTAAAACATTTGATTTAACCATCGATGATTTGACCGGGACTGAATCCTACCGGCTAACAGCACCGCGCACGACTGTCCGGCGTAGAGATTTATCGGTCTTTCTTTGGTCGCCTACACCGACATCTCTCGTGATTGTCACACAGGCGAAGTTCCCGGATGGTGTCACTGGCAGACTTGGCGCACCGCGCCATACGAGCACGGGTACACCAATCGGCTGGGTGCCGCCTTACGCACCAACACGCCTTGAAGGTGCAGGTTTGTACTATGATATAACCAAGCTGCAAAATGCAGGCCGGGTGTTTAAACCAGGTGATTTTGTATCCGTTGAATATATCTCGAATAAGCGCAATGTTTTACCGTATTTGCACCGCATATCAGTTCCGGAAAAACCAGAGCTGAACAGAATGGATACAGATCTGGATATGAACCACAACAGCCTGTTGAATGTCGAGAACATCACCGCAGAAATTCTAGCGGTTACAGCCACCCTAAATGCAGAAAAAATCACAGGTGATTTAACCGTTTTGGGCAAGGTCACTATTGAAGGGGACATTGACATTGGCGAAACACTTGATGTTTCCGGCGGCACTGTTATTTCCAATGGCATGACAGCAGGTAATTTAACCGTTGCTCAAACGTTAACGACAAAGCGTGTTACTGCCACAACCGTAACCACAGGTGGCCTTACTGTTGATACTCTGGTTGCGAAGGACAGGATCACAGGGACGGCATTAAATACAAATACGCTGGGCGCTAACAGCCTTGCAGTTGATCACGGCACAGCAAAACTGATTGAAACGGATACACTGTTGGTCAATGACAAGACAACGGCCAAGGATGTCGTCACAACAACATTAACAACGGGGAGTTGCACAGGATGCTAAACAGGATGCTAAACACGATTGAGACGGCAAGCCGCAGGCCGCGCAGGCTTTTTTTGAAATCTATGCTTACACCCGCTTGCTGCGCAGCAGCATTGTTCACCTTCACAAGCCCGGTGACGGCCCAGGATGAACCCCTAAAAGAGATTTACGCTCAAATTGAACATATCAAGGCTGGCAACGAAGAGTTGCGGACACTTTTGGTGGAACAAAGCGCATTACTCGATTTAGCCAAAGAGGATCCAACCGCCGCCCGAAATTCTCTGAAACCCTATTCTGAATGTATTAATTCTGTGCTAAAGCCCTACTGCCCGTGGTTCAGAGCAAGCTTTAAGCCAGAAATAACAGGTGGAAATTGAAACTTACGAAAGGATATTCATATGGCGCGCGCTATTTCTAAAAAATCACTCCTTGAAGCCCTTGCTCAAGAAACAGGTCATACCCAAAAAGACTGCAGTGCGTTTTTGACACATTTGGCAGAGATTGTGACAAAACGTATTGTGGCAGGTGATGCCGTGGCTTTGCCCGGGCTTGTTAAGTTTGAAGCGGCAGATCGTGCCGCGCGTCAAATCCGCAATCCAGGCACAGGAGAAACCTCTCTGAAACCAGCCCACCGCGCAGCGGTCGCAAAACCTGCACGTGAACTGAAAGAAAGTCTGGCTTAAGGGCTTTGCCTCTTATAGGGCAGAGCCAGACTGCGGCGCAGGGGCTGCCAACTGTATTACGAGTCTTAAGGGGTTCTATGACTCAACCACTACCGACTGGCGTCGGTAGGATGAGGGATGTGATTTTCCAGGTACTGAAGTACGAAGTCTTCTGTGATCACACCGTTGGTGGTTGAAAAATACCCACGCCCCCAAAAGTGACAGCCCCAGTAGCGTTTCTTCAGGTGTGTAAACTCGCGTTGGACTTTGTGGGATGAGCGTCCTTTCATAAGTCGCACCAAGTCACTGATCGCCAGTTTTGGCGGAACGGACACAAACATATGAACGTGGTCGCTGGAAAGGACGCCTGTGATTATATCGACGCCTTTCTCGCTGCAAACTTGTTTGATGATGTCACGCACCCGCAATTGAACCGCCCCACGCAGAACCTTGTAGCGATATTTTGTTGTCCAAACGATGTGATAGCGATGGTAGAAAACGCAGTGTTTCCCAGTGTCATATTGCATAGTCTTATCCTCCCTAAAAATGAGCCTTATTCCTTACGGCGGCTCATTTTTAGGGAGGATAAGACTATAACCGATTCTTTCGTGCTAAAGCACTCCCGTCTGAAGACGGGGGGTTGGAACCAATGAGTGGATACTAAAAATACAGAACACACAATTTAAAAACGGGCGCGGGGATTTGCCATGGATGATTTCTTAACAACGGCTCTTTATGAGCCTTATCTCTTTATTGCTCTGCTCTATGCGGGGCTTGCCATTACCATTGTCTATAATGACATCACTTGCTTTGAAATCGACATACTGGCTGTTTGTGCGGCTGCAATTTGCGTTGCCAGCTTACTGCTTACCGTGGATATAAACATCATCAACAACCTCTATGCGGCAGGCATTATGCTTATTCTGGCGGCCCTGGGGCGCCGCTTCTACAGCAAGGGCTTTGGCCTTGGTGATTATTACCTTTATGCGTTTATGGGATTTGCCAGCGGTCTTGCGCTGTTATGGCTTATGGTCAGCGTTAATATCATACTGGGACTGGTCACATCAGCAGGCTACAGTAAAGCACGTAAAAAACCTTTATTTCGATCAAGCTTTCCTGCTGCCGTTCCAGGAGTGATTGCGGCTACGGTCTGTCTTGCCGCGCAATTTTTTGCTCCCAATAGTGTGCAAGCGTTTTCCTCCAGCTTGGGCTTTGGGCTGATTGAGGCGCAGTTACGCGATATTATTATGCCACGTGCTGCAGAAACGTTCATTGCGTTTTCAGCTATCATAGCAAGTGCACTTGTGTTGGTGCGCCGTGCTTTGGGGGATAAACGCATCTCATGGTGAAGGCTGGAGTGGTATTCACAGCGCTACATTTTTAAAGTGATGCGTGTCCCATTTGCTCGGAAACCCGTTGGGTTGGCAGTTTCTCGGGCCCACTGGAGTGGCAGAGCATTTTATGCTCGAGAAGTCAGTGGGCCCTGCCAACCAGCGGGGCATCACATGCCCGAGAAACCAATCAAATGGGACACGCAATAGGGCGTAAAATTATTGATAATTTACAGAGTTTTCAATTCTATCCTCGCAAGGGTTTAAGGATGAGGGTATCCCCACACTTAATGTCCGAGGTTATTTTGATTCCTATATGGCCATTATTCCAAGTGTAGGCGTAGCCTATATCAAATTTATTAAGTTTGTCATCTTCGTCATTATGACAGACAAGTGTGTGTGTATGACGTGCCAAGTTGGGATGACTAACTTCTTTACTTGAGTTTATCACGATTTTTCTCCAGTTCGGCCTAGATATTCTGACATTATTACTACTTACAAATTGCTGACCATGCTTAAATTACATGCATCAAATCTATGATCTGCGAAACAAAAAACATCAAAAACTGTACGATCGTCTAGTTTTGCACGATGCTTTAGATGATATTTTCTTTTGTTACTAAATGAATTGCATGGTTAATAGACTTTGCAGATAATTTTTTGCGCGCACGGCTTGCTCTTAATTTAATAGCCCCAACGCTTTTATTTTCTTCTGCTGCAATTTCAGCATAATCATGACCATTGGCTAATAATTTCAATACTTTAATTTCACCGCTGGTCAAATAATAATTGCTGGTGCCTATTGAAATTAACTTATCCATCATAGCATAAAGTATGATGATCTCTTCGTCAGTAAACTCTCGATCATGTCTAGCACCAGTCAATATCGACTTATTATTATTTATTTTTTTGGTTAAAACGATACCGTATTTTAAGCCATGTTTTTCGGCGTTTTTCATTACGCTCTTAATATCAAACTTAAAGTTTAGTTCTGACCAGCGTTTAGCACCTATGTTTAAATAGCCCCAACGAATTACAGGATCATATGCCATAAGACTGTGATTATTATAGTATTTGTTCCATTTTTCTGGGTATTCTGAATACGTTTTTTCAATACTTATTAACCCCATGTTTATTCCCAAAAAGAACCCTGAATTGCATAATTGTTTGAGTACCAAAATTACGTCTTTAAATTCGCTACCAATCAAATGTCACTACCCTTATTTTCACATACAGTAATTTGAGATCTGCACTGATATTATGACATTAATTATGTCCCTATCAAATAGCATGCGTTTTAAACATTATTTTATTATTCCCCATATATTACATTTTATATTGTATTTTTTCATAGTCCACATATAAACGATATTATTGTAGATGAAAATCACTTGTTACTCTAACAACACCTCTTCGTTAAAAGTATTTATTACTTACGGAGAGGGGTAAAATGACTCGAAGGATTAGAATGCCCATCGTGACACTGAGTGGCTTGGATTTAATGATTGAAGCTGGAGCAGATGTTGAGAT
>CBDHDW010000009.1:0-44118 GCA_965261915.1 Candidatus Poriferihabitaceae bacterium | reverse complement strand
AGCACTGGCCACAGCGCTTTTGCCATCTTTTCGGCTGATGATTCTGGAATTGAAATGAGGAATCGCCATGCACATTCTTAACACCGTTAACATGAAATTGCAATTTCATGTATAATCGTGCCCTTAGTCAAAACTTCGTTTTTCATATAGGATGGATTTTGCCACATCCTTGCCGCAAGAACCTCAAACCTCCCCAAAGATGCAGCCTTGGAATTTGCCCGGGAAACTGGCAACGGCGGTCGGCGGATGCGGGCAATAATCGCACATCCAAAAGGCTTCGACCCGTTGGGCCAAAGCCTGCCGCTGGCGCGGCATGGCTAAGAAAACAAGGAAGATGGGGATGGTTTGTGTGGCGCGAATATCCGCAATCCGTGGAACGGTCAGGGGGATGGCAAGCGCAGAACCGGACGCGCGGCCAGCCCGGAAACAACCTTGATGGGGTGGTCAATTCGGGGCAGAAAACAACGCACGCCGAGGCCCGAATTTGATGCCAAAATCACGCGGCGGGATTTGCGTCTGGATGTCGGCGCCGCAAGCCAGCCCGAAAACCGCACCCGCATGAGGCCGAAAATCTGGCGTTCAGCTGCTCACGTTTTGGCAGCCTATGCGCTTTTGGCAAGGCTGGCGGGATTTGGCAAAACTGGTGGTTTATGTGATTTTGCAGGATTGGCAAAAGCGGCAAACTGTGGCACCTTGCGGCATGACCCCGAAATTGGAAACCGATCCATGCCAAAGCCACACCCGAAATCCACACGACCCGTCAGTGAAGGCCACCTGCCGATGATGCAAAGACTCCACGCCCGCATCAGCCAGAATGATTTGCACTGGCTCAACACGATGGACACGCAGGAATTGCGCGCCCTGCTTCTGCTCATCACAACCGCAAAGCAAAAACGCCTCGACATCACCACATTGCTCGAAGAGCACAACCGCCATTGTACCGGCAAGGATCGCAACAAGTGATCGCGGATGAAACCGTTGCATCAGCGGCTATGGATTTCCGGGTAATCCCGCGCCAGCGGGCTCTCGACTTCTCGCGCATGTGATGCGCTGCCAGTCCCAATAGGGTATGTGATGCCCTGCCATCCCAACGGGCCCGAGAAACTGACTGTCCAGCGGCGCATGTGATGCGCTGTCAGTCCGATGGGCCCGAGAAACTGCCAACTATTGCTGAACGACTTAATTTTGGTCATGTGCTTTCCCGGAATGCACAAGCTACGCATATGCGGTCTCTGAACTTCTCGCGCATGAAATGCGCCATTGGCCGGCAGGGCCAACCGGCCCGAGAGGCTGTCAGTCCAGCGAAGCACATAAGATATGATATCAAAGAAAAGTCGTGCAGCTCTAATAGGGCGAAGCCTTTTGGATGTGTGATTGATCCGGTCACGTAAGCCTGTTACAAACGGGGACGATCGGCAATTTCGAGAGGCTTTACCCATCCACAAAACTGGAAAACAGGCCATGACGCGCCGTGAAATCATCGAAAAGATCGCCCTGGAATATGCGCTAACAGACGCCTATGCCAAACGGGCGGTCACCACCATCTTTGAAGAGATTATCGCGGGGCTTGAACAGGGACGGCGGGTGGAATTACGAGGCTTCGGCAGTTTCAGCCCGAAACAGTACCGGGCCCACAAGGGTCGCAACCCGCGTAGCGGAGAAACTGTCGATGTTGAAGCTAAAACCAGAACCGCCTTCAGCACAGGCCACAGATTGTACCAACGGATCAATCAACAATGAATGAAGCAAAAACAATGCCGCAAAAAACACAAACCGACACAACCGGCATCGACACGGCCAGGACGTCAAGACATCCGAAAAACGACGACAAGCTGCACTACATGAAGTTCCACCCGGGTTTCATCGACGATATACGCACCCGTCTGTGCGCGGTTCTGAATCTCGAAACCCACGCGAAACTGCCGGTCTACTTCCGAAGCCCCTACGCCTTTCCCGCCGCCATAGGCTTCGACGCGGATATGAAAAAACGCTATAACATCGAAGAAGGCAGCGAAGCGAAGAAAGTGCTTAACACAATCCTCGGTCAGTATCTGGGATCCTTACAATACATCAGCGCCATGTGTGCCATACCCAAACGCTACAACCTGAATATGGAACCTGCTGGCGAGGTTACAAACGATGACCGCGCATTCTACCAGGTGAAATTGCAGCGGCGCGTAAAAATCGCAAAAAAAAGGCGGGAACGCCAAAACGCCGGGTCCCCAAAAATATCGTTGCACCGGAAAAGCATTACATCCCCGAGAGAGGGGGCGACGCCAAACGACCCTGGAAAATCAATTCAAACAAAACCGGAGTGAGTAAAGTTGAACGACTTTTCTTTGACATTTTGAACGCCTGTGATAAATCTTTTTAGAGACCACATATGCACAGCTTGTGCATTCCGGGAAAAATGCACACGAGACCGGAATTGAGGCGTTCAACCCTATGACAGACGAAATCGAATTCAGCCCGTATGAAACTCTGCTCATGACAAAAAAGGCCCGGCCTTCATCAGTATCAGCAGACCCGCAGATACCTTTGACTGGACCCTTGAGGTCAACTATATTTTGAAACAACAACGCAAGACAGTCACCTGGCCCAATGCGTTTACGTCCGGCAAAACCGCACTGGACGCCGCGCATGAAAAAAGCGCGGGATAGGATCAATCCCGCGCCCTGCTATTTCCTGGAGTTTGATTTCTGGCTATGCGGCTTTCGCTTCGATAAGGCCGAGTTTTTCCAACCGCTTTGTGATTGCAAACGGGCTGCGGTCAAACTGATCGGCAAGCGCATCAACGCTTTGCCCCGCGCCGTAGCCCTCGGCCAGCTGCGCTTCTTCCGCCGCCGTCCACGGCACGCCGCGCCGCGCAGGGATTGGCAGTTCTGCCGATGCCGTGCCGCCAGGCGCATCCACTGCAGCGGATGCTTTTTGCACTGGTGTTTTTGCCACAGCCTTTGAGGCCGGCTGAGACGGGCCGGTTTGCGGCACCCCGTTTTTATCTGGAATATCCGCGCAAATATCGGCAAAGGGATCATACAGCGACGCCTCCCAAGCCCGGCGTTCCTGACGCGACCGCACCACGTTCAAAGCTGCGGGCAGCGCATCGATCAGGAACTCGGCTTGCGCCAGCGTCAATGCTATGGTGGCGGTCTCTGTATCGCCATCGGCGAACCTGACACGCAACGCCGTGATCCCGTCCTGTTCGGCCAGGGACACCATGCCGCGCTTCTCGCCGATCTCGCTCTCGAAATGCCATTTTGACACTGCGTTATAATCTTGCATGATGACCTCCTGTAATCGCTTTATGTACATCGGCATTGATGCCGGTGCGGTTCCCGGCTTCCTTCATCCATGACGGGGCAATCTGTAGTTGCTCCACGATCAACCCTACGATCGAGCCGTGCTGTGACACCTCAGCCGTTGGGTTGGCAGCTTCTCGGGTATGTGATGCGCGAGAAGTCGAGAAACCCGTTGGCGTTTCCACAGTGGTTTTTGAAAGCGACTTGGAAATATCCTTGGCTGTATACCCCGCCTGCAACAGCAAAGAGATCATGATGCACATATCGTTGGCGATGAATTGCAACTCTGCGCCCTCCCGAAACCCGCGATCATAAAACACTTCTTTTGGCGCATCCGGAACCATGGGGTCATATCCCAAAGTCACATATAATGACTGGCCATTCTGCATCTTGATTTTACGCACTTCGGACGGGCGTCGGCTTGGCAGCCTCTTGCGTTTCTCTGACATTTCAGACCCTTTCTATTTGCATAGATATCTTCGGTTAAAGCGTTGTTTTATTTGGTTATTTTTACCATATTCGGGGTGTTTTTACAAGCAGAATACGGGTGTTAACCTGTTGTTTTTGTGTATTTTAAAGGGCAAACTGGCCATGCCAAAGGCACCCTTCCAGCGCCATCCGCGCCGCGTTCCGCGCAGGGTGCGCTTATGCGGCCTCCTGCCCATTCTGTTGCGGATTTAGATCGAATAGGTATTCAACCGCCTTTGATGCCTGGCTCGCGGCGCGGAAAATAAACTTCTTATCTTCGCGCAAGACTTTTAGCCAACTTTGAATATAAGCCGCCGTTTGTTCCATGTTCGGAGATATATTTAAACGCGCACAGAGAAACGCCGCGCCCATATCCGCGACCAGCTCTTCGAAGGCATAAGCATTATCACCAAACCTTTTGCCTTTGGTCCGGTCAAGCCGGGCTTTCGCACCTGACCAATGAATGAGTTCGTGATTCAATGTTTGAAAATACGCCTCTGAACTGTGAAAATGTTTCAACTCCGGCATGGTCACCTGGTCTTGTTTCCGCGCATAAAATGCACGATTGCCCCCATGTTTGATTTCTGCACCTGTCCCATCAACAAAATTTTGAGCCTGTTCAATGATTTCATTTTCAAAAACCTCTGGTTCTGCTGGCTCAAGGTCGTATTGTGCCGGCAATCCTTCAATTTGACTGGCGTTAAAGACGCTATAGGATTTCAGAAATGGAATGATTGTTTCCTTGTCGTTTTCATCTTTAGCAATAGTCTTGTTGTAATAAACCACCCGCGTTGCCTTTGATCCTTTGACGACTTGGCCGCCCAGAGCTGCCGCTTGCTTATAGGTTAACCATTGGTCGCAAGAATATCCCATTTCCGTGCATTTCATCCAAAGGATTAAAACATTAATGCCCTGATAAAACGCCCCGGTTGATCGACGCGGCATGGATGTGCAACCGCCAATACTCCAAGGCTTAACCCAAGGCACTGTGCCAGCTTCTAATAATGCTATTACTTGGTTTGTAATTACTGCGTGCATATCAACTTTTGCCATTTTGACGTTTCCTTTTGCGCTGTGTTTGAGGTTATTCCCCAAATGGTTCATATTTTGAGACAAGCCCGTAAGGGCGCTGCTCTGAAAATCTGAATGCGATGAAAGAAAGGGGCGGGGAATTTCAAAATTCGCGCTTTAGCGCGGGACTGGACCCACGCGCAGGTTTCAAAATCTTTGATTTTTAAAGCGAGCATGGGGAAGCCCCACAATTTGGAAAGGGGGCCGGAACAGGCCCCCAATAGCCCGAAGTGGCGTTCGGCTTGCCCGAACCCCAAGGGCCACAAAAACAGGATCGGTCGAGATCCGTTAAAGCAACCTGTTGCTTTAAAACACTGTTATCGTTTCGCTAAACCGGATCAACGACAACAGCACCGTAAGAATGCTGCAACAGAAAAAAGGGCGGCCACTTTGGGCCGCCCAGTTGGGGAGTTGGGTTATTCGACGACGTCATCGTTGCCGGTTTTGGTTTTGGGTGCCGCTGGCCGACAGGGCATTACATGCCCGAGAGGCAAAGAGGACGTATTCGCCGTTGAGGGAATGGGCATCGAGTTTGATGTTCATGATGGCTTTGCTGCCGTCTTTGCCGGGAAACGCCGCGCCGACTTTGGTGAAGTAGGTTTTGTCGTCTTTGCCTGTGGTGGCGATACAAACATTGTAATATTTATGGGTCATCGTAAGGTCCTTCCTTGTTTCGATGGGAAATTGAAAAGCCTTGGGGATAGCCGAGGGGTCACGTTAAAAATTGTCTTCCGCGCGGAATTGGCCTTGGCCAAGGGGAATTTTTGACTTGAAGAGGGTCTGCTCCACTTAAGCATTAAGGAGCCAATATGACGTCATATTGGCTCCTTAATGCACCACGCTCGCTGTATGCGATGACCTGTCTATAAGCACAAGGATTCTGGAATGAGCATACGTTGCTATAGGGCAGGCCCTTGTCCACTCTGCGCCAAGGCTTATTGATCCATCTTAAGAAACAAGGCAGGTCTGCGCTGATCCAGCAACATAAACCACATTGTTTATGCCGCCGCAGGCAAAGACAGTGCCACCGGATTGATCAGATGGCATGACTGCTTACCCTGGCAAAGAAGACGACAACGCCCACCCGGATCAAACGGTATGGCCCAAGCAAACAAGACTTGCAATCAGTACCATCCCCTGCATAGTTTGCCGCAAGTGGCTCAGGCCACACGAGCAGAAACACACGCAAAGGAACCCCATATGGCACGACCCATCCCCAAAAGCGCATTGATAAAAGATCTGGCAGAGGAAACTGGATGCACCCAGAAGACGGCAAGCGAAGTTCTGGATGCGCTTGCCAAAGTTGTCAGCAAACGCCTGACAGCAGGGGATGCTGTGGCTCTGCCCGATCTTGCCAAGTTTGAAACCCGTGACCGCCCTGCCCGCGAGTTACGCAGTCCGGCAACCGGCGAGATGATCAGCAAGGACGCTGACAAGGCTGTCAGCATTCGTGCCGCCACCGCCCTTAAAGCGGCGGTGAACGCATAGCCGCTTGCTATCGTATCCACACCGTCTTTCGGGTTGGTCTTTTGCTGTAAGGCTGCGCCACTTTCTGAAGGCTGCGATCCAGTCAGGAACGGATCGTCTATCGGCGGGGCGGGTTATCCAGTCAGAACGCAATCGACCATGGGAGATTTTGTTCTGACCTTGCGCCCGTAGGAGAGAGACCCCAAGTATCGAACGACGAAGGGTTGTGGGTAACCCGCGCCGCGCCGCCATTTTTGGCGGCATTCTAAAGACAAGGCAAGCACCCCGAAAATCACCGGACATAAAAAAACGGCACCACTGCTTAGGCAAGGCCGTTGTCATCGATATAGAGTGCTATTCAAGCCCTGCGAGCGGCAGTAACTTGTCGATAGCGAACAGCAAGCCAATCAGCCCGCCTATGATGTAAATTGTGCGGTTACTGCTTTGCATAATAAGCGTTGTTAAATCGGATTTGACTTCGGCAATATCGACTTTTAAGGCGCTTTCAACTTTATCGATCTTGTTTTCAACAACAAGAACATCTGACTTTGTAGCCAGTTCTGATGTATCGGCGGCGGTGAGGCCTTCAACAATGGCCTCGGCCAGGCCTTCTTCGGCCCCCGCTTCCCGGAGCTTCTTGGTGAAGGCGAGTGTATCGATCTGTAGTGCATGTGCCATGTTTGGTATCCTTTCTGGCAATATAGGGTGTTTTTCGAGGTTTGCCTAGCGGCGCTTTTTGACAGCGGCGCTTTTTGCAAGCAGGGACGAACCATATGCTGATCCGTCCCCGGTCTATCTTCACGGCCCCATCAGGCGATCCTGATCTATGGCCCAATTTACTGCTTCCGCTGCATCCGCTTCCACATCCTGTGTGTGTGATTTTGGGCAGGTCTGGCAGACAGGTGCAGGCAAACGCAGGAAGGGGTTGGAAAAGAGGGTGTAGCGGCGGGACTGTTTTGCTTGCAAAACGGACCAGAGCGTAAACCGATGGCACAGCCACCGACCGGAGTGCTCGCGCCCTGCCAGACCGGAATGCCGGGTGCAACGCCGCACGGAGCGTTTGCGCGACCGGGCGACAGGCGATAGCCTGTTCACTTCCACGGATACGACAAACACAGCGCATCATATCTTGGTGCCCCTGGCTTCGGCCTTGTCGGCCAGATTAAGCGCAACGCCTGGCGCGTACATTGAAGCCCCGAAGGAGACAGGTCGCCTGTAAAAGTTTTGTGATCCTTGACGCTGGTTTTTATCTGCGACAGACAGGCAGCAGGCTTGAAACCATTGCACAACGGATCACCTGAAGACTGCGGTGAGCGGTTGGGCAATCGGCTGGAATAACGCAGGGCCGGGCTCTGCCAGACAGGCAGCTGCCCACCGACAGAAAAGTTTTAATCCGACCTTCCAGCACGCGGTCGCCCAAAGAGTTGAAACGCAGCAAATGCCACAGATGCGGCCGCCCTGCGGTCTGCCTGCGGGTCGCTGAATATGGACAGATCAGGTGAGTGCTGAAGAAAAAACAAACTGCCTGGTCCCGAACCTTCACAAAGTTGCTATCGTCCTCGTTTTACACTGAACAGCCGTTGTTTTTAGGACTTCATCAGAAACAATATGTTCGATTCCTGCTGGTCCCAGAGAGCTCCGAAGCATGGATCGCCTGGTCAGCAGCCCTCTAAACTGTGTCAGTCGAGCGTCTTGACCGATTGAATGCGACTGCCCTGACAGCGTGAGCAACGCACATGTCCAAGCGCTTCGCTAATCCGGGTTCCACGGGGATAGCGATCACGGAGCGCGCTCACAGGCAGAATACCCTGATGCCCGCAGGCGCAGGTGATCCGGAGCGTCGTCGCGTAACAAAAATGTTCCAGCCGCTGGCCCGCAACCCGCAGTGCGGCATCAGGTTCAATTCGAACCGCCGGATGCGCTGTACGCTTCCGCTCAGTCTTGCGCCGCCGCGCCGTAAACGCCATCTGTGCTTTTCCCTTATGATCTATTCAGAGACTGTAGCCACATGATCCGGTAAACGGCAAGCCGACCCTGCCAACCAGCGGGGCATGAAATGCGCTGCCCATTGGGCGCGTGGCGGGTTACCCACACCCTGGTCGTTCGATACCTGGGGTCTCTCTCCTACGGGCGCAGGGTCAGAACAAAATCTCCCATGGTCGATTGCGTTCTGACTGGATAACCCGCCACGCCAACAGTTCACCTTGCCCAGGCAGGCAGTGCCCGACCTGCAAGGCAGCCCGTTCCGGATTGCAACACGCCGCAGCGTTCATCCGACCAAACCAACGCCCCTGCCCTGCCAGAGTGGCGCGCCAGTGGCCGTGTCTGATCTCATGACCTTGCCATCCAGTGCGGAAACATTCTTGACACCGGCCACCTCACCGCCTCATTTGCAATGGATGCAAAGCTATCTGGAAAAACGCGACCCGGCTAAAAATCAGGACCGGTTTTACTCCATGGCGGTGTTGCCCAATCTGTTTGGCGAATGGACCCTGCGGCGGGAATGGGGGCGCATTGGCGCGTCCGGACAGGTGCGGCTGGATTTATTCCGCAGCGCAGCAGAGGCCGATGAGGCCTTGCTGGCGCTGGAGGACCGCAAGCGGCGGCGGGGGTATTTCATGGAACCGCAGCAATTGCCGATGTTGTGAGCCACACCAATCAGCCAGAGCCACACCGATGAACCAACGCCGCCCATAAGGTTATAATAGCGGCCATCTATGATGGCTTTCACCCCTGCGCAGTTTTGCAATACTTACTGGTTGTTTTCTTTGTAGTAATCAAAATATTATCATAATGAATACTACTAAATGGTTTTGAAAAATGTGTGGACAACACGGCGCACGTCCGGTTTTGAGGTAGGGGGTATTTGACTAAAGGTACGGGATAATTGCGCCCTCCCCCCGCTATCAAATGTCCTATAGGTTTTTGATCGAAGATTTATGAGAGTAGTTTTGAGGGGCCACTTCCAGCGCTATCGAAATGTATACAATGCGAGGGGCAGAAACCATGCGCAGGAAATTGTCAAACATCTCATTCATACGGAGCGGAAAAATTTCCACGGAAATAAAACAAGCGTCCAAATATCATCATATGAGTATGTGAGTATGTGCTAGACAAGAGTGGGCGAATCTGATTTAATAAGTAGATACTTATATGAGTATATGAGGAGATACATATATGACCATCATATCAATTCTAAACCCTAAAGGTGGCAGTGGGAAAACTACCATAACCACAAATGCAGCCCGCGCTTTTCATGAGCGTGGCAGTAAGGTTTTAATTGTTGATTCCGACCCGCAAGGTAGTGCCCGTGATTGGCACGCTACAGACGAAAACAACCCGATTGATCTTGTCGGACTGGATAGGCCGGAGAACCTAAAAACGCTTAACTCGTTAGCGAAAGGCTATGATTTTGTTTTCATAGATGGCGCGGCCAAGCATGAAGAAATGATCGGGGCATGTATCAAGATTAGCGATTTTGTCCTTATTCCCGTACAGCCCAGCCCCTACGACTTATGGGCTGTGTCTGATCTTGTGGATTTTATCAAGGTTCGGCAGGACGTTACAGATGGCAAACCACTTGCGGCCTTCATGATTACACGCACAGTTCAGAAAACAAAGCTAGGTGAGGAAATCGGGACAGCTTTGAAGGATCACACCTTGCCCATTTTGCAACACCAGATTGTGCAACGCCAGATTTACCCGCAA
Source organism: Candidatus Poriferihabitaceae bacterium (assembly GCA_965261915.1). Taxonomy (GTDB): domain Bacteria; phylum Pseudomonadota; class Gammaproteobacteria; order Arenicellales; family Poriferihabitantaceae; genus JAIBDK01. The sequence continues at coordinate 34,105 of CBDHDW010000009.1, read as the reverse complement.
ACCGCAGCCGATGGGCAAACCGTTTTTGACGGCAGCAATCAGGATGCAATCGCAGAAATAAACGGCATTTGCGCTGAGATTTTTCAAATGATTGACAACACAGGGGAGGCTAAAAAATGGGCTTAAATGCAAAACGACCAACACCAAGAGCAGAAAGCGCGGAGAAGGTGAAACGCGATCTAGCAGGGCAGGGCTGCCGAAAAATGAAGCGGCTAAACGTCATTGTGGACGAAAGCCAACTTAAACAGATGAAAGCCCGCGCCCTTGAAGAAGGAACAACCGTTTCAGACATAACGCGCGACTTATGGCTTGAGTATATAAGTAAATGAGTAAATGAGTAAATACTCATATAAGTATTTATTCCGAACAGATTGAAAAAATCATGTCAGATATTTTGGAAATAATAGAACAGAAAAAACAAGAGCTTGACGCATTACGCCCGTTTCAAGGGGAAGCATTGCAGAACCTTGAACAATGGTATGACGTAGAACTAACCTACACGTCAAACGCGCTAGAAGGAAACACGCTTACACGCTCAGAAACGGCAATCGTGCTTGAGAAGGGTTTGACCGTTAGGGGCAAGCCCCTAAAAGACCATGAGGAAGCAGTAGACCATTTCGAGGCGTTGCAGTTTGTACGCGGATTAGTGGGCGATCCGCGACCCATTGCCGAAAATGATGTGCGTGACATTCACCGTCTTGTGGTTGCCAGAACTCAAAACGGTGAAGCAGGGCATTACAGTAAATTCCCAAGACGAATTAGCGGCTCAAGCGTTGTGTTACCATCCCCTGAAAAAATACCGCCCCTTATGACTGATTTTGGGGAATGGCTGGCACAAGCCGAACCAACCCCAGAGAACGCAATCAAGGCGCATATCGACCTTGTGAGCATTCACCCCTTTTCAGACGGTAATGGGCGCACCTCTCGGTTGTTAATGAACCTCATGCTTATGCGCGGGGGATATCCGCCTACGGTCATTCATCCAGAGGACAGGCCGGACTATATCGACAGCTTAGAGAAAGCACAGCTTACAGACGATCAATCCGATTATCAGGCATTCATGCTGGACAGGCTGGGCGCTTCCCTAGATCAATATTTGAATTTTTTGCGCGGGAATGATTGCGACCATACAGCGGACACCCACCAACCTTAATACAGATAAGTAACTGAGTAGATGAGCCGAAATCGGAAACTCGATCCAACATGTATGGATACCCCTGTGTCAAATAAAAATGTGGGGGCAATGGGATCATGAAATATCTCTATTGAGCTGAAATTCAATTAGATCTTGAATTGCAATCGCACACGATTCTCCTGGTTTTTTCTTGGTTTTTAGATACGCGTCCACAAGTTTTTTAAACTCTGACAAATCAGAGCCACTTAGTTTCTCAAAAAATGGAAGATGCTTTCGCGTTTCTACAACAAGAAATTCCGTATCACCTTGCTTGAAATTGTGGGCCAGAGGTGGGCGAAAATTGTATGAAATGTCCTTAAGTTGGTGACCGGTTTCAGAGGAACGGACAACGGCGATGATGTATCCTTCTGGGAGGTCTGACCATTCCCAAAACACCTCGACATTTTTCCCGTATTTATCAGACGCTGCTTCCTGACCCTTATTGCATATTTTCATCTCGTCTGGTGTTATCTCAGCATAATATGCGATTGTGATGGGCATAGATCGAAGCATATCGGAGCTCTCGATCAGCGCCTGCCATAGTGAGCGCATATCGGGTTCGTTGCTTTGCTCAATCGTCAAGCCACGCCGTGGCCGCCAGTGATTTTTGGCGTCCTTTAAATCCGACTTACTGATTGGCATTGCCGCGCTGCATATTTCATCCAACCTAGAGCAAACCTCTGGATGCACCCCTTCAAACAGCACATTGGTTTCCAACCACCCTTTGGCCTCAACGCCTTCGTGGCTCAACCCATTGGCCGACATATTGGACGAACCGACAAACGAAAGTCGCTCGCCTACTATCCCGATTTTTGAATGTAACTTGGGGTGATGCTTGACCTTCACGCCAAGCCTCATCAATTCTTCGATCTCATATGGGTTAGTGCCGCCCGATGTGATGTTGCAAACAATTTCTATATTAGACCTGCTTCACAATAGGTTATTTTTATGCGAGGAAGTGCCTGGAGGTATCATTTTATGAAAGCTTTGAAGATTTTAAGTGCACAACCTGCATTGTTTTTTCGACTATCGGGCATCCGCCTTACAGATTTCAACGCCCTGGTTGCGACACTTCATCCGATCTGGTTGAAAAGTGAGGAGAAACGCCTGTCCCGCAAAGACAGGCAACGTGCGATTGGGGGTGGGATGAACTATCGCCTGGAGTTCGCAGAACAGCTTCTGCTCTGCCTGATGTATTACCGAACCTATACCAGCCATGCTTTTATGGGGCTTGTATTCAATGTATCCTCTCCGACAGTTTGCCGCCGCATTCAAGCCATGACAGAGTTGATGGCAGGCCATTTTCGGATGCCTGAACGTAAAGTAAAGTTGTCGGAAGTGGAAAAGGCTGATCTGCTTTACCTGATGATTGATGGTACTGAGCGTCCAGTTCAACGGCCCGGGAAGCCCTCGGCTCGAAAAGCAAAATATTCTGGCAAGAAAAAGAAGCACACGGCGTCCCACCAGATCATCACAGATGACAAGAAGTGTATACTGGCTGTTGGATGCGCCCATGACGGGCGCAAACATGACAAGCGTATTTATGATGAGACCCGCGTGGATAGGCCCCCTGATATACTTACCCTTGGGGATTTAGGATATCTGGGGACATCACTGGAAATCCCCCTGAAAACATCAAAGAAAAAACCACTTACGAAAGAAGAACAAGAATACAATACATGGCATTCAAAACTACGCATTGGCGTAGAGCACGGTATTGGCCGCATGAAAAAGTTCAATATATTTTCGGATATTCACCGCAACAACCAACAACAAAACATGATTGCCAAGAATGTCGGAGCACTCGCAAATATGAATTTGAAAACAGTTTGACAAAACGGGTGGGGATACTTGTGTCTAAAAATATTCGACCCTATTGTGAATCGGGTCTATTATCACCTTGCCGGATTCCAAGCTTAGTGCCCACTCCAGCACCCCAGAACGCAACAGCAAAACGTGCCTCACGGGTTTGGGCAAGTGCTTGCTTGATCTGGTCCTCAAGCATTGGGCCATCGACGATCTTTGGTTCATTGGTCATTGAATAGGCACTTTCGTTGTCATCTTCGTGTACATCTCAAACAGCTTTTCCAGTCAACGAAAAAACCTCTCCGGTTTTTCGGTTGATGTAAGCACATGACTCGTCGAGCAGTATGCTTAACTCATCAACAATGGTTTCTATATTGACTGGCAGAGACATACGATATCCATTCAAATATGCACGCTTGAGCCGTTCTGGGGCGTATGGCGCAAAGGAACGATATTCCGCCATGATGGCATCCCCGTCAGTGATCACGCCGCTTTCCAAATACAGCCTCTATACTGGAAGCAGTGATTCCAGCGATCCAGCTCCTTAATGCTCCCGGCAGCGATCTGTGCGACCACAGGCTGGGGCAGGGTGCCAAACCGTTTCACCAGCAGGCGCACACGAATGGCCCAGACATGTTTGGGAAGAAGTGGTAACTTCTGCCCGACGATCCGCCCTTTGTTTCAAGCGGGGCACTTCGGGTGAATGGCTGGTAAGTTTGGTGTTTGCATGGTTGATCCTCCGATCCGCCGCGTATCACCTCATCGCCAACTCGACGTTGGCAATAGAGCGTATCACGTTTGGAGAAAACTTGTCAGATTGCAGATGTAAGCCCACCTGATTGTTCGCTGTAGCGCATCCAACGACTGGTTGGGGTGATGTGCAGCTATTGATGGATATATCAAAGTGATGGGTATGAAGGCGCTAAAATTCTCGCGTCCATAAGCATTGATATATACCTAATTTTCTCAAATGCATAATTCACGATATTCGCTTCACCAAGATGATTATATTGGCAGTCTGCAGGTGCTTTGACGTTGCATGAGTTCTACTTTAATCGCAACTCTTTGAATGTTTGTATTCTCACTATCATTGATTAATTCATCCAAGATCATGGCGGCAGTCTGCCCGACTTTGTTTGACCGCAACTTAATGGTGGTTAGACTAGGCAGTAAATGGGCGGAGCCGGAAAAGTCACCGATGCCGGCCACAGAAATATCCGCCGGCACATTCAAGCCCAGCGATTGCGCGGCATATATCACACCTTGCGCGATGACATCATTGCCAGCAATTATTGCGGTTGGTCTGTTTGGCGAAGATAGTAACGGTGTACTTACTTCCCTTGCATTTTTTATTGAATAGGGTGTGTTCAGACGCCATTCGGCAGGTATTTGAACATCTGCTTTCTTCATAACATCCAGCACACCTTCTAATCTATTTGCCGCACGATCATTTTCAAACGTATCTGGAAAAACCAGCGCAATGCGTTTGTGTCCAAAGTCCAGGATATGTTGGGCGATCACTTTTCCGGCTTCGGCGTTGTCAGCCCCGACACAGGAAATCCTTGTATCAGGGTGATAATTCCACATTGCCACACTTGGCGTTTCACGCCGTTCGACCAACGAATAAGTCTCGTCTTTGTGATCAAGACCGATAAGTCCAATGCCTTCGACACGGTGTTCCAATAGTGATCTTAAAAGCTGGTATTCCCGATCCAAATCATAGCCATGGGTGGCCACTAACATTGTGAAACCATTCGAATTGAGTTGCTCCGAGAAAGCCTGAATTAAGTTGGAAAATATTGCATTATCTAATGTCGGCACAATCAACCCGACGGTTCCACTACGTCTGCCATGTATTGCCTGAGCGGCTCTATTTCGAATGTATCCAGTCTTTTCTATCGCCACTTGAATGCGCTTTCGCGTATCTGGCCGAACTTTATCCGGATGATTGAAACAACGTGAAACCGTTGCGGGCGACACGTTTGCCAGATTGGCAACATCTATAATATCAGCGTATTTTTTGGTTTTCATGCTTTGATAATACACAAAATGAAAACGTTTGCATTATTATTTTCATTCCATACTTTTGGGAATCAGGGAGGCAAGGCAATATGGAATTCATCTACTATTTCGGAGAGGTGTTCACACCAATATCGATGTTATTGCTGATTGGCGGTACAATCGGAGGGCTTATACTAGGGGCTACACCTGGGTTGTCACCAACAATGGCTGTCGCACTTTTAATCCCGTTCACATTTCATTTGTCTGCCGTTCACGGCCTTATTCTTTTAGGGGCCGCTTATACGTCAACCGTGGCAGGCGGGGCTGTTTCTGCGATTTTATTAAAAATACCCGGAGCACCTGCAAATATTGCCACAACCCTTGACGGCCATGCAATGGCCCTGAAGGGCGAAGGTGCCAAGGCCCTGCAATTATCGTTTATATCCTCCCTCATCGGCGGGGTCTTTGGCGTCTTTCTGTTAATTTTCCTAACACCCGTATTAGCGCAATGGGCCTTGGCCTTTGGCCCGTCCCATTTGTTCTGGCTCGCCATTTTGGGGGTTACAGTCATCGGGTCACTGGAATCGAGTTCGGTTGTCAAAGGCCTGTTGTCCGGTTGTATCGGCATGTGGCTGGCCACTATCGGGTTCGATGACATGTTGGGTGTGAAGCGGTTTGTGTTTCATTCTTCGCTTGGCGGTGGCGTTAATATCATCCCTGCACTTATCGGCCTGTTTGCCATCCCACAAGTTATCACAATGTTTGCCAAAGGCCGTTTTGATCAGGATATGAGTCGAATTGAAGTCAAAAAACATCCGATAGGTGATGCATTCAAAGAGGTTTTCAAGCGATCCCGTGCATTGGGTATTGGTACGATTATTGGTTCTATCATCGGCCTTATACCCGGTGTTGGCGGTCAAATTGCAGGCCTTGTGGCCTATGATCAGGCCAAGAAGTTCTCGCCTGAAAAGGAAAAGTTTGGCACAGGCCATTCAGAGGGCGTGATTGCAGCGGAAGCCGCGAACAATGCAATGGTCGGCCCGTCCTTGGTGCCGCTGCTAACCCTATCCATTCCCGGGAGCCCAACAGCTGCAGTGCTTTTGGGCGGGCTTTTAATTCACGGGATTTTCCCGGGCGTGGATTTATTTGAAAACCATCCAGAGGTCGCATGGCCGTTCATCAACTCTATGCTGATCGGGCAGGTTCTAATGTGTATTTTCGGGATATATATCGCATCCTTTGCAGCCCGCGTGGCACAGGTGCCGCAGTCGGTTATGGCGGCAACAGTGCTGGGTCTTGCCCTGTTTGGATCTTATGCAGTGCAACAATCCATGGGCGATGTCTATGTTATGGCTGTTCTGGGTGGCATGATGTATTTTCTGGAACGGTTTGGATTTTCTGCAGCTCCGTTGGTTCTGGGGCTTATCCTAGGGCCAATCGCAGAATCGAACTTTGTACAAGGCTCAATGATTGCAAACGCGCAAAATGGCCCAATGATTTATTTCTTTTCAGGCCCTTTGAATATCGCCCTGATCGCCGTGGTTGTAGTCTCTGTAGGGTATTCAGCTTGGTCTGAGATCTCATCAAGAAAGGTCGTGTAATGAATTACCTACAACACAGAATATCATCGGGTATCATCAGCGTCGTTGCAATTTGGGTTTGCTGGATTAGTTTCACCCAAAAACCCGCAGAAGCCTTTCTGTTTCCACGGATCATCGCTGTTTTCTTTTTGCTGTTGGCACTATGGACATTTGCCAAAGCCATGCTGGGGCGCTCAAAAGTGGGCAATGGGCTGTCGATGGCGGCGGCCAAGAATATGGCGCCGGGTGTTGCCGTTGCCGGTATCTATATTTTTTGGACGGCGAAAGCTTTGGGGTTCTACACCGCAAGCATATTCGCTTTTTTCATATTGCTGTCACTCTATGATCCATCGCCAAACACCGAAACCAAGACATGGGTAAAGCGCGGTCTGATCACGGTCGGATTTATCACAATTATGTATGCACTCTTTGCGGTTCTTTTAAAGGTCTATACTCCGCGTGGAATGTTTATCTAAAGAGCCGTTAGCACGGCATAAACCAAGGGAGGAAACCTAATGAAAAGATTATTTACAGCTCTGGCGATATCGCTGGTGGGCTTCACAGGAACAGCCGCAATGGCCGGCGATTACCCAGACCGGCCAGTAATGATGATGGTGTCTTATGGTGCCGGTGGTGCCACGGATTTTCAGGCACGTATAGTAACGATGACAGCTGGAAATGATGATGCACTGGGCATGCCTATCGCGATTATCAACAAGCCGGGTGCAGGTGGTCGTGTTGGTTGGAACTGGTTCGCAACAGAGGCGGATAATGACGGTTACACATTGGCCGCCTACAACATCCCGCATTTTATAGCGCAATCGATCAAGGGCGGTGTTGATTATAGTGCCAATAGTTTTGAGCCGATTGCAAATTGGGGTGCAGACCCCGCCGTCTTCATAGTCGGCAAAGACAGCGCGTTCAACTCTATGGCAGACGTTGTGGACTTTGCCAAAGCAAATCCGGGCAAGTTGACATTTTCTGGCGCTGGATTGTTTGTCGGCCACCATATTGCAGCCTTGCAAATTGAAAAGGCCGCTGGAGTGAAAATGGCCTATATTCCCACCAAAGGTGGCGGCTCTGCTGCAATGAAAGCAGTAATCGCGGGTGACGTATTGGGCGGTGTGAACAATCTGTCTGACGCTTACCGTGCAGTTCAGGCTGGCAGCATCAAAATCCTTGGTGTAGCGGATCTGGAACGCAATGCATTTTTACCCGATGTGCCAACAATGAAGGAACAGGGCCTGGACGTTGATAATGCCTCGGTCAATTTTCGCGGTGTGATGGTGCCAAAAGACACCCCGCAAGACATTATCGACAAGCTGGCAGCAATCGTGCCGGAAATGTTCAAGCACAAAAAAGTGGCTGGCAAAATGAAGCAAGGCGGCTCGCCGATGCACATCATGACCCGTGATGAGGTCATCGCGATGTGGGCGGCACGCCAAGCAACACTCGAAGAACTTCTGAAAGGTCTTTGATAATCTTACAGGGCGGGATTATTCTCGCCCTGTAACCTAATATTGGAAAAAACATGTCCACCGATAGCAATACCCAAATCGTCGATCAAATCGTTACCAATGCCCGCAAAGCGCAGGCCGCTTTTGAACTAAATGCAACGCAGGAACGATACGACCGCGCAGCCTTGGCTATCGGTTGGGCGATCATGCAGCCGGATCGTAATCTGGAAATGGCAACGCTGGCAGTTGAAACCACTGGGCTGGGTAATGTTACTGATAAAGTCACAAAAAACCACCGTAAAACACTGGGTTTGTTGCGCGATATTGCATCGGTTAAAACCTGCGGCATTCTTTCGGATGATGCAAAGACCGGCATCACGAAAATTGCACGCCCCATCGGGGTGATCGGTGCCGTAGTGCCTTCAACCAACCCGATTGCAACACCTGCAAACAACATTATAAATGCTGTGAAATGCGGCAATGCGATTGTGTTGTCGCCTTCGCCCAAGGGTATTGCAGGATGCGAACGGCTATTGGGCTATATCCATGCGGAGTTTGATAAAATCGGCGTGGATCACGATCTGGTTCAAATGATCCCTGCACCCGGAACCAAAGATAAAACCCAACGTATGTTGGAAATAACAGATTTGGTGGTCGTCACAGGCAGCCAGAACAACGTGCGTCGGGCCTATACAAGCGGCACACCTGCCATTGGTGTTGGGGCCGGGAATGTCACTGTTATCATCGACGAAACCGCCGATCTTGCCGCCGCTGCGGCCAAAATCGCCGCGTCCAAAACATTTGACAATGCAACTTCGTGTTCATCCGAAAACTCTCTGATTGTGGTTGACGCTATTTATGATGCTTTCGTTGCAGAGCTTGCCAAGGTTGGTGGTGCTACGGTTGGGGCTGATCTGGAGGCCCATGTTGTCAGGCATTTATGGCAAGAGGGACAGCTTAACAAAGACGCAATCGCCCAGAATGCTGACGTTCTGATTGATACATTGGGTTTGAAAGGCAAAGTACCGGACACTACAAAGTTTCTTTGCGTTGAAACCAAAGGGATTGGTCCGGATCACCCGTTGTCAGGCGAAAAACTGTCTCGCGTTGCAGCACTCTACCATGCATCAGACTTTAAAGATGCCACAAGGATCGCTGCATCCATGCTTAATCACTATGGCGCGGGGCATTCCGTAGGTATCCATACTGCCAAGACCGATCGTGCCGTTGAAATGGGCCACACTTTGCCGACCTGCCGCGTGATTGTAAATCAGGCACATTGCTTTGCTACCGGTGGGTCCTTTAACAATGGCTTGCCGTTTTCCCTGTCCATGGGATGTGGCAGCTGGGGCGGGAACTCTATTGATGAAAACCTACATTGGAAGCACTTTTTGAACATAACAAAAGTGGTGCGCGAAATCCCCGTCAACGAACCAACGGTGGACAGCATCTTTGAAGGCTACTGGAAGGTTGCGGGCCAATGAAACTTGACCCGAAAATCCCACCCAAGGGCACGTTGCGTGATTGGATTGATTTCCGCGCAGAAACAACGCCTGATACTGTCAGTCACCATTTTCTGACCGACGGCAGTCAATTGACTTGGGGCGAGCTGCGTGAAGCGGCACGCGACGTGGCCCTGCGATTAACCGCGCTTGGGATTGCCAAAGGCGAAAGTGTTGCCATTTGCAAACCCAACAGCCGCAACGCAATCATCTGCCTGTTCGGGGCTTTTTACGGTGGGTTTCGCGCAACACCATTAAACTTAGCCGCAGGCCCGGCTGCAATGGGCCATGCCATCAGCCATTCCCAAAGCCGCTATCTGTTTCTGGGGAAAAGCCAGGTTAGCACCTTTGCGGCAGCACTTAATGAAACGGATGCGCATCCCTGCACGATCCCGGCTGACAAGGACATCCTGTTTCCGGGGCCGGTAAAATTACAAACAATTGATCTGCACAAGGTTTCGCCGAACGATCATGCACTTCTTATGTACACTTCGGGAACAACGGGTCTTCCCAAAGGGGTGGTCCACACGCAATCCAGCCTGCTTGCGGGCGGTTGGACTACCGCTGTGGCGCACCAATTGACGCCTGAAGATCATGCTATGTGTGTTTTACCATTCTATCACATCAACGGGCTTTGCGTCACACTGATTGCACCGCTGATTTCTGGTGGTGCAGTCTCGATTGCATCGAAGTTCTCGAGCACGAATTTCTGGGGCGATTGTGAAAAACAGGAAGTGACTTGGTTTTCAATTGTCCCCACAATTATTTCGCATCTTTCGCACAGTGCTCGTGTGCCAAATGACACATGCAAAAATCGTATTCGGTTTGGTCGATCTGCCTCTGCCCCGCTTGCGCCCGAAACCCAGAAAGGGTTCGAGGGGAAATTTGGCATCCCGATAGTCGAGACCATGGGGCTGACGGAAACCGCTGCACAAATCCTGTCTAACCCGTTGCCCCCGGGTGTGCGGAAAATCGGGTCGCCGGGCATCGGTTTTGGCAATGAGATAGCAATATTCGATCACGAACAAAAGCCGGTGAAAACCGGAATTATCGGTGAGCTGGTGGTGCGTGGTCCAAACGTGCTGTTGGAGTATCTGGATAATGATAAAGCGACAAATGCTACTTTGACCAAGGATGGCTGGATGCGTACTGGTGATCTGGGTTATTTGGATAAGGATAATTATGTTTTTGTTACAGGCCGCCTGAAAGAGCTGATAATAAAAGGTGGGGAAAATATAGCACCACGCGAGATTGACGAAGCACTATACGGTCATAAAGACGTGCTTGAGGCCGCAGCGTTTGCCAGGCCTTGTGAGATTTATGGTCAAAGGGTCCAAGCGGCTGTCAGATTATGCAATGGCAGTCATGTTACCAGCGATGAGTTAATTACACTTTGCGAGAAAAAACTTGGAAAGTTTAAATCCCCCGATTTCGTTTACGTGCTTAGCGAACTACCAAAGGGCGCATCTGGTAAAATACAGCGGTTAAAATTGGCGGAAATGGTTTGACATTAAAGATTTGCCCAACGGCAACCTTGCCCGCATAACTGCCCTCAATCGCAACAAATATTGCGTGATGTTCGAATGGCAGCTAACGGGAAGCTGTAATGAGGCATGGCCCATAGCGATGAACGACAGGTTTGGGCCGGAATTGTCATTGGGGTGTGATTAGAAATATACTCCCACGACTGAATTGACCTGATTTTTATGTGATCAGATGATTTTGTATTCGTCGTGTGAGATGATGCGAAAGTTGTCACTGACGGTATCGCGGAAATCTTTCCAATTTGCGGGCAGGGTTTGGCGGAAGAACTGTAGAATGGCCTCGGTAAACTGGTTGAATGTGGCGTAGTGCTGATTGTGCGTCACCCATTTGTGCATCACACTCCAGAGGCGTTCTATCGGGTTCAGATGTGGCGCGTATGGTGGCAGGAAGTGCAGCTTCACCTTACGGTTGGGGTTGTTGAGCCATGGCTGGAGTACTTTGGCATGATGATACCGAGCATTGTCCATAAAGACGTGGATTCTCGTCATTGTCGGATTGTTGCGCTCCAGCTTTTCCAACATCTGTCGCGTTGTCTGCGCGTTTATCTTTTCGGCTTCGACAAAGGTGAATTGGAATGTCTCAAGATCAAGCGCACCTTGGATGTTCAACCGCTTGCGACCTGATGTGGATTTGATCGCGGTCTTCTGATCTTCGGGAAACCAGCCATGGGCTGGGCGGCTTTGGTGTGTGGGATGCACCGCATCCGAGAACACAACCATCTCATCATCATCTAACCCTGTCATCAGCGCCTCATAATCTGCGATGAAAGCTTCTTGTGCTGACTCATCGGCCTGAGCAGGCAGGGACTTGGGCTTTTTATACACAAACCCCAAGCGGCCCATCAGCTTCGCAGCACCTGACGAGCAATAGTTCTGGCCGTATTATGCACGAATATACGCGCATATTTCAGAGGTATTGCGGACGGGGTTTGCGCTGAAATGCGCTTTGATCATCCCCTCTTGTGCCACTGACAAATGGCCCTGACGCTGGCTATAATCTTTCAGGCCGAAAAATGACAATCCCTGAGCGGCAAAGGCAAACTTCCATTCCGTCAGAACCGTGGGGCCGATGTCCAGAATTTCACAAACCAGTTTGGCATCATAGCCCGCATCCAGCAGCAAAAAAGCCCGGGCTCGCTTCCACTCAACCACTACCGACTGGCGTCGGTAGGATGAGGGATGTGATTTTCCAGGTACTGAAGTACGAAGTCTTCTGTGATCACACCGTTGGTGGTTGAAAAATACCCACGCCCCCAAAAGTGACGGTAATTATAAGATTGGGGCTTGAAAATGAATGAGGAATATCATATACTTAGGTTAAAAGGAGGACAACCTATGAACTTAATTACAATCATTGAAAAGTTTCCCGACCAAGCCGCCTGTATTGCGCATCTTGAACAAATCCGATGGGGAGACGAAGCCCACTGCCCGCATTGCGGTGGGTTTCATGTTGCCAGAAAAAAAGAGAATAATCGCGTTGGCCGATGGAATTGCCACGATTGCAGGAATAGTTTTAATGTCCTGCAAGGAACCGTATTTCAGCAAACAAAGATACAACTCCAAAAGTGGTTCTTGGCGATTGCTTTGATGGTAAATGCGAAAAAAAGCCTGTCCAGTTGCCAACTGGCGCGAGACATAGATGCAACTCAAGCCTCATGCTGGTATATGCAACAGCGTATCCGGGCAGCAATGGCTAACGAGGAACGCAGTTTTCTTGCAGGAATTGTTGAAATTGATGAAACCTATCTTGGGGGTAAACCACGCCGCAATAAGCGGGACGATGACAATCCACCCAAGCGCGGACGTGGCACCAAGAAAACACCAGTCATAGGTGCGGTAGAGCGCGGTGGAAGGGTTGTTGCACAGGTTGCCAGCGATCTTACTGGCAAGGGCATACTGCGCTTTATTAAAAGCACGATTGATACGAAAGAAACCATTTTGGTTACAGACGAGTTCAGTGCCTACAATGCCGTTGATGTAGTTATGGCGCGTGTGAGTATAAACCACAGCAAACAATATGTTGATGGTGATGTACATACCAATACCATTGAAGGTTTTTGGTCACACCTTAAACGTGCGTTACTTGGGCAACACCATCACTATTCAAAAGCCTATACGCCGCTTTACGTTGCTGAGGCCTGTTGGAAGTACAATAGGCGAGGTCTCAACAATGGGTTCAGCGCGTTTCTGTTAACTTCTATGAACATTGCACAATGAACAAGCCTATTTTATATTACCTATGCGAATATAATTGTGGTCGTGGTTATCGCTCTTCAAGAACCATCTGTGCCACACCTGAAACCCTAAACGCGGTTCTGGCCGCACGATGTATGGGTGAATGGACAATTTCTGCACCATCAAGCAGACCACCTTATTATCGTCCTCTGCATGAAAAACTAGCGCGTGATGGCTGCACTCTGGAAGTACTGCATTATGCCCTGTTTATAGGTGAACTGGCTATTAAGTCTGGCGCGGCAACAGTAAGCGAAATTATAGGGGATCGCGGCCTTATTCACGAGATGACACATATTATGCAGTTTCCCGATGAGCCTCTTAATCCATCCTTGAAATATCTGGTGGATATGACCCTCAAAATCGAGAAGGCAATCCCTGGACATCCTCTTACGTCTCGTCTCTCACGGGAGCGTCTGGGGCATTCTTCCTGACGCTTTCGATACCGTTTTTAGCTGAATCTTTTGTCGTGTAACGCTCGGAAGTTGCGATAGTCTCGCCATTTGCGGCATGTAGATTGAACATGAACTGCCCATCACTGGTGTTTTTTAGTGTAAAGTATCCAATAGACATGATGTTTCCTTTATTTATCGGTGGTGTAAATTTCAATTTCCAACTTTTCAAAGAAGTATTTCAGCGACCAGTACATATAATATGGGAGAAAAAGACCTAAGGTAATTATAGACAAAACCAAGAGGCCTATTGCTGTGAAAAAATACCCCCAAAAGGTACCGGTAAAAATTATGCGCCCTTTTGTCATGATTTATTCCTTGATCCTTCATGATACATGATACATGCGCAGATAATACCAATGGGACCAAGCAGAAAGCCAAGCCAGCCTCCCAGTGGCCTTCCTAAGATGGTATACCCCAACCATGCACAAATCCCCGCCCCAAATAAGCCGGCGATAAATAGTAGGCTTGTATCGTTATAATGTACCATTTTAAGTTCCAGTTTTATGTTATAAGATAGAGCTATGCGACTTGGCGATTCCAGTCAAGCCCCAATCTTATAATTGCCAAAGTGACAGCCCCAGTAGCGTTTCTTCAGGTGTGTAAACTCGCGTTGGACTTTGTGGGATGAGCGTCCTTTCATAAGTCGCACCAAGTCACTGATCGCCAGTTTTGGCGGAACGGACACAAACATATGAACGTGGTCGCTGGAAAGGACGCCTGTGATTATATCGACGCCTTTCTCGCTGCAAACTTGTTTGATGATGTCACGCACCCGCAATTGAACCGCCCCACGCAGAACCTTGTAGCGATATTTTGTTGTCCAAACGATGTGATAGCGATGGTAGAAAACGCAGTGTTTCCCAGTGTCATATTTTAAGCGGTTTAGTTTATCGTCGATCATACTCTTCACTGTGTTAAGTGTTTTTTTATCTATTGCAGGTAAATTACCTATTTCAGCGAGAACAATCATATCTAAGGCAGAACTTAATACAAAATCAATTTCATTCTTATATCCACATACAGCCAATAAACCAGTATTTTTCATAAATCTTTGGACGCGCGATTCGTGTATTTCCAATGTATAACAGGATCCTAAATACAGAATTTGTCCTTGTGCCTTGTTTAGGAGTAGTTTTTCAAGTTGATCAAACCCCACAACTCCTTTTGAGTTTCTTTGATCACCAATAAGTAAGGATCCGCTGTCACCATGGAAAGCGAGATACAATACTTTATAATTCGCATATTTTTTTTGACACCACTTAGAACAGTAATGCTCAAACTCCTCGTAAGTTGCGACATTCCTGTGAATGTAGGGAATCTGGTAGTCCTCTATAGAGCGTAAGAAAGTAAAAACAGGCTCAATAGTAGTTAGTTTAGAAAAATTATTATTCCACTCGCCCTCTAAGCAAAAAATTGCGTTCGTCATTTCCACTCCCATCTTCAAATGCACCATGCAACACAGCCCTATAGAAGTGTGTGATGATGGTGATTAAGCACATCGCCTACCGCGACAAACTCATCTGCAACATCATTTACCATTGGGATTGTCCATACGACCACACCCCGAAACAAACGCTGTTTTTTATTTTCCGCTGTTCCGGGCTTTGCATGAACGAGATCGTTACGCCTATTTACTAGTCGTTTAAACTCATCCGCCCCTCTTCCAAGGGTTGCTATAATTGTTGTGTCAGTATGAGTAGCAGCCAATTTGATAAGGTCATTTGCGATGTGGCCTGCGGTTTTCCTTGCTATGCTGTTTATGTAGTCCGTCTGTAATTTTTCGCAACACCAAACCGCATCCCATTCCAGTCGCGCAAAGCAAATGGTGGCAAGACCAACTGCGTAAAGATATTGATCATCTATCGGAACCCTTAACCTATCGTCTTTCACTCATCACCTCGCTTCCATGCCAAGCCCCATTACGGTATCTCTCCAAGGCTGTGCGCATCATATTGCAAAATGCACTTATTCCGCACATATGTTTTGCAATGGATTTTCCCTTTGTTTTCCACGCCACCGACAAGTGTCGCAAAACTTGTGACATTTGCGAAACCCGTGCCATTTTATCACGAACGTGCGACGGCATATTTTCCAGACCTAGCACCCACTTCAGTGATCGCGGCGTTCCCCGAAGACAGCCTCAATACTGGAAGCAGTGATTGCCGCATCAAACCAGCGATCCAGCTCCTTAATGCTCCCGGCAGCGATCTGTGCGACCACAGGCTGGGGCAGGGTGCCAAACCGCTTCACCAGCAGGCGCACCAAGGATTTAGCTTCACCTTCAGCCAGCCCTTTTTCGCGCCCAAGGATTTTACCAGCGGCGAGTCCCTCGGCTTTACCTTTAACCTCACCTTCTTTCTTCCATGTTTCTGCGATTGTACCCATCAGTGCTTTACCTCCATCATCCTTTGCAGTGTCCAGTGCCGCTGTGAACACGGGTTGCGACACCTCGTATTTCTCGACGATATACCGAAACACGATCCGTTCCAAGTCCGTTCCGTCCGGCAGATCGCGCAGCAGCGCCGTCAGAACCCCGACGGTCACCTCATCATTGCGCTGTACATAGCGCAAGGCGGTTAAAACAGCCCGCACCGGCGCATCGCTGGACAGTTTCTGGTGCGGCCCAACACCCAGATCATGCAGATCATAGCGGAAGGACGGCACAAAGGCTGCTGTATCCGCATCCGACTGCACCATCTCGCCAAAGGTCTGCGGCACTGTCCACGATTTGCGCCCGTGGTAAAAAACGAGAGGCACGATCACAGGCAAAGCGGACAGCTTCGCGGCTTTGCCCTCGGCGTAGCGCGTCCAGATGCGCACCAAATAACCCAGCAATTGCAAGGGCGTGCTGTATTCAGGCACCGACTTATGCTCAACCAAAGTGTATATCATGACAGGCGGACCATCGGTCAACCTGACCTCGAACAGCCGGTCACTTTGCGTCATACGGCTGTTCTCATCCACATAGGTGCCATCCAGCAATTTGGGCGGTTCATCAATCATCCGCGCACTCAACGCCGGTGGCAGGTATTCCCGCAACAGCGTGGCCGCGCGCCCGGGGTCTTCCAGAAGAACCCGGAACAGGTAATCATGGGTCATCTTTGCCGGTTGTTTGATTTTCCCGTTTTCAGTCATCATTCTGTCTGCCTTACCTCAAATCGCGCCACGGCGCCTATAATGTTATCTCCAGCAGAGCGCGCGGACCCACTCCATCTTTGTCATCGTTATTTTAACTTTCATTGGCCTTCTTTCGGTAACGCTGGTTAAACGCCGCTGAAACTTCTTTACGCTGTTTCACGATAGCGGCTTCTTCTGACAATGGCTCTCTGCCTTCAGGGACGATAGAGCATTTTGCCTTTTTATTACAATTGCCATCATCCCAATTCGCGTTCGTAGAGGCAGTGAATTGGGATTCAATATAAGGCAATGTGCTTCAAACCGTTTTGGCATCACTTTGGCCGAGAGCGGTTTGAAAAACGGGTCGCGTGGGGTCGCCTTGGGTAAGGGGTTATTCATCGGCATCTCCTTTGTTTCGGGGGTGGAATCCTATTCTCCAGCAACAGGGGCACCGCGCCTATTTCTGTGCCACAGAGATCGGACAGATCCCGCACCACACGGATAAAATCATCCGTGGCCAAAGCCTGCCAACAGGTGTCTACAGTGTGGTTTCCCCGGTAGGCCGCCTGTGCACCGGGATTTTTAAGACGGCCCAGCTCCATCTGGAACGCTGAGCGCATTTGTCTGATTTCCGCCTCGCAATGCCGGACCAGTGCCGCATAAAACCCCGTGAGCTGTTTACCCCTGGCAGGGGGGAAAGTGTTGTTCATGGGCTTTTTAAGTTTTCTGTGTGTCATCTCATATGTCATCGTTGTTTTTTCCTTTCATCGATTTCGCCGCCAGCCCACATGTGGCAGGGCAGGGCACACCCCATTTTCGCGCCTGGATGCCGCGCCGGCCGGTTTTTGCGGCCTTTCACGCATATCCTTGTTCAAGAGCACTTTGTTGACACCCATCCGTTCGGCAATCTCCTGCAAGGCCAGACCCTGCTGTTTCAGCGCATATATACGCGCCACGCGCATCTGTCGATAATCATCCGACAGTCTGTTCCGCCCTTCCTGATAGAGATCCCGCAAATATTTCCAGACATGTGCTTCGGTACACGCCAGCCCTGCTACAATTTCATCCGGGGCAAACCCGTCCAGATGCAGCCGCTGGATACGCATCCGTAATGCTTTGGTGCGTGGCGGTAAGGGTTTTACAGTATCGAGACCCCGTAAATTCGTCCTGACCAGGGCTGCGGGACAGGCGAGCTGCGCTGCAATTGCAGCAGGGTCACACCCGTCCAGATACAACCGCTGCATATGCTTTCTGAATGCCTTGGCCTCCGGCGAAACCCCGGGCCCGGGTGCGACCACAACTGTGATCTCGCGCAGTGACACGGGCTTATCGTTCTCCAGCCCCAGCCAGCCGCGCGCCGCGCGTTTATTTTCCGCCATGGCCATGCGCTGCCACTGTTGCAGCGGTGTCAAGACATCACCTGTCTTTTTTGATTTCCGGTCTGAACCTGTCATATCTGCCACCCCCCATTGCGACTGGCCGTGCGGCGGCCGAAACCGGGCTTACAGGGAAAGGCACACCCCGTTTTTAACGCCAATGCCCCCATCCTCACGTTTTCATCCTCCGGGTCAAGCCAATCAAACTCCCCACCAGATTGAGTTTTCCGGCTTTATGCCGTGCAGTCATCGCGCGCAGCACCCCGCCGGGGTTCTGGATCGGGGTTTCCGGGTGAAACCGGTTGCGGTCAATCACCAGAATTGCAAGGGCTGTGGCCATATCACCCATTTGCCCCACCGCCGCATCATAAGCCGAGCGGTTAATCCCCAACTCCGGCAACCGGTCGATCGCGGCCAGAATAAAATCCATCGCCGCAGGCGATGGTCTTTGCCCCTGATGCTGCCGGATATAAAGCCGCATCTCCTCAGAACTCAAGGCAAACAACCGGTGCGGGTTCAGTTTTTCGATAAATTCACTGTTGACTGCACCCTCAGCCCCGCCACACTTATTTTCTAAACAATCAGCGGAGCCGTCAGGCGTAGCTGCTAACGAATTATCTTCTGACGGCGTGCCGTCAGCCAACTTATCCATGCTCGCATTACAAATTACAGAGTGATCTTGAGTTGTATCTTGTATATATCGGCGGACTCCGGTGTCCGCTGGAGCGGACATATCTGTCAACATTCGGGTGAGATCATCGATCGCTTCGGAGGTCATTAACACCGCCTTGTGGTGATCTTCAAGCGCGTCCAGTGTTTTAAACGCCGCGTACCGGCGCGGCCAGTCAAGATACTGCGCGGCAATGGCTTTGAGGGCTGTATTGTCCGGGAAACGCGGTTGCAGGGCCATAAGGCTGTTCTTCACGTTACGGCGCAAGGCACTGCACATGCGCTTCAGCCGCACCACCTGCTGCCGGTCCGTGTCTAATTGTGCCCGTAAAGCCAGCAAGTCCGGCACCGCTTCAATCAACGGCGTGAACGACAGGCCCTGCCTGAACTCGCTATCCCCGTGCATCCTGAAGCGGCAGCGGCTGCCGTTGCCGGCCACATCCTTGCGGATAAACCCGAAGTGCAGCTCCAGAGCCGCCTCGTCACGGCGCACCGAGCGGGCGTCCTTGCCAACCAGATAGGCGATATTGCTCTGCATGGTAAAGCAGACCGGCTCGCGTGTCGGGTCGGTCCAGTCGGACGGCCGGGTTGCGCGCAACATCGTGAGTAAGGATTTCAGCAGGCTGTCGGACAGGCCGATATGTTTGCTGACATCCAGCAGCAGGCCTTCCAGCGCACCGCGCTGCATACTGTCGGGCAAGACCGGATACGCGGGCTGTGGTGGCTGTGGATCCTGTGGTGGTGATACATCTGTATGGTTGTCCTGCGGGTTGCGCAGGGCCTGTAATCTGTGTGACATTGCTGTCCTCTTTTCTGTTTTTGTGATGCTTTTCATTGGGCATCACGCCGCGATTGAGGCGCAAAAATCGCAGGCACACAGAATTTCATCGCCAAAACTGAAGTTTTGACTTGAAAAGCGGGTCAGGTCAGGCTAAAAAACAGATGCAATTTCGTTTTAAAGCCTGACCATAACCTTAATGCCGTGCAATCTCTGCGCGGTTTTTCGGTTTTAGGTGGTTTATTGCGGGGTTTCTGCTGCTCTGCCTCCCTTTATCTGGATTCTTTAGGGAGAGTCATACCCACATCTTGTGCGTTTCTCAAGTATAGGTTCAACTTTGCAGATAGAATCAGGACCGGCGGATCCCGCGCGTGACGGGCCAGGCGCCGCAAACAACGCGCTGCGCGCAAGATTTTTTCTTGCCAGACGGCAAGCGGTGTTCTAACCTGCCCTACACCGTGTGGCGTGGAGAGACCTGAAAATGCAGAGAAGTACCCCCCCCCCCCCCCCCCGAAATCCGGGCGTAAGTCAAGGGCTTTAAACGGTTTTTCGCGTTTAATATCGGGGTGTTCTGTGTTTTTGGCGGGTTTCCGCTCACGCTGGGTCTCAATTCTGTTTGGTGCCGCCACCTTAAGCGCAGTTGTAATCTTTTGGCAACCCGCCCAAGCCGCAGCGCTCATTCGCTGCCCCGATTGGCAATCCCTGATACCAAAAACCGCCGCCCTGCGCAGCACCGCAGCCGTTGGGCCGGCAGGGCATTCCATGCGCCGCTGGACTGGCAGGGCCAAACTGGCCCGAGAAGTCGAGAGGCCAAAGCAATCGTTCGAGGCCGCGCTCAAAGCAAATCGTGCCAGAGAATCACGTCTGGCATCCGCAAAGGGGCAGAAGGTGCCAACGGGGACTCTGGCATCTCCACGCACCGCCAGAAACGAATCAGGCGCGGCCCGAACCACAGGTCCGCTGGATGCCGCCGGCATTTTCAGCCGCAAGGGTCGTAAAACCAAAAAACAAGCCAACCCCTGTCCGACCCATACCGTGCGCACCGGCGACACGCTCTCGAAAATCGCCAAGGCCAGGCTTGGCAGTGCCAAACGCTACCCCGAACTCATCGCGGCCAACAAAGACACCGTAAAATCCGCCACGACCCTGCGGGTCGGCACCGTGCTGACCCTCCCCTGCGCGGCGCCAACCCGTCAAACCGCATCGCTTCAGCGCAAAACCCGAAGCGGTGCGGCAAAAACAGCTCCCGCACCCAAACCAGTGGCCGTCAAGCCGATGAACCGGCCGTTGCCCGTCTGGACCGCACGCCCCGGGGAGTTTGTCTCCGACGTCATCACCCGCTGGGCCAGGAAGGCCGGACATACTGTGGTACGCGACGGGGTTGAGGAATGGAAACTCTCCGTGCCGGTTAAAATCAGCGGCAGTTTCAAGGACGCGCTGGATCAGCTGGTTGTCGGCTTTGAAGGCGCGGGCCGCCCGCTGGCGATCTCTGTCTATGCCAACAAGGTTATTCGCATCGGCAGGCCGCTATGACTGGGGCATCTGTAACAGGGTCATCTGTAACAGGGTCATCCATTGCCTCGGCAGGGCTTGCTTGCAAGCCCCGTCGGACTGGCAGGGCCAAACTGGCCCGAGAAGTCGAGAGAGGGGTGACATTGCTGAACGAACAAACACCCGCTTTTGCAGCCCGTCGCATTCACGAGAGCGTGGTATCGGGTTTTCAATGGTGCAGCGTGTCCAGAACACACTTTGGAATTGCCGGGAAAAACACATCAACACCCAAGCGCCTGAGCAAAGCGCTCTGCCGTCTGGCTCTGCTGGTGCTTTGCATCGGGGTGGTCTCAGGTTGCGACGGCATCAAATCCGCCAATGACACCACCGCACGGCTTTCAAAGCTGACCGGTGACCAGCGCGACCGCTTGCGGGCCGCAGGACGCGGCAAGGTGCATGTGGTGGATCGCCCGTATTACGGCGAGGCGGTTGTGGTCGCACAGGGCACCCAAAGCGGCAAACCCTTGCCCCGGGCACTGGAAGGCGCGCGCAGTATCAATATCGACACACGCGGGTCAGCCGTCGGCATCAAGGCCCTGGCCACGCTGATCAAGAAGCAAACGGACCTGCCGGTCAATATCCGCCGGGTTTACAGCCTGGCAAATGGCGATGTCATCCAGATCCCCATCGGCAGCAAAATGGTGCTCAAACACGAAGGTGCGTTATCCAAAGTCCTCGACAAGATCGCCGCCCGCATGGATCTGGCCTGGCGTTTCGACGGCACCGCCATCACCTTTGACCGGATGGTGACCAAACGCTACAGCCTGTCACTGCCCATCGGCACCACAAGCCTTCAGACCTCGATTGCAGGTGTCAAAGGCGGCGGGAGCAGTGCCTCCTTGAGCCGCAGCATTGGCGGCTATGATCCGTGGAAAGATCTGGAAACCCAACTGATGGCAGTCGCGCCACCACCCGCCAAAGTGACCCTCTCGCAATCTGCCGGTCGCGTCTCGATCTTTGGCCCACCTTCCGTGCAGCGCAAGGCCGCCGGGGTGATTGAAGATTTCGAAGCGATCTTCTCCACCCGCATTGCGCTGGAGGTCGCGATTTATTTTATCGACGCTGACAAATCCGATGAGTTTGCCGTCGGGCTGGATGTTACAGGGTCAGATGGCAGTTTTACCAGAGCGCTCGGCGCACTCACCGGCAGTGGCGTCGCCACCTTGCAGTCGGGCGGCGGATCCATCAGCTTTCAGGCACTGGCACAGGAAGGCAGCGTGGTCGATTACCGGCTTGGTTCCACCATTGCCCAGAGCGGTGTCGTCGCGCCGATTGTGCTGACCAGATCGCAAAGCTATATCGGGGGTACCACAACCAAAACCACTGATAACGGCGACAAAGAAACAGAGATCAAGGCCGCCGTCGTTGATACCGGCATATCCATCCATGCCCTGCCAAGGCTGGTGGGCAAGGACAAGATACAGCTTTCCCTGACATTGTTGCAAAACAATCTGGTCAAGCTGGAAACCTTCACCACCGGCAACGAGACCGTACAGCTCCCCACAGTCGATCAACGCGTGATCCAGAACGACAGTGTGCTGGCGCCCGGCGAAACCCTGGTGCTGTCGGGCTATGAACAGGAAAGCGCCACCCGCGCCAACAAGGGCACCGGTCTCGCGCGGTTCATCGGGCTCGGGGGAAGCGCCAAGGGCAAGACCCGTAAAATCCGCATGGTGGTGCTGGTGCGCCCGGCCATCCTGCCGGCAGTGCGGAATGCAGGGCGCGGCACAACCGTGCGGACTGCCAGGCGGAGGGTAAACTGATGCCGAAGATATTCACATACGCCGATCGCCCGGTGCTGGCCGGGCTGACCTGGGGGCCCGGCAGGCCGTCCAGCCTCCTGCGACGCGGGTCCATGGCAGCAGTCGGGTCATCGATTGGGTCATTGGCAGCCAGGTCATTGGCCGCCAATGACCTGGCACTGCATTGGGATGACCGCACGGCTTTGGTACCGGAAGAGCCTGAATATCTTGGCGTCGCGGCGCTGCTTTCCGTGCTGGCGGGCGATTTGTCCGAAAAGGACCGGATTGACCATGTCATTGGTAACTGTGTTCTCTGTGCTTTCGAGCTGACAGAACAGCATCTGTACTTTGCCGCCGTTCTGGTGAATGGCAAGCCGGCGATCGGGGCGGAGCGGCTGTTTGACACCCGCGCAGAGCTGATCAGCCATATTGAAGCGGAGTGCAGTTCCGGCCAGATTGACCGGCTGGCAATCGCGCCCGATCTGGCCGAAGATATCGCCGAAGAGGTCACCCGCCGCGTTCCGATGTGCTCTTTGTGTCCCCCCGCAGTGGATGACCCCACAGTGGATGACCCCACTGCCTCATCATCCGAACCCGTCTGTGTCGAGGGCAGGATCGCGCCCAAACGACCGGTCTGGCAGATTGCCGCTGTCGCAGGCACCGCCACGCTGGCGCTTGCCGCCGGTTTCCTGTTTTTATCTCCCGGGCAGCACGCCAAACCCGTGGTTGCAGCACCACAGATCGCGCCGCTTCTAACCACCTTCCGCGACGAGGCCGGTTTCGGGCGCAATTGTCTGGCCGCCTTTGCCGGTATCTGGCCAACCGCACCGGGCTGGCAACTGACCGCCGAAGGCTGCGCCACGCCCGCCATGCGCGATCCGGCCATCACAGGCTTTGCCCCCGCAAAGGCGAATGACCTCGCCCTGGCGAATGACCGCGCCGTGGCGCATGACCTCGCCCTGGCTTACCGGATATATCAGCTGCGCGGCGGCTTTGATGCCGCCATCGCACGGCAAGCGGCGGAGGCGGTCTATGCGGGGAGTGCCGTTGCGATGGAAATCCGCGGCAACCGGCTGTTTTCCAGCTTTGAGATTGCCGTGCCGCTGCTGAAGGCGATCCCGGATCAGAGCGACCCAACGTCTTTGGCACGCGTGTCTCAGGCGCAAATGGCACAAGTGTCCATGGCACCGGCGGAATTGCTGGCCGCCACGGAAGCGGTGTTTCTGGGCCTGGCCGACAGCATTGTGCTTGAGGGCGGCGGTTCGAACGCGGGTGGCATGAACGCCAAAGTGCGGGTGATGCTGAAAAGCGGGTTTGACGAGATATTCGCGCGGGTGGGGCGCATCGAGGGGGCCGAAGTGGCCCGGCTCAGTCGTTCAGGCAAGACCGTCACTTTGGAAATCACCACCCGCCGAGCGGTGCTGGTGCCGATGTCCATCACAGGCATCAAGGCCGCGCCCACAGATATTGCTGAAGAACAAAGTGCGGTTGCGCCAAGGGACGCCAACCCGGACATGGAAACCGCCGTCCCCACAGAAAAGGGCAAAATGCTATGAGAAATATGCTTTTGACATCGGCACTTTCCGGCAGCCTTGCGCTCACTCCGCAGGCCCTGCTGGCGCAGGATTACGACAGCTGGACGCTGGGCCGCGAGGTTTTGAATGCTGCGGCCAATTACACCGGCGTGTTGACCACAGCCCACGCGCAAGTCCGCAAATATATCACCTGGCAGTGGGGCACGACGTTGCCGGAAGCGGATCAACGCAAGCGTACCGCAGACCTCTTGGCCGAAATCACCACCCGCCAGCAGGTCACGGCGGAACTGGTGCCCAGCCTCGATATGGATGTGTTGGCTGGCTTTGGTATCAGGTTTCGCTATTGTGACGGCATGCTTTTGAGTTATTTTACCAGCACCGGTTTCAAGCACGGGCTCAGCGCCCAACAGATTGTCGATGCCCCCGAATTGCGCGCCCGCCGCGCGGACACAGCGTTCACCGGTGAACCGCTGGGGATTGTTAAAACAGTGGGGGGCGTTTTGAGTTTGATCACCGGCGACCGCAGCCAGATCATTCCAGCCTGTATGGGCACGAAGTTTGGCGGTGCCTTGGACGTGGACACTGTTGCCTATATGACATCGGCGGTGCGGAAATTCGGGATCCGACGCAGCGCGCCCGGTGACAGAACCGAAATCCGCGACGGGGTCTGCCGCGCAGAATACCCGCGATACCCGCTTGGCGAAATGAAGGAAGCTCGTGAGATCGACCGGCGCTGGAGATTTGACGACAGCCCTGATCTTCAGGGTTTCCCGAAATTGCTGGCTGCCGTGATCGAGATCGAAGGGGAGTGGGCGGTGTCAGACGACAGGTGCTATCGCAATGCCAATGACCGGACATCTAAAACCAGGGTCTCGAGCTGCCCCTCCGGCTATACTGGCAACATCAGATATCAACGTCAGAAAACGGTAACTGGCGTGGACTGGCACAGTGACGGATGGCTGGACGAGTTAAGCACAGCCTATACAGCATGGGTTGTAACAGTGCGCTCCTGCCGCTACGTGCCACCACCACCGCCGGTGCCATGGACACTTGTGCCATTTGCGCCTGAGACACGCGTGCCAAAAACGGGATATGAATCCTGCTCTCGTGGCGACTGTATCTGGGTCGACACCAGTGGTGGTGTTGGTGGGTGGGCTGACATCAGCCATGACCGTGATAGTCTCGGCGGGGGTGGCGCCGGAAGCGGCAATGGTGGCGGAGACAAGATCGTCTGCACCGCGATGAACGCCCGCTACGGTTTTGGGTCCTATCGCCAGGCGATCTGGCTCGCCCATGCCCGGCGCATGTCGCCCTATCATCAAACCGGCTATCATCTGATTTTCCTGCCACTGGTCCGCTACGGTTATCGCGCCGAGGGCAAAACCCGCCTTGCAGTCCGCCACGCACTTGAACATATCGCCCGCCACCGCACCGCGGATATCCGCGCCGAGATGCAGCAGCGCAAACGCTGGCTACTGGGCCGCAGCTACCGCGCTGTACTGGAACCGCTGTGCTATGCCGTTGGCTGGCTCGCGGACGGCAGGCAAGTGGCAGGGATTGCAGATGTGGCGCAGATCGCCACGCCGCGCAAATCCGCAAAGCCGACGCCAAAACACTTCAAAAACAACATAGGAGAAGTCCAATGATCCGTATTGTATTCACATTTATTCTCAAGCGTTTCTGCTTTTTATGGGGCCGTAATAAAAAACAGAAACGCACAGGGTTGCAGGGGTTTGATACCGTGGCCCGTGCCAGAGGCGGCTCAATAGTAACCGGGCTTGTTTTAGCCCTCACCCTTGGCGCAGGCAGCACCCTGGCCGAAGAGCGTCACAAGCGCGAGATCTATGGCCGGGGAAAAATCTTTCAGAATGTGGCAGCGGAGCATGTGGTGCCGCTGCTGCGCAACCAGGCATGGGTCACCCATTGGGAAAACGGCGAGGCCATGCGGCCCGATGGCGGCTATGTGCGCATCGTCTGGTATGGCGCGGATGGCGCGGAACACGCGTGTCTTCAGGACCGTGAAAAAGGCAGAACCGGTGGCTGGGGATCCGGCACATATTCCGGGTTCACCAAACATCTCAAATTCCGCGCGTTGCGCTACCCGCTTAAAAAAGCTGTGTACAGTAATGGCGACTGGTATCAACTGCTGCGCTATGACGGCCAAACCGGAGACCTCACCACCTTCCTCGCCAGCAAAGGCCGCTGGTGGGAAGCCGATGTCGGGCATTTGCAGGCGCGCATTCCGGCAGTCACCTGGGACATCTGCCCGGGTTTTCCGTCGGCCAAAAGCCTCGGCACCACGGTGAACAAAAAACAGACCTCGCGGTTTTATTTCGAACTGCTGCGCCAGGACCCAGGAAAACGCAGGTTGCATCCCGAATTCGTCAACGAAGAAGCCCATGAATGGCTGACGAAGGAGTGATCATGCGGCACGTCTCCAGTTTCACCGCGCTGTTTTCAGGCCTTGCCCTTGCCCTTGCTCTGACGGGCATGGGGCAGATGTCGCAGGCGCAGGCCCACACATCCCTGCGGGCGCAATACCCTGACATGGTGCGCCAGAGCGGCAAGGTGCTGACGTTTGCCGCCGCGCCCGACAGCAATCCGGTGGCGGAGCGTTGGGGCCACTTCGTGCTTTACGCGCCGCTGAACCGGCTCTGGCTGCTGGATGATATGGATACCGTCGTTGAACATGCCTATATCGCGGTGAAGCAAAAACCCTTCGACCATCTGCTGCTGCACTGGACGCACTGGCAGGACAGGGATATTGCCGATATTCTGCCCGCCGCCGCGCAATTGCCGGTCTTCACGGTTGAAAGCACCACGCCGCATCCGCTGGCCACGGCCTATGATGCCTTGCTGGCCAAACCCTTGGCGCAGGCTTTTGATCCGCTGCCAGCGGGGGCTTATTTCAACGCGGGCGGGCATGTGTTTGATGCCGCTGGCGCACAGATTGCCGACTGGAACAGCTATGGGCCGCAAATTGCCCTGCGCCTGATGCCCGTTGAACCCGCAAAATCAACCGCCGCAAAACCTCTCTGGCACTGGTTTTCTGTGGCCGATCTCGCCACCGCGCTGACCCCGGAACAACCCTTTGAACAGGGAGATCAATGATGCTTAAGCCATGCCGCCTTATTTTTCTCGGGTTTTGCCTGACGCTGCCGGCTTTTACGGCCCTGTCGCAAACTGCCGAGCAGCCCACAGATACGCCCGCAGCCCTCTGGGCATCTCCGGCTGATCTCGTCCAGGGCGAACCCGCAACCATATCGCCCGCACGGGCTGGCGGCACGGACATCCTCAGCTGCCCGTTCGAGGCCCTGCGCGCGGCCTATCTGTCACTTTACGATGAAGCGGACGCGCTGAATGTCGCGGCCCTTGAAAGCGAAGTGTTCAAAGTCTGTATTGAGCGCCAGAAACAGGTGAAACAACTGCTGGACAATGAAGAACGCCTGCGCACCCACCTGCGCGATGTGGCGCGCGGAGCGGCCTCAAATGCCAACGTATCGATCAACACGGCCCCCATCCCTTCCGAAACAGAGCTTGCCGAACAACACCAAGACACCCCGACACCAAACCCACCAGCTGATTTCCGTGACACTGATTTCCGTGAGACCAGATCAACCGAACTCGCCCAATCCGCCCTGCCACAATGCACCGACCGCTATACATCCGGCCCGGTATTCGGCGGCGACAGCCTGGACGGCGGATTGCATGCCTTTGTGTTTGACGCCCTGAGCGGCACACGCCTGACGGTAAAAGCCGGCGATACCCTGCCCGGCGGGCTGACCATCGCGCGTATTTCCAGCGCGGACGGGGTGATCATCCTGGAACAGGACGTGGAACGCAGCTTGGCGCGCACGCTTGCAGAACCAGCGTTTGACGATGGCGGCGGGCTGCTGTTCAAAACCGTCAGCTTTGCGGATGTCTATAAACCCGACAGCCCGGCGTCCGGCACCCCGGACAGCGATCGGGAGGGTTTGAAATGATGACCCCCCGCCAAACGCCACGTTCTTTTTTCTCCAGCAAGGTCATTTGCCGCAATTCCGCTGCCCCCACCACAGGCGCGCCTGTCCCGGTTAAGCCTGTCCCAAGCGAGACCCTCCCATGTTAAAAAACCTCCCGAGCTTCGGCAAACCACAGATCAGAACCCTGGAAAACGGCATTATCGATACCGGTGATCTCGGTTTTGCCTGCATTGCGGCGGTGCATTATGGCGGCACCTGCTATGTCGCGGATGGCTATCGCTATGAAGACGACTTCACCGGCGCCCTGATGCGGCATCAGGACAGCGGTGTTCTGCCCGAGATCACCAGCTTTAAAATCACCCCCATGGACGAACTAAGACAGTTCTACGCCGCCAAACTGACCGCAACCGAAGCCCTGCGCGCGGAAGTGGCCCGCACACAGGGCCAGCGCCGTCTGCTGGAACTGATCTCGGCGGCCGAACGCGCCAGGGCCAGTGATCTCAAAATCTACCAGCACGACACCAAAACCTATGTGCGCCTCAAGGTGGCGGGCCGCGAGTTTGACTATGGCCAGCCCTGGACACCCGAGGAAGGCAGGAATGCAATCAGCTTTGCTTTCAATGCCCAGGACAAAGGCACCGGTAATGTTTCCAAAAAAGACGCGGCGTTCCAGAGCTATTCGATCTCTCCAAAGCCGGAGTTCCCGATGCCGCCCAATGTGGTCAAGCTGCGCTGCCAGAGCGGTTTTCACGAGAGCGATACAAAGCTCGGCTCCTTCGTGGTGTTCCGGCTGTTTTACAAAGACGACAGTGATACCGGCGCCCTGGAAGACCTCGGCTTTGATGCGGAGATCACAGACGCGCTGGCTGCCGCCCGCGCCAATCTGCATGGCTGCGTGATTATCGGTGGCGAAACCGGCGACGGTAAATCCACCACACTCATTCGCGCCCTCGAAGCACTTTACGAACGCCACGGGGGTCATGTGTCGATCACCACCCTGGAAGATCCGGTGGAGTACCGGCTGAACCGCTCCGGCGTGGTGCAGATCCCGCTGCAATCGGCCGGCGACGAGGCCGAACGCGAGGCCAGGCATGAAGACGCCCTGCGCAATTTCGTGCGCATGAACCCGGATGTCGGCATGGTGTCGGAAATCCGTGACGGGGCCGGCGGCCGCGAAGCGCTGAAGTTTGCCACATCGGGCCACGCGATCTATGCCACCGTGCATGTGGACAGTGCCAACGGCATTCCGTTTCGGTTGATGGCGCTTGGCGTGCCGGCCGAAGAACTGGCGCAATCGGGTGTGGTGCGCCTGCTGATCAAACAGACGCTTGCACCACTCCTCTGTGACGATTGTAAAACCCCCCTGGCCGCCGCCAGCCTCAACAATCTGGATCAACGCCTGTTTGCCCCGGTCATGGCCGACCGTGACCGCATCTATCTGCGCAACCCGGAGGGCTGTGCAACCTGCCTCGGCGACGCGCTTAACGAGGCCGGCAAGCTGGCCTGGGCAGGCTACCGCCGCCAGATTGCGGTGGGCGAAGTGATTATGCCGGACCGGGCTTATTTCGATCATGTGCTGACCAAGAATTTTAACGGCGCGCTGGCCCATTGGCTGAAACCCGAAAGCGCAGGCGGGATGGGCGGTATTCCGATTGCCTGCAAACTCACCGACCTGGTCTTGCAGGGCCAGCTTGATCCGTATGATGCGCTGCGCAAACACGGCGATTTGGCGGAGCGGATGAGTGACGCGCAACGCAGTAGCCTCCAGGGCGCGGCAATGCAAAAAACAGCGAAAAGGAAAGCGGGATGAGTTTGGGACGCACACTCACCTACGCCTGGCGACGTTTTAACTTCGGCGCCGCCCAGCGGGCGCGCACCTGGCGGCTGGTGGCTGATCTGGTGGATGCAAAGCTGGATCTGCCGGAGGCACTGGAAACCGCAGCCAGCGTGGCGCGCGATGGCGGGCAGGCGGCAGTGGCCGCGTTGATCATGGATCTGCGCACCGGTGTCCAGTATGGCGATCTCGACCAGCGGGTTGCCCGCTATACAAGTGGGGCCGAGGCACTGTTGTTCCGGGTGATCGGATCGGCCGGTGCCGCAGGGGTGTTGCGCGGTGCCATGCGGCTGGCCGAACAGCAGGACAGGCTGGGACGCGCGATCAAAGGCGCGCTGGCCATGCCCGCCCTGCTGACAGCCCTGATGGGCGTTGTGTTTTATATGCTGGGATCGGAACTGTTTCCGGCACTGATCGATGTGGCGCCGCTTGAGCGCTGGTCACCGGCCGCCCGGGCCATTGGCAACTTCAGCCTCTGGTTCGTGGGCAATTTCCAGTGGGTGCTCATCGGGCTGGCAGCGGTGTTCATGTTTTTACGGCTGTTTTTGCCGCGCTATGCCGGGCCGGGACGGGTGTTTCTCGACAAATTCCTGCCCTGTTCGCTCTATCGCTTGCAGGTCGGCACCGGATTTATCTTTACGGTGACCGAGCTGGGGCGCATGGGCGAGACGCTGAATTCACAGCTGCTGCATGAGCTCGGCACCGGCACGCGCGGCTATCTGAAGTCCCGCATTCATGCGATTGCAGTGCAACTGACCGCACGCGGCTGGGGAGAGGCCCTCAAAGCAACCGGGCATGACTTTCCGGCCCGTGACTTGAATGCGGTGATGGCCGCCCTTGATGGCAAAGACGACTGGGTGGAGACCTTCGCAGGGTTTCTGGACCGCTGGCTGGAAGAGCTGGATACCCGCGTGAAGGTGCAAACCCGTATTATGAACATGGCGCTGATGGGCGCGGTTGCCGGCGCCATCGGGGCCACCGTGTCAAGCACACTCTCCGTGCTGCAAAGCATTCAGTGAGGGGGGCGACACCAATCAAAAAGACACCCCCCTCACTTCACCAAATAACAGCGGACCAGCTCAGATTTAGAGGACACCTGGCGCACCATCTTTTGAAAGGATGACCATGACTGATTTTAACGGAAATACAAGCAAAACATGGCTGAAGCAGGCACGTATTGCGCTGACACAGCGCATCAACCGCGCCCGGCAACAGCTTGAATTGCTCAAGAACAATGCGGCATGGCGTGCCCTGCTCAAGCCTGACAGGCTTGAACCTGACAGGCTGCGTCCACCCCGGCGATGCCATGCCGGTGGGATGACCTTGCGAAATGTACTGCTCGGTACACTGATAGGGACTGCTCTGCTGACGGGTCTCGTGTGGTTGATCATTACCGCACTGCAAAGCATTCTGTGAGGGGGGCGCCAAGAAAGAACCAAACAAGCTGACACCCCCCACACTTCAACGAAAAACAGCGCCCGGCTAAACATGGCGAACAGCCTGCGCACCATCTCTTGAAAGGATGACCATGACCAATTTTACCCTAAACACAAGCAAAACCCGCTTGAAGCAAGCGCGGATTGCGCTGACACAGCGCGTGAACAACGCCCTCCAACAGCTTAAATCGCTGCAGAAAAAGGACACCTGGATTGCCCTACTGAAGCCTGAGCCGCTGCGGCGACCGCGTGCGCGCCGCGCCGGTGTGACGATGTTCGATGTCGCTTTATGGACCCTGGTTCTTATTCCCGTACTGGTGGGCGTGCTGTCGCTTTACAACGGCGTTGTTGACTCGACACGCACCGCAGCCCTGCGCTCGCAACTGACCCGCGCCGTGGCCATCATCGAGCGTGATCACACTTATTCCGGTGTTTATACCGCCATTTCACTTGTGGATTTTTTGAAAAACGAGGGTTTTACCACCAAGGAACTGCGCAAGAAATCTGGCGGCGGTTACGAGTTCTTCTCGCCCTACGGCACCGAGATCACCATTGTCCCGGGTTCGGGTGACGGAGGCGACCGACACTTTGTCGTGACTGTGGCAGACCTGCCGCCGTCTGGCTGTGAAGCGGCCGCCATGACATTTGCCAATAAAAACGCGGGGCTCGACAGCCTTGTGATTGAAAATACGGCTGCTTTTGACCCGGTTACCGAAGATAAGGTTCGCATTGCCTGTGACAAAGACGCGAACAACGAAAAAACCGACGTCGTCTTGACCTTCTGAGGATGCCCACCATGCAGAACAGCCAGCCATCTCCGGGGTTTCCCCGCAAGGCACGCATAGCACCACGCCGCACCCGGCGCGGAGCCTTGATGCCGGCCGCCGTGCTGGCTGTTCTGGTCATCACCATCGTCATGAGCCAGTTCGCGCAAGCGCAATTGCGCCACGCCAGTGCGGCGCGCGCCGAGGCCCGGGCTGTGCAGCTCGCGGCAATCGCGGCGGATTTTGATTATTACGTGCATGAGAACCGGGATGCGCTGGCAACGGGCCTGACGGAAGCCGGCGTAAGCGTAATGTCGTTCGCACTTGAGAATCTGCCTGTGTTTGCACGGGGGCGGTTTGGAGATGTTTATCGGCGCGCGGGCCTCGCCCTCCAAATC
This sequence comes from Candidatus Poriferihabitaceae bacterium, assembly GCA_965261915.1. Lineage (GTDB taxonomy): Bacteria > Pseudomonadota > Gammaproteobacteria > Arenicellales > Poriferihabitantaceae > JAIBDK01. The sequence continues at coordinate 1,192 of CBDHDW010000009.1, read as the reverse complement.
CCCGGCTTTGATCTGGAGTATCAGATCAGCCATGTGCAGGACGGGACTGAGGTTTTGGGCGCATTGCGGCTAAGCGCGCTGGACGGGCGAAGCAGGGCGCAGATCTGCGCCGTCATCGCCCGGCTGGCCCGTCACGGCGCACGCCCTGCTGTGCCAGCGGCACCGCAATCACCATCACCAGAGCCGACAAAGCCACGCCCGGCCCGCACATGTGACGCAAGTAAATCCGAACGGGTCATTCTGACCGCACCGCTGTCCGGGATCAATCCGGAATATGTGCTGCGGATGCGCCGTGCGGGGCACCCTCCGCCGAAACTCGCAGGCGGCGGCACGCTTGATCTGGGTGGGCATAACCTAAATGTCGGCACACTCACCGCAACAGGTGTGGACGTGGTGGCGGTGGAACCCGACCCTTCAAAGGCTGACGACGACATACCACCCGCACTGCTGCAAGCAGACAGCCTCACAACGCTGCACCTTAAGACCAAACGCCTGCAAACAAAGGATTGCACAGGATGCTGATCCGGATATTCACATACGCGCGGAACGCGGTGCTGCGCCCAACGGGCCGGCACGGCATCCACGGCTGTGCATCCGCACCACATGGCGAAGCACAGCACAGACCCCGCCGCACCAGATACCCCCGCCACGCCCGCTGCGGCTTGAGCCTGTTTGAAGCCGTGCTGGTGATGATGATTGCGGTGCCGCTGGCACAGCAGGGCGTGCGTCTGGCCCAACATTACATCCGCGCGCAGGCAGGTGTGCAGGAAAGCCGGCTACTCACACAGGTGGTTACGGCCGCCAGCACATACGCCCTGCGGGATCTGAACAACCAGATCAAAAACATCGTGGGCGTAACCCGTGTTCGGGTGTTGTCGCTGGCCGATCTTGCGGATGTGGACGTTTTGGTTTCAACCGCCGGCCGCACCTCTCTCGGTCGGGATATTCAGATAATCTTCCATGCGCGCGGTTCAAAGGAACTGGTCGTGTTGGCCCACGCATGGACACCCGCAGGCGAACAGAACCGGCCTTACATGCCACGCGGCGGGATCGGCATCGGGTTGGTCGGCACGATCAGGGCAGACGCACCGACCCAGATGCATGGCCCGGGCATCAATTACGATCTCGGCCCGCTTCAGGCACAAGCCACGACGCAAGACATCAGCCACCCGCCTGCGGTCGGGGACCAGAT
>CBDHDW010000008.1:0-58693 GCA_965261915.1 Candidatus Poriferihabitaceae bacterium | reverse complement strand
GAAAAACGGGTATTTCTGCCAAAAGACTTTCCACCTTGTTTAAAAGAACCGGAGAACCCTTCTTTGCACATCCGTATCGCAACTCAGCGGCTACAATGATGCTGGTGCAAATGGCAGTTTCTCCAACCCGAGCAATATGCTGTGCAACTTGCCCATTTGGGTTGCGGATCAGGTCGCTGATAATATTGGTGTCCAAAAGATAACCCACTAGAAGATATCTTCTGGGTTGGCGGGCGTATCTTCTATAGTAGGAAAAGCTTCATTGCACGGCTCCCAACTGGCAAGCAAACCGAGTAGCCCAGGTTTTTGCATAGGCTCAATGATCAACCGATCACCATCGCGCCGGATTGTAACCCTCTTACCAGGCAATTCGAATTCAACTGGGATACGCACCGCTTGATTACGATTGTTCCGAAAGAGGCGGGCTTCTCTGATATGTTCTGGATGAGGCATTGGCTTCCTGATGGTGGCATATGTCATATGTATATCCCAGTTTACCTAATGTCAATATTTTTGCCCCTCGCATTGTATACATTTCGATAGCGCTGGAAGTGGCCCCTCAAAACTACTCTCATAAATCTTCGATCAAAAACCTATAGGACATTTGATAGCGGGGGGAGGGCGCAATTATCCCGTACCTTTAGTCAAATACCCCCTACCTCAAAACCGGACGTGCGCCGTGTTGTCCACACATTTTTCAAAACCATTTAGTAGTATTCATTATGATAATATTTTGATTACTACAAAGAAAACAACCAGTAAGTATTGCAAAACTGCGCAGGGGTGAAAGCCATTATAGATGGCCGCTATTATAACCTTATGGGCGGCGTTGGTTCATCGGTGTGGCTCTGGCTGATTGGTGTGGCTCACAACATCGGCAATTGCTGCGGTTCCATGAAATACCCCCGCCGCCGCTTGCGGTCCTCCAGCGCCAGCAAGGCCTCATCGGCCTCGGCCTGGCTTCGGTATAAATCCAGCCGCACCTGTCCGGACGCGCCAATGCGCCCCCATTCCCGCCGCAGGGTCCATTCGCCAAACAGATTGGGCAACACCGCCATGGAGTAAAACCGGTCCTGATTTTTAGCCGGGTCGCGTTTTTCCAGATAGCTTTGCATCCATTGCAAATGAGGCGGTGAGGTGGCCGGTGTCAAGAATGTTTCCGCACTGGATGGCAAGGTCATGAGATCAGACACGGCCACTGGCGCGCCACTCTGGCAGGGCAGGGGCGTTGGTTTGGTCGGATGAACGCTGCGGCGTGTTGCAATCCGGAACGGGCTGCCTTGCAGGTCGGGCACTGCCTGCCTGGGCAAGGTGAACTGTTGGCGTGGCGGGTTATCCAGTCAGAACGCAATCGACCATGGGAGATTTTGTTCTGACCCTGCGCCCGTAGGAGAGAGACCCCAGGTATCGAACGACCAGGGTGTGGGTAACCCGCCACGCGCCCAATGGGCAGCGCATCACATGCGCCGCTGGACTGGCAGCCTCTCGGGCCCGTTGGGATGGCAGGGCATCACATGCCCGAGAAGCCGGTTGGCCCTGCCGGCCAATGGCGCATCACATGCGCGAGAAGTCGAGAGCCGCCATTTTTGGCGGCATTCCGGAAAAGCACATGACCAAAATTAAGTCGTTCAACTATAGATCTGTCGTGCTGTGCGCGCCGGCAACGCCTGTGCGCGGCGGCATTTGTCGCGCAGGAGAGTGAAAGAATTCTTCTTTTTTGGATGCGTCATTGGGGCGCAAAAAGAAAGGATGCACATGATGCACACAGTACCAACCCGGGCCAAACCATCCGGCACGTATATCACCCACCTCTTCGGTCGCGGACTTAAGGATCAGGAGCACTATGACGTTCAGCGGTTTCGCTCGATGTCCAACGGCGAAATCCGCCCGGTAAAGGGATCCGGCGGCGAGATCGTTTCTTGCGGGACGGTGCGCACAATGCGGCCGGCACGCAACGAGATCATTGTCTGTACCGCGCAGCGCACACCAAAGAGCGGGGTCCAGTTCTGGGGCGCGCTGGCAACAGGGCTGTTCTATGCGGGTGCCGCGAAGGTCTGAGTACGCTCTCACCGGGGCCGCATTGTGGCCCCGGTTCAACACTTGAACAAGAAGGATAGAACGATGTCAGAATGTAGGAATGAACGCGCACGCGCCCGCAGAGCTAAATGGATTGCCTGTGGATTATGCTCGGTTTGCGGATCACGGGCGGCTGTTTCAGGACGACGGCTGTGCAGGGTCTGCGCCGATAACGGCAACGCGGTCATCAAGAAGCGCTATGCCGCACGCGCCGCACAGGGTCTTTGCCCGATCTGCGGCAAGACGGAACCCGCCCCGGGACGCAAGCTGTGTAAAGCCTGTGGGGTGAAGCGTGGAGGGGCGAGCTGTTCAGCCCGCAATCGGGAAAACCAGAAGCGTCTCTACTGGGCCCGTGTTGCCGATGGGCTGTGTGTGACCTGCGGCACGGCTGCCCCCGAGCCGGATCGGCGGTTCTGCCCGGCCTGCGCCGATAAAGACCGTGCCCGGGCGCGGGTGAAGCGACGGCGTTTGCGGGCGGCGGGGCTTTGTGTGGACTGCCAAAAGCCATCGTCTGGCACTTACCTGTGCGCGCCGTGCCAAGCTAAAATGCGGCACTACGCTGCCCGCGCGATGCCGGTGTGGTCACCGTCCTATACGGTGTGGGAGATTGCGACGGACAGATGCCATGGCACATGGGACAGTCAAGAGGATGTTTCGCTCTGCCTTGCCTTTGCGAAGCTCGGGCGCGACGAGGTCGAGATCGTGACCGATGCGCCCGCGATCGCGGGGTTCGTCGGGTGGGCATAAGCCAGCCCGGGCAGTTCCGGCCTATCGCCGGTCACCCATGGTGGCCGGCGGAATGCGCGGCTGTCGCTTTTGGCCGATGTGCAATGTTGTGTGCGCAATGCCGTCTCCAGATCGGGGGCGGCGTTTTGTTTCCGGGTTATTTTGCGCGGTTGATATATTTTGCAACGACCTCTCGCACATATGATGCGCCATTGGCCGGCATGGCCAACCGGCTTTTCGACTTCTCGCGCATGTGATGCGCTGCCAGTCCAATAGGGTATGTGATGCCCTGCCATCCCAACGGGCCCGAGAGGCTGCCAGTCCAGCGGAGCATGAAATGCCCCGCTGGTTGGCAGGGTCGGCTTGCCGTTTACCGGATCATGTGGCTACAGTCTCTGAATAGATCATAAGGGAAAGCACAGATGGCGTTTACGGGGCGGCGGCGCAAGACTGAGCGGAAGCGTACAGCGCATCCGGCGGTTCGAATTGAACCTGATGCCGCACTGCGGGTTGAGGGCCAGCGGCTGGAACATTTTTGTTACGCGACGACGCTCCGGATCACCTGCGCCTGCGGGCATCAGGGTATTTTGCCTGTGAGCGCGCTCCGTGATCGCTATCCCCGTGGAACCCGGATTAGCGAAGCGCTTGGACATGTGCGTTGCTCACGCTGTCAGGGCAGTCGCATTCAATCGGTCAAGACGCTCGACTGACACAGTTTAGAGGCCTGCTGACCAGGCGATCCATGCTTCGGAGTTCTCTGGGACGAGCAGGAATCGAACATATTGTTTCCGATGAAGTCCTAAAAACAACGGCTGTTCAGTGTAAAACGAGGACGATAGCAACTTTGTGAAGGTTCGGGACCAGGCAGTTTGTTTTTTCTTCAGCACTCACCTGATCTGTCCATATTCAGCGACCCGCAGGCAGACCGCAGGGCGGCCGCATCTGTGGCATTTGCTGCGTTTCAACTCTTTGGGCGACCGCGTGCTGGAAGGTCGGATTAAAACTTTTCTGTCGGTGGGCATCTGCCTGTCTGGCAGAGCCCGGCCCTGCGTTATTCCAGCCGATTGCCCAACCGCTCACCGCAGTCTTCAGGTGATCCGTTGTGCAATGGTTTCAAGCCTGCTGCCTGTCTGTCGCAGATAAAAACCAGCGTCAAGGATCACAAAACTTTTACAGGGGAGCGTCGAGAACGGCGCATAGGTCCCTGCGCCTCATACCGGCCGCCTTGCAAACACAGCCCTGCTTGCAGGCGGGCAAGCAGGGCCGCGTCTTTCAGGCGACCTGTCTCCTTCGGGGCTTCAATGTACGCGCCAGGCGTTGCGCTTAATCTGGCCGACAAGGCCGAAGCCAGGGGCACCAAGATATGATGCGCTGTGTTTGTCGTATCCGTGGAAGTGAACAGGCTATCGCCTGTCGCCCGGTCGCGCAAACGCTCCGTGCGGCGTTGCACCCGGCATTCCGGTCTGGCAGGGCGCGAGCACTCCGGTCGGTGGCTGTGCCATCGGTTTACGCTCTGGTCCGTTTTGCAAGCAAAACAGTCCCGCCGCTACACCCTCTTTCCCAACCCCTTCCTGCGTTTGCCTGCACCTGTCTGCCAGACCTGCCCAAAATCACACACACAGGATGTGGAAGCGGATGCAGCGGAAGCAGTAAATTGGGCCATAGATCAGGATCGCCTGATGGGGCCGTGAAGATAGACCGGGGACGGATCAGCATATGGTTCGTCCCTGCTTGCAAAAAGCGCCGCTAGGCAAACCTCGAAAAACACCCTATATTGCCAGAAAGGATACCAAACATGGCACATGCACTACAGATCGATACACTCGCCTTCACCAAGAAGCTCCGGGAAGCGGGGGCCGAAGAAGGCCTGGCCGAGGCCATTGTTGAAGGCCTCACCGCCGCTGATACCTCGGAACTTGCTACAAAGTCAGATGTTCTTGTTGTTGAAAACAAGATCGATAAAGTTGAAAGCGCCTTAAAAGTCGATATTGCCGAAGTCAAATCCGATTTAACAACGCTTATTATGCAAAGCAGTAACCGCACAATTTACATAATAGGCGGGCTGATTGGTTTGCTGTTCGCTATCGACAAGTTACTGCCGCTCGCAGGGCTTGAATAGCACTCTATATCGATGACAACGGCCTTGCCTAAGCAGTGGGGCCGTTTTTTTAGGTCCGGTGATTTTCGGGGGACTTGCCTTGTCTTTAGAATGCCGCCAAAAATGGCGGCGCGGCGCGGGTTACCCACAACCCTTCGTCGTTCGATACTGGGGTCTCTCTCCTACGGGCGCAAGGTCTGTGCAAAATCTCCCATGGTCGATTGTGCAAAGACTGGATAACCCGCCCCGCCGATAGACGATCCGTTCCTGACCAGATCGCAGCCTTCAGAAAGTGGCGCACCCTCACAGTAGCGGTGCATGTGTCTTCAAGCCAGACCAACATGGTTGGCGCGGCAAGGCATATTGGACGGTCTATCGGGCTTCTGTCAGCGATCGGTTTGGCAGCGGCAAACAGCGTGGGTTCGCTTTCGGGGCTTGGGCCATACCGTTTGATCCGGGTGGGCGTTGTCGTCTTCTTTGCCAGGTTAAGCAGTCATGCCATCTGATCAATCCGGTGGCACTGTCTTTGCCTGCGGCGGCACAAACAATGTGGTTTATGTTGCTGGATCAGCGCAGACCTGCCTTGTTTCTTAAGATGGATCAATAAGCCTTGGCGCAGAGTGGACAAGGGCCTGCCCTATAGCAACGTATGCTCATTCCAGAATCCTTGTGGTTATAGACAGGTCATCGCATACAGCGAGCGTGGTGCATTAAGGAGCCAATATGACGTCATATTGGCTCCTTAATGCTTAAGTGGAGCAGACCCTCTTCAAGTCAAAAATTCCCCTTGGCCAAGGCCAATTCCGCGCGGAAGACAATTTTTAACGTGACCCCTCGGCTATCCCCAAGGCTTTTCAATTTCCCATCGAAACAAGGAAGGACCTTACGATGACCCATAAATATTACAATGTTTGTATCGCCAGCACAGGCAAAGACGACAAAACCTACTTCACCAAAGTTGGCGCGGCGTTTCCCGGCAAAGACGGCAGCAAAGCCATCATGAACATCAAACTCGATGCCCATTCCCTCAACGGCGAATACGTTCTGTTTGCGCCCAAAACCAAAACCGGCAACGATGACGTCGTCGAATAACCCAACTCCCAACTGGGCGGCCCAAAGTGGCCGCCCTTTTTTCTGTTGCAGCGCAGCAGTTTCATCTGACCCGGGTTAATACGATGGAAAGCCCCGCGCCAGTGCGGGGCTTAAGGCATCTACGGGCGTGCGGATCGCCGCTACGCTCTGATCCGCCCGACGATATTTCTGTTTGTTTTTTAAGAGCTGCGCGGGGCTGGTCGCCCCTTGCTCTAAGAACCCGCAGGGTTCTCGCGCCCGCAAGTAAAATAGACAGGGCCGTGTTCTCGCCCTACGGGCTGCGAGCCGCACCAGGTCCCTATCGATTTTTCTTGCAGTTGCTACCTCCGACACTTCGCCAGTGGGTCAGAATTTAGAGACGACGCGCTTCGCGCTCTGCTCTTAATTCAAATCCATTGGTGATCAGGCCGATGGGTCAGCCCCGTTGGGCTGGCAGAGCATTTCATGCGCGAGAAGTCGTGAAGTCGAGAGCCCGCCGCTGGCGGCATTGCTAGAAAAAAGCATTCAGCCCGATTTCCGGTAGACCTCTCGGCGGTGTCCTACTGTCACAATCAGAATCCGAATGCTTTCATCGTCGATGCTGGCAATGATCCGATAATCTCCAACACGGTAACGCCAGAGTCCGCTGTAGTTTGATCCCTGCATCGCAATTCCAAGCTGGCGGGGATCGTCTCGTTCAGACAATCTTTGCCGGAGAAATGTGGTGATCTGTTTGGCGTCTGGTTTTCCCAGTTTGGAAAGTTGTTTTTTGGCTGCGTTCGTGAAATCAATCTTCCAGACCAAGTTCACGCTCCACTTCCTCAAAACTGTAGACGCGCTCTTCGCCGCGACGGATGCGCTCCAGAGTTTGCTCAGCAAGATACACATCTTCCATATCCTCAATCTTCTCAAGAATGGCTTCTCTGGCATAATAGCTTTTGGTGCGTCCCGTCTCTTTCGCAAGATGTTCCAGACGGGTTTCTATTTCTTCGGGCAGTCGTATCGACAACATGTTAATCTCCTCTTGTCATACATGTATGACAAATAAAGGCTAATATCAATGTTAATTGATCCGTTTGTGCAATGCGCGGGTTGGTCTTTTACTGTAAGGCTGCGCCACTTTCTGAAGGCTTGCGATCTGGTCAGGAACGGATCGTCTCTCGGCGGGGCGGGTTATCCAGTCAGAACGCAATCGACCATGGGAGATTTTGTTCTGACCTTGCGCCCGTAGGAGAGAGACCCCAGGTATCGAACGACGAAGGGTTGTGGGTAACCCGCGCCGCGCCGCCATTTTTGGCGGCAGTTTCTCGGGCCCGTTGGGATGGCAGCGCATCACATACCCTATTGGACTGGCAGCGCATCACATGCGCGAGAAGTCGAGAGCCCGCCGCTGGCGGCCTTGCCAGGAAAACAAGAAAGACAGGGTTGGTTTGTGTGGTGGCAGTATCCGCAATCATCGGCCTGCGATCTGACGGTTATGCGTCTCAAGCGCGGTGTGATGGATGCGGACCGCGTGGATCGGTTAAAAGGGTCGTGCCCCCGACTGGATTTGAACCAGTACCCTGCCCACAGAAGGGGGTTGCTCTATCCCGTTGAGCTACTACGGAGACAAGGCAGCTTATTGTTTTGAAATCACTGGAGTGCAATAACTATATTCGGGTGCTGCCGCAAAATGCTGTTACCAAAAATCGGAACCGAAGCGCAAGGCACTGGACCGGCTCAATGCCGTGATATTCGGGTGCGGTGAAATGTGCCCCTTTGAAATTTCCAACAGTCGTTTCAAAAGGTAGCATCAAAAAGAATGCACATGAGCGAGACAAAGTGGATCGAGCGATTGTGTAGTCTTTTTGACTTGGCTGCGAAGTGGTTTCAACAGGCCGCTATTCCAAAACAAGTTTTGGGCAGGCCGTTTTTAAATGACGATTGCATCGACGATTTTCAGCAGCCTTCATTGGTGAAGGCTGCGCTCACGCGATTGATCCGTTGTCTCAATCGCGCCAGAGGCGGCTAATCGAAAATGGGATTTTCTGCCGCCTCTGCAATGGCTCAAATTGCACCTTTCGCGCGGGCTTGTTCCAAGCGCACGCTGCGGGGCTTATGATTAAAATTTGAAAAATTTTAACGCCCCTCCGTAATGGCTCTTTATTGCTGTTCGAAAACCGCGAGGCTCGCAAGCTCCCCTCTGCATCATTCTTCTGAACAATATCCGCGTCTGCGACACGGCTATTGTAGAATGTGCGGTTTTCTGCAATAAAGAGAGGTAGCAGGAAATGCAAGGTGGGCCACAAAATGGTCGAATTATCAAAAATACGGAAATATAAGAAACTCACACCAGATCAACGCAAGGCTGCAATTGCTAAGTTGAAGGCTGGTGGAAGTGTCCAATCTGTATCCGAAGTTATGGGCCTGTCACTCTATGCCGTGAAGAAAATCAAATCAGATTCCGTTTTTATAAGCCCCGCATTAACTACAAAATTCGGCCCTACAATCAAATGCCGTGTGTCTGAACTAGAACTTTGCGAGCTGGATCATCTGGTCGTAAAATACGAGTTCAAATCACGATCAGACATGCTGCGTACTTTGGTGCGTTCTGCCGAAGGTCTGTTAGAGTTTGATAAAGAAACCGCTGCGGAAATTGAAACATTGAACCGGAACCTTTTGGGTATTGGCCGTAACTTAAACCAGATATCAAAGGCGGCTAATTCATACAAAATCGAACTGGTGAACCGACAGTGGAATGAACTGAATACTTTGAAGTCTGCCCTTGAGCCATTGCGGATTTATCTGCGGCGGATTGTAAAAGAGCAGCGCCGTAGGGGCGCTATCCTGTTTGAAAAATATATGGAGGCGCACCGTGACTAAGGGGGCTGCATCCTCACTGGTTGGAACGATTGAGCTGAAGCAGCACGGTCGTTTACGGTTGCAAAATACGGGACGTTCCAAGGCGCGGCCAGCGGTTAAAACCTCTCGTTTGGCGAGTAACCTTTTGCGCTCAACGCAAGGTTCACAGTCAGCGGTATTTAAGAAGATATCCAGTGGTGGGGCACATTCCGCAAAGGGCTTGCGGGGCCAATTGGATTACCTGTTTTCCAAGGCCGAAGATGTGTTTGGAAATCAGGTGGAACACGGTGACGGGAAGTCACCATTCTTATCAGGCAAGCAGCGTGAAGCGATTGCAGAGGATTGGAAAACGGAGTGGCGCGGGACACCTAAACAGGGGCATACATCGCATTTGCTATTGAGTTTTCCAGATCATGTATCGCCTAAGAAAGCCAAGGCTATAGCGGAAGTTTGGGCTGAAGAAATGTTTACCAGTGGGGAACATGCCCAGGATGAATGGTCTTATATTGCGGCACTTCATACGGACCGTTTAAACCCACATGTTCATTTTGTGGTAAATAATCGCGGCATCCATGATGATCGTTGGTTCTATATGGCAAAGGATCACGACTTCAACATTCAGATGATGAAGGAACGCTTCGTTGATATCGCCGAGGATTACGGGGTTTATCTCGACACATCATCGCGCGTTGAGCGTGGTATTCTATCCTATGGGCCGAAGCGGGATGAGGTTGACCTTGCCAAGGATCAGGGCAGGGTGGCTGCTGGTAAGCCTCTTGTGGGGGAAGCGCTTAAAGCGGCCAAGCAACATATGAAGGAAACGGCGGATGCTTACGCAGGGCTGTCAGTAACAGTCGAAGATGAAACGCTGAAAGCTGATCTCTTGAGCAGGTCTAAAACGCTTAATGATGGCGGCGTTATTGAAAGAAAGGCAGTGGAATTAATCAATACCCTAGAATCTGATGATGTTAAGTCTGACAAAGCCTATATGTCGTGGGCATTGAAAATGACCGATAATTTGAATTTTTATTCAGGTGAAGACCTGGATAAGAACTTGAAAACGTGGAACCCAATTTTTAAGAAAGTAGCAAATACCCTTGGTGATTACCGTGGTGCAGTTATGGTTGATGAACAGCCAAGCACAGCAATTTATCTGGGCAATAAGGAAACTAATAAAAGCACCTTTAATGAGGGCTTTATGGATCGTATCCGCGGAGTTATTCGACATCAAGCTAACGATGCAGGTTTGAATGGTGCTATTGTTGCCGCGCGGTACAGTAAAGGTGCGTTTAGTGCATATCAGGAACGCCTGTGGATTTTAGGTGATATTGCTTCGGTGGCTCAACACCGTGGGCTGGACATGGAGGATGACGACCAGCTGAAGGAAGCGGCTGTGATTGTTGACGGAATATATATCGAAGTAGCTGAAAGTATTGCAGAGATTAAAGCTGTGCAAGAAACTGTAGATCTACCACGTCTCAAGCGTACCTTTGATGATCTTGTGCAGGTGTACGAGAAAAATCGTGTTGTGCATTTTGGATCCAGTGATCATGCCGAAGTCTTTGTCGAGGATTTAAAGGCCCGCTATGGCGATAACGTGATTGAGGAAATTGCCAAGGGAAATACGGAACCGCTTTCCATTGATTTACCAGAGATTGAAGATCAACTCAAAACGGCGCGTGCGATTGTTGCTCTGGCAGAAACGCATGAGGAGCTGGGCATACCGTTGTCACGCGTTGATGAATACAGGCGCATATATGATCTTCGTATATCTGTAGAAGTTCAAGCGCTTGATGACGATGATGCTTTTGGGATGTAGGGGGTATTCGATAATTTCATGAGCCAACTTAAACCTCTTGCAAGCTGTACCTTTCATGGTACATTATTGGAGTGAACGATTTGAAACACCTTCCCGCGCGGTTCTTTCAGTCCGATAGTGGCAGAGTTCCCGCCCGGGATTGGCTTTTGTCCCTATCACCTGAAGACCGCAAGACCCTTGGTGATGATATCAGGACGGCCGAGTTTGGCTGGCCTGTTGGTATGCCGCTTTGTCGATTAATGAAGGGTTATAAAGGGTTGTGGGAAATCAGGAGCAACCTGAGCAGCGGCCGGATCGCCCGTGTGTTCTTTTGTGCCCATAAGGGCAACATGGTCTTACTTCATGGTTTCATCAAGAAGACCCAGAAGACGCCAGACAAAGAGACCGCCGTTGCTATGAAAAGAATGAGAGGTTTGATATGAACAACGACACTGAAAAAGGAAGGACAGGGGCGCTGTTCGAGGATTTCTTGCGTGACCAAGGCACCGTTGAGGAAACCACCGAACGCGCAGTCAAGCGTGTGCTGGCTTTTCAGCTCGCCGCTGCAATGGAAGAGCAATCCATTTCCAAGGTCGAAATGGCTAAACGCCTGGAAACCAGCCGCTCGCAACTTGATCGTTTGCTCGATCCCAAAAATGATACCGTGACGCTTGCAATCCTGGCACGTGCCGCCAAGGCCGTAGGGCGTACGCTGCGCCTTGAGCTCCAATAGGGGGGACGTTGTTTGGATGTAGGTTCGAATGATGTGCCGTTTAGACTATACATCACATTTCCATGCCATAATCATGTTCAACAGCCTGGCGTTTCTCCCTGTAAGCGTCGATGCGTTGTTCCTGGCGCAATTCATCCAAATCTAACGTTAGCTTGGCGATTTCCTTCGATTGAATATCCGGGTTAGGCTCTTCCAACGCTTCGTTATATCTGTCTGCAAGCACCGTTTCCAATTCGCGCTTTTCGGTTACGGCATCCAATATAGATTGCAGTTGCCGGTCACGATCACTGCCAACGTGAATATCATCCTGATCTTCAACAGACCAATAGCTTTGTGTTGGGACGGGTGTTTCTGCAAGAAGGTTCATATCGTAATTCACAGAATTAAGAGCATTTACCGCGCGTGGCTCTTCTGACCCTTCAAGGGCGGCAATGACCAAGAGTTGTTCAACGGCCGTATTGTTTTTCTGAACCGATTCAAAGTTATCACCACGTTGAAGTTCCGCGTTTTCTTGCTCTAATAATGCAACCTTGGAAAATATGGTACTTTGGGATACATCATCAATGTGCTGAAACCCGCCCCTGGTAAATTCAGCTATGGCTTGGCCGACTTCTTGAGGTGTGGTTTCCCCAAAGGATTGGGTCTCGTTTAAGGGCTGATCTACCTCTTGTGGAGAGGCTTCCGTGATGGCCTGCGTTTGCTGTGCGGTTAGTAACCTCTCCTGGTCGTATTCAAGTAGAAGTTCCATAAACTCACCATGTTTTGCTTCTGCGGCTACGACGTCAGGATCAGTTGATACGTCAACAGTAATGTGACCAGCATCCGCTTCAATTTGACTTGCAACAAAATCCGGATATTGTTCACTCGCAGCAAGTAAAACATCGCCATGGTTTTTGATTGACTCGTCAATGACCACTTGAGACCGTTCCGCGGTCACACGATCTAGCTCGCCAGTAGCAAGATCTTTATTAAGATCCAAAATTGCATCTCTGAATTTGATTGCATCGCGGCCTTCGGCGTTTACATCATGATCCGCTAAATTAACGATGACGGGTTCAAAGGTTGTAAACTCATCAGCAGCACCATCAAATTGATCCGCAACACCAGCTTTGATTTCGGCAAGTACGCGACTGTGTTCTTCCTCATTTACATTTTGAGCATGTTCTGGCGCTTCATCAACGGCAACGTTGTCACGAACAGCAGTCATATCGGTTTCAACAATGCTGGCAAATTTGTCTGACAGCTCATTGACTTCACCTTCGCTTAAATATGGATGCACCTCACTTAAAACAGCCTGAAAGTCGTCCCTGGAGTTCACCTCGTCACCAAATGCAGACTTGATCTCCTGAACCGCTTGTTCGGCTTTCACGTAATCAGAAATGGCATAGCCGTCTGATGTTGCCTCAAGGCCCAAATCAAAATCGTTTTCAGAAATATTCGGGTGTTTTTTGTAAAATTCCTCTAATCCACTCATTTATTTTTCTCCTAGCTCTTCTGTTTTTACGTCATTAAATGCAATCTCGGCCTCAATTACTGACTCTTCCAGCTTTTCAGCCATATTTTTCTGGATGTCTGGCTTGGTTTCCGTCGCGGTGGCGTCTGCACCAGCAACACCTAAATTCTGTGAAACGCTTACCTTGTCCAACGCTTCACGCACTTCAGCGGTAATGAGGCTACGAATGTCACTTGTCGTAATTTCAGGGTAGGGCAGCTTGCCAGACTGCGCATTTATCAGGCTCATAAAGTAAGGGTCTTCATAATACTTAATGCGCTGTGCCATCACCGGGTTTTGACCGGATGGCACAAGAATAACTTTGTCAGGATGAAGCTTGGTAATGTCCTGGGGCAGCATCAGCGGGCGTTCTTCGTTCTTGCGTGACACAGTGCGGCGTCCAAAAATATCGGGACCACCGGACATACTGTCACTTACAGAAAGCGTGGTGGTTTTTCCAAGAACGTCTGATAATTCATTGGCGGTTTTTTTATCATTCGCATTCAGGTAAAATTTAATACCCGCGTTGGCTTCCAATGACATACGCTCGTTTTCATCTTTATAGACGGCATCAAGACCAGGTATGGATTGGGTGATAATCGACACACGGCCATTGTGACCAGCAAGCTGTTTCAAGGATTGTGAAACAATCGGCATGTAGCCCAGCTGGTCAAACTCATCGAGCATAATAAGAACAGGCCAAGGCTCGTTAACCTCATCCGGCATTGTTGCACGCAGCGTCGCAATCAGCTCGGAGAACACCAGGCGAATAAGCGGCGCCAGTGTTTTAATATCATCCGCATTCACACAGATATAAATAGACTGTGGCTTCGATCTGATGCTGGAAAAACTAAAGTCGCTCTTTTGCGTTACACGTTCGACACGCGGATTAATCCATTTGTTCAACCCGGCTCCGCTTAAAACACTTAAGGTACTGGTTAAGGTCTTGTCATTCACATTCGCCATATATTCAAATTGATCTCTGACCATCTTGATTTTGGATGTCTGGGAGATTTTTGTGTAAACTGGTTTTTTCTCGCCACCGTGAAACAAAATACGGTAAACTTCGCCCAACGTTGGAACGCCGCGTTCAATGGCGTGTAATGCAGCAATACTAAACCAGAGCCGACCTTCATTCAAAAAGTCCGAGGCATTCCCGTCACTTGACGTTACAAGGAAGTAATCCGCCAGCTTTTCCAATTCTGTGAACTGTTGTTCAATATCTGTGAACTTCGCAATGCGTTCCATTGGATTGTAGCTGTGCGACGGGTTTGCAAAATCAAAGGGTGCAAAGCGGTAAATTGTGTCACCACGCGATTGACGGTAGCGTGACGTGGCCTCAAAAATCTCGCCCTTAACATCCAGAATGACGGTTGAGCCATTGAACGTAAGAATATTTGGAATAACATACCCAACACCCTTACCTGACCGTGTGGGGGCAACGACCAGAGCATGCGGGTGTTCGTCGTAATATGCAGATACATATTTGCTGCCCATGAACCGCTCATAGAGCTTGGGGCGTTTCAGCTTTGCATAGATCATGCCAGAGCCTAACGGTCGTAGCAGCCCATTGCGTTTCATATCACTGATACTTTGAAACTTTGCCTGACCATATTCCGTCAAACGCTGTGAGAAGGTTAATAAAATAGCCGCAAGCCCAAAGAATAGAATGGTACCAGCCCATATGAGATAGGTGGTTTTTAGGGGTTCAATGCTGATGTTTTGTCCAAACGGCAAATAACTCCGCATCACAAAGATATCGGCAATGTTTACGTCCAAGCCAAATTGACGGTTGAGATAGATACCGGCAATTAAAAACCCAACCATGAGGCCAGCACACAATCCTAAAGGTATGCTGATGACTAATTTTTGCATTCTGTGGTCTCCAGTGCGGGAAAGTACGTTTCTAAAATACCGCGCGTCGATCCAACGCGCCCCGTTTGAATGACCAAATCAATGGATGCGTTGATCAGTTCTAAAAGCATTGGGTATTCGAGCCGTGTGCCTGTGTTTAAAATCAACAGGGCAAGGCGTTTAATGGCCTTACGTGCGGTTGTGGCGTGAAGGGTTGTAAAAG
Organism: Candidatus Poriferihabitaceae bacterium; assembly: GCA_965261915.1. Lineage (GTDB taxonomy): Bacteria > Pseudomonadota > Gammaproteobacteria > Arenicellales > Poriferihabitantaceae > JAIBDK01. Next base: position 43,781 of record CBDHDW010000008.1, on the reverse strand, counting down.
AGCCTTCATGGCCTGTGTTAACGGAATCTAAAAATGTAGCGGCCTCGATGCCGCGCAGCTCGCCGACAATAATACGGTCAGGGCGCAATCTTAATGTTGCTTGCAGCAGTTTTTCCGCAGACCGTGGGCTGTTATCTTCACGTTCTGCAACAAGTGTTATTGTGTTGCTTTGCTTGGGGTTTAGTTCCGGGGCATCTTCAATCGTGGCAATACGTTCGATATCGTCAACAAACCACAGTAACCGGCGTCCCAATTCTGTCTTACCGGTTGAGGTGCCACCGGAAACAATCACATTCAGTTTTTCTGACACACAGGTTCGTAAGAATTCATCAACATCCTGGCCGTAAGATTTGGCTTGAATGGAGCGCAGCATGTCCAGGCGTTCCTCTTCCAGCGATGTTTTTTGATCCCGTAGAAACGCAAATTTCTTGGGTTCAGCTTGTCGGGCTTTGCGATTCAAACGAAAAGACAGAACGGTTCCCGCCTCACTGGCAGGAGGGCGAATGGCCTGCACGCGAAACTTAATATCCCGGTGTGCAATCTGACATGAATACATCGGGTGCTTGTCCGACCATTTTGCATCGTTCACACTTGCTATTTGGGTTGCCAGATCAGTTACCTGCTGTTTGGCCAGTTTGATACCTGCATCAATACTCATGTGAATGTCGCCAGCGCGTTCCACCCAAACGTCCCCATTTGCATTCACGGAAACTTCAATGACGTCTGGATCCTCCCAGAGAGGATCCAGCGGTTGCATATATGTATCGAGATAAGCCATTCGGGTTTATTCAAGGCTCGTTTCGCGTTCAAAAATGAATTTGATGCTTTCAAGGGTTTGAACCGTATTGATCAATCTCCAACCATCAATGGCATGTTGATTGATCGTATCTTCGAGAGGCACATTTCTGTGGTCTTGGTCTGCTACGACCTTATATTCGTATGTTTTTGGCATTATAGGTTTCTCCTGGTTGGTTTGGTGTTGAATTTTACGTCAGTTACTGTTTTGAGCGGCTTAGCCGCACTCATACCTGACCGTGCCTGACCGTGTGGGAGCAATAACCAAGGCGTGGCGGTGTTCGTCACGGGACATCATCGTCGCTTTCTGTTCTGTTGCATTTGAGGCAAGGTATTCCACGGCGCACTTCTGCATCGGTACTCAGAAGTTCCCAACCGCTTTCCCAGCCACATCTGTTGCAAGCGAAGGTGGCGCAGTTTTTAAAGCCATTCCAACCGTCACCAACGTCACTGGAATGTGCGCGTTTTACAGGCTTTGGCCTTTTCACTTTGAGTTTTGGAAATAGCTCTAGCTGCGCGTACATCATTGCGCCTTAAAACAGCTCTAAATCTGTGTTGACTGTGAGAGATACGGTAGCGCCTTGATCGACGTAGATCGTGCGCGGAATGCCCAGATAATCATTCGTTATTGACCCAACTGCGGTGTTGAAATCCGACCCGACACTTTCGATCACATCCGTCGTGTTTTCATTATCTGTTGCGTTGTTGGCAATGACGGTGGGGGCGGCACCAATAATGGAAATAAGCGCCGCACTGCCAAAGCGTTCGGCAAAGTGATTGTCCACTTGACCTGTCAGCCCGGAGCGGCCCAACCGATCATTGCCGTAAGCTTGTATCTGTACGGCTTGGCCGTCTGTTGTTCTGATCTCGTCCCATGCAATGAGAATACGTTTTTGACCAACCCCGATGTCCGAGCTGTAACGGCCGTAAATCTTGGACCCGGCAGGAATAAGAATTTGGGACAAGTCAAACGACCAGACATCATAGGAAACCGATGCGAGAACATCACCTTGCAAATCCGACGATATGGCTGTTTGTAAAACACCTTCAACGATGGTGCCACGCACAACCGTATTTGCCGGGTTGGCAAGAACCTGGCTTTGAGTGGTTCCAATCGCTTTGCGCTGTGACCGGACAAAGGCTTCATCGCCCCTGTATTTGATTTTGGCATCCTCAACTGAACCGCCAGTGTCACCTGCACTGCTAAACGCAATAATCGGGGAATGAACCTGTGCCTCATAGATGGCTCTGGCTTCTTCACGTCTTTGTTGGGCCACCTCCGCACGGTTACGTTCAATCTCTGCAAGGCGTTCTGCCTCAAGGGCCGCTGCACTTTGTTTGCCTGATAGTAAATCACTGGCTTCCAGCTCTGCGGCCAGGCGTTCGGCTTTGATATTCGCATCATTCAATTGTTGTGCTTGTTTGCTGATCTTATCGTTGAGTTCTGAAAGCGTCTTTTCCATAGCGTCTAAGGCTTCGGTGTTTTCTGTTTCCACTGTTAGCGGGTTGGCTTTTAGATCAGCAATTTGATTTTGAAGCTCATCGAGCTGTTGCTTCAGCCGTATTTCTGCTTCGGATGGCCCGGGTTTAAGTTTAGGCGCTTCGGTGCGTGCAAAGAGACCATCGCCCGGGTTTGCGTTCTGAAACTCTTGTGAAGTGGTGGTCGGCAAAACGGAACCGTTCTGATCATCATCAACTGGCTTGCCTGCAAAAAAGTAGGCCCCGGCAGCAAGGCCAGCAATGGCTGTGGCAACAGGTATCAAATAGATATTGTTGCCTGGTTTTTTCCCGGGCCGCTTAAGGGCGGCCTTGCGCTCTTCGAGTGTGTTGCCTGGCGCGCTCATTCGGTTGCGTCCGCTTTTGCAGTCGCTGCATTTTTCGCTGCTACCGCTGCTGCATTAGCCGCTTGATCTGCTATTTTCGCTGCGGCCGCTGCCGCAATAGCCGCTTTTTTTGCCGCGACTTTAGCGGCTTTGGCTTGGGCTGCCGCTTTTTTCGCCGCCGCTGCTTTGGCCGCTTTGGCTTTTACTGCTGCTTTTTTTGCTGCTTTAGCCGCCGCTGCTTTAGCCACTTTGGCTTTGGCCGCCGCTTTTTGCGCTGCCGCTACTTTTATAGCTTTTGCTTTTGTCGCTGATGTTGCAGCGAGAGTTGCTGCGTTTTCAGCTTCTGTTGTTGTCGGTTTTGCGACAATACACAAGAACGCATCACCCAATCGTAATACCCAGCGTTTTGAACGGCTGGTCGCAATGATTTGTCTGCCTTGCGTTTGGGTATTGGTGCTATGCTCAAGTCCGAATGTGTCGGCTCTGAAGAGGGCAGGGATGGGGCTGCTCTTTGCAAATTCAAAGTAGGTTTTTTCGCCATCATCCCAAATTTTAACAGGCCTAAAGTCAATGTTCTTTGATTTTTGCGCGATTGCATATTTGTAAGGCGTTAGCGTCTGTTCTACTTGTGCGCTTTTGCGCGCCTTGGGAGGGGTGCCCACAATTAATTTTAAGGCATAATTTGCACCGGTACCGCCATTTTCCACGACGCGGAAAAAATAAACGCGGCGGTTTGTTTCCACGGTCATGTTGGTGGATGCGCCGCGCTGGACGGGTTTGATGGTAAAGAGATTGTCGCCATCGAGCTTCACAACTTTGAAGCTTTCAGTGTCCCCAATTGCAATGGATTTAATCCGCTCGCCGACCCCCACTTCTACCAGTGAAATCGTCTTTACGGCCGTTATGAGCTTATAGACCTGCCCCTCAAAATAAGTCGCAGATGTTATGCGGCGGTCATACGTCCCGCCTTTGCCTGTTGTTTCCGCATAAAGCGGCGTTGCCGCTATTGCCAGAGACAGGGCCGTCATATGTAATAATCTATTCATTGTTCTGTCCTTCCAAAGTTTCGCTGGTGGTTCTGTAGTTCAGCACTTGAAACCCGAAGGGGTTTTCCCAAACCAGATTGATGTTTGATTTCTTTGACGGGTTTAGCCTGTAGGTTACGGTTGCGGTGAACTTGCCTTCACGGATTGCGCCATCCTCAGTTGCAAGTGTCTTGATATAGCGCACCTGGGCGACATCTTCTGAAATCGCAGATATGCTCAGAATTTTGATGGTCACGACAGCACCCGTGCCATACACGCGATCAGGGTGGCTTTTGCTGTCTGGATTCCAAAGTGTCGCAAGGCTGCTTTTGGCGTTTGCAAGGGATTGCCGGTAGACTTTCGTGATCCGGTATTCATTGTCATTTACGTCAAAAGTTTCGCGGTCTTTTACATATCCGTATAGAAGACTTTGTTTAACCGCTTCGCTTTGTGTCACGCTGGCTTGGCGTACATTTACGGCGCGTTCAGCGAGCCCCGTGTCCTTATCAACGATAACCACATGGGCTTGAACCTCTTTTAACGGCAGCAATATCACAACGGCCACTATGCTACACAAGCCCACGCCCATACCGCCAAGAGCGAATAGCCAGGCCATGCGTTCACGTTTTTTAACGCCATAAACAGCCTCTTGTTCAAAGAGTGTCTGTGCGGCCTTTTCCTGCTTTGAGAGTGGGTTCTCCCGTTCAGATGCTTGATCGGTCATAATGATTACCTTTATCGGAATGCGTTTTAGGTTTTGGGTCGCAGCTTTGCCATGGCGCTCATTTTTTGTCGGAGATTATGCCCTGCATCTGCGAGCTTGCGCTGCTGTGCATATTTGGCCAGGCCACTGGTTTTTCCGGATTTCAAGCCAGAGGCAAATTCTGTTGCGCCGTTCCTGGTCATGCTTCCTAATTTGGTCAGAGGGGCACCAGCAACTTTCAGGGCTTGTGGTGCAAAGTTACCCAATGAGAAATTACCGGAAATTCCCGAGGCAACATTGGGTATGTAGGCAAGGGAAACGATCCCTACAAACGCGAGTACCAGAAATCCTATTGTATCCCCGATAACGCCGGCAGATGCAGCGTCAGTTGCAAAACTATTGGCAAGCCCGACAACGGTACCGATAACACCGGCGGCAGCGATTGGATACATGAGGTAGCCGGCGAGGCTTGAGAGCCAGGCTTCAAAAACGCTTTTTGTGCGCTCAAACATCGTTAAGGCCGCAACCACGGGGGCCACACCAATAAGCACTGTGATCATCAGTTTGGCAAACATAACAATGATGACATAGATGCCTAATAATATGGCAAGCACCAATGACAGAATAGCCCCTAAGAAACCACGGGCGATAGAGCCTCGGGCTTGCAGGACGCCGTCGGCAGTGCCGCGCATCTGATCTCCAAACTGATCCATAGCAACAGCCGATGTCCCGCCACTGTTCTCATTTCCCCAAAGGGTTGCAAAAAACGATGAGGCAATTGCATCGGTTGTTGATGTCAAAGCACCATAGAAAAGAGAGAAGTTGCTCCAGGTTAAACCGAATGCTGTAATGACAATCATCCGCGTTATAATCTGTGTGCTTTCGCGCATGGATATCTGGTAGACATTCAGTGCCATGTTTATGCCAAGGGCAATAAAGACCAGGGTAAACATGATCAAAACCAGAGGGTAAATTGCAGTAAGTGTGGCTTGAAAAAAGTCACCCGCCGTTGTTTCAATGGCCGTATCAAATTTGGTGAGAATATCTTGCGCAAGGCCCATTAGAATTTACGACCACAAAGTGCGATCACCTTCACGATAAGGTCAGAATAATCATTATGGAATGGCTGCAAAGCACTGTTTGATAGTGCGATGTCTGTAAGTTTTTCGCCACCAAGCCTTATAAAATTTGCATAGGCGGTATCAAGTGGAGGTACTTTACCTCCACAAGTACAGTCTTTGGTGGCTATTACATTCTCAAAAGCAGAGTGTAAGTAAAGGGTGCCTAATACAAAGTTCATATGCCGCTCTTCATGTTCAAACTTAGGAAACCCGGGCCTTTTGCAATGAACATATAATTCTGTTTTTACCGTTTTTGGAGCTGCAGCCTTAATCTCTACTTTTTCCTGCTTTGAAGGCTTGAGCGTCAAATAATCACCATCAGATTGTTGCTTTTGTTCAGATGATCCGTTGGCAATTTCAAACAAATTCCCGAAATCTTCAAGGTCTTGCACCAGCTTTGCGGTGGCCTTGCTTTGCGCGTATTTTTGACCTGCGTAAAAACCAACGCCGCCGACGGCTATGAGTGAAAACACTGCAATGGATATGTATACTTTAGTTTGCATTTGACGAAGTTCCCAATGTCAAATACTTTTCCTCGCTTGCAGCGGTGGCCGCATCCATCACACCGGCTTCACCCATTCCAATTGTCTGAATGGCTTCCATCGACCAGATATTTGCCAGCGCAATGCCCAGTTCCGCCGTAACCCGTGTGTTTAAATCAATGGCTTCACGCAGACCCTTCATGGACGGTATCTGGTTCACCAGGCCGTCAATGCGTTTTAGGCTTTCCGTCGCTTGTTCAGAGGATGCTTCTGCGGCCACAGATAAAAATGCACCGGTATTGGCTTGGGTGCCAATGCGCGCGGTTGAGGGATCTTCGCTTCTTGCCAGCGTATCAACATCCGCCTTGCTCATTCCGACATCACCGAAAATGCCTGTGACATGCGCGTTGATATTTTGACCGCCAACCTTGCCAGAGGTGATAACACCGGACCAATCGCCATTTTTAGCGTTTGAAACCGCGTCTGTCAGATTGCCGTATTTGGGCAGGATTTTAGCAAGGAGATCTTCAATATTTAAATCTGACAGATCAAGGCCAACTGTTAATGCATCATACTGGTTTTTCAGCGTTTGAAGCTGTTTGATTTGTTCGACCAGCTGTTGATCAAGCTTCAAGTTCTCTTCAATCTGCTTTGCCAGCTGGATTTTGGTTTCCGCCAGGATGCGGCCCAGTGCAGCATTAGCCAGGACATCAACCGTTGGCACGCCCGCACTATATGCAGGTGTAACAAAGGCAGTAGAACAGGCGAGCATGACGCTCATAAGCAAAGGTTTCATGCAAAATCTCCTTGTGAAGTTAAAGTGGCGGCGCAAAACAAACCCTTGCGAAAAGGTTTGTTTTTTTGGGAAGCTGTGCCTATATAAAAGCCATGAACGCTATTATTTTTGATAAGCTGGCTTATGTTGATGCATTGCAAAGCAGCGGCATTTCCAAAGAACAAGCTGTGGCCCATGCGTCCGCGCTTGATACAGCTATGCGTGAAGGCACGGCAACAAGTGCCGATATTACGCAATTGCGCCATGAGATAGAATTGCAAGGGGCGGCGACTAAAGCCGAGTTTGACACTGTTCGTGCCGAGATGAAATCCCTTGAACAACGCATGACCATTAAACTTGGCGGCTTGATGATCACCGGCATTGTCGCTGTCATTGCATTGGATAGGTTTATCCAGGCGGTTACGCTTTAAGCGGTTCTTACCTGGCTCACCCATCATTTTGAGCACTCCCCAATTGTAAATACCGGGCATCTTCAACAAGTGCTGCCAACAGCAGGGCATAGCGTGCATATTCGATTTTACGCTGTGCGGCCTGAAGGCGCAAAAGCAGGGCGGCAATCCGTGTCACTTCCGCCCGCGCATAGGTGTTTAAATCTATCGCGTCTTTTACACCCTTGGGTGACGGTATCTGCGTGATAATGCCTTTTAGGCGGCCCATGGCCGTTGCAATTAAATGGCTTGCATGGTCGGCATAATAAAGCCCTGCATCCGATAGGTTGCTGCTTTCTGCCAGTGTCATGTCCTGCAGTGACAGGGTTCCCACCATATCTACGCCCGTGATATGTGCGGCATAAGCATTGTAATAGCCCGAAATCTTCACAACGTAGTTTTGTGTTTCTTTGTAAGGTGGAATGCCACTGTATTTTTGAACCGCGCCTGGTCCCGCATTGTATGCGGCAAGAGCAAAGGGCATTGAGCCGAACTTATTAAGCTGCTCCAATAAATACCGCGCCCCGCCATCAAGTTGCAGGCGCGGGTTTTTGTAATATTCTGGATAAATACCAAGATACCTGGCGGTTGGTGGAATAATCTGCGTCAGGCCGAAAGCGGCTTTCGGGCTTCTGGCTCCAATAGAAAACCGGCTTTCCTGCTTGATCAACGCCTGAAACCAGCACCGAAACTCTACAGGATTAATACCAGCGCGTTGCAGGGCCGGGTGGTTTCCGTATTTTTGTGCGGTTTCCACAATCATTTGCTCAATGGTGACGCGCGCATCGCCAAACAGCCGCTCTGCATAAGGGTTGTTGTCCGCGATGGCGTATACTTCTGTGACGGCGATACCGTCATAAGTGTTTAAAGCCGCAGTAAAGCCCTCTGTCTGGCGGAGTATTGCAAGTGTTGCGTCCATCTGTGCGAGCTGGTCTTGGTGCAACGCTGTAATCGACTGGTTTTTGGCGATGTTTTTGCCGTATTCGGTACCCTTTAAAAGCGTTTCTGTAAGCATCTGAATATTGATAGCTGTTTTCGGCACATCCACGATGGGTACGCCTTGAGCGTTTACAGATAAAACGCCCAATCCAGCAACACATGCAGATGAGAGGCAGAATGCCTTTAAGCAGAGTTCGGCATTAGAGCGTTTTGCCTTAATATTGAATCCCAATTCCATGCTTTCTCGTGCTTTTACAAAAGCACTGCCAAGCCAGCGACTTTCTCGTGCTTTTACAAAAGCACTGCCAAGCCAGCGACTTTCTCGCGCGATTACAAAAGCACTGCCAAGCCAGCGACTTTCTCGCGCGATTACAAAAGCACTGCCAAGCCAGCGACTTTCTCGCGCGATTACAAAAGCACTGCCAAGCCAGCGACTTTCTCGCGCGATTGCAAAAGCACTGCCAGGCCAGCGGCGTCCTCGCGCGATTGCAAAAACGCTGCCAGGCCGCGACGCTCGCGTTGACACGAGAACGGAATTTGGGATGTCTGAAAATCCAGTTATGCCGAACAATGCTTTAAACATCCGTGAATGTGCACTCCGTAGGGGCAAAGCTTGCAATAGGGGCTTTGCTCCAGCAATTTGTCTTGCGCCCCTGATAATCAGTACAGGCTGCCAAAAGCAGCGCACCTGTTATGAGCAGAATTACGGTTTTGTAGCGTTGGCTTTGTTTCCTGAAACAAAACGACGTGCTACGGTGCTGTGTTTTATGACAAATCCAGGATCGTTTGGATTCAGGCGTATGCGACGTTGTTTTAATCTTCATTTTGTGTTCTCCAAAAGTAGGGTCGGGTTGCATAATCTTCGCCAAATTTATTCCAACCGGCGCGCCCGCCGCCAAGGACTGTTAAAAGCGGCCCAAGCGGTGATAAATCGACATCGAGCAATGTTGATTGTGTGTGGGAGCGCAAAAGAGCAATACGGCCTTTGTGACGGCCATCCGTTAAAAACGCGGTTTCATTGTCTGTGAGGCCAAATCCTTCGTAACCATCAATTTCCGCGCGGTTGCTTGGGAATAATATCTGATTGGGCAGGGCTTCCAAAAGTGTCCTGGAACTTTTGCTTTTGCGAATTTGCGATGCGAATTGTGTCAACATCACAAAGACAACATTCAGTTTGCGTGAAACAACCAAAAAAGCCTCTAGCCACCTGGAGAAATATTCATCATCCAAAACCTGCCAAGCCTCGTCAATCGCAACGATTGTAGGCACACGTTCTTCAAAGAGAACTTCCATGCGGCGAAACAAATAGGCCATGACAGCAGTCCGCTCGACAGGTGATTTTAGAATTTCTGTCAGATCAATGGCCGTGACCGGGTTGGCTTTGAAATCAACAACAGGGGTATCGGCTTCACCAAACACCCAATTGTACCGTCCATCAGGCCCCCATTCAGCAATGCGGTTGCGCAAATCATTGTCGTCATCCACGTCATTTACGAGTGTTATAAACTGCCTGAAATTACGATCTTCAAGGGGCGCATTTCTACAATTCTGACGAATGGCGTTTTTAAGAGCGGCAACTTGCTTTGGTGTTAAGGGCTTACTGTTGTGTTCCAAAAGAGCCGTGAGCCAAGACAAGAGCCAGGCTTCACCGCGTTCACCCGTTTCTGTCACCAGCGGATTTAGCCCTGTTGCATGGCCTGCGTTGATCTTTGCGTATTGGCCACCCATTGCATCAATGGCCATTTTCATGCCCTGATCCTTGTCGAATAAAAACAGACGTGATCCTGTACGCCGTGCTTGCGTTAACAGAAACAGTGTCGTTGTGGTTTTACCGCCTTCTGACGGGCCAAGAACAAGTGTATGTCCGTTTGTTGGTTCGGCTTCCGGATCCCCTGCCTTGTGAAACGAAAAGCGATGTGCAGAACCGTTTGCGGTTTCCAGCAATGTAACAGGCGTTTTCCACGGCAATTTATCGGCCGGAACACCCAAGCCTGGCGTGTGTAAGGCGGTTGCATCTGCAAAATTCAATGTAGAGGGCAGCTCAGTGCGCCATTGGTAATCTTTGTTGCCGATGTGTGCGGCAAAATAATTGCCTTCAAGATTGGCGCTGTCACGGACAAGTGTGAGCTTGCTTTGGGCTGCGACACCCACGATCCCTGACACTTTAACATCCAGCTCTTCTGCTGAAGCGGCAAATACTGTGACTGCAAGGTGATACTCGCCAAAGCCGACTTTACCAGTTTCAACATTGTCGTAGGTCTCTGCCAATTCTTCGGCAACAGAGGTCGCAAGGTCATCGGCTGCTTGCATTTGCTCAATGCGGATCTTTGCGGTTACAGCAATCTTTGCGTTGGATATGGGGGTGAATGAATGCGTAACGACAGTATCGTATACGCCGCCTAATGCATCTAAAAATCCAGCGTGGGTGTGTTTGGAAAATGACTTTATCACAAGGACAGTTGCGTATGTTCGGCCCTCATTGCCGTCGGTAAACGCGATGATATCGTCTTTAAACACGGGCGATACATTTGCGACATCTTCTGCAATGAGTGTCAGATCACCGCGCCAGTGCAGCTGAAACCCGCCCGTGGTGATTGCATTTAAAAACCCAAGCATTTCGCCACTTGAAATTGTTAAATCGCAGGTGTCCAGATTGAGCGCGTCTTTAAAGTAAGATGTCAGCTCTTTTAGCTGTGCAATCCGTTTTTCTCTGCTTTGGCCCAAGAGCCTGGTTGCAGATTTTTTGAAGAACGGAACGGGAATTGGAATGCTGTTATTGCGTAAGACGCTCATGACCAGCATAGGTTCACGCAATCCGCGCTTTGCAATGTGGTCTGACCAGGCCAAATCCACATCGCTTTCAAAGCTATTGCCCTTGACGGGTTCAAGTTTTGTGCGCAGGGGGCGCATTATGCGGTGGATGTAGAAGGTGTATTGTTCATCCAGCCCCAAAAGCAATTCGCTCATTTGATCCCGCAGGGCTTCAATATCTCCGTCACTTGCGGTGAGACCATCAATTCCGGTGATTTCAAAACTTTGAAAAAACCCATCATCGCGGGTGCGGATGATCGTGTCGGAGACATTGATCAAATACGGTAAATGCACATAGAGCCACTTGTCTTTTTGAACCACGGCGGCAGCGCGTGTGCTTGTGTTACGTTGTTTAGCCAATGTAGCGGGTTCCTTTTAACTTCATAAGGAGTTGCCATATTCTGTGCGGCGTTTTTTTAAACAACACCTTCAGAAGAATATGGGACTTGGGATTCACAACACTTACGATGAAAATAAGCGCGTACCAGAAAGGCCATGTAAGGATCCATGCCAGGTATTTTGTCCAAAAATAAGGCATAACGCAGATAACCAGGAGCAAACCAAAATATGGCAGCGGTAGCCACGCAACTTTGGTTTGTCGGGATAACCCAATGATGTACGGGTTGCGCTGCATTAGCTAAACAGGCTCTTGATGCCGTTTGCCAGATCAGTTGAGCCAAAGATAAAGAACCCACCAAGGACAACGGCAAAAAACCAGAACCACGGGATTTTATTAAACGCTGCCAGAAAGCCCGTCACAATAAAGGCAATGGTTAGGACAATCGTTGCCAGGTTGCCGCGTATCTTGGTGATCAGATCATTGCCTGCGTCTTCTGCTTTTGAAAGATCAAAGCCAGTGGCCAAAGCCTCACTGCTCTGAAACCCCAAAAGCAGGGCGCAGGCAAAAACCAGTAGTGTCGTTTTTGATGTCAGTAATTTATGCGTATAGGTCATAGTCCACGCACCTTTCTTTTGGTTTTTAGGAGACGGTCGTACACGGCCATGACTTTTACGACATGGCTTTGTGTTTCTTTGTAAGGTGGAATGCCGCTGTATTTACGCACCGCGCCTGGCCCTGCATTATATGCCGCGAGCGCAAGCTTTAGGCTCTTGAATTCAGAGAGCTGTGTTAGAAGATAGCGCGCACCGCCATCAAGGTTTTGAAGGGGATTGCGTGGGTTAACGCCGAGCCGCTTAGCCGTTCCTGGCATGAGTTGTGCCAAGCCGATCGCACCCGCAGAACTATACGCCCGTTCATTGTAATTGCTTTCAATCGCAATCATTGCTTCATAGAATGCAAACCATTCCCGCGCCGACATATCGATTGTACTTAACGCAGGATGGTTTTGGTAGCGCGTTGCCACCAGCTTTATTTTTGTAAGAACCGCGCCATTCATATCCAGGTTAATGGTGTATGGGTTGAACTGAGGTGCTGGTCTTGTGGCAGTATTGTTCGTTTCGGGGTGTGTTGCATCCGGGATGAAATCACCGCCCGCATCGAATTTTAGGACGCCCGCGCTTAGGTTGGAGTGGCTTCCTGCGCCATTGGTAAATGTGAGGACTTCGGCTTGGGTCGGCGATGTGTGAAGTAAAAGCAGAGACGCAATTAAGGCAAGTAAGAGTGGCGCGGTTGATATCTTTACAGATAATATCCCGCCGGAAAAAGCACTATAACACGTGCGGTTCGCAGACGTTTTCTTTGTCGATATAAACCTGTAGTGGCTCGCACCTACCAAATTCTTGATGAAGTTTAACGACACCAATATCGAGGTTGAGCAATCTAATTTTTGGCCCTGCTCTTCTAATATTCGATGCCACAAAAATGTACGTATCACCCTTTGCTTCAATAAGCATTTGGTAATGCGGTATTCCTCTAGCCGTAAATCCGACAAGCATAAATGAATATTCGAATGGTGTCTTTGATTCAACAAAATCACGGAGTCCCTCAAGAGTTATCAACGATAATTTTCTCTGATGTTTGAAGGTCTCATTCATGAGACTTCATTTATTGTATTATAATACGTCGTGAAACTAGCCTAATGCCGTTCACTTATAATGTCTAGTAAAAGTAAAAGTATTTACAGTAAAAATATCTTATACTAATAAGGAGTAATACTAAGAGTCGATTGTGATAAAATTTAACACTCGAACAGGCTCTAATGAATTGTAGGCTCAAAATGAGTTTAAGGCTGATACTATGAAGATTAAGAAAGCATGTGCTTTAGCCATTGTGCTATCGCAGTTCGCAAGCCCGGCTCAGGCCGCCATAATAGATTGCAAGGTCATCTTGTGTTTGCCGGCTGGTTTTCCTGCTGGATGTGCTGATGCCAAAGCCTATATGCTGAAGCGGCTCAAAAAGCGGAAGTCCCCATTTGGCATTTGCGAAGGCTCTGGTATCGGGTCAACTGGTATCGGAGGCGGCGGGCTTTATTGCGCGTCAGGTGTTGTTTACCGGCGCGGTGGTGGTGGGCGCGACGAACCCCCAGTGGAATATTCTTGTGATAGATGGTTTGGTAGCCGTCCTACACACCTTAATTACGGCTTCAAGACCAGGATTGGCGATGAAACACTTTATTTCTACGGCAATTACAATAGCGGCTTCTCAATGACAAAAGACAAATTGTACCGTCAAAGAACCATATATGTGAACACACGCACAGACGACACCGGGAACAACAGGTAGCCATTATGTCGATATCGAACGAGATACGCTCTAATACCTTGAGGGATTGGCTAAATACCAGACCAACGCCGCCGCCTTTATCTAAATACTATATATTGTGTTGCAACCAAGTTATAACTGCGACTCACTACCAGAATCACAATGAGCAGTCACACAGGAGTAAACAGACCCCCTAAAAAAGACATCCCCGCAGGGCGAACCGTACGAGGATTGGTAATTCTTTTGCAAATTCAGATTTACCATTCCGACAGCACTTAGGCAAGTAAATAACGCAGTTTATGCGCATAAATTTTGCAGCCTAATATAATGGTTTCGCTCTGCCTCGCAGCGGGTAGGATTTTTAAAGCCAATAACGATCTGAACTCAGCCACTTTTGGGGTGAATTCAGGGGCCTTATTCATTCTATGCGCCTTAAACAGGACAGAACAATGAGGACTAAAAACAATCGGGCCACCGCGCCAAAAATTGAACCAGAGTTTAATCGAGCCGAGCTTTACAGGGCTTTGGATATTGCCAGCAGCTTGGGGCTGATCAAACGCGCGGTGCGCGACACAGCCAAGCAGCTCGTGCGGTTTATTCCGATCGCGGCGCAAAAGCCTATCAGCCCGGTACGGGTGGGCAGACTGGCTGCCGAGGAAGGCGCTTCAACGCGCACGATATATAACCATATCCAAACACTTATTCGCGTCGGCTTTGCCCAAAACCGTACATTGGACGGGGGACACCGCAGCTTTGATCACGAGTTTGGAGAAATCACATTCATATCCGGGATTGATTTGAGTCCCCTTGAAGATGCTTTACCACAGCTTCTGCACGCCTGGGCGCTACGAGAGGCAGAACGGACAGAGAAAGACGCGGTTCGCAAGCGTATCTCTGTTGTGCGCCGGCGCATTAAGGTGGCCATACGCAGCCTGGACGCGGTACCGGACGCCATTCTGGAGCGCTTTGACGCACTCCCCAGACGTATTGCAAATCTGGGCACAAACGAGCTGCTAGAGTTACTCACAATTTCTGTAGATATTCTTGAGGAGCTCAAGAGCTTAATCGTTAAATGTAAGAATAAAGAGTCTTACCAGTCGGAAAATAATGACCGACTATATACAAATACAAATAACTCCATTGTAATATGTAATAAGGGCAAACCCCTTATTAAAAATGCAAAAGAGACTTTAGAAGCGGAAATCCCGAGCATCCCCGATACCTCTGATCCAGCGGAGAGCACAGAAAAGACTAAAGATGAGGTTATCAGCCTTGATCTTGTTGCGAATGCGGCCCCACCCGAGTGGATTGAGGATATCAAGGCTCTTTACGGTGATGTGACATGGCAGAATCTGCACTATGTGGCAGCGGCCAGAGCAGATGCTAACGGGATTTATGCAAGTCTTTGGTCTGACGCGGTTGCATCATTCGGGCAAGACATCCCAACCATTCTGAGTTTGGTGTTAGACCATTACGGCCCAAGTGGAACAGATCACATTAAAAACCCGATTGGCTGGCTGAAATCCATGCTCAAACGTGTCGAGGCTGGGCAAGCGAACCTGGGTAAGTCGCTCTTTGGCATCGTCGGGCAGGGGACAAAGTGATGGGTTGCAATATTAAAGCCCTGAAGGGGACTTCAATAGATTTTTCTTGCCAGCATTTGCCATGCCCTAAAATGTTCCTCTTTTAACCCCATAAGCGGACATAAAGGGTTTTTAGCTATTTTCGCATACATCAAACACCAAGTCGGGTAGTACAGTTTCCCATTCCTCACGATGGATCGTGTCGCGATATTTCTCTTCGCTGTCTAGTCTTCGCCAACGGATAATCGCGCCTACCTCACCGCGAATAAATTTAAGCCCCTCTGGCGGCGAGTACGCCTTGGACATGCGTCCGAGCGTCTGGCCCATTGTATCGCGGATAATCCATTTCTCGCCTTCGGCAACCAAACTAACTGGATTTCCGACCCGAGTAGACGAGATTGCTTTGAGTGAGGAATGCCCTTCCCTAAGCCGGCCAGCATAGGACAAATCCACAAGCTTCATATTTGGCATCTGATACTGCTGATCTTGGCATTGTAGTCCACGTAAGTCGGGTTGAAGGTTGCGATTGAGAACAGCCTCACGCCCTGAACGAACGAATGGATGGGCGTCAGATGCCATCACTGCTAGACTTCGCCGCGCACGCGTCATGGCTACATAGAACAGACGACGCGGCGCATCTGCATCCTCACCCCGCGACGGACTTTCCCAACCACCATTTAGGATTACCACATCGTCGAATTCCAATCCCTTTGCGCGATGGGCAGTAAGAAGGAGAATTCCCCGCTGCTCGCTTCTCGTGTCCCGAGCCCATTCAGCAAACCATTCGACAAGATCTGGCACTGGTATAGATTCTGTGGAAATCTCCTGCGCGAGAGCGGCGATACCCTCTGCTATCAGATCGGTCCAGCGGCTTCGTGGAATAGCGTTCATAAACTCCTGCAGATCAGTAATGCTAAGTAGTCGTGTGGGATCACGGCGCAGCTGGGTTACCAGATCCTGCATCTCGCGAAGACGCCATATATTAGGTAGACTTTCGTTCGCCATATCGACTGAGATGCCGAGGGATTCGGCATAGCTTCGCACCGGTTCTAGACGCCGCCAGTTGCGAGAGATAATCGCAGCGCGAGTCCAGCTCCAGTCCGGGTCGAGACGCGACAGGCGCACCAGCTCATCCACTGCTGCGACTGCCTGCGCAGCGTCGTCAGTTGGGCAACTCAAGATCTGCACTCGCCCATGTGCTACCGGATCAAGTTTAGCCATTATGCCGCCGGGGGGGGCATTAACACGTTTGCTGTTTATTGAAATGTCGTGATTGGCTTTCATCCGGTTTGTCGCGGACACTATTACCTCGTTGGCCGCATCGATAATGTGACGAGTTGATCGATAGTTCGCCGTTAGGAACTCGGGTTTCGCTCTATAATCCTTTTCAAACTGGCGAATGAAGCGGATTGATGCGCCTGCGAAGGCATAAATATTCTGATCGTCGTCTCCGACAGCAAACAGACTTAGTCGCAAATCTGGATCGTTCTGAGAGCGCCCAGCGACGGCAGCGATGAGCGCGTATTCCTCGGGACCAATGTCCTGATATTCGTCCACAAGAATCCAGCGATAGCCTTGGATCAGCGTTTCACGTTGAGCCTCAGCCTCCGATTTGGTTAACCCATCACCCTCTAGTTGCCGCACAGCTTCCATCACGATACCGTCGAAATCGTGTGTGTCTACTGCGTTAGATCCAGCGAAACTCGCACCAACCAGACGCATAGCCAATGCATGACAGGTTGAAACCGTGACGCCATTAGCATCCTTATCAATTAGACGCCGCAGACGCCCACGAATTTCAGCCGCAGCGTGACGATTGTAACTCAGCACTAGGATACCATGCGGTTTCTCTCTCTTCACGCGGATCAAATAGGCAATACGATGAACCAAAACGCGCGTCTTGCCCGAACCAGGCCCAGCTAGCACCAACACATTTGTCCGCTCTCGGTCATCGGCTACGATCTTCTGCTGCACTGGATTGCCTAGCGCATCAACGATTTTCTCCCAAGATTTTCCGGTGGTTTGTCGCTTGAACTCACTCCCTTTTCCCGGAAGCCATCTTTGTAAAAAAGCATCCTGCTCGAGCAAAAAGTAGTCTTCAGACAGCCGTTTCGCCTGCTCTATCGAAGTCAGGCCTTTCTCAGCATATGTCGACATAACGTGGGTCTGGAGAGTCTGTTCCGCGTAATGCTCTTCTAGCGGGATAAAATTCTTTTGCGTGAAAGAACTGCTGCCTGGGCGTAGATGAACCGTCATCGCAGGACGGAATACGGTGAGCCCCTTACCTAGGGTGATTATCTCCTGCTCATGCAGCCACAAAAGAGCGCGATCCATAAGCTTTGTTGTGTCATTCACCTCGCTACGCAGGAAGGCATCACCATTAAGCGATGCAAGGAGGTCGCCCATGGTCGTCTCGACTTGGATATCTTTACCACGCGCACCCTTGGCAACATTATCCATCAAATGTCGGAGTAAAAGTTCTGCTGCTTGTCGTCGGACAGTGGAGGTCCGTTCGAGAGCGGACCATGACCGTTGTAGAAATACTAAAAATGTATTCTGTGAGGCCTTACTCATCCGGATGTTCCCTCCCCCACCATCTTGGTCACGCCCATCGCGTTCCATACCACGCAGAAGCTTTTGGACAATATCAGGCCTAACCTTTTTATGATCTTGGTCACGCAAGCTCTGACAAGTTTCAGCCTGATGTAGTGGCAACCCCGTTGTGCTTTCGGCATCTGGTGCAGCCTCTCTCATCAGGGCTACCAAATCAGTTTCTAGGTTAGAAGCCTGATTTAGCCTTTGCAACGAATGCCCTTCGACTCCAACATGCACAAACACTGTTAGTGACATGTCGTTGCGGGCGATACCTAACGTTTCCAGATCAAATAACGCTTTGTTCAGCTCTCTCCCATTTAAGCCGCTGACTCCAGTTAATTCATCCGTAGAAACCCCCTGGTCTGGTGGCGCATTCATAAGATGACGCGCTATATCAAGAAGCTGCTTACGCCATGAACCGGTGATGCTTCCCCTAGCATTACGAATAATCTCTTCCGCTTCTTTTAACGTGCGGATTCGTAAAGAAGACGGAAATACTTGGACCCGGTTTTCTTCGCGGGTAAGTAGTTTTGCATCCTCTAACCACGACACGGCGGTCTTAACCCGAGTATCATCCGTGGTGCTGTCTCGCTCAAACTCCAAGTCGCGTTCGAAGCGAACGATTTCGCCTGCAGTGGCGACTATCTCATTGTGGCCCTTGGTCTTGTCACTATTTTTTTCGGATTTCTCACCCAGCCGGCGCAACGCCCGAAGAATTGCACCGATTTCATGCCGTGCGAGCCGTGAACGAGCCGAGAGAGAGAATTGACGCTCCACATCCTCAGGATCGAAAAGGAGTACACAATTTGCTTGATCCCGGTCTCTCCCTGCGCGACCTGCTTCTTGCAAGTAGTTTTCCAA
Organism: Candidatus Poriferihabitaceae bacterium; assembly: GCA_965261915.1. GTDB lineage: Bacteria > Pseudomonadota > Gammaproteobacteria > Arenicellales > Poriferihabitantaceae > JAIBDK01. Next base: position 25,157 of record CBDHDW010000008.1, on the reverse strand, counting down.
TGAACCGGGGATGTCGCCATGGACAACCAGTCTAATGTCGGGTTTATCTATTCCCATTCCAAACGCATTGGTTGCGGCAATCACTCGCAGATCACCAACACGAAACCGTTCTTGAACGTCGCGCTTTTCCTCCGGTGTAAGCCCAGCATGGAAGTGCTCTGCGGATAAGCCATGCTGTTTCAGGTATTCTGCCACTCGTTCGGTCTCGCCGCGTGTCGAGCAATAGACTACAGCACCAGAAACCCCTCCCAGTGGCAATTTCGCCTCAATCACGTCGAGTATGTCGGCTCGTTTGGTGATTCGTTGGGTCTCACGCACCTCGAAGATCAGATTGGTCCGCTTTGCGCCTCCATCCAAAAGCATGAGGTCCAACCCGAGCCGAGACTTAAAATGTTCAGAAATATCGTGCATTACTTCTGGCTTGGCGGTGGCAGTCAAGCAAAGCACAGGAGCGGGAGGCTGATCTCCCGAGAACTCTTTAATGAAACGGCCTATGTAGCGGTAGTCGGGTCGGAAATCGTGTCCCCATTTCGAGACACAATGCGCCTCATCCAACACCCAAAGTCCCACTTCCCTTTGCATCAGAATAGACCGAACCGAAACGCTACGTAGCTGTTCTGGAGAGATTAAAAGTATCGCGGCTTCGCCCAGACGCACTTGTTCAAGCGCATTCTGCCGCTCAGGCATTGAGAGCATGCCGTTAACGGTGACAGCAGAGGAAATTCCAGATCGTTCAAGGCCTTGAACTTGATCGGCCATTAGCGCAACCAGAGGCGAAATAACGACTGTCAGTACCCCGGTTTTGTCGAATTTCGAAAGCGCCGGAACTTGATAACATATGGATTTTCCCGTGCCTGTAGGCAAAATGCCAAGGACGCTCTCGCCGTGCATCGTCTCTTCTACAATGCGCTCCTGAAGGGGGTACCCATTCTTGTCCGCTGGCTTGGAGCGAAAGTTTTTAAAACCAAACCAACGAGTAAGAGCGCGTCTTGGATCATTCTTCTCGCGACACCAAGCACAATCGGGATTTTTGCAGGCACTGTCCCGCAAGTGCTTTACGATCAACGATGTTTCGCGAAACTGCGCCCGCACCCATGGCGGCATAACCGATTCTCCGCCGGCAACGGAAATCCAAGAAATGGCGTAGGCCATTGGCCAGCCCAGTTGTGGATTAGAAAGCCTGCCCAAAGTCTGTTCGACTCGTAGACCACAGGCGTGGCTCGAAAGCAAACGGCGGATCGCTTCCTTTACGTCCGCAATAGTAGGGATGTCAGATGCACGCACCTGCCGGAATACAGCATCGAAGCCCCCAGCCGCTTCCATCCGTGTTGTCAGATAATGATAAGCTGCCAGCGCGTCAGGTTCTTGGATATTCAGATCAATAAATGCTCTGATCTGGTTTTCCAGAACCTGGAAAACCAGCTTGGCGTCCAACTCAGGGTCGTTTACATGACCAGCTTGAAGGCGACCGTCATGGTAGTGCTTAACCAGATGATGGTATGGATTGCGCGGAAACGCGAGCGGATTCAGCCAGAGCGTATCGATTGGCGCATGGACGAGCTCTGTAAGCCGAGTGCGAGCCGCTACTAAGTGTGGAAGATCGTGCTTTAGGATATTGTGGCCGATCAGGTGATCTACGTTGGCGAGCATTTCTTCAAAGTGATCAAGGACGCCTTTTGTCAAATTGCCAGTATGCTTAAAGACTGGTTTAGTATCTTGATGCCAAACGCCAGCAATAGCAAAAATCCGTGCCGATTTTGGGTCGATTTCCAAATCAATTGAGACGCATCGCGCTAGTAGTGCTTGAGAAGGTTCGTTCATTGTCACCAATGCGTCCAGTTTTCCTTAATTATTAACGGTATGGCATCGTCGCCGCAAGGGAGACAGGCCTGTCGCTTTGGGTAGGGGGCGGAATCCTACGCTAAGGTACTGGCGACTAGTGTAACGTACGGATAAGGCTCCGCTTTTGAGAATTTCAACGTACCATTCATATGACGCATTTGAGAACCGTGTTTTTATTGGCATCTGGGTGATAGCACCTCTGACCGTTCAACCTCCCCTTACGGACGCTCTCATGGGCTTGTGTAGGGCAATTTTAGCGGCGATCGGGGCTTTAAGCACCCGAATATCGCTTAGCGTAGGATTCCGCCCCCTACCGGACTCGACCCCCCCTAGGGTAAAAACGGCAAGATTGTGTTGCCATGTTCCCCGTCAAATCCACCGACTTTTGGCCTCGCGGTCACGTGATAAATATGGCCGTTGGTATTACCTTTCAAGGTGTGATGTGGCTTGTATATATAATGGTTTACTTTTACTAGACATTATAGGTAAACGGCATTAGGCTAGTTTCACGACGTATTATAATACAATAAATGAGGTCTCATGAGTGAGACCTTCAAACATCAGAGAAACATATCGTTGATAGCTCTTGAGGGACTCCGTGATTTTGTTAAATCAAAGACACCATTCGAATATTCATTTATGCTTGTCGGCTTTTCTCCATCTTCAGGAGTGCCACAATACCAAATGCTTATTGAAGCAAAGGGTGATACGTACATTTTGGTTGCATCGAAGATGGATAAAACAGGTCCAAAAATTAGATTGCTCAACCTTTATCCCGCGATCACGACAATTCATCAAGAATTTGGTAAGGGTAAACCTTTACGGCTTAGTGTTGACAAAGAAAATATCTGCGAACCGCACGTGCTATAGTTCTTTTTTCAGTACTATCTTATCTGTAAAGATATCACCCACACCGACCTTACTTGCGTCTCTGTTTTTACTTCACACATCCCCCACCCTAGCCGAAGTCCTCACGTTTGCGAATGATACAACCCGCCAGTCCAACCTAAGCGCTGGCGTTCTTAAATTCGACACCAACGGTCATTTCATCACCTCTGAACTACCCCACCAAACTAATAACACGGCTACGGTATCGCCCTCCGTTTGGAAGGCGCAGTCAGATGAATACCTCACAGACGTGATTAAACGCTGGGGTAAAGAGGCGGGCTATACAGTCATCGCAACTGGCACGGGCGCTTGGCAGCTCAAAGTACCCCTAACAAAAGTCGGCAGTTTTGAAGAGGCCCTCGAACACGTGATCAAAGGGTTTAGCTCTCAAGGTCATCCGCCATCCGTGCGTGTCTTTTCAAACAAGGTTATCAAGATTGGATCAGCTCTGTGAACAAGCCATATTATAGAGCTGAACGACTTAATTTTGGTCATGTGCTTTTCCAGAATGCACAAGCTACGCATATGCGGTCTCTGAACTTCTCGCGCATGAAATGCGCTGTCAGTCCAGCGAAGCACATGAGATATGATATCAAAGAAAAGTCGTTCAGCTCTAATTTGGGGCGCTTTGCCCGCCTTATGGTTGCTACGGCTCTATGTGGTGTTCTTGTGGCTTGCCAAACAACCAAAGACGCAAACAATGCAGTTGCTAAAATCAGCAATCTGACAGCAGAGCAACAACGCCAGCTACGTGCAGCACAGCGCGGCGAAGTCCTGTTCGAAGCACAGCCTTATTATGGTGAAGCCGTAAAGGTTGATCACGGAACACGCAGCGGTAAGCCCTTACCAAAAAAACTGGAAGGCGCGCGCGGCTTTAAGGCCGATCTTAAAAAACCAACAGACATTGATGCTATCGCAAAATACATTGCAAGCGAAACAGGTATTCCTGTGAATATTCGCAAGCGCACTTTAACGCCCACTGGCGACTTGATGGGTTTTCCTATTGGCGGGGCACTCAAAATAACCCATGAAGGCGCACTTTCAAAGTTCCTGGATATTGTCTCTGCCCGTATGGACATCGGCTGGAAGTATGATGGCACAGCCATCACCTTCAACCGTATGGTTACAGAAACCTACAAGCTGCCCATTCCTGCCAATTCTACAGAGTTCAGCACATCTGTTGCAGGTGTCAGCGGTACATCAGGCGCAACACGTTCCGTGTCTTTAACCAAGAATACATCACAAGACCCATGGGCAGAACTTGAGGCTGCTCTAAAACCAGTGGTTCCGTCACCAGCGTCTATGACCTTAAGCAGGAACGCAGGTCGCGTAACCATCTTTGGCCCACCGTCTGTCCAAAAGGCGGCGCAGCGTGTGATTAAAGATTACCAGATCACCTATGCCACACGCATTGGCTTGGAAGTGGCTATCTATTTTGTGGATGCCGATAAATCCGATGACTTTGGCGTTGGCCTTAATCTGGCAAAAACAGACGGCGGCAATACGGCAGGGTTACTTGGTGCGGCAGGTGCGGTGACTGGCAATGGTGTTATAACACTCTCACGCGGCAATTCTGCGGTGAACTTCAAAGCCCTGGCAACCAATGGGGCTGTGGTGGATTACCGCTTAGGCAGCACGATAGCCCAAAGCGGTGTTGTGTCTCCAATTGTTTTAACCCGCTCTACAAACTATGTGGCGCGCACTAAAACAACAACAAGTGACAGTGGCAATACAACGGAAGTGCAAACCGCCACCGTTGACACAGGTGTTTCCATACACGCCCTGCCGCGCCTTATTGATAACAACCAAATTCAGCTTTCACTGACCATTTTGCAAAATGATTTGACCAGCCTGAACAGCTTTACATCAGGGGGAAGCACGGTTCAGCTTCCTGTGATTGATCAACGCGCCATTCAAAACGACAGCGTGTTAGCCCCGGGAGAAACCTTAATTCTCTCGGGCTATGAACAAGAGGTTGCAAGACGCACGCAAGCTGGCACGGGTATTGCAAAATTTATAGGCCTTGGGGGCAGCAATAAATCACGGGTTCAGAAAATCCGCATGATTGTTTTTGTGCGCCCCTCCCTCATTGCCCATAGCCGGGGGGGCAAGTAATGGACGCAAGATTAACAAGCTACGGCGGAATTCCATGTCTGTGCAATCTACAGTGGGAGCTTAAATCTGATAATATTGCTTCGCACCTGACGGGTAAATCACAACTCGAACTGACTTGGGGTAACCGCACTGCATCAATAAAAGGCAGGGATGGATTTGTCGGGCTCCCGCCGCTACTGGCTCTTGTTGTGTCTGAACTTGATCAGGAAGAACAAGATGGCAGTGTTTTGATTGCTTTTGAGGACAAAAGTAACGCAATCTGGCTGACTGCAACACTTGAGAAAGGACGGCCTGCGTTAGAGCCTGAGCATATTTTTGAAACCAGGTCCGACCTTCTACAATACATTGCTGAACTGCCAAAGAGCAGTCACAAACGTATTCTATATTCCGATGGCTTAACCAACGACATTAATACGTTTACCCCAATAGCCGTTTTGCGAGATCCAAAGCTGGATCCAAGAGAGTTCGCAGGGTTTAAGCCGCGCAAGCCGCTATTCTCAAAAACGACAAAGCGCATTTTAGGGGGCCTTGCAGTCGTGGTTGCATTATCCGCGAGCGGTCAATTCGGGTGGAAATGGTACAGCTATGTACCGGCGGCCGCAAAGCTCCAAACTGTAATATATCCATATGTTGAAGACGTAGAAGCCTTTGCCAAAGGGTGTGAAGCGGCGTTCTCTCAAAGCTGGCCAACGGTACCAGGCTGGAGTTTGGTTAATGAAGGATGCGCCACACAGCTCATGGACGACCCACAATTGCGCGGCATTCTAAAAGAACCGGCGGCGGCGTTTAAGGTGTTCACCCTGAATCCAAAGCATAACGAGATTTTATCTGCGCGTGCCGCAGAGCTGGTCTATGCGGATTGGCCGCACAAAACGCAGGTTTCTGACAAAACGCTTTTGGTCTTTATACCGTTTGACGTAGGCTTAAAGCCTTATACGCAGGTTAAAGATCAAACATCCAGCGAAGCTGCGCCTTCAATAAAATACAGGATTGAAAACACGTTTTTGGGCATTGAGGATGGTATCCGTCAAGGCGACATTAATGGTGTTTCGACCGTTACAGTGACCACGTCTGCCGCATTAGGCGAAGTCTTACGCCGTGTCTCCAGTCTTAAAACCGCGAGTATCAAAAGTTTGAGCCGCGTAAAGCGTCACATCAAACTCACGTTCAAAGAGCTTGAAATCATCCACCGGGTTGCGCCGCATTCAGAAGAGGAAACACCAGCTTAATGTTTAAACTTGTCGATCATATTTTAAAGCGTGCCGCCCGTATTCTAAAAGCGTCTACAGCCTCTGCGCTGTGCTTGTTGTCACTGCACTCTGTTGTTGTGGCTCAAGAGGATGAAGCCGCGCATGTGCGTTTCGGTATAACGGCCAACTACGCCGACCTTCTGACGTTCACCTATTCGGATATGCTCTACAAGATGCAGGTTTGGGACGCTAGCTCTGGCGGCCAGGATGCCTTGGATACGCTAGAGACAAGCGATGTAATTCCGGAAGGGTTTTTTCCGCGTCTTGATGGCCGCAAAGTAACCGACTGGGGAGTGCGTGCGCGTCTATGTGACGACTTTCTGGTGGTTTATTATGCGACGAATAACTTCAAGTCGAACATCAAGCCTGCCCAAATCCGTGCCGCTCAACGCGTGCGCTACATGCGCGATGGCAGGGTGAACGTTTCAGGTGCGCCAAGGCTTCTTGGTCTCATTAATGAAAATTCCTTAACCACACAATTAGGCAAGGAAATTCCAATACCGGCCTGTATAGATACTGACTACGCCACCCCCTTACCGCGCGGCGGGGTGGCGATGATGGGCAATGCTATTGCAAAGGGCCTGTATTTCCAAACTCTGGAGTTTAAACGGTTTCGCACAATACCCTGTGAGAGCCCGAAGCTTGGCGTTGGTATTCGTCAAGAGCGCAGGACATTCAAGCCCGTTAGTCGAACCAATAAACTTGTTGGTGAAATAAGGCATAGCGCGTGGACGGCCGTGCCAGGGCGCACGCATTGTCGGGAGCCAAGAGATGCCTGGTTTTATGCGCCTGATCAAACGTGTCAAAAAACAGTTGCCGGTAAAGTGCACCCTGCAGCGGCGACTTACCGGTATCGCACGAAAGAAATAAAAAACCCGGATGACCCGTATAAGGTTATCACCGTGGTTGTTGATAAAAACGGGTCTTTAACATCAAATCCACGCGGTGAATTGTACTTTGATTTTTGTGATAGTGCGCCCGTTCAGTTCAATGTTGATACAGACTTCACCAAAACCGAAGAAACCAGACAATTGGCCTGCCAGGATGTTTACCCGGTGCCAGCTTACAGAAGCGTAATCAAGTATACAGATGGCACATACATCGAGCAGCGTTTCAAGAAAGTGTTGACGCAGTCATACGACTGGGACCGTGCCCCCATTGATGTAACATCCTATACGGATTGGCAAGTTAAAGAAGATACCTGTAGTCGGCTCTTGCGCCATCACGAAGTTGTAAAAACAAAGACCGCAGCTTGCACAAAAGCAGGTGACATAGGCTCGATGAACTATGAGAGCCTTGAGAAATACTACAAACAAGATTTTGCCACCTACGGTTATGAAAGAACCTACGCGAGTTCTCATCAATTTATACGCCGTGGTGAGTGGACGCTGAAATCAAACACCTGCCGCAGACCCGCACCGCCGCGGAAGAAGCCAAATCTATACAAATCCTGCCATGAGGGTCTCTGTACTTACTTCACCCTCGACGGCTGGGGCCGGGATTCTGCGGTCACCCGCCGCGTCACCGAAAATGGTCGCGATCTTGAGTTCGGCGGGGATGGTAATGGCGCGGGTAGCGGTGAGGGGGGTGGTAGCAATGGTGGTGGCGGTGGCGATGGTTATTAACATGAAAAAAATAACATATGAAAAGGATAAAACAATGCCCATTAAAAACACATTACTGACTCTGTCGCTGGCTTTAGCCGTCACAGCACCTGCCGTGGCGCGCGAAGAAGCTCCGATTATCTATTCCAATATGACAACCACACAAATGTCTACACTTCTTCATAATGTTGGGTTTTTAGGGATGTTTGATTGGGTGGACAAAAACGATAAACACCGAGGCTCTGTCTATTACAGGTGGTCTGCGGGGGGTGGTGTCGGATATTCTTGCCGTTTTAATACTGAGTATAGACAATACAAATCTATAAAATTTAAAGAATGGTCGGACATTCAAAAATCCCGCGCTTTCCGTACTAAATACCCTGTTTGGATAGGTAAAGGTAAGTCTGGAAAGAGTGGGTATGCATCACTTAGATATTCCCCTGATGATGGCGGCCTTAACTACTATTCGTATTATAAGCGTAACTGCCCAGGTTGTTTTTAAGCGTATTTCAGTTTTGCAATAATCTGATCGGCAGGCATCATCAGTGTTTCGATGATGTTCCATCCTTGTTTTCTCGCCGTTGTGATGACGCTGCGCAGGGTGGCAAAATCCTCTGCCCCTTGTTCAGACCTGAACCCTCCCGATATTTTCTGACGTAGTTTCATCATCCGCAGGTCGCGTTCAGCTTCGTTGTTTGTGAATGGCACGTCGGGATCTGTCAGAAAGCGCAGGGTGCCTTCCTTGTGATCGCGCAATCGTAAAGCCAGATTATGTCCTGTCCGTCGCTTCTTGCGCCCCCGTCTTCCGGGTTTTGGCGGCACGAGTGGAGGCAATTCCTCATGGAAACCCAATGCAGCGGTGATGATCCTGTCGTATCGCCGATTAATAAGCGCAACAAGCGGTGTTGAAACCGCCACGCCCTTATCCCGCGCGGCCTGTGTGACATGGTGCGCACGCCGCAGTAGCCTTTGCATCTGACCAGCCCAATCTTCCTGTTCGATTTCGACCAACGCTTGCAGTTCCCGTAAATGGTGTGCATTGCACAACGCATGGGTAACACCATCCAGCGTGAAGTAGGGCTGCCAATGATCATGCACGATACAGCCCGTGAGATTGGATAACAGATTACCGCGTTTGCTGCTGACCCGGTAGAAAGCCAGAAGCGGTGTACAGGCAACGTGAAGCCATTGCAGGCACCCCGTAATCCGGAAACCCGTCTCGTCAAGATGTTTGACGTGGACCTGTTGGGCGATCACATCCTGCAGGTGAGAAGCAACCCCCTTGAGCCGCTCTGATGCTTTGCGGTTCATGGCGGCCACAGTGGCAGGAACCAAAGGGGCATTGAACAAATCGGCCATTATTTGCGCCAGTCTGTCTTCCGGCAGGAAATGGGCGCATTGGAGATATGTTGCCACTCCGGCGATGCGTGGCCCGTACTGCACGGGTGCCTTTACTTCCAGAGGAAACGCCGCCCTGGTTGTTTCCCCACAGTGGCCGCAAAGGCAGACATGTGCCCTGTGTTCCGTTGTCACCAGGGGTTGTGGCTCGGGCAGGTCAAACACCTGTCGTGCGGCGTAATCCTCTGCCATTGATGGCGACAGCGGTGTGCCACATTGCCCGCAGACAGAAGGAAAGTGATCTTCAACATGATCGGGATCTGCCGTTTGGCACAGGGTGCTTCCCTTGTGGCCTTTCTGCCCGCCTGACTTTTTACCGGATTTTCTCCGCAGACTTTTGGTTCTGGGTTCAGCCTTGGGCTTCTTTAGGCCGTCGCTTGAAGGCGGCTTGCTACTGTTGCTGCTGTTCAAGCTGAGGCGACGCTCAAGGTCTTCAATGCGAGCCACAAGCAGGGCTATCGTTTGTGCATTCTTCTGCTTCAGCTCTTCATAAGCCTCAACGGAAACATAACCTTTGGGTGCGTTTGAAAAAATCATAATCTTAATGAATCACATCGGGATTCCTCAGGCAAGAGAATTATTCCTTAGGGTACCTGGGCAGTTACTTATAAGCGTTCAAAAGATTGGAAATCTACGCGAGTAGGCCACCTTCAAAAACGCATCCCAGCGGTTGTCTATAAGCTGTGCCCCAAGTTTCCATCTGCGAAAAGCCTTGGAGCGGAAATCAACCATAAGCAAACGTCTGACAATTACTTCGAGCTGCTAAAGCAAGACCCGGGCGAGCGCATCAAACGGCCTGATCTTGTCACGGAAGATCCAGTCATCCGCTATTAACAGCGCGCCTTGCGGGCACCACCCGCAAGGCGGCTCTTTTGGCCAGCATATCCTCAACGCCCCGTAATTAATTAATTAAAGAAAGCCCCGCCATGTTTTTAAAGCCCTCAAAGTCTTTGCGCCAGGCGCAATCCATCAGACTGCCTTTGCTGGCTTTAGGGCTTATTGCATCCCTGCCATCGAGTGTATATTCAGCGGAAAATCCGGCCGTTAATGCCGCAGAAAATTTGCGGGTGACAACGGAAATGGTGATCGGAAGCTGTCCTGTTGATCAGTTTCGCAATGCGTACCGGAACCTCATTGAGGACCGCGAATTATATAACATGAGCGAAGCCGAAAAACAGATGCTTTTGGTCTGCACGGAACGTAATGCAATCGTGAATGACTATATTGCTGCCGTTGAAAATATCATCGCCAAATTGCAGGATTTGGCAGACTTGAATACACAAACACAAGACAGTCCAAACGGTGCCGCAGAACCCTTGGAAACAGTTAATCCTGGCCCTTCATCAGGGGCAGTCACCAGTTTGCCGTCACAGGCCACAGTGCCTGAAGCAAACCCCGCCCGCTCAGCAACACCCGAAGCAGTTGAGGCGCAAGAGCAAGCGACAGGCTTTTTGACAGGCTTTTTGTCAGGCACCAATGGCTGCACGCCCCGTTATTCAGTCATTGCCACAGGTGGAAACGCGGAACGGAACACGGCCATGATTGCCGATGAACGCGCCGGCGACAGTTATCATGTAACCGTTGGTGATACGCTGCCGTGTGGCGTCAAGGTTCTCCGCATTGGTGATGAAGTTATGGTCAGCGATACTTTAGGCGATCACGTTCTGCCCCATGTCAGCGACGGTTGGGAAAATAACGACGCAGGCGGGTATGCAGACGATGAATTCATCTTCTTCAAGATTGAAGTCAAGCAAACCGAACAGGGCGTTGACCCCTTAAAAACCGCCCCGGAAACGAAAGTCTTTGACGGGCGCGCATTAGAATGATGTTTGAACGGTTCATCAAAGTAAAGTCCAGGCAGACTGCAAACGTACTGGAAAACGGCATCTTAGACGTGGGTTCAGAACGGTTTCGCAGACTCTGTGCCGTGCATGAAAACGGCACATATACTATCGCCACTGGCTATATGCACGATGATGACTATATTATTGAACGCAATGCGCTTTTGAACAAAGGCCTTATTCCAGAGGCTACAGTGAAGCGCACCGCTGCAATCGAAGATATTGCCAGACTCTATGGGCGCAGTGGGGGAAGTGAACACACGCCCCGGTCTATTGTCGAGGCGACCACACCCGCATCACAAAAGCTTATCAAGCTCGTGGAAGAAGTCGCGCGTGCACGCGCCAGTGATTTTAAAATCACCCAACACGATTTAAAGACAACAATCCGCGTTAAAATAGCAGGGGAATGGCAAAACCTGGGCGATCCATGGACACCGGAAGAAGGCATCCAGGCCTTAACCTTTGCCTTTGACGCAGCACAAACCGGTGCAGGTCACACCTCAATGCAAAAAATGCTTATGCAGTCGTTTTCCATCAACCATAAGCCAGGGTTTCCACTCCCGGACAATGTCATCAAGCTACGTGGTCAAAAAGGCTTCCACGAAAGCACGTCTGACATTGGACAGCATATGGTGTTTCGTCTGTTCTATTCTGACGATGATCCGGTTGCAGGTAACCTGGACGATCTCGGGTTTGATGACGAGATTATGGCGGTTCTCAAAAATGAACGCGCTTCAAGGCAGGGCTGTGTCATCATTGGCGGATCGACCGGGGATGGAAAGTCCACAACGCTTATTCGCACCATTGACCGTATTTCCACAGAATGCGCCGGACGTATTGAAATCGTCACGGTTGAAGATCCCGTCGAATATGTCTCGAAGGCCGAAGGCGTTACCCAGATACCGGTAAAATCCGCAGGGGATGGCGAAGACCGCAAAGCTGAATATAGAAAGACCTTAATGCACGCTATGCGTATCAACCCTGATATTTGCGTGATGTCAGAAATCCGCGATGTTGGCGCCGCTAAAGAATTCATGCAATTTGTGGCTTCCGGGCATAAGGGCTATACGACACTTCACGTCACATCTGCCAATAAGATACTGTTCCGCCTCATTGAAATGGGCGCGTCTGCCAGTGAATTATCAGGCGGCGACGACATATCGCTCTTGATGAAACAAACCCTCATTCCGCTTTTGTGTGAGCATTGTAAAACCCCGCTGAACCCAGCCGCCGCGCAGGACATTATGACGATGTATGGCCTTGCGCACGGTAGAGATGAACGACTTGATTTCAAAGAAAAGCCGTTCATCTCCAGCACACTCTATCAGCGCAACACGTCAGGCTGCGCGCAGTGTTCAAACTACCCGACAGAGTTGGGGAAGAGAGCCTGGGCTGGTTATTCGCGCCTCACGGCTGTTGCGGAATGTATTGTGCCCGATGATGACTATTTCAAGTTTGTTTCAAAACAAGATGAAGCTGGCGCGCGAAAGCATTGGCTAAAGCCTAAAAGCAAAGGTGGATTAGGCGGGATAACCATAAGCTATAAGCTCGCAAAACTTCTGTCCTCAGGCGTTGTGGATGCAAGTGATGCTCAAAAACGTGGTTTGAAACCCGTCATCAACAGGGAAGCTCAACAATGAAGATCATTGAAACACTCGGATTTAAACTGCGCCGCCTCGCGTTTACCAAAGCAGTGCGTGTCGAAACGTGGCAATTGCTTGCAGATTTAACGCAATCGGGCATGCCTTTTTCAGAGGCCCTTATGACGGCCGCCAATGTTTATAAGCAACGCGGTAAATCAAATGTTTATCATATCCTGCTGGATTTACGTGCCGCCCTCCCGCACAATAAATTATCAACCGTAGCGGCACTCTATGCCCCGGGTGGAGAAACACTCCTGATGACAGGTTACGGTGAGGCCGATACACACCGGTTGTTTGAAGGTATGGCGCGTATTGCGCGTGCCGACTTAATGATTACCCGCGCCATCACCAGTGCCGTGACCGGCCCCATTGTTCTTTTTTGTATTCTGTCAGGCATTCTTTATATTTCCGGTGCGCAGCTTTATCCGTCGTTCACAGAACTAAGGCCCATTGAGCAGTGGCCAGCGACAGCGAGAATATTTGCTCAATTCACTATTTGGTTTGCAAATACCGGCTATGTTCTTGCCATTATATTTGCGGCAATTGCGGCAATTCTGTCCTGGGCGGTACCCTCCTATACATCTCGTGGGCGCACAAAGCTTGATCGCCTCCCGCCGTTTAATTTTTACAAATTACGCATGGGAGCAAGCTTTATCTTTGCGGTTGTTGAAGCCGGACGTATGGGCCAGCAAATAAATTCCAGCTTCCTCTATAAAATGGCTCAAAACGCTAGCCCCTACATACGCACACGCATTACCGGCATTGGAAAACTGCTTGGGTCTATGTCGTTAGGTGACGCTGCTATTAAAGCGGGGCACGAGTTTCCAGCGCGTGATCTCAATACAATTTTAGCGGCCTTCTCAACCCAGGAAAACTGGCTCGAAAGCCTGGCTAAATTCGTGGACCGCTGGCTGGAAACTGTCGAAGTGCAAGCCAAAAGAACCGCAGCTTTTTTGAATATTTTACTCATGTCATTGGCGGCCATCGCAATTGGCCTTTTGATGAGCAGCATATTTTCCATCACCCAAACCCTAGCTTACTAAGAAAAGGAAACGCTATGACGACAAATACCCCCCTAAAACCTCATCCACCCGAGAAACAATGCGCCAAGCTTAAAAAGCCATTTGCCAGACGCAAGCGTCGCGGGTTTATTTCCATTGACTTCATGTTTGTACTCGGCATGATTATTTTGGGGACTGTTAGTGTTATAGCACTTGGCAGCACAATGCAAAAAAGCTGGCGCGCCACACAACTGACAACCCAGATAACGCAAATTGTCGGTGGTTTACAACGTGCCTACGCATCATCACCATTGTATGACACAGGCCCCCTTATTGATGTGCTTGATGGTGGTGGCGATATTCCACCGGCTGCTCGTGGTCCAGCACCAAGCGGTGGCAAGGTCACTATTGTAACGCCCTATGGCGGTGCCGTCACTGTGGTTGGTGCGGCTAATCGTAAGACAGCAACAGTTACGATCAACGACTTACCACAAGAAGCCTGTAACCGGTTTTTAGAAGGCTTTGTCGGGCTTAGTGTCAAAAACACTGACATGATAAGTGTTACCGTTGGCAGTAACAAGCAGACTCTTCCTTTAACACGAGCAAAGATATCTCTAGCCTGTACTTCTACAGAGACGGACAACGATGTTGCTATCGTTTACTAGAGTGTCTCCTGCTTGGCGCATTGCCTCACAGTCACTGTGGGGTCGTGTGCTGGCATGGAATCTAAAGCCAAAACATTCTTTAAAAGAACATTGCATCATGCCAAGACGCAACAGACGTGGATTAAACCTAATCTTTGTCAGTGTTTTAATGGTGGCCGTTGTTTTGTCTTTGAATGTGTATGTGCAGCAAATGGTTCGCACAGAACGCACAATACGCGCTGGTGAAATCGCCACTCACCTCACAAACCTTGCGCCTGGTCTTGATTTTTGGGTGCATTACAACCGCACAAAGGTGGACACTATGCTTGGCGAAAACGCTGCCATCAGTATTGATGCCAGTGATATGGCCCACCCTATAAACGTGGCGGAAACGTTTATAGCGCGCAACCGCAACAATTGGGACATCAACTATGTTATTCTAAAGATTGTAGGCGAACTTCATCCCTTCGGTGTGATTGTCGCACGGCCTACATCCACAGCGTCCCGGTCGCTATCCTCATTGGTGCAGCTTAAAATAAGCCAACGCACGCGGTCGTCCCAAACAGGGGCACCGTATAGCTTTGACTATTTGCGCGACCTTCTTAAACCCGAAGGCATCGCTTTAGCCCCCCACGATATTGCATTCTTCAGCTACAACTTTAATGGCTTAAACACAGATTACGTTTTGAGGCAGGCGTTTGCCGGCATTCCAGCGAGTGTAATGGCAACTGATGTAACGTTTATGAACACATCTGCTAAGAAAAAAGTTAAATATAGCGTCAAGAATGTCAAAGTGGCGGATGCAAAAAACACAGATGCAAAAAACACAGAGATTACCAAAATAGTCCCGCCTGATCCAAGTCCAGACAGCGAAGATACTGATTTTGGGGTTGGTTTTTACGCGCGGAAGGTTGCGGGCGCAACCCTCAACGTCACTGATTTATCTGTGCTGGGTCAAGTATCTGGTAAAAATATGACCGCCAGTGTTTTGAATGCCGAGGATTTAACTGTATCCGGTGCGACGTCTGCAAGGACACTCACAGTTTCTAAACCGTCAACGCTCAATGCAGTGACCGTTCAAAACAGATTTACGGCAACCGGTGTTGTGACCGTTCAAAACAATATTGCGCTTACGGGTGTAATTAACACGGATATTGCCATTGTTGAAAAAATCACCAGCGAAAATCTTATGACCGCAACAACCGCCAAAGCAGGGTTATTAACGTCAAAGGGTATCACTGTGAAAGGTACCTTTAAAACGGGGAGTTGTCGGGGATGTTGAACTTACAGCGCACAGGGTTGCATGACGTTGATACAGCGGCCAGTGCCACAGCCAGTGCCACACGCGGCGCAGCATTAACCGGAATTGCCTTAAGATATAAAACCGCGTCCCCCCATAGGGCCACAAAATCTTTTGCACGCAGATCAAGGCGTGGCTTCACCCTCATTGAAACCAGCCTCGCTATTGGCATAACCGTTGTTGCACTCAATGCAGGTTTGCAATTCTGGTCTCATTACGTGTTTCGGAAATCGCTTGATACAGAAGCGCGGCAAGTCATTGAACTTGCCGCAGCGGCAAAGCACCATATTTTGTTCAAACTCGACCAATACATCAGTTGGACGCGCCTTACTCCCACTAAAACATATGATTTAACCATCGATGATTTGACCGGGACTGAATCCTACCGGCTAACAGCACCGCGCACGACTGTCCGGCGTAGAGATTTATCGGTCTTTCTTTGGTCGCCTACACCGACATCTCTCGTGATTGTCACACAGGCGAAGTTCCCGGATGGTGTCACTGGCAGACTTGGCGCACCGCGCCATACGAGCACGGGCACACCAATCGGCTGGGTGCCGCCTTACGCACCAACACGCCTTGAAGGTGCAGGTTTGTACTATGATATAACCAAGCTGCAAAATGCAGGCCGGGTGTTTAAACCAGGTGATTTTGTATCCGTTGAATATATCTCGAATAAGCGCAATGTTTTACCGTATTTGCACCGCATATCAGTTCCGGAAAAACCAGAGCTGAACAGAATGGATACAGATCTGGATATGAACCACAACAGCCTGTTGAATGTCGAGAACATCACCGCAGAAATTCTAGCGGTTACAGCCACCCTAAATGCAGAAAAAATCACAGGTGATTTAACCGTTTTGGGCAAGGTCACTATTGAAGGGGACATTGACATTGGCGAAACACTTGATGTTTCCGGCGGCACTGTTATTTCCAATGGCATGACAGCAGGTAATTTAACCGTTGCTCAAACGTTAACGACAAAGCGTGTTACTGCCACAACCGTAACCACAGGTGGCCTTACTGTTGATACTCTGGTTGCGAAGGACAGGATCACAGGGACGGCATTAAATACAAATACGCTGGTCGCTAACAGCCTTGCAGTTGATCACGGCACAGCAAAACTGATTGAAACGGATACACTGTTGGTCAATGGCAAGACAACGGCCAAGGATGTCGTCACAACAACATTAACAACGGGGAGTTGCACAGGATGCTAAACAGGATGCTAAACACGACTGAGACGGCAAGCCGCAGGCCGCGCAGGCTTTTATTGAAATCTATGCTTACACCCGCTTGCTGCGCAGCAGCATTGTTCACCTTCACAAGCCCGGTGACGGCCCAGGATGAACCCCTAAAAGAGATTTACGCTCAAATTGAACATATCAAGGCTGGCAACGAAGAGTTGCGGACACTTTTGGTGGAACAAAGCGCATTACTCGATTTAGCCAAAGAGGATCCAACCGCCGCCCGAAATTCTCTGAAACCCTATTCTGAATGTATTAATTCTGTGCTAAAGCCCTACTGCCCGTGGTTCAGAGCAAGCTTTAAGCCAGAAATAACAGGTGGAAATTGAAACTTACGAAAGGATATTCATATGGCGCGCGCTATTTCTAAAAAATCACTCCTTGAAGCCCTTGCTCAAGAAACAGGTCATACCCAAAAAGACTGCAGTGCGTTTTTGACACATTTGGCAGAGATTGTGACAAAACGTATTGTGGCAGGTGATGCCGTGGCTTTGCCCGGGCTTGTTAAGTTTGAAGCGGCAGATCGTGCCGCGCGTCAAATCCGCAATCCAGGCACAGGAGAAACCTCTCTGAAACCAGCCCACCGCGCAGCGGTCGCAAAACCTGCACGTGAACTGAAAGAAAGTCTGGCTTAAGGGCTTTGCCTCTTATAGGGCAGAGCCAGACTGCGGCGCAGGGGCTGCCAACTGTATTACGAGTCTTAAGGGGTTCTATGACTAAAAATACAGAACACACAATTTAAAAACGGGCGCGGGGATTTGCCATGGATGATTTCTTAACAACGGCTCTTTATGAGCCTTATCTCTTTATTGCTCTGCTCTATGCGGGGCTTGCCATTACCATTGTCTATAATGACATCACTTGCTTTGAAATCGACATACTGGCTGTTTGTGCGGCTGCAATTTGCGTTGCCAGCTTACTGCTTACCGTGGATATAAACATCATCAACAACCTCTATGCGGCAGGCATTATGCTTATTCTGGCGGCCCTGGGGCGCCGCTTCTACAGCAAGGGCTTTGGCCTTGGTGATTATTACCTTTATGCGTTTATGGGATTTGCCAGCGGTCTTGCGCTGTTATGGCTTATGGTCAGCGTTAATATCATACTGGGACTGGTCACATCAGCAGGCTACAGTAAAGCACGTAAAAAACCTTTATTTCGATCAAGCTTTCCTGCTGCCGTTCCAGGAGTGATTGCGGCTACGGTCTGTCTTGCCGCGCAATTTTTTGCTCCCAATAGTGTGCAAGCGTTTTCCTCCAGCTTGGGCTTTGGGCTGATTGAGGCGCAGTTACGCGATATTATTATGCCACGTGCTGCAGAAACGTTCATTGCGTTTTCAGCTATCATAGCAAGTGCACTTGTGTTGGTGCGCCGTGCTTTGGGGGATAAACGCATCTCATGGTGAAATTTACGTCCGTAAAAATGCTTCGCTTTTCCAACACACACAGCTGCGGGGCAGGGTTACTTGTTTTATGGTACTGCGTGTCCCGTTTATTCGGAAACCCGATACGTTCTCTTTGCGCAAGTCTTTGTCTCTGCCTTGCGCCACAGGCGGGGCAAGCACAAGACCGCATTACCGGCGTCGTATCCATCATTGATGGTGATACTTTTGAAATCCATGGCAAGCGTATCCGTCTTGCGGGGATCGATGCTCCTGAAAGCAGCCAGAATTGTTATACGGAACATGGTACCCCATGGCCCTGTGGTCAAAAGATTGCCAATAACATATCAAGCTTGCTTCGCCGAAAGACTATCACGTGTGACATCAGTGGTGAAGATCGCTACGGCCGTTACATCGGCACCTGCTTTTATAAGCACAAAGACATCAATGCCATGATTGTTCGTGCAGGGCTGGCGATGGCTTATCGAAAATACTCACCTGCCTATATTGAGCATGAAGAAACTGCCAAAGCCAGAAAGAGAGGTATTTGGAAGGGACCTTTTATTGCCCCTTGGGATTGGCGAAAGGGCGTGCGGGTTGACTAACGTTGTAGTCAATCAATATCCGGGGAAGCCTGGCAAGGACGTATACTTTAGCGGATCCCATCAGCGTTTCGCCCATGCAGAGCGCAGCCTTTGGGTAAGCGTTTTGCTGGCTATGGTTCATGATCTCCATGTGGGCAATTACAAAGACCGGACGGATGCTGAACGTTGGGTTGGTACGTTTCCAACTGCGGATTTTACGCTTGTGGTTACTCTTGCCGGTTTAGAGCCGGACAGTGTGTGGGAGCGTCTGCGGCATGTCTGTGCAATGACGACTAAAGAGCGACGACAGTTTGCGCACCGTAATGGGAGTTGGAATTTTGGGGTGAAGGGGCGCAAGGAGATTGCGGCGTGATGGGGGCAGTGGCATTAGGTGGGGAAGACCGTAGTGGTATTATACACGCACCACGTTCTTAAAGCGGTGCGTGCCTCATTTGCCTGGAATGTTTTTGATGATTTACAGCTTTTGAAGCTTATTCCTGAAAGGTTTAAGGATGAGGGTATCCCCACACTTAATGTCCGAGGTTATTTTGATTACGATATGGCCATTATTCCAAGTGTAGGCATTGGCTGTATATTTTTTTTAGCACTTTGGCACAATATAATGTGGGTGTGCGTGGCTGACTTGTAGTTACTGGCTTCATTGTGCGTATTATCTTTTGACATGTTCATGTTTCCTTAGATGTGTTTTTTGAGGCTCATCCCCAAATTAAACGTGATTGGTGCCCCGTCAGACCAGAGACAAGCCCCTGCCCTGACAGGACTTGCGCTGTTCGCGCAGAAGGCCCTAACACAGACAAAAAGAATTTTACCCACAACCCAACACTACGATCCCTGAAGTCTTCGTTTATGGGCTGCTTTGGAAATCGCTGGCACTCCCAAGGTCGTGTCTGCGCAATTTCTGGATAAAGTTCTTTTTGTCGTTTCAGGCTAAACTGTCGGACGTCTATCGACAGCTGCGTGTGGACAGGGTATTTGCTCTTAAAAAACAAGGGATGTAATTGTCAGAGATTGCCAGCCTAATAGGGTTCACCACTGCACTCATGAACAAGGATATGCGTGAGCTGCCTCAATAACAGACCAGCGCGGCATCAAGGCGCAAAAACACACGAAGGACGCAGCATGGCTAAAACATCTGGCCCCAAACCCGTTGCCTCGGCAAGGCCTATAAATAGGCCTGAGAGAGGGCCGGCAAAGATGACCCATGATTACCTGTTCCGGGTTCTTCTGGAAGACCCCGGGCGCGCGGCCACGCTGTTGCGGGAATATCTGCCACCGGCGTTGAGTGCGCGGATGATCGATGAACCGCCCAAATTGCTGGATGGCACCTATGTGGATGAGAACAGCCGTATGACGCAAAGTGACCGGCTGTTCGAGGTCAGGTTGACCGATGGTCCGCCTGTCATGATATACACTTTGGTTGAGCATAAATCCGCGCCTGAATACAGCACGCCCTTGCAATTGCTGGGTTATTTGGTGCGCATCTGGACGCGCTACGCCGAGGGCAAAGCCGCGAAGCTGTCCGCTTTGCCTGTGATCGTGCCTCTCGTTTTTTACCACGGGCGCAAATCGTGGACAGTGCCGCAGACCTTTGGCGAGATGGTGCAGTCGGATGCGGATACAGCAGCCTTTGTGCCGTCCTTCCGCTATGATCTGCATGATCTGGGTGTTGGGCCGCACCAGAAACTGTCCAGCGATGCGCCGGTGCGGGCGGTTCTGACCGCCTTGCGCTATGTACAGCGCAATGATGAGGTGACCGTCGGGGTTCTGACGGCGCTGCTGCGCGATCTGCCGGACGGAACGGACTTGGAACGGATCGTGTTTCGGTATATCGTCGAGAAATACGAGGTGTCGCAACCCGTGTTCACAGCGGCACTGGACACTGCAAAGGATGATGGAGGTAAAGCACTGATGGGTACAATCGCAGAAACATGGAAGAAAGAAGGTCGGGCCGAAGGCAAGGCCGAGGGTCTTGCGGCTGGGGAGGCGCTTGGGCGTGAAAAAGGACTGGCCGCTGGTGAGGTGCTTGGCCGTGAAAAAGGACTGGCTGAAGGAATTTCTGAAGGCGAAGCCCGGGGCGAAGCCAAGTCGCTGATGCGGCTGCTGGTGAAGCGCTTTGGCCCCCTGCCCGAGGCTGTGGTCTCACAGATCGCGGCTGGCAGCATTGAGGAACTGGATCGCTGGTTTGATGCGGCAATCACTGCCTTCAGTGTGGAAGCTGTATTCGGGGAGCGGCGGGATCACTGAAGTGGGCGCCTGGTCCCAAAATTATGGCGCGGCTTTCGCAAATGTCACAAGTTTTGCAACACTTGTGTCGCTAACATGACGGTCGCGGAAAATAAAGGAAAAATTCATTTTCCAGCAAATGATGTGAAACCACCAGATTTGGGCGGTACCTTCAAATAGAGGTGAAAATTACCGCGATAGCGGTTTAGCTCAATGCGCACATTTGACACTCAACCGTAACCGACCCCAATTAGGCAGGAATTAGATACATATTATGACCACTTCCCCTGATGTTTTCATTATTGAAAGCCTTCATCCAGAGGATGAGGGCAATGGAAGGTTTGAGGGTCACATCATTTCGCACATCCTCCGGCTACATGGGAAAAAACCAATTTACAAATATGTCCGCACTAGTGAAGACTTTAAAGCTGGTCTCCATGAATTTGAAGATTCTAACTATCGCTACCTTCACATTTCTGCCCATGGAAATAAAAAAGGGATGTGTACTACCAACGACGACAATATCGACTACGGAGGATTAGCTGGTTTGTTGAAGTCTAGTCTAAAGAAGAAACGGTTATTTCTCTCGGCTTGTTCAATGGTGAATAAAGACATGGCCGAGAGTATCATCCCAAGGACAAAGTGTTTATCTGTAGTTGGACCCATTGGTGAAATTGAGTTTTCGGTAGCAGCCGTGCTTTGGCCTGCCATCTATCACTTGATGTTTGACAATAATGATTCCCTTATGAAAAATAAGGAACTCAAAAAGAACCTCAAGAAAGTAGCATCTTTGTTCAAGGCGGATATCGGTTATTGTCACTATTCAAAGAAATCTGCGAGCATTAGAGTGGATAGACTCCCACGACTGAATTGACCTGAACATTTTTGGTTTATCGAGTCAATTTGACGCGACGCATTTATTGAAACTCTATCGCATTGTGCCCGCATGAGCGAGTACCCAAAAACCCTTAACCTGACTGACAACCAACGCATGGAACTTGCAGCGAGAAAGGCGTCGATATAATCACAGGCGTCCTTTCCAGCGACCACGTTCATATGTTTGTGTCCGTTCCGCCAAAACTGGCGATCAGTGACTTGGTGCGACTTATGAAAGGACGCTCATCCCACAAAGTCCAACGCGAGTTTACACACCTGAAGAAACGCTACTGGGGCTGTCACTTTTGGGGGCGTGGGTATTTTTCAACCACCAACGGTGTGATCACAGAAGACTTCGTACTTCAGTACCTGGAAAATCACATCCCTCATCCTACCGACGCCAGTCGGTAGTGGTTGAGTGTTCGTAAAAGCAATGAGCAATTATAGGTTCTCAGCAAGTTCTTTGAGAGTGACTCTCAGAACATCTTCACGCCACTGAGTGAACCGAGCTAACAGTTTGTCTTTATCCTCGTTATAGAAAAAAACGAACCCCTCATCTGACACAGGGACCAGAGCAGCGCGTACTTGCCCTTCTTCATCTGTGTCTTTGAATTCCAGAAAAGGTGAACAGATCAAACTCCCGTTGAATGGCTTTCCTATCCCATGGATGGCAAAAACAAGCTGTCCACGTCGCGCCCAGCGCATGTTCAGCGCCACCCAAGAACGGAATTCTGATGTGTCAGCGAAATAACCAATATTATTCTTGGCGTTCTCAATAATCTGTGAGCGGAAGTAGTGATCTGTTTCAGAACTAGAATAGGTGACGAAAGCTGAGCTATCATCTGATACCCGATGGAGAGCATCTTGTACGCCGCTTACAATCGCCTGCAAGCGATCATACAAATCGTTCTCTATAAGTTTTGCATGGTCAAACACACCTTTTAATGCTTCGAGCTTATCTGCCGCGAGCTTATCTGCTGCCTTCAGCAGATTGCTTAATGCAGCCTGTACATCTTCTTCGACTAACACGGCCTCAGAGATTGCACTGGCTTTTCTAAACTGAGAAATTTGCAGTTTTGTAATGAGGTCAATCAGCGGTTTGAGTTTTCCATCATCGGCCGCCTCTAAGGCCTTCAGATAGGTTGGCTTGTCATCGCGTGTCACCACCAAAGGAAACAAACCGTCTTTGACCAGCAGTAATGAGGCGATGGCACGAGCAACACGACCGTTTCCATCCTGAAAAGGATGAATCTGGGTAAAACGATGGTGTAGCCACGCTGCCTGCACTTCACTTGGAACCGATTGGCTCACATGCGCTTCGTGAATGGCAATCAGCCGATCCATCTCCGAGTCGACATGTTTTGGGGGACAATATGTGTAGGTGACGCCGTCCCGGACCGGATAGTTGGCTTGAGTTTTCCATGCGCCCTTGATTAAGGGAATTTTTACATGGCGTCCTTGAGTGTCCAATCCTTCAGTCGAGTCCTGACTGCGCAGCAGGGCCGCATGAAGTTCCTTGATATAGGAAGTGGATAGGGTTCGATCACCCCTGACAAAATCGAACACGCCGTCTAATGCGTCCTTCTGGTCCTGCAGAAGTTGGATCACAAACTCACGCGGTTTATTAGTAGCTCCATGGCTCAATAGCTCGGCCTGAAAACCGCGCTCGATCAGTGTCTGCGTAACACCTCGATCGATTTCGTACAGGTTCTCAATGACACCAGTTTCAATCGCCCACTCACGGCTCAACCTTTCAGTGAAATCCAATAATTGTGCACTGCCCTTCAGACGGTTACGTTGATCAGTCCATACGGCTTTGATTCCCGGGATTTGCGAAGCGCTGATATCCTCTGGGTTATTCTCCAGAGGGGTGATGCGCTTTGTAGGATCCCAAATGTGTTGTTCTCCCATATTTTCTCCCCGAAAGCTGCGCCTATGCACGCCGCGTCTGATAATGTCCGTAAAGTGCTGTAAATTCAATCATAGCTCTTCATTCTGTCGTAACTATTAAGAAGTCTTTCCAGCATTTCACCGTAAGAATAACGCTCTTCATGGCACACATCCTTCAAGCGCTGCACAGTCTCGGGAGTAGCCCTGACGGATATCTGAATCATCGGAGGTTTCGGAGCCGACCGGTCGGGCCATGAATGAACAGGACTCGGCTCTTGTGGACGCGAAATGCTGATCGGTGCCTCAACTGGTTTGATGGACTTCAGGTCGAAGACTGGTTTATTTTCATTGGTCATGACGCCCTCATCCCTTCATCAGACTTACTGGAAAGAACGGCAAAGGTTTCGGATGCGAAAGACCTTGCATTGGTAGTGGCTTTTTCCAGCCCCCCTACCTTATCAGGAAGATCACGCAGTCCCCCGCCCGTATTGTGAAGATTGGAATATGCGGATCGGTCGCACAACTCAATTATGAAGCAATCTACCGCTTCACGCATCTCCCGGTTGATCATCTTAGCGATGTTGGATTTAACTGCGGCTTTAGTTCTGGTGAAGAGAACGCGATATGGGATGGATCTACCCAAGGTAGCCTCGTCCACCTTTATTTCTCTAATTGTGTCTACAGCAGCCGTTGCGTCTTGCTGCTCATCACCCATCGGAATAATCACGAGATTTGATCTGGCAATTACCGCCGAGTTCAAACGTGATGCAATACCTTCCAAATCGACCAGGGTTACATCTGAGCGCCTCATGGCTTCTTTTATATGCCCATCTAGGTTATGAACGTCTGTGCATGTTAAAACACACATGCCTTTCGGCACGACTCCTCGATTTGCCCAAGAAACCAGACGCTGTGCTGGGTCTGCGTCGATCATGCTCACCGTATTGCCTTGAGCCGCGAACTCTGTTCCGAGGACAATACAGGCGGTGGTCTTACCTGCCCCACCCTTTGAAGATGCGAAAGAAATAATGGTCATATTCTGCCTCTTGTTTTGTTTAGCACAATTTTAGCTATATAGCATTGGTATCCTACCAATGCTATGATACCAACTTGTAGCATTGGTACCATAGCATTGGTACCAATGCAACTACTCGTTTGCTGCGATCCTCCTGTGCTGTCATCTCGGCCTAGCCCATTATGGATTTTCTAAAAGCCAATTTTCTAATTTCAATCCTCTAACCCGAGAAAACTCTCCCACATTCGCGGTAACAATGATCTTGCCTAGTGCATACGCGTGAGCAGCGATAAGTAAATCATTCTGACCTATGGGTTTACCAGCAGCTTCCAGTTCTGCCCTAATGCAGCCGTAATCAATATCTGCTGGCACATCTAAAGGAAAAACGGGTATT
>CBDHDW010000007.1:0-31301 GCA_965261915.1 Candidatus Poriferihabitaceae bacterium | reverse complement strand
CTAATAATCGACGCTAATGATGGAAAGGTTATCAGCATGAGGAGTTGTTGAGCTTGCGTGAAGTTCTTCTGGATACTGAAATGCTTGTCCTATGGATTGTCGGTCATGTAGATTTAGGGAAAATAGGAGTGCACAGGAGGCTAAAATCTTGGCAATCTGATGATTTTGAACGGCTCAAAGAAAGATTGACGCAGTTCAAGGATCACATCACCACGCCACATGTTTTGACAGAAGCATCAAACCTCATCGGATCGGGTAAGCAAGTGATAGCAACTGGCGCGTGCGATGCACTAGCAGTGTATTGTCAAAACTGTAAGAAGGAGCGGTTCGTTCAGAGTAAAGTACTTGTAAAAAATAAAAGTTATCTAAAACTGGGGTTGGCAGATGTCGGAATCCTGCAGGCGGCGGCCAAAGGAGCGACAGTTATAACCGCAGACTACGAACTTTATGGGAAATTGAAAAAGGCGGATTGCCGTGCTATCAATTTCCGCCACGAACAAACACCAGCGGTGTGAAAAAGGGGTCTGATACAGGAGAGGGCGAAATCGTATCATAAGGCTCTACGTATTTTAGCCTTAAATTTTAGAAATCACATCAGGGGTTTGTTTTCATTGAAAAATGTACGTTTATAGCCCGCTATTTGAGAAAACAATCGTACCACCTATTTGAAACAAGTTTGGCCTATATTTTATTGAATCGAGCTGGACGTTAAAAATTGTCCGCTGGTCGCCCTCTTACGGACAGGCCTCACAAGCCGTATACGGCC
Organism: Candidatus Poriferihabitaceae bacterium; assembly: GCA_965261915.1. Lineage (GTDB taxonomy): Bacteria > Pseudomonadota > Gammaproteobacteria > Arenicellales > Poriferihabitantaceae > JAIBDK01. The sequence continues at coordinate 30,535 of CBDHDW010000007.1, read as the reverse complement.
ATCCCCTGCGACTGTTTCCAAACGGCTGCAATCATCTCCCGCCCTTTCAGCGGAGCCACCCGCTTTTGCCACGGCGGGCCGCCTCCATCGCTGACTGGCGGCTTCCGTCCTCGCCCTTCTCGATCACCGGCAGCCCTGCTTCCAGCACCCGCCGAACGATGATGCCAAGCGCAAGTAACTCCTGATCGGCCAAAGCCTCCAACCGCGCCTTGAGCGCATCAGGTATCCGCGCCGTGATCTGGGCGGAATAGCGGTTCTCGCGCTGCCTTTGCTGCGCGGTTTTTTGGTCTATCGTATCCATATTTACCTCAATTTTTATATATGTATTCTTTAAGCATTTGTTGCATACATTAAGTATTCTTTAAGCATTCTTTTACCTGAAACAATAAATCAAAACCCGCGTTACTTTCCCATCACCGCAACAGGCGTTTCAGCCTTGAAAACTAGGGGTTTCCTCACAATCTGACAGGCCACAATAAATCAGAAAATGATTTATTGTGTAAGCGTGCCTTTATTATTTTTGGCAAAATATAACGACGGATGATCTGAACGGGGCCGCCGCCAGATCAAAAATCAACAGCGCCTAGTCAAAACTTCGTTTTTCCATGGATGCGGTGTTGGGTTTGCTTTTCTAAATATTCTTTTTAGAACCAGAGTTGCAGCGCAACTCGTAAGTGCGCCCTTCAAATATTTTCAAAAACATTTTCTGGATGGGTTTCGCCAAAAATATAATCGCCATTCGGATTGGACAAAGTTTCAATCCATAGACACGCCTTAGTCAAAATTTACAAAATTTCGCTGCGGATGGTTTCGGGAAACCCCGAACCCCAAAAATCCGCCTTTTGATTTTCCTATTTTAGATAATTCGACCAATTTGTGTCCCACCTTGCATTTCCTGCTATCTCTTTTTGCGACCTTCCGAACCCGCGCCTAAAAAAACCTTCAAAATCACCAAAAGCATTTCAATGACTAAGTGCGCCGTTCCAAAAACTTTGTTTTCGGATGAGTGGGGTTCCGGGGCGATCAAACCCCCGAAGCCGTAAAAGCCCGTATATTTGGCTTTTGCTGGGCGCTGGAGCCAGCCTAGGGGGGTTATGGCCCCCAAGTACCCAAAAACCCGCCAATCGGCCCCAGTGAGGCTTAAAATCGCCTTTGCGGGCCGTCCTGACGTGATCGAGGGTGCGGACTGCGCCGCAATGGGTCAGAAACCTGATGCGGTAAGCCGCTGAGAGCCGCTAGGCCGTTTTCGGGTACTTGGGGCACCAAAACGACCTAGCGGCGTTCTGGGGGCTTACCGTGGCCTCTGGTGTCTGTTTGGGGATTTTGGAATAAAGAGAGGTAGCAGGAAAGGTCGCGCGTGCTACAAATTGGTCGAATTATCTAAAATACGAAAATATAAGAAGCGCACACCAGATCATCCGTCGGTATATTTTGCCAAAAATCTGACAGGCACGCTTATACAATAAATCTTTTACAGATTTTATTGTGGTCGGAAGTCTGCCACCCGTGGCCACAGGTCTGGCGATTTTCAGTATCGGCTTTCGCCATTACTAACGAAAGCCCTATCTTGCCATCCAAGGGTTGATCACATCAACCCCGACCGCCTCGAAGGGTGCTACATCGCGCGTTGCAACACTGAACCCGTGTTCCAGTGCAATGGCGGCGATCAGACCATCCGCCAGCCCAATAGCAAGGCCGCTTGCCTTGGCACGCGCCATGATCTCAGCATAGACCTCTGCCGTGGCTTCCTCAAAATTCAGAAACCGGGGGCCAAACAAATCTTTTTTATAGCCTTGCAAGAACCGCAACATATTTGCTTGCCGCTTTCCCTGCGGCATACAGGCAACCCCGCGATGCAATTCCGCCCAAGTGATGGTGGTGACAAAAAGACTGGCCTTTGGCTGGCAGTTCAACCAAGTCACAACATCCGCGTTAGGTTTGGCTTTCGTCGGTTCCGAAAGAACGTTTGTATCTAAAATGATCATCCAAAATTTACTTCTCTCGGCAATTCTTTATCGCGTTTAATATCCAATTCCACAACTCTGGTTTCTCGTGCCATCCGCAACATAAGATCGCCAACTTTCTCGCTTGGCATAACAAGTTCGGTCAACGTGTCACGGGCCAACGCCTCGGCGTTGGTTCCAGTTTCCGCTGCCAGTGCCTTCAGAGCCACATAGGTTTCTTCGGTTAATCCTCTGATCGTCATTGCTGGCATGATAACACCTCCTTGCGAACGCCACCATGATGGCAATTTATACTGGTGATAGCAATGAGGTCTACCCGCGCGGCGGGCAGAATAACCAAATGCGCCATGATCAGGTCTTGGCCGCGTAGCGCGTCCGCAGTTCAGCAAAGACTTGGGCGGCCGGGATGCCAGGGGCACTGTCCAGACTTGCCTTAATGGCCGACCTTAGAGCCTCAAGATCGCGGCGCTCAACATCTCGGCAGCGCGTCCAATCACGTAACGCCTCACGAACGACCTCGCTGGTCGAGGCGTATTCCCCGCCTGCTACAGTCTGGCGCAAGGACTCGGCCATGTCAGTTGGCATCGTAATGGTAATGCGTTCGGCTGTGGGCATGGTATATCCTTTATACATATATCATACATAAGCATACTTTTGATGAAGGCAATGTCGAGTCCTTGATCTATCACCACACAGGGCAATCCAAAATCTGGCGATCCTCTTTGCATGACCACCTCACAGTTTACCAAGCGCAAACTGAATTGTCTCTTGTTTCCTCTCGGTAAACTTTTCCAGAGGCGGGAAATCTCGACTTTTGGCGAAACGGTTCCCAAAAACACCAAAAACACCTAAATATTTTACAAGAGAAAGCGCAGCTTTCCTTATTTCTATATTTCTATATTTCAGGGGCTTGTAACATATTGAAAACAAAAGGTGAATCGGATTAGACCGTAGTTATTGGCACTCAAACCGTAGTTATTGGCACTCAAACCGTAGTTATTGGCACTCATCGTAGTTATTTACATAAGAAAACCTACGAGATATAACTGTGCTATGGGAAAAGCACTGAACAGCGCCACCGCGAACGAATATAAGCCCGACCGCCTGACTAAATTGGGCGAGTTGGCGGATGCCAGATACAGCAAAGAAACGTTGCATCATCCGCCGAGCCTACGGGCACTTAAGGTGCAAGATGTGCTGATGAAAAACGCGGGCGGTAAGATCGCCGAGGATAAGTGGCATGAGCTGGATCTTGCCACCTTCAAACACATAGACGGCATGGGTGACCTCAAATCCGATGATGTGGTGAAGTTGTTGCGAGAGTTGCGCGCGGCCACGTTGCTGCATGTTAACCACCGCGAAGGATACACTGGAATTTACGGCCTGATCGCGGTGGGCCGCGTGGATTTTGAAGAGGTTGGCAAGATCCGCTACAAATTTGACGATGAATTCCGCAAGGTTGCGGAAATGTCCAATCTCTATGCCGTGCTGGATTACCGCACGACACTGGCTCTTAGATCGCGCTACGCCCACCGACTGCATGAGATGATTGCCTTCCGCGCGGGCCGCGAAAAGCAGCTTGAACGCTTCACGGTTGAAGACCTGCGGTCGCGGCTTGGTGTGGCGACTGGCAAGTTGTTGGAATGGAGTAATCTACGAAAATACGCGCTCGATCGGGCTATCGAAGAGATCAACCAGTCGTCACGGTTCACAGTCAGCTACCGCGTGACCAAGCGCGAACGTCGCAAGACGGTTGAGATAGAACTGGCGTGGAAAGTGAGACATGACCTTGAGGACGCCAAGAAAGAGCAGGCCGCACATTCAGCGGCCCGCAAAGGCCGGCGGGCAGAGAGGGGCGTAAAGCTGTCTTTTCCGGCTTCTGGCAGTGTCAAGTATAACGACCCATGGGAACGCCTTGCCAGCGAAAACTGCAACTGGGATCACGGTAAAATCGCTGATGCCTTCCGGTCATTTTGTGCGGGCAAGAGTATCCGTCTTGAGGCAAGGAACATCGAAGATTTGTTTATCACCTTTTGTAAGAAGCAACCGAGAATATGACAGAAGCACAAAAACAGCAACTAGAGCAGCAACTTTGGAACATTGCAAATGAACTGCGCGGCAAGATGGGCGCGGATGAGTTTAGGGACTATATTCTTGGGTTTATTTTCTACAAATACCTGTCCGAGAAACAGCACCTTTGTGCCAACAAGTTACTCGAAACCGAAAATATCAAAGAGTATGCTGACATCACCGACGAGGACGATATCGACCTGATCAAAGAGGAATCCTTGATCAAGCTTGGCTATTTTCTACGCCCGAACGAATTGTTTGCAACGCTCACCAAACGGGGCAATGCGGATATTGAGGGCGAAAGCAATTTCATTCTCGAAGACCTGCAAAGCATCCTTAACGCTATCGAACAAAGCACGATGGGCACGGACAGCGAGGATGATTTCAACCAGCTTTTCGAAGACATGGATTTGGACAGTACCAAGCTTGGCCGCTCTGTCGGGGCGCGAAACACGCTGATTGCCAAAGTGCTTTCACACCTGAATAAAATCGACTTTGCGTTGGAAGACACTGAATCCGATGTGCTGGGCGATGCCTATGAATATCTGATTGCACAATTTGCGTCAGGTGCGGGTAAAAAGGCCGGTGAATTCTACACTCCGCAACAGGTTTCCAAAATCCTTGCCAAGATCGTGACGCTGGATAAAACGCGGATTAAATCGGCCTATGACCCCGCGTGTGGGTCTGGCTCCTTGTTGCTAAGGATTGCTCGCGAAGCCGATGTAGGTGAATTCTTCGGGCAGGAGCTGAACCGCACCACCTATAACTTGTCACGGATGAACATGATCCTGCACGATGTGCATTTCAGCAAGTTCGATATCCGCCAGGAAGACACGTTGGAGCATCCACAACACCTTGATGAACGCTTTGACGTGGTGGTGGCCAATCCGCCGTTTTCGGCAAAGTGGAAGGGCAAGGATAATCCGATGAATGACACCGATGACCGGTTCAGCCAGTACGGAGCCTTAGCACCGACCAGCAAGGCTGATTTCGCCTTTGTACAACATATGATCCACCAGTTGAACGATAGCGGCACCATGGCCGTTGTCTTGCCCCACGGCGTGTTGTTCCGTGGTGCGGCTGAAGGCAAAATCCGTCAATACATCATTCAGGAGCAAAACTATCTGGATGCGGTGATCGGCCTGCCTGCCAATCTGTTTTACGGCACCAGCATTCCGGCCTGTATTCTGATCTTCAAAAAATGCCGTGTGGATGACGGCGATATTCTGTTCATTGATGCCAGTGCGCATTTCGAAAAAGTTGGCAACCAGAACGCGTTGACCGATGATCATGTTGCGAAGATTATCGAGACCTATCAGAACCGCGAGAATATCGACAAGTACGCCTATGTTGCGCCGCTGAGTGAAGTCAAGGAGAACGACTACAACCTCAATATACCGCGCTATGTGGATACGTTCGAGGAAGAAGAGCTGGTTGACCTCACCGCCATCACGAAAGAGCTACAGGCCCTTAAAATTCAAATGGTCGACACCGATAAAACTATCGCTGAGTTCTGCAAAGAACTCAGCATTACTAGCCCGTTTGGAGGGGGAATATGAATACCGAAACTCTTGATCTCAGCACACTCCGTGATGCCATAAAAACACTTGGCGTTGCGCTCTCTGAATATGACAGCGACAAAAGCAATCCGTTCGTTCGAGACGCATGTATTAAACGATTTGAATATTGCTATGAGTTCACGACGAAGATGATCACCCGGCACCTAAGCATAACTGAAGCCGATCCTTCTGAGGTTAAGGCTATGTCGTTTCAAGATAAAATACGCAGGGCTTATGATATTGGGATCATTCCCAATAGTTGGGACAGATGGTTGAAGTACCGTGATGACCGCAATGCAACATCACATGGCTATTCAAAACAGCGTGCAATAGAATTGGTCGAGGAAATTCCTGCTTTCCAGCATGAGGCTGAAAGCTTACTCTTATCTCTTGAAAATATTTATGAAACTGAAGTTTGACGTCACCGCCAAAGAATACGGCATTTTGCGGGATATTCTGACGGATATGCTTCCGCCCGACAGTCGAGTCTGGGTATTTGGCAGCCGCGCGAAGAACACCGTGCGCTTTAACTCTGATATTGACCTTGCACTGGAACCAGCAAAGGACAAGCCCCTTCCAAAAGGCACCTTAGCAAGACTGAAGGACGCATTCAATGATGCCCCTCTGCCCTATCGGGTGGATGTCCTGGATATCAACGACGTCAGCAAAGAGTTCCAGACGATCATCAGGCAGCAGGCAATCGCCTTTCCACTTGCCAAAAAAGATAAGGTGCCAAAGCTGCGGTTTCCTGAGTTTAGTGGGGAGTGGGACAGCCTGAAGCTAGGAGATATTGCAGCTTTCAGTAAAGGCAAAGGAATTTCGAAGGCAGACATTGACGAAGACGGTGCACTTGAATGCATCCGTTATGGGCAACTATACACCAACTATTCAGAAACCATCACAGATGTGAAATCCAGAACCAATATTCCTGCAAAAGAGCTGGTTCTTAGTGAGGCAAACGACATTATTATTCCGGCATCTGGGGAAACCCAGATTGACATTGCTACTGCTTCATGTGTTTTAAAAGATGGGGTAGCATTGGGTGGCGATTTGAACATCGTGAAAACCGAGTACGATGGGGTTTTTCTTTCCTACTATCTCAATAGCACCCGCAAATATGACATTGCTCGATTATCTCAGGGTATTTCCGTTGTTCATCTATATGCGGCACAATTGAAAACGCTTCATCTGAATTTACCGGTAGCCAAAGAACAACAAAAGATCGCCACCTTCCTATCCGCTATCGACACCAAAATCACCCAACTCACCAAGAAAAAAACCCTTTTGGAACAGTACAAGCGCGGCGTCATGCAAAAGCTGTTTTCCCAAGAACTGCGCTTCAAAGACGCGCAGGGAAAGGCGTTTCCTGATTGGGTGGAGAAGCGGTTGGGGGATGTGGCTAGCATTAACAAAGGGCAGCAACTCAATCGCGATGATATGATTCAAGAAGCTTGTTTTCCTGTTATAAATGGGGGCGTTACAGCCTCTGGTTTCACCGACAAAACGAACACAGAAGGTGGTATTGTAACAGTAAGCGAGGGTGGTAATTCTTGCGGACACGTCGCATGGCAGCAAAGTGATTTTTGGCTAGGAGGCCATTGTTATGCCTTAAGTCCCAATCCTATAATTATCTTAGATCGGTTTCTGCTTCAAATTCTTAAATCTCTACAAAAAAAGATTATGCGCCTTCGTGTTGGTTCTGGCCTTCCCAATATCCAAAAAGGGGCCTTGAGTAAGCTGGAAATTGACCTGCCGCACCCCAAAGAACAACAGAAAATCGCCAACTTCCTGTCTTCCATCGACCAGAAAATTGACCTCGTTACCACCGAGCTTGACCATGCCAAGACCTTCAAAAAGGGCTTGCTGCAACAGATGTTTATTTAGGAGAAATAATGCACTCGGATCATTGTATTGTTTATATTCTAACCAACGAAGCCATGCCCGACTATATCAAAATAGGCACCACACGGCGGCCAATTTTGCAACGCATGCGCGACCTTTACACCTCTGGGGTGCCAGTGCCGTTTGAATGTCACTACGCGGCACTGGTGGAAAAATCCAAAGACGTCGAAAAACGCATGCACCGCGCCTTTGAGAAATCCCGGGTTAATAAAAATCGCGAATTTTTTGAAATCGAGCCGGATGCGGCGGCAGATATTATTCGCATGGTGGCCCTAGAGGAAATCACGCCAGAGGGAGATACTGTTGAATCTTCCGACGACAAAGATGCCATCGCGCGGCTTGAAAAACGCGCCGCGCGGTTTGCCTTTAAGATGGTTGGAATAACGCCGGGAACCACACTTACTTTTAAGCTTGATGACAACATTACCTGCACTGTGCTCGACAACAACGCGGTTGAGTTTGAGGGGGAGAAAACAAGCCTGTCCGCCTCGGCATTGGTTGCTCTGAAACGCAACGGTAATGAGTGGAAATCCGCACAGGGGGCGATGTATTGGATGCATCAAGGCAAAACCTTGCGGGATCTGCGTGAAGAATTGGAAAGCGAGTGAAACAATGACCGAAGATATCCGCTGGATACAACGCCTGAGTAACTGGACCAGAGCATTGAACCAACTCGCCAAGTTTATGGAAAAAACCGAACTGGATGAATTGCAGGAACAAGGACTTATCCAGTCTTTTGAATATAACCATGAGCTGGCGTGGAAAACCCAGAAGGATTTTCTGGAAGGGCGTGGCGTCAAAGAGCTATTTGGTTCAAGAGACGTGGCCCGTGAGGCATTCAGCTTAGGGCTGATCACCAATCAACACGCTTGGATGGAGATGATTAACGACCGCAATCTGACCTCTCACACCTACAACGAAGCCGTCACCAGAAAAATCATCACCCATATTGTGGATGACTATTATTCGGAATTTCAATTATTGCACCGGAAACTAACCGGGCTGGCAGAGAAAACCCATGAGTGAGGAAGATCATTTATACGGCCTGACACCAGACGTCATCACAAAAATTCAAGGCTCATTTGCGCAATTTGAAGCCATCGACAGTGTTGTTTTGTATGGCTCTAGGGCAAAAGGAACTTACCGCATTGGATCAGATATTGATCTGAGCCTAAAAACAAAAGGCCACGCACAAAAACAGCTCTTGTTTGATGTGATTACCGCACTTGAATCTCTGGATTTAATCTACTTGTTTGATGTCTCTTTATTTTCTGAGATCACCAACAGTGATCTGATTGACCACATCAATCGGGTGGGCACGGAGTTTTACCAGCAGGATCATTATTTGGCGCAACAGGTCCAACACCAAAAACAAACAAACGCTGCCGCAAGAGAGACGGAGCAAACCCTTGAAAACCAGCTCATCTCCCAACTTGAAACCCTCGGTTTTGACAAGGTTGCAATACCTGATGAAGCGGCGCTGATCACGAACCTCAAAGCCCAACTCGAAAGACACAATAAAACGCTACTTTCGGAAGGTGAATTCCGCCAAATTCTAAACAAACTGGCCAAGGGGAATATATTTGAGAAGGCCAAAATTCTGCGCGATAAGGTCGATTATATCAGGGATGACGGCACCACTGGCTATATTGAACTGATCAATCAAATCCAGTGGTGCAAAAACCAGTATCAGGTGACGCATCAAGTCACCATGACAGACAAATACACCAATCGCTATGATGTGACTATTCTGGTTAATGGTTTGCCCTTGGTACAGATCGAACTTAAACGCCGTGGTCTGGAGCTGAAAGAAGCATTTAACCAGACGAACCGATACCATCGGCATTCGTATTCGGCGGGGTTCGGGCTGTTTGGCTATATTCAGATTTTTGTGATCAGCAACGGGGTCAACACCAAATATTACGCCAATAATCCAGTGAACAAGCGTGACTATAAACAGACGTTTTTCTGGGCCGATAAAGACAACAAAAAGATCACCCAGCTTAGCGTATTTGCCGAAGCGTTTCTAGAGAAATGCCAGCTTTCAAAAATGATCACAAAGTATGTGGTGCTGAATGAAAGTGAAAAAATGCTGATGGTGCTGCGCCCCTATCAATATTACGCGGTCGAGGCGATTGTCGAGCAAGTAAAAAATACCGAAAAATACGGCTATATCTGGCACACGACCGGATCAGGCAAAACCCTCACCTCATTCAAGACTGCGCAAATTCTGACGCAATCGCCGCGAGTGCATAAGGTGGTGTTTGTGGTTGATAGAAAAGACCTCGATTATCAAACCATCAAAGAGTTCAACAGCTTTTCCAAAGGCTCGGTGGACGCCACCACCAACACCAAGAGGTTGGTGGAACAGTTTGCCGATGATACAAAGCTTATTGTCACCACCCTGCAAAAGCTCAACACCGCAATCAGCAAATCCAAATATCTTGCCAGCATGTCAGGGCTGCAAGACAAACGCATGGTGTTTATCTTTGATGAATGCCACCGCAGCCAGTTTGGGGAGACCCACAAACGCATCAAGGCATTTTTTCATAATGTGCAGATGTTCGGGTTTACCGGAACGCCCATTTTCCACGTGAATTCATCACCTCATGCTTATGTCCTGCCAGACGGACGCGCGGTTAAGGGGAAGCGCACGACCAAAGACCTGTTTGGTGCGTGTTTGCACAAGTATGTGATTACGGACGCCATCCGCGATGAAAACGTGCTGAAGTTTTCAATTGAGTATATCAGCACCGTCAAACAAAAGGACGGCGTGGCCGATATCGAAGTCGAAGCGATTGATACCGCCGAAGTGATGGAAGCCCCGGAGCGGCTCAACAACATCACCAATTACATCATTGCCAACCACGACAGGAAAACCCACGGGAAAGAATTCACGGCCCTGTTTTGTGTCCCGAACATCAAAACCCTGATGGCCTATTATGACCTGCTGAAACAGAAAAAAGAGGCCGGCGAGCATACCTTGCGGATCGGGACGGTTTTCTCATATCAGGCCAACGAAGAAGATCGGGATGCGGACGGTAGCGGCGGCGATGACATGCCCGATGATAGCAAGCCGGTCAACACCCACAGCCGCGAGAAGCTGGATGCGTATATCCAGGACTACAACGCGATGTTTGGCACCAATTATGCGACCGATAATTTCTATGGATATTACAAGGATATCGGGAAGCGTGTGAAGGCGCGTCAGCTCGATATTCTGCTGGTGGTGAACATGTTCCTAACCGGCTTTGATAGCAAGCCTCTCAACACCATCTACGTGGACAAGAACCTCAAATATCACGGGCTGATACAGGCTTATTCCCGCACCAACCGGATCATGGGGCAAAAGAAGTCTCAAGGAAACGTTGTGTGCTTTCGCAACCTGAAACCAGCCACCGATGAGGCGATTACACTCTTTGCCGATAAAGAGGCCATCGAAGATATTATTCTGGCCCCTTACAAAGACTATCTGGAGCGTTTTGCCGAAGCTGTGGCCACCCTGCAAGCGATCACGCCAACCGTGGGCAGTGTTGATGACCTGCTGACTGAAGACGATGAAGCAAAATTCATCCAGGCGTTTCGTGAAATTATCCGGCTGAAAAACGTGCTTGATTGCTTCACAGAGTTCCGCTTTGAAGACCTGCCAATGGATGAACAGTGCTTTGCGGATTACCAAAGCAAATACCTCGACCTCTACGACAAGGTTCGCAGCAACATCGGGAAAGAAAAAATCTCAATCCTCGATGATCTTGATTTTGAGCTTGAACTGATCCGCAGAGATAAAATCAATGTAAGCTACATCATTGCGCTGCTGCAAAACCTGCAAGATGTAACGCCAGAAAACCGCGAGAAACAACGCAAGATCATTTTGGGTATTCTTGACACCGAAACACAGCTCCGTAGCAAGAAAGAACTGATTGAAAAATTCATTTCGGGCAACTTTCCCGACATTCCCAAAGGGGGTGATATTGGCGAAGAATTTGAAAGCTACTGGCGCGCGGAAAGGCAACAAGCCCTCAAAGAACTGAGTGCCGCCGAAGGCTTGGACATGGACGGGTTGCAAAAGGTCATAGGCGATTATTTATTCACCGAAAAATCTCCGATGCGGGATGATGTGATCGCAATCATGAACAAGCGCCCCACCCTCAAAGAACGCCGCACGGTTTCGGAGCGCGTTATCGATAAAATCAAATCCTTCGTGGAAACCTTTATTGAGGGGGTTGATTAGGATCGAAGATCGCCCGCCGGTTCGAGACGTTTTACCATGCGTTAAAGGCTAAAACAGAACTTAAAGCAACTTTACCAGAGCCGCGACAACGACAATTCCCGTGACCATCATTCCACCCAGCCGGATTGTCAGGTCTCGTTTCAGAATTTCAATGTCATGCTGTGTGGCAACGGTATCTTTGAGGGCTATATCCAGCGCGTCCGCCTGGGTACGGGCCTGTTCCTCGGTAAAACCGCCAGCTTTCAGCTTGTCCACAAAGGATAGCTTATCAAAGGTCAATGTGGTCATGCGGTTTCCTTTTGAAATCAATGTGGTTGCCACGTTTACACCCCACCCATAATTCATCATTATAACGCCAGTGCCGTGGGTTTTACAAATCCCCTATCGGGGACTATAAACTAAAATATATAATTTCCGAGGAAATTAACAATATGCGGTTAAAAAAAGACATTGTGCGGTCATTAGGTATGGAAATTAAGCGCGTTTACTCCATGGATGATATTTATGAAGACCCTAAGATAGGATTTCCAAACACAGGCACCGTTTGGAGTGGAAGCCCAGAATTAGGAAGTTATGAATTATCGGAAAAGATGGAATATGATATTCATGAATATGCAAAGTGCACATGGAAAAACAAAGAGCGACATAAGCTTTCAGAGTGGAAAAAATTAACCCGTGCTGCACTTGGGGTAGCAATGAGCAAATTAGATGATTTAGATGACTTCGGTTTATTTGAAAAATCTCTTAATGATGCAATAGAGGCGATGATTAGCACTAAACATGCATCAAATATAGTGTTTGGATGTACATTATTTCCAAAGGATTTATCAACATCACTTGAAATCGGGCCTGTTGTTTTTGAGACACGTGATGTCTGGTTGAATAGGATGAGTGCCACCAAAACCATTTCAGAAACAACCAAACGCAGAGTTGAAAAAGGTTGGATTGGTAAAAAGGTTGCTAAAAGAGTTTCGAGTTGGGACAGCAAGACCGAACAGAATATAAACAATGTTTTAGACGATGCGCATACGATTTGCAGTGTGAAAAGTGAAGGCCTCGGGGGCGACTTCGCCTTGGATAAATCAGCCACATCCGCTAGGTTGGGTCTGGCTGGAATTTCACTTTGCCATCCCAAACCCCGCAATTTTTTTAGGGATGTTCATTTACATTATGATACAGAAGGTAAGGCTTTAACTGAAAAATATATTTCTGTTTTCTCTCATGCATATGGTTTATGGGCAGGCTTTAGCATGAAGCGTTCAAACTATAGCTCTAACATGTTTGGTGCAGAGTGGGGTAAATACTACCAATCTAGGGAGGGCTTCTTTGATGTTCTCGGCGGTGTATTAAACTATGCTTTGCATGGTAAAAATGGGTCGCAGCAGCCAAATCTATACAATGCACTTTACCATGCGCTATACTGGTATCAAAAAGGTCAAACCGCAAAGGAGGCAATGCCCGCATTAGTGAATTTTTCGTTTTGTTTAGATGCATTATCAAAAGGTGGCAAACAAAGGGGAATATCAAAACTATTGTCAGCCCGTCTTAGTATAGATGAAGATCAAGTTGTCTTTAGGTACTCGCCACACACATTAAAAATAATTGTGAAAAAAATTTATGATGGTGGCAGAAGTCGATTAACTCATGGCGTTAGCGATAGGGTTTTACAAGATTGGACAGAGTACAGAGATTATTCAGAAATTTTAGCAAGGTTTGCATTAATTCATTGCTTTGACTGGGTGTCATTACATCAAGGTGCGGATGATGTACTTTTAATGAGCAAAACTGGGGTCGGTTCGTAAATGCCCCCACTTTTTTATGCTCTCCAAGCTGTGGGGAATGTATCCCTGAGAGATTCAAATAGGACAAGTTGCCCCAAGTCCTCATTATTTCCACAGACGCCCGTTAAGTTATTGTTTCAAAATGAATTTGTAAATCTTACGGTGTCATTACGCCCCCTACCAGAGTTGACCCCAAAATGTGGATTGCTGATCGTCTACAATAGGGTAAAGATGGTGGTTGTTGCATGGACACCACGCGGGAACACCACCCGCGTTACCAGTATAAGGAGCAGGGAATGTCGAAATCCATGACTAAGTGTAATATAGACGTGAAGAAAGCAATTAAACTTGCCTTTGATTTTTTTAATAAAACTGCGTTTCCAGACAAGACGACAAATCATGTACTGCTTGAAAGTATAGCATACGATGAAGCGTCAAGCGCATGGGAAGTAACGATTGGTTTTAATAGTGGCAGGATAGGAAGCAAAACGACTGAGGCGTCCCCTGCAATAAATGTTTTTCAGAAGGGAAATACAGTCAAGGAGACATTTAAGAGGGACTTCCGAAGACTAATAATCGACGCTAATGATGGAAAGGTTATCAGCATGAGGAGTTGTTGAGCTTGCGTGAAGTTCTTCTGGATACTGAAATGCTTGTCCTATGGATTGTCGGTCATGTAGATTTAGGGAAAATAGGAGTGCACAGGAGGCTAAAATCTTGGCAATCTGATGATTTTGAACGGCTCAAAGAAAGATTGACGCAGTTCAAGGATCACATCACCACGCCACATGTTTTGACAGAAGCATCAAACCTCATCGGATCGGGTAAGCAAGTGATAGCAACTGGCGCGTGCGATGCACTAGCAGTGTATTGTCAAAACTGTAAGAAGGAGCGGTTCGTTCAGAGTAAAGTACTTGTAAAAAATAAAAGTTATCTAAAACTGGGGTTGGCAGATGTCGGAATCCTGCAGGCGGCGGCCAAAGGAGCGACAGTTATAACCGCAGACTACGAACTTTATGGGAAATTGAAAAAGGCGGATTGCCGTGCTATCAATTTCCGCCACGAACAAACACCAGCGGTGTGAAAAAGGGGTCTGATACAGGAGAGGGCGAAATCGTATCATAAGGCTCTACGTATTTTAGCCTTAAATTTTAGAAATCACATCAGGGGTTTGTTTTCATTGAAAAATGTACGTTTATAGCCCGCTATTTGAGAAAACAATCGTACCACCTATTTGAAACAAGTTTGGCCTATATTTTATTGAATTGAGCTGGACGTTAAAAATTGTCCGCTGGTCGCCCTCTTACGGACAGGCCTCACAAGCCGTATACGGCCATCCCCTGCGACTGTTTCCAAACGGCTGCAATCATCTCCCGCCCTTTCAGCGGAGCCACCCGCTTTTGCCACGTTATGCGCTGCGCGTTATCCATGCTCTGCCACCACTGGCGGGCCGCCTCCATCGCTGACTGGCGGCTTCCGTCCTCGCCCTTCTCGATCACCGGCAGCCCTGCTTCCAGCACCCGCCGCACGATGATGCCAAGCGCAAGTAACTCCTGATCGGCCAAAGCCTCCAACCGCGCCTTGAGCGCATCAGGTATCCGCGCCGTGATCTGGGCGGAATAGCGGTTCTCGCGCTGCCTTTGCTGCGCGGTTTTTTGGTCTATCGTATCCATATTTACCTCAATTTTTATATATGTATTCTTTAAGCATTTGTTGCATACATTAAGTATTCTTTAAGCATTCTTTTACCTGAAACAATAAATCAAAACCCGCGTTACTTTCCCATCACCGCAACAGGCGTTTCAGCCTTGAAAACTAGGGGTTTCCTCACAATCTGACAGGCCACAATAAATCAGAAAATGATTTATTGTGTAAGCGTGCCTTTATTATTTTTGGCAAAATATAACGACGGATGATCTGAACGGGGCCGCCGCCAGATCAAAAATCAACAGCGCCTAGTCAAAACTTCGTTTTTCCATGGATGCGGTGTTGGGTTTGCTTTTCTAAATATTCTTTTTAGAACCAGAGTTGCAGCGCAACTCGTAAGTGCGCCCTTCAAATATTTTCAAAAACATTTTCTGGATGGGTTTCGCCAAAAATATAATCGCCATTCGGATTGGACAAAGTTTCAATCCATAGACACGCCTTAGTCAAAATTTACAAAATTTCGCTGCGGATGGTTTCGGGAAACCCCGAACCCCAAAAATCCGCCTTTTGATTTTCCTATTTTAGATAATTCGACCAATTTGTGTCCCACCTTGCATTTCCTGCTATCTCTTTTTGCGACCTTCCGAACCCGCGCCTAAAAAAACCT
Source organism: Candidatus Poriferihabitaceae bacterium (assembly GCA_965261915.1). Taxonomy (GTDB): domain Bacteria; phylum Pseudomonadota; class Gammaproteobacteria; order Arenicellales; family Poriferihabitantaceae; genus JAIBDK01. Next base: position 14,714 of record CBDHDW010000007.1, on the reverse strand, counting down.
TCAAAATCACCAAAAGCATTTCAATGACTAAGTGCGCCGTTCCAAAAACTTTGTTTTCGGATGAGTGGGGTTCCGGGGCGATCAAACCCCCGAAGCCGTAAAAGCCCGTATATTTGGCTTTTGCTGGGCGCTGGAGCCAGCCTAGGGGGGTTATGGCCCCCAAGTACCCAAAAACCCGCCAATCGGCCCCAGTGAGGCTTAAAATCGCCTTTGCGGGCCGTCCTGACGTGATCGAGGGTGCGGACTGCGCCGCAATGGGTCAGAAACCTGATGCGCGGAGCCGCTGAGGGCCGCTAGGCGGTTTTCGGGTACTTGGGGCACCAAAACGACCTAGCGGCGTTCTGGGGGCTTACCGTGGCCTCTGGTGTCTGTTTGGGGATTTTGGAATAAAGAGAGGTAGCAGGAAAGGGCGCGCGTGCTACAAATTGGTCGAATTGTCTAAATTGCGGAAATATAAGAAGCGCACACCAGACCATCCGTCACCAGATTTTGCCAAAAATCTGACAGGCACGCTTATACAAAAAATCATTTTCTGATTTATTGTGGTCGGAAGTCTGCCACCCGTGGCCACAGGTCTGGCGATTTTCAGTATCGGCTTTCGCCATTACTAACGAAAGCCCTATCTTGCCATCCAAGGGTTGATCACATCAACCCCGACCGCCTCGAAGGGTGCTACATCGCGCGTTGCAACACTGAACCCGTGTTCCAGTGCAATGGCGGCGATCAGACCATCCGCCAGCCCAATAGCAAGGCCGCTTGCCTTGGCACGCGCCATGATCTCAGCATAGACCTCTGCCGTGGCTTCCTCAAAATTCAGAAACCGGGGGCCAAACAAATCTTTTTTATAGCCTTGCAAGAACCGCAACATATTTGCTTGCCGCTTTCCCTGCGGCATACAGGCAACCCCGCGATGCAATTCCGCCCAAGTGATGGTGGTGACAAAAAGACTGGCCTTTGGCTGGCAGTTCAACCAAGTCACAACATCCGCGTTAGGTTTGGCTTTCGTCGGTTCCGAAAGAACGTTTGTATCTAAAATGATCATCCAAAATTTACTTCTCTCGGCAATTCTTTATCGCGTTCAATATCCAATTCCACAACTCTGGTTTCTCGTGCCATCCGCAACATAAGATCTCCAACTTTCTCGCTTGGCATAACAAGTTCGGTCAACGTGTCACGGGCCAACGCCTCGGCGTTGGTTCCAGTTTCCGCTGCCAGTGCCTTCAGAGCCACATAGGTTTCTTCGGTTAATCCTCTGATCGTCATTGCTGGCATGATAGCACCTCCTTGCGAACGCCACCATGATGGCAATTTATACTGGTGATAGCAATGAGGTCTACCCGCGCGGCGGGCAGAATAACCAAATGCGCCATGATCAGGTCTTGGCCGCGTAGCGCGTCCGCAGTTCAGCAAAGACTTGGGCGGCCGGGATGCCAGGGGCACTGTCCAGACTTGCCTTAATGGCCGACCTTAGAGCCTCAAGATCGCGGCGCTCAACATCTCGGCAGCGCGTCCAATCACGTAACGCCTCACGAACGACCTCGCTGGTCGAGGCGTATTCCCCGCCTGCTACAGTCTGGCGCAAGGACTCGGCCATGTCAGTTGGCATCGTAATGGTAATGCGTTCGGCTGTGGGCATGGTATATCCTTTATACATATATCATACATAAGCATACTTTTGATGAAGGTAATGTCGAGTCCTTGATCTATCACCACACAGGGCAATCCAAAATCTGGCGATCCTCTTTGCATGACCACCTCACAGTTTACCAAGCGCAAACTGAATTGTCTCTTGTTTCCTCTCGGTAAACTTTTCCAGAGGCGGGAAATCTCGACTTTTGGCGAAACGGTTCCCAAAAACACCAAAAAACACCTAAATATTTTACAAGAGAAAGCGCAGCTTTCCTTATTTCTATATTTCTATATTTCAGGGGCTTGTAACATATTGAAAACAAAAGGTGAATCGGATTAGACCGTAGTTATTGGCACTCAAACCGTAGTTATTGGCACTCAAACCGTAGTTATTGGCACTCATCGTAGTTATTTACATAAGAAAACCTACGAGATATAACTGTGCTATGGGAAAAGCACTGAACAGCGCCACCGCGAACGAATATAAGCCCGACCGCCTGACTAAATTGGGCGAGTTGGCGGATGCCAGATACAGCAAAGAAACGTTGCATCATCCGCCGAGCCTACGGGCACTTAAGGTGCAAGATGTGCTGATGAAAAACGCGGGCGGTAAGATCGCCGAGGATAAGTGGCATGAGCTGGATCTTGCCACCTTCAAACACATAGACGGCATGGGTGACCTCAAATCCGATGATGTGGTGAAGTTGTTGCGAGAGTTGCGCGCGGCCACGTTGCTGCATGTTAACCACCGCGAAGGATACACTGGAATTTACGGCCTGATCGCGGTGGGCCGCGTGGATTTTGAAGAGGTTGGCAAGATCCGCTACAAATTTGACGATGAATTCCGCAAGGTTGCGGAAATGTCCAATCTCTATGCCGTTCTGGACTACCGCACGACACTGGCCCTTAGATCGCGCTACGCCCACCGACTGCATGAGATGATTGCCTTCCGCGCGGGCCGCGAAAAGCAGCTTGAACGCTTCACGGTTGAAGACCTGCGGTCGCGGCTTGGTGTGGCGACTGGCAAGTTGTTGGAATGGAGTAATCTACGAAAATACGCGCTCGATCGGGCTATCGAAGAGATCAACCAGTCGTCACGGTTCACAGTCAGCTACCGCGTGACCAAGCGCGAACGTCGCAAGACGGTTGAGATAGAACTGGCGTGGAAGGTGAAGCATGACCTTGAGGACGCCAAGAAAGAGCAGGCCGCACATTCAGCGGCCCGCAAAGGCCGGCGGGCAGAGAGGGGCGTAAAGCTGTCTTTTCCGGCTTCTGGCAGTGTCAAGTATAACGACCCATGGGAACGCCTTGCCAGCGAAAACTGCAACTGGGATCACGGTAAAATCGCTGATGCTTTCCGGTCATTTTGTGCGGGCAAGAGTATCCGCCTTGAGGCAAAAAATATCGAAGATTTGTTTATCACCTTTTGTAAGAAGCAACCGAGAATATGACAGAAGCACAAAAACAGCAACTAGAGCAGCAACTTTGGAACATTGCAAATGAACTGCGCGGCAAGATGGGCGCGGATGAGTTCAGAGACTATATTCTTGGGTTTATTTTCTACAAATACCTGTCCGAGAAACAGCACCTTTGTGCCAACAAGTTACTCGAAACCGAAAATATCAAAGAGTATGCTGACATCACCGACGAGGACGATATCGACCTGATCAAAGAGGAATCCTTGATTAAGCTTGGCTATTTTCTACGCCCGAACGAATTGTTTGCAACGCTCACCAAACGGGGCAATGCGGATATTGAGGGCGAAAGCAATTTCATTCTCGAAGACCTGCAAAGCATCCTTAACGCTATCGAACAAAGCACGATGGGCACGGACAGCGAGGATGAGTTCAACCAGCTTTTCGAAGACATGGATTTGGACAGTACCAAGCTTGGCCGCTCTGTCGGGGCGCGAAACACGCTGATTGCCAAAGTGCTTTCACACCTGAATAAAATCGACTTTGCGTTGGAAGACACTGAATCCGATGTGCTGGGCGATGCCTATGAATATCTGATTGCACAATTTGCGTCAGGTGCGGGTAAAAAGGCCGGTGAATTCTACACTCCGCAACAGGTTTCCAAAATCCTTGCCAAGATCGTGACACTGGATAAAACGCGGATTAAATCGGCCTATGACCCCGCGTGTGGGTCTGGCTCCTTGTTGCTAAGGATTGCTCGCGAAGCCGATGTAGGTGAATTCTTCGGGCAGGAGCTGAACCGCACCACCTATAACTTGTCACGGATGAACATGATCCTGCACGATGTGCATTTCAGCAAGTTCGATATCCGCCAGGAAGACACGTTGGAGCATCCACAACACCTTGATGAACGCTTTGACGTGGTGGTGGCCAATCCGCCGTTTTCGGCAAAGTGGAAGGGCAAGGATAATCCGATGAATGACACCGATGACCGGTTCAGCCAGTACGGAGCCTTAGCACCGACCAGCAAGGCTGATTTCGCCTTTGTACAACATATGATCCACCAGTTGAACGATAGCGGCACCATGGCCGTTGTCTTGCCCCACGGCGTGTTGTTCCGTGGTGCGGCTGAAGGCAAAATCCGTCAATACATCATTCAGGAGCAAAACTATCTGGATGCGGTGATCGGCCTGCCTGCCAATCTGTTTTACGGCACCAGCATTCCGGCCTGTATTCTGATCTTCAAAAAATGCCGTGTGGATGACGGCGATATTCTGTTCATTGATGCCAGTGCGCATTTCGAAAAAGTTGGCAACCAGAACGCGTTGACCGATGATCATGTTGCGAAGATTATCGAGACCTATGCAAAGCGCGAAAACATCGACAAATATGCCTATGTTGCGCCGCTGAGTGAAGTCAAGGAGAACGACTACAACCTCAATATACCGCGCTATGTGGATACGTTCGAGGAAGAAGAGCTGGTTGATCTGACCGCCATCACGAAAGAGCTACAGGCCCTTAAAATTCAAATGGTCGACACCGATAAAACTATCGCTGAGTTCTGCAAAGAACTCAGCATTACTAGCCCGTTTGGAGGGGGAATATGAATACCGAAACTCTTGATCTCAGCACACTCCGTGATGCCATAAAAACACTTGGCGTTGCGCTCTCTGAATATGACAGCGACAAAAGCAATCCGTTCGTTCGAGACGCATGTATTAAACGATTTGAATATTGCTATGAGTTCACGACGAAGATGATCACCCGGCACCTAAGCATAACTGAAGCCGATCCTTCTGAGGTTAAGGCTATGTCGTTTCAAGATAAAATACGCAGGGCTTATGATATTGGGATCATTCCCAATAGTTGGGACAGATGGTTGAAGTACCGTGATGACCGCAATGCAACATCACATGGCTATTCAAAACAGCGTGCAATAGAATTGGTCGAGGAAATTCCTGCTTTCCAGCATGAGGCTGAAAGCTTACTCTTATCTCTTGAAAATATTTATGAAACTGAAGTTTGACGTCACCGCCAAAGAATACGGCATTTTGCGGGATATTCTGACGGATATGCTTCCGCCCGACAGTCGAGTCTGGGTATTTGGCAGCCGCGCGAAGAACACCGTGCGCTTTAACTCTGATATTGACCTTGCACTGGAACCAGCAAAGGACAAGCCCCTTCCAAAAGGCACCTTAGCAAGACTGAAGGACGCATTCAATGATGCCCCTCTGCCCTATCGGGTGGATGTCCTGGATATCAACGACGTCAGCAAAGAGTTCCAGACGATCATCAGGCAGCAGGCAATCGCCTTTCCCCTTGCCAAAAAAGATAAGGTGCCAGCCTTGCGGTTTCCTGAGTTTGGAGGGGAATGGAAAATCGCGCGTCTTGGATCGAGAGTTAGTAAAGTTGGCAGTGGTGTTACGCCACGCGGTGGTGCCGAAGTATATCAGGATTCTGGAATCCCATTGCTACGCAGTCAAAACGTTCGAGATAGCAGGCTTGATCTAACTGACGTAGCTTTCATATCTGAAGAAATAAACGCGAAAATGAAAGGTTCTGCTGTTGAGCCAAATGACGTTTTGCTCAATATAACAGGGGCTTCGATTGGACGCAGCTGTGTAGTTCCTCCAGACATTGTAGCGGCAAACGTAAATCAGCACGTTTGTATTATCCGAGTACGATGGGGTTTTTCTTTCCTACTATCTCAATAGCACCCGCAAATATGACATTGCTCGATTATCTCAGGGTATTTCCGTTGTTCATCTATATGCGGCACAATTGAAAACGCTTCATCTGAATTTACCGGTAGCCAAAGAACAACAAAAGATCGCCACCTTCCTATCCGCTATCGACACCAAAATCACCCAACTCACCAAGAAAAAAACCCTTTTGGAACAGTACAAGCGCGGCGTCATGCAAAAGCTGTTTTCCCAAGAACTGCGCTTCAAAGACGCGCAGGGAAAGGCGTTTCCTGATTGGGTGGAGAAGCGGTTGGGGGATGTGGCTAGCATTAACAAAGGGCAGCAACTCAATCGCGATGATATGATTCAAGAAGCTTGTTTTCCTGTTATAAATGGGGGCGTTACAGCCTCTGGTTTCACCGACAAAACGAACACAGAAGGTGGTATTGTAACAGTAAGCGAGGGTGGTAATTCTTGCGGACACGTCGCATGGCAGCAAAGTGATTTTTGGCTAGGAGGCCATTGTTATGCCTTAAGTCCCAATCCTATAATTATCTTAGATCGGTTTCTGCTTCAAATTCTTAAATCTCTACAAAAAAAGATTATGCGCCTTCGTGTTGGTTCTGGCCTTCCCAATATCCAAAAAGGGGCCTTGAGTAAGCTGGAAATTGACCTGCCGCACCCTAAAGAACAACAGAAAATCGCCAACTTCCTGTCTTCCATCGACCAGAAAATTGACCTCGTTACCACCGAGCTTGACCATGCCAAGACCTTCAAAAAGGGCTTGCTGCAACAGATGTTTATTTAGGAGAAATAATGCACTCGGATCATTGTATTGTTTATATTCTAACCAACGAAGCCATGCCCGACTATATCAAAATAGGCACCACACGGCGGCCAATTTTGCAACGCATGCGCGACCTTTACACCTCTGGGGTGCCAGTGCCGTTTGAATGTCACTACGCGGCACTGGTGGAAAAATCCAAAGACGTCGAAAAACGCATGCACCGCGCCTTTGAGAAATCCCGGGTTAATAAAAATCGCGAATTTTTTGAAATCGAGCCGGATGCGGCGGCAGATATTATTCGCATGGTGGCCCTAGAGGAAATCACGCCAGAGGGAGATACTGTTGAATCTTCCGACGACAAAGATGCCATCGCGCGGCTTGAAAAACGCGCCGCGCGGTTTGCCTTTAAGATGGTTGGAATAACGCCGGGAACCACACTTACTTTTAAGCTTGATGACAACATTACCTGCACTGTGCTCGACAACCACGCGGTTGAGTTTGAGGGGGAGAAAACAAGCCTGTCCGCCTCGGCATTGGTTGCTCTGAAACGCAACGGTAATGAGTGGAAATCCGCACAGGGGGCGATGTATTGGATGCATCAAGGCAAAACCTTGCGGGATCTGCGTGAAGAATTGGAAAGCGAGTGAAACAATGACCGAAGATATCCGCTGGATACAACGCCTGAGTAACTGGACCAGAGCATTGAACCAACTCGCCAAGTTTATGGAAAAAACCGAACTGGATGAATTGCAGGAACAAGGACTGATCCAGTCTTTTGAATATAACCATGAGCTGGCGTGGAAAACCCAGAAGGATTTTCTGGAAGGGCGTGGCGTCAAAGAGCTATTTGGTTCAAGAGACGTGGCCCGTGAGGCATTCAGCTTAGGGCTGATCACCAATCAACACGCTTGGATGGAGATGATTAACGACCGCAATCTGACCTCTCACACCTACAACGAAGCCGTCACCAGAAAAATCATCACCCATATTGTGGATGACTATTATTCGGAATTTCAATTATTGCACCGGAAACTAACCGGGCTGGCAGAGAAAACCCATGAGTGAGGAAGATCATTTATACGGCCTGACACCAGACGTCATCACAAAAATTCAAGGCTCATTTGCGCAATTTGAAGCCATCGACAGTGTTGTTTTGTATGGCTCTAGGGCAAAAGGAACTTACCGCATTGGATCAGATATTGATCTGAGCCTAAAAACAAAAGGCCACGCACAAAAACAGCTCTTGTTTGATGTGATTACCGCACTTGAATCTCTGGATTTAATCTACTTGTTTGATGTCTCTTTATTTTCTGAGATCACCAACAGTGATCTGATTGACCACATCAATCGGGTGGGCACGGAGTTTTACCAGCAGGATCATTATTTGGCGCAACAGGTCCAACACCAAAAACAAACAAACGCTGCCGCAAGAGAGACGGAGCAAACCCTTGAAAACCAGCTCATCTCCCAACTTGAAACCCTCGGTTTTGACAAGGTTGCAATACCTGATGAAGCGGCGCTGATCACGAACCTCAAAGCCCAACTCGAAAGACACAATAAAACGCTACTTTCGGAAGGTGAATTCCGCCAAATTCTAAACAAACTGGCCAAGGGGAATATATTTGAGAAGGCCAAAATTCTGCGCGATAAGGTCGATTATATCAGGGATGACGGCACCACTGGCTATATTGAACTGATCAATCAAATCCAGTGGTGCAAAAACCAGTATCAGGTGACGCATCAAGTCACCATGACAGACAAATACACCAATCGCTATGATGTGACTATTCTGGTTAATGGTTTGCCCTTGGTACAGATCGAGTTGAAACGCCGTGGACTTGAGATGAAAGAGGCGTTCAATCAGACCAATCGCTATCACCGGCATTCGTTTTCGGCAGGTTACGGGTTGTTTGGCTATATCCAGCTGTTTGTGATCTCCAACGGGGTGAACACCAAATATTACGCCAATAATCCAGTGAACAAGCGTGACTATAAACAGACGTTTTTCTGGGCCGACAAGGACAACCAAAAGATCACCCAGCTTAGCGTATTTGCCGAAGCGTTTCTGGAGAAGTGCCAGCTCTCAAAGATGATCACAAAGTATGTGGTGCTAAATGAAAGCGAGAAAATGCTGATGGTGCTGCGCCCTTATCAATATTACGCGGTCGAGGCGATTGTCGAGCAAGTAAAAAATACCGAAAAATACGGCTATATCTGGCACACGACCGGATCAGGCAAAACCCTCACCTCATTCAAGACTGCGCAAATTCTGACGCAATCGCCGCGAGTGCATAAGGTGGTGTTTGTGGTTGATAGAAAAGACCTCGATTATCAAACCATCAAAGAGTTCAACAGCTTTTCCAAAGGCTCGGTGGACGCCACCACCAACACCAAGAGGTTGGTGGAACAGTTTGCCGATGATACAAAGCTTATTGTCACCACCCTGCAAAAGCTCAACACCGCAATCAGCAAATCCAAATATCTTGCCAGCATGTCAGGGCTGCAAGACAAACGCATGGTGTTTATCTTTGATGAATGCCACCGCAGCCAGTTTGGGGAGACCCACAAACGCATCAAGGCATTTTTTCATAATGTGCAGATGTTCGGGTTTACCGGAACGCCCATTTTCCACGTGAATTCATCACCTCATGCTTATGTCCTGCCAGACGGACGCGCGGTTAAGGGGAAGCGCACGACCAAAGACCTGTTTGGCGCGTGTTTGCACAAGTATGTGATTACGGACGCCATCCGCGATGAAAACGTGCTGAAGTTTTCAATTGAGTATATCAGCACCGTCAAACAAAAGGACGGCGTGGCCGATATCGAAGTCGAAGCGATTGATACCGCCGAAGTGATGGAAGCCCCGGAGCGGCTCAACAACATCACCAATTACATCATTGCCAACCACGACAGGAAAACCCACGGGAAAGAATTCACGGCCCTGTTTTGTGTCCCGAACATCAAAACCCTGATGGCCTATTATGACCTGCTGAAACAGAAAAAAGAGGCCGGCGAGCATACCTTGCGGATCGGGACGGTTTTCTCATATCAGGCCAACGAAGAAGATCGGGATGCGGACGGTAGCGGCGGCGATGACATGCCCGATGATAGCAAGCCGGTCAACACCCACAGCCGCGAGAAGCTGGATGCGTATATCCAGGACTACAACGCGATGTTTGGCACCAATTATGCGACCGATAATTTCTATGGATATTACAAGGATATCGGGAAGCGTGTGAAGGCGCGTCAGCTCGATATTCTGCTGGTGGTGAACATGTTCCTAACCGGCTTTGATAGCAAGCCTCTCAACACCATCTACGTGGACAAGAACCTCAAATATCACGGGCTGATACAGGCTTATTCCCGCACCAACCGGATCATGGGGCAAAAGAAGTCTCAAGGAAACGTTGTGTGCTTTCGCAACCTGAAACCAGCCACCGATGAGGCGATTACACTCTTTGCCGATAAAGAGGCCATCGAAGATATTATTCTGGCCCCTTACAAAGACTATCTGGAGCGTTTTGCCGAAGCTGTGGCCACCCTGCAAGCGATCACGCCAACCGTGGGCAGTGTTGATGACCTGCTGACTGAAGACGATGAAGCAAAATTCATCCAGGCGTTTCGTGAAATTATCCGGCTGAAAAACGTGCTTGATTGCTTCACAGAGTTCCGCTTTGAAGACCTGCCAATGGATGAACAGTGCTTTGCGGATTACCAAAGCAAATACCTCGACCTCTACGACAAGGTTCGCAGCAACATCGGGAAAGAAAAAATCTCAATCCTCGATGATCTTGATTTTGAGCTTGAACTGATCCGCAGAGATAAAATCAATGTAAGCTACATCATTGCGCTGCTGCAAAACCTGCAAGATGTAACGCCAGAAAACCGCGAGAAACAACGCAAGATCATTTTGGGTATTCTTGACACCGAAACACAGCTCCGTAGCAAGAAAGAACTGATTGAAAAATTCATTTCGGGCAACTTTCCCGACATTCCCAAAGGGGGTGATATTGGCGAAGAATTTGAAAGCTACTGGCGCGCGGAAAGGCAACAAGCCCTCAAAGAACTGAGTGCCGCCGAAGGCTTGGACATGGACGGGTTGCAAAAGGTCATAGGCGATTATTTATTCACCGAAAAATCTCCGATGCGGGATGATGTGATCGCAATCATGAACAAGCGCCCCACCCTCAAAGAACGCCGCACGGTTTCGGAGCGCGTTATCGATAAAATCAAATCCTTCGTGGAAACCTTTATTGAGGGGGTTGATTAGGATCGAAGATCGCCCGCCGGTTCGAGACGTTTTACCATGCGTTAAAGGCTAAAACAGAACTTAAAGCAACTTTACCAGAGCCGCGACAACGACAATTCCCGTGACCATCATTCCACCCAGCCGGATTGTCAGGTCTCGTTTCAGAATTTCAATGTCATGCTGTGTGGCAACGGTATCTTTGAGGGCTATATCCAGCGCGTCCGCCTGGGTACGGGCCTGTTCCTCGGTAAAACCGCCAGCTTTCAGCTTGTCCACAAAGGATAGCTTATCAAAGGTCAATGTGGTCATGCGGTTTCCTTTTGAAATCAATGTGGTTGCCACGTTTACACCCCACCCATAATTCATCATTATAACGCCAGTGCCGTGGGTTTTACAAATCCCCTATCGGGGACTATAAACTAAAATATATAATTTCCGAGGAAATTAACAATATGCGGTTAAAAAAAGACATTGTGCGGTCATTAGGTATGGAAATTAAGCGCGTTTACTCCATGGATGATATTTATGAAGACCCTAAGATAGGATTTCCAAACACAGGCACCGTTTGGAGTGGAAGCCCAGAATTAGGAAGTTATGAATTATCGGAAAAGATGGAATATGATATTCATGAATATGCAAAGTGCACATGGAAAAACAAAGAGCGACATAAGCTTTCAGAGTGGAAAAAATTAACCCGTGCTGCACTTGGGGTAGCAATGAGCAAATTAGATGATTTAGATGACTTCGGTTTATTTGAAAAATCTCTTAATGATGCAATAGAGGCGATGATTAGCACTAAACATGCATCAAATATAGTGTTTGGATGTACATTATTTCCAAAGGATTTATCAACATCACTTGAAATCGGGCCTGTTGTTTTTGAGACACGTGATGTCTGGTTGAATAGGATGAGTGCCACCAAAACCATTTCAGAAACAACCAAACGCAGAGTTGAAAAAGGTTGGATTGGTAAAAAGGTTGCTAAAAGAGTTTCGAGTTGGGACAGCAAGACCGAACAGAATATAAACAATGTTTTAGACGATGCGCATACGATTTGCAGTGTGAAAAGTGAAGGCCTCGGGGGCGACTTCGCCTTGGATAAATCAGCCACATCCGCTAGGTTGGGTCTGGCTGGAATTTCACTTTGCCATCCCAAACCCCGCAATTTTTTTAGGGATGTTCATTTACATTATGATACAGAAGGTAAGGCTTTAACTGAAAAATATATTTCTGTTTTCTCTCATGCATATGGTTTATGGGCAGGCTTTAGCATGAAGCGTTCAAACTATAGCTCTAACATGTTTGGTGCAGAGTGGGGTAAATACTACCAATCTAGGGAGGGCTTCTTTGATGTTCTCGGCGGTGTATTAAACTATGCTTTGCATGGTAAAAATGGGTCGCAGCAGCCAAATCTATACAATGCACTTTACCATGCGCTATACTGGTATCAAAAAGGTCAAACCGCAAAGGAGGCAATGCCCGCATTAGTGAATTTTTCGTTTTGTTTAGATGCATTATCAAAAGGTGGCAAACAAAGGGGAATATCAAAACTATTGTCAGCCCGTCTTAGTATAGATGAAGATCAAGTTGTCTTTAGGTACTCGCCACACACATTAAAAATAATTGTGAAAAAAATTTATGATGGTGGCAGAAGTCGATTAACTCATGGCGTTAGCGATAGGGTTTTACAAGATTGGACAGAGTACAGAGATTATTCAGAAATTTTAGCAAGGTTTGCATTAATTCATTGCTTTGACTGGGTGTCATTACATCAAGGTGCGGATGATGTACTTTTAATGAGCAAAACTGGGGTCGGTTCGTAAATGCCCCCACTTTTTTATGCTCTCCAAGCTGTGGGGAATGTATCCCTGAGAGATTCAAATAGGACAAGTTGCCCCAAGTCCTCATTATTTCCACAGACGCCCGTTAAGTTATTGTTTCAAAATGAATTTGTAAATCTTACGGTGTCATTACGCCCCCTACCAGAGTTGACCCCAAAATGTGGATTGCTGATCGTCTACAATAGGGTAAAGATGGTGGTTGTTGCATGGACACCACGCGGGAACACCACCCGCGTTACCAGTATAAGGAGCAGGGAATGTCGAAATCCATGACTAAGTGTAATATAGACGTGAAGAAAGCAATTAAACTTGCCTTTGATTTTTTTAATAAAACTGCGTTTCCAGACAAGACGACAAATCATGTACTGCTTGAAAGTATAGCATACGATGAAGCGTCAAGCGCATGGGAAGTAACGATTGGTTTTAATAGTGGCAGGATAGGAAGCAAAACGACTGAGGCGTCCCCTGCAATAAATGTTTTTCAGAAGGGAAATACAGTCAAGGAGACATTTAAGAGGGACTTCCGAAGACTAATAATCGACGCTAATGATGGAAAGGTTATCAGCATGAGGAGTTGTTGAGCTTGCGTGAAGTTCTTCTGGATACTGAAATGCTTGTCCTATGGATTGTCGGTCATGTAGATTTAGGGAAAATAGGAGTGCACAGGAGGCTAAAATCTTGGCAATCTGATGATTTTGAACGGCTCAAAGAAAGATTGACGCAGTTCAAGGATCACATCACCACGCCACATGTTTTGACAGAAGCATCAAACCTCATCGGATCGGGTAAGCAAGTGATAGCAACTGGCGCGTGCGATGCACTAGCAGTGTATTGTCAAAACTGTAAGAAGGAGCGGTTCGTTCAGAGTAAAGTACTTGTAAAAAATAAAAGTTATCTAAAACTGGGGTTGGCAGATGTCGGAATCCTGCAGGCGGCGGCCAAAGGAGCGACAGTTATAACCGCAGACTACGAACTTTATGGGAAATTGAAAAAGGCGGATTGCCGTGCTATCAATTTCCGCCACGAACAAACACCAGCGGTGTGAAAAAGGGGTCTGATACAGGAGAGGGCGAAATCGTATCATAAGGCTCTACGTATTTTAGCCTTAAATTTTAGAAATCACATCAGGGGTTTGTTTTCATTGAAAAATGTACGTTTATAGCCCGCTATTTGAGAAAACAATCGTACCACCTATTTGAAACAAGTTTGGCCTATATTTTATTGAATCGAGCTGGACGTTAAAAATTGTCCGCTGGTCGCCCTCTTACGGACAGGCCTCACAAGCCGTATACGGCCATCCCCTGCGACTGTTTCCAAACGGCTGCAATCATCTCCCGCCCTTTCAGCGGAGCCACCCGCTTTTGCCACGTTATGCGCTGCGCGTTATCCATGCTCTGCCACCACTGGCGGGCCGCCTCCATCGCTGACTGGCGGCTTCCGTCCTCGCCCTTCTCGATCACCGGCAGCCCTGCTTCCAGCACCCGCCGAACGATGATGCCAAGCGCAAGTAACTCCTGATCGGCCAAAGCCTCCAACCGCGCCTTGAGCGCATCAGGTATCCGCGCCGTGATCTGGGCGGAATAGCGGTTCTCGCGCTGCCTTTGCTGCGCGGTTTTTTGGTCTATCGTATCCATATTTACCTCAATTTTTATATATGTATTCTTTAAGCATTTGTTGCATACATTAAGTATTCTTTAAGCATTCTTTTACCTGAAACAATAAATCAAAACCCGCGTTACTTTCCCATCACCGCAACAGGCGTTTCAGCCTTGAAAACTAGGGGTTTCCTCACAATCTGACAGGCCACAATAAATCAGAAAATGATTTATTGTGTAAGCGTGCCTTTATTATTTTTGGCAAAATATAACGACGGATGATCTGAACGGGGCCGCCGCCAGATCAAAAATCAACAGCGCCTAGTCAAAACTTCGTTTTTCCATGGATGCGGTGTTGGGTTTGCTTTTCTAAATATTCTTTTTAGAACCAGAGTTGCAGCGCAACTCGTAAGTGCGCCCTTCAAATATTTTCAAAAACATTTTCTGGATGGGTTTCGCCAAAAATATAATCGCCATTCGGATTGGACAAAGTTTCAATCCATAGACACGCCTT
>CBDHDW010000006.1:0-21740 GCA_965261915.1 Candidatus Poriferihabitaceae bacterium | reverse complement strand
TTTTGACCGTTTATATTTCACGCTATCAAAAGATGTGACAAAACCCCTATAGAATGGCCGTATACGGCTTGTGAGGCCTGTCCGTAAGAGGGCCGCCCAGCGGACAATTTTTAACGTCCAGCTCGATTCAATAAAATATAGGCCAAACTTGTTTCAAATAGGTGGTACGATTGTTTTCTCAAATAGCGGGCCATAAACGTACATTTTTCAATAGACCCGATTCACAATAGGGTCGAATATTTTTAGACACAAGTATCCCCACCCGTTTTGTCAAACTGTTTTCAAATTCATATTTGCGAGTGCTCCGACATTCTTGGCAATCATGTTTTGTTGTTGGTTGTTGCGGTGAATATCCGAAAATATATTGAACTTTTTCATGCGGCCAATACCGTGCTCTACGCCAATGCGTAGTTTTGAATGCCATGTATTGTATTCTTGTTCTTCTTTCGTAAGTGGTTTTTTCTTTGATGTTTTCAGGGGGATTTCCAGTGATGTCCCCAGATATCCTAAATCCCCAAGGGTAAGTATATCAGGGGGCCTATCCACGCGGGTCTCATCATAAATACGCTTGTCATGTTTGCGCCCGTCATGGGCGCATCCAACAGCCAGTATACACTTCTTGTCATCTGTGATGATCTGGTGGGACGCCGTGTGCTTCTTTTTCTTGCCAGAATATTTTGCTTTTCGAGCCGAGGGCTTCCCGGGCCGTTGAACTGGACGCTCAGTACCATCAATCATCAGGTAAAGCAGATCAGCCTTTTCCACTTCCGACAACTTTACTTTACGTTCAGGCATCCGAAAATGGCCTGCCATCAACTCTGTCATGGCTTGAATGCGGCGGCAAACTGTCGGAGAGGATACATTGAATACAAGCCCCATAAAAGCATGGCTGGTATAGGTTCGGTAATACATCAGGCAGAGCAGAAGCTGTTCTGCGAACTCCAGGCGATAGTTCATCCCACCCCCAATCGCACGTTGCCTGTCTTTGCGGGACAGGCGTTTCTCCTCACTTTTCAACCAGATCGGATGAAGTGTCGCAACCAGGGCGTTGAAATCTGTAAGGCGGATGCCCGATAGTCGAAAAAACAATGCAGGTTGTGCACTTAAAATCTTCAAAGCTTTCATAAAATGATACCTCCAGGCACTTCCTCGCATAAAAATAACCTATTGTGAAGCAGGTCTAATGAAAACAAACCCCTGATGTGATTTCTAAAATTTAAGGCTAAAATACGTAGAGCCTTATGATACGATTTCGCCCTCTCCTGTATCAGACCCCTGTGAACGGAACCGTGTACTGTCATCGGGGCTGCAAAATGCCTGTTTGAAATGCTGAATCACAAATCAACCTCCGCATCCGGGTTTCCTGCCGCGAGTGCATTCATGTAGGCGAGGCAAAGTTCGCAGGAGCGGTAAACACCATTATATTCAGCTTTTTCTGCGCGCTCGACGATTGGAAAAGTTGAATAAATATAGCGAACATCATCGCGGTCAGTAATTCCGTAGAGGTGAAAGAAAACCGCGTCTAACTTGGCGCGCAGGATCAAGCGGCGTTCGCTGTCCCAAATAAAGGGCGGCTTCACTTCGCCTGCCGCGTCCACATACCCCATGTCGCGGGCAAAAGGGGCCATATCATGGGCAGTGTAGGTCAGTTCCAGCACGGCTTCGCGGATGATGTCGGCGGCGGTTTTGGAACCGAAGCTGACTTCCTCAAATTGTTCAGGCGGCACGACTGGAAGTTGTTCAATGATGAACAGATTTAGCGTCTGACCCTGCACTTTTTGGCGTGTTATATAATCGTAAGGTATCGCATTAAGGTTTGCACACAAAAGCCAAATATCCAGAGTTCCCCCGATAGGCAAAAGCAACGGCACTTTATTTCCAAAACCAACTTTAGGGAACAAAGATGCAATGACGGTTCTCATGTTGGTTGGCGCAGTTATTTCTTTGAACCCAAGAGCCCAGCCATCATTATCTGGCCAGCTACATTCCGATGTTTTGACCCAATATTGTGGATCAGGAAGCCAATCGGGATTTACGTGCTGTTCCTCACTTGTCGAAACTGGCTGCGCAGGTCGGTGCCTGTTTTCCGGGTTCACGGTGACGCTCGCAGCGCGGTGATCGAAGGCTTGCACCATCTTGCCTTCATAAAGCGGCACCCAATCGCCCGATGCGCTACCAAAAACATTGCCGCCGGTTGGATAGGCTCCTTCTTTTTCTTCAAGCTCTTGCCGTGTGCGAAACAGGCCGGAATCGTTGGTCATGTGAAACATGGTCGAATATTTCACCGGCCACGCCTTTACTTCCTCACCGCTGGAGCGGTCAACAAGGATAGGAAGGCGCGCGTAGACTGCCGTTGTCAGGTCTGCATCGCGCCGTGATCGAAAAATAGGGGCCGTGCCAGTGTTCGGATTTACGCGCGCAAAATCCTCTGAACTGAGGGAAAACCGCCTATTTGGGTCATCCAGCTCGGAGGTCTTGTGCAGATAAAACGCGCATTGGGCAGGGTTGGCCAATACCGACGGGCTGGCAACGAATACGCAGAATTTGAAACGGCTATCAACATCGGGGAAAAAGACTTTTTTGTTTTCAAAATCATAGAGGGCCTTCAATCGTCCGCCGGTTGATACGCCTTTGAAAAACCTCGCCGCTGTTTTATCGGAGGCAATACCTGAGGGTACCAGTAGGCCAATCAGGCCATCGCGTTTCACCACGGACATGGCCCGTTCAACGAACAAGGAATACAGATTCACGTCCCCGCCTGAAAGCAACGGGTAATCCCCGCCCTTGCGCGCCATCCGCGTGCCTGTAACGCTGCGTTCAGCGGCCTTGGCATAATCATCAGCAAGCGGATCACCTGCCGCTTCAAGTGCTTTAATCATCTTATGGCGATCAGAGGCGCGCGGTGCGCGGGCTATCTCTGGACGGCGTTCGGCAAACCATTCTACCTGTTGCAGTTTCATCCGGTCCCACGGCGGATTTCCAACTATGGCGTCAAAGCCGCCAGTTAATTCCTCGGATTCCCAATCGGACCAAACGCCGGGAAAAATCACTTGCCAGTTCATAAAGCCCTCTTCGTCAATCAACTCCTTGGCTTGGCTGTATATTTTGTTAAAAACGTCGAATCTTGCCCCAGCAGTTATTTTCCCATTCATGGGGGCCTCTTCGCTTTTTGCCTTGGTGCGTTTCAGCTTTTTCTTGCCGACGGCAACATCAATAGGATCGCCGTACTCACCGTCAAAAAAACTGTTAACAGCGGTTTTTTGTGCCTTATCCTTGATGTTGAGCCAATCAAGCGCATGGATAAACTTGAGCAGCGTATCAAGCGGCGCGACCTCGCGTTTTATCTTTCCAAATAAATCCGCAGAACGATGTGCCTCAGAAATTTCTGCATCGGTCAGATTTTCAACAATCTGCATTTGGGTGGCGGCCAGTAGCGCATCTTTCATCGGTTCATGCAATAAAAGCGGGTTGCCATAGGCTTTAGCCTTATCCATGCCAGTGCGAACCCAAGACCCGAACAGGCTGTCACCGCAACGCAGGTGGTGGTCAAGGAAGGACAGCGGAGCGCCCACTGTAAACGTGTGTAGCCATAGTGCTACCTTGGCAAGTTCCACTGCCATCGGGTTTTTATCCACGCCGTAGATACAGCGTTTCAACACCATGCGCCGGATGATATGACGATCATCGAGCTGATCGTCATCGATGGTCCAATTGCGTTTTTTGGCATTGCCTAAGATCGTGGTGCGAATGGCCGCAATCCGCGCCGCCAAGGGCGAGATGTAATTCCCCCATTCTTCGGGGGCATCCAGTTCAGCTTCAGCCATGGCGGTGATCACCTGATCGGCCAGATAGTCCACAAGGCTGACAAGAAAATGACCTGATCCCATGGCTGGATCACAGATTTTGAGATCAAGAAGTTTTGTTGCGGGGTCACTTAGGGTCAAAATGCCGCTTTTGCGCTCATCAGACATGTTTTCCTTGGCGAGCGATGCAATTTCATCTGTGAACGCGGTTTTGCGGGCCTCTACAAGTGGATCAAGGGTTTCGGTCAGAATAAGGTGCACGAGTTCATCGGGCGTGTAGTAACTACCGGATCCCTTGCGCGCGAAAATGTTTGGCTGAATGCCAACTTTACCATCTTCAACAGTCACTTCATATTCGAGAATACGCTCATAAATCGAGCCAAGCTGTTGTACTGAAAGGTTGCGGTAGTTGATGTATTTCCGACCTTCGTCGGTGATCTCAAAGGAGAGGGCGTCGATCACGCCCGCCATGATTGAGTCTGGAATACGTATATCCGTTAGGATTGGGGTTCTATCCTGATCAAAAAGTCCGCCATTATAGGGCGGCAAACCGATTGAACTATCGCCCTGATCAATGGCGATAAAAAGATCGCTTATTGCGCCCCAGTACCGCGAAGCAGTATCGGAAAAAACGTCGTTCCGGTCTTTGCGCGCCCCGACATCAAGACGCACTTTGCCCCGCAAACTGTAGTCATCGTAGCGCGTATCTTTGACGGGCAGAAGATCACGATCTTCTGCGTAGAGGATGAAAAGCAAGCGATAAAGAAGGATCAGCGCACCTTCGCGAACGTCCTGTAAATCGGCAACAGGGGCAGCTTTGACAAGAGCACGTACCAGTTCAGGGAAAACCTCACCAAACACTTTGTTTGACAGGCTTTCAGCAACACGCTCTTCGTAGTATTTTCCTTCTTCAAGGGCTTTTTCGTGAAACGAGCGCGGGTCCACGCCAGTTGGCACAAACGCTTCACGGCGAAAGATCAGCATGAACACCTTCAACCAATGCAGGCGATCTTCATCACCAAGCGCAAACAGGCTGTCATTGTGCCCCTGTAAGTTCAGGATTGCGGCGAGATCAAGTTCAAAAAACTGTTCTGAAACGGACCGCGCACCCGAAAAATAGAGCCGCCATTTTTCGCCATTGGTCAGAATACCCCAGCGAAGGGTGCCTTGCGTAACGTCGTCAATGCGGCGCAGATACCGCAACATTTGCGATGAGGGTGCAGTTTCCTCACCGTGCCGCGCACCGCGGCGATCAAGTGGGCGCAACCAGCGTTTGGATTCAACCACGGCACGGCCAAATTCGTAGCGTTTCCATTGTTCAGGGAAACTGGTTGCATGGGCTTTAACGTCCGCGCTTTCAAAAAGCAGGCCGTCGGGTACATCATCCCGACCCCGCGGCGAAAGATTTTGTTGGGTGAGGTAATCGGTCCAACCCAATGCCTCAAGAATTGGCCAAATAAGCTCTGTTTCCGTGTCTGCTTCGCTTCGCTTTTGATCTATCTGAAAGGCTTCATAGGTGGCTTCAAAGGCCGCTTTAAGCTGGTCAATATCGCGGGCGGGTACATCACCCCATTCAGGCATCCTCTGAATGGACTCTGTTAGAAAATCAGAGGTAAAAAGACTGCCTTGGCTTGCGTTGGTTCTTATCAATTAGGCCTCCGGTTCCGCGTGCGTTCAAGACCATAATCAAGCCTCAATTCGTAACTACTCCATCGTAATCGTATATGCTATGGGTGATTAAATACGGCACTGTTCACCCCGCTAAATGTGCGTTCATATCCATTGCTTGATGCAGGATACGAACAATCTCTAGGCGTGTCGGTTCAGGCCGTTTGTAGAATACGACATGCGCCCCGCAGAGGTACTTAAAATAGTCGGGACGGATGGCACTTGCATCGCGCCCCTTGCGAATGCCCGCAGCCAGCTCGACGCATAAATCGCGGAGGGTCCCGATATAGCGTTCAGCCTGATCTATCCCCCATCGTTCGGCTGTATAATCGTAGATGGAGTCAATATCGGTCTGTGCTTCCGGTGCAAATGTCAGTCTGCTCATTGAGGGATTTTTTCTGCCCGCTTGCGGGTGAGGAAGCCATTGAAATCAAATTCCGTTGCCAGGCCGCTTTCCTCGCCTTTGATCAGGGCCGCGCGCAGAGCGTTGAGTTTGGTTTCGTGTTCTTCGAGCAACCGCAGACCCGCGCGCACCGCTTCGCTTGTTGAGCCGTAACGCCCAGCATCGACCTGTGATCCAACAAAGTGTTCAAAGTGATCACCAAGGATAATTGAGGTGTTTTTTCCCATGTTTATACCTTTTGAAATTATACCATAATATAATGTTTAGTAGTATCTGGTAAGTCTTACAAGCTTTATTGGCGCTATGATTTAAGCTCTCGCCTTCAGGCGAGGGGGAGTCTACCTACTGATCTGAAATTACGTGACCTCTGTCACCGATGCCAAATTTCTTTTGCATGCTGGAACAACTCTTGCGAACGAACTGCTATACGATTTTCGTCCCAGACAGTTTCGGACTGAAGCTGAAGGTTAATTGGCAGAAGAGAATGGACCAGAAGTTCTGGTTTTTTCTCATTCCATCCAAGATTGCTTTGTTTGATATTCAGTGCTTTCGATAGGATGGTCAGATTGCCCAGCCGTTGAACTACTTGATGACGGTTGAGAGTATCGATGACAACGGGGTCCTCGTCTTTACGTAATAAAATATCAATGGGATGGAGGCCAACTTGGCCGCTCATCAATGGCCAGTGATCATGCCATTTTTGCGGCATGATATGCTCAATGGTTGGGGGGTACTCAAACCTCAACATCTCGGTACTGTCGGTGCCATAACGTTGATTCAGGCGAGCAAGAATATGAACCAATCTAACGCTGCCCAGCGGTCGGTAGACTTCATTATTTGCCCAGCCTTTTTGGAACTGGCTGTCGTCTGGCCAAATACTAGATTCCCCTTTCTGTGCCTTCAAAAACGCTGATAGGTTTTTAGGGTTAAAGCCCTGGCTATGAAGGTTTCGCGATGCGCTGAGAAACAGCTTGTTGTAGTTTTTTGTTCCAAGGTCACAGATCGTCCGGCGAACGATGTAAGATTCCAAAATTCTCGCAAGCTGTTTCCATTCTTCGTCGGAGGGTGCAACCTCAAAAAATCTGAGTAGCAATGGATATACCGTGCTGACCTCAAATATTCTTAGAAAGTCGCCCAAGGGCGAGATTGGGTCATCAGCATCGGGTTCCAGCAAACGTCGAAAATTCTGGCTTTGCTGCGAGACTAACTTCAGCTCGTCCAACACGGGGAGATGGGTTTCGGTTTTTTCGCTCCAGTGGCGATATTCAACATACAGATGTTTGATGGGAATATCTCGCCCTTGCCTACTAGAGAGTAGGTGCTGAATGAAGATGTCGCTGCGGGGTCTGTTCAAACGGCCCTGTTTTATTTCCTTACGCCAAAATTCGTCGTCAAAGTGCTGCCAGTGTTGATCGTACATCAATTCGGTATCAAGGTTGTCGCGCCGCGCCCGCAAGAAAATGTAGTTTCTGATGAGGTCGGCTGGTAACAGTGGCTGACCACGGGCGTTCAACGTCTCAAAAATAACCTGAGGGTCATCACCTGTATCTAGGTCGATGACGACAACCAAGAGCGCTGATTTCATTGTTCGTAGACATTCTTCTAATCGTGAATTCAGCGGGTATTCTACGCCAATGACATCTTCATCATGGCTGCCTATAAAAAAATCTTTGAGAGCTGAAAAGAAGAAAAAATAGGCTTCAACCATTTTGGGCTTTGGATCATCTTTTCGTGCATATTTTTTACGGCGCGTTGGATGCCGTTTTAGTACCTGTATGTATGATCCGGCGCTTATTACATCCATGAATTGCTTACGGTCTAGCTTTGTCGGCCATACTTTAAACTGATCTATTTCGGGATCGGCCATCATCCCTTTATTGAAAAGAGATTGGTCAACCTCTTCGCCCAGCTCTTTAAAGCCCTCGCTTCGACAAAAGTCACGAAAGGCGGCAAGGAAAATTTGCAACGTCGTTAGACGTTGCTGACCGTCGATTACTTGCCTGACAACTACGTGCCCTGTGGGTGTTTGTTTCTGATCTAGAACCATCGCTCCCAAGAAGTGATTGGGAGCGTCGCTTACTTTGTTGATAGTGTCAGAAAATTTTCGTTGAATGTCTTCCCAAAGGGGAAGCCATTGCTCTTCTTCATTCCAAACATATTGGCGCTGGAATAGTGGTATTTCAAGCCGTTGCTTGGAATCAAAGATATTCAATACTGGTGTGCGATGTACGTCCATATTGCAAGTCCTTTAACTTTAACGTTCCATTTCAAATGCTACATTTATATTTCAACAGTATTGCCTAACTGATGGGGATTTAGTCTGGTTTTATATTCGCGATATCTTGGATAAGATTTGGCAGGGATATCCGCACTGTTTCCCAAACTACGCCGAAATCTATATCAAAATATCCATGCGCAATCTGGTTGCGCATACCTCGAATATTTGTCCATGGAATTTCTGGGTTTGACGCTACAAAATCTGGGTACTTATGTATAATTTTAGCTGCGGTTTCCCCAATAATTACAAGGTTCATAGCAACGGCTTCCCGTGTTTTGTTCTCGGTAAGGAATACCTCGCGATCCATGCCTTCTGTGTAAGAAATTGCACGTGTCGCTGCTTCTGTCAGATGTTCCAGATATATCGTAATATTTGCCTTTCTCATATAGGCCGCGCCTCACTGATGATATGATCCCGGAACCGTTCCGATAGACCCAGAGGCGTTCGGAGATCAACTGGAACCTCAAGAAGATTCTGTAGCTCTTCTTGAAGTCCCCCCAGATCAAACATGGTCGTTTCCGGCAAGGTATCCACGAGAATATCAAGGTCACTGTCTTCTTGGGCATTTCCATGTAGTACAGAGCCAAACACACGCGGATTTTCCGTCTTGTAAAGTGTAACAAGACGGCGGATAGACATCCGATGTTTTTTCAGTGCTGTTGTAGGGTTCACGGTAATCTCCAAATGCGCATCTATACTATATCAAGTTTAACCCATTACAGGCGACAAAATTACCACGGCCTATTTCCCAATCATGCGCGCGAACATACTTCGGGGTCTTCTATCTTCCAGCAGCGCGGTTGTCCCAAAAAGTCCGAAGCTTGGATGTCTACGTTTGATAGACCAACCGACACGGCACGATCCTTGGCCTTTTTAGCTTCCACTTCATCCAGTTCGAAGCCAAGGACTGGGCTGGAAAAATTGCGCTTCCCTAAAACATCCAGGAAGACACCATCACCACAGCTTGGTTCAAGCACCCGAGACGGGGAGGCATTTTCAATCCAGCGAACTAAGAAAGTTGCTAGGTCATGAGGTGTATAATAGACCCGATTCACAATAGGGTCGAATATTTTTAGACACAAGTATCCCCACCCGTTTTGTCAAACTGTTTTCAAATTCATATTTGCGAGTGCTCCGACATTCTTGGCAATCATGTTTTGTTGTTGGTTGTTGCGGTGAATATCCGAAAATATATTGAACTTTTTCATGCGGCCAATACCGTGCTCTACGCCAATGCGTAGTTTTGAATGCCATGTATTGTATTCTTGTTCTTCTTTCGTAAGTGGTTTTTTCTTTGATGTTTTCAGGGGGATTTCCAGTGATGTCCCCAGATATCCTAAATCCCCAAGGGTAAGTATATCAGGGGGCCTATCCACGCGGGTCTCATCATAAATACGCTTGTCATGTTTGCGCCCGTCATGGGCGCATCCAACAGCCAGTATACACTTCTTGTCATCTGTGATGATCTGGTGGGACGCCGTGTGCTTCTTTTTCTTGCCAGAATATTTTGCTTTTCGAGCCGAGGGCTTCCCGGGCCGTTGAACTGGACGCTCAGTACCATCAATCATCAGGTAAAGCAGATCAGCCTTTTCCACTTCCGACAACTTTACTTTACGTTCAGGCATCCGAAAATGGCCTGCCATCAACTCTGTCATGGCTTGAATGCGGCGGCAAACTGTCGGAGAGGATACATTGAATACAAGCCCCATAAAAGCATGGCTGGTATAGGTTCGGTAATACATCAGGCAGAGCAGAAGCTGTTCTGCGAACTCCAGGCGATAGTTCATCCCACCCCCAATCGCACGTTGCCTGTCTTTGCGGGACAGGCGTTTCTCCTCACTTTTCAACCAGATCGGATGAAGTGTCGCAACCAGGGCGTTGAAATCTGTAAGGCGGATGCCCGATAGTCGAAAAAACAATGCAGGTTGTGCACTTAAAATCTTCAAAGCTTTCATAAAATGATACCTCCAGGCACTTCCTCGCATAAAAATAACCTATTGTGAAGCAGGTCTAATATCCGCCACGAAGTTTTTCCGGCGTCTCAAATTCTTTGAAGTTCATACTGTCCCTGCCCTTCGGTAGTCAGGTTGACTGCCATCTTCTTGATTATACGAATTATGTGCTGGCAAGAGTTCGAAAACCCACATAACCACTTTTGTGGTAAACATCATTTGTTGGTTTCCTGTTCTAGTTCTTCGATATGACGCTCAATAAATGCCGTCAATTCCACTGCCATCTTCCGACCAGAAGCAGCACAGGCAACCTTAAAGCGGCAGTGTGTCTTTTCCGGAACGTCAATACTGAGCCTTTTCATAGGCCCGCTTTTGGGCTTTTCTACCGCCGTTTCAGCCGAAGAACTTGTGTCATGCCCTGCCCCGCCATGGACATAGGCGTCTATTTGTTCAGGCGCGAGTTGCTTGGGTTTAGGCGCTGCTGCAAAGGTCTTCTTAGACATGTCGGATAATCTCGTCGGTTAAGGTCATTATTTCCTTGGCAGCCGTCCCAGTGGGCGACCATTCGAATATAGTTTTTCCCATCGTCAGACTTTCCGCATAGGCCACACGTTGCTCAACTTCGGCATCAAGGAGCTGGATACCTGCGTCAGCAGCCATAGAGCGTATTTCGCGGCCTATAACCGTATTACCTATTTTGCGGGCAACCACAAACCCACATTTCAGGGTTTCCTTGAAGGCTTGAGCCTCCTGAACCTGCTTTACTGTCAGGTCCGATGCCCATGTAGAAAGGCCTGAAGGCTCGATTGGTAGGGCGACAAAATCAGATGCAATGATGCAAGCTCTCGCAATGCCTTCGGCATGGGGAGGCCCGTCTATCACGGTCACGTCAAAATCAGCGGCTAAACGAATAACGTCTTTCGCCAGGTTCTCTCGTGCCATCGAGATCACCTGAAACGGAGTTTCGTCACGCAGGCTGGCCCAAGTCGTGGCAGAGCCTTGCTTGTCAGCATCTACAAGTAGGACCTTTCGGCCTTGGGAAGCCAGCCAAGCTGCGACATTTATTGACAGCGTTGTTTTGCCGACGCCGCCTTTTTGGTTGAGGAAGGAGATAATCATTTCGACACACTACTCGAATTAAAATCCTGTGGGAACCCACAAAACATCTAAAATACAAATGTGGGTATGTGGTTTATGCTCTGCCGCGTCTTTTGTACCAACTTTTGCAGAATCCAAGGAAAGCAGCGTCTGGATTCTTTGGCGGCTCTTTACGCCGCGCAGCATAGCTTCGCCACTCACCTACCAGAACTTTGATATCCCACGTCGGAGCAACTTCCCTTGCTCTTTCAAGGGTGTCTGGAGAGAGGGGCAAGATATAGCCACCAGTCAGCTGATCCTGTCGGGGTTTGATTGTGTAGGAATCGAGAAATTCCCGTTTGGGCGTGACCGACAAAATGTCGGCTTCCATACGGAAAGAATAGTCCGGCATGTGATTGTGTTCCTGGTCAGCTTTGCAGATTGCCTTCACAAGCCGCCTGAACTCCTTGTTCGAGGATGTCGAGCCGGTCCTGGCCTGTAACTTTTCAAGGCCGCATTTCCATTCAGGTTGAGTGCCACATTGCTTCCGAGCCAACTCATAAAGACGGCGCTCTAGTGGCTTGCGAAGTTGGAAGTAACGGCGGTTGAGTGTTAAAACATCGTCTCCGGCAATTGCATTGAATACCCAATCAGAGAGAGTTACCTCCAGATCAAGCATACGACCATCGCGGGTTTCACGAACTATCCGGTAGCGATCAATCAGGCTGAAGCCGTCGATCTGTTCCACACCGCCCGTGGTGATGTTAGTTTCGACTTGAGTTCCCTGAAGTCGCTCTAAAGCACCTTTCAAGCCAGTATATCCCGTTCCAGCAACTGGCCGGTTGGTGGCAACAAGAAGATCATACGCTTTAAATCGCAACGTCCGGTGAACTTCTTGTCCATCATTCAGTGCTGCCATGACTTGGGAGATGCAGTAGATCAGAACATCGCGATCATGAACTGTGGCGAGGCCAATCATATTCGGACGAATTTCGACATAGCTCTTGCCGTCAGACGCCTCGTAACGGCGTTTTTTTGTATCGGGCTTGGTTGAAAGGGTAAAAATTGGATGTGCCATCGAGGCCATATCGCCCTTTGGGGCAGCATCAAAGATGTCGCAAACGAAGAAGTCCCCCTGTGCGTGACGCAAGGGGAGCAGAGGCGTTCGGTCTTGCTTCGTAATTTCACCCACAATGAGTCCACTATTCGTAATTTCACACACCAATGCAATAGGTTCGAAGTATCACCCACCGCAAGGGATTTCGTAAGATCACACACCATCTTTCGTAAGATCACACACCATCTTTCGTAAGATCACACACCATCTTTCGTAAGATCACACACCATCTTTCGTAAGATCACACACCAGAAGGTCAAAAAAGAGGGAATTAGTTTAGAAATTACAATAGGTTAGATAAATCGATGATTCGCGTAACACATATATAACACATATATAACACTACCAGATTTCAGCTTAGCTTGTGGATAAGTTCCTTTTTTGGTATTCATTTTCCCCGTATTACCAAAAACCCACTTTTGACCCAGTGGCAAAACCTGAAAAATTATTGAGAAAAAAACAAGGGGCGAAATCCGCTCTTTCGGATATTCACTTTCGAGGTGGTCACGAGTGGCCCCGAAACCTTGAAATTCGGGTCTAACCCAACAAGGGCCTGTCGTTAATGCAAAAATAGCGCGTTTCCATAAAATAATAATGAGTTAAATCTTCTTAGGGTTATATTCCCCGCCGCTTGCGGCGGGGATTTTTATTTGGGTTGGTTTTTAGTGACCAAAGCCCCGTTTGGGAAAATTCGAGGTTTGAATTGCTGAGAATAGGCGAGCTTGTATGTGGTTAGGTTTGCGTATATACAGAAACCTATGGCAATAATTGTGTGGGACGAACCCAAGCGAGAATGGAACCTTTCCAAACACGGTTTGGATTTTGCAGATCTGGACGAATGGTTTTTTCTGGATGCCGTGACAGTGTCAGCCAAGGATGGGCGACACATGGCAATTGGTCGGTTGGCGGATGGAACCATTGCTGTGGTTTTTACCCTTCTCGGAACCGAAGCTGTTTCGATAATTTCCATGCGTCCGGCCAGCCGAAAAGAACGGAGTTTGCTATGACAAAAAAAGGTGAAATTACAGACCCAATCAGTGATGCTGACGAGGCGCGGATTCAGAGGCTGATTTTGAGCGATGAAGATGCCCCTGAAATCACCGATGAACAGATCGCCAAGGCACGACCTTTCACGGAGGCTTTTCCAGCCCTTGCTGCCAAGCTGCGCAAAAATGTTGGGGGGCGTCCCCGGCTGACAAATCCGAAGGTTCCAGTCTCGATCCGATTGGATCAGGATGTGGTCGCCAAATTCAAGGCGACGGGTGCGGGGTGGCAATCACGCATCAATGCGGTTTTGCGGGAAGCAAAGCCTTAGATAATTTAACTGTCAGGAAACTAATGGAAATTTCTGCGCGGGTCGCAAAACGTAAAAATACGAAGCTATCAGAACAGCCCCCTACCCCATATGCGCTAACTTAAGATGCTAATGGCTGATATCATTTGCTTTCTGCGCTTTCTTGCCGACAAACCAGAGGCGATTGATCTTGCGGTTTGCATCTGTTTGGTGCAATTTTTCCTTGGATATTTAGGAGAACGATATGATTTGGATACGTATTTTTGAGCAAGGCAAACCTATCAATTCCTCAGTTTTGCACGATTGCTACATGCAGACATTGCCTGAGGTTGGCGACGCGGTTGCTACTGGTGGTGGCGACGAAACACTTTATGAAGTCAAATCTAGAGTGTTCTTCATAAACTACGAGGAAAGCGATCCGCAACAAGTTGCGCTTGGCGTAGCGGCCCAGAAAATTTCGACCTATGACATTGCTGGGTTCGGTTGAAGATACGTGTAAGCTTGATCCGCAATCCCAACAGCGCATTAAGCGCTATCTTGAGGAGCGTTTGGCCCAACTGGAAAACCCGCGTTAGCTCGGCATCGCAATGCAGGGAACCCAGTACAGGGATTTATGGCGCTATCGGGTTGCAGCAGCGGTTTGTTGAGGTCTACGGCCATGTGCGGGACGGCGCGGCGCAATCGCTCTCGGGGCTATCTGCGGCGTTGCGCGGGGCCGATTTTCAACCGTCGATGCCGCCAACCAACAGGTCAAAGAGCAGGCACGCGAGGTCGAGAAAACACAGGAGTTGGAGAGGGAGCAGGAGCGCGGGTATGGATTTGGGATGGAAAGGTGACAGGATGATTGACAGGGCTCTTTGGGGTGTCATATTGCGCGTATGGAAATTGAAATTTATACGTTTCTTCATAGGAGCCAATAAATGATACAATGACCATTGTGGAGGTGGATGTGTGAAAATTAAAAATATTAAACTCAAGGATTTCAAACGATTCAAGGAATTGACGATTTCCGACTTGCCGGAAACTGCCAAACTGGTGGTGCTGGTCGGGCCTAATGGTTGCGGCAAGTCATCTTTGTTTGATGCGATTTACAGCAAGATGCAAACATTTTACGTTGGCTTCAATCAATCGTCTGGCAGCTACTATGACCGTATAGGTGTACGCTCGGATATAAACCTTGTTTTTCGGGGTGTTGACGTATCTTTTTATGGAGAGCAGCCCAACGATAAAACTGCTTGCCGCAAAGCCGTGTACGTTCGTTCTGCTCACCGGAACGATCCTCATTTTTCGATTGACCGTTTGAAGAATATAGGTTCTGCTCTGGAAGAAACCCGCATTCAAAGAATGATTGACAACGATCAGGCCACAGGTCGCAATTATATGCACCTGGTGTCGCAGGCAGTGGAGGACGTTTTTGAAAAGACGGACGACCAAACGACTTTGTTAGAATTCCGAGAGGAAATGCTGACTGATATACGGAGCGCTATGCAGGATCTATTTCCGGACCTGATCTTAAACAGTTTAGGCAATCCATTGTCAGGCAACGCGACTTTCCGCTTCGACAAAGGAGCAACAAGCGGATTCACTTATGAAAATCTTTCGGGCGGTGAAAAAACAGCGTTTGACCTGATTCTCGATCTGGTTGTCAAACGTCGGGAATATGATGATACGGTTTTTTGTATTGACGAACCGGAAGCGCATATGAGTACTCGTTTACAAAAAGATTTGCTCGCATCCCTTTACGGGCTGATCCCGCAAAACTGTCAACTCTGGATAGCCACCCATTCCATTGGCATGGTGCGCAAGGCACAGGAAATTCAACGCGAGAACCCCGATGAAGTCGTATTTCTGGATTTGGGGAACAGAGATTTCGATGTTCCTCAAGTGATTGAACCGAGCAAACCCACACGTACTTTCTGGCAAAGTATGTATGAAATCGCTTTGGATGACCTTGCCGCTTTGGTGGTGCCTGCGCGCATTATTCTCTGTGAAGGCAACGCTGGTAAGGACGGGTTTGACGCTCAATGCTATAACAAGATTTTTGGCAATGAATTCCCCAATACTCTTTTTGTCTCGGCACGTGGCAAAAATCAGGTTAAAATTTTGGTTCCTGTCATTCAAGCCATAGCTGAAGGCAGCACGGTACTTTCCTTGACTGACCGGGACAGACACAATGCCGATGATCGGGAAAGGGTGCGGCAAGCGGGGTCGTTTATATTAAAACGGCGAACCTTAGAAAACTATCTGCTTGATGCTGAAGTTCTCAAACTTTTATGTGAAAAAATGGGCCGCCCCGAAATTGCCGGCACACTGATTAGCTTGCGCAATGCCAACATAACGGGCGGTGATGTGCGTAGCGGCAATGCAAAAAATGCGGCGGTGAAAATTTATGAAGTAGCGGAAGCTCAGCTTGGTATAGAACACCCCGGAGCAGTTCATACAACCTTCCTGATCGAACATTCAGCACCGCTGATAACGCCCGACACAGCAATTTATAAAGAGCTGAAATCCGATATTTTCGGTGAGTGAATAGAGCAAATTATGAATTATCAGAAGATTATCAATCCTATCCTTGCCGCACACCCAAACACCCAGGCCATCTATCTCTATGGCTCATGGGGAACGGAAAACCAGTGCCAGAACAGCGACCTGGACATCGCCGTCCTGCTCCCACCCGCAACGGCGCGCGCTCTGGACCACGTTGAGTGGTCCAGCCTCTCGACCGAGATTGCGGCGGCGGCAAAGGTGGAATATGCCGACCTGATTGAACCGCGAACGGTTTCGGTGATTTTGTGCAAGGAAATTATCGCCGCCAACCGGCGTATTTATTGCGCTGATGAGTATGCGGCTGATGAGTTTGAAATGTTGATGTTGTCCTTTTATCAAAAACTGAATGATGAGCGTAGGGAAATCGTTGAAAGCGGTTTGAGAGAGGGTAGGTTTTACAATGTCTGATATTATCTTGCAGAAAAAAGCCAGCGTGGAACGGTGTATAAAGCAGGCGCGGGATTATTACGCCAGGCCATCGCAAAAGCTCTTTGCCGATGATTTTTATAAGCAGGATGCAATTGTCGTTAATTTGCAAAGAGCCTGTGAGCAATGTATTGACATGGCAAATCATGTGGTTCGCCTGAAAAAATTAGGTCTGCCGTCCACAAGCGCCGAGAGTTTTACCCTGCTCCGGAAAGCGGACATCATAGATGTTGAGCTTGAAAAAAAATTAACTGGCATGGTGGGATTCAGAAACATTGTCACTCACCAGTATCGGGATATTGACTACAGGCAGGTGGAGGCGGTGATTGAAAACCATGCTGACGACCTGATTGATTTCACCAGCTTGCTTGTCGCCTTTTTGAAGTAGTATCTTACCCCACTCGACCCCTTGATGCTTACACTAGACCTGCTTCACAATAGGTTATTTTTATGCGAGGAAGTGCCTGGAGGTATCATTTTATGAAAGCTTTGAAGATTTTAAGTGCACAACCTGCATTGTTTTTTCGACTATCGGGCATCCGCCTTACAGATTTCAACGCCCTGGTTGCGACACTTCATCCGATCTGGTTGAAAAGTGAGGAGAAACGCCTGTCCCGCAAAGACAGGCAACGTGCGATTGGGGGTGGGATGAACTATCGCCTGGAGTTCGCAGAACAGCTTCTGCTCTGCCTGATGTATTACCGAACCTATACCAGCCATGCTTTTATGGGGCTTGTATTCAATGTATCCTCTCCGACAGTTTGCCGCCGCATTCAAGCCATGACAGAGTTGATGGCAGGCCATTTTCGGATGCCTGAACGTAAAGTAAAGTTGTCGGAAGTGGAAAAGGCTGATCTGCTTTACCTGATGATTGATGGTACTGAGCGTCCAGTTCAACGGCCCGGGAAGCCCTCGGCTCGAAAAGCAAAATATTCTGGCAAGAAAAAGAAGCACACGGCGTCCCACCAGATCATCACAGATGACAAGAAGTGTATACTGGCTGTTGGATGCGCCCATGACGGGCGCAAACATGACAAGCGTATTTATGATGAGACCCGCGTGGATAGGCCCCCTGATATACTTACCCTTGGGGATTTAGGATATCTGGGGACATCACTGGAAATCCCCCTGAAAACATCAAAGAAAAAACCACTTACGAAAGAAGAACAAGAATACAATACATGGCATTCAAAACTACGCATTGGCGTAGAGCACGGTATTGGCCGCATGAAAAAGTTCAATATATTTTCGGATATTCACCGCAACAACCAACAACAAAACATGATTGCCAAGAATGTCGGAGCACTCGCAAATATGAATTTGAAAACAGTTTGACAAAACGGGTGGGGATACTTGTGTCTAAAAATATTCGACCCTATTGTGAATCGGGTCTATTAAGAAAAGGAGCTTCGCTTTTTTATTAAATTTTTAAGACGTTTTTTGGCACTCATTTGCCCCGTTTCGCCAAAATGCAACTTTTGACCAAGTGGTAAAACCTGAAAAATTGTTGAGAAAAAAACAGGGGCAGATTTCAGCCGTTCAGATCTTCAATTTCGAGAGGCTCGCCAAGGGCAAAAATTCAGGGTGAAAATCTGCGGGTTCTGCGGGTTGGAATTTGACCGCCGTCACAGATCGAAAACCAGCACAAAAAATCACCCCGAAAACCGCCAAAAATATTGAATGCAAATTCAATGTACAAACACGCCCATCTCAAAACTTCATTTTTC
Source organism: Candidatus Poriferihabitaceae bacterium (assembly GCA_965261915.1). GTDB lineage: Bacteria > Pseudomonadota > Gammaproteobacteria > Arenicellales > Poriferihabitantaceae > JAIBDK01. The sequence continues at coordinate 3,448 of CBDHDW010000006.1, read as the reverse complement.
GAGTGGATGGGCGATGCGCTGGAGCCTTGAAATGCTTTCAGCCCCTTCCCGAACCGAAAGCAGATCAAGGCAACTGGAAAAGCCCTTGCAGGCGAGGGGTGCCTTTTGGGTCACAGGCTTCCCAGCCCCCAAGCTTTACCAAAATTCCGAAACAGACACCAGAGGCCAACGCAAGCCCCGTGAGCGGCTTCGGGTGGTTTCAAGCAGATATTCCCCTGAAAACCGCTCAACGGGCTTAAAAACGCGACCGTTACACCTCACAGGGCAATCCTGAAGCAATCGAGGGGCCGCAAATCCCGAAACAGGCACCAGAGGCCAGAGAAAGCCCCGTGAGCGGCTCCAAGTGTGTTTTGGCTCCTGTACACCTGAAAAACCCCAAAGGGGGTCAGGCGGGCAATGGCAGCAGCTCACAGGCCAATCCTGAAGCACCTCAAGGGCGGATTTGCGGATTGCCTTGGCTATCGGGGTCTGTTTCGGAATTGTTCATCCAGGGAAAAACGAAGTTTTGACTCAGGCACGCTTCCGTAAAAACTGCAATTTTTTACTAACGGTGATATATTTTCAAAGTTTTTCACGCTGCATCCGCGCCGTGATCTGGCGGCGGCTCCGTTCAGATCACGGCGCGGGTTCGGAAGGTAGCAAAGAGAGGTAGCAAAGAGAGATAGCAGGAAATGCAACCCGTCGGACAAATTGGTCGAATTGTCTAAATTGCGAAAATCAAAAGTCGGATTTTTTGGGCGGGGTTTCCCGAAACCATCCGCAGCGAAATTTTGTAAATTTTGACTAAGGCGTGTCTGTGGATTGAAACTTTGTCCAATCCGAATGGCGATTTTTTTTGGCGAAACCCATCCAGAAAATGTTTTTGAAAATATTTGAAGGGCGCACTTACGAGTTGCGCTGCAACTCTGGTTCTAAAAAGAATATTTAGAAAAGCAAACCCAACACCGCATCCAAGTCAAAAAACGAAGTTTTGAGTTAGGCGCGTTTATACATCAAACTTTGAGTTTGATGTAAACGGCGTGAACAGCCCCCTTGGCCTTTCCCGGAACCCCACTCATCCGAAAGGCTGTTTTCGCGCTGTTGATTTTTGATCTGGCGGCGGCCCCGTTCAGATCATCCGTCGTTATATTTTTGCCAAAAATATTAAGGGCACGCTTACACAATAAATCTTTTACAGATTTTATTGTGGCCTGTCGATTGCCGTGAAGCCCAATGTTTTTTCGGTTATATGGCGCGGGTTCGGAAGGTCGCAAAATACCTCTTTCTGCTGGGCGCGGCGTTGCGCGGGGCCGATTTTTCGACCGTCGATGCCGCCAATCAGCAGGTCAAAGAGCAGGCACGCGAGGTCGAGAAAACACAGGAGTTGGAGAGGGAGCAGGAGCGCGGGTATGGCTAGCCGCCCCAGATATTGGGGGGGATGGTCATCAGCAAAAGTGCCAGCAAACAGAGTGCCATCCTAAGGGTGAGTTGATATGTAACGATTACATAACTGATCTTATGATTGATGCTACTACGGTCCTGCCTCACCGATTTCAGAATTTCCTTGGTTATATGTTCCAACGGGGCTTCTGCCGTCCCGCTTGAAACTATCTCGTCGACGTCAACGCGATGGTAGGCTTTCACTGTTAGCGCACGGAAAGATGAAACTAAAGCGCCAATGCCATAGAAAATTCCGGCGAAGAAGAAAATAAAGCCCACCGTCTGATACCAAAAAGAAAAAGCCATGATACCTTTGAGTGCTTCGTGCTCGGTCAACGAGATCAAAATAGTTATGAGTGCAAACAAAGCCGCAAGGTAGATTTGACTTTTTGTCTCGGCGGCCGTTTTACGGTCTGTTTCGATGTCCCTTAGCCGTCGCGCCTCGTCTAGAAAAGTCGTAGTTTCGTCTCCCCACGAGGCCGCATTAATCTGCTCAATATCATCTATCAACGAAGCATCGGAGGGCATCTGACCAACGTATGGCCAAATGATATCGAAAATTTTCACTGCGACATATTCTCCATGGCACTCACAATCGCTGCAGCAATCGGTAAGCTGGTTCTATTTTCAATCCAAGCCCATTGACCATTTGGATTGCATTCCAAGAACCAGAACTTCCCAAACGTATCCAATACAAGGTCGATAGCTCCATAGCGCAAACCCAAACGCCCAACGATTTCTCTGCACTGTTCTTCAATTTGATTGGGAAGAGCAAAGATCTCGTGCTCAAGTTCTGTGACTGAGCTATGGCGCCAGTCAGTTTGGGTTCTTTCAAACTCTTGTGATTTGATTGCAACCGAAAAGACACTTTTCTCGACAATTGTGACGCGCAGATCAAACTGCTTTGGTATTTTTCGCTGAAATATCACAGGGGCTGCATAAAGTTCATCCTTGTCAATGTCGGAAAAGGATCGGATTGTATTGGTATAAATGACACTATCAGGGCCGGGTTTATCTTCTAACAAAGATTGTTTCAGCGGTTTTGCAATGACCTCACCACCAGCAAACAAGTAGCTAACCGCTTGTAGCTCATTTGTGACCACGGTTTCAGGCACAGAGAAGCCAATCTCCCTTGCGAGCCTAAGCTGCTTGGGCTTGTCTTCCGCCAAGATGATCTGATTGGGATGACTAAACCATTTATCACCAAGCTCTAGATAAAATGACCGCAGTATGTAGCTCCATTCCTCGCAAATGTACCGCTTCAGTGACGGAGTAAGGTTGTCCGATTGCACAGAGGGAGGCATCGGTCTGCGAAAATACGCCGCTCCAACCTTTTCTAGGTCAATTCGATTTTCTCCAGTGCCTAGAACCGTGGCTTTGCCAAGCCTTTGATGGAGTGCCAGAAGAGGAACATCTTCTGTGTTTAGGCGATAGTAATTCAATCCCCGCTTACGCATTTCCTTTACAATAAAATCGGATGTCAGATCTCTTTTGTTGGTTACAATAAGGAACCGCGGGCAAGAGTTCACTACAAGAACATCCCCGAAACTTCGTGTGAGGTATCGTCATGTTCTAATTTGGCTCCGGTCTTGGTTGCCATTTCCAAACAGGCATTTGCACTGGTCTCATCTTGTTCTGCTTGGGCGTCCGTCTTAGTGAGCAATTCCGCCATAGCTAGCATGTCTCCCTCGTCGTCAGTTTCTGGTTGGGCCGCCGTCTTCGTTGTCAACTCGACTTCAGCGTTTTTGTGATCAATAAGCGCGGATTCATAGCCGTTGTCAGTTACTACCCACATCGCGAGTTGCGCGGAATAGTAACCTTGTAATTCGGATGAAGAAGTTCGCTCAGAGGCATATTTTACCAAAAACGGAACAGGTGTAGCGTGATTGTTCTGAGTCCGTGCCAATGTGCTACTCCATTTTGAGTTTTTATTATACTACCCGACAAGCCTGATAGTTCAAGCGCATAGTGGGGTCGCTTTGGGTAGGGGGCGAAATCGTATCATAAGGAATTTACGCTCCATTTTTTG
>CBDHDW010000005.1:0-21037 GCA_965261915.1 Candidatus Poriferihabitaceae bacterium | reverse complement strand
TATTCACAAGATTGCGAGCGGTAGAACCAAATGATTTCAGCGACGAAACTTTCGGCAACCTATGCGAGCGGTGGGAGCGCCCCATGCTTAGAGAGGAAGTGGCCGGTTTTCTCAGCCATGTAAGTGCGTGGCAATATGTTCAACAGAGCAACGCGCCCGCACTTATATTGGAGGACGATGTCGTCTGGTCATGTAACATTGCTAATGCGCTGGGAGCATTAAGTAAAATGGAAGATATTGATTACGTGACACTTGAGGTAAGAGGACGCAGAAAGCTCGTTAGCAGAAGCAAAACAGGTATTACCAAACACCTAAATTTAATTCGTTTGTATCAAGATAGATCGGGTGCGGCAGGATATGTGTTATGGCCATCTGGCGCAAAAAAATTGCTCAATCGCTACGCAAAGAATGAAGTCGCTCTTGCCGATGCATTTATTTGCAGAGCGTATGATCTGAAAGCTTTCCAGGTTGAGCCTGCCTGTATTATTCAGCTCGACAAATGCGATCATTACCAATTGAGAGAGGGCATCAAAACCGAGTCAACGATCACACCGCAAAATCGTCATCGACCCGAAGCATCAAGTAAAAAGGCCCAGCTATTATGTAAAACTAGGCGTATCAGAGTTCAAATGCGCATGTTATTCAGACATCTGTCAAAAACATTTGGAGCTGGTGCGCAAAGGCGCTTTATTCAACTGGATAAGAGCACATTCGAAGATCAGGTGTAAATCTGACTTATTAGACCTGCTTCACAATAGGTTATTTTTATGCGAGGAAGTGCCTGGAGGTATCATTTTATGAAAGCTTTGAAGATTTTAAGTGCACAACCTGCATTGTTTTTTCGACTATCGGGCATCCGCCTTACAGATTTCAACGCCCTGGTTGCGACACTTCATCCGATCTGGTTGAAAAGTGAGGAGAAACGCCTGTCCCGCAAAGACAGGCAACGTGCGATTGGGGGTGGGATGAACTATCGCCTGGAGTTCGCAGAACAGCTTCTGCTCTGCCTGATGTATTACCGAACCTATACCAGCCATGCTTTTATGGGGCTTGTATTCAATGTATCCTCTCCGACAGTTTGCCGCCGCATTCAAGCCATGACAGAGTTGATGGCAGGCCATTTTCGGATGCCTGAACGTAAAGTAAAGTTGTCGGAAGTGGAAAAGGCTGATCTGCTTTACCTGATGATTGATGGTACTGAGCGTCCAGTTCAACGGCCCGGGAAGCCCTCGGCTCGAAAAGCAAAATATTCTGGCAAGAAAAAGAAGCACACGGCGTCCCACCAGATCATCACAGATGACAAGAAGTGTATACTGGCTGTTGGATGCGCCCATGACGGGCGCAAACATGACAAGCGTATTTATGATGAGACCCGCGTGGATAGGCCCCCTGATATACTTACCCTTGGGGATTTAGGATATCTGGGGACATCACTGGAAATCCCCCTGAAAACATCAAAGAAAAAACCACTTACGAAAGAAGAACAAGAATACAATACATGGCATTCAAAACTACGCATTGGCGTAGAGCACGGTATTGGCCGCATGAAAAAGTTCAATATATTTTCGGATATTCACCGCAACAACCAACAACAAAACATGATTGCCAAGAATGTCGGAGCACTCGCAAATATGAATTTGAAAACAGTTTGAAAAAACGGGTGGGGATACTTGTGTCTAAAAATATTCGACCCTATTATGAATCGGGTCTATTACATGAGTGCAGAAAGAGGGAGAGTCCACCTGAAAAAGCAGAACCTCTACCAATTCCGGGATCGCAGGAACAAAGGGAACGGATGGGTGATCATGCCAGCGAAATACGTCAACGAGAGTATTATCCGTGAGTGTTGGGATGACCTGCTGCGCCTTGCCTCTACCATCAGGCTGAAGGAGGCAACCGCGTCTGCCATATTTGGGTTGATACCACTCTTTGAAACCCGTTAAAAAAATAGTATTCATCATCCCTGACCTTAAAGGCAATGGTGCGGAGCGATTTGTGATCACACTCAGCGATGAATTCAAACGCCAGGGCCATGAAGTTCATATTGTATGTTTCAGCAAATTTCAGGAGCTTGACACCAAAACCCCAATAGAAATCCTTACTTTTCCTATGCAATGGTTTCGTTGGATTCCCAGACGTTATAGAGGTCTGGTGGTCAGCAAACTGCTAGATGCTTTTATTAAAACGCATGTGGGGACACCAGATCTTGTTTTATCAAATTTACTGCCAGTAGATCGAGTGCTCAGCCGAAGTAAGCTGCCTAACGTACACCTTGTTGTGCATAGTATAATGTCCATGGAACACGGGGAATCGCTTAACAAAAGTAATAGGGGTCGCTACAAATCATCCCTGGACGATATTTACCTCAGGAAACCTTGCGTTTGCGTAAGTAAAGGCGCAATGGAAGACTTTAAATCCCTATTCCCCACACACAAAAATGTGTCTTTTATCTATAATCCGATAGATGTTGATTTTATTCTAAAGAAATCCGAAGACCCGTTTTTACCAATTCCAGAATATTTAGTGCATGTAGGGAAATTTAACACAGCAAAAAGACAAGACAAACTAATTAAAGCCTATGCAATAAGTGGCATTCAAACACCGCTGGTGTTGCTTGGCCAAGGTGCCCTGATGGGGGACGTCAGATCACTCGTCAGCGAACTCAACCTTGACAAAAAAATTATGTTTGCTGGGTTTCACTCTAATCCTTACTCTATCATTGCTGGGGCTAAAGCGATGGTCGTATCATCTGACTATGAAGGCCTGGGGCTTGTCATATTAGAAAGTATTATCTTAAACACACCGGTTATCAGTACTGATTGCAAGTCAGGCCCAAGAGAAATTCTTCCAGCCAATAATCTGGTTCCCGTAAGCGATATTGAGGCACTGGCCGCAAAAATTCGAAAGGTTGATAATAATCCAGGTGATTTTAGTGTTGAAATCAATTCCGTATTTCTACCTGAAGTAGCAGCATCAGCATACCTGCGGTTAGGCCAAAAAGCACATTGAAAACGTAGAACACGTTTTCAATGTAGAAACGCGCTCATCTCAAAACTTCATTTTTCGGCTGGATTGGGTTTGGGATTTTATTTTCCCAGAACCCGAAAATCTGCGGGTTCGGATGCTCGGAATTTGACCGCAGCCACAGATCGAAAACCAGCACACAAAAAATCACCGTTCATATGAAATTTAGTCAAAACTTCGTTTTTTGACTTGGATGCGGTGTTGGGTTGGGTTGGGTTTGCTTTTCTAAATATTCTTTTTAGAACCAGAGTTGCAGCACAACTCGTAAGTGCGCCCTTCAAATATTTTCAAAAACATTTTCTGGATGGGTTTCGCCAAAAATATAATCGCCATTAGGATTGGACAAAGTTTCAATCCATAGACACGCCTTAGTCAAAATTTACAAAATTTCGCTGCGGATGGTTTCGGGAAACCGCGCCGAAAAATCCGACTTTTGATTTTCCTATTTTGGATAATTCGACCAATTTGTGTCCCACCTTGCATTTCCTGCTACCTCTCTTTGCTACCCTTCGAACCCGCGCCGTGATCTGAACGGGGCCGCCGCCAGATCACGGCGCGGATGCAGCGTGCAAAACTTTGAAAATATATCACCGTTAGTAAAAAATTGCAGTTTTTACGGAAGCGTGCCTGAGTCAAAACTTCGTTTTTCCCTGGATGAACAATTCCGCAGCAGACCCCGGTAGCCAAGGCAATCCGCAAATCCGCCCTTGAGGTGCTTCGGGATTGGCCTGTGAGCGGCTGCCATTGCCCGCCTGACCCCCTTTGGGGTTTTTCAGGTGTACAGGAGCCAAAACACACTTGGAGCCGCTCACGGGGCTTTCTCGGGCCTCTGGTGTCTGTTTCGGGATTTGCGGCCCCTCGATTGCTTCAGGATTGCCCTGTGAGGTGTTACGGTCGCGTTTTTAAGCCCGTTGAGCGGTTTTCAGGGCTTCCCCCTGCTTGAAACCACCCGAAGCCGCTCACGGGGCTTGCGTTGGCCTCTGGTGTCTGTTTCGGGATTTTGGAATAAAGAGAGGTAGCAGGAAAGGGCGCGCGTGCTACAAATTGGTCGAATTATCTAAAATACGAAAATATAAGAAGCGCACACCAGATCATCCGTCGTTGGATTTTGCCAAAAATCTGACAGGCACGCTTATACAATAAATCATTTTCTGATTTATTGTGGCCTGTTGATCTTCCCTTCTCATTATAACATATATGTTATATGGTGTGGTTGGTAGAAACATTAGACAGGCGCGTAGACCGGGAGTTAAAAAAGCTCCCGCGTGACCTGTTTGCACGGTTTTTGTGGACAGCGGAGTTGCTGTCTGAACAGGGTCCAGAGATTGTAGGCATGCCGCATGTCCGCTCCCTATCTGGCTCTGGTGGCCTTTGGGAAATGCGCATGAGTGGCAAGGACGGGATCGCCCGTGCTGTTTATGTAAAAGCCGCAGGTCAACGCTTGGTGGTCGTGCATGTATTCCAGAAGAAGACACAAAAGACGCCAAAAACAGCACTGGAAACGGCCCGAAAGCGGGCGAAGGAGGTAACATGACAAAACTGGCTGATCTAAAACGCGATTTTCTGCATGATCCGGAAAACAAGGCAGCGTATGACGCGCTTGCGTCTGAATTTGATCTTGCTCATAAATTAATCACCGCCCGGGCAGCTTCAGGCCTGTCCCAAGCCGAAGTCGCGCAACGTATGGGAACCAAGCAAAGCGAAATATCGCGGATCGAAGGCGCCCGTCAGAATATCAGTATCGAAAAGTTGACCAGCTACGCAAATGCGGTTGGTGCCAAACTGGATATTCGCCTCGATCCGATCTGATACCAACAAGTCACAAAAACAGTGATGCAGCTTGAAGCCTCCCAAGAGCGTTTCACTCTCATGCATCCGCCGCCTTGTTTCCTCTCGGTAAACTTTTCCACAAGCGGGAAATCCCGACTTTTGGCGAAACAGTTCCCGAAAGCACCAAAAACCCACTCAAATTTTAACAAAAACGCGCAGCGTTCTTTCTTGTTCTTATAGTTCTTATAGTTCAGGGGATAATTTAGTTTATTTATCAGTATCTTACATGTCTATCGGTAACAAATTGGGCCGGAAAAGTAACAAATTGGGCCGGAAAAGTAACAAATTGGGCGGAAATTGCTCATTTACAAGTAACATTTAGTAATATATTAAAGTTACTATGAAGAATACTGTGAAAGTGGCCGCTGATCGTGCCTATGACGAGACTAAATCCGTGCTACCCGCAGAGATGGCGCGGGGCGTTTACATGCAGAACGCTCCGAGTCTGCGCGCGCTCAAGTTGATGCACCTGATGATTGCCACGGCAGGCGGACGTATGGCTGAGGATGTGCGCCACGACGTGCGCCTCTCGGATATTCGCAGGATTGGTGGTATGGCCCATCACGATCAGGAAAGCCTGAAACCGTTGTTCGCGGAGCTTCGATCGGCAACAATGGTCTACGACGAGCCAGAAAGACAGCGTTGGAGCATTGGCGGGCTGCTGGATCAGGCCGTAGTGGACTACCGCCACGAAATCAGTGGCGACACGCTGGTGTCGTGGTATTTTGGACGCATGTTTCGCAACATGGCGGCAGAGTCGAACCACTGGGCCATTCTTGACCGCCAAACCGTGTTCCATCTAGGCAGCAAATATTCAGTTTTGTTGTTTCAGCACATCGCCAGCCTTACTAACCTAAATCATGTCACCAGCAAGACCTTCACCATACCAGAATTGCGGGCGATGTTGGGTGTTACAGAGGGAAAATTGGCGCGGTTTGCAAACCTAAACGCTCGCGCTATCCAACCCGCCATTGCCGAGATTAACCATCTATCACGGATGACACTGACAGCCACATCACGCAAGATCGGGCGCACTGTCGCCAGCGTTGAAATCACGTGGGAAGTGAAGCCCGACCCGACCGAAGCCAAGCGCGAGCTGAACCGCCCCAAGACAGGCCGTAAGCCACGGCGCAACGGCACCGCAGAAACGCCCGTCGCGGCCTTCCCTGCCTCTGGTGGCATCCGCTATGCGGAGCCGTTCGGAACCCTCGCCAAGACCCACGGTAACGGCAAGGACATCGACCTGATTGCCAATGATTTCAGGGCATGGGCGAAGGGTAAGTTTGCCCTTGATTCAAAGGGTGTTGAGAAGAGGTTTGAAGCCTTTTGCAAAGGTGTAAAGCTATAGCCATCAAAAGCCTTTATTTTTGGCACCGATGATGCCATAAGCGCGCCCTATAGGCCAATACGAAGAAAGCTCAGCGATAAAATACATGTATAAGATAGCATATAATCCCATATTTTTTCGCCTATTCCGCTCACTCGTTGCCTTAATTTTCAGTGCAGCTACCATAGATTTGGCATCGTCATTATTCGACCTACCGCGATCTTTGTGGATGACAAAATCCACATTTTTAGCCGCAGCCGCCCTCTGTTTGGTTCTCTTTGCTTTTGCTGCGCCAATCAACGTTAGGTTTATTCGTCATAAATGGAAAACGACTTTCTTGATAACCGGAGTATTATTGTTCACTCTGCCTTTCGCATTTGTTAACAAAGCCTTTGGCATTAAAGACTTAGGATCGGTGTTAATCACGTTGCGGGAAAATGATTTCTCAAAAGTGATGGATATAGGTGCTGAAAGCTTTTCTGGCGAATTGTTAGATTTAGCGGGACTGTTTCTGGCCGTCACGTTAACCTCATATTTTTTGAGTCAGACACTAAGGTATTTTTCGGCTGCTGTAACAGTAATTGCTGTTGTTTTTGTACTTGGTAATCCGATAAGTTTTGCGGCCTACAGAAGCATAGTTCCGAATGCTGCCCATGCGTTGATTGATGTCAACCGTGACTTCAGACCTCCTGAGACGTCTAAACGCCCCCCCCCCAAGCAAAAGAACTTAATTCTTATTTACATAGAAAGTCTTGAGCGTAGCTATCGTTATCTGCCTCCTACAAAAGAGGCATTTACCAAGCTCGCGCAGATTGAAGACGCAGGGCTTTCCATCCGTAATATTGGACAGGTGTATGGAACGCATTATACTGCGGCCGGACTTACTGCATCTCAATGTGGTGTGCCATTGCTACCAAAGGGAATTTTTAATTTCCATGCTAACCCCAATAACCATTCCGCATTAATTTTTGATGAAATGGTGGGATTGGATAAGTTCTTGCCAAATATCGACTGCCTTGGCGATATTTTATCCCGTGATGGTTATTTGGCAAGTTATATAAATGGATCTAATTTAGCGAGTTACTCAATAGGTGATATGTTTTTATCACATGGATACGAACGGGTCTTTGGACTTAACGCTTTATCAGATCCCACCTTTGAACCACGTCAGAATATTTGGGGTTTAGATGATGATGCTTTTTTTGAAAAAGCCCACGAAGAGCTTGCCTATTTGTCCAAGCAGGACCGCCCGTTTCTTTTTTCTATGCTGACCGTATCGACACATGGCCCTGACGCATTTCTAGATAAAAAATGCAATTTTCCAACGACATCAAAAAGCTCAATACCTGCGGCAATTTTTTGCACAGGTAATCATGTTCAAAAAATGATTGACGAAGTTGAGCGATTGGGCCTTTCGGGCAATAGTATAATTGTGATTATAAGCGACCACTTATCAATGAGGAACACTCTTGAAAGCTCAATAGCTGGCTATAGCGATCCTCGAAATAATTTCTTTACAGTACTCCGAACAGAGCAAAAGAGCCTAATTATTAACAAACCAGGCACCATGATTGACGTCTACCCTACTCTGCTGGAGCTTCTCGGATATAAGCTCTCTGATAGCAAAGCGAACATGGGGGTGTCATTATTGTCTGAACAGGAATCTCTTAGAACGCGGTTTGGTCTGGAACAGCTAAACCAAGCCTTTAAAGGCAATACAAAATTGGCAGAGTTTCTCTGGGGAAACAGCTTTGCGCAGACGGCTCAACCCTAATTTTATGTCAAAATATTCCAGCTGGTGCAAAGGGATTATTCTGGTACCTTCGGGTATGGCGTATCGCCCTTTCGTAAAGGTTATGGCATGGTGTGAACAATCATTGAGGCAATCAATATGGCAAGAAATAAAAAGCATAAGATCGGACGATTACTTTCATTCAACCAACATAAAAAGCGCTTTGGGGCCAAAGCTTTGACGGACAACATGTTGGGGATCGATATTGATGAACTCAAATATCAAATTATTGCGGGTAATGGCAAGACATACACACACGGTTCCGCAAAAGACATCAAACAACACATCGCTGCTTTAAGAAAAGAATTTGTCGGAGAGCCAGAGCTTATTTTCTATCACGCACAGCTTATTGTACTCATTCGGCGTGAATTCAAAACCGTGGAAATGTACGACAAGTTTGATATGCTATGGCGTGAAGATAGTGATTTCTTGCTCAAAAACATGTCCATACGCTGGCTGGTAGCGGCCTCAGACACATTTGCTGAAATGTCGCGGAATTCCACGGAGAAAGCCCTGGCTCTGGCTGTCGCGCTATTAATCAACACCATCAAGCTTTCTGAAACCGAACGTTTTTTACAAGAAACGGAATACGCAAGCGACAAAGAAGAAAGAAAGAAAACTCTTGAAACCAAACGCGTAGCCCTGTTCGAAGGCATGTCCTGCTTCGCAGTGGGTACCGACGATACGTTGCGAAATATGCGGTGGCGCATGGAGGAAGTTTGCAAATACGATTCCCCTGTCAGCAAGATTCTTACCGAAATTTTTAACCGGCTCCAAGTTTCTGAAAACGTTTACCTGCGGTTTAAAAACAGACATCGAAGAGAGCGAACAGCATGGTGGTAAAATATCTTCCGATAAAAATTCTCATTATTAACCTAGATCGTTCAAAAGAGCGCCTCGCATATCAAGAAGGCCAGTCCGCGAAATGCGGACTGGTATTCACAAGATTGCGAGCGGTAGAACCAAATGATTTCAGCGACGAAACTTTCGGCAACCTATGCGAGCGGTGGGAGCGCCCCATGCTTAGAGAGGAAGTGGCCGGTTTTCTCAGCCATGTAAGTGCGTGGCAATATGTTCAACAGAGCAACGCGCCCGCACTTATATTGGAGGACGATGTCGTCTGGTCATGTAACATTGCTAATGCGCTGGGAGCATTAAGTAAAATGGAAGATATTGATTACGTGACACTTGAGGTAAGAGGACGCAGAAAGCTCGTTAGCAGAAGCAAAACAGGTATTACCAAACACCTAAATTTAATTCGTTTGTATCAAGATAGATCGGGTGCGGCAGGATATGTGTTATGGCCATCTGGCGCAAAAAAATTGCTCAATCGCTACGCAAAGAATGAAGTCGCTCTTGCCGATGCATTTATTTGCAGAGCGTATGATCTGAAAGCTTTCCAGGTTGAGCCTGCCTGTATTATTCAGCTCGACAAATGCGATCATTACCAATTGAGAGAGGGCATCAAAACCGAGTCAACGATCACACCGCAAAATCGTCATCGACCCGAAGCATCAAGTAAAAAGGCCCAGCTATTATGTAAAACTAGGCGTATCAGAGTTCAAATGCGCATGTTATTCAGACATCTGTCAAAAACATTTGGAGCTGGTGCGCAAAGGCGCTTTATTCAACTGGATAAGAGCACATTCGAAGATCAGGTGTAAATCTGACTTATTAGACCTGCTTCACAATAGGTTATTTTTATGCGAGGAAGTGCCTGGAGGTATCATTTTATGAAAGCTTTGAAGATTTTAAGTGCACAACCTGCATTGTTTTTTCGACTATCGGGCATCCGCCTTACAGATTTCAACGCCCTGGTTGCGACACTTCATCCGATCTGGTTGAAAAGTGAGGAGAAACGCCTGTCCCGCAAAGACAGGCAACGTGCGATTGGGGGTGGGATGAACTATCGCCTGGAGTTCGCAGAACAGCTTCTGCTCTGCCTGATGTATTACCGAACCTATACCAGCCATGCTTTTATGGGGCTTGTATTCAATGTATCCTCTCCGACAGTTTGCCGCCGCATTCAAGCCATGACAGAGTTGATGGCAGGCCATTTTCGGATGCCTGAACGTAAAGTAAAGTTGTCGGAAGTGGAAAAGGCTGATCTGCTTTACCTGATGATTGATGGTACTGAGCGTCCAGTTCAACGGCCCGGGAAGCCCTCGGCTCGAAAAGCAAAATATTCTGGCAAGAAAAAGAAGCACACGGCGTCCCACCAGATCATCACAGATGACAAGAAGTGTATACTGGCTGTTGGATGCGCCCATGACGGGCGCAAACATGACAAGCGTATTTATGATGAGACCCGCGTGGATAGGCCCCCTGATATACTTACCCTTGGGGATTTAGGATATCTGGGGACATCACTGGAAATCCCCCTGAAAACATCAAAGAAAAAACCACTTACGAAAGAAGAACAAGAATACAATACATGGCATTCAAAACTACGCATTGGCGTAGAGCACGGTATTGGCCGCATGAAAAAGTTCAATATATTTTCGGATATTCACCGCAACAACCAACAACAAAACATGATTGCCAAGAATGTCGGAGCACTCGCAAATATGAATTTGAAAACAGTTTGAAAAAACGGGTGGGGATACTTGTGTCTAAAAATATTCGACCCTATTATGAATCGGGTCTATTACATGAGTGCAGAAAGAGGGAGAGTCCACCTGAAAAAGCAGAACCTCTACCAATTCCGGGATCGCAGGAACAAAGGGAACGGATGGGTGATCATGCCAGCGAAATACGTCAACGAGAGTATTATCCGTGAGTGTTGGGATGACCTGCTGCGCCTTGCCTCTACCATCAGGCTGAAGGAGGCAACCGCGTCTGCCATATTTGGGTTGATACCACTCTTTGAAACCCGTTAAAAAAATAGTATTCATCATCCCTGACCTTAAAGGCAATGGTGCGGAGCGATTTGTGATCACACTCAGCGATGAATTCAAACGCCAGGGCCATGAAGTTCATATTGTATGTTTCAGCAAATTTCAGGAGCTTGACACCAAAACCCCAATAGAAATCCTTACTTTTCCTATGCAATGGTTTCGTTGGATTCCCAGACGTTATAGAGGTCTGGTGGTCAGCAAACTGCTAGATGCTTTTATTAAAACGCATGTGGGGACACCAGATCTTGTTTTATCAAATTTACTGCCAGTAGATCGAGTGCTCAGCCGAAGTAAGCTGCCTAACGTACACCTTGTTGTGCATAGTATAATGTCCATGGAACACGGGGAATCGCTTAACAAAAGTAATAGGGGTCGCTACAAATCATCCCTGGACGATATTTACCTCAGGAAACCTTGCGTTTGCGTAAGTAAAGGCGCAATGGAAGACTTTAAATCCCTATTCCCCACACACAAAAATGTGTCTTTTATCTATAATCCGATAGATGTTGATTTTATTCTAAAGAAATCCGAAGACCCGTTTTTACCAATTCCAGAATATTTAGTGCATGTAGGGAAATTTAACACAGCAAAAAGACAAGACAAACTAATTAAAGCCTATGCAATAAGTGGCATTCAAACACCGCTGGTGTTGCTTGGCCAAGGTGCCCTGATGGGGGACGTCAGATCACTCGTCAGCGAACTCAACCTTGACAAAAAAATTATGTTTGCTGGGTTTCACTCTAATCCTTACTCTATCATTGCTGGGGCTAAAGCGATGGTCGTATCATCTGACTATGAAGGCCTGGGGCTTGTCATATTAGAAAGTATTATCTTAAACACACCGGTTATCAGTACTGATTGCAAGTCAGGCCCAAGAGAAATTCTTCCAGCCAATAATCTGGTTCCCGTAAGCGATATTGAGGCACTGGCCGCAAAAATTCGAAAGGTTGATAATAATCCAGGTGATTTTAGTGTTGAAATCAATTCCGTATTTCTACCTGAAGTAGCAGCATCAGCATACCTGCGGTTAGGCCAAAAAGCACATTGAAAACGTAGAACACGTTTTCAATGTAGAAACGCGCTCATCTCAAAACTTCATTTTTCGGCTGGATTGGGTTTGGGATTTTATTTTCCCAGAACCCGAAAATCTGCGGGTTCGGATGCTCGGAATTTGACCGCAGCCACAGATCGAAAACCAGCACACAAAAAATCACCGTTCATATGAAATTTAGTCAAAACTTCGTTTTTTGACTTGGATGCGGTGTTGGGTTGGGTTGGGTTTGCTTTTCTAAATATTCTTTTTAGAACCAGAGTTGCAGCACAACTCGTAAGTGCGCCCTTCAAATATTTTCAAAAACATTTTCTGGATGGGTTTCGCCAAAAATATAATCGCCATTAGGATTGGACAAAGTTTCAATCCATAGACACGCCTTAGTCAAAATTTACAAAATTTCGCTGCGGATGGTTTCGGGAAACCGCGCCGAAAAATCCGACTTTTGATTTTCCTATTTTGGATAATTCGACCAATTTGTGTCCCACCTTGCATTTCCTGCTACCTCTCTTTGCTACCCTTCGAACCCGCGCCGTGATCTGAACGGGGCCGCCGCCAGATCACGGCGCGGATGCAGCGTGCAAAACTTTGAAAATATATCACCGTTAGTAAAAAATTGCAGTTTTTACGGAAGCGTGCCTGAGTCAAAACTTCGTTTTTCCCTGGATGAACAATTCCGCAGCAGACCCCGGTAGCCAAGGCAATCCGCAAATCCGCCCTTGAGGTGCTTCGGGATTGGCCTGTGAGCGGCTGCCATTGCCCGCCTGACCCCCTTTGGGGTTTTTCAGGTGTACAGGAGCCAAAACACACTTGGAGCCGCTCACGGGGCTTTCTCGGGCCTCTGGTGTCTGTTTCGGGATTTGCGGCCCCTCGATTGCTTCAGGATTGCCCTGTGAGGTGTTACGGTCGCGTTTTTAAGCCCGTTGAGCGGTTTTCAGGGCTTCCCCCTGCTTGAAACCACCCGAAGCCGCTCACGGGGCTTGCGTTGGCCTCTGGTGTCTGTTTCGGGATTTTGGAATAAAGAGAGGTAGCAGGAAAGGGCGCGCGTGCTACAAATTGGTCGAATTATCTAAAATACGAAAATATAAGAAGCGCACACCAGATCATCCGTCGTTGGATTTTGCCAAAAATCTGACAGGCACGCTTATACAATAAATCATTTTCTGATTTATTGTGGCCTGTTGATCTTCCCTTCTCATTATAACATATATGTTATATGGTGTGGTTGGTAGAAACATTAGACAGGCGCGTAGACCGGGAGTTAAAAAAGCTCCCGCGTGACCTGTTTGCACGGTTTTTGTGGACAGCGGAGTTGCTGTCTGAACAGGGTCCAGAGATTGTAGGCATGCCGCATGTCCGCTCCCTATCTGGCTCTGGTGGCCTTTGGGAAATGCGCATGAGTGGCAAGGACGGGATCGCCCGTGCTGTTTATGTAAAAGCCGCAGGTCAACGCTTGGTGGTCGTGCATGTATTCCAGAAGAAGACACAAAAGACGCCAAAAACAGCACTGGAAACGGCCCGAAAGCGGGCGAAGGAGGTAACATGACAAAACTGGCTGATCTAAAACGCGATTTTCTGCATGATCCGGAAAACAAGGCAGCGTATGACGCGCTTGCGTCTGAATTTGATCTTGCTCATAAATTAATCACCGCCCGGGCAGCTTCAGGCCTGTCCCAAGCCGAAGTCGCGCAACGTATGGGAACCAAGCAAAGCGAAATATCGCGGATCGAAGGCGCCCGTCAGAATATCAGTATCGAAAAGTTGACCAGCTACGCAAATGCGGTTGGTGCCAAACTGGATATTCGCCTCGATCCGATCTGATACCAACAAGTCACAAAAACAGTGATGCAGCTTGAAGCCTCCCAAGAGCGTTTCACTCTCATGCATCCGCCGCCTTGTTTCCTCTCGGTAAACTTTTCCACAAGCGGGAAATCCCGACTTTTGGCGAAACAGTTCCCGAAAGCACCAAAAACCCACTCAAATTTTAACAAAAACGCGCAGCGTTCTTTCTTGTTCTTATAGTTCTTATAGTTCAGGGGATAATTTAGTTTATTTATCAGTATCTTACATGTCTATCGGTAACAAATTGGGCCGGAAAAGTAACAAATTGGGCCGGAAAAGTAACAAATTGGGCGGAAATTGCTCATTTACAAGTAACATTTAGTAATATATTAAAGTTACTATGAAGAATACTGTGAAAGTGGCCGCTGATCGTGCCTATGACGAGACTAAATCCGTGCTACCCGCAGAGATGGCGCGGGGCGTTTACATGCAGAACGCTCCGAGTCTGCGCGCGCTCAAGTTGATGCACCTGATGATTGCCACGGCAGGCGGACGTATGGCTGAGGATGTGCGCCACGACGTGCGCCTCTCGGATATTCGCAGGATTGGTGGTATGGCCCATCACGATCAGGAAAGCCTGAAACCGTTGTTCGCGGAGCTTCGATCGGCAACAATGGTCTACGACGAGCCAGAAAGACAGCGTTGGAGCATTGGCGGGCTGCTGGATCAGGCCGTAGTGGACTACCGCCACGAAATCAGTGGCGACACGCTGGTGTCGTGGTATTTTGGACGCATGTTTCGCAACATGGCGGCAGAGTCGAACCACTGGGCCATTCTTGACCGCCAAACCGTGTTCCATCTAGGCAGCAAATATTCAGTTTTGTTGTTTCAGCACATCGCCAGCCTTACTAACCTAAATCATGTCACCAGCAAGACCTTCACCATACCAGAATTGCGGGCGATGTTGGGTGTTACAGAGGGAAAATTGGCGCGGTTTGCAAACCTAAACGCTCGCGCTATCCAACCCGCCATTGCCGAGATTAACCATCTATCACGGATGACACTGACAGCCACATCACGCAAGATCGGGCGCACTGTCGCCAGCGTTGAAATCACGTGGGAAGTGAAGCCCGACCCGACCGAAGCCAAGCGCGAGCTGAACCGCCCCAAGACAGGCCGTAAGCCACGGCGCAACGGCACCGCAGAAACGCCCGTCGCGGCCTTCCCTGCCTCTGGTGGCATCCGCTATGCGGAGCCGTTCGGAACCCTCGCCAAGACCCACGGTAACGGCAAGGACATCGACCTGATTGCCAATGATTTCAGGGCATGGGCGAAGGGTAAGTTTGCCCTTGATTCAAAGGGTGTTGAGAAGAGGTTTGAAGCCTTTTGCAAAGGTGTAAAGCTATAGCCATCAAAAGCCTTTATTTTTGGCACCGATGATGCCATAAGCGCGCCCTATAGGCCAATACGAAGAAAGCTCAGCGATAAAATACATGTATAAGATAGCATATAATCCCATATTTTTTCGCCTATTCCGCTCACTCGTTGCCTTAATTTTCAGTGCAGCTACCATAGATTTGGCATCGTCATTATTCGACCTACCGCGATCTTTGTGGATGACAAAATCCACATTTTTAGCCGCAGCCGCCCTCTGTTTGGTTCTCTTTGCTTTTGCTGCGCCAATCAACGTTAGGTTTATTCGTCATAAATGGAAAACGACTTTCTTGATAACCGGAGTATTATTGTTCACTCTGCCTTTCGCATTTGTTAACAAAGCCTTTGGCATTAAAGACTTAGGATCGGTGTTAATCACGTTGCGGGAAAATGATTTCTCAAAAGTGATGGATATAGGTGCTGAAAGCTTTTCTGGCGAATTGTTAGATTTAGCGGGACTGTTTCTGGCCGTCACGTTAACCTCATATTTTTTGAGTCAGACACTAAGGTATTTTTCGGCTGCTGTAACAGTAATTGCTGTTGTTTTTGTACTTGGTAATCCGATAAGTTTTGCGGCCTACAGAAGCATAGTTCCGAATGCTGCCCATGCGTTGATTGATGTCAACCGTGACTTCAGACCTCCTGAGACGTCTAAACGCCCCCCCCCCAAGCAAAAGAACTTAATTCTTATTTACATAGAAAGTCTTGAGCGTAGCTATCGTTATCTGCCTCCTACAAAAGAGGCATTTACCAAGCTCGCGCAGATTGAAGACGCAGGGCTTTCCATCCGTAATATTGGACAGGTGTATGGAACGCATTATACTGCGGCCGGACTTACTGCATCTCAATGTGGTGTGCCATTGCTACCAAAGGGAATTTTTAATTTCCATGCTAACCCCAATAACCATTCCGCATTAATTTTTGATGAAATGGTGGGATTGGATAAGTTCTTGCCAAATATCGACTGCCTTGGCGATATTTTATCCCGTGATGGTTATTTGGCAAGTTATATAAATGGATCTAATTTAGCGAGTTACTCAATAGGTGATATGTTTTTATCACATGGATACGAACGGGTCTTTGGACTTAACGCTTTATCAGATCCCACCTTTGAACCACGTCAGAATATTTGGGGTTTAGATGATGATGCTTTTTTTGAAAAAGCCCACGAAGAGCTTGCCTATTTGTCCAAGCAGGACCGCCCGTTTCTTTTTTCTATGCTGACCGTATCGACACATGGCCCTGACGCATTTCTAGATAAAAAATGCAATTTTCCAACGACATCAAAAAGCTCAATACCTGCGGCAATTTTTTGCACAGGTAATCATGTTCAAAAAATGATTGACGAAGTTGAGCGATTGGGCCTTTCGGGCAATAGTATAATTGTGATTATAAGCGACCACTTATCAATGAGGAACACTCTTGAAAGCTCAATAGCTGGCTATAGCGATCCTCGAAATAATTTCTTTACAGTACTCCGAACAGAGCAAAAGAGCCTAATTATTAACAAACCAGGCACCATGATTGACGTCTACCCTACTCTGCTGGAGCTTCTCGGATATAAGCTCTCTGATAGCAAAGCGAACATGGGGGTGTCATTATTGTCTGAACAGGAATCTCTTAGAACGCGGTTTGGTCTGGAACAGCTAAACCAAGCCTTTAAAGGCAATACAAAATTGGCAGAGTTTCTCTGGGGAAACAGCTTTGCGCAGACGGCTCAACCCTAATTTTATGTCAAAATATTCCAGCTGGTGCAAAGGGATTATTCTGGTACCTTCGGGTATGGCGTATCGCCCTTTCGTAAAGGTTATGGCATGGTGTGAACAATCATTGAGGCAATCAATATGGCAAGAAATAAAAAGCATAAGATCGGACGATTACTTTCATTCAACCAACATAAAAAGCGCTTTGGGGCCAAAGCTTTGACGGACAACATGTTGGGGATCGATATTGATGAACTCAAATATCAAATTATTGCGGGTAATGGCAAGACATACACACACGGTTCCGCAAAAGACATCAAACAACACATCGCTGCTTTAAGAAAAGAATTTGTCGGAGAGCCAGAGCTTATTTTCTATCACGCACAGCTTATTGTACTCATTCGGCGTGAATTCAAAACCGTGGAAATGTACGACAAGTTTGATATGCTATGGCGTGAAGATAGTGATTTCTTGCTCAAAAACATGTCCATACGCTGGCTGGTAGCGGCCTCAGACACATTTGCTGAAATGTCGCGGAATTCCACGGAGAAAGCCCTGGCTCTGGCTGTCGCGCTATTAATCAACACCATCAAGCTTTCTGAAACCGAACGTTTTTTACAAGAAACGGAATACGCAAGCGACAAAGAAGAAAGAAAGAAAACTCTTGAAACCAAACGCGTAGCCCTGTTCGAAGCATGGTGGTAAAATATCTTCCGATAAAAATTCTCATTATTAACCTAGATCGTTCAAAAGAGCGCCTCGCATATCAAGAAGGCCAGTCCGCGAAATGCGGACTGGTATTCACAAGATTGCGAGCGGTAGAACCAAATGATTTCAGCGACGAAACTTTCGGCAACCTATGCGAGCGGTGGGAGCGCCCCATGCTTAGAGAGGAAGTGGCCGGTTTTCTCAGCCATGTAAGTGCGTGGCAATATGTTCAACAGAGCAACGCGCCCGCACTTATATTGGAGGACGATGTCGTCTGGTCATGTAACATTGCTAATGCGCTGGGAGCATTAAGTAAAATGGAAGATATTGATTACGTGACACTTGAGGTAAGAGGACGCAGAAAGCTCGTTAGCAGAAGCAAAACAGGTATTACCAAACACCTAAATTTAATTCGTTTGTATCAAGATAGATCGGGTGCGGCAGGATATGTGTTATGGCCATCTGGCGCAAAAAAATTGCTCAATCGCTACGCAAAGAATGAAGTCGCTCTTGCCGATGCATTTATTTGCAGAGCGTATGATCTGAAAGCTTTCCAGGTTGAGCCTGCCTGTATTATTCAGCTCGACAAATGCGATCATTACCAATTGAGAGAGGGCATCAAAACCGAGTCAACGATCACACCGCAAAATCGTCATCGACCCGAAGCATCAAGTAAAAAGGCCCAGCTATTATGTAAAACTAGGCGTATCAGAGTTCAAATGCGCATGTTATTCAGACATCTGTCAAAAACATTTGGAGCTGGTGCGCAAAGGCGCTTTATTCAACTGGATAAGAGCACATTCGAAGATCAGGTGTAAATCTGACTTATTAGACCTGCTTCACAATAGGTTATTTTTATGCGAGGAAGTGCCTGGAGGTATCATTTTATGAAAGCTTTGAAGATTTTAAGTGCACAACCTGCATTGTTTTTTCGACTATCGGGCATCCGCCTTACAGATTTCAACGCCCTGGTTGCGACACTTCATCCGATCTGGTTGAAAAGTGAGGAGAAACGCCTGTCCCGCAAAGACAGGCAACGTGCGATTGGGGGTGGGATGAACTATCGCCTGGAGTTCGCAGAACAGCTTCTGCTCTGCCTGATGTATTACCGAACCTATACCAGCCATGCTTTTATGGGGCTTGTATTCAATGTATCCTCTCCGACAGTTTGCCGCCGCATTCAAGCCATGACAGAGTTGATGGCAGGCCATT
The DNA here is from genome assembly GCA_965261915.1 of Candidatus Poriferihabitaceae bacterium. Lineage (GTDB taxonomy): Bacteria > Pseudomonadota > Gammaproteobacteria > Arenicellales > Poriferihabitantaceae > JAIBDK01. The sequence goes on along the minus strand of CBDHDW010000005.1, from coordinate 2,277 downwards.
TTCGGATGCCTGAACGTAAAGTAAAGTTGTCGGAAGTGGAAAAGGCTGATCTGCTTTACCTGATGATTGATGGTACTGAGCGTCCAGTTCAACGGCCCGGGAAGCCCTCGGCTCGAAAAGCAAAATATTCTGGCAAGAAAAAGAAGCACACGGCGTCCCACCAGATCATCACAGATGACAAGAAGTGTATACTGGCTGTTGGATGCGCCCATGACGGGCGCAAACATGACAAGCGTATTTATGATGAGACCCGCGTGGATAGGCCCCCTGATATACTTACCCTTGGGGATTTAGGATATCTGGGGACATCACTGGAAATCCCCCTGAAAACATCAAAGAAAAAACCACTTACGAAAGAAGAACAAGAATACAATACATGGCATTCAAAACTACGCATTGGCGTAGAGCACGGTATTGGCCGCATGAAAAAGTTCAATATATTTTCGGATATTCACCGCAACAACCAACAACAAAACATGATTGCCAAGAATGTCGGAGCACTCGCAAATATGAATTTGAAAACAGTTTGAAAAAACGGGTGGGGATACTTGTGTCTAAAAATATTCGACCCTATTATGAATCGGGTCTATTACATGAGTGCAGAAAGAGGGAGAGTCCACCTGAAAAAGCAGAACCTCTACCAATTCCGGGATCGCAGGAACAAAGGGAACGGATGGGTGATCATGCCAGCGAAATACGTCAACGAGAGTATTATCCGTGAGTGTTGGGATGACCTGCTGCGCCTTGCCTCTACCATCAGGCTGAAGGAGGCAACCGCGTCTGCCATATTTGGGTTGATACCACTCTTTGAAACCCGTTAAAAAAATAGTATTCATCATCCCTGACCTTAAAGGCAATGGTGCGGAGCGATTTGTGATCACACTCAGCGATGAATTCAAACGCCAGGGCCATGAAGTTCATATTGTATGTTTCAGCAAATTTCAGGAGCTTGACACCAAAACCCCAATAGAAATCCTTACTTTTCCTATGCAATGGTTTCGTTGGATTCCCAGACGTTATAGAGGTCTGGTGGTCAGCAAACTGCTAGATGCTTTTATTAAAACGCATGTGGGGACACCAGATCTTGTTTTATCAAATTTACTGCCAGTAGATCGAGTGCTCAGCCGAAGTAAGCTGCCTAACGTACACCTTGTTGTGCATAGTATAATGTCCATGGAACACGGGGAATCGCTTAACAAAAGTAATAGGGGTCGCTACAAATCATCCCTGGACGATATTTACCTCAGGAAACCTTGCGTTTGCGTAAGTAAAGGCGCAATGGAAGACTTTAAATCCCTATTCCCCACACACAAAAATGTGTCTTTTATCTATAATCCGATAGATGTTGATTTTATTCTAAAGAAATCCGAAGACCCGTTTTTACCAATTCCAGAATATTTAGTGCATGTAGGGAAATTTAACACAGCAAAAAGACAAGACAAACTAATTAAAGCCTATGCAATAAGTGGCATTCAAACACCGCTGGTGTTGCTTGGCCAAGGTGCCCTGATGGGGGACGTCAGATCACTCGTCAGCGAACTCAACCTTGACAAAAAAATTATGTTTGCTGGGTTTCACTCTAATCCTTACTCTATCATTGCTGGGGCTAAAGCGATGGTCGTATCATCTGACTATGAAGGCCTGGGGCTTTGTCATATTAGAAAGTATTATCTTAAACACACCGGTTATCAGTACTGATTGCAAGTCAGGCCCAAGAGAAATTCTTCCAGCCAATAATCTGGTTCCCGTAAGCGATATTGAGGCACTGGCCGCAAAAATTCGAAAGGTTGATAATAATCCAGGTGATTTTAGTGTTGAAATCAATTCCGTATTTCTACCTGAAGTAGCAGCATCAGCATACCTGCGGTTAGGCCAAAAAGCACATTGAAAACGTAGAACACGTTTTCAATGTAGAAACGCGCTCATCTCAAAACTTCATTTTTCGGCTGGATTGGGTTTGGGATTTTATTTTCCCAGAACCCGAAAATCTGCGGGTTCGGATGCTCGGAATTTGACCGCAGCCACAGATCGAAAACCAGCACACAAAAAATCACCGTTCATATGAAATTTAGTCAAAACTTCGTTTTTTGACTTGGATGCGGTGTTGGGTTGGGTTGGGTTTGCTTTTCTAAATATTCTTTTTAGAACCAGAGTTGCAGCACAACTCGTAAGTGCGCCCTTCAAATATTTTCAAAAACATTTTCTGGATGGGTTTCGCCAAAAATATAATCGCCATTAGGATTGGACAAAGTTTCAATCCATAGACACGCCTTAGTC
>CBDHDW010000004.1:0-157021 GCA_965261915.1 Candidatus Poriferihabitaceae bacterium | reverse complement strand
TGTTGTACTTGCCTTGTGCTACACAAAACATTATATTCAATATGAATACAAAATGTAAGGAGGTACTGATGGCAAACACATCTATGACCCTCGGTACGCATTGGGAAACTTTCATCAAGGGTGAAGTTGATAGCGGTCGCTATACCAGCGCGTCGGAAGTCGTAAGAGATGGTCTGCGTGAACTTGAAAATCGTTCGAAGAAAATAGACACGTTGCGACAACATCTTGCAGTTGGATACAGTCAGGCGAAACGCGGGGAATTTGTTGAGAACGTCTCAACCGAAAACGTCATAGCAGGGGCAAAGCACCGCGCGGTCAAATCTGCATGACCACCACTTATAAGCTCACGCCAGCCGCACTTTCGGATCTGGAAAAATCGCTGACTATACGCTTGCCACCTGGGGCGAAGATCAGATGGAATCCTATGTATCGGCTCTGACGGCCCGTTGTCAGTGGTTGGCACATAACCCATATTTAGGCAGACCGCGCAATGACATTCATCCAGAATACCGTTGCTATCTACAGAAAAGGCATTTGGTGTTTTACATGACGGACAGAACCGACATCATAATCATTGGATTTCCGCATCAGTCCATGGACATTGAAGCCTACTTCGATAGTTGATCAGCGCATAGCACAATGACCATGCCAGATTTCAAAACGGCCGCATCGACATACTCGGACCTTTTTCCTCCAGGGCCGCCTTGACCAGATCGTTTGGCGTCGGCGCGCGACCCGTGGACACCTCTGCACCTTTTTTAACCATCGTACTAATAGCCCATTCGAACTCCGCCAGCGACCCGAACTTCGGTTGCTTCGAATAATCATTCCGGTTGGCCAGCCTTTCCGTCAGCCTGTCTTTCCAGTCCTGTGGCACCTTCTCCCCAGCCAGTTTATCCTTGATCACCGCCGGATCACTCTTCGCCAATGCAAGGGCTGCGGAATAAACGCGCTTAAACGGCACATATGTCGTTTCCGAGATGTGTTTGCGCAGATTGATGTCCCAGTTCATGCTTTCCGTCGTTGATTTATCGTCAGGGCGATGCTTGATGTCAGCGATCATCGTCGCCGCCATACAATCCGCCCGGGTCGGCACCTCACCAGCTTGCGTCCGCGTTAGATCTTCTGGCCCGGTGGCCAGCGCACCGATGCGCACAGAATGCGACAGCGCCCAGGTCCATTCCTCAACCGATTTTAGCTTCGGCATTTCATCAAACGCCGCACCCGATGTCACCGCCTGAAGCAACCGCGCCTTCCATGCGCCCGGCACCGAGGGATCGCAGGGACCGATGGATCCCGCCTGCGCCGCCAGTTGCCGGAACGCGTTGGCGGGTTTTTGCAAGTCATCAAACCTCATGGTTCCTGCGCCGATCTGGCTTGAATGGGCATTGAAATCAACGTCCATAACCAACTGGCGATTGGCGTCGAGATTAACAACGCAGGCCCAAAACTTCTGATGCGCCTCCGTGACCGGCGTCAGTGCCGCCAGATCAAACCCCGGTTTCATCTCAACACTCTGTTCCATCACCTTATCCTTTTTGTTGTGCGCACCTTGATCTGGACCCGTATAGCCCGCAGCCTGTTCTTTACGGTGATCGCCATAGTCACTCAGCAGCGTTTCCCAAAACCCCGGGCCTTTACTGCTCAGCGATCCGATCACCTGTCGCGCCACCGCCAATTCCCCGATCCCGCCGCTCGACGCACCGCCCAGCCAGATAGAGCCAGAGCGCGCAGGCGCTGCGCTGCGCTGCGTTCTGCGCCACTCCCGTGCCTCAATCGGCTGCGCCGGTGGCAGCAGATCCTGCGACGATACCACAGAGGCAGGGTCATCGGCCGGTGCAGGGGTATTGGCCGCTTTCAGCATCCGGTCATAACCACCCGCGCGCCGCGCCGCGCCCACCCGCGCACTTAAAAGCTCCAGTCCGGATTTCAGCGCCCGGGCAACGCGGCTGTCCCCGCGACGGTCCGCCACCGCAATCGCCCGCCCGAACGCACGGGCTTCGGGCAATAACGCATCCCCGCGTGCGCTGTTGGTCCAGCGCAGGGCGACAACCTCGGCGCGGGCCGGCAGATCGCGCGGCAGGGTCTTGCAGATCTTGCCCCATGTCTTGGCGCTCGACACGTCCTGCAACAGGCGCAGGGCGCGGGCCTGCACCCCGGCCTCTATCTGGCGCCCATGCCCGAGGATATGCGCGCCGATCACATCCGCGAGCGCACGGGTATCGGCACCTGCGGCCAGGGCTGCGCGCGCGCGCGTGGGCGCAAACAGCCGCGACAGCGGCCCCAGCGGCTTCGGAACATTGCGCTCAGCCCCTGTGTGGCGCGCCACATAGGCCCCGAGATCACCGTCCTCTGCACGGTCTCCCACACGGGCGGCTGCTTGATCTTCCGCACCGCCTTCCACACGGCCTTCAGCACGGGATTTCATGCGGGCCTGCCGCGCCGCTTCAAACCCCTGCGCCGGATCAAAGCCGTATGCGGCCTCAAGCGTGGTGGTCAGGGCTGTGTCGCGCCGGGCAAGTGTCTTCAGGTAATCGCCGACCTTGTTTTCCTCTACAGGCGCATAGATCGCCAAAGCACTGCGGTACCGCGTGGCCCCCACATAAAACAGGCCGTGATTAAAGCCTTCGGTCACCACAAGATGACTGCTCTCATGGCCATCGCCTTGCGATTTATGCAACGTGGTCGCATAGCCATAGTCCAGCTCCGGGCTATCCTCGGCCCTGAAGCTGATATAGCGGGCCTCGTCACTGTCCGTGCCAATCCGTATGGTGAAGCTTTGGCTCTCCGGATTGACCGCCGCAATCTCGCCCGTCATCCCGTTGACAATCCCCGACTTGCGGCGGTTTTCCCGAAACGCAATCCTATCCCCGGCTTGCAACTCCAGCACATCCCCATCGGCGCGGCTTACAGCAATGCAGGGCAGCGCGTCGGCGCGATGCGCCTGATCGTCCGCACGCGCCAGCCGGTTCAGATGCGCCACATCCACAAGGCGATAGGTGAGCAGCATCTTGTCCGCATGCGGATCGGCAGAATACCCCGCAACGGCCGCCGTCAGGAGAGCGTCCCTGTCGCTTCCCGTGGCCTGAACAGCACCTTTGTCCAGAAAATGATCAATGGCCAGATCGGCGCGCGTGCCCCCCGCCGCCAGATTACATGTGGCCTCTCGATCCAGCGGATCGTGCTGACGCCAGACGGTTGTGAGATCAACGGTGCCAATCCGGTCGGCAAACGCCCGCCACATCGCCCCCGGCCCTCGCGGTTGCAACTGGCGTGGATCGCCAACGAGGCGCAGACTGGCCCCGGTGCGCTCCACCAACTCCAGCACCATCCCGAAATGATCCGCATTCAGCATACCCGCCTCATCAACAACCAACAGGCTTTTGGGACCAAGGGTGATGCGCTCCTGCGCGGCGGCAAAACCAAGTGCGGCCAGCGTAGTGCTCTGAATACCCGACGCCGCCTGCAATCCCTGCGCCGCTTTGCCGGCCAGGGCCGCGCCAACAACAGTCCAGCCTTCGCGCTCGTAGACCTCGCGCACCCCTTTCAGTACAGAGGATTTGCCCGAGCCGGCAATGCCGGAAATCATCGCAAAACGCGCAGGCGAGGTCGCATGACGCAACGCCCGTTCCTGATCCGGTGACATCGGCCCGTGGTCTGTGCGGGCCGCCGCCGCGACCCGCCCGCGCGCCGGATGTATGTCGCTGCCCGCGTTCGGGTCGCTGCCCGCGTTCGGGTCGCTTTGCGCCAGCGCAAGGGCAGACACCTTGTCCACCAAATCAAGCTCGCGCCTGATATGGGCCAGCGTCGCATAAACCCGCCCTTCGCCGCGCAAACCTTCTTCGCTGAGCACCACCAGATCGGGATGCGCCATCGCTTCGGCAAAGAGCCGCACAAAACTGTCAGGATCGCGCACCACGCCGCCCAAGCGGCGTGCCACATCGGACGCCCTGATGACCGAGCGCTCCGCCAGAAGATCATCCACCAGTTTCAAAGGGTCGCTGGCATAACCGCGTGGATCGTTCCCCAGCACCGGCGCGCCCGGCCTATAATCAATCGACAACAGCCCCGCGATGCGCCCCGCCGTGGCTTGCAGATGTGCATCAAAACCAAACTCACCACCCGACCACAGGGCCGCACCGCTGCGGTCTGCCCGCGCACTGATGTCTGGCGCGATGACCATATCCCGCGATCTGTCCTCGGAGCTGACACCGCTGCTGACATCATCCAGCATCTCCAGATCCGTATTGCGCTGCACGGCTTTTTGCAGGGCTTCGTAATCCCGAAACGCGGTCTCGGGCACATGCAGCTCAAGCGATTGTCGGTGCCGCGTCATACCGGCGCGGAACATCTCCTGATCCATGCCCCGGCTGGCATAGAGATAGCCGCGATCCACCATACGGACCTCCGCATCATGGATGGTTGTGGCAATGCTCGAGCTGAACTGCGCCAGACGCGCGCTGGTGTAAATCTCGACGGTGTCACGGTGTCCCGGTATTTCCAGCTCAATGCTTTCCGGCCCCAATTTCACCACACGCCCGCGCCCGCCCGCCGTGACACCTGCCAGGGCAATGTCGCTCCTGGCTTCCAGAACCTCGCCAATGTTGATCTGCCGTCCCCAACAGGTCTCCCCCGCGCCCAGGCGCCCGAGACGCTGCCCTTCAGCCCGAATGGCCGCATCAAGCGTTGTGACCATTACCCGCGCATGTGCCATCGCCAACCGCACCTCGCCGCTCTGTTCCGGCGATGGCTGATACTCGCCGGCCCAATAAGACCGCGCGAGTGCCGCCTGCGCGCCTTCAGCCCGACCGGCAAAGCGCACAGCACCTTTGTTGTGGTAAATATCAAGCGCACGCGCCGCCGGTGCGCCCGGCTCATCCAGGTAAGCGGTGGCAATCCGCTCGTCTTCCAAAACCTGATGCGCAATGCGATCGCGCTGCTCGACACCAACCTCGCGCGCCAGCAGGCGGTAAAGACTGACGGAGCCAACCGGCGAAAGACCACTGGAATGCCTGAGCGCAATCAACTTGCCACCCATTTCGGCCACGCGGCCCTGCACCCGCATCCATTGCGGACTTTGAACCCGGTCCGCCTGATCCAGAAAGACGACAAACTTCTCTTCCGGCAGACGCCCCATCGCCCATTGCGCTTCCAGCGCCGCCAATGAGGCATGTTGAACAGTGTCACCAAGCCGCTCAGCCGCTTGCTCCGCAAAAACCCCTCTGGTGCCGGTGGCAATCACCTGATAGCCCCGCGCCCGCCAGACAGCACCCGCTTGCTGCAAGAACCCATCCTTCTGCGGCCCCGGATCAACTGTGGCAAGGCTCAACCGCGCCGCCCCCGCAACATGGGCCACGTCACTGCGCAGACCGGCCATATCCCCACCGTCAATGGCCTGACTGTCAATGCCCTGACCAATGCCCGTGAGCTTTGACCGCGCCAGCGCCTTGCCCTGTTCCAATCCCCGCGCCTCGATCTCCGCCTGCACCCGCGTGGTGTAAAGCGGTGCCCCGTCAAAACTGCTGAACCCTGCCTTAATCAGCGCACCGCTCTTTAACGTCTCTGACAGCACCTGATCGGTGAAGGCTTTATGGTCAAACGCCGGATGATCCATGCCCGGATGATCCATGCCCGGATGATCCATGCCCGGATCTTCCATATCTAGATATTCCGCCGGAAACAGCTTTTGAATATGGCGCTGCAACTGCCCGTGATCAAACCGGCTGTTTTCCCGCACCAGCGCAGAAACGATAAACGCGGGCTGCGCCTTGAAATGCGCCGCTGTATCGGCCCTGATCGCAAGATCGGCTGCACTGAGTTCCAAAGCAGGCGCGGGCACAGGCGCACGCACGGCTTCCGCTGCGGCTGCCAGTGCCCGTTTGGGATCAAATCCGTAATCCAGCACCGAGGCACGTCCCTCCCGCGCCAGCGCCCGGCTTAAAAACCCGGCCCCCTCACCCTGAGCGTCCGGATTAACCGGCAGCGACAGGCTGAACTTGCCACATGGATTATTAAGCATGGCAATCAGATCCGGACGTTGCAACCCGCGCCCGGCAAATCCGTGCAGGCTGTCGGTATTAACCCCACGCGCCTCGCGCGCACTGAACACAGTGCCATAGTCCAGTCCGGCGGCCTGCGCGCCGGGCGCAAACGTCACATCCTGCGCCCCAAAACGCCCTTTGACGAACCGTACCGTCACCTGACCCGTTTCATCGACAGAACGGACCACACCGCGCGCACCCGCGTTCAGATCATGCTCTACATTATCACGACACAGCTTTAGAACCGTACCTTCATGCACGGCCAGCGCAGGGGCCTCAAAGCGTTCAATCTGGTAAATCTGCTCCTTCGAGACCCCATCCTTCTCCTGCAATGCCGCTTCAATCCGGAGATTGAGCGCATCGCGCATCCGCGCCGCGCTGGCCACACCGAGCTTATCCACGGCCTCGTCAGCGATAAAACTGGCTACATATTCATCGACCTGTAGTTCATCGTTGCTCGAGCCAATGAAGACATCCTTGTTCCAAAGTGCTTTGTAAGCCGCCTCAAGCGCCGCGCCGCCTTCAAGCAACCCGCGCCGATCCGGTGCAATCGCCTCAAACCCGCCCAGCACCGATGTCTCAACCCGTGCGCCCAGATGCCGCAGCACCGACCCTGTCGCGTCCAGCGATGGATCGGAGTGCAACACCAGCTTGGCACCACTCGTCTCCGCAAACCCCGTCAGCAGGTCAAGATCATCCACATGCAACCCGGACGCCTCCGGTACCACCAGAATATCCCCCGCGCGCAAAGACAAAGACCCCTGACGCAAGCGGTTGCCAAAGGCATAAAGCCCCAGCCCCTCGATGCCTGCCGCCGGTGCGGTCGTTACCGTCGGTGCGGTCGCTGCCGGCGCACTGGTTGCTGCCGGCGCACTGGTTGCAGCCGCCGCAAACCGCGTGGCGGCGCGTGCATCCGCACTGACCACAATCACCCGGGTGCCGGTTTGCCGCGCAATTTCCGCCAAAACCTGCGTAACGCGCGCGCTCTGGCGGGTGCCGATCTCCTCCAGAAGTGCAATGCGCGAGGGCCACAGCGCATACTCCAGCCCCGCGCGCACCGCAGAATCCAGCCCCGCAGCTTGCCAGGCTGCCACAACCACTGACGGATCCACCGCCCCGAACCCCTGGCCGACCGCCAGAGTGACACCGCGATCCATCAATCCGGCCACCTGCGCTATCTGGGCGTTTGAGGAATACACCCGCCCTTCACCGCGCAAACCTTCTTCGCTGAGGATCACAAGATCGGGATGCGACATCGCCTGCGCAAAGAGCCGCATAAACAGATCCGGCGCACGCACCACCGCGCCAAGCCGTGCCGCCACATCAGCGGCCCTGAACACCCCCTGTTCCGCCAGCAGATCATCGACAACTTTCAAGGGATCAGTTGCGTAGCCACGCGGATCATCCGCCAGATCCGCCTGGCCCGGCTCATATCCGGCCCGCAGCAGCCCCGCCATGCGCATCCCCTGTTGGGTAAGATGCGCATCGCCAGCCAACCCCGTCACCAGAACATGACCCTGCGGCAGATGACCCTGCGGCAGATGACCCTGCGGCACGGTCATGTGCCCTTGGGCATCCGCCGCAATCCGGTCCACCCGTGCACCCACCGCCACATCTGATATATCCCGCGACATCCGGCCCAAAACAGGGGGGTCATTCGCCTGCACCACATCGATCAGGCTGGAGCGCTGCACCATTCCCTTGATGTCAGCCAGACCCTCAACACTGTCCTGCGGCACCCACATCCGGACCGTTTGTTTGTGACGGCTCAGAGCGACATCCAGAAGATGCGCGTCAAACTGCGACGTGACCAAAACCTCGACATTATTGGCCACCGTCATGCCTTGCGATTTATGCACCGTGGCCGCATAGCCGTAGTCAAAATGCAAAAACCGGCGCGGATCAATTGCAACAACCCCGCTCTGACCGTCCACACTTAAAATCAGCTGCGTTTCCGAGGCGGCGATAACCGAAGCAAACGACGATTTGGTCACCGAAGCCTCCCGGTAAGGGCGGGTAAAGCGCACCCGGTCCCCGATGCCCAGAACCAGAGGCTCAGCCCCTGCGCCCGGCACAAAGCGCGCATAGGAAACCTGCGATTTGTGATCCACCACCCCCCGCGCCAGAGCCTCGATCCGGATGGCCGCATTCAGAGCGTCCACATCCGCATTGAGATGCGTCAGCGCAATGCGGTCCATGCCCTCATGCTCGAAATAAGCTTTGGACAGCGCATCAATTGCCTTCCCAAGGTTCTTCTCGAACCGGATGGCCCCTTTGCGCGCATAGTGATCAATCGCCAGAGCCGCCTGCGCCCCGCCCCGCGACAGCATTTCCGTGGCCCGCCGGTCGCCCGCATCCTCCTGCCGGCGCACCGCACCGATGGTCACCTGGCCCACCAGCTTCGTCAGATGCTTGAACGCCGCCGTATCCTGTATCGGCGCCAACTGCGCGGCATCCCCCACCGCAATCAGCTTGCCGCCCATCGCCTTAATCCGCGCCTGCATCCGCGACCAGATTGCCGTGCCGACCATGCCGGCCTCATCCATCACAAAGATAAACCGCCCCTGTGCCGGCCGCGCGCCGCGATCCCACTTGGCCTCCCATTGCGCCAGCGTCGCAACCTGCCCCTCGATGCCGCTCAACTCCTGTGCGGCCTTTCCCGAAATCGCACCACCCAGAACCGCAAACCCGCGCGCTGCCCAGACCTTTGCGGCTGCTTTGACCGCAAAGGTTTTACCCGCCCCTGCATAACCCGTCACCAGGGTCAGACGCCGGGACGACACCATCGACCGCACCGCCATACGCTGCGCGTTCGACAGCGTATCCGGCAACGCCTCGTACCCATGGCCAGCCCCCAGAACCAACCGGCTTTGCGCCATCGTGAGCGCATCGCGCTCCATCCGGCGGTTCATCTCCACCACGGCCCGCGTGGTCATGAACGCCTCACCCCGCGATGACTTGCGATCCAGACGCACCAGATCGTCACTGGCCATCGCCAGGCCCATCAGCCCCTCGATGCCGTCAATCCCCACACTGGTCGGCAGATACTGCTGAAACCCGCGCTCCAGATCAGCCTTGGTAAACAAGGGATTGGACGCCGCCACAACCGTCAGCATGTGCTCCGGATGCGCCATCAGGTAAGTCTCGTTTTCCAGCCGCGCCTCAATCACCCGTTGCTTCACACGGTAGGCGGCATCACCCTGTTCGATGTTTGCGGCGATCTCCGCATTAAAGCTGATCGCTCCCAGTTTAATGCCCTGCACATCCAGCCGCCGATGATCAATCCGCGCCTCGAACCCGGCCGTTTCAAGCGCAGTATTGGCGGCACAGGCCCAGTTAAACCGCAGATTTACGATGTCCTGACGCCGATCCACGTAGGTGCGGATTTTCTGATCCAGCCCGTTTTCCCCCAATGTGCGCTGTGTGGTCATCACATGCGCATGGGGGTTTCCGTCACCTTTATCGTGGATAACCCAGTCCGCCACGGCACCACCACCCACCAGCGATGTCTGCACAAAATCCCGCACCAAAACGATGTTTTGTTTATGCGACAGTTCTGCCGGCAGCGCGCAGGTGAAGCTGTTTGCCAATTGCGCAGTAGCGCGCCTGTTGTGTTGATCCTCGCGAAGTTCCAGATCATTCCAAAGCTGCATGGACGCCGCATCAACGTCTTCTCCACTATAGCGCATTGCCGCCCAGGCGGGCGCATCTGCGGGCAGGGTAATCTCCGCGTGAACCAGCTCTGGCTTCTTGCCGGAATAGTCTCTCGTCTCCCCGCTCTGCCCATTGGTCATCCGCGTCGCATGGCGATAGGCAGCTGCAGCCACGGCGTTTCCACCTGACTTTCTTCCTAGTGAACTGCGATTGAAATAATAGACTGCCATGGCCTCTAAATACACCGCTTTCACATTGAATACAAATTCAATGTACAAACGCGCCTTTCTAAAAACTTCGTTTTTCATATAGGATTGGCTTTTGGGGCGACGCGGGCACATTTCCCGCAAACCTGTCCAAAGATGCGCCCTTGGAATTTGCCGGTAAACCCGACAACAGTTTGAAACATCAGAGGCATTTCTCAATCGCTCGAAAAGGCTTCGACCTATTAGGTCAAAGCCTGCCCGCTGGCGCGGGAATGCTAAGAAAACAAGGAAGATTGGCAGATTTGCGCGCACTCAAAACCTTGCAATCCGTGGAACGGTCATGCGGATGGCAAGCGCAGAACCGGACGCGCGGCAAGCCCGGAAACAACCTTGATGGGGTGGTCAATTCGGGGCAGAAAACAACGCACGCCGAGGCCCGAATTTGATGCCAAAATCACGCGGCGGGATTTGCGTCTGGATGTCGACGCCGCAAGCCAGCCCGAAAACCGCACCCGCATGAGGCCGAAAACTTCGGGTTCAGCTGCTCACGTTTTGGCAGCCTATGCGCTTTTGGCAAGGCTGGCGGGATTTGGCAAAACTGGTGGTTTATGTGATTTTGCAGGATTGGCAAAAGCGGCAAACTGTGGCACCTTGCGGCATGACCCCGAAATTGGAAACCGATCCATGCCAAAGCCACACCCGAAATCCACACGACCCGTCAGTGAAGGCCACCTGCCGATGATGCAAAGACTCCACGCCCGCATCAGCCAGAATGATTTGCACTGGCTCAACACGATGGACACGCAGGAATTGCGCGCCCTGCTTCTGCTCATCACAACCGCAAAGCAAAAACGCCTCGACATCACCACATTGCTCGAAGAGCACAACCGCCATTGTACCGGCAAGGATCGCAACAAGTGATCGCGGATGAAACCGTTGCATCAGCGGCTATGGATTTCCGGGTAATCCCGCGCCAGCGGGCTCTCGACTTCTCGCGCATGAAATGCGCTGCCAGTCCCAATAGGGTATGTGATGCCCTGCCATCCCAACGGGCCCGAGAAACTGACTGTCCAGCGGCGCATGTGATGCGCTGTCAGTCCGATGGGCCCGAGAAACTGCCAACTATTGCTGAACGACTTAATTTTGGTCATGTGCTTTCCCGGAATGCACAAGCTACGCATATGCGGTCTCTGAACTTCTCGCGCATGAAATGCGCCATTGGCCGGCAGGGCCAACCGGCCCGAGAGGCTGTCAGTCCAGCGAAGCACATAAGATATGATATCAAAGAAAAGTCGTGCAGCTCTAATAGGGCGAAGCCTTTTGGATGTGTGATTGATCCGGTCACGTAAGCCTGTTACAAACGGGGACGATCGGCAATTTCGAGAGGCTTTACCCATCCACAAAACTGGAAAACAGGCCATGACGCGCCGTGAAATCATCGAAAAGATCGCTCTGGAATATGCGCTAACAGACGCCTATGCCAAACGGGCGGTCACCACCATCTTTGAAGAGATTATCGCGGGGCTTGAACAGGGACGGCGGGTGGAATTACGAGGCTTCGGCAGTTTCAGCCCGAAACAGTACCGGGCCCACAAGGGTCGCAACCCGCGTAGCGGAGAAACTGTCGATGTTGAAGCTAAAACCAGAACCGCCTTCAGGGCAGCCCACAGATTGTACCAACGGATCAATCAACAATGAATGAAGCAAAAACAATGCCGCAAAAAACACAAACCGACACAACCGGCATCGACACGGCCAGGACGTCAAGACATCCGAAAAACGACGACAAGCTGCACTACATGAAGTTCCACCCGGGTTTCATCGACAAGCTGCGGAACCAGCTCTGCGCCGCCCTGAAACTCGAAACCCACGCGGAACTGCCCGTTTACTTCCGCAGCCCCTCCGCCTTTCCCGCCGCCATTGGCCTCAACGATGTGCTGGAAAAACGCTACAACATTGAAGCCGGCAGCCAAGAGCAGAAAATACTTAACAAAACCCTCGGCCAGTATTTGGGATCCTCACAATATATCAACGCCATGTGTGTCCTGCCCAAGCGATATACATTGAACATGGAACCCGCAGGTAAGGTTCAGGACAGCGACCGCGCATTCTACCAGGTGAAATTGAAGGCGCGCATCAAAATCGCCATAAAAAGGCGGGAACGGGAACGCGAACGCGAAAACAGCCAAAGCGACCCCGCTAACGCCCATCAAAGAGCCGCAGAAACCAAATCGGGATGAGACAAACCGTACATTTATTGGGGTGTATCTGGGCCTGTATGCGCCCTAAATTGACTTAATCGGTCAATTTAGGTGTTTTACAATGTGTAAGGGGTAACATTTTAACATTGCGTACCAACAGCTCCGCACATAATGTTTCTTGTTGTTAATGTAGCAGTGTTGTTGAGCTTTTTTGGCGACAGCATTTTCCGCCAAGGCCCCGAATAGCGGGATTGATCAATCCCGCGCCCTGCTATTTCCTGGAGTTTGATTTCTGGCTATGCGGCTTTCGCTTCGATAAGGCCGAGTTTTTCCAACCGCTTTGTGATTGCAAACGGGCTGCGGTCAAACTGATCGGCAAGCGCATCAACGCTTTGCCCCGCGCCGTAGCCCTCGGCCAGCTGCGCTTCTTCCGCCGCCGTCCACGGCACGCCGCGCCGCGCAGGGATTGGCAGTTCTGCCGATGCCGTGCCGCCAGGCGCATCCACTGCAGCGGATGCTTTTTGCACTGGTGTTTTTGCCACAGCCTTTGAGGCCGGCTGAGACGGGCCGGTTTGCGGCACCCCGTTTTTATCTGGAATATCCGCGCAAATATCGGCAAAGGGATCATACAGCGACGCCTCCCAAGCCCGGCGTTCCTGACGCGACCGCACCACGTTCAAAGCTGCGGGCAGCGCATCGATCAGGAACTCGGCTTGCGCCAGCGTCAATGCTATGGTGGCGGTCTCTGTATCGCCATCGGCGAACCTGACACGCAACGCCGTGATCCCGTCCTGTTCGGCCAGGGACACCATGCCGCGCTTCTCGCCGATCTCGCTCTCGAAATGCCATTTTGACACTGC
Source organism: Candidatus Poriferihabitaceae bacterium (assembly GCA_965261915.1). Lineage (GTDB taxonomy): Bacteria > Pseudomonadota > Gammaproteobacteria > Arenicellales > Poriferihabitantaceae > JAIBDK01. The sequence goes on along the minus strand of CBDHDW010000004.1, from coordinate 144,059 downwards.
GTTATAATCTTGCATGATGACCTCCTGTAATCGCTTTATGTACATCGGCATTGATGCCGGTGCGGTTCCCGGCTTCCTTCATCCATGACGGGGCAATCTGTAGTTGCTCCACGATCAACCCTACGATCGAGCCGTGCTGTGACACCTCAGCCGTTGGGTTGGCAGCTTCTCGGGTATGTGATGCGCGAGAAGTCGAGAAACCCGTTGGCGTTTCCACAGTGGTTTTTGAAAGCGACTTGGAAATATCCTTGGCTGTATACCCCGCCTGCAACAGCAAAGAGATCATGATGCACATATCGTTGGCGATGAATTGCAACTCTGCGCCCTCCCGAAACCCGCGATCATAAAACACTTCTTTTGGCGCATCCGGAACCATGGGGTCATATCCCAAAGTCACATATAATGACTGGCCATTCTGCATCTTGATTTTACGCACTTCGGACGGACGTCGGCTTGGTAGCCTCTTGCGTTTCTCTGACATTTCAGACCCTTTCTATTTGCATAGATAACTTAGGTTAAAGCGTTGTTTTACTTGGTTATTTTTACCATATTCGGGGTGTTTTTACAAGCAGAATACGGGTGTTAACCTGTTGTTTTTGTGTATTTTAAAGGGCAAACTAGCCATGCCAAAGGCACCCTTCCAGCGCCATCCGCGCCGCGTTCCGCGCAGGGTGCGCTTATGCGGCCTCCTGCCCATTCTGCTGCGGATTTAGATCGAATAGGTATTCAGCCGCCTTTGATGCCTGGCTCGCGGCGCGGAAAATAAACTTCTTATCTTCGCGCAAGACTTTTAGCCAACTTTGAATATAAGCCGCCGTTTGTTCCATGTTCGGAGATATATTTAAACGCGCACAGAGAAACGCCGCGCCCATATCAGCGACCAGCTCTTCGAAGGCATAAGCATTATCACCAAACCTTTTGCCTTTGGTCCGGTCAAGCCGGGCTTTCGCACCTGACCAATGAATGAGTTCGTGATTCAATGTTTGAAAATACGCTTCTGAACTGTGAAAATGTTTCAACTCCGGCATGGTCACCTGGTCTCGTTTCCGCGCATAAAATGCACGATTGCCCCCATGTTTGATTTCTGCACCTGTCCCATCAACAAAATTTTGAGCCTGTTCAATGATTTCATTTTCAAAAACCTCTGGTTCTGCTGGCTCAAGGTCGTATTGTGCCGGCAATCCTTCAATTTGACTGGCGTTAAAGACGCTATAGGATTTCAGAAATGGAATGATTGTTTCCTTGTCGTTTTCATCTTTAGCAATAGTCTTGTTGTAATAAACCACCCGCGTTGCCTTTGATCCTTTGACGACTTGGCCGCCCAGAGCTGCCGCTTGCTTATAGGTTAACCATTGGTCGCAAGAATATCCCATTTCCGTGCATTTCATCCAAAGGATTAAAACATTAATACCCTGATAAAACGCCCCGGTTGATCGACGCGGCATGGATGTGCAACCGCCAATACTCCAAGGCTTAACCCAAGGCACTGTGCCAGCTTCTAATAATGCTATTACTTGGTTTGTAATTACTGCGTGCATATCAACTTTTGCCATTTTGACGTTTCCTTTTGCGCTGTGTTTGAGGTTATTCCCCAAATGGTTCATATTTTGAGACAAGCCCGTAAGGGCGCTGCTCTGAAAATCTGAATGCGATGAAAGAAAGGGGCGGGGAATTTCAAAATTCGCGCTTTAGCGCGGGACTGGACCCACGCGCAGGTTTCAAAATCTTTGATTTTTAAAGCGAGCATGGGGAAGCCCCACAATTTGGAAAGGGGGCCGGAACAGGCCCCCAATAGCCCGAAGTGGCGTTCGGCTTGCCCGAACCCCAAGGGCCACAAAAACAGGATCGGTAGAGATCCGTTAAAGCAACCTGTTGCTTTAAAACACTGTTATCGTTTCGCTAAACCGGATCAACGACAACAGCACCGTAAGAATGCTGCAACAGAAAAAAGGGCGGCCACTTTGGGCCGCCCAGTTGGGGAGTTGGGTTATTCGACGACGTCATCGTTGCCGGTTTTGGTTTTGGGTGCCGCTGGCCGACAGGGCATTACATGCCCGAGAGGCAAACAGAACGTATTCGCCGTTGAGGGAATGGGCATCGAGTTTGATGTTCATGATGGCTTTGCTGCCGTCTTTGCCGGGAAACGCCGCGCCGACTTTGGTGAAGTAGGTTTTGTCGTCTTTGCCTGTGGTGGCGATACAAACATTGTAATATTTATGGGTCATCGTAAGGTCCTTCCTTGTTTCGATGGGAAATTGAAAAGCCTTGGGGAGAGCCGAGGGGTCACGTTAAAAATTGTCTTCCGCGCGGAATTGGCCTTGGCCAAGGGGAATTTTTGACTTGAAGAGGGTCTGCTCCACTTAAGCATTAAGGAGCCAATATGACGTCATATTGGCTCCTTAATGCACCACGCTCGCTGTATGCGATGACCTGTCTATAAGCACAAGGATTCTGGAATGAGCATACGTTGCTATAGGGCAGACCCTTGTCCACTCTGCGCCAAGGCTTATTGATCCATCTTAAGAAACAAGGCAGGTCTGCGCTGATCCAGCAACATAAACCACATTGTTTATGCCGCCGCAGGCAAAGACAGTGCCACCGGATTGATCAGATGGCATGACTGCTTACCCTGGCAAAGAAGACGACAACGCCCACCCGGATCAAACGGTATGGCCCAAGCAAACAAGACTTGCAATCAGTACCATCCCCTGCATAGTTTGCCGCAAGTGGCTCAGGCCACACGAGCAGAAACACACGCAAAGGAACCCCATATGGCACGACCCATCCCCAAAAGCGCATTGATAAAAGATCTGGCAGAGGAAACTGGATGCACCCAGAAGACGGCAAGCGAAGTTCTGGATGCGCTTGCCAAAGTTGTCAGCAAACGCCTGACAGCAGGGGATGCTGTGGCTCTGCCCGATCTTGCCAAGTTTGAAACCCGTGACCGCCCTGCCCGCGAGTTACGCAGTCCGGCAACCGGCGAGATGATCAGCAAGGACGCTGACAAGGCTGTCAGCATTCGTGCCGCCACCGCCCTTAAAGCGGCGGTGAACGCATAGCCGCTTGCTATCGTATCCACACCGTCTTTCGGGTTGGTCTTTTGCTGTAAGGCTGCGCCACTTTCTGAAGCTGGCGATCCAGTCAGGAACGCCTCGTCTATCGGCGGGGCGGGTTATCCAGTCAGAACGCAATCGACCATGGGAGATTTTGTTCTGACCTTGCGCCCGTAGGAGAGAGACCCCAAGTATCGAACGACGAAGGGTTGTGGGTAACCCGCGCCGCGCCGCCATTTTTGGCGGCATTCTAAAGACAAGGCAAGTCCCCCGAAAATCACCGGACATAAAAAAACGGCCTCGAAAGGCCGCTTTCTGTGGCAGGCTCTTATTCAAGCCCTGCGAGCGGCAGTAACTTGTCGATAGCGAACAGCAAGCCAATCAGCCCGCCTATGATGTAAATTGTGCGGTTACTGCTTTGCATAATAAGCGTTGTTAAATCGGATTTGACGTCGGCAATCTCGGTTCTGACCTCGGCAATATCAGCCTTCAACTCGCCTTTGACTTCGGCGATGTCTTGCTTGAGTTCAGCTTTCACCTCGACGATCTTGCTCTCAACTTTATCGATCTTGTTTTCGACTTTGAGAATATCTTGCTTGAGGCCGCTTTCAACTTTAGCAACATCTGACTTTGTAGCAAGTTCCGAGGTATCAGCGGCGGTGAGGCCTTCGACAATGGCATCAGCCAACCGATCATCCGCACCCGCTTCTTTGAGCTTTTTAGAAAAAGCCAATGTATCTATTTGTAAGGCATGTGCCATGTTTGATCTCCTGATTTATATATAAAGGATTATTCTGGAGTATTCCAGTTCTAACCGACAGCCACACACCGCCTTCGACGCTTGATCCTTGATGCAACCAGCCAGTGATTCACCAATTGCCGCGCCAAGAGGGCTGTTCAAGCCCGTCTTGGCGCGGCAAGCATGATTAACAGTCACTTCGTAAGAAGTGTCCTTTGCGCATCGTTCGCCCTGCCCCATCCGTGGTGCCGCCCTGCACAAATGCAAGGCGGCGTTGTTTCAGATGTCGCTCTGCTCTGGCCGTTTAACCCGCATCGCCTTAATGCCTTTGGCCTCGGCCTTGTCGGCCAGATTAAGCGCAATGCCTGCGCTGCCGAAGATCACCACGCCGCCAAGCGGCTTTGGCGTGTCCAGCATCTGGTCTATCGCCTTGAACCCTGCGGATTTCCCAAAGGCCCGCCAGTTCGGTTGAAACGTCACTTGTGCAACTTTGCGATTGCGCGCCCATGCCGCCGCAATGGCATCCACGCCTTTTTTGTCGGCCTTGTGATACAAAATAAGGTCGCTGTTATAGCTTTCACGGAATCTGTCGCGGATACGGTCGAGACGCTCCCAGATTGCGTCAATGTCCACCCAGTCCCGATCACCAGCAATGGCCAGCGGTGCGCCTTCAATTTTGAATTGTTCGGCTTGTTGCGCCTCATGCGCTTCCAGCCAGTCCTTAGCTTCAAACATTGCGCCCGATAAATGGGCGTTGCGTTTACCCCGCCCGCCGCTTGGTGGATTGTATGCGTTGCCCGTTTCCAACTCGTAGCATTGGGCGGCGGTTTCTGCCATAAGGTCAAGCGCATCGCGTAAATCGCGCATTGTTTCCGCTTTTGTTTGGGCGTCCCCAATTGCAGTTGTGGTGATTTCGCTCCCGTCTTTAAGACGGATTAAGCCTTGCAAAGCGTCTGTGTGCCTGGTTAATTCTACCTCGATCACATTGCGGCGGCGGTATAGTAACGTTGCCAACCCATGCGCCAGAGGTTCAATTTCTTTATGCAAGCCCGTTCCTGATAGGCCAGAAAACAAGCTTTCAAAGGTTTCCCGCACGATCGCATCGCGCAAAGTATCATCGCAGGGAATAGGCAGATCGTCGGCAGTTTCGGTCAAGCCGAAAAGTTCGATTTCGTCATAAGCTGTCAGCATTGGGTTTAACTCCTTAATTTACCACCCGCCCGATTGCGGTGGCCTGCTGACGGGCAGGCGTGGAGAAAAACCAGTGTCAGGGACGGCGCAGCCGCCGGCTTGCCGGGCGCAAAAGTTTTTCAGGGGATGACGCCTGGCGCGTACATTGAAGCCCCGAAGGAGACAGGTCGCCTGAAAGACGCGGCCCTGCTTGCCCGCCTGCAAGCAGGGCTGTGTTTGCAAGGCGGCCGGTGTGGGGAACGGCACCGTATCAGAGCAGTCCTGACGCTCCCCTGTAAAAGTTTTGTGATCCTTGACGCTGGTTTTTATCTGCGACAGACAGGCAGCAGGCTTGAAACCATTGCACAACGGATCACCTGAAGACTGCGGTGAGTGGTTGGCAATCGGCTGGGATGACGCCTGGCCGCGCTGCGGCCTGCCTGCGCGGCACCCGCGCGGGGCCGTCTCGCGTGGTTCCGGCTTGCCGGGGCCATGCGTGAGGGTCGCTTGACTGACCTCACAGAACAAACCATTGCTGAAGAAAAACAGGCGCGCCTCCCCGAGTCATGACAGGCGGCGCGACTGGTGACAGGCTGGCACTACGCGGCCGCATAGGCCTCGGCCAGGAGCTGGAAAACGCGACGACACCGGACGGCACCCCCGTATGTTAGCGTGTCGCGCTCAGCCCCTCAAAGAGCCGCATAACCCGAATACGGATATGACAAACCCTGCCTTTTTGGGGTGTATTTGTGACTTTATGCGCCATAAGTTGACTTATTCGGACAATTTCGGGCGGTTTGCATTGGGTGCTTTTCTGGCTTTAACCTGACGACCTTTACCAGCCTCCACGCGTGGCGCGGGCTGGCTTTTGGGCTTGGGTTTGGGATCTTTTTGAATAAGAGGGTCATCCTGATGTTGGGCCGATCCTTCGAAGCAAGCACCGTTTTCGATTGCAAGGGTCTTGTGAATGATGTCGCCCTGAACACGGGCGGTTGTGGTCAGGTGTATTTTCAGACTGCGCACGTTGCCAACGATGTGACCGTTTACCACAAGATCGCGCGCAACCACTTCACCTTTTATGGCACCACTTTCTCCGATGCACAGCAGGTCCGCATGAACATTGCCTTCGACAGTGCCATCAACCTGAATATCTCCGATGGTCTTTACGGTGCCGATAATGTGCAGATCAGACGACAGAACCGAGGCAGGCGGCTTGATCTTCCGGGCAGGTGCCTTGAAATGATTTGGCTTGGGACTTGTCGCAACCAACGCTTTGGGTGCTGCCGGTTTGGGGGTTTCTGCGGCCTTTGAGCCGGAAGTTGTTTTGCTCTTGAAAAACACGTTTTGACACCTTCGTTGAAATCATCGGGTTTACAGCCCTTCGGGGTCTCTCCCATTTTGAATGGCATGTGTCAACAAAGTTGAATTGTCACGGGTTTTCTCGGTTTATAGCAATTGTTCTGCCGCATATGTCCAGAGCGGGACACTGAACCTGACAGATCAGGTGAGTGCTGAAGAAAAAAACAGGCCTCAAAAAGGCCGCCGCTGTGTCAGTCGAGCGTCTTGACCGATTGAATGCGACTGCCCTGACAGCGTGAGCAACGCACATGTCCAAGCGCTTCGCTAATCCGGGTTCCACGGGGATAGCGATCACGGAGCGCGCTCACAGGCAAAATACCCTGATGCCCGCAGGCGCAGGTGATCCGGAGCGTCGTCGCGTAACAAAAATGTTCCAGCCGCTGGCCCGCAACCCGCAGTGCGGCATCAGGTTCAATTCGAACCGCCGGATGCGCTGTACGCTTCCGCTCAGTCTTGCGCCGCCGCCCCGTAAACGCCATCTGTGCTTTTCCCTTATGATCTATTCAGAGACTGTAGCCACATGATCCGGTAAACGGCAAGCCGACCCTGCCGGCCAATGGCGCATCACATGTGCGAGAAGTCGAGAGGTGGTGGCAAAATAACCCAAAAACAAAACGCAATTTCACGAAGATTTCTTTTTCTTTGAAGCCGCAGAGACACACCGCTGACACTGATTTGAATCAGTAATTTTCACCGCAGGGGTTATGCCCAAAAATTGATGCTGACAGATGAATATTGCGGCGCACAATTTATTGGTTGTATTGCCTCATGAAACAGGGAATACACACTTCCAAACTGGTAAATCTTACAAAGGAAAAAACAATGGCCAAGACAGTACAAGTAACGGAAGCCCCGGCAGCAGCAAAACCGGAAATACCGGCATCACACGCAACGGAAACACCGGCATCAACAAAAACTGAAGCTCAAGATACATGCGCACAATCTACAGATACTTCTGTAAAATTCGCGGAAAACCTGATCGACTACAACGCAGCAGTCATCAAAAGCGGTGAAGAATTAGCTAAAAAAGCATATGATAACTACCTGTCAAATCTTGCAACTGCTTTCGACAGCGCAAAGGCACTGACAAAGACAACTGATGTTGCTGATTTTTACAAAGTGGCCGCTTCTAATTGCTCGGCAGCTTATGAAAAATTCCTGGTTCAAGGTAACGAGTTTGCTGAACTTTCTGCAAAAGCTTTGGAAGAAAACACTGAATCAGCGAAAAAAATGTACTCAAAAGCACTCGCTGCCTAGAGCAAACGCAACGCGTAGCCACACAAAACAAGTGAAGCTGTGCATCCGTGACTTTAGAAAAACGCCGTAAGCATTACTTGCGGCGTTTTTTGTGCCATGTTGATGTTGCACACATCCTGAACGACACCCCTCACGGAGCGGCAAAACAATGACCCCCGATACACAGATCAGAGCCTTTCCTGATTGCGATCTACGCCTTGAGTACCCCGCTGGTTGACAGGGCCAACTGGCCCGAGAAACTGCCTGCCAACACAGTGCCACCGTGCTGGTTTCTCGGGCATGTCATGCCCTGCCAACCCAACGGTTTTCCGACCTGATCAAACAGCTTGGAAGTGCCATCACGCTTGGCTATTTTCAAGCTGGAATACGCTGCCGGCACTGCGGCGAGGCCAAGCCCCATTACGGTATCTGTCAGTCCTACGGGGCAGGGCGACCTATGTCTGCCCCTGGAAACCCGTCAGCCCGAAAGGACCGTTCCCGCACAAGAGAACAATCCAGTTGCCAAAATGGAAGGATGATCCTGCGGCGGCATGCCAGAGCTGAACGACTTAAGTTTAGCCTCCCGCGCTTTCCCGGAATGCACAAGCTGATGCATATGCGGTCTCTGAAAAAGCGCAGGAGATACGATATCAAAGAAAAGTCGCGCAACTTTATCCGCAGTTTCGATGCCCTTCGTTTCCATGCAGGCGTTATGCGGCGCCAGCCACGCTGTTTGGGCCTAAATGCGCCACAGCATCCAGATGATCCTCGGTTGTGGCCATCGGAAATGCGCTGGCAAAAGCTTTCATCACCGCGTCGGACGCATCAATACGCGGGATGCAGTCCACACTCGCGACCTCGTCCACCAGGCAGTCATTGACCCGTTTTGTGACCGTGACATCGATGAACGCCCAGGTCTGGCCTGCGTGATGGACCGCATCAAACAGCGTATAGCCATCCTCGCCGTCTGCAATCATCGGGAAGCGCTGGATCTCGTAGGTGATCACGTCGGCGGTACGGCCACAACCGGCAACCTGATCGAGCAAAGCAATCGGACCTTCGAGATACTCCATGATATCGGCACCACACATGGATTCCGATAAATGCTCCAGCCGGTGCAGATCGCTTAATGCGATTTTGAGGTCTGCGGTGTTCTCTCGTGCGATTACGGCAGGGACCTCCCGACACGGAGATGCCGAGATGGCGTGTGATATACACGGCCAGTTGCGGATTTCTGTCACGTCATGATGGGCTTCAAGCAGATCACAACACGCGCCAAAACGCGCCTCGAAGGCCTTGATAAACGCAGGTGCATCGCAATCTTCTTCGAGTGCCAGAATGCCATCGGCGCACTGATAGCTACAGGTCGATATATCTGCGAGCGTCAGGCCAACAGCATCGAGCCAGGCAGGGGAGAGGATCAACCAGCTGTGCCCGGGATCCGATATGAATGTGAAGCTGACCTTGGGCAAAGGTTGTGGTTTTTCAGAAGTGGCAGGTTTTTCAGCCAAAGCGGGAGTGGTCATGATATTTTCCTTGGATTTCAAGTTTGAAGGTGAGAGCAGTCCGCGCATCAGAAAACCCCGGCACGCGGGCGGCCAAAGGTGGAGATTACGCGACGGCAATGATTTCCATGGTGCCACGCAGGATCGCAACGAGGGCATCAAGCCGGTCCCCGCGATCCAGAATACCGTGGATCATGGCAGCGTTCGCTTCGACACGCCCCCGCACAAGCCGCAGCTGTTTGGCACTGTAGCGTTCCAGCGGCACAACCAGAATATAGCCATCGCCCTTCCCTCTCTTGGGCTTGTAAACAAGCCCTGCCGAGGCAGCGGGTCCGCTCTGCCATCTGCGCGTCGTGGATCCTTCGGCCTGCTCAAAGCAGTGGGATGCAAAATAAATGCCTTTCGGCTTTGGGCGACCATTCCAGACGTTCTGTCCGCCAGCATCGTAATACACTTGCAACTCACGGCAGCGCTTGTCGTCCAGGCGTTTCATATGGACGGTTTTATCGGGTTTCGACATGGTGATTTCCTTTCATTCAACAATCCCCCATCGGGATCACCCATAAAAAAGCGTCCTCGCACTTTCGAGCGGGACGCTGCTCAGGGAATGGAGTGTTCAAATAGTTGAACGACTTAATTTTGGTCTCAAAGAAAAGTCGTTCAACTTTAACGGGCGGCGCTGGTCACATCGCGCCGCCCATCCTGTCAGGCTGCGACCGCAGTGATCATCGGAATGATGCGATATTCGCCCTTGCTGGCGTCGTCGTCGATCACTGCGTTCACCCGCACCGCGGCCTGACCCGGCAGATTGAACGCCAGCGAATAATATTCATTGCCAGCCCGGCTTTTGGCGGCCCAGCCCGATCCGATGCGCACGAGGCGTCCACGTGGGGAGCGGCCTTCGATAACGTAATCTGGATGTTTGTCATTCGCCTTGAATGCGTTTGGCACCATGGTGAAGTTAAAGTCGAAGTCCAGCGAGGCAATCTCGCCAGCAAAAGCATCGTCCGCATCCATTTTTGTCAGTGTTCCGGTATACATGTTTGTAATCTCCTATGTTTTGAGTTGAGATGACAGGCGCCACCCATCTCTGGATTGTACGACTGTCGGTTCTTTCTTGCCCCCATTAGGGACAAAAATTCAAAAAGCACTCTTTTGCTTTCAAGCCTTGCGTCCGGGGCAGCACTCTTTGTGATCAGGCAACCTTGATCCCTGGCACCCCCTGCCACGGCTCCGCCATGCGGGTTCGACAAGGGGCGGTTCAATCTCTTCTATCCGGGGTGGACACTCACCAGCCGCATCAAACATCCAGTCAGCGGCGGCCTGTGCCATGCTTGCGGCTTTGACAATAGCCCGGTGGTCGGTTTTCAACACATCAACCCAGTGCTGAAGGTAGGCCGCGCTCTGATCAAACGAGGGCGTAATTCCGAGCCGCGCACAAACCATCACCCCGGCGAGATCCGCGACAATCTCTTCCTGTGCGTAACGCTGCACCCTGGTTTTACCGCTGTGGTGGCGGTCGAGCCGACTGGAATGCTTTGTCGCGTGAGCATGTTCATGGGCTAAAACATGAAAATACCGATGCAGGCTTTCGAATGTCTGGACCGGCGGCATATGGATACGATCCCGCGCCGGCGCGTAATACGCCTGTGGCTCCGGACTGTGCTTGATCGGCACGCCCAGGCTGGCAAACCAGGCATCCAGCACCGGGTCACCGGCCAGGTCATTGGCAGCCAGGTCATTGGCAGCCAGGTCATTCTTTGTACCAAAATCACGCGGTGGTTCCGGCGGCGCAATGCAGTCTGCATCCAGCCCGTCGATCTGCTCGACGTTGAACACGCGGTAGGCGCGCGCATAGGGAATGCGGCGATCATCCCCTGCCGCCCCTGTCACCGGATCGGTCTCGCCGTCTTTCACCATTTTGCCAAATTTTACGACTGTTGCGGATTTCTCGCCCTTGCGCACCTGCCCGCCAAGCTTTTGCGCCTGCACATAGGTCATCCACATCGGCGATACAGTGCCCCGCATCTACGCCGCACACCACAGCATCAGCACATTAGAGCGTGTTGCACCAAATTGAATTCAACAAGCGTTTCGCAACATGCTGGACAGATATGGTGTATCCTATCGCGTGCCATACCCACAGCAGAACCGATTAAGCGCAACACGCTCTAATGCCGCGATAACTCTCGCCAGTGGCGCGCACCGGTATCGAGAGACCGCCACCGCCACTCCAGGGCTTGCGCCACGGCACGGTGCCGGCCTCCAGTTCTGCAAGGCCAGTTCTGCAAGGCCAGTTCTGCAAGGATTGTATCGGTGACATGTTGATAGATGTTGAATTTCTGTTGTGACTTTGCCATTCTGGCCTCCTGAAACCGGTTGAAAACACACTCCCGGGAAGATTTCTTTTTCTTTGAATGCGCGGCAGAAAGGGCACGGAAGGCAGATGATAAAACACGGCACACTGCTGACAATGATTTCCAGCCACAGCCTCGCGATCCAATGCCGCGATTGCGGACACAGCGCCAAATTTCCGGTTCAGGAGTTGATACACAGGCTTGGCCATGGCGCGGCAGTCAGCGATGTGATTGCCAGAATCCGGTGCCGCAAATGCAACGGCTCCAGACAATTCGATATTCATCTTGACACGGTGGTGCATCAATGACCCCCGATACACAGCTCCGCGACCTGCCTGGTGGCGATCTGCGCCTGGAGTGCCCCGCTGGTTGACAGGGCCAACTGGCCCGAGAAACTGCCTGCTGCCGCCGTGCCACCCTGCGCGTTTCCGACCTGATCAAACAGCTTGGCAGCGCCACCACCATCGGCTGTTTCCAGGCCGGAATACACTGCCGGCACTGCGGTGAGGCCAGTCCCGTTGTCATAATCGACCCTGTCGAGCCGGGCGTGACCGCGCGTCCGGCCAGAAGAGGAGATTGCTGAAGAAAAAAGACCGTGCTGCCCCGACCCATGACCCGGCTCAAGCCTGCCGGGCCACGATTTCGGTCACAATCCGCAGCGCCGCATTCTCATCGGAAACCGGGTCATCGGCTGCCGGGTCATCGGCTGCCGGGTCATCCATCGGCACAAACAGCCGCAGCTGGTACTGGTGGATTTCGGTAAAGCAGCCCAAAGATTTCAGCCAGGCCATTTCTGCTGTCCCTGCCCCTGTCAGTTCCAGCCGTTTTTACCCCGCCACACGGCGTTGTTTCAGGCTGAGACCCGCGCCGAGCTCCACCGCCCGGTCCGTGCTAATCACCACGGCAAGCATCTCTTCCGGCGTCGCCACCGCCAGATCCATGAACCGCCCGCGCAAAACCGCCGCCTGACCGGCATCAAGTGCGCGCCCCAGCAACGCCGGGCCGCTTTCGGGCTGCACGCGGTAAATCCGGGTGTTCTGCCCCGGGATCTGCTTCCAGATCGGCAGGATCAGCCCGGTCAGCAGATGCAGCTCGGTGACTTCCATCTCGGGCAACTCCGCCACCTGCGCATCCCAGAGCTTACGGAATGCCGCGCTGTCCACATCTTCCCAGTTGGAGCGGGTGAGTTGCTGCTCTTCGATAAACCCGCTGCCCGTCGGACGAATAATGCGCCGTTCAAAGCCAACCCCGCCCGCCTCGTCAAACACCTGACGCGGGCGCGGGCTGACCAGTGCCACCGCGCCACTGGCGGTATTCTGCATCGGTGTCAGCGATGGATGCTGCTCCAGTACCGCCGCCGCAGAAAGATAGCTCCGGCGCTGTTCCACCTTGACCGGCACCAGCGATGTGATGGCTCCTGTGGTCTCGCAACAGCGCAATTCCTGTGCCGCGCCCGCCGTAATCCGGTCGCCGCGCAAGGTTTCAAGCCCGACATCCAGCCGCCCCGCATCGCGTGCGCGGGCTAAAGCCAGATTGATCTTTTCCATCAGTGCAGAGAACACCGCATTCTGCAGCGCAATCGGCAAGGCCAGCACCCGGTTGAGAAACCGCTGGATTGGCGGCAGTTCTTCCAACAGCGCGCCCTCGCGTGTGACCAGCCTCAATCCCGTCCAGTCGCAGAATGTCTCATAGGTCAGCGTATCGCCGTTCCGTGGGTTCACGGCCTCGCCGCGCACAATATCGCTGTAGAGACTGCGCAGGCAGGCCCGCGCAATCGGGCTTTCCAGATTGTCACTGGCCCGGAACATGCCCTGCGAGGCAGTTTCGCGCTGGCCTTTGGTGAGCGCGCCTAATGTATCGAGCCGCCGCGCAATGGTCGAGGTAAAGCGTTTTTCGCCGTGCACATCCGTCGTGCAAACCCGGAAATGCGGCGCCGAGACCTGCGCCGCCCTATGGGTGCGCCCCAGCCCCTGGATCGCCGCATCCGCCCGCCAGCCCGGTTCCATGAGATAATGCCGCCGCCGTTTCGGGGTTGTGGCCCCGGCTGATGACCCGTCTGCCCCTCTCTCGACTTCTCGGGCCAGTTTGGCCCTGCCAGTCCGACGGCGCTTGCAAGCAAGCCCTGCCGAGGCAGTGGATGACCCCACAGTGGATGACCCGCCAGCTGCCGCATGGTAGGAGCGTCCGGTGCCACCTGCATCCGAGAAAATCAGGATGGCTTTTTCGCCCGCCATGAAGGCGCGGGTCCAGCACCACATCCGCCTTTGTGATCCGCGCTGCCATGGCCACGATAAACGCCAGATCCAGCGGGGTTGAGAATTGTTGCAATTGCACCTGACGCTCGGAACGGCGGGTTTCCGTTGGCAGCGCGGCCATCATCACCGACGGACACCAGCTGTTGACGGCCTGACGTTGGCGATCGGTCAGCGTGGCAAAGGGTTCGGCAAACAACTTGACCATATAGCTCACAAGCCCTGTCTTCTTCGCCTTTTGGTAGGTCTGCGCCTCGGTGCGCATATCCATATCACGCAGGATTTCCAGCAGGTCTGATTTGGCCAGACGCTTCAGGAACGCCGCGTCGAGCGTCCAGACAGCGCGCAGGTTGGGCAGAACCGCGATCTCGACCGTCTCGCGCACCGGATCGCGCAACTCCGTGACCAGCTTCGGTTCCAGCGTCTGCGCCACCGCATAGGCCAGAAGATCCGCGCGGGATCCCTCAGGCAATGCCCGGAATGTGGCAAACCCGTCCGCACCCTCGATCTCGATCCAGTCAAGCTCCAGCCCGTCCCGCAGCGTTGCTAACACCTCCTCGATCTGCGCCAGCGAGCCACTCACCTCGTCTGGTCCCCGACTGGCCACATCTGCACGCAGGCTGGTCGCATTGCTACGGCCTTATGTAGCAAACGCACCAAGTTTCCTGACGCTTTTGCGGTGTTAATCAAGTAAATTACCACCATGAAAGATAGTTCCATTATAAGTATGTTATTGCACATGCGCCTAGAAGCCATACGAGGCGATCAGGCGGGGCTTGAGCATATCAACGCCCTGCTACTGCAAAAGGGCTATAACCCAGACAATCAGCTTATCAGGCAGTACAGGCCGCGCGTGTTTAAGCGTGGTGAGTTATCCCGATACATTGCAAAGGCATTGCGTGATGGGCCTAAGGCGGGGCCAGAGGTTGTTGCTTATGTTGGGAAAGCCAAAGGTGTTAGCCATGAAGGGCTTCGCATGTCAGTGCATGTGGCTTTGTCAGGTGGGGTAAAGCGTGGGGCTTGGGCTAGTGAGGGTGGGTTGTGGTTATTGGTTTAAACGTTTTTTCATATGTCCACCAGCAATTCCAGCAATAATACCACCCGTAACAATTGCTTGAATATTACCAACCTGCTCATCTGGCAGTCTGGGCCAGCAGGGCGGAGCAATTAGGTGATAGAGCCAAGTGAGTCCAACAATAACAATACTTACCCAAACAATGTATAACGTTATTATAGCTAGACACTCAAAATGATTGCGGAACTTTTCAGTTCTATCAGCTTCTGCCTGCTCTGCCTCAGTTTTTATTTCGTTTGCAGATTTTCCACTTGAGAGTTGCTTGGATTCTGCGGTACCCCGCTTGTCTCGACGACCCCTTGCGGCATCCATATCAGGGGTTTGATCTGGAATTTTCTTATTAATATCATCATCTTCACTCAATTAGACATGCTCGCGTAATGATCTTCTATTAGGTCATTTGATATGACCAAGCCGAAACTACCCTTTTCGTAAATCAAATCCCAAGGGGTATCCTTTGCATGTGTTAGCCTTGATAGGGCTGGCCCGCTAAGATGGCCATATTTATCATAAACTTGTTTGACTATATTGGCCTCCTTTTCATCGAGAGTTTCGTCTCCATAGGGGACTATACGTAAGACTGGTGCACTTCGATAGTTTCGAAGTTTGTTGTATAAAGTAGAAATTACAGGGCCATACTGCCAAGCCTGAACTTCATCTTTAATTAAAGGTCTCTTGTATAATCCAAGCATCCATCCATGAGCAATATAAGTTAATTTTAGAATCTGCATAGGTGTAAGGGACTCATCTGCTAGCGCAGCAAGCTCAACAAACTTGTTTGCAACAGTTTCACTGTTTTTCATGGTTTTTTACTCTCCTGCGTACCACTAATATAGTTCATTATTTGAAATATTCAATGATGGTTATTAGGTGACCTTCTGCCAATAACCCTTTAGGTTGCCGCTAACTGGCGAAAACAAGGCACTCCGCAACGCGCGGAACGTCAAAACCTTGTTATCCTCCAACCGATGATCTTCACACCACGCAGCATGTGTTGCGTACTGGTGTAGGTACTTAGGCGATACAAAGTGGTGCTGGCCTTGCACCATGCGACGTAGGCGGCTGAAATAGCTTTCAACCCAATTTGTGTGCTTACCATTCATTTCAGAATAACGCTCACTGTGGTTAATGCGGCCACATTCAAACGTATCGTCCAGTGCGTCCCAGTGGGTTGCTTCGTCTGCAAACATCATAGCGTCTTGGTCAACAACCTCATTTGCGATTTCTACGCCCTCTTGTTCGCTTTTGCGGATAAAGGTCAGTGTACGGCCCTTACGCTCACGCAGGGCGATTACAACGCGTCTCAGGCCCGTTTGGTGTTCTTTCTTACGGCGATCAACACGGTTTACCTTTTCATTGGCGGGTTTGATGTGACCACCAAAATATGCCCCGTCAATTTCAACTTCACCGTTTAACTCTGTATTCTGAACTTCGGCACCTAAAGCCTCGCGTAATTTGTGCGCCATAACCCAAGCCGTTTTGTACTGGACGTTTAGAACGCGCGAGAACTGCACGGACGACATGCCCTTACATATGCCCAGTTGTCTGAATTAATCGGAGATAAAGAGGCAAATATTCGCAATAAGCTATCGCGTGGTAAGTTTAGCGCGGCTTTTATGGTTGAGTATCCACTCATTGGTTCCAACCCCCCGTCTTCAGACGGGAGTGCTTTAGCACGAAAGAATCGGTTATAGTCTTATCCTCCCTAAAAATGAGCCGCCGTAAGGAATAAGGCTCATTTTTAGGGAGGATAAGACTATGCAATATGACACTGGGAAACACTGCGTTTTCTACCATCGCTATCACATCGTTTGGACAACAAAATATCGCTACAAGGTTCTGCGTGGGGCGGTTCAATTGCGGGTGCGTGACATCATCAAACAAGTTTGCAGCGAGAAAGGCGTCGATATAATCACAGGCGTCCTTTCCAGCGACCACGTTCATATGTTTGTGTCCGTTCCGCCAAAACTGGCGATCAGTGACTTGGTGCGACTTATGAAAGGACGCTCATCCCACAAAGTCCAACGCGAGTTTACACACCTGAAGAAACGCTACTGGGGCTGTCACTTTTGGGGGCGTGGGTATTTTTCAACCACCAACGGTGTGATCACAGAAGACTTCGTACTTCAGTACCTGGAAAATCACATCCCTCATCCTACCGACGCCAGTCGGTAGTGGTTGAGTCCGGGGGCGGTAGGCGTGGAGAGCCTTGTGATAAAATAGAAATCTCCCCTTCGCCCTTATGTACACCACTCCCAGTGCCTTCATATTCACGTGAAATCATGCGGATCATTGTCTGGATTGGTGGGCAGTTGTCTGAGTCAATCTGTATAATAACTTCGTATTTTCCAGCAGATCCGAAAAACCTTTGGTATTCCACTGGAAGTTTCCCAGTTTCCCTAAAAATCCACAAGTGGCCGCTGGCATTGATACTGGCAATCCAAATTCTGGATATATCACTTGGGGGCATATCTTTGGTTAAGCTTTTTTCTGGATCACACTGATCCCAAGGTAGGATTATAGATTCTGTTATGTCTAAAACTCTGTCTGGCTCTGCGTCTACTTGCTTTGCAGATACTATTCTGGCGACACAGTTTAATGCTTTGGTTTCGCCTGTATTTTTACAGGTAACACTTAAAACACTCGGAATTGAATTAGTAATTACAGTTTGTCTACTCCCAGAAAGTGCTTGAGAAGTAGCACCACGCAAAACGTCTGAAGAAGTAGAATTTTTTAGAAAAACATTAAGGGTCGGTTTTCTTTTCGCTTCGCTCTCAATACGCGCGTCTAACTGCTCTTTGTAAAGTGCATAAGGCGCGGCAACTAAGCCCAAGAAAACCGTAAGGACGAATATTACCAAGAAAAAATATAGTGGGCCGTCTGTTTCTAACATTGTCGCCATCCACTCTGGCGTTGGCAATAGCCGTGTAAAAACGAGAGCAAGTATAGATAAACCACCCGTCCACTTTTCAACCATCCAGAATTTTCCAGAAAACGCTTTAGAAAAACAAGCCTTGTAAAAATTGAACATGAACATGAAAAGATCACAGATTGCCCATATTGTGGAGTCATTTATTAGCCTCCTTTGGTGCGTTTGCTACATAGGGGCGCATTGCTATAGTTCCAATCCCCCAGAACCTGACGGATCAGCGTATAGCAGGCGTAATCGCCCGCCACTTCGGGCGATTACGCCAGGGCCAGCCCCACAGCCCTTGTACGGATATGTGCCATATCGCCCGCTAGCTTGGCAGACAGCTTTGGCCCGACAGCTGTGTCCGGTGCGGTATTGGCCGTGGTGCCGTCCCCGGACCCGACCTGATCGTCCGTATTGCGATCCGGCATTTGTTCCGGCCGTACCATGCCGCCAAAAAACTTCACCTCGCACCGGTCCCAGACCGCGATAACACCGCCAAGCCCCAGATCGCCTGCGCTGTAGCCTTGCGTCAACGCATCGATCTCCGCCTCAAGCACCGCGTGACGGGCCTCAAGTGCGGCTTCGGCCTCGGCATCCGGGGACGCTTCATAGTCTGCACTGATCGCATCCAACTCTTCGGTCAATTGATCCACCCTGGCTTGCGTGGCGTCATCGAGATCAAGCGCCTCAGGATAGAGCCGCCCGTAATCGCTGAAACTGTCCCGGCGGGCTTCTGTGCGATATTCCGCCCAGGCAAAGCCAAGCCGCGCCCGTTCTGCCTCCGCGCGCGCCTGAAGGTCTTCGGCCAGCAGTTTGGTGATCAGGCTGTTGTCGGCCAGAATACTGTCCTCCTCGATCAGATCGGCCAGAACCTCGCCCCCTGCGGCGATATAAGCTTCGCGCACAAACGCGCCAACCGCATCGCCAACCCGCACCCAGCGGTTTTGAAACGCTTGGCGCACCTGCCAGGATGTGACAGCCCCGTGTTCCTGTGCGAGACCGGTGAAGGTTTCCAGCTGCACCTCTGGATCCGGGTGCGCATCGAACGCCCGCAAGGCTTCAAGGTTGATTTGACCGGATCGGTGCGCATCGCGGATATCGACGTGGATATTGCCCAGACGCAGGGCTTCCCTCACCTGCCGTTCTGTAATCGCAAAACTGCGCGCGATCAGATCAATGCTTGCACCATCCTGATCGCGCATCGCGGCAAACGCCTCATAGCGATCCAGCGCATCCATCGGCAGTTGCAACGCATTCTCCGAATAGCTCACGGTGGACAGCGCAACCTCGTCGCCGGACATCTCCCGACAGGCCACTTTCATGGATTTCCCGAAGCCTTTGGCGGCTTTATCTTCCGCCAGTGTCTTGAGCGCGGCCAGACGGCGGCCACCGCCAACAACGCCGTAAGTGCCATCCTCAAGCTTTTGCACCACGAGCGGTTGCAGCAAGCCGCGCAGGGCGATATTGGCCGCCAGCGGTGTGATCGCCGCCGCCGCATAGGCCGTAATACTGCCGGCCCGCACGTTGCGCGGATGCAGGGTCAGCTTGTTCAGGGCAATCCGGCAATCGCTCAGCAGGGTGTTCATATTTTGGGTGGTCATCGTGTTTCTCCATTTTGTGTTTCTCGATCCCCCATTGGAATCACAAAAACCAAAAGCCCCGCTCTTTTCTTTAGGGAGCCGGGCGCGACAGTTGTCGGGAAGCGATGACGGGGCCGGAAAAGACTGATGGTTGCAATCTGGCGTGGATGAACGCGGGACCGCTGATGCCAGCCCCGCGCCCATGTCTCCGTGTCTGTGTTAGTGGTCTGTGTCAGGCGGCAATATAGCCTGCGTCACGGGCCACTTTGGCATAATCAGACAGGCTGCGGTCCGCCTTGAAAAAGCGATCACGCTCGACCATTGGCTGGAAGGGCATTACATGCCCGAGAAGCGGCAGACCCAAGACCCCACGCAAGTTGGCAATCTCGCTTAAGGTGACGGTGCCGAGTTCAGCGCAACCCAGGCCCAAATCGCAGAGTCCAAAAGCGATATCAGGATCCTCCGGTTCCAACCAGCCAGCAGCCACGTGGCCCCGCCATCCGGCATGAACAGTTTAACAACCGGTTTTACGGTTCCGGAAATATCCGCCTGCGCCATAGTGCGCCCGTTGGCGAGCAGTTGCATACGGTGGGTTTTGGTCAGAAGTTTCATAGGTGTTTCCTTGTGATAGATGGTTAAAACCCCCTTCCCCCTTCGGGAACGGGATCACCTGGAAACAAAGCTTTCTTTGACTTTTTGAGGCTGGGTGGCGCGAAATTTTGGGACTGGGTCGGAACCCGCATGCCACAACATAACAGTCAACACCGTTTGCTTTTTTCCGTAAGTTGTGTAATATACGGAAAAAGGAGCTGGTTTTATGACAACAGTAACAGCCTCGGAATTGCAGAAGAATTTTGGCCGCTACCAATCCCAAGCACAACGCGGAGCGGTGATGGTAACAAGCTATGGACGCGAAAGCGTTGTTCTGATTTCCGCAGAGGATTATGAGCGGTACAAATCTATAGATGACAGGGTATCTTGTCACCCGGCAGATTTGCCGGATGATTTGAAACAGGCTCTTGATGATGCCGCCAGAGAAATGAGCGGTATCACAGCAACAAAACACCCTGTCCTTGAACGCTAGTGGATATTCCTACTCCCAAGCGCGGGTTGGTAATTAACTACGCCTATTTGTGGCACAGAGAAGCCCGGACAGGTGCCGAGGAAGGGCGTAAGGATAGACCTTGCGCGATTGTTCTGGCGACCAAAAACAATCGCGTGATTGTCGCCCCTATAACGCATCATCAACCCGTTGAAGGCACCCGTGCCATAGAGATACCGCCGCAGATCAAAAAGAGCCTCGGCCTTGATCATGAGCGCTCATGGGTGGTTACCAATGATGTGAATTACTTCATCTGGCCGGGAAGCGATTTGCGACCTGTAAACCGTCGTGAGCCGAATAAGATTGCCTATGGTGTTTTACCCCCGAATTTTACCAAACAGATTGTTGAGGACGTTCGGGCGCAAATGCAAAGACGGCAAACGAAGTCTGTTAATCGTGATGATCCGCCAAAAAAGGATTAGGAAAAAGAGCGGGTTGATCCCGCTCTTTCGATTGGTCAGGCGGCTGGAAGCCTATCCTCCCGATCCATCGCCTCATTAAGACGCAGGGCAGTCTGGCAAAGCCAGTCCCGCAAGCCCAATGTGGTCTGGCCCGCTGCCACAGCTGCGCGCCAGTCGGCGTCCGGATCAGCACCCACCGGTTCTGTATCCGGCAGGATCACCCCGTTGACCATCCAGGGCTCCACCGGAATATGCCGCAGCCAGTCGGCCACGGACGGGATCCGCCGGCAATCCTCGCGTACATGCTGCTCGGCGATGAAGCGCACCGGCACAGAGCGCCCGTCATGGTTTACAATCGCGCGCCCGAATATACGCTCGGCTTCGAATATCCCGGCACTGTGATGGCGCAATGCCCGGTGCAGCGGAGAGGCAAGATGTGAATTCAACGCGGAAGCCTCCGGCAGTTACGTTTTCTTCCAATTTTCAAGCCAAAAACCATTCAATTGATTACCCTAGCTTGTTGCCTAACGGATATTTTTGACCTAAAGCTTAGGGAAAGACGCAAAAAGGAAGCTTTGGATATGTATAGAAATACCCCCCCCCCCCCACAATTCTAGACATAAGTCAAGACCTTTGAGCGGTTTTTTACGGCTCATCGCGGGTTCTTCTGCACGGGGATTGGGGATGGCTCCTGTGTTACTCTGCACCGCCCTCCTGCTTTCCCTGACGCTCTCGGCAGTCACCGCCAGTGCCGAGATATCCAACCAGCCGCGCACCGCTTCCTTCACGCTAGATGGATCTCCGATGATCCAAGCGGGCCAGAGCCTGACACTCGCCGTTGAGGTTCTCCCCGTCCTCGATGGGCCCTACACCTACAAATGGACGATTGGATCACGCCCGACTGGTGGTGGACGGATCACCGACAGTGGTAGTAATACGTCGGAACTTACCATCACTGTGCCGGAAGGCCATAGAGATGGTAGCCCCGACCTGCAAATAAGCCTTGCCGTCATGAACCAATCGGGGAACCCGGTACCCCTTCCAGATCTTG
Source organism: Candidatus Poriferihabitaceae bacterium (assembly GCA_965261915.1). Lineage (GTDB taxonomy): Bacteria > Pseudomonadota > Gammaproteobacteria > Arenicellales > Poriferihabitantaceae > JAIBDK01. Next base: position 122,265 of record CBDHDW010000004.1, on the reverse strand, counting down.
TTGTTCCCACTGTGGGGGTCATCCCCAATGTGAATGACGCGCCAACCATCTCCGGCACGCCCGCAACCAGCGTGGCGCAGGACGCAGCCTACAGTTTCACCCCGACCGGAAACGATGCGGACGCGGGCGACACCCTAACCTATACGATTGTGAAACAGCCAAGCTGGGCCACATTCAGCACCACAACAGGTGCCTTGACCGGAACACCGGACAATGATGATGTCGGCACCACATCGGGGATTGTGATCGCGGTCTCCGACGGCACCCTCAGCGCTTCCCTGCCAGCCTTCGATATCACCGTCACCAATGTGAATGACGCGCCAACCGCCAATGCCGGCACTGATCAAACCGTGAACGAGGGCGATACTGTGATCTTGGATGGCAGCGGCACCGATATTGATGCAGACGACACCCTGACCTACGCATGGACGCAAACTGACGGCACGACTGTCACCCTGAGCGATGCGACCGCCGCCAGCCCGACCTTCACCGCACCGACCCGGCAGACTGATAACGGCGCGCTGGTGTTTAAACTGACCGTCACCGATGCACGGGGGCAAACAGCCACCGACACCGTGACCATCACCGTGACATCCGATGTCTCTGTTCAAAAAACAGTCGAGAGCATCAACCGGTTTATGCACACGCGGACCAACCTCATTCTGGCCAACCAGCCGAAACTGTCGCGCCGCATCAACCGGCTGCAACGCGGTGTTGGCTCGGAACAGCTGAGCTTTGCCACCGGCGAGATTACCAAACTCAAACCGTTCGAGTTTAACTTCCTCAGCCTTGGTTCGGGGACTTACAAATTTGCCACCAGCCTGGACCAGGTCACCCGCGCCGCCGATCATCTGCAAGTGACAAAAGGCGGGACGGCGTATCACGAGAGCCGCCGCTTTGATGTCTGGTTTGAAGGCAGCCTCAACAAGTTCAACGGCAGTGCCGGCTCCAACGGTGATTTTGCCATTGCCTATCTGGGCGCGGACTATCTGGTCTCGCCCGATCTGCTGGTGGGTGGCCTGCTGCAATACGACAGCCTGACCTCCAGCGCGGCCAAGGAGAACACCGAAGGCAAAGGCTGGATGGCGGGACCCTATGTCACCGCCCGCTTGACAGACAACCTCTACCTGGACGCGCGTCTGGCCTGGGGCCTCGGGGTTAGTCTGGATATGGAGTTCTGATACTTTTGCGCATTCCATTGCAATTGGGCCGTTGCTCTATCGCTATTGTGTCAGCTCTAGTTCTTCTTGCTGGTTGTGCATCCCTGCCTGGACAAGGACCAAATTCTGTAGATATCACCCTGAATGAGGATACAACGGCAGAAGATATCGCCACCAGAAATTTCTCGGTGATAGCACTGACCCCAGCAGTGGTTCGTGCGGTGGGAGCCCCGTTATCTTATAATATGGGTTCAACGCTTGGTGGCTCACGTGATCCCGGTGGCACACGTATAGGGGTGGGGGATCGTCTGACAATACGAATCTGGGAAAGTTCGTTAGAGGGATTGTTTACTACTGCTGGCAGTAGAAGTTCGCAACTTCCTGTTGTTGTGAATGATGCGGGACAAATTTATATTCCCTACGTTGGCAATTTATCTGTTTCGGGATTGGGTTTGGACGCCGTACGTGCACGAATCGTGCAAGGCCTTGAAGGTCGTGTTGTTGATCCGGAGGTGGCCGTGATTTTGAAAAGTAATGGTACTCAAACCGTTTCGGTAGGTGGAGATGCGCAGGCTCCAGGCCGATTTGATATTCCTGCAAGCGGTATACGCCTTCTGGATGCCGTGGCTCTTGCAGGCGGTTCCTCGGAGGCCAGCTATAACACAGAGATCAGTGTGATACGTGGCGGGCGCATAGCACGGGTGCGGTTGGATGATGTCGTGCGCAACGCTTCAAACAATATCTGGCTAGCCCCTCGCGATACTATCCAGATTCACTATAAACCACGCAGCTTCACTGCCTTTGGTGCAATCTCCTCTCAAAAACAGCAAGCCTTCCAGAGCGAGATGGTTAGCCTAACTGAGGCTTTGGCCCAGTCTGGTGGGCTGAGTGATAATCTCGCCGATGAAAGTGGCGTATTTATCTTCCGGTTTGAATCTTCTAAGAGGGTCAAGCGGGCAAGAGGGCATATTCCTGAACATAGCTATGTTCAGGGCGTTCCGACCATCTATAAGCTTGATTTCAACAGCCCAGAGGCTTTTTTTCTGGCCCAATCTTTTATGATTCACGACAAGGATATTCTTTATGTTGCCAGCGCCCCTGCCGCTGAATTTCGTAAATTTGTTAATTTCATAATTGCGCCTTTTCTAACTACTGCAAAGGCCTCCCAAAATCTTGCAAACTGACAATTATGGAGCTATGATGATTACTTCAAAACAACCCATTTCACTATTACTGCTTTCAGGCGGGGTCGGTCAGAGGTCAGGCCATTGTGAACCTAAGCAATTTTATGAACTTGCCGGCCATCCGTTGATTGCGCATTCAATCATTTTGGCCACACGCATACAGAATATTAGAGAAATCATCGTCAATGCGCCTGATGGCTACCATCGGCGCACCTGCGAGATCATGGAAACCTATTGTAAAAGGCAAACCTACACAATCGTCGATGGCGGCAAGACACGACAGGAAAGTTCGTATATTTTGGCCCAAGCTGCACGGTATGACACAGTTTTGTTGCATGAATCGGCCCGACCCTTTGCGGACATGGGAATGTTCACAAAGTTAATCGAATGCCCCGAGCCCAACGCCGCTTTGTGTTATCACATCGCCTTTTCGATGTGCCAGATAAATCAGGAAACACAGATGATTCAAAATGGCGTATCGCGTGATGAGGTATTTGACATCCAGTTGCCACAAAAATTCGATCGCGACACGTTGCTTAAAGCACATAAAAGGGCAATCAAAAGGGGCAATGTCTTTACCGAGGATGCTGTTATGGTTGTAAGCATGACCCAAACTCAGGTCATTACTCTTAACGGAGCTAGCAAGAATCTTAAAATTACAAGCCCAGAAGATTTTTTGATAGCAAAGCAAATTATAAAAGCGGGATATGAGCATGGTTGAAGAGGTTAAAAGCTTAGGCAAAACCGTAATTATAACGGGTGCCTCAAAGGGAATTGGTTTCGAAATTGCTAAAAATCTTGTAATTGGAGACCATGGTTTTGGCTGTGTGGTAATGATTGCACGCCCTTCGCATAAATTTAATGAAGCTGTTGAGTATATCCGCGCACTAGGCAGGAAATGCAAGCTTGTGCCGATCGAAGCCGATTTGTCGGATCATGAGGTAATTTCACGTATATATGATGAGTTAGATGCATTGAAGGTTCGTGTGGATACAATCATCAACAATGCCGGATTTACCAAGCCAGCCCCAATCCATGAGGCCGAGATGTCGGATTTTATACATACAATGTGTGTTAACCTTTACTCTCCTTTCCGTATCATCCAAGAGGCGTTGCGCCGAAATTATCCGCTTGAGCAGATAATCAATATAGCTTCGACTGTTGGTATTGGAGGACGCGCTGGCTGGCTGACGTATTCAGCATCAAAGGCTGCAGTAATCAACATGTCTGAAGTGCTTCGCGAAGAGTTGGCACCTCAAGGTATCGACGTGGCCTGCCTCTCGCCTGGCCGTTGTGCTACTGATCTGCGCCGCGTACTTGCACCGGATGAAAATCCTTTAACAATTATGCAGCCAGCACAAGTGGCACAAGTTGTAGCAATGATGACAAGCGATACAGGAAAGCTGCTGCATAGCCAGAACCTCGTGGTTCGTTCGTATCTGAGGTAAAGAAAATGCATCCAGCCAATTTCAAAAACGCTCTGAATGGTGGTTCTGCGCCACCTTTCGCAGTTTCTGACGCAGTAGCGTGCGATCAAGCGGTTTATCTCGATAGTCCCGTGATCTCTGCCTTGCGACAGATATTGCCCTTCTATGACAGCGGAATGTTCGGTCGTACTGAAACGCCGCTTTTTATGCGCATTAATGCGTGGCACTGGGCCCAACTGGCAACTAACAATCTTCCCCGTGATCTTGATATCCGCAATATCCGCAATAAACAAATCAGACGTATACCCTTGTCCCCGGGCGGCGTTGTCTTTTATCCGTTCAATTCACAGTCTAATTTGAACTTGGTCACCAATCGCGGCGTTCATCACGTCCTTACGCTTCACGGCGAAAGCAACAAACTAGCCTCCAACCGTCCTGCCGCACGGCTTTATGACTATATCTCGGTGGCAGGTGGTCTGTCGCGCGACCGTTATCTCGCTGCTGGAATATTTACCCCGGCCGACGTCGATGGTGGGCGACTGGTGATGATGGGCGACAGCTTCGTACAAGCACTTGACTGGATAGCTCCGGCTGCGCGGGATGCCGATAATGCAGCCCTGCTTTATTGCCCGACATGGGAGGGCTATGACAACGGACGAGACAATTACAGTTCGATCACGGCTCGATACGGCTTCTATACCGCAGCTAGAGCAGCTAGAGCAGCAGGAATAACGCGTGTCGTAGTTAAGCCACACCCCTATCTTGGCCTGCTTCAGCCACGCCTTTTGCGCGACTTCGTGTCTGGCGTCCGCCAGCTCTCTGCGGATGGATTTCAACCAGAGCTGTCACTTGACGATGCCAGTTTGCCAATCCGTATAGTAAGCCGCATGCGTCTTGGCGGCATACCTCGCTTGAACGCGAGCAGCATAACACCGTTACCTGTAGCGTTAGGACTGTGTGATGTCTCAGGTATGGAAGCCGTTTTCCTGAAGCAGCACATCTCGCATATGGTTATCACCCATCCTGAAAATATCCCTGTGCCATTGCAGGATTTTTATTACAAAAAGGCCTTTTTGCCTGAAACATGCGTGGAAAACGCCACTATTGCGTATCTTGAAGATGCACAAGTGATAGATGCTATTCATCGCGCCCGTGTTTTCTGCTGGCACGCACCAGAACTTGAGAAACAGAACGGCGCGGCGCGGCGCGCGTGGCTGATCAATTATGTACACCAAGATCCGTTCTGGAATGGTGCCGGAAAAGGAACTTAAATGATGCACCTCGGTGTCTATTGTATGATTCTGATTTTACTTGGGTTCGCGCTGTTGTTTCTTTCAGAAAGTTTAACACCGGCTGAGATAGCTGCCATGCTATTGACGATCTCGATACATGTTCCCGCCTTCCTGACTGTAAAGACACAACGGGCTGTATTTGGTTCTTCTACGCTTGGCCCCTATCCTGAGGCTCCTGTACCTTTTTTAGTGCTGGCCAACTGGATTTTAATCGGCGGCCTTACTGGCAACATCAATACATATCTTCTGACTGGCCTTGCCGTAGCTATCGGGCTGGGTATTTGTTACGCTGCAGTGCGTATTGTGGCCTTTGCAACCACTAAGGCTGTGGCTCTTGTCAGCCATTTGCCGGCATTCGATAAAAGTACATTGGTAATGATCGGTAATCGCACGATCTATACTCTACGGGTGGGGATATGCGCGGTCTCTCTGGTAACAAGTTCGGCTGTTCTTATCAATGAACGTGGACCTGGTCTAACATGGATGCTGGCACTCCTGGCTGCGTTCGGGGCCATTGCAATCGCAATTGCGACTTGGAAAGGCACTAAAGAGTTTTGTGATCGCCTGAGGGCAACCGCTGCTGCACAGATAGCCAATAGCCTGACCCAAAACGCGGTAACAACATTGTTATATTATTCCCAAACAAAGCCCTCAAGCATAGCACCAATGGAGCTTATTGAACGGCTAAGCTCTGAGGGTGTTGAGCTGGCGGTAGTTGCACGCGAGGGGGCTGCGCGAGGGGTTTTGGCCAAGTCTCAAGCGCACAGCGTATGGTTCGCCCCTACTATTGCAACGCTCGATGCCTTTGCTTTGCAGGGAATCAAAGCTGTCTTCTATGTCAACGATGCAATAAAAAACGGGCATTTCATCCGTTACAATCAGTATCATCATATTTTAGTTGCATCGGATGCATTGGCTAAGGCTATGATACTGCCACATAATATCGCCATGTATGATGCCGTTGTGGCCCCGAATGCAAAGGTTGCAGCTCTCTGGCGGGCAAGCCCGCCTTCAAGCTTGCGAACACGCATATTTACTGTCTCAAGTATCGAAGATAAGGTATACCTGCCCGCATACGCTACCGTTCCCGTATGCCCCAGAATAGCCGTTTATGTCGGGCCTGACGACGCAACTGGCAGTACCCCACCGCATCTGGCAACGACTATTCCTGCCTTGATCGACGCTGCCTTGGACTGCGACAACCTGCATCTTGATCTCGTTTTCCCGAAAACAGGAGATGGATTATCACACGCATTGCAAAGCCGTGAGGCCAGTAGAGCGGATATGGGCGGTTTACGCCAATTGACGGGCAGCGCTGTTATGGCCGCCAACATCGCCGATATCATCGCAGTAACGTCTGCCACCGACCTGTCTGTCCTGCGAGCAACAAACAAACCGTTGATATGGATTGGCGATGGTCCGGCACCTTCTGGTCTTTACGCGTTCAATGCTGAGCATATGAACCAAACCTTGTCTGCTATCAGCAATAAGACTCCCTCCAAACCGAATAAGATAGCAGATACAAACATATCACAAACCCATTTCAATGATTATCCAGCACTTCTGGCGTATCTCGATTTCATAAGGCGGGAGGGCATAAACATCTTAACATCTTCCCCCAGCTAAAGCAGGGGGATTTTTCGGGGAAGTAATTCCCTTCACAGTTATCGCTTCAAAGGGGAGCCAATTGCTCATCCTCCACGACCATAGACGACGTGTTCCGCCGCAGGATATTCTTCGCCGCATTTATGTCTGCGTTGGCGCGGTAGCCGCAATGCTGACAGTAGAAAGACGCTTGGCTCTCGCGGCTTTCCTTGTCCACGGCTCCGCATTCAGAACAAGTTTGCGAAGTGTAATGCGCGGGGACTTTGCACATATGCCCCCCGCGTTCTTCAAGTTTGTAATTCAATGAGAAAGATGGTCCGTAAATGCTTCTGACAACAATTTTGTTCCTACTGGCTGCTGCGCTTGTTGAGATTTTTGCGCGTTACTTTGAGGTAAGAGCTCGCAAGGGGTCAATCATATCGACACTTCCACATACAGCCTATGCGCCCTCTAAACTAATCCAAATTTCAACAGTTGCGACCCTTCTAGGTGTGGTTTGCATCATTACTGCATCACCGTACATTACTTCAGATGTTCTGTTCCAATTGTCTATTTTAGCTATATTTTGCGTGGTTCGAGCGACACTTGTTGGGTTTGTTATAACAATTGCAAAGCTTTCTGAGCCTATTCGATATTTAGAGATGGGACAACGAAAGGAGCTAACATCCAGTCGATTTATGTTCCATTTTTCTGGTCCACACATGCTTGACCCCTACCATGTGACGATGTGGCTACCGGCAATTGAAAAAACAGGGGAGCATTTGGTCGTCTTCGTTCGCGAGCAAAAGCATCTTAAGGCGTTTTTTGATATGCCTACTGTAGTCGCAATTTATGCACAGGGCACCAAGAATATTCTGGCACTTAAACCTGATTCTGCCAGCGTAATGTTTCATGCGAATAATAGTATGAAAAATGCAGAAATGATAAAAAAACTACCCCATATAACACATGTTCAGTTGCTGCATGGTGATAGTGACAAGCCCCCAAGTTTCCACCCGACAGCCGTGATGTATGATCGTCTGTTTGTGTCTGGTCAGATGGCCATTGACAGATATGCGCAGAATAACGTCTCGATTCCAAAAAATAAATTCAATATCGTTGGCCGCCCTCAACTTGATTATGTCTCTAAACCGCATAAAAGCGCATACGATCTAACTATCGTTTACATGACTACTTGGGCTGGAACCTTTGAGGATAGCGATTTTTCATCACTTTTCATGTCGGATAAAATTGTGGGCGAACTTCTAAAACTGAAAACAGGGCTCAAAACTCAAATTATTTTCAAGCCCCACCCCGTCTCTTACAAGGATCCTAACTGGGGTAAGGTAAAGAAAAAAATCAAAAAACTAGCCACTAAAAATGGTGATAACCATGATTTTTATCTTGCCAAACACAACGTAAATCCGTTCGAGCTTTATGCGAAAGCAGATATTCTAGTCTCTGATATTTCATCAACCATCATCGACTTTTTGTATTCTGGTAAACCATATTTGGTTACTAATCCGCACGGGTTGACACGCGTTCAGCTAGAAAAATATCCATCTGCTAAGGCAGGCTACTTAATCGAAAATGACGCAAGCAATCTATTAAACCTTGTGGAGAAGGTCCTGAGCGATGATTTCATGATTGCAGAGCGTGAGGATCTGCGTAGACATGCTTTTGGAGACTATGGGCAACCACCAGGAAGCGTGTTTGTTGAAGAGTGTCAGAAGCTCCTTGAGTGCAAGCGTTCGGCCTGACTACCCTTAGCCCGGATTATTCACCGGATGTTTTGGAGCAGAGGTTTTTGTGCGCGGAAACGGTTTCACATTTGCCGAGGCAAACGGGTTTGTTGCGCGGGCTTTCCGGCGTTTGAGTTTGCAGGTTTCAGTTTCGGGTGACGGGGCGTTGCGCGGCGTGATTGCTATGGTGCTTGAGGATTGCCGGCAGGCGTCGTTGTCAGTGCGCCGAGTATCTGTGTAAAGAGTTGTTTTTATCTGGATAGGCGGATGCGAAGGCGACGCAGATACGTGTAGCGGTTTCGATAACACGGGCCCAATCTTGATGATGCGGTTCTGGAGGGTGGTGAACTCGGTGCATTTCAAAGGTGTGCTTTCCGGAATTGCCTGGCGCACTTCCCAGAGCAGCCAATAGGCAGCAGTGTGGAGAATGAGCCGCATCTGGTTGGCGCAGGCGGCTGAGCACGATGTGCGGTCGCTCTTCAGTTGGGTTTTGTGGAGCTTGATCAGATTTTCGGCCTGACCACGCACAATGGTTGGCCTTGTTGCTCGACCGCGAAGAAGCTGATCGGAATGACCGCCGTCTCACATACCGGCTCAGAAACGCCAGGTTACGCCATACTGATGCATCCATTGAGGACTGTTCGATTACCGCACCCCAAGACGGCTCAACAAATCGCTCTTCCAGCAACTGACGCACGGTAAATGGATCGCCCAGAAACAGAATCTGATCATTGGTGGGCCATGTGGGATCGGCAAATCATGGCTTTCTTGTGCCCTCGGCCAAAAGGCCTGCCGGGACGACTTCTCGGTATTATACAAGCGCCTCCCCAGGATGTTTGCGGAACTGGAAATGGGACCCGCCGATGAACGGTATCCACGTTTGTTCCGGGTACTGATCAAACCAAACCTGTTGATCCTAGACGATTGGGGACCGGAGCGTCTCAATGCCGACCAGCGCCGAGACCTCATGGAAATTGTCGAGGATCGATACCAGAATGCATCAATCCTGATCACCAGCCAACTCCCGGTCGACAAGTGGCACGAGGTTATCGGCGAACCGACTTTCGCCGATGCCATCCTTGACCGCATCATCCATAACGCCCACAGGATCGAACTCAACGGCCAATCCATGAGGAAGATAAGGACCGAGAAAAACAAACTAGAAAACATTGACCAAAACGGAGAAAAATGACATTAATAAATCACCCAGGCGGGCGGATTAAACCCGAACCAAAGATCAGTAACAAAACTGGTCACGATGAATAAGAATAGGTGGTTAAGATCATAGGAATGCGCATTTTGCGCACCCGCCTGGTGATGCTTTCCGAGATGCCTGTTTTGCACTACTGAAGGACGAAGGAAGTCTGAACGACAAGGAGGCTGAAAATGGCTGACCCCACCCTGAAGAACACAGGAATAACCCTTGAAGCAAAGGTCGCCGATGAAGGGAAGACAACGTCAGCCAAAACAACTGCATCCAAAGTCTCGGGGCAGCCCACTGGGGAACAAAGCATGCCCTCCCAAGTGGGCGTTCAAAAGCTACGGCAAACCAAACTCGTTTTGTCGTTTCTGCTGGTGTTTGTTCTGCCCTCGATTCTGGGTGGATTGTATTATGCCGTTATTGCGGCCGACCGCTATGCCACAGGTGCCAACTTTTTGGTGCGTGGGTTGGACAGTGGCGGCTCCGCAGATATCATCGGCTCTTTCACAGGGCTGACCTCGTCTGGCTCAACTACATCGGACAGCTACGTCATCCGCCGCTACCTCGAGAGTCCTGATTTGGTACGTTTCCTTGACAACCAACTAAACCTTCAGGCGCATTATTCCGACAACTCCATAGATCCGTTATCTCGTTTTGATGCCAGCCAGCCGTTCGAGGAATTCGTTGTATATTGGCAACGCCGCGTCACTACGACCTATGACAGTACCACCGGGATTGTTACGTTTGAAGTACAAGCCTTCGACGCCGAAACCGCGTTTGCACTGGCCGAAACTGTACTGGAGGAGGCCAACAGTTTGGTGAATACACTATCGGAAAAGGCCCGACAGGATTCTGTTCGGTTCGCCGTAAATGAGGTCGAACGGGCCGAGCAAAGACTGCGCAAAGCCCAGCTTGCCGTCCGAAAATTTCGTTCGGCCCGTGGTTCGGTTGATCCTGCAATGAATGCCCAACTCGATGCTGAGTTGATTGCATCTCTCGAAACGCAATTGGCCGGTTTCCATGCTCGGATACAGGCACTTTCAATCGAGGTAGACCCCGATGCGCCGAAACTGCGTCAACTGAACCGTCAAGCCTCGGCGATCAAGACTCAGATCGTGCGACGCCGCGCTGCCATCGGGGACAACAATCTTGAGGTCGAGGGCTCATCAACCGCGGATATCCTGGCCGAGTTCGAGGCGCTTCAGATCGAACAGACCTTTGCCCAACAACGTTATGCTTCCGCGCTTTCCTCTCTCGAGATTGCGCGGATGGATGCCGACCGGCAACAACGTTACCTTGCGATCTTCGGGCGCCCGTACAAACCCGAAGAAGCAATCTATCCCCATCGCCTGCGTAATACTCTGCTTACTTTGGCAGCGGCCTTCGCATTATGGGCCATAGGCACACTTGTCACCTACGCCGTTCGTGATCACCTGCGCTGAGGATGAATGAATGCTTTCTGTTCTTTGGATCCAAATACGGGTGATTGCCGCCTTGACGCTGCGAGAGACGCGCATGACCTTCGGTACTTCGCACACTGGCTACCTGTGGGTAATCGTGCAACCGCTTGTTTCAATCTCCTTTTTGGTCTTCCTGTTTTATCTGATAGGGCGCCAGTCTCCATATGGTACTTCGTTGGCACTATTTTTCTCGACCGCGATCCTGACACTCGAGCTTTACAATAAAATTTCTGTGTCGCTCATGCGGTCATTCACTTCGAACAAGTCACTGCTGACATATCCGATGATCAAAGAGACCGACACTCTCTTTGCCCGGCTCACACTTATTGCCTGCACATTCATAGTAATTAACACGCTGTTCTACTCGGGTCTGATCGTTCTTGGTCTCGCGGGGTTTCCGGCCCATCCAGAACGCATGATACAGGCCTTTCTGGGGACTTCTTTCCTGGGATTCGGGGTCGGCACACTGAACGCAATTCTTTATCAACGCAATCAAGCATGGCAACATGTCGAGAAGATTTTTGCACGTCCTCTGTTCTTCCTGTCGGGTGTGTTCTACATCCCTTCGCATCTTCCACCTGAAGCTGTGGCCATTTTGCGTTGGAACCCGATTATCCATTTGGTAGAATGGACCCGTGAAGGCTATTATGCCAATTACGAAAGTGATGTTTTGAATGTTGGCTATCCTCTCTCTCTTGCAGCCATCCTCGTCATAATGGGGCTATTTTGGGAACGTATCACACGCAAGCAGAGAGTCTGACCATGATAGAATTCAACACGGTTACCAAAATCTACACAGTCAAGAAGGTGTGCAAGGTGATCCTCCATGAGGCGTCCTTTGCTTTTGAAAGCGGACGCAACATTGCGATGATGGGCCATAACGGTGCTGGTAAGTCCACTATCATGCGAATGATGGCGGGGATCGAATTGCCGACCTCGGGGATTATACGCCGGAATGAGAAGGTGAGCTGGCCGATGGGCTTTGCTGCTGGCTTCAACGGATTGATGACAGGGGTCGAGAATATACGTTTTGTTGCCCGTATCTATGGTGAGGATACAGATCGTGTGTTGGCTAATGTTCAGGAATTCGCCGAGCTTGGTAAATCTCTTGATTTGCCGATCGCGACTTATTCCAGTGGGATGAAGGCGCGTTTGGCCTTTGGGCTATCGCTTTCTATTAACTTTGAATGCTACTTAATCGATGAGATCACGGCAGTAGGTGATCTCCGGTTCAAGAAAAAAAGTGAGGCTTCCCTCAAGGACAAGATCCGTAATGCACGCGTTATCATGATCTCGCATTCAGAAAAGACAATCCGTGATTATTGCGATTGTGGTGTGCTCGTGCACGGCTCGAAACTTTATTACTATGACGGTATAGACGCATTAATCGCTGACTACCGCCGTTTTTGTTGAGATTATGCCTTGAAGAATGTGGAGAGCACCAAAAAGTGTGGGGCAGAACACCGAAACGGGTCACAGCGTCATGCGGCCCAAAACCACAAATCCCGTGTTTCGCGCAGACAAAAAACTGCCCGCGCGCCTTAATAAGCATGAAGTGCTGAAGAGAACAAAAGCGGCTCCCTTGCCCCGGCAAGGCTTATTTCTATGCCTGCGAGAGGGAAGTCCGCTCTTTCGATTGGTCAGGCGGCTGGAAGCCTGTCCTCCCGATCCATCGCCTCATTAAGACGCAGGGCAGTCTGGCAAAGCCAGTCCCGCAAGCCCAATGTGGTCTGGCCCGCTGCCACCGCTGCGCGCCAGTCGGCGTCCGGATCAGCACCCACCGGTTCTGTATCCGGCAGGATCACCCCGTTGACCATCCAGGGCTCCACCGGAATATGCCGCAACCAATCGGCCACGGACGGGATCCGCCGGCAATCCTCGCGTACATGCTGCTCGGCGATGAAGCGCACCGGCACAGAGCGCCCGTCATGGTTTACAATCGCGCGCCCGAATATACGCTCGGCTTCGAATATCCCGGCACTGTGATGGCGCAATGCCCGGTGCAGCGGAGAGGCAAGATGCGCCTTGGACGCGTCGAACCAGTCATGGACCGCGTGATAGTCCGAGGGCTGGCCACCAAACTTGCGTGCCGAGCTTTCGGCGTGATGATCAGGATGGGCCATCTTATATATCCTCGTGGCAATGTTCGTCGCGTTCTGTGTAAAAGTTGGCGTGATCAATGTCGATACGGTCCGCTGTTATATCCCAACTGAATGTGCCTTCCGCGCCGTCATCGATCTCGAAGCCGGGATGCAACCCATAGGCCGTGCTCCAGATGAAATCCTGCAAGCGCCCCGCGAGATCATCCAGATCTGCATCCTCCGGGCTCAAGTCGATCTCCCCGACATTGCCACTGTCCGCATAGCCGTCATACCGGGCTTCAACAACGACAATGCCCTTGCCCCGCAGTGCCTCAAGCAGGGCCACCCGCTCCAGCTGGCCCGCCGCTGCCTCCGCGTCACGTCGCTTTTGCCAATTGGCATCAATTGCCGTCCAGTCGATCTCGCTTGGCGCGTTGATCTGCACTGCATCTGTTTGGGCCTCGGTTTTTAATGGGTTGGTTGTCATGTGATACATCCTCCTATGGTTTGAAAAAATAACCCCCTGACACACAGAATTCTCTTCCTCTGACGACGCTGCCGTTGGCATAAAACGGTTGGAAACAAGGTCGTAAACATTCTTGACAACCACAGCATCACAACCGCATTTGCAATGGATGCAAAGCTATCTGGAAAAACGCGACCACCAGAAAAATCTGGCCCGGTTTTACGCAATGGCGGTGTTGCCCAATCTGTTTGGCGAATGGACCCTGCGGCGGGAATGGGGGCGCATTGGCGCATCCGGACAGGTGCGGCTGGATTTATATCAGAGCCATGCCGGGGCCGGGGATGCCTTGCTGGCGCTGGAGGACCGCAAGCGGCGGCGGGGGTATTTCATGGAACCGCAGCAATTGCCGATGTTGTGAGCCGCACCAATCAGCCAGAGCGACACCGATAAACCAACGCCGCCCATAAGGTTATAATAGCGGCCATCTATGAGGGTTTCCCCCCCGCTTTGCGGTACTCTCATATAGACGAAATTACGGAAGCCGCGCACAGGCGATCGCGATCATGAACGCACAGCACATCCATATCGCGGTGCTGAAGCCCGTCCAATGGTCCCGTTCGCCACTATTTGCATTCACCTGTCACGCAGGGCGGATCAGCGGCCACATCCATGTCGACTTTAACAGGAAGCGTTTGGTTCAGTTTTTTGAAGTCGCTCAAAACCGAAGAACAACACAAGATGCAGTGTGTTATCCTGAATATACACATATATATTGTGTTTTACGAGACATTCTGCTAGAGATATATGGATGAAACCACCCCGTAAGCTGCCCCCGGAGTCTCATATGTCTGCTCAAACACACAACACTGCCCCGGAATCCGCACCGGTAAACGGATATCCCCTGCCGCCCACCGAAAAACAAATGCGCTACGCCCGTCAAATCGCCCTGCGCACATCGCATGTACTGCCCTGGGATACGCTGCAATCACGCGCCCTGCTCTCACAATGGATCACCGATCACGCCGCCCTGCCCGCAAAGACGCCAAAGCCGTCCGAACGGCCGGCCACCTCCAGGCAGGTTGCCTTTGCCGAACGGCTCGCCATGCGCAAACACACAAGCGTCCCGCGCGAATGCTTTCTGTCAGCCCAGATGATGTCGCGCTGGATTGACAGTCTGGCCTGAAGATTTCCCGGAAGGCAGCAATCAAAGTGCAACCTCACCGTCATCATCTTCCCACTCAAAACCGATTGCCAGATGGGCCAAGTATCGCAGAGATTTTCCATGTCAAAAACATTTGGAGTTGTCAAATCAGCCAAAATGCGCAAAATCGTTCGGATGACGGATACTTACGACAAAAAAATAAAACAGATGTCCAAACAACTGGACGACATGATTACGACCATGGACCTCTATGCAAAATACGAGATCACCGCCCAGAATAAAATCTCTGAAAGCCTGCTGTACTCCGATAGTATGAAAGCACTGGATACCGCCGGGCAAAGGTTGAATGATAAGCATAAAAAAACCCGCAAAGCGTAGAGCGTGTTGCTTTTGATCGGTTTCCCGGGCATGTGATGCCCCGCTGGTTGGCCGGGGCAAATGGAAGACGCAGCACTTAAAATGCAATGAAGCTGTGCATTTCATTGAATGAGTTCAATAAAACGCAATACACTCTAGTGCCGGTGCAACGCGCTTTATTCCAGGCCGGCGCTGAAGAGCCGCAAACGGCGGCGGGGGTCTTTTAGGGAGCCGCAGCAATTGCACATGTTGTGAAAACCACCCGGTCAACCTGCCTTTTGTACTTTATCATGTCCTTGAACGTATCGCGGATTTGCTACGGCGGGTTTATATCTTTGCCGTCCAGATCCTGTACCTGCCCTGTCCGGTGATTTCCCTGATCAGGCCGGTTTCCGCCATGCTGTTGAGATTGCGCTGTACGGCGGCGCGGCTGGTACCGGTTTCAGCTTCGGCCATCGGCGCCGAGACCATCGGCCAACTGCACAACAGCCCGGTCAGCCGTTTTGGTGTCCGGCCTGATTGCTGTGCCAGGGTGATTTCGGCCCGCGCCTGCCAGGCTTCCAACTGATCGAGATGCCGGAGTGCGGCCAGCGTTGCAGAACCAGCCCCGTGGTAAAACCGTTGCAGACGATCTAGCGGTAGCCCACCTGACCGCAAACCTGCGATCCCGCTCAGCGCCAGTGGCAGAAACAGGGCCCCGCCGCTCTGACCCGCCACCGCCGATCGGGCGGCCAGCACGGCGGCCTCCAGTGCAGCCCACACGGATCGTTCTGTGAGCCCGACCGGACCCCAGAGGTGCAACCCGAAAGCGGCGCGGCTGATCGGGTGCAAAACCTGCGCCTGCCCCATGAGGTCACACCAATTGGCGATCTGGTCACTGATCTTCTCATCCGATTGTCCGGGGATCATGCTGTGGACACCGCCTGCGGGATCCTGCCGTCCTAGAAACTGCGCAATCTCACCAACCGAGGTCACGTGTGGCAAAACGCCCCCCGACAGCCGCCGCACGGCCCATCCCGCATGCGCCAGAGCTTGATGGTCATCCTGCACACCGCTAAGCCGCAGCGCATGCCAGAGCGACAGTCGTTCAACCGAAATCCGATCAGGGGCAAGCCAGCTCAGGGCCGCGGTTTCCATCAGCGCCAGCCGCAGCCGCCAACCATCCGGGGTGCGGCGCAGGCGTTCGTCCAGCGCCCCGAGCCGGGCGCTGACCTGTGCCAGTGGTCCTGCAAGTGTTGCCTCTGCTGCAACCCACCCTGCCAGATCAACAAGGGGCCTCTGGCTGGCATGAGGCAAAGGCGCGGCGGCGGGATTGTATTCTTCCTCATCGTCGGGCCCCGGCAAAAACCACAAATCGGCCTCGGGGGCAGGATCCGTGTCATAGATGCTGCGATCCGCAGGTGTGTTATCACCCAATGTTATTGGTGGCTTTCCTGTCATAATGTGCAAAATAGCACTCTAATGAATACCACTCAAGGGTTTTTAAAATATCCCGACAACAAGGCCTGGAGCGTGTTGCTTTTGATCGGTTTCTCGGGCATGTGATGCCCTGCCATCCCAACGGGCCCGAGAAACTGCCAACCAGCGGGTTTCCGGGCAAATGGAAGACGCAGCACTCTAAACTGCATTCAGGGCCCGATAGATTGTCGCCTCCCCAAGTCTGAATTCCTTCGCCAGTTGACCGATCGTGGCCCCCGCCTCTCGCCGCGCATATATTTCCTGCTTCTTGACTTCGGTCAGTTTGGGTGGCCGCCCAAACTTCACCCCGTTTTCTTTGGCTTTGGCAATCCCTTCAGCCTGGCGTTCGGTGCGCAGATCATTTTCAAACTCGGATATCGCGGCAAGCATATTGAACATCAGCCGCCCCGTGGAAGTGCTGGTGTCAATCATCTGGTCCAGCACGATCAGATCAATCCCTTCGCTTTGGAACCGCTTGGCCAACTGCGCCAGGTGAACCACTGATCTGGCAAGACGATCCAGTCGCGTGATGATCAGGGTGTCTCCCTCCCGAATGTAGTTCATACAGTTTTTAAATTCAGAGCGGTCAGCAGTCCGGCCGCTGCGTTTTTCCTGATATATCCGGTCACACTGAACCCGGGTCAGTTTTTCAAGTTGCACTTCCAGGCTCTGACTGGTGGAACTGACGCGGGCGTATCCAATGCGCGGCATGGGCTATCATATCTCCTTAAGGGTTTTGATCCAAGACTTATGATAGTAGTTTTGAGGGGCCACTTCCAGAGCTATCGAAATGTATACAATGCGAGGGCAGGGCAATCGCATGAATAAATTAGCAGGCGACAAATGAGGTAAAGGTTGATTCAATAAGTGATCTTTCAGATTTTAATGAGGTCACCTTCCATGTCAAATACTGACGCACCCGACAGCCACTCCCTTGATTTTCTTACGCATTTTTCAACTTTATCTGACCCACGACAACAAACAAAGCTGCTTTACCCTTTGGCCGAGATTTTGCTTTTGACGTTATGTGCCGTGTTGTCCGGGGCGAATGACTGGGTCGCTATTTCTGCGTTTGGGACAAAGAAACTGGCTTTTTTACGGAAATTCTTGCCATTTTCGGGCGGAACACCCTCACATGATCAACTGGGAAACATCTATGCCGCACTGGATGCCAATCATTTTCAGGCCTGCTTTATGGATTGGGTCGCTTCCTTAAGCAGCACCCTTAGCGGGGTCGTGGCGATAGATGGTAAAACCTCACGTCGCAGCTTGGATAAGGCTGGCAGCAAGGCTGCAATTCACATGATCTCGGCATGGAGTTCAGAGTTGAACCTGACGCTTGCCCAACGGCAGGTGGACGGCAAATCCAACGAGATCACGGCCATACCAGAACTGTTAGACCTCCTGACGCTCAAGGGGGCCATTGTCACTATAGATGCTATGGGATGTCAGCGTGATATTGCCGATAAAATCATCACCAAACAAGCGGATTATGTTTTGGCTTTAAAGGGTAATCAAGGGGCCCTTCGCAAAGACACAGAATTGTTTATGAAAGAACAGGACGCTGTATATTTTGCAAACACAACAGTAACTTACCATGAAACCGTAGAAAAATCTCATGGCCGTATTGAGATAAGAAAAGTCACTGTTTGCTCGGATATTGAGTGGTTGAAGGCGCGGCACAATTGGCCAGGATTGGAAAGCATCGTGATGGTCCAATACAGCGCAACACTTCAAGATAAGACCCGTTCAGAGACACGCTTTTACATCTCATCCATGACCTGTGACGCCGAAACCCACGCAAAAGCTATCCGCGATCACTGGGGTATTGAAAACGGGCTGCACTGGGTCATGGATATGGTGTTTCGTGATGATGAGTGTCGTATCCGTAAAGGAAACGCACCTGCTAATTTTACAACGATCAAGCACGCCGCCAGCAACATGCTGCGCTCCGTAAAAGGAAATCAAAGCCTCAGGCTAAAACGACACTTGGCCGCTTGGGACGAGGTTTTTCTTTTCCAGATAATAGATGGATAAAACTCATGCGATTGCCCTAAATGCGAGGGGCAAAAATATTGACATTAGGTAAACTGGGATATACATATGACATATGCCACCATCAGGAAGCCAATGCCTCATCCAGAACATATCAGAGAAGCCCGCCTCTTTCGTAACAATCGTAATCAAGCAGTGCGTATCCCGGTTGAATTCGAATTGCCTGGTAAGAGGGTTACAATCCGCCGCGATGGTGATCGGTTGATCATTGAGCCTATGCAAAAACCTGGACTACTCGCTTTGCTTGCCAGTTGGGAGCCGTGCAATGAAGCTTTTCCTACTATAGAAGATACGCCCGCCAACCCAGAAGATATCTTCTAGTGGGTTATCTTTTGGACACCAATATTATCAGCGACCTGATCCGCAACCCAAATGGGCAAGTTGCACAGCATATTGCTCGGGTTGGAGAAACTGCCATTTGCACCAGCATCATTGTAGCCGCTGAGTTGCGATACGGATGTGCAAAGAAGGGTTCTCCGGTTCTTTTAAACAAGGTGGAAAGTCTTTTGGCAGAAATACCCGTTTTTCCTTTAGATGTGCCAGCAGATATTGATTACGGCTGCATTAGGGCAGAACTGGAAGCTGCTGGTAAACCCATAGGTCAGAATGATTTACTTATCGCTGCTCACGCGTATGCACTAGGCAAGATCATTGTTACCGCGAATGTGGGAGAGTTTTGTCGGGTTAGAGGATTGAAATTAGAAAATTGGCTTTTAGAAAATCCATAATGTGTCGGCATGCTGGAGAGCACCAAAAAGTGTGGGGCAAATTGTAATTTGTTGAATTTTCTGTCAACCTGTCGATTATGGCATCCCCGAAACCAACACACCCTATTGGGTCGCTCTGGCTCTTTTAACCAACGAACCGGAATACGCACACGCAAAACCAGGTTGCAACCTGTTCAATCGTTAGCTCTTTACACTCGCGCGTATCAAGGACCTTCTGTCGGAATTTTAAGGGATACGTCATATTTCCTCATAATCAATATTTATATAATATAGTATATTGTCTATCATATTCAATATACTATTCTCTATAATATAACATATCAATTGACATACTATATTTTCTATCCTATTTTATATACTATAGTTAAATTCGAGCGGTTACGATGCACATTATTGTTTTTTCAAATCCAAAAGGGGGGACAGGAAAATCCACTTCCGCTTTAATTCTCGCAGAGCAGCTTGCCAAAAGTGGTTTGAAAGTAGGGTTAATTGATAACGACCCAACCCAGAACCTTATTCATTGGGACAAAATGAGATTTAAAGCCAGTAGGCCTCAAAAATTTGAAATTTATCCGAAAACAAGCCCTGACACATATGATGAATTAATAGAACAACTGGAACGTGTAAAAGACATAGTTATTGTTGATATGGAAGGTGTTAAAGATTTAATGGCAAATGTTGTTACTATGACAGCAGATATTGTTGTTATACCTATGCAAGCATCACCAATGGACGCTCGAAATGCATCTTCACAGCTTTCAATAATCAAAATAGCGTCAAAACACACTAAAAGAAATATTCCATATACGTTTGCGTTCACACGAACAAATGCAACTATAGCAACTAGATTATATCAATCAATAAAATCAGAAATGAACGGCCAACCAATTTTACCTGTTAACCTAGTTGAACGCGCTGCCTATAAACACATGCATGAAGACGGACATTTACTTGCTGAACTTGATAGTGATTTAGTATCAGGCGTTGAAAAGGCCATAAGTAATGCAACTGATTTTGCTCAATCAATCATTGATTGTTTAAAAGACGCGGGGGAAAATAAATAATGACTGGCAAATACGGCTTTGAGGACAACGAGCTTAATATTGATGGTTTAATAGCCCCAACAGATAGAAGGGTACCTGATGGTATCAAAAAAAAATTCATTAAAAGCGCTGAAAACCTAGGATATAAAGACAGAAATCCTAAAGAAAACCCGAATAAAAAAACCACACATAGAAAAGCAGGGCGCAAACCACCCAAAGAACCCAAAATACAGATATTAATTTCAGGGCCAGAGAGTATAATTAATTCTTTTAAAGAGTATTGTGAAAATAATGATAATTTACCATACTGGAAAGCAATTGAAAGGTTTCTCAATTCAGAAGAGTGAATGTTCAGGTCAATTCAGTCGTGGGAGTATACATGAGAAAATTGAATTTTAAAAAAGGCGCAGCGGCCCTCGTGCTCGTACCTCTAATTGCTGGCTGCAGCACACCTCTCGAAAAGTGCGTAGCAAGTGCCTCAGGAAATTACTGGGCCTTGAATAATGCAATTTCCACAACGCAGGATAATATCACACGAGGGTACGCAGAACACAAGAGTTCTGTACCATACACCGTACAGCAAACGTGCTACAGAACTGATCCTTATACCTACGCTAGTGTGCCATATTCGTGCCCGCAGACCCACTACAGAACCCAAATAACACCGGTTGCCATTGATGTGGCACAAGAAAGAGTAAAACTTGCAGGATATAAGGGGCTTTTACCAAAATTTACAGCTCAGGCAAACGCTGGCATAAAGCAATGCGAGGCTCAGTACCCGGGGAAATCATAATCTTTGTGGGTGAATAGTATTCTACCTCTGACTTTCAGCAAATCGACTGGAAAGGCAGAAGACGGCATTGCCAAGGGAAATATACTTGAGACGAGCAGGGTGGAAAAGTAGCACTTTGAATGGCATTGTCAGATAAAATCGGCTTAAGCGGGGCAGGGAGGTTTTGTAGCGTAGGGATATGACAAAACACTCCCCATTTCGCTATTTCAAAACGAGTCCAGAGAGCATCAGTTTGGCCTTGATGCTGTACGTTCGCTTTCGCTAAGAGTCCGGCCGAAAACTATTTCAATAATTTCAACCCCTTGCTAATCGCCGTGTAATACCAACGAGCGTGGCCTACAACCTATGGGCCCAATCTCGCATACCGATTGATCGAATGCGCGAAGGTTGGTTCATGAGCTTGTTCCAAGCCTCACAGCAATGGGTGACAATGTCGTCGTAGTCTTTGAATACACGGTTGGAGAGCCAGTTATCGCGCATGAATTGCCAAATATTTTCATGGGGGTTCAATTCCGGGGATCGGGGCGGCAGCGGCAGGAGGGTGATGTTCTCGGGAACGTCGAGATTGGGCGTTGTATGCCACCCGGCCTGATCGACGAGAATTACAGCGTGGGCACCGGGGCCGACTTCACCACTGATGATGGCGAGATGGGCGTCCATTGCATGTGTGTCGCAGTACGGCATGACGAGTCCGGCACCCTTGCCTTTTGCTGGACAGATCGCGCCAAAAATATAGGCTCATTGGGTTCGCTGATCGTGCGGCGCACTGGGTCGGGTTCCACGTTTGGCCCACCGTCGCGTGATCTTGTTTTTTTGACCTATCCTGGCTTCGTCCTGCCACCAGAGCTCGATTTCTACGCCTGGGGCCAGACCGGCCCTGATCTTTTCCACCTCGGCGGGAAAGTTTTTTTAAACGCAACAATCGCGTCCCCGTCCTGCGCGTAGTGGCGCGGACGGGCGGAGAGCTTCCGGTAACCCATCTCGCGCAGAACCCGCCCCACCGTGCCCTCGGCGATTGAAACGCCAAACTCTTCGCAGAGCCAGCGCGCCAGATCGCAGCGCCGCCACCGCACCACGCCGTGGATCGCGGGGGTTGGGCCGCGCTCCACCATCTCCGCAAGCGCCCAGCGGTGTTCTGCTGTCAGCTTTGGTTTTGGCCCGACAGACCGGCGCGTGATCAACCCGTCTGCTCCGTCCACGTTGAACCGCATCACCCAGTCACGAATAATCTGTAGTGTCACGTCGCCGATCCGCGCCGCTGCGGTCCGCCGACCGCCGTCATAAATTGACGCCAGTGCCAGAAGGCGGCGCGTCTGATCGCTGTCACGGCTCGACCGCGCCAGCCTGCGAAGTCTGTCGCCGTCAAAGTCATCTCGAAGTGGTATCGCTGCACCCATAATATCCCCCATGTTTGTCGGGACATTGATTCACATATTCCGCGCCAAGGGAACCCTGAAAATGAGTCAGATACTATGTTCATTGGTATAATACCAGCTGACCAAATATTTGACTCACTTTTGGGTTTCAACTTTTCCAAAACTCTGAATCAATGTTCTTTCAAAATTAGGGAGGTACTCATGGGTGGAGCCGTAAAAATTACGCGCACAGATATGTCTGCGAAAGATTTGCGCTGTGTCGCGAAACGAACGAAGAATGGTCGCGTTGTGCGGCGTCTACTAGCCATAGCGATGGTGCTTGATGGGGTGGATCGTGCCACGGCGGCCCGTAGCAGCGGCATGGATTGCCAAACACTGCGAGATTGGGTTCATCGTTATAACGCGACTGGAATTGAGGGACTTTCCGATCTTGGGGGTAAGGGTGCGAAGCCACGTTTGACCCCAGAACAACAAGGAGAGTACCCCAAAGCGTGGGGCAATTGCTTTGTACTCTTGAATCTGGCAGGGATTTTGGATGCCAGAACTTCCCAAGATCTTTCAACTCAAAATTCGTCTTCTAGGGATCAGCCCTATGATCTGGCGGAGGGTTCTTGTTCCTTCATCGGTTACACTGCTCGACCTGCACGGCATTATGCAGGTGGCGATGGGATGGGATGGGAGAGTATCCATCTTTTCCAGTTTGATATCCACGCTGTAATACCAACGAGCGTGGCCTACAACCTATGCGCCCAATCTCGCATACCGATTGATCGAATGCGCGAAGGTTGGTTCATGAGCTTGTTCCAAGCCTCACAGCAATGGGTGACAATGTCGTCGTAGTCTTTGAATACACGGTTGGAGAGCCAGTTATCGCGCATGAATTGCCAAATATTTTCATGGGGGTTCAGTTCCGGGGATCGGGGCGGCAGCGGCAGGAGGGTGATGTTCTCGGGAACGTCGAGATTGGGCGTTGTATGCCACCCGGCCTGATCGACGAGAATTACAGCGTGGGCACCGGGGCCGACTTCACCACTGATGATGGCGAGATGGGCGTCCATTGCATGTGTGTCGCAGTACGGCATGACGAGTCCGGCACCCTTGCCTTTTGCTGGACAGATCGCGCCAAAAATATAGGCCCATTGGGTTCGCTGATCGTGCGGCGCACTGGGTCGGGTTCCACGTTTGGCCCACCGTCGCGTGATCTTGTTTTTTTGACCTATCCTGGCTTCGTCCTGCCACCAGAGCTCGATTTCTACGCCTGGGGCCAGACCGGCCCTGATCTTTTCCACCTCGGCGGGAAAGTTTTTTTAAACGCAACAATCGCGTCCCCGTCCTGCGCGTAGTGGCGCGGACGGGCGGAGAGCTTCCGGTAACCCATCTCGCGCAGAACCCGCCCCACCGTGCCCTCGGCGATTGAAACGCCAAACTCTTCGCAGAGCCAGCGCGCCAGATCGCAGCGCCGCCACCGCACCACGCCGTGGATCGCGGGGGTTGGGCCGCGCTCCACCATCTCCGCAAGCGCCCGGCGGTGTTCTGCTGTCAGCTTTGGTTTTGGCCCGACAGACCGGCGCGTGATCAACCCGTCTGCTCCGTCCACGTTGAACCGCATCACCCAGTCACGAATAATCTGTAGTGTCACGTCGCCGATCCGCGCCGCTGCGGTCCGCCGACCGCCGTCATAAATTGACGCCAGTGCCAGAAGGCGGCGCGTCTGATCGCTGTCACGGCTCGACCGCGCCAGTCTGCGAAGTCTGTCGCCGTCAAAGTCATCTCGAAGTGGTATCGCTGCACCCATAATATCCCCCATGTTTGTCGGGACATTGATTCACATATTCCGCGCCAAGGGAACCCTGAAAATGAGTCAGATACTATGTTCATTGGTATAAATTATGGATCTTGGGAATTGCATGCGGCGAATCCAGATATATCGCTGCAAGATTTTGGCTTTCGCCGGAATGATCGCTTTTCTTACATCTACGATATGGGCGGTTATTGGAAACACGATATTCGTGTTGAAGCATTTCCTAATAAAAACCCAAAGAAGACCTATCCTATTTGCACTGGTGGTTCAGGGGTCTGCCCGCCGGAGGATTGCGGTGTGCCCGATGGATTTTTGGCGCGACGAGATGAAGTCGGTGGGTATGATGCGTGGCGCGATCTTGACATCCTATCGGGCTTTGCCTCGGATCTTCTGGATTGCCGTCATACTGGCAAGGATCTGGCTGATCTGGATATGAGCGATGTTCAGCTTGCCGTGGATCGGATAAATGCCAGAGAGCCTTTTATGGCTGGGAAGTTTTCACGCAAGCAGGTGAATGATCGGTTTCGAGACGGATCGCACCAGCGGTTGCAACATCAGCAGATAATATAGGGTGTTCAGAAACGACCGGTTTCGGACGGGTATTGATAGACTGTCCATAAATTAGCTTGACTGTGTATTGAACACAGGTAGGATTACGGACACCTATTTCTTTACAGCGAGCCCATATGTCCAGAACATTTGCCTACGTCCGCGTTTCAACTTTTGAACAAGAGACGCAGAATCAAGTCATGGAGATTGAGGCGGCAGGGTTCAGCGTCGAGCCACACCGTATCATCACCGAGACAATATCTGGCTCACGCGCCATCGCGCAGCGCCCTGGATTTTCACGCTTACTCGACAAGATGGAAAAGGGCGACGTGCTGATCGTTACCAAACTTGACCGGTTGGGGCGTGACGCCATTGATGTCAGCACAACGGTTGCAAGGTTAGAGGAAGAAGGCATTCGGGTTTATTGTCTGGCTCTGGGCGGTGTTGACCTGACCAGCTCGGCCGGAAAGCTGACCATGGGCGTGATCAACGCTGTGGCGCAGTTTGAACGGGACTTGTTGATTGAAAGAACCCAATCCGGTCTGGCACGGGCAAAAGCCGAAGGGAAAATACTGGGCCGCCCGCCAGCATTGTCAGATGAACAGCAGAAAACCGTTCGCCAGAGATTGGCGGGTGGTGAAACCGTATCTGCCATTGCCCGTGATATGAAAACCAGCAGGCAAACGATTATGCGGGCTAGAGATGCTGTTGAGTAAGGTGTTTGCCGCAATAAATCAGCAGGGATAAGCATATGAAGATTCAAATTAAAATCCAGATCACAGACTTAGGCGGCGTTACCCATGAATGTAACATTGCCGAGTTTGACAAAGGCTTTGAGTGCGCCGCAGAAATTGGCCTGTCTATTGAAGACAGCAAGGGTCTTCTCTTAAATTTGCAGCAGGAAATTGTTACAGCCCAAGCTCAAGCCTTTTGTGAAGCGCATTCAACTTGTTCATGCTGCGGTCGGAGATTACGCCGAAAGGGTAGTAAAAGTGTCCAATATCGCACTGTTTTTGGGGATATTCCCGTCGATAGCCCGCGCTTTTATCATTGTGCATGTCAGCCGCATACGGCTCAGACATTCAGCCCGTTGACCGTCTTGTTACCAGGCCATGTTGCGCCAGAAATGCTCTGGCTGGAAACAAAATGGGCATCGCTGGTTTCTTTTGGCGTGACCGTAGATTTGCTCAAAGACGTATTGCCAATTGGAAAGCAACTGAATGCTGAAACTGTGCGCAGGCATTTGGGCCGTGTTGCTGAGCGTATGGAATCTGAATTGGCTGACGAACAATATAACTTCATTCAGACCAGTGCGTTTGAACGGGAGAAGCTTCCCAATCCGGCCGGGCCAATCACTGTCGGCATTGATGGTGGATATGTCCGCTCGCGCGAAAAGGGCCAGTCTCATTTTGAGGTTACGGTTGGCAAATCCATTCCGGCAGACAGGCCAGATCGCTACCTTGGCCTAGTGCAAAGCCATGACGAAAAACCCAAACGGCGATTGCATGAGGTTTTAAAAGATCAGGGCTGGCAAGAAAACCAGCAGATCACATTCATGACCGATGGTGGCGATACGGTCATAAATATGGCCCGCGATATGGCACCCTCTTTTGAGCATATCCTGGACTGGTTTCACATCACCATGCGCATCACGGTTATGCAGCAATATGTCAAAGGGCTGGCCCACCATAATCTGGTTGAGGGAGAGCAACTGGCCAGAATGCTTCGCCAGATCAAAGCCTATCTGTGGAATGGAAATCTGCATGACGGGCTAATTGCAATTGACGATTTGGTCATGGATCTGGATGAAGTTGAAACGGATTATACCAGCATCAAGGCTTTTCGCAAAACATCCGCCGAATTCCAAACATATATCACCAACAGCGCCTGGATGATCCCAAATTACGCGGAACGTAGGCGATATGGCGAACGGATTTCAACCGGCTTTGTAGAAAGTACTGTCAATACAGTTGTTGGAAAACGCTTTTGCAAACGCCAGCAAATGCGATGGTCAAAAATTGTGGTGCCCACCTCATGTTACAAACCCGTACCCGCACGCTCGATGGAACCTTGAGAAGCAAGTTTGAGCAATGGTATCCAGGCATGAAACCCGAGGAAGAACATAAAATGGCAGCATAATTGCCCCACGCTTTGGGGTACTCTCTTATAGAAGACCGCACTTGATTCCAGACTTAAAAGGCCAAAAACTTCCTGCATTATGGATGGCAACCACAGAAGTAGCTGCAAGTACTGATATCTTTCGATACCACATTGGTATTTATTACAAAGAATTACATGGCACGCATGAATGAAATAAAATCATTATATCTATCACCCTGAATTTTAACGTGGTTACGCATAATATCTTTAACTGCAATATCATCACCAGTACGAATTGCTTCGGTAATTTCATTATGCTCAGCTAAAGATTTTTTCATTCTATTACGCACGCGCAATTGCATTCTACGGTATGGGTGGAGTACGGCTTGTAGGTTTTGGGCTTCCTTAGCTAGAAACGGATTCCGACTGCCACTATAAATTTTGGAATGAAATAAATTATTTTCATTATAATAGGCGTCATAATCTGCGGCAATTACGTGCTTATGGCATTTCTCGTTTGTACTTTCTAAGTCATCTATTTCTTCTAAAGTCATTCTTCGGGCAGAGAGGCTTGCACAAAGCGCCTCAAGTTCTGCCATTACTTCAAAACGGTCTGTTAATTCTTCTACAGAAAATTGTGAAACAAATGTGCCTTGCTTTGGAGCAACCCTAACAAGCCCAGAGTTTTCGAGGAGTTGTAGTGCCTCCCTAATAGGGGTGCGAGAGCAGCCAAACTTTTTTGCCAGTAACTCTAAGTCCAACTTTACTCCTGGCTTATATTCGCCATTGATTATAGCGGCTTCCATAATATCTCGTACGCGTTCTGATTGACTAATACTTACCATAATTTTCTCTCTTTAGTGCTGTCTTTCATATCGGTTTTTTCAGTAATGTGAGCGTCAGTGAAATAACGCACTTTTTTTCCAACATCGTGGGCACTAATTTTTGTTATCTCCGTGTATCTGATCTTCTAAGTATATTATATATAATAAAACATAAAGAAATATATTACAAAAGTTTTGTTATATACAACAGAAATCAAACCTGTTAGATGATTCCTTAGGAAGGGGATTACTGTGAGAAGTTCAAATTTAGAATTTATGCATGAGATGCTGTCTACGATTAGTAGACGAGTGCGCTTTGTGCGAACGGGAACCCTGTCTGCTAGCCTTGAACCTCTGCAAAGCCTTTTTGTTTCATGTGAGGATCTATTATCGAAAACGGGCGAAGCTTCGCGTATTGCGATTGCCGAAGTTGCCTTTTCGGCCTACGAGCAATTGACAGCCGATGAAAGAATAGAGTTTTTCAAACACATACTAAACCAATATGGTGCAAACCCAGAAATAGTTCGTGAAGCTTATGCAAACTGGGAAAAAACATCAAAGAATGCAGATCTAAACACATTGTTTTCTGCAGTGGAACCTAAGCGGCAGACCTTATTTCGGCGTTTAAATACATGTTCTGGTGGCACGCTTGCGTTAGTTCGAATGCGAAAAGACCTGCTTATCGCTATTAAAACTAATCCAGAGCTTAGACCGTTAGATGCAGATTTTCTACATCTCTTTGCGTCTTGGTTTAATCGTGGGTTTCTTGTGATGCGACGTATTGATTGGAATACTTCTGCAGCAATTTTAAGCAAAATCGTTAAGTATGAAGCTGTTCATGAGATTCGAGATTGGGATGATTTGCGGCGTCGATTAGCCCCGTCTGACCGTCGTTGTTATGGTTTCTTTCATCCTGCTACAGGGGATGAGCCGCTAATATTTGTAGAGGTAGCGCTTTGCAAGCGTGTGCCAGGAGAGATAGCACCGTTATTGTCTACTGAAGATGTTGGCGATGAGGACAATCTGAATACTGCCGTCTTTTATTCAATCAGCAACTGCCAGAAAGGTTTGGCTGGAATTTCATTTGGCAACTTCCTGATCAAACAAGTGGTCAAGGAGATTAGCCAAGAGCTTCCTAACCTCAATACATTTGTCACGCTATCCCCAATGCCTGGTTTGGCTAGGTGGTTAAAATCTCAGGTAGACGAAGATCCTGATATTGCGAAAATGATCGATGACTTAGAGGGCAGTGATTGGCGTATTGATAAAAAATTGGCGAATGCAATAAAACCTAAGTTTATGTCAATTGCGGCATCCTACCTGATCTCTACGAGTAAACGTGATGGAATGCCGATTGACCCTGTTGCGCGGTTCCATTTAGGTAATGGCGCATGCGTCAAAGACATTAACTGGCCAGCAGATTTAACGAAAAACGGGATTCGGAACTCCTATGGGGTAATGGTTAATTATGAATACCAACTGGATATGATTGAGACACGTCATGAAGCGTTCGTAAGCGAAGGAAGCATTGCGATCGATCCAAAATTCCAGCGAAAAATTAATGCATTAGCGGGGAGCGTGGCATGACAACATTAAATAGTGACATCATTGATAAATCTGGAGAGGTTTCCAAGACGTTGCCTAATACTATCTTTAACTCATTTGATATAAATTGTGGGATCTATTCAGAAAAAACGCTTTTTTCCATGATGGGTAACCGTAGCATAACGTATAGTCAGGCGAATACGAAGGTTCGTAAATTTGCTTCTGCGTTGATTGAGCTTGGAGTTCAAAAGGGCGACCGAATTGCTGCTCAGGTAGATAAAAGTCCTGAAGCTATTTTGGTGTACTTGGCTTGTTTACAAGTTGGTGGCGTCTACTTGCCATTGAATACAGCTTATACGGCATCTGAAATTGGATATTTTCTAGGCGATGCAGAACCCAGAGTGTTCATCTGTCCGTCAGATAGTGTAAACGAAGATTACCCCGGTATTCCGCAAGATGTAGCAATAATTGGGTTGGATGCGAATGGAAGCGGTGATCTGTCAAATTTAGCGCAGTCGCTACCTCCGTTACAAACTAATGTAGAAATGGCAAAAGATGATCTCGCCGCTATTTTGTACACGTCCGGTACGACGGGTAGATCAAAAGGTGCAATGCTGACACACCAAAACTTGTCTTCAAATTGTGATGCGCTTTTGAAGACTTGGGAATTTACGGACCAAGATCATCTCATTCATGCGCTACCGATCTTTCATACGCATGGATTGTTCGTTGCTTGCAATATGGTTTTAGCCAGTGGAGCATCGATGGAGTTCTTAACGGGGTTTGATATTGAAGAAATTATCATACTTTGCAGCAAATCATCTGTCTTAATGGGGGTCCCTACATTCTACACGCGAATGTTGGCTTCCAAAAGCCTAACTCAGGAAGCGGTAAAAGGAATGAGATTATTCGTATCTGGCTCGGCTCCACTTCTAGCCGATACGCATACGGAATTTCAGGCGCGAACTGGTCATACAATCCTCGAACGTTACGGTATGACTGAAACATGTATGAATACGTCGAACCCATATAACGGAGAACGTCGCCCGGGTACCGTTGGTCTTCCTCTTCCTGATATTGAAGTCCGGGTTGTTGACCAAAAATCAGCGACGCCTTTGAAGGCAGGAGACACGGGATCAATCGAAGTGCGTGGTCCGAATGTATTCAAGGGATATTGGAAGATGCCCGAAAAAACAGCCGAGGACTTTCGCAAAGATGGTTTCTTCATCACAGGTGATTTAGGGACTGTAGACGATCGAGGATACTTGAAAATCGTGGGTCGCGATAAGGATCTGGTTATTAGTGGCGGGTATAATATTTACCCGAAAGAGTTGGAGCTTTTGATCGATGAAGTTCCTGGTGTCTTAGAGAGCGCTGTTATTGGTGTACCGATGCCAGACCTTGGTGAAGCCGTTACGGCAATTGTCGTTCTACAAAAGGATGCGCAACTGGAGCCTGAACAGATACTTGAAAAAATAGCCCCACATCTGGCGCGTTATAAACAACCCCGTAAAATTTTCATGACAGAGGAATTACCTCGAAATGTCATGGGAAAAGTGATGAAAAATAAGCTGCGCGAAACATACGCAGACATTTACCAACAAAAAGACTAGAGGAGTATCTCTGTGACTAAATCTGACACAATAAGCCCATCGCAACCTGATACGATGAATGAACTGTGCCGCATGACGGCAACTGAGGCAGTTAATAGCCTCCGAAAAAAAGAAATCACTCCGTCCGAGTTGGTCGAAGCTTCAATTGACCGCATCGAAGACGTTGATAGGCAGGTTAATGCTGTGCCCATCCATTGTTTTGAGCAAGCGCGCGCGAAAGCAAGCAATTGGGAAATGACTGCACATGACGCTAACCCAAAATCCTTATGTGGCTTGCCGATAGCCGTTAAAGATTACAATGATGTGGCGGGTGCTGTTACCACATATGGTTCACCAATTTATGCCGATAACGTTGCTGAAAAATCAGATGCGACTGTTAGGCAATTGGAAGATAACGGCGCAATTACGGTAGCAAAATCCAATGTTCCAGAATGGGCAGGCGGGAACACCTTTAATCCAGTCTTTGGTCCTACAAGGAATCCATGGGATTTACGGATGAGTGTAGGTGGATCTTCTGGTGGTTCCGCAGCTGCGCTTGCAAGTGGGTCAGTTTGGTTGGCCACAGGAAATGATCTTGGTGGAAGCTTACGGACACCCGCGGCATTTACAGGCATCGTCGGTTTGAGGCCAGGTCCTGGTCGTGTTCCGAGAGGGGCAAGATTACCTGCTACTGACACCCTGTGGGTTGAGGGCCCTATGGCGCGTTGTGTTGACGATGTCGCGTTGATGTTAGACGCTGGTGCAGGTCATCAAATGGATGATCCGTTATCCTTTGATCAAGAAAACACGTCGTTTGTTTCAGCGCTAGAAGGAACTGAAATGCCAACACGCGTGGCATTTAGTCCAGATTTATCTATTGTTCCGATGGAGCCAGAAATTGCAAACGTATGTCAGGTAGCCGCACAGAAGTTTACTGATTTAGGCGCACAAGTGACAAATGACATTCCTGATTTTTCAGGTGTACTCGACGCGTTCCAAACGCATCGGGCTGTTCTCTTTGCTACCTTGATGGAACCTATTCTGGAGCAACATCGCGACCGTATTGCACCAGAAATTATTGGAAATATTGAACGAGGTCTAAACCTTGACCCTGCGCAGATATTTGAAGCTGAGCGGGTGCGAAATCAACTCTATATCAAGATGGTAAAGTTCTTCGAGCACCATGATTTCTTAGTGTGCCCTGCCGCGTCAATTGCGCCATTTCCGGTTGAGCAACGCTATATTGAAGAGATTGATGGCAAACCCTGCTTAACATATATCGACTGGTTTTCGATCACATTCGCTCTCACGATGACAGCGTGCCCCGTTATCAGTGTGCCATGTGGTTTCACCAAGACCGGGCTACCCATAGGCGTACAAATTGTTGGAAAACCTCGCGGAGAGGCTTCCTTGTTGAGAGTAGCTCGCCGTTTTGAGGAGGCGTTGGAGTTACCAAGTAACCTGCCAATTAATCCCCGAACACTGAAGTAAATATTACCGCAGGGATTAAAAGGCCAACCTTGTGGCTACGTGGATAATATCCATTCTTAAGATGGCCTAAATTTAAAAGTGCAACTCAAAATAATGCACTATACAACATGGAGGAAATCAGAAATGGACCGTCGTTCTTTTCTTAAGAATTCAACACTGGGGGCCAGTGCTGCTGTAACAACTACAGCATTGGCTGCACCCGCAAATGCACAATCAAAAATCGAAATGACCATAGTAGGCTCATTTCCACGCGACTTTCCAGGCTTGGGAACCAGCGCTCAACGTCTTGTTGCACGGATTGGTGAGCTGACAGAAGGGCAAATCGACGTCCAGTACTTTGCCGGTGGTGAAAAGGTCGGATATTTTGATACTTTCGACAGCGCGGCTTCTGGTGACTCACAAGCATACATTGCTGCGGAATATTATTGGAAGGGCAAACATCCTGGCTTAGCCGCATTTACAGGTGTTCCCTTTGGCTTAACCTATACAGAAATGGATGCTTGGACCAAATATGCAGGAGGTCAAGAATTGTGGGATGAGCTCTCTGGAGAATTTGGCTTAAAAGCTTTCGCATGTGGTAATACAGGTACGCAAATGGGTGGTTGGTTTAATAAGGAAATCAACTCTGTAGATGATTTGAAGGGCCTTAAAATGCGCATTCCTGGTCTTGCGAGTGATGTGATGTCCAAATTGGGCGCTGCACCTGTAACACTGCCTGGGTCTCAAATTTATGAAAACTTGGTTTCCGGCGCGATTGATGCAACAGAATGGGTTGGCCCATATAATGATTATTTCATGAAATTCTATGAGGCTGCTAAATATTACTACTGGCCTGGTATGCATGAACCTGGTTCGCAGTTATCAATGGGCATGAATGCTTCATGGTGGGGCGGTCTTTCAAAAACGCATCAAGCAATTATTGAAGCAGCCTGTAATGAAGAGAATGCGCGTCAAATGGCGGAGACAAATGCCAACAATGGTTTGTATTTGAACAAGTTAGTCAATGAAAACGGCGTTCAATTGCGTGAGTTTAATGATGATATCTACGATAGTTTTGGTGCAGCAGCAGCAGAAGTGATCGAAGAAGCGCGTGATCATAGCGATTTGTCTAAACGTATCTTCGATAGTTTCTTAAAGGCGCGAAAAGAAATTGGTGATTGGACTGCGTTATCAGATGCAGCTTATGTTCAAAAACGTCAAAGAGTTTTGAACCCATAAAACAAATGCGGAGCGTTATTAAATAACGCTCCGCTATTTTGAGACTAAAGGACAAGATAGATTATGGAAGAAATAGAGCATCCTGACGTTATTGTAGGCGTATATTCTCGTATAGCACTAATGCTAGGTTGGTCTGTCATCGCCGTACTTTTGGCCTTTGTAATTAATACAATATTGACTAATTGGTTCGAATGGCCGGGCGCACAGTTACCTTTGATTTCTGATGTAAATACAAAGCGTGGATCGCTTCAATTTGCATTATATCTTAACTGTATACTTGGAGTTATAATATTAATGGCTGTAGGGCGAATTGATAATTTGAGGAGCTCGGCTACAAACTTAATAGACCTTAATTCGTTCCTAATTAGGGTAGCATTTTGGTTTGTTCTATTCGTTGGTCTTGTTGATGCTTCTGTTTCTTTTATGCGTATACAAGGTATGTTTGACGCCTTCGGTTTGGAAGGCTTATCAAAATCGTTAGGTAAATCCCAGTTCCGTGCTGTTTACCTACACGCGCCAATATTCTTGATGTCAATTATTGTGGGGTATTTTACGAAAACGCTTGGTTTTATTTGGTTAACACTTTTGGTTGTTGCTGCTGAGTTGGTTATAGTTTTTTCACGATTTGTGTATTCGTATGAACAGCCATTAATGGCGGATTTAGTTAGGTTTTGGTACGCGGCCCTTTTCCTTTTTTCTAGTGCATATACTTTGCTTGATGATGCACATGTGCGCGTCGACATAATATATGCAGGGTTCAAAAAAAGAAACAAAGGCATTTCCAATGCTATGGGGTCAATATTATTTGGAATGGTGTTTTGTTGGACAATTATTCTAATTGGTATGGGTGGCAAAGCGAGCACCATTAACGGCCCAATTCTGATTTTTGAAATAACACCGTCTGGTTTTGGAATGTACACAAAATATATGATGGCTGGGTTTTTAGGTGTTTTTGCCGTCACCATGTTGATCCAATTTGTAGCAATGTTCTTCAATGCAATTGCAGATATTTTAAGTCAATCGGGGAATTCTCCCGAAATGATAACACACTAACTAAACAGGATTTCTCTCCCTATGGAACTATTTTTCTTATTCCTATTAGTCCTGTTGATGGCGTTCGCGTTAGGTTCGGGATTTCCCGTTGCTTTTGCTTTGCCTGGCTCTGCAATACTGACAGTGTCATTGGCGGCAGGTGCGGGGTTTGTTTTCGAAGGTGACGTGGACGCTTTTTTTTCTCATGGTGGCCCTTATTCGTGGCTTAGCGCGGGTGTAACAAACCTGAGGGGGGTGTATTGGGAGCCAGATCGAGACACGCTTATTGCTATCCCATTGTTTATATTTATGGGAATTATGCTGCAACGATCAAAAATTGCTGAAGACCTATTGATTGCTATGGCTCAATTATTTGGCCCAATTCCTGGCGGGTTAGGAATTTCTGTTGTAGTAGTCGGCGCCTTGTTAGCTGCTACTACTGGTATAGTTGGCGCAACTGTCGTAGCAATGGGTTTGATTTCATTGCCAGCAATGCAGGCACGAAATTATTCAATGCCCTTGGCTACTGGTGCTATCTCAGCGTCCGGCACTTTGGGGCAGATAATCCCCCCTTCAATTGTTCTGATTATTTTAGCTGATCAATTATCCAGTGCAGTGGATCAAGCTGATACAGCTAGAAAGACGCTTTATAAGCAGGCAACTGGCGAATTTTCTATGCCCTCTGAATTCAGTGTTGGATCAACGAGTGCTGGTGATATGTTTCAAGGTGCCATAGTTCCTGGGCTTCTTTTGGTCGGCCTGTATATAATTTACATTCTAGGGTTTGCACTTTTACGTCCTAAGGATGCACCACCTGTTCCCTCTGAAAATGGTTTTGACAGGGATTTCGTAAAACGGCTTCTTTTGGCGTTGATCCCCCCATTAGCACTTATTCTTCTTGTTCTAGGGTCAATTGTAAGCGGTGTTGCAACTGTAAACCAAGCCGGTGCAATTGGAGCGGCGGGAGCAACGATAATGGCAGGGTATCGCTTAGCTGAAGGTAGAAGGACAACTTATTTGCCTGTTGCTATAGTTATAGTTTCAATCCTGTCGCTCGCGTGGGTGCTTACAAATTTCGATACAAACGTACAGAATATTAACTCTTATTCGGATCGGGTAGGGATTGCATTGGCTACTTTGGCGGTCGGCGGCATAGTTGTTGCGATCGTATGGAGCACATGGCGCACTTATGTTGTGGACAACACTTTGTATAGTGTGATGCTTGAAACTGCAAAAACGACGTCGTTCGTCTTTATTATTCTTCTTGGGGCCGCGATGTTGACGGCAGCTTTTCGGGCATTTGGGGGAGAAGAATTAATCCGTAATTTCCTAAATGGCCTACCCGGTGGCTTTTGGACCAAATTTGTAATCGTTATGGCCGTTATTTTTCTGCTCGGCTTTTTCCTAGACTTTATTGAGATAGCTATCGTTGTTGTCCCCATTGTGGCACCGATATTACTTTCCGACCCTTCGGCAAATGTATCCGCTGTTTGGCTTGGAGTAATGATCGGCCTTAATATGCAAACGTCATTTTTAACGCCACCGTTTGGTTTTGCGTTGTTTTATTTGCGTGGTGTAGCCCCGCCATCGATTAAGACTACTCATATATACAAGGGTGTTATTCCGTTTATTTTAATCCAGCTTTTTGCACTTGTGATAGTTGGGGCTTATCCCAGTTTGGTAAACTATGTGCCAACGCGTGCGGCGCTGACGGCAGAAACGGCTCCACCACCACGCAACCCACGCCTACAACACTGCATTGAACAGTACATTGGTATTGAGTATGCAGGAAATTCGGATGTGATCCGGGGTGCAATTAGTAAGATACAAAAGGCCGACATCAGTAATTTGCCCGCCCCCCTCCAAAACAGTCTTATTGCTAGTTTTGAAAATGCCAATGCTTCATTTGAATTATTTTCAGAGATCGAGAAAACCGAAGCTATTTTGGAAAAATTAGAAGTCTCTTATCGGCCACTACATAACCAAGTGCGCAATATCGAACGGGAAGTACGACGTACGGAAAAGAAAATACAAAAACTGGAGAAAGAACACAAAGAAGCGCTGTCAAATAATCACTCGGTTGCCGATCTAAATCATAATATAGGAAGTATGAAGGAACTGATTATCACTCTGAACGAAAGTATTCCCGAAGAATGGAGCGAGCATTATCAAGTTTATATAGAAGCAAAATCTGAGAATAAAAAAGCGAAGATGCAATATAGGCGTGCTGTTGATGCGGGATATCAACCAATTCAAGAGTTCGAAGAAATCCTTAAGGCGACAGATTCGCTTGCGACATTAAAAGGTAATTTAGAAGTTCTGAAAATTGATATGGAAGGTCTTCAAGGTGATGTCTTAACAGATAGGGTTAAAGCCGAGATTAGTGCATTCAATAGAGTTCCTGGCGCAAAGAAAGTTGCTTCATACTTAACGGAGGCAAGACGAGAATTGAAACGTAGCTCACCAAATCAGAACAAAGTTGATAAATCAATTGCGAACGCTATGCAGAATTTAGAATCCGATCTAAAATGGCGCCTGAAAGCGATAGCCGATTTAACTGAACCTTTTGCAAGTTATGAAAAATCAATTCGTACAACGATTGGATTGCGTAGTCTTGAGAAGTTACCCAGAGAACAAGCAATTGCTATAACAAGCTGCATTTCGGACCATAGAGACATAAATCTAAATTTCTAATATCTTTGGACCTGTCCGTAATTATTTGCGAAACTTACGATACAGGTGGCCAAAATTATGATCAAGTGGCTTATGATACGATTCCGCCCCCAGCCTGAACAGACCCCATATTGAGAATACCAGTTGAGCAAGTCGAGCAGAACTCGTAGCGTAAGCCAAAGAAAATATTACAGGATATAATTATTTGACCTTTCAGTTTTCCATTCCTACCCCCCAAGAGAACATGAGCATTTCACTAGAAAGCGGCGAATCAATCATATTTGTTGGTGCGAATGGAGGCGGAAAAACCCGTCTAGCGGTTCATATTGAGAATGCCCTCGGATTGAGTGCACACAGAATATCCGCACACAGGGCACTGAGTCTCAATCCAAGTGTGGCTAAAATCAGTGAGAAACAAGCGCTTATGGGGCTTCAGACAGGACATCCGGCAGAAGATGCTCAAGTTGGGCACCGGATTGGCCAACGTTGGCGTTCCAAAGGGGCTGTTTGGTTGCTGAATGATTTCGATTTTCTCATACAAGCATTGTTCGCTGATCAATCAAATACTGCGCTGAAGACACATGAGCAAAACAATCCACGCACAGATACTCCTGATGGCGAATACCAGTTTACTAAATTACAGCGACTGAATGATATTTGGGTAAAACTTTTACCTCACAGACAACTTCACATAACAGGCGATAATATCCTCGTATCAGTGCCGGGGTCAGATAACACCTACAATGCCTCTGAAATGAGCGATGGGGAGCGTGCAATCTTCTACATGATTGGGCAAGTATTGGTCGCGGGTGAAAGCACTATCTTAATTATTGATGAGCCCGAACTGCATGTGCATCGTTCAATCATGTCTAAGCTGTGGGATGAACTGGAAGCGGTAAGGCCAGATTGCGCTTTCGTATTCATCACACATGACCTTGAGTTTGCGGCGGCACGAACCGCCCGGAAGTTTGTGATACGGGATTATGATCCCACGCCTTTCTGGGAGATCGGAAATATTCCAGAAGATACCGGGTTTGACGAAGAACTTGCTACGCTCATCCTCGGAAGTCGGAGACCAATACTTTTCGTCGAGGGTGGTCATACAAGTCTTGATATGGCGATCTATCGTTGTTGCTACCCTGAATGGACTGTCATTCCACGCAGCTCTTGCACAGAGGTCATCCATTCTGTCGTAACCATGCGAAAAAATGCTGAACTGACCCGTATCACTTGCTCCGGTATTGTCGACGCTGACGATTACGAGATTGCAGACAAAACCTATCTTGCAAAACTTGGCATTGCGACATTACCTGTTTCGGAGATCGAGAACATAATCTTGCTGCCAGGCGTCAGTAAAGCCATTGCCGCCGCGGAAGGTTATCAGAATGAGGAGCTCGCGGATCGCCTTTCAAGGCTGTCCGATGCAGTCTTTGGAGCAGTCAATTCAGATGAGAAGGTCGAAAAGGTAGTTGTGCGTTATTGCAGAAGGCGCATAGATCGCACACTGAAAAAGATCGATCTGAGTGCGGCAGTAACGCTCGATGAACTCAACCACTACCGACTGGCGTCGGTAGGATGAGGGATGTGATTTTCCAGGTACTGAAGTACGAAGTCTTCTGTGATCACACCGTTGGTGGTTGAAAAATACCCACGCCCCCAAAAGTGACAGCCCCAGTAGCGTTTCTTCAGGTGTGTAAACTCGCGTTGGACTTTGTGGGATGAGCGTCCTTTCATAAGTCGCACCAAGTCACTGATCGCCAGTTTTGGCGGAACGGACACAAACATATGAACGTGGTCGCTGGAAAGGACGCCTGTGATTATATCGACGCCTTTCTCGCTGCAAACTTGTTTGATGATGTCACGCACCCGCAATTGAACCGCCCCACGCAGAACCTTGTAGCGATATTTTGTTGTCCAAACGATGTGATAGCGATGGTAGAAAACGCAGTGTTTCCCAGTGTCATATTGCATAGTCTTATCCTCCCTAAAAATGAGCCTTATTCCTTACGGCGGCTCATTTTTAGGGAGGATAAGACTATAACCGATTCTTTCGTGCTAAAGCACTCCCGTCTGAAGACGGGGGGTTGGAACCAATGAGTGGATACTCAAAACAGAATATAAGAGTCGCACTGTGGCCCTTGATATCAATTCTATTGCGCAGGGCATCGAAGACCAGATCAATGAAGCGATAACCGAACGAGATTTACCAAAGCTTCTTGCACACTATGACAACAAGGGCCTGCTTTCGCACGCTTCGTCGATACTTAAGGCCTGCAGGCAGTCGGAGTTTGAAAGTTGGCTGACCAGAGCATTGCGCAACAACACTGCTCCCGAAGTGGTGGAAATGCTCTCTCATCACCTGCCTCAGATAACGCCCTCATAGGAGATCAGTACGGACCCTTTGCCACCCAAAACATCTCGGTAACGGTCAGCGAAGCCCCCTACATTATCGATGGATTGTTGATGAATGAGACGGGCCGTAAAATCCGCGAGCAATATGGGGTTTTATGACTAAAAGTGCGAAATTTCCTAAACGCCCTATAGCGTCTGATTATGCAGTTAGGAGACATTCAACAATAAGTGAATCAGAAGCCTTTGTCCCTGCGTCGGTTTGACTCTGGTCCATGAGATTCTCATGCCGTTCTTAATATGATAGTCGATATTCATGGTAGAGCGAGAACAAATTAGGCAGCACAAATTAGGCAGCGATGGGAAGTATTTGGTTCGAAACTTGGCGAACGTGGTCGGCGTTTGTTTGCCGCCGCAGAAACCCGAGCGGCAGGGCGCGGCGGTCTTGCGGCCGTTGCGCAGATCACTGGTCTCGCGCGCTCCACCATCGGGCGAGGCATCAATGATCTTGATACTCCAGAGCCAGGCAATGGCCGAGTGCGCCGCAAGGGTGGAGGGCGACGCGAGGTCGCAGACCTTGATGTGACGCTGGTGTCAGACTTGCAGCGCCTCGCCGAGCCAGCGACGATGGGTGATCCTATACGCCCCCTTAAATGGGTGTCGAAGAGCCCGGCCAAGCTGGCTGCGGCACTGTGTGCAACAGGCCATGCTGTATGTGCCAATACTGTCGCCAAGTTGTTGGAAACAAAGCTTGAATACTCGCGGCAGGTCAACCGCAAAACGCACGATGGCACCAACCACCCTGATCGTGACGCGCAGTTCGAGCATATTAACGCCAGCGTGTTGGACGCGCAGGCGGCTGGGCAGCCTGTCATCTCGGTCGACACCAAGAAGAAGGAGTTGATAGGCAACTACCGCAACGGTGGCAGCGACTATCGACCGAAAGGCGACCCCGCCTGCGTCAATGTACATGATTTCCCCGACAAGGAGCTCGGCAAAGTGGTGCCCTACGGTGTCTACGACGTTGGCACCAATACTGGCTGGGTCAGCGTCGGCGTCACCGCTGACACTGCTTCATTCGCCGTCAACTCTATCCGTACTTGGCGGAATATCCGTACTTGGCGGAAGCGCATGGGCCTGCAGCGCCATCCTGGCATGCGCGAGCTGACAATAACGGCTGACTGCGGCGGATCGAACGGTGCGCGCGTCCGGTTATGGAAGGTAGAGCTGCAGAGGTTTGCTGACGAAACCGACCTTGTCTTGCACGTCCATCACTATCCGCCCGGCACATCAAAGTGGAACCGCATTGAGCATCGGATGTTTTGCCACACTACACAGAACTGGCGCGGACGGCCGCTGTCTAGCCGTATGGCAGTCGTCGAGTTGATCGGGGCGACGACGACGAACGCCGGGCTGAAAGTGGAATGCGCGCTTGACGAAGGTATTTACGAGAAGGGTGTCAAAATCACCAACGCTGAAATGGACAGTCTCGTCATCGAAGGGAATGCCTTCCACCCAGAATGGAACTACACAATCACACCACGCAGCCGCGATCAAACGTAGCAATTATTATTGCGTATCTCCTAATGAGCGGTTTTTGGAAGAATCTGGGAGGTTGGTGCAAAATTAAGTAAACTTGAATACTAAAACTGCCATTCGACTTTCGACTTCAACCACAATTTTCCCTAGTTTAAAATATCCTTTAATTTTAAAATTTGATCCCGTTTTTTTGCAAAATTCTTCAATTTTGCATTTAGCTTGGACTTTGAATCTTTTGATTTGATCTTCAGCGGTTTCATTTGCACTATCTCGGGCATCTGTAATTACCACAAAGTAGCCATTCTCGATTGTGCCAACCTTTGATGCTCGTCCTGTTTCTTTGAGCGACGCTAATATGCGACCAATATCGGGTCCAAAACGGGTTTTATCCCACGACCATCCTTTTTTAACTTCAATAACCGTTCGTGGCTTCCATTTCTTTGTCCAAAGGGAGATATCTGCCCTTCCCTTTGTTCTGTAAGATTTTGTTGCTGCTCCTTTTGTTCTTTTATTTGCATTGTATCGAATCTCTGCGACTGAGTTTTCCATGATGATATTTCGATCATCTAATTTTTCATTTAGAGCCTTGGCAATCATGCTGGTGTACCAGTATTCAGGCGTCTGGTTGACCCAACAATCACCATCACTCATCTCATAGTATTGATCGAATGCGGATATTGCAGATGTCATAATTGTGTACGCAATAATATCGCATTTTTGTTGAGCCAGACTAACTTTAGATTGTGACATTTATGGGTTCCCTTTTAGTCATAGAACCCCTTCATGGTCTTTTCCAGCTTTCTGAGTGTCATCGTTGTTTTTCCTTTCATCCCTCAGTGATCGCGCCGCTCCCCGAAGACAGCTTCCAGCGTAGGGGCATCCAGAACGCGATCCACCCAGCGATCCAGCTCCTTAATACTCCCGGCAGCGATCTGCGCCACCACAGGCTGGGGCAGGGCGCCAAACCGCTTGACCAGCAGACGCACCAAAGATTTGGCCTCGCCTTCTTTCTTCCATGTTTCTGCGATTGTACCCATCAGTGCTTTACCTCCATCATCCTTTGCAGTGTCCAGTGCCGCTGTGAACACGGGTTGCGACACCTCGTATTTCTCGACGATATACCGAAACACGATCCGTTCCAAGTCCGTTCAGTCCGTTCCGTCCGTTTGTCAAATTTGTTCTCGCTCTACCATGAATATCGACTATCATATTAAGAACGGCATGAGAATCTCATGGACCAGAGTCAAACCGACCCAATTTGGGCGGGCTTTAACCCAGCTTGGCAGTGAATTGATACTGGCCTATTCGCCTGAGGGCCCGCGGGCGCTCGGAACGCATGTTCGGGACGCTTCAAAACCGATTGCCTCAAGAACTGCGCTTAAACGGCATTACGACGATGGAAGAAGCC
The DNA here is from genome assembly GCA_965261915.1 of Candidatus Poriferihabitaceae bacterium. Lineage (GTDB taxonomy): Bacteria > Pseudomonadota > Gammaproteobacteria > Arenicellales > Poriferihabitantaceae > JAIBDK01. The sequence goes on along the minus strand of CBDHDW010000004.1, from coordinate 79,575 downwards.
AATCGGTTTTTGATCGAAGAGTATCTGTCAGGTCATAATGAAAAATTTGCAATCAAGCCATCCGGTGATGGATCAGCCTTTGTGCCGTTTGCTGGCGATCTGGCCAACGTTCTATGTGTGCAGGAACAACGCGTGGTCGGAAAAGACAACACCGTTCGCTACAAAAACCGGTGTCTTCAGATACCCGCAGATTGCCATCGGAACCACTACGTCAAAGCCCGTGTTCGGGTTCATGAATATCCAAACGGCCAGTTGGCGGTGTTCCATGGCCCCAGAAAGCTTGCCATGTATGAACCCGATGGAACGGAGATTAAAGATGTTAAAGAACAGGCTGCGTGAACCGCTTCGACCAGCCGAACCACGGGTGAGGGTCTTGCTCGCCTACGGCTCCCAAAACCCTCACCCGTGGAAAACAGAAGCGGACAACTGCCATGGTACATAAACCGGACAACTCCAAATGTTTTTGACATGGAAATGCGGGGGAAACTGGTGCAATATCGGTCATGGCAGTGGGGCGGTTTCTGTCCAGTGTATCGGATGGCTGTTATACCATATTCTTTACACTATATCAGATGGTTACGCTACCGCTGCAAGCTCAGAATCACCAATCCGGTGAATAATTCGGGATAGCCCCTATTGTGAATCGGGTCTAATAAAAGGTTGTATTTAATTGTTGAATAAAATAGCTCAAAAGCAAATTACCATTCTAATGTCCGTTTTTTGGTTTCTTTTTTGGCTGATGAATGGGTTAGATAAATTTCTTTTTAGAACGGACTTGAATTTTATAACTTGGTGGGGAAATGATCGTTTTGAAAAGTTTTCTTCGTATTTTGAAAAAATAAACATTAGCACGGCTTATATTGCCCCAACGCTCCTTTGTGCAGGTGTTGTCGAAATTGCAATTTCCGTAGTTTTTATAGGATCTATCATTGCTCTCTTAAAAGGCTCTAAAGCAGATGTATTCAAGCTGGGCATTGCCTGTTCTCTTATATGTTTTATTGGATTTATAATCTTCGATATTATTGTAGGAGACAGACTTGAATTATGGGAGCATTCTAATTACCTTGGTATTTTGCTGATATCTTACATTGCCTTTCTTTTGGAAGAACAATCTGTCAATAAACTCTGATTATGCAGTTAGGACAGGTAATGGAACGGGATGTGCGTGAATACAAGCATACAGCAATCTATCGAAGGCTTGGTTGGCCAATCAGGGCTGTTTAATGAAGCGACCCAAGGTTTTGAAAAGGTATACCTTTCTGGAAAAAAGGGCCAATTGTTTCTTGCCGGTTGTTTCTTGCCGGTTAACCAAACATCAGGATTTGATCTATGGCCGGGGCGTCCATGTCCAGTTCAGCAAAGCCTCGATTGACCTCGTGGCGGTTAAAGCGGACGGCATTCAGGGCATCGAGATAAGGCCGGAGTTCAGCGACTGTCGTTGCCGCATCCGCCTTGGCCAGAAACTGGAAGAAAGCCATTGTCTGTTCATGGACATCATACACCGTAGCGCCTTGCATACCATTACCGCTGAGGCAGAAAGGTATCTTTTTGCGGGATGATTGTTCCTCAATGTCTTCAATGCGAATATCATGCTCCCACGGTGCAAAGAAGTTATATTCGTAGGTGAACCGGTCACCAATATCGAATGCAAAATCATCTATCTGCACCCGAAAGGCATTGTCAGAGAATGACATGCCGCCATCGTGATAAATGCCGTAATCCTTACCGTAGATATGAAACCGGTGCAGATGATCATCGGTCCACCCCTGACTGATCTGGATGAGGAAGTGAAGGCTGGCGAGCGACGTATCGCCCGTTATCCGAAAACGACGCCAGACCATGGGCGATACGCCGCGCAGGGCCACTTTGATGGAATAGCTGTTCATAGCAGGAAAACCCGTAATCAATGACATGAAACGAGTATTCCAAGCGACGTCATCAATGGAAAGGACAGATACCATTGCCCCCCACATTTTTATGCTCTATAGGGTCAATTCTTCATAAATCCGTTTCCAGTTGAAAGCGGCCCATTGAAAATGAAGGGTTGCGGTAATAGAGAGCGCATCATTGAACCAGCCGTTAAAGAACTTCGAGAGAAGGACAGTTGGCTAATCGACTGGGAACCCATTAAACGCGGGCGCAAGGTGCAGCAGATCAGATTCCGCTTCGCCAGAAACCCACAGGGAAACCTGTTTGAAAAAATGCGGTAGCTGCGGAATAGCGAGGTTTTGGGTCTAACCCAACAATAGAGGTATCGTGTGTGGCTAAGTGTTTATATACGCGATGAGGTCTTCGGTCGCCTCAATATCGTAGCCATCGGGTAAGCGGTGCTGAATCGTTTTTGAAAAATTCAGAGCTTCCCGCCCAAAACTCGCGATAATTCGTTTGCTTTGCGTCAGATTAGCACCGAGCGCATATCCCATACTGAGCGGATCAAAAGGCATCCCGACCTGGTGGTGTGGCAATTCCTGTGCAATGGGATAGATCGCCGACATCATTTGCGCCATTGCATGGTCAATGGCACTGTCATTTCCCGTACGGTAGCCAAGATCAAGCATACTGAGCGACATCCAGTAGTGCAGATTTCCAAGCCACGCAAGTACAAGTGCCTCAATCGAATGGATTTGGTTTGGATGACCAATATACGCCGTCGGATTGGTGGGAAGGTTGTACGAAGGATAGTCCGCGTGTGTGGGCGGCAGATTCCATGCATTGGTGTTGCCCTGAAATGCCTCATGTTTTGCTTCGAATGTTGCCATGAAGAACTTGAAATGATCTTCTTCGCCCTCATCCATAATGCGGACAAGCTCTTCTTTCCACTGCGCAGCCTCATCCATGGTTATAGGGGAGTCGGGTCGGCTTACGACCTCCGCCATCATATCCAGAATACTGCGATAGAGTGACCCGATGTGATTGGGCCTACGCATCTCACCGTGTTCACGAAGCACACTTTGTATGAACGCCCTTTCTTCGCCCGTTTTGGCGCGTGAGATGTCAAAGACTTCTGACGGCGCTTCGACGTACACGTATTTCGCCAATGCGGACTTACTCAGAGGCTCCAGCTCGAAAGTGAACGGGTAGATATCAGGTTCATAGGGAAAATCCTGGCGATCAAGGTGAGGGCAACTGCCGAGAGCCACGAGCAACCTATTCACAGAACTGAGGTGCTGCATTTCCTGAATGGCAATACCAATCAGATTATCAGCGGACGACGAGCCATAACCCGCCAGATCACTATATGGTTCGCGCAGAGAAAATGCACAGAAAAGATACTGAAGCGCCAGTGCGTGTTCGATTTCTGCGGCTTCCCGAAGCAACCGTAAAAGCTCCAAATAGGGGTCGATAAAATCACGCACGATAGCCCCCGAAGCATGTAAGTCGGCGGTATTGGTCTTCGTTTTGCGCAGTGTTCCCTTGCGCGACGAAGCGGGTGGCGCAGACTTGCTTTCTTCGGTCAGCCCCTCTTCTGCCAGCACAGGGCGCTGAAACATCGCGAGCGCAACTGGGGCAGCAATGCCCTGTGCCATCGAGAGCTTTAGAAAGGCGCGTCGGTCACGCTTTGCAACGGCATCGGTTGTTCGCGCTTTGCGTCTTGGGTGAATGAATGAGTACATATTTTAGTTCCGTATTTACTTCTACACTTAACCTCCGACTTCAGTCGGAGGCTTTAAAAAGTTGCATTGATACCCAGTATAACGCCACGGCTACGGGCGTTGGCATCACTGTGGGTTGTACCGACTGGTTGTGCTTTTACATTTCCGCCACTAATGAAGTTCAGGGGGGCATAGCCATCAGTCTGGATTAGTTCAATGAATCCCTTCACACTAGGGGTAAAATAATGTCCTACACCTAGCACCAATTGATTTTGCCTTTTCCAAGGCGCTCCATCAGGACCAGCAATGAAGGTGCTGAACTCTAACGATAGGTCTGTCGGTTTATCCCACCATGTTGCGGTGTATTTCCCGCCAATGGAAAAACTACTCACTTTATGTGCGGCAAACTGATCAAGAGGCGCGGCGGTATTATGGGTTCCAGGCCAAACTTCGGTCGTTTTCGCGAACTCGGCTTGTATGAGGAAATTATCATAATTTAATTGGCCATAAACTGCAAACGCCGGGTTGTTCTTCTCACAGGCAGTAAAGTGTGTGACGGGGAAAGATTGGCAATAAGCACTGCCACGCATATAGGATGCACCAAACATAGCAGATTGATTTTCACCCATGTCAAAACTATAATTGGCATCAAGCACATAGTTATTAAGTTTGCTTGTAATGGATGTACCGTTGTTGGGCTGATTTAGGGCTCGGAATTGTGCGCCGCCCTGTGCCGCTTCAAAAGACAGGTTCAAGCCCTGGCCACTGTAACTGAGCTTTGCTCCATACGAGAGGCCACCAAATGCATGCCAGACGGTTGATGCGGTGAAAGGGCTGACTGTATCTGTCAATCCAAAGGGCGCGGCGAATTTTCCTAAGGTTAAATAAATAGGATATTCTTCCAAATTGCCTAAAAGCACATAGCCTTTTCTCAGTTGCAGCTGATTGCGTGTTAGGGCTGTATTTGTGCCTGCTCCAAAGCTTTGCTCAGGATCATAAAGCACTTCAGCATATGTTGTTACCCAATCTGTAAGATGGGCCGTTAGACTTATCTGTGCGCTATGAATTACGGCTTCGCTTACATTTTTTCCCTGTTGGTTGTTAGGCGTTGGATGGCGCATTAAATAACCGAATTTGTTAGCCGTGTTGCTGTTCCAGAAACCCATGATCGCACTTACTGCGCCGCCAAGTATTATATCGCCATTTTTGAGATCACCATCCTTGATAGCCTGAAGAAGTAGCTCTTGTTTGCGGTTAATATGCTGCGTGGAATCGAGCATTTTATATGATAGGCTGGAGTTGAGACCAACAAAAGGTTTCCCTATGATCGGTGCTGGTGAGGTTAGACTCCGTGGTTGCTTTTTTAATTCCTGATTTTCTTTTTCAAGTGTTTCTAAGCGCGCAAGGATTTCCGAGAGTATTTTTTGATTAGAATCTGCGGATGCCGTGTTGCCAGCTAAACAAATTGAAATTGTAACCCATGCAAAAAGCGAAAACGCTTTAGGCAGGCAGGCAGGCAGGCAGGCAGGCAGGCAGGCAGGCAGGCAGGCAGGCAGGCAGGCAGGCAGGCAGGCAGGCAGGCAGGCAGGCAGAAGATACTGTTTTCATTGTTTTTTCCAAGCTTTATTTTATTTTTAATCCACTTTTTTACACGCGGCGTCGGGTTTCTTTATGTTAGCTTAATTTTCTTTATGTTAGCTTAATTACGGTAAACCGCAAGGCAAATCATTAGCAAATGAGAACGTATCGGATTGAGGGTCTCTCGAACCGGCGTTCGCCAGGACGGCAGCCCCTGCTCAGCGTGGCACAGAAGGCGGAGTTGGCATCGCTTGTGCGTGAGGGGCCGGATCCCGAAACGGCCTGCGGCAAACCATTGGAGATTTGGTTTCAGGACGAAGCTCGTGTGGGTCAGCAAGGGACGCTGACACGTATATGGGCCGAACGGGGAACCCGGCCGCGCGCGCCGCGTGATACGCGTTATACGTCGGGCTATATCTTCGGCGCGGTTTGTCCCGAACGCGCCGAGGCTGCTGCACTGATCATGCCGTATGCGGACACGTCCGCTATGAATGCACATCTGTGCGAGATCGCCAGGACGGTCGCGGCTGGGGCCCATGCCTTGCTCATCCTCGACGGTGCAGGATGGCACGGATCAACAAAACTGCAAGTACCCGACAACATCACCCTGCTCAAACTCCCGCCCTATTCGCCGGAACTCAACCCGATGGAAAACGTTTGGGCCTACCTGCGCGCCAACAAGCTGGCAATCTCTGTGTTTGAATCCTACGATGAGATCGTCGACAAATGCTGCGATGCCTGGAATTTCTTCGCAGAGGACAAACAGGCAATCACATCAATTACATCACGTAATTGGGCCAAAACGGTCAATCAATAGAGCCGTTGGTATTACATTTCTTCCTCAAGGTATCGCCTGGAGACCTGCGAAAACCCTCTCAACCTCCCATCTGCGTCTGGTGTGTTGAGATCATCAACCTCATCTTGGATTTCATCTGTAGTTGCTGGATAGTCAGAAAAAAACGTGCGCGTAATTTCTTGAACAATTTTCTTCCGAGCATATTCCAACGCTGGATCATCTAGTTTGAGAACATCTATCATATTGATAGCAGCAGTATGGCATGGGTTTTGTGGTTCAATTTTGCCTGCGCCTGTATATTTAAATCTACTTTCACAATATGGATTACTAGGAATGATGGTGCTAAAAGGCTCAAACCAATTCCCTTTAGCCCGTCCGCAAGTAAAAGGTAGTATATTATCGCCTGAATCTCGCCCGCAGCTCATGAATAAATTGGTATAATCAACCCGAAAATCAGGGGCAGTCTCTCCATTAAAGGTAGCTTGGGTGAAGGATTTTCGATGCGGGCCAGAGTGCGAAGTTTCGGCGTGGACTGACGGTGGCCCGCGTTGGAAATCCTCCCAAGGTGGAAGCCGCGTGGGCTGGGTGAAGTCTATGGGGGAAGCGCGAAGTGTTCTGTTCTGCGATGAGCATATTTTGTGACAATGCAAAATTAGCGACCATTTGCGGTACCCCAGTGTGTTTGAAATGTTGAAGTCGAATTGACATCGGCCTTCGGAGGTTCAGGACTTGATGGAACTGCCGAAATTCGATACTTAATTATAATGCAGATACTCGACTATACCCACAATCACTGGCTTGTACTCGCGTCGCTACTGGTGGCGTTGATCGCTGGGTTCACAGGGCTGTCCCTGACCAAGGGCCTGTCCACGCGAAGCGCAGCACATAAAAAAGTGTTAGTTACTTTGGCGTCCGTTGCCTTGGGCGGAGGCATCTGGTCGATGCACTTTGTGGCGATGCTTGGCCTTCAATTGCCGATCTTGTTCTATTATGATGCGGCGATCACGCTTGCTTCGGCGTTGGTCGCGATTTTAGTTGTGGGCATTGCGCTGCTAATCTTACATTTTCGACAACGAACACGGGTAACGCTTGTGTCAGCAGGCGTTATCGTAGGGCTTGGTGTGCTGGCAATGCATTATATTGGCATGGCAGGTCTGGAACTGTGTAGGGCGCTGTACACCCCCACCGGTATTGCGATGGCGATTGTATCTTCCTGCGTGTTGAGCGTTGCGACCTTTTCCATTGCTTACGGGAAAAGAACGCACCAAAACATTGTTGTCGGCACAGTGTTCTTCGGATTTGCGGTATTTTCCGTCCATTTCATAGCCGTTTGGGGAACCAGTTTTGTCGCTATAGATGCCCAATCCGAGGTCGGACCACTTATCAGCAATGAGACCATGGCCATAGGTGTTGTTCTTAGCAGCTTTGTGTTGTGTGGAGCATTTTTACTAACCGGGATCACCTTTTTGACATCACCGGATGATCGAGACATCTCTCCCACCACGACCGAGAATGATCCGGAGTCTACCATAGACACTGAACAAACCAGCATATCCGGCATCAAACAGGTTCCCTATGAACAGGAAGGTCGCACCCTGTTCGTCGACATTGCTGATATTGCAGCAATCCGCGCTGAGGGGCATTACACACAATTATATACGGCTACTGAAAAGTTGTTTTGCGTCTGGTCCATTACAGAGGCCGAAAAACGCCTGATACCGGGGACGTTTATCAAGACACATCGCAGCTATTTGATAAACCCATCGTTTGTAAACAGTTTTGAACGCTTCAAGGATAACGGAGTTTGCCATTTTACCGTTGCGAATCTTGAAAGGGTTCCGGTCAGCCGGTCCCAATTGCCAGCGGTGCGAAGGGCACTTGGTATCTAAACCATTCGCATTTCGTTCATTCTCATTCGCATTTCGTGCAGAGAACATCTTAATTCATTGAATTCAGGTAGTATTAATACCCCGCAGCATACTTAGCTGACCTCCAAGCTAGATAAACAACGGCAGGGAGGACCAGCAATGATACCAGCGGCGTTCGATTACCATCGACCAACAGAAATGAATGGCGTGATAGCCCTATTGCAAGAACACGGCGACGATGCCCGTGTAATGGCAGGTGGTCACAGTCTGATACCAATGATGAAACTGCGGATGGCAGATGTACCGCATCTGATCGACCTTCAGGATGTGGGTGGATTAAATGGTATTGCGGTTGAAGGCGGGCGGATCACGCTGGGGGCAATGGTCACACAGCACGAGTTAATCAATCACGCAGGCTTGACCAAGGCCGCACCGATCCTGCGTGAAGCCGCCTTGCAAATCGCCGATCCTCAAGTGCGATACATGGGTACGATCGGCGGCAATGTTGCCAATGGCGATCCGGGCAACGACATGCCCGGATTGATGCAATGTCTGGATGCCCAAATTGAACTAATCGGCCCTGATGGCACCCGAACTGTCGCAGCGCGCGACTATTACGAAGCGGCCTATATGACCGAGCGCGAAGACGATGAAGTTCTCGTTTCGGTCAGCTTTGATACACCCGCGGGTGGCTATGCCTATGAAAAGCAAAAGCGCAAGATCGGCGATTATGCGACTGCCGCTGCTGCTGTGCAGATAAGCGGAAAATCCGGCATATTGTCGAAAACCGTCAAATGCACCAGCGCGTCGATTGCGATGACCAACCTGAGCGATGTGCCAGTCTGGTCGGAGGCGGCAGGCGAAGCGTTGGTTGGCACAACTTGCGATGTTGATGCGATCAAGGCCGCCGTTGCAGCGATGCTCGGCGATATCGATCCATCCGAAGACAACCGTGGCCCCGTCGCGTTCAAACGGCATGTGGCAGGCGTGATCCTGACCCGCGCAATCGAACGCGCTTGGGGTCGGGGATAAAGGACAGAGACATGACAGACAAAATGCACATCAAACTGATTGTAAATGGCGAAGAAAAGGAATTTCTTGCCGAACCGCGTGAACTGCTGATCTATGCCTTACGCGAAAAGCTTAATCTGACCGGTTCCCATGTGGGTTGCGATACGTCGCATTGTGGGGCGTGTACCGTCACCATGAACGGTAAATCGGTGAAATCCTGCACAATATTTGTGGCACAAGCCAATGGCGCCGAAATCACCACCATTGAAGGTATCGGCAAGCCGGACGCCTGGCACGTATTGCAGGAAAGCTTTCGTGAACATCACGGGTTGCAGTGCGGTTTTTGCACGCCCGGCATGATCATCCGCGCGACCAAGCTGCTGGAAGAAAATCCAACCCCGACCGAAAAAGAGGTCCGGTTTGGCATGGCGGGCAATATCTGCCGCTGTACCGGTTACCAGAACATCGTGAAATCCATCCTTGCTGCTGCAAGTGAAATGAATGCCGCAAAGGAGGCCGCAGAATGAATGATATGTCCCCGGACCAGAAAGAACGCTCTGCCAATCTCAAAGGCATGGGCTGTTCGCGCAAACGCGTTGAAGACGCCCGATTTACGCAAGGCAAAGGCAATTACGTCGATGACATCAAATTGCCCGGCATGTTGCACGGTGATTTTGTACGCTCACCCTACGCACATGCGCGGGTAATATCGGTCAACAAAGATGCAGCATTGGCGCTGCCTGGTGTTGTTGCGGTTTTGACTGCGCAAGACCTTGAACCTTTGGGTCTGCACTGGATGCCGACCCTTGCGGGTGACAAACAGATGGTGCTGGCTGACGGAAAGGTTCTTTTCCAAGGTCAGGAAGTTGCGTTTGTTGTTGCGGACGACCGCTATATCGCAGCCGACGCAGTTGAGCTGGTTGAAGTTGAATACGAGGAACTGCCAGTTCTGACCGACCCGTTTGAGTCGCTTAAATCCGATGTGGTTCTGCGCGAAGATTTGGACCCGAAGGCGGATGGCGCCCACGGACCGCGCAAGCACCACAACCATATCTTCACGTGGGAAGTCGGTGACAAAGCTGGCACCAATCAGGTGATAGACAACGCTGATGTTGTTGCCACTGAATCCATGTACTACCACCGCACCCACCCTTGTCCATTGGAAACCTGCGGGTGCGTGGCATCAATGGATGCTGTCAACGGAAAGTTGGCGCTTCACGGCACCTTTCAGGCGCCGCACGCCATTCGAACGATCGTTTCGCTGATCTCGGGCATTGAGGAACACAATATCCGGGTTATTTCGCCTGATATTGGCGGCGGGTTTGGCAACAAAGTTGGCGCGTATCCGGGCTATGTCTGCTCTGTAGTTGCCTCGATTGTCACCGGCAAGCCGGTGAAATGGGTCGAAGACCGGATGGAAAACCTGATGACCACGGCGTTTGCCCGTGACTATTGGATGGATGGTAAGATTTCAGCCACCAAAGAAGGCAAGATCACCGGACTGCATTGCAATGTGACGGCTGATCACGGCGGGTTCGACGCCTGCGCTGATCCAACAAAGTTTCCGGCAGGGTTCATGAACATCTGTACCGGGTCTTATGACATCCCAATCGCATATTTGAGCGTGGATGGGGTGTATACCAACAAAGCACCGGGTGGCGTCAGTTATCGCTGTTCGTTCCGGGTGACCGAGGCGGTGTATTTCATCGAGCGGATGATCGAAGTTCTGGCAATAGAGCTGGATATGGATGCCGCTGAATTGCGCCGGATCAACTTCATCAAAAAGGATCAGTTCCCGTACCAATCAGCTTTGGGTTGGGAGTACGACAGTGGTGACTATCATACGGCTTGGGACAAGGTCCTAAAGGCCGTCGACTACGAAGGTCTGCGTAAAGAACAGGCTGAACGGGTCGAGGCGTTCAAGCGTGGCGAAACCCGCAAACTGATGGGCATCGGTCTTAGCTTCTTCACCGAAATCGTTGGTGCCGGTCCAGTCAAGAACTGCGACATCCTTGGACTCGGCATGTTCGACAGTTGCGAAATCCGCATTCACCCGACAGGGTCTGCGATTGCGCGGCTTGGCACGATTTCCCAAGGTCAGGGGCATGCGACAACCTTCGCGCAAATCCTTGCCAGCGAAATTGGTATACCGGCGGACAGTATCACTATTGAGGAAGGCGATACCGACACCGCGCCTTACGGTCTTGGTACATATGGGTCACGATCTACACCGGTTGCTGGTGCCGCAACGGCGATGGCTGGACGCAAAATCCGCGCCAAGGCGCAGATGATCGCGGCCTACCTGCTTGAGGTTCACGACGACGACGTGGAATTTGATGTAGATCGCTTCGCTGTCAAAGGTGCGCCTGAGAAATTCAAGACCATGAAGGAAATCGCCTTCGCAGCCTATAATCAGGCCATTCCGGGGTTAGAGCCGGGGCTAGAGGCAGTCAGTTATTACGACCCGCCCAACATGACCTATCCTTTCGGGGCCTATGTCTGTGTGATGGATATTGACGTTGATACCGGTGTGCCAGAAATCCGCCGTTTCTATGCGTTGGACGATTGCGGCACACGCATCAACCCGATGATCATCGAAGGCCAAATCCACGGAGGGCTGACCGAAGCACTGGCTGTCGCTCTGGGGCAAGAGATTGCCTATGATAAGCTGGGGAATGTGAAAAATGCGACGTTGATGGATTTCTTCCTGCCGACCGCGTGGGAAGTGCCCAACTATGAAACTGACCACACAGTCACCCCAAGCCCGCATCACCCGATTGGGGCCAAGGGTGTGGGCGAAAGCCCGCATGTGGGCGGTGTGCCATGTTTCTCAAATGCTGTGCAGGATGCGTTCCGTCCATTCGGCAATCGTCACACCAACATGCCGCACGACCACTGGCGCATTTGGCAGACAGCGAACCATCTTGGGCTGCATGATTAATTGACCACAATGGATGGCCCTTCGGGGTCATCCTGTTCTTATGGGTGCCAAAAAAATGAACTGGACTACACTACAAACCAACATGGCAGATCAGGACTATGTCGCCGATGACGATCTGGCGATGGCTGTGCATTTGGCAATCTCCCTTGGCCGCCCACTTCTACTTGAAGGGGCCGCAGGTGTCGGAAAAACCGACCTCGCACGCGTGCTAGCAAATGTGCATGAAACCCAGTTGATCCGCCTTCAGTGTTACGAAGGGCTGGACGCCGCGCAGGCGATTTATGAATGGAATTATCAACGCCAACTGTTGTCAATACGGGCGGCTGCCGAAGACGGTGAAACCGGGCGCTGCGTTGAAGATCGGATATTCTCCGAGGAATTTCTGCTTGAGCGCCCGCTGCTGAAAGCGATCCGGCAAGAAACGTCGCCGGTTTTGTTGATTGACGAGATTGACCGCGCAGACGAAGAGTTTGAAGCGTATCTTCTGGAAATCTTGTCGGAATTTCAGGTGACGATCCCTGAACTTGGTACAATCACGGCAGTCTCTCGCCCCATTGTTATCCTGACGGCCAACGGTACACGCGACCTGAGCGATGCGCTGCGCCGCCGATGCCTGTATGCCCATGTTGCCTATCCTGATCGGAAAACCGAACTGGCAATCCTGAATGCGCGCTGCCCCGACGTTGAGGCGGTGCTGGCAGGTCAGATCATTGGCTTTGTGCAATCCTTACGCAAAGAGGATTTGGAAAAGAAACCCGGCATTGCCGAAATGCTGGATTTTGCCGCCGCGTTGATGGGGCTTGGGATCGCGGACCTGACCCACGACCCGGTGATCTTGCAGGCGACGCTTGCAACCCTTCTGAAAACCCAGACAGATCGAGACAATATCACAACCGAAGTCGCCCAGCGTCTGGCCGGAAAAGCCGCATGAGCTTAGTCACCAAATTTGCGGCTCGTGATCCCGGACCATCGGCACGGATCGTGGGTTTCATGGCCCATTTGCGCGCCAATGGTCTGCGCTTGGGCGTGGGAGAGGCCCAAACCGCGCTTGCCGCCCTGACCCATGTGACCGCTAGCGATCCCAATGATGCCCGCCGTGCCCTTCGCACGGTTTGCACCGGATGCGTCGAGGACGCGGAACGGTTTGACGATTTATTCAACGCCTTCTGGTTGAACAGCGGGCGTGTCTGTCAGAAAACCATTCCGAGACAGCAGAAAGGGTCTGACAGCGTACATTCATCATTGTTAGCCAAGGGACAGAACGCGTCTGTCAGTGGCGGTGCGCCAACCACGCCTGACACTGGGGGGGACGATGGCTTAGAAACCGACGGCGAAGGCAATTTGGTTGCAAGCGTCATTCGGGCAAAGCTGAACAAAGACCTGCGTTATATGATCCGGCCCGAAGACATCGCCGAGGCCGAAAAGATCGCGCGGCGATTGGGTGCCGCGTTGCGTGACCGACGCTCGCGTCGCCGCAAACAAGCCCGTAAAGGCGACCAGATTCATTTCCGCAAACTGATCCGGCAAAGCCTGTCCACCGGCGGCGAGCCACTGCACCTGCCAAAAAAACAACGCCCGGATCGCCCGATGAAAATCGTGGCCCTTTGTGATGTCTCGGGGTCGATGTCGGTGTATTCTCAAGTTTTTCTGGCTTTCATCGCAGGATTAATGCGATCTGATAATTCAGCGGACGCCTATTTGTTTCACACCCGTCTTGTCCGCATTTCAGATGCTTTGCGCGACAGGGATGCAATGCGTGCATTGGGTCGGCTATCGATGCTGGCGGATGGCTTTGGCGGCGGATCGAAGATCGGCGCGTCATTAATGCTGTTCGCGCGCACCTATGCCCGTCGGTTTGTGGACGGACGTACGGTCGTGCTGATCTTGTCAGACGGGTATGACACCGACGCGCCCGAGTTACTCGGAGATGCGCTTGCTGCGATCAAAAAGCGTGGCTGCAAAATCATCTGGCTGAATCCGCTAAAGGGTTGGGAAGGGTATGAGCCCGTGGCGCGGGGCATGGCCGCTGCATTGCCACATCTAGATTTGTTTCACCCTGCCAACAAGCTGGCCGATCTGGCAGCGCTTGAACCTGAGCTGGTTAAGCTATGATTCCAGCCGAGTTGATAGATACAGAGATTGCCCATCTTGCACAGAAAATGCGCGCACGCGGCGAACCTTTCGCGATTGCGACGGTCTTGCGAACCGTGGGGTCTACGGCGGCCAAACCGGGGGCAAAAGCGCTGTTGAATGCCGATGGGGCGATCCTTCAGGGTTGGGTTGGGGGTAGATGTGTCAGGGGCGCACTGATCAAAGCCACAAAACGAGCAATAGCAGAGGGTCAGCCGCAATTCATATCGCTACTGCCCCAGGACTTGCTGGATGAAAAAGGTGTGGCTTCGGGGGATGATATTGACGGTGTGCGTTTTGCGCGCAATGGGTGCCCCTCCAAAGGATCAATGGATATTTTTGTCGAGCTGATCGTACCGCAACCAGAGCTGTTGATCTTCGGCGTGTCACTGGTCGCGCAGGCATTGATGCAACTGGCCCCCCCGTTCGATTGGGCCGTTCGCAACGGCATACCAGATGCCAAGGAAGCCCCGCTTCCGGCTGAGGCAGATCGGATGATTGTTGTTGCGACGCAGGGCAAGGATGATCTGACCTGCTTAAAAGCCGCGCTTGGCACTCAATCCAGCTTTGTCGCATTTGTCGGCAGTCATCGTAAATTCAACGCCCTGTCAGAAAAGCTGATTGCCGAGGGCCTGTCACCAGATGCACTATCGCAGGTTCAGGCCCCTGCTGGTTTGGCCATCGGGGCCGTCACACCAGAAGAAATCGCCCTCTCCATTTTGGCGCAACTGACAGCGCAACGTCGCCTGCACCAACGCTGCGAAAGGGATGAGGATGTTTGAGAGTACAGCAATTGTTCTTGCCGCGGGACAGTCCCAACGGATGGGCTCGGTCAACAAACTGCTGATCGAGCTCGATGGCGTTCCGATGATCTGGGGAACGGTTCAGGCATGTCTGGATGCATGCGATGGTCCGGTTACAGTTGTGACCGGGCACCAGACGCAGGCGGTTGAACGCGTTTTAACCGGACTTGAGGTCAACTGCGTATTCAATCCTGACTTTGAGGCAGGACAGAAAACATCCGTGGCCACAGGACTGGCGGCAGCACCTGATGCCCGCGCCACGTTGATAGTTCTGGGGGATCAACCGCTTTTGACGGCTGGACATATTTCATGGCTACTGGCGCAACACCTCCAAAATAAAGGCCCTCTCATTACAGTGCCGGTGCAGGGTAATGCGCGCGGTAACCCCCTGATCATCCCGCACGCGCTTAAACCCAGACTGCTGGCAGACAAGAATAATCCCGGGTGCCAAAAGTTCACACGCGAAAACCCGGAACTTGTGCATTTCGTACCTGCATCCGACCCCGCTTTTTACCACGATATCGACACGCCAAAAGAGCTGAAAGCTCTGCTGGCCAGTAAGGAGAATGTCGCATGAAAAACCTATTTGCCGCCTGCTGAACAAGTTCAGACCTGCGCCGTTGTCCAAAGAGCAGACCGATCTATTGGCATCAATCAAATACCCATGTTGTTAAAAGGAAATACAAATGGAACTAAACGACGAAATCACCATCAATGCACCTATGGCACAAGTCTACACGGCTTTAAATGACCCCGAGGTTTTGCAACAATGCATTCCAGGCTGCGAAGAACTGATCAAACATTCTAACACCAATCTGGAGGCCAAAGTTGTGTTTAAAGTTGGGCCAGTAAAGGCGCGGTTTAGTGGCAATGTTGTGCTGGATACCTCTGGGGCTCCCGATGCATTTTCTCTGACGGGTCAGGGCAACGGCGGGACTGCTGGTAACGCGAAAGGTGGCGCTGACGTGACACTTGAGGAGATCGATGGCGTCACCACCCTAAAATATACTGCCAAGGCTGACATCACCGGCAAACTCGCCCAATTGGGCAGTCGCCTGATCCAGAGCACCGCCAAGAAACTAGCAAAGAAGTTCTTCAAGAAGTTTGCAGAAGTTGTTGATGGTGTAGATGCTTAAATTCAATGCCAACTGCTGATCGGCCATTTCTTGAACACGCCGTGGATATTCTGTCGTTCCTCGTCGAATGCCAAAGCGATCAACTTCCCTGCGCACTTTGTGTTGTAACGGGTGTGTCCGGCGGATCAGCAAGGTCCGTCGGCACAATCGTTGCGATCCGCGCCGATGGGGAAATGGCTGGGTATGTTTCGCACGGTTGCGTGGACGCTGATCTGCAACTGCAGGCACAGGCGGCAATCATCGACGCAAAACCGCGGCAAGTGATCTATGGAGCAGGCTCACCTTTTATGGATTTACGGCTGCCTTGCGGTGGAACGGTTGAAATTCTAATCGATCCTTACCCGAATTCAGATTTGTGCAAATCAGCATTCGATCTTTTGAACAGCCGAGCCGTTGTTACATTTGAATTCATTTCTGAACGCGGCCTTATCGATATTGGGAATCAACGCACGGGTACAGGAAAGCATAAAAATGTGGGGGGCAATGGTATCTGTCCTTTCCATTGATGACGTCGCTTGGAATACTCGTTTCATGTCATTGATTACGGGTTTTTCCTGCTATGAACAGCTATTCCATCAAAGTGGCCCTGCGCGGCGTATCGCCCATGGTCTGGCGTCGTTTTCGGATAACGGGCGATACGTCGCTCGGAGTTATGATTGAATTTGGGTGATGGCGTTCCATCAGGCGGCGCTGGTTTCATCGACACTATTGATTTCAATGCCGTCATTGAACTTTATGCCCTGAATGATTTTTGGCAACTGATTTTTTCCTTTCAATCGCAACCATTTTTTCGAGGCCGCCTGAATGAGCGTAAAGACCATCAGCTTTGCGGTCTTTTGGGACAGCGCCCCTTTGGTCCTGACGGTTCTGTGTCTGATCGTTGCAAACACACTTTCGATCATCGACCGGCAGGGCATGTAAACATGCCCGAGAGGGTGGATTTGACGTCCGTAAATGGACCCAATGTTCTGCCGGGAAATCATAGAATGCCAGAAGCACATCCCTGTTTTTTATCAGACAGCGCACGGCTTTTTCAAATTTGACGCCGTATTTTTCGGAAAACAGGTCCATTGCAATACTGGCCTCAGCTCGTGTCTCTGCATGGCTGATATCGTTCAGGTCAGATTTTACCGTCACCGCCATTGGTTTTGGAAAATGGTTGAGTACGTTCTTGACCTTGTGGACCCAACAGCGTTGGTGTCTGGTCGTTGGAAAAATCTCGTCCAGGGCTTTCCAAAACCCCAATGCGCCATCACCAACCGCAATCTCGGGCGCGGCAGAGAGGCCGCGACTTTTGATATCGACCAACAGCTCTCGCCAGCTTTGTGCGCTTTCGCGGAGGCCAACCTGAAAGCCCAAAAGCTCTTTTTTCCCTTCCGGTGTTGCCCCAATGATCACCAACATGCATTCGGCCTGATCTTCCATCCGCGCCTGGAGATACACACCATCAGCCCAGGTATAGACATAGTGCCGCGCCGAAAGGTCACGCCGCTGCCATGCGTCATACTGGGTTTGCCAGTTTGCCGTCAGGCGCGTGATGACGCCGGGTGAAAGATTGGGGGCGTCTGGACCCAATATCGCCGAAAGCGCTTCTTTAAAAGGGAATTATATACCAAAGTGCCATATCCCGTCATCAACCTACCCCTTCTTTCTTGATGGCAACCTGTTGGAACAAGGCATTGACCGCCTCGTCGATTGAACAATTGTAAGCAATGATTTCTTCCTTCTCTGCCTTTGATGGCTGATAGCTGTGAGGCTTTACTTCGAGAATAGGACGGTCTTTTTCATAATATAGCCTTTCTTCAGGCTCTCACTCACGGCGCGGACAGGCGCGGTTATTTTAGTTCGTGCAGCCTTGAACGCTCATCCCATGGATAACTTCAGTGATGGAGCCGTTTTCTATAGAGTAATCAACAGTTATACCAACGAGCGTGGCCTACAACCTATGCGCCCAATCTCGCATACCGATTGATCGAATGCGCGAAGGTTGGTTCATGAGCTTGTTCCAAGCCTCACAGCAATGGGTGACAATGTCGTCGTAGTCTTTGAATACACGGTTGGAGAGCCAGTTATCGCGCATGAATTGCCAAATATTTTCATGGGGGTTCAGTTCCGGGGATCGGGGCGGCAGCGGCAGGAGGGTGATGTTCTCGGGAACGTCGAGATTGGGCGTTGTATGCCACCCGGCCTGATCGACGAGAATTACAGCGTGGGCACCGGGGCCGACTTCACCACTGATGATGGCGAGATGGGCGTCCATTGCATGTGTGTCGCAGTACGGCATGACGAGTCCGGCACCCTTGCCTTTTGCTGGACAGATCGCGCCAAAAATATAGGCCCATTGGGTTCGCTGATCGTGCGGCGCACTGGGTCGGGTTCCACGTTTGGCCCACCGTCGCGTGATCTTGTTTTTTTGACCTATCCTGGCTTCGTCCTGCCACCAGAGCTCGATTTCTACGCCTGGGGCCAGACCGGCCCTGATCTTTTCCACCTCGGCGGGAAAGTTTTTTTAAACGCAACAATCGCGTCCCCGTCCTGCGCGTAGTGGCGCGGACGGGCGGAGAGCTTCCGGTAACCCATCTCGCGCAGAACCCGCCCCACCGTGCCCTCGGCGATTGAAACGCCAAACTCTTCGCAGAGCCAGCGCGCCAGATCGCAGCGCCGCCACCGCACCACGCCGTGGATCGCGGGGGTTGGGCCGCGCTCCACCATCTCCGCAAGCGCCCGGCGGTGTTCTGCTGTCAGCTTTGGTTTTGGCCCGACAGACCGGCGCGTGATCAACCCGTCTGCTCCGTCCACGTTGAACCGCATCACCCAGTCACGAATAATCTGTAGTGTCACGTCGCCGATCCGCGCCGCTGCGGTCCGCCGACCGCCGTCATAAATTGACGCCAGTGCCAGAAGGCGGCGCGTCTGATCGCTGTCACGGCTCGACCGCGCCAGTCTGCGAAGTCTGTCGCCGTCAAAGTCATCTCGAAGTGGTATCGCTGCACCCATAATATCCCCCATGTTTGTCGGGACATTGATTCACATATTCCGCGCCAAGGGAACCCTGAAAATGAGTCAGATACTATGTTCATTGGTATTAAAATGTCTGTACAAAAGAGTTGTTACTGAGGGCTACAGCAATTTGAGGGTCGAAAGTTTTTGGGGCCCATACGTCCATATTTGCAGCCTTGTGTAAGCGTTGTCCCGCCCCCACCTTACGCTTGAGGTCGCGATCTGCGATTCAGTTCTTTCTTGTAGTTTGGAAAGGAGTTTCTCCATGGAGCGCTCAGCGGAGTTTATCAGTGAGATTGATTTGATCGTCGGCCCTCGGGGTCAGCGACGTTGGCCGGATGATTTGAAGGGTCGGATTGTGGCAGAAACACTGGTTGAAGGTGCGACCGTGAACGCGGTTGCGCGTCGGTATGATTTGCAACCGAACCATCTATCTGAATGGCGGCGTCAAGCGCGTGAAGGCAAGCTGGTTTTGCCAGCGGTATCCGAGAATGTGGGATTTGCGCCCCTGGTTTTGCAGGAAGAAAGCGGTGTTGATACACCGGTTGCCTGCGGCACGCTGGATGTGATCCGGGGCGAGGTGATAGTGCGGCTGGATGTGGCAACACTGGCGAGCCGGATTGCCGAGATTGCGCGCGCCCTGAATGCCACCGCATGATCTTTCCGTCCAACAGGGTTCGAATATTTGTGGCGACAGAACCTGTGGACTTTCGCAAGGGCCATAATGGTCTGGCAGCGTTGGTGCAGAACCATCTGCACAAGGATCCATTCACCGGCACCGTTTATGTGTTCCGCTCGAAGCGGGCGGATCGGCTGAAGCTGCTGTATTGGGACGGGTCCGGTTTGGTGATGGCCTATAAGCGACTGGAAGAGCACGTGTTTAAATGGCCTGCTATTTCCAACGGCATGATGCGGCTTAACCATGCACAGTTCGAAGCGCTTTTTGCTGGGCTGGATTGGCGCAAAGTCCATGCTTTGGAGGTGCGTCCACCGACTGCGGCAGAGTGAATCACAACAGCGTTTAGACAGGTAATTACGGGTTGGATTTGGTAACAACCGGGCATGACGAATGCCGCCGATCTTCCTGATGATATTGCTGCTTTGAAGGCGATTGTCCTGCGTCAGCAGGATCAGAATGCGCGGTTGGAAAAGCTTGTTGCAGACTTCAAACGAGCGTTGTTCGGGGCAAAATCAGAGAAGGTTGATCCAAGCCAATACGAATTGGCGTTTGAGGATATTGAAACAGCTATTGAGACCATTCATGCGGAGCGGGATGCAGATGTTGCTTTGCGCCCGGGCAAACCGCGTAAATCCAACCGTGGCCATTTACCCAAACATTTGCCGCGCGTTGAAGAGGTAATCGAGCCAGAAGACACCCAATGCAGTTGTGGGGCGGAACGCCACATCATTGGTGAAGACACCTCTGAGCGGCTCGACATTATCCCTGCGCAATTCCGTGTGATAGTTACCCGCCGCCCTAAATATGCTTGTCGTTCCTGCGAAGTGGGCATTGTGCAGGCTCCGGCAAAGCCCCGACTGATTGAAGGTGGTATGCCGACCGAGGCAACCGTGGCCAGCGTGATTGTTTCCAAATACGCTGACCATTTGCCGCTGTATCGCCAGTCACAAATATATGCACGACAGGGCGTTGATCTGGATCGTTCCACCTTGGCATCCTGGGTCGGTAAAGCAGCATATGAGCTGAAGCCGGTTTATGATTACCTGCTGGCTAACCTCAAGCAATCGTCCAAGTTGTTCATGGATGAAACCACAGCTCCGGTGCTGGATCCGGGGCGAAAGAAGGTCAAAACCGGATACTTTTGGGCCTTGGCTCGTGATGATCGGCCTTGGGATGGAGACGCTTCGCCCGGGGTCGCCTTCACCTATGCACCGGGGCGGGCAGGTAAATATGCGGATGATATTTTGCAGGGCTTTGGTGGTATTCTGCAAGTGGACGGCTATGCAGGTTACAACCGCTTGCTTGATCCCAAAACCAATGCGCCCATTCAACTGGCGTATTGCTGGGCACACGCACGTCGCAAATTGCACGAGCTAACGCACAACAATGTAGCCCCGATTGCCGAGGAAGGCCTCAAGCAGATCGCCGCCCTTTATCGCATCGAGGCTCAAATGCGCGGTGGGTCTGCCAATGAGCGTCTTGCTATGCGACAGGAAAAGAGCACCCCAAAGATAATTGCCTTCAAGGCATGGCTGGATCACGCCAGAACACAAGTGTCAGTCAAATCCCCAACGGGAGCGGCACTCAAGTACATTGCCAAATACTGGGACGGCCTAATCCTGTTTCTAAACGACGGGCGCATCGAGATGGACAGCAATGCTGTGGAACGTACGATCCGCCCCATTGCGAACGGTTAGTCATTATACACCTCCTTCTTAAGTGGTTGAAAACATTGAAAGCTGTGGCTCATCGGCATCGCGACACGGGGCTGCCTTCCGGTTGATTGCCTGTTGAACCCTGTCGGATTTAAGATCGTCGACCTTGATTTGGTAAGGTGCGCCGTCGACAACTTGATTTGCCGGCAAAATCCCCTCTTTTATGAGCCTTCGGATCACATGGTTAGTCACACAGAGTTCCTTTGCGGCTTCGGTCATAGTGCGCCACGGGCCGTTCTTGTCCGCTGATAAGTAGCCGTTGATGTTATTCACTCGCCGGATGGAAGACAAGCGCTTGGCGTTCCAAGTCTTTCCCTGGCCAGTCCGGATGCCCATGCGATTCAATGAAGCGGCAATTGACTCGTCTGACCAACGTCCTGACATCTCGCGGATAATAGAAAGGGCATCATCGCTCGTTTTGGCACCGTGTTCACCTGTCTTGGGCTTTTTTGTCCTGAGTTCCGTATGCCGTCCACCCTTCCAGTGGACGACAAGCACTATCTCGCCAGTAGCTTCGTCGATATCGGCCACGATGTCTTCGATCAAACTCCGGAGCAACTGTTGGCGGACGCGCATGGTCACCGCAGGTGCGTCCCACGCGGCCTGCAGATCCTGTGCCAGGTCACTCAACAGATCAACGTCAACGTTTTCCGGTGCCTCCAGAGTTTCTGTCAGGCGCTGCTGGAATGCCTGAACCCGTGCGAGGGTCTCTTCCCAGCGTTTCTCCAGTTCTGACGCAATCAGGCGGTTCTCAGGATCGCAGGCGGCATAGCGGCGTTCCGCAAGCGTCGCATCGTACTGTGCCTGTTTCAACTCCAGTTCGACAACAGATCGCCGGTCATTCTCAACGTTTGTCATGAGCGTTTGTGCCTCAATCGCGGCGTCAATTGCAAGCGGAGCCACGGCCTCAAGAACGGATGCGGCCACCAGCTTTTCTGCGCGCGCACCGCCAAATGTAAAGCACCTTTTCTGACCCAGCAAAAGGTTAGGGTTATCGCAGCGATAAACCGGGCGAGGTTTACGACCCGTGTAAACAACATGCAAACGCCGCCCACATCTCGCGCAGGACATAAGTCCAGCCAGGAGAGCACCGCCGCCACGACCGGATTTAACCCCGCCAGCCCGCCCGAACGTATTCTTCGCCAACTGGGCTTGATTGCGTTCATAATCCTCCCAACCGATATAACCGTCATGGTGGTCACGTATGACCACATCCCAGTCTTCAGGTGATTTGCGGTTCTTGTAGGTAACATGGGGGCGACCTTCCCGGATCTCAGTCTTCCGACCCGTCTTACCATATGCATAAACACCGGCGTAAAAAGTATTTTTCAAAACCCCAATCACATTGCGATATCGGATTGGGTGCCATTCGAATGAGGTCAATCGAATGCCATCCGATGGACGAGGATAATGTATACCCTGATCCGCCATTGAGAGAAGAACCTGCCGGGCGCTGCCAAGCTCCCGGAATCTTGAGAAGATTGAGCGAACCACTTCCTGGATTCGCAAATCCGGATCAAAAAAGATTCCAGCATCTCGGTCCCAAATGTATCCCATGGGCGGTGTGTAGCGCAGCTCTCCCCGCCGGGCTTTTGCCCGCGCCGCCTCCAGCATGCGGGTTCTCAGGATGCTCAGTTCAAACTCGCTAATGCTACCCTTCATGCCCAGAAGAAGCCGATCATTGGGGTGGCGGGGATCGTACACGCCATCACAATCGATGACCCGTGCCTCAACCATGCCGCAAATCTCCAGGACATGATGCCAGTCGCGGCCATTCCGGGCGAGGCGTGATATCTCCAGGCAGAACACAGCACCAACCCCGCCTGAGCAGAGGGCCGCAACTAACTTCTCAAAGCCAGGGCGTTTAGCACAACCGCTGGCGGATATACCAAGATCATCATCGATTACATCGACCATCTTGAAACCATAGGTGCGGGCCGTCTCGACCAGATCGTATTGCCGACGCTGGCTCTCCAGGTTGGTCATGACCTGACTCTGTGTTGATTGCCGGACATAAACGACTGCGCGACGCTGCAAGATGGTTGCAGGCAATGCCTGGGTGATGGTGAGATCATTGTTCATTTGCCTCTACCTCCAGTTTGATATCCGCTGCCGCCAGCAGCAGTTGGGCTAGCACCAGCATCATCTGGTCGCGTTCGCTGTCGGTCATGCTCGTCGTCACACTCGGTTGAAATGGCAGAGAAAGCTGCACTTGCTTGATAATCTGTAGCGGGATCATGCCCGACCTCCTTTGATGAGTCGTCCTCATCAAAGCTTCGCCGAAATCCGCGCGTTAACAGAATCTTATGCAATTCCAGAAGACCTGCTACTGAAACAAGTGGCGGCCCAAGGGTCATTGTTTGGCAAATGGATGCGTCCAATATCCACGAAGGTGCCATGATCGCTATACCGGCATCACGCTCCATCGCGATGAAGTCTCCATCGCCACGCTTGTAACTCCGGTAGACACTTACGTCTGAATCAAAATATGCATGCCATCTATAATGGACCCGGCAAATTGAACCGACATGGGCAGAATGAACGGGAACTGGCCCTAAACCGTAAAAACGCTCTATTCGCTGGCCACGAGGCCGGTGCTCAGAACTGGGCCATGCTCGCATCCTTGATCGAAACCTGCAAATTGAACGCCGTGGAACCGCACAGCTATATCTCCGGCATCCTTACCGCCATCGTAAATGGCCACAAACAAAGTGATATCGAAGCTCTATTACCGTGGAATTTTAAGGGTTAGGTGCCAACGGGACACCGCTTACGCTACAGTTTACTTTGCACATTTCAATTGTTCAACGTGCCTGTCGTTGCAGAGGTATGATCAACCAGCAGATGGAGAATATGAGCGGCAGCTAAGTCCCACTCTGCCGAGCTTCAGGCCAGTTTATCTGATTGAAACAGTCAGATGACCGCTGTGAGCCCAAATCAACCGAATACTGCTTGGACAGCAGGAAGAGAGTTTTCTTTCCCTTTTTCCATTTCTTCCCAGTTCCAGTATTTTTCATCTATTTGTTTCACTACTTTGAAGCGCTTGAATGCTGGTCTTGTTTGGATGACCTCAACTTTATCGGGGTAATCTTTTACATCGTCCAAAATGTTTGAAATGCCCTTACTGCACCTATATCCGACGAAGACGCGCTTAAGTAAAAAAGTGTTGTCCTCAATTTCTTGAAACGGCATAAAATGGAGCTTACCCTCCTTAATAACAACTTCGTTGTCTAATGGGACATGCATGCGCCACTCTTTTTCATAGGACCAATCTTTTGATTTTGTACCCCAAACTTTTTTGATGTTATCTCTGTTAACGTGATCGCCAAATGTCCTTAAAGAAAGCCCTGGGAACAGCTTTTTAGATTGATATTTAACCTTGAAGATATGGTCAAATGTGATTTCAATTTCGAGACACGCACCCTCGTGATTATCTGTGTAGTGCGCCCACATCGCAGGTGAATGTCGCGTTTTACTCAGGCAAATCAGTCCCTGCTTCTGTGCAAATTCATCAACTTTCTGTTTGTGCGCTTTGCGAAGGTCTCGGTTGGATGTGTCATATGCGGCCTGTTCGAAGGGGTCATTGAGAGTTCCAAACCTCCCGTAACGCGATAACTTCACCCTCCTATCTTGGAGGATGGTGCGAAGGAATTTATGGCCCGTGTAATAATATAAAATCATACATAAACACCCAATTGGACATTTCCTAAGTGGAAGGTCTTCTATCTAAAATTAAAACATAGGTGTCTTTGACTTTCTGGTCTAGGGTGTACATTCGTACGTAGACTTGGGTATTATTTGGTATTATCTGCCTAATTTGTTCTGTCAAATTTGTTCTCGCTCTACCATGAATATCGACTATCATATTAAGAACGGCATGAGAATCTCATGGACCAGAGTCAAACCGACGCAGGGACAAAGGCTTCTGATTCACTTATTGTTGAATGTCTCCTAAAGCGGGTCAAGTCCACTTTCGATCTCATCAAAGAGTACATCTCTGTTCGGTGTCGCGCTGAACACGACCCGCCGAGACGCCTTGCGATCCTCCTCACCATTAGTCATCACGGGGCGAACTGACGAATAGCCCACCGCGATCATGTGTTTGCGGGCCCACTCAAGCAGGTCGGGGTCAGATATTAGATCAAAACAGGTTCTAAGAACAGCCTGGGACCGCCTCTGGCTAAGATTGAGATTGCCGAGGTAGGCTGCTCGCGGAGATGAACCACTGCGCCATTCAGACGAGGCATGCCCTTCGATCTTGACCTCCGAAATCTGAACTCCGGAGTTTTTTAGAACGACGAGCCAAGGTTCGCAGGCTTGCGCCAGAAACCGCACCAGTTGCGGCGTGATGTTGGCCTTCCCTTGCTCGAATAGGACCTCGTCGGGCAGGATAATTGCCCCTTCATTATCTATCCTTCCGCCGAAACTGGAAACCAGGCCACCCAACTCACTCTTGATGGCGCCGACAAGCGCCAGATACTGCGCTTCGGCTGCGTCAATCTTGCCAGCAATCCCTTCCAGAGCCTGGTTAGCCGTCTGGGCCTTGAGCGCATCGATGCTCTGACCCGCCTTCACAAGCTCTTGCAATGCCGCCATTTGTTCGAGAGCAGGCACAGCCTGATCTGCCTCAACCATGTCTGCAAGATCACGCTGAACATCATCTGGCAATTCTGCAGCCGCATCAAGAAGTCGAAGCTGTTCGTCTTTGTCGATGAAGCGCCACTTCTCTTTGGGGTTTTCGACGCTGGCGGGCGTAGCGAAATCAATGCCCTTTTTTTTCAGGATAACAAAAGCCTCGATGGAGCCGTCCTGCGCGGAGATCAGAACCGTATGCCGTTGCTCATAGGTCAGACTCTTAAAGGCACGGACATCAGGTGTGTTCTCTTTTTTGACTTCCCACTGTAAAAAGGCGAAAAGCAGCAAAAGGGCAAAACAAATCAGAACGAAAGCTTCCGCCATGGTGAGCCCCATGATGGCTCCGCGGCGATAGCTTAGATCTGTATCTTGAACCGGCATCAGCTGTCAGGCCCCTTACTGGAATACCAGGGCCATCTCTTCAAAATGCGGGAAAAAGGCTTGCCGACCACGGCTTTAATCTTTCTAGGCACTGGAGTGGTAAGTGTAGAAAAAGGAACTGGCGCAGGCATGCTATCCATGCGCTTTTTGAATGCATCTAACGCCGGAACAATTCCGTTTGTCATGATATCTGCCGTACGCCGAGTGCTCTCGATGTAGTTGTCCATTGCGGCAGCGTGATCCTTCATGTGCTTTTCAGTAGCCTCCATGTCCGAGACAAAGCGTTTCCTACGGGTTTGAATTTCCTCAAAGGATTGCGCCTCTTGCTCGCTCAATTGATTTTTCAGATGTCGGATATCTTCAATAAGTTCCTTGGCAGCGGCTTGTGCCTCTTTGTTTGTTTCCTGAACGGCTTCAGATATCTCTTTCAGGGCTTTTTGAGCCGCACCCGAAAAGGACTTCTCCATATTCTCTGACAATGTGTTCGCGGCTGCCAGCAACGCTTGGTGATGATCGTCTATAAATTTCTCGGTTGATATCCTCAGCCGCTCGTCCCGTTCCGCGGCATACTGAATAGATTCTGTTGAGAAGGCCTTCATTTGGGACAATGTTCCAGACAGGTTTTTCCTGAAATCGGCATAGGATCGATTTAGGTCCGCACGAACGGCCCGATCTTTGGCGACAAAGTCCGAGCGCATCTGCATCATGAATACTCGCAGGAATACGCCCACGATAGTCGAAGACAAAGCGACCCCAAAACCAGAAATAACTTCCGGAATATAGACTGGGTTTCCATCATTCGCTGAGGAATCTGCCATCTGGTAAAGTGTGAAAGACAGGCTGGCGAGGGTAAACAGGAAGCCCAAGTAATAACAATTGTCTCCGATGGATTCCGGCTCAATCTTGAGTCGGCCACCTGCCCATGCAGCTAATGCATATGCAACCAGAATGAATGCTGAAAAGGACGCTGTCAAAAATGGATGGGAACCAGCGATTTTTAACAGCAGTCCACCCAGAACCCCAACAGTAAAGGCCAGAAAGAAAGCAAGTTGATCAAGGTTTTCTCGCGGTGACACCGCATGCATATTCAGTGGTCTGAGCGCCATCTTTACAAATCTCCGAGAGAGCTGACAGAGGGTGGACGAGCCCTTTGTTTGTCGAAGTACCGGCTCCAAAATCCTTCAGTGATGTCATTAGATGGAATGTTGCTGCCTGAGCGGGGAATACGAAGTATCTCCACCGTCACATTGGCGAGATTGCCGGCCAATCTCTGGATGCCATTTTGCGCTGTGAAGTAGGTCCAACCCTGCTTTCGGTAAAAACTCAGATTGTCACTATGTTGAAGCATATCCGATACGATGATGATCTTTCTCTGCCCTCTGGACTTTGTGAAGTTAGGCGTTTCAGAGATGAGCGATTGAAGTGCTTCCATAATGGGAGATTTGTTCTCAGCTTCTCCCGTTAGCATGGATTGCAATGTTACTTGAATTGGATTAGTAAATTCATGGGCATAGCGTTCCCCAATGATGGTCGGATTTTCGTAGAGGCTATTGGCATCCTCGCCTGTCTCTGGCTTGCACTTGGCAAATCGGGCACCCCAATTTGCAGGATCCTCACTGACAATTCCAAGCGAAATCATCGTGTCTGTTGTCGACGCGGCAATCTCATCGGCCATTATGCTTTTTAGTCGAGCCTGCTGTGTTGTGTTCAAGGGATCGGTCAGGTCAAGTAGGATTGCAGTCACATTGAGAGCGCCGCCTAGATGGCAAAGGGTCGCCTGATCGATTTTGCTTTTTGAGATCAAGTTCTTAGATATGAAGCCAACACCTATCGCCAATACAATGCAGACGATTATAGCCAAATACCAACCGATATTGCTGTTGCCACCGCGCCTTCTCGCGCGGCGATTGGAGAACTTACGCTTCGATCCAGAACGACTTTTTGCCATTATGCCGTTCCCTGTTCTTCGGAAACCATTGTCAGTTTAACATCTTTCGACGCTTGGTTTTTCGGCAACACAAATTTATGGGAGCGTTCGATATGTGTGACTTCCAGATCATCGATCTCGTAGTGCGCTTTTACAGCATCATCGAAAACCTCAAAGATATCTTTGATCGCCTTATCGACCATATCCGAGACTTCTTTGACCTGCGTTTCTGCTTTATCCCGACGGGCCGTATCCGCATCTGAAGTCTCAAAAATTTCAAACGTATAGGGTCTCTTGAAGTACTTTGGTGCCTCATCTTCCCGAGACGCTTTGTTCGCATCCCGGTATACAGCCAACACGTAGTTGGCTGAAATGTTGCATTGCTCTAGGAATGGAGCGAGATTGGATTGTAGGGATTTTTGTCCATAGAGGGCATCGACGGAATCATTGATGTTCTGGTGGACCTCGTCATTTGCAGCTCTCAGGCTGACGACTGCATCGTCCCGCTGCTCGGCCAAAGTGTTGATGGATTCCTCGAGATGGTCGATATAGTCATTCCGCGCGTCGATCACGTCCTGAGCCACTTCGGAGTACCCAGGATAGGGATCCGAATGACTGTAGCCCTTGAGGAGCGAAATAATCGAGATGAAAGCCCCTAGAATAAACAGGACATAGGATTCCATCGTGTAGAGGCTAGCTGGGTTCGAGAGAAGTGTCTGAATTGCTGAAGTCCCGGCTTCCCTCCATTCGCCTGTGCGTTCGACGGCATCCCTGAAGTGGGCTACTGCGAAATTATACCCAATAGCAAATCCGACCCACGTCAGAAAGAACAGTAGTCCTGCAAACTTTTTGAAAAGATTTTGGAAACCACGGCAATTGACATACCGAGTCGCCATTCCCAGTAGGCTGCTGAGAGACACGTTTCCTGCAGAGACTAAGAAGGCGGCAATCAGGCCGCCCAATATCCCCAACGGGTTCTTCTGGGAAAACAAGTAGGCGTTGCCAATCGATTCAATGACAATTAAAACCAAAGCAAGTCCGATAAAACTCACCCAGCTCGAGGCAGCTTTTGCAGGACGCTCTAGTTTGTTGATCTGTCGAAACCGATCTCGCCATTTATAGGTTTCCTGAACCCGTTCGCGAGGGGTAACGATCATGGAACGCCATTTTATGACTACCTCGGTGAACTTGGATTTAGAATCGTTTGCTTCTGTTTCGACCAGCATCCTTGCCGAAACAGCCGAGTTGAGACGCTCGGAGTAGACCCTTCGGTTTATCTCGTAGTTTTCCAAGCCTCGCCGACGCAACTCTTCGATGCGCCCGACAGCCTTGAGTTCAACGTGATCTAGGCTTCCAGCATCCGTCTCAGGTTGATTGGTTTCCCCCCTATTCTGGCCCTCTTCTGCGAGTTTAAGGTCTTTAACCAAGCGTTCCTTATCGACATCTGGGAACACCGCAGAGCTGGGAAGGAACTCGTCTGACCTGAATAGGTCTGTAAGGGTCTTTAGCAATCCAATCTCCATATGTAACCCGAGATAATCCCTTGATTCTATTCACTGTGGCTGATTGTTGTAGCAAAACTTGTGACATTTGCGAATGCCGCGCAATGATTTCCAGCCCAGCATCCCCGTCAGTGATCACGCCGCTTTCCAAATACAGCCTCTATACTGGAAGCAGTGATCGCCGCATCCACCCAGCGATCCAGCTCCTCAATGCTGCCCGCCGCGATCTGTGCGACGACAGACGGGGGCAGGGTGCCAAACCGCTTCACCAGCAGGCGCACCAAGGATTTGGCTTCACCTTTGGCCTCGCCTTCGGCCAGTCCTTTTTCACGCCCAAGCGCTTCCCCGGCAGCAAGACCTTCAGCTTTGCCAGCTGCTAGCCCCTTAGCCTCACCTTGTTTCACCCATGTTTCGACAAGTGTTCCCATGATGGCTTTACCTCCTTCATCCTCTATTCCATCCAGTGCAGCCGCAAACTCCGGCTGCGTCCATTCATAGCGTGCCACAAAATAGTGGAAGACGATACCCGCAAAATTTGTATCAAAGGACAAGGCACGCAGGATTTCCGTCAGATGCTCCACTGTCATATCGGACCGGTGCTTCACAAATTTCAGCAAGGCCAGACCGGCCATAACCTCGGGATCCCGCGACAAGCGTTCCATCGGGATGCTGCCCAGATCATGCACCTCGTACTGGAACGATGGCACATAGCGGGCCATATCCTCACTGACGTCAAACATCTCGCCAAAGATCTGCGGCACATTCCAGGCTGATTTCCCATGATAGAATAACAGAGGTATCACCACGGGCAGGGCGCGCAACCTTGCAGCCTGCCCATCGGCAAAGCGGCTATAAATGCGCAGCATATAACCCAGCAATTGCAAGGGCGTGGCTGGTTCCGAAACCGACTTAAATGTTCAACCAAAGTGTATATTATGACAGGCGGACCATTGGTCAACCTGACCTCGAACAGCCGGTCACTTTGCGTCATACGGCTGTTCTCATCCACATACGGGTCACGACACACCTAGGCGGTTTTTGCGACATAAGGGGACATAGGGTGAACATTTAGAGGTGTCGGAAAACAACTGTTTTCCGACACCTCTTTTGACAATGCGATTTCGGCCTCAATTTCGACGAAAATAATATACGGAAATACCTGTCGGAATGCAGTAGTATGCGGAAACTCGAACAGGATGGTTTTCCGACATGCACATTGGCTGCGCACGGGTCTCCACAGATGGCCCGGATCAAACCACCGACCTTCAACGTGATGCCCTGATCGAGGCGGGCGATTTGTTTGAATACCGCGTGTCCGGGTCGCGAGCCGATCGATCGGCACTCAAGGCGGCCCTCGACTATGTACAATCCGGGGATGTGTTGCTGGTTTGGAAGTTGGACCGCCTTGGTTGCTCGCTTTCGCATCTCCTTCAAATTGTCGCGGATATTGAAGAACGTGGCGTAGGCTTCCGATCGTTGACGCAAAGCAGTCTGGACACCACCAAATAATTCCCCATCACTTGATGCCGCATCTGGCACCGCTCGGTTGGGAGCATATCATCCTTACAGGCGGCATAAACTGGAATTGGGGTCTAGGGAGCAATGGAACAGAAAACTCTGGTAAGCTTGGTATTATTTGGGTTGTGCGCAGGTCGAATGTGAAAAACTGTAGGAATATCAAAGTACAACCGGATTGATCGTGCACAAACCATCCTTTGTGCAACGCTGACAGGATTGCCACTAATCAAGACGTTGCGCGTTGCATAAATGTATTGCAAAATAATATCGAATAGCAACAGGTTTGTGCAACAATGTCGATAACATGGGATATGACCGCTTTATGTAACATTGCATCTGTCCGGTTTTAAGGTTCTCCGCAAGGAGAAGCAAAATGAACCAGACAGCAATATTACAGGAAGTAAGACAAATGAAGTTTTCAGAATACTATGGCCAAACCAAAGCGCGCAAATTGAGCCAGAGAGAGGCTGCGGGCCTTCTGGGGATGTCGGAGCGTAGTTTTCGACGATACGGTAAGCGCTTTGAGGCAGAAGGTGCTGACGGGCTGTTTGACCGCCGTCTTGCCAGGGTACCCCAGAACCGTGTTCCAGTTGATACGGTGAGTAAAATGCTGACACTGTTTGATACCCGATATTGGGATTTCACCCCAAAGCATTTCCACGAGAAACTGGTATCAGAGCATGACTTCAATCACAGCTATAATTGGGTCCGCCTGACGCTGCAAGCGCGTGGCAGGGTTCATAAGGCGGCGCGTCGAGGGGCGCATCGGCGCAAGCGTGAACGTCGCGCTCTTCCCGGGATGATGTTGCATCAAGCGCTGCCCGGCAGGGCCATGAAATGGCCTGAGAGGGGCGGGTCAAGCCATGAATGGGTTCCGGGGAAATGGTGGGATTTGATCGTGACGATGGACGATGCCACCAGCGATATCTACTCGGCGTTTTTTGTTGATGAAGAAGGGACGATGAGTAGCTTTGCGGGTGTGAGTGATGTTATTGTTTCAAAAGGTTTATTCTGTTCTCTCTATGCCGATAGAGGCAGCCACTACTGGCACACACCTGAGGCTGGCGGCAAAGTTGACAAGAGCAACCCGACCCAATTTGGGCGGGCTTTAACCCGGCTTGGCATTGAATTGATACCGGCCTATTCGCCTGAGGCCCGCGGCCGCTCGGAACGCATGTTCGGGACGCTTCAAAACCGATTGCCTCAAGAACTGCGCTTAAACGGCATTACGACGATGGAAGAAGCCAATCGGTTTTTGATCGAAGAGTATCTGCCAGGCCATAATGAAAAATTTGCAATCAAGCCATCCGGTGATGGATCAGCCTTTGTGCCGTTTGCTGGCGATCTGGCCAACGTTCTATGTGTGCAGGAAGAACGCGTGGTCGGAAAAGACAACACCGTTCGCTACAAAAACCGGTGTCTTCAGATACCCGCAGATTGCCATCGGAACCACTACGTCTAAGCCCGTGTTCGGGTGCATGAATATCCAAACGGCCAGTTGGCGGTGTTCCATGGCCCCAGAAAGCTTGCCATGTATGAACCCGATGGAACGGAGATTAAAGATGTTAAAGAACAGGCTGCGTGAACCGCTTCGACCAGCCGAACCACGGGTGAGGGTCTTGCTCGCCTACGGCTCCCAAAACCCTCACCCGTGGAAAACAGAAGCGGACAACTGCCATGGTACATAAACCGGACAACTCCAAATGTTTTTGACACAGGTTTGTGCAACAATATTTATAGAGTTTGCAAGGGTTTGGGGGGAATTTGACGGTATAGACAGAGGCTGAACAAATTTCTTAACTGGGTTTTCTGTTCCATTGATCCCTAGACCCCGAATTCAACCTGCCGGAAAATACTGACGGATACCTATCGCTCAAAACTCCAGACACAGGGTTGTTCGCCGCATAGGGGAATGAAATTACTCTTTGCAACCATATCGAGAAGATTACCACAAAAACCCTCATGTTCCCTTTATGTCCGCTTATGTCGCAAAAACCGCCTAGGTGTGTCGTGACCCGCTCTTGCCGGTGTTGTATTTGCGCGGCGTTTCCACAGGGGATTTTAAAGAAGCGCTTTCGGCGATATTGGATCCAGACGCCCCCAATCTTTCACCCGGCGTCATCACGCGCCTGACGGCAAACTGGCAAACCCAGTATGACGCATGGCAGCGGCGTGACCTTTCGGCGCGGCACTATGTCTATACCTGGGCTGATGGTGTGTATCTCCAGGCGCGGATGGAAGATCAGGCCGAATGCATGTTGGTGATCATTGGGGCAACACCGGAAGGGAAAAAAGAGCTTTTGGGCTTTCAGGTTGGCCTCCGCGAAAGCGCACATCCCTGTCTTTTATCAGACCCCACAGTGTGATGCTCGGGAAGAGCCGTCCATTCCATCTCTCCTACTCTCGTGGCGTTTTCCGCATTGCAGTAAGGGAACATACTTCAAAGCGCTCAAGCCTAGGTAAGGTTGATCTGAATGCTTCCAGATATTCCAAGCTATCATCAGAAGCATATAACGTAACGTTTCGTAAGTTTTCATCCATGTTAATGAGAATTGTATGTAGATTTAAAAGCTCATCATGATCGACCTCATGTTCAGAAACCTTCAAATGCAGGGTTTCTAATCTTGGAAATTGATATAGCTCGAGAATGTCGACCAATTCGTCACTATCTAGACTGGCTGATCGTATATTTATAGACCACCCAAACTCAGCAATTGCGCATAGCGGGTGAAATGATTTTCTACCGCGCGCCCCTTGTTTTTTGCCCCGCGCCCTTTGGGGTTGAGGCTCAAGTAAGTAAATATCTATTTTTCCTTGTGTTATTTCGCCCAAAATCATATCGAGTTTACCTTGAGCAGGGATATTCAAAGTAATTTCTTTCACAGATTCAAAAATATTGTCCATTTTGAATTCACTCCTTTAACCTGGATTATTCACCGGATTGGTAATTCTGAGCTGGCCCCGGTTGCGTAACCATCTGATACACTGGACAGAAAGTGCCCCACTGCCATGACCGATATTGCCCCATTTTTCCCCGCATTTCCAGCCGTTTCCGGTAAAAAAGTCACCGCCACGTTTGACGGTGGAAAAATCACCTCGGATGCTGGTGGCTTAATTGCCTCCCACATTTTTATGCTCTCCACATAGGTGCCGTCCAGCAGTTTTGGCGGTTCATCAATCATCCGCGCACTCAACGCCGGCGGCAGATATTTCCGTATGTTCCTCTTATGTCCCCTTATGCGCCGCCAAATGATGTTCATGGTCAACATCAGAAAGATGACAAACCAACGAATACTTCTTCCGAGCGGTATGCTCCTAAACCGAAAGCCAGTAAAATTAACGCTTCTGCACAGTTAGTTGAGCAACCGCCCGTTGTTAAACGGATGGGGCGTCGTAAAACTGGGCGAAATATACAATTCAACCAATCCGTGACCGCAAAAACCGCTAACGCCTTTTATGAAATGCAATCCAAGCTCAATATCCCTATGGGTGCTGTCCTTGAGCGAGCCATCAAAGCTCTTCAAGCATCTGAAAAGCAACGTAGGACAAAGAAGGGACAATAACCCATAATTTTCGCCGAAATTGAGTTCGAAATCGCATTGTCAAAAGTGTGTAGTGGCCCGTATATCTGGTCTTCATGCATCGTCAACTTCGCGCGAAAGGTCTGGATGTTGCTCAAATTGGTAATCTCCTAATCAGCGTTCGCCAAGGTGGCTGTCTGGGGCAGGGCGGTCGAATAGGGGATTTTGTTGTCCTCCAGGAAAACCCTAACGATTTCCCCAAGTGCCCGATCACGGTATCGATACCAATCGCCTTCGATCCCTTCCCTGTGGATCATATCCTTAAATCGACGGAATGCACCGCGCCCTTTTATCCCTTCGGACAAGGCATTGCGGATCCTGTGGTCTACAACGGTGAGGCAATATTGTTCCATGATGGCGTATTCATCAATTTCAAACCGGGTGGGCAGCGTGAGGATGTCATCCGACATCATCACCCGCCTGGCATCGTCGATGATCTCTGTTTGCCATTCCGGAGTTAAGCCGCCATCATCGTCTGTCTCTGCCAGTGAGATTTCTTCCTCTGTCAACGAAAAAACCTCTCCGGTTTTTCGGTTGATGTAAGCACATGACTCGTCGAGCAGTATGCTCAACTCATCAACAATGGTTTCTATATTGACTGACAGAGACATACGATATCCATTTAAATATGCACACTTGAGCCGTTCCGGGGCGTATAGCGCAAAGAAACATATTCTGTAATGACACCCGCTTCAGTGATCGCGCCGCTCCCCGAATATGGCTTCCAGCGTCGGCGCATCAAGTACGCGATCCACCCAGCGATCCAGCTCCTCAATGCTCCCCGCCGCAATCTGTGAGACCACAGCCTCGGGCAGGGGGCCAAACCGCTTCACCAGAAGCCGCATCAGCGACTTGGCTTCACCTCTGGCTTCACCTTCAGAAATCCCTTTGGCCAAGCCACGCGCCTGGCCTTCTGCCAGTCCCTCAGCCTTGCCAGCGGCGAGTCCTTTTTCGCGCCCAAGAATTTTCCCGGCAGCAAGACCCTTAGCCTCGCCTTCTTTCTTCCATGTTTCTGCGATTGTACCCATCAGTGCTTTACCTCCATCATCCTTTGCAGTGTCCAGTGCCGCTGTGAACACGGGTTGCGACACCTCGTATTTCTCGACGATATACCGAAACACGATCCGTTCCAAGTCCGTTCCGTCCGGCAGATCGCGCAGCAGCGCCGTCAGAACCCCGACGGTCACCTCATCATTGCGCTGTACATAGCGCAAGGCGGTTAAAACAGCCCGCACCGGCGCATCGCTGGACAGTTTCTGGTGCGGCCCAACACCCAGATCATGCAGATCATAGCGGAAGGACGGCACAAAGGCTGCTGTATCCGCATCCGACTGCACCATCTCGCCAAAGGTCTGCGGCACTGTCCACGATTTGCGCCCGTGGTAAAAAACGAGAGGCACGATCACAGGCAAAGCGGACAGCTTCGCGGCTTTGCCCTCGGCGTAGCGCGTCCAGATGCGCACCAAATAACCCAGCAATTGCAAGGGCGTGCTGTATTCAGGCACCGACTTATGCTCAACCAAAGTGTATATCATGACAGGCGGACCATCGGTCAACCTGACCTCGAACAGCCGGTCACTTTGCGTCATACGGCTGTTCTCATCCACATAGGTGCCATCCAGCAATTTGGGCGGTTCATCAATCATCCGCGCACTCAACGCCGGTGGCAGGTATTCCCGCAACAGCGTGGCCGCGCGCCCGGGGTCTTCCAGAAGAACCCGGAACAGGTAATCATGGGTCATCTTTGCCGGTTGTTTGATTTTCCCGTTTTCAGTCATCATTCTGTCTGCCTTACCTCAAATCGCGCCACGGCGCCTATAATGTTATCTCCAGCAGAGCGCGCGGACCCACTCCATCTTTGTCATCGTTATTTTAACTTTCATTGGCCTTCTTTCGGTAACGCTGGTTAAACGCCGCTGAAACTTCTTTACGCTGTTTCACGATAGCGGCTTCTTCTGACAACGGTTCTCTGCCTTCAGGGGCGATAAACCGTTTTGGCATCACTTTAGCCGAGAGCGGTTTGAAAAACGGGTCGCGTGGAGAGTTAGTCATCTGCCTGTCCTTTTCTTCGGAGGTAGAATCGCATTTTCCAGCAGCAGCGGCACCGCGCCTATTTGTCTGATCTCCGCCTCGCAATGCCGGATCAGCGCCGCATAAAACCCCGTGAGGTGTTTGACCCTGACAGGGGGGAAAGTGTTGTTCATGGGCTTTTTAAGTTTTATGTGTGTCATCTCATATGTCATCGTTGTTTTTTCCTTTCATCGATTTTGCCGCCAGCCGGAACAGACCTTGAGCCAGCCCACATGGGAAGTTCACCCAAAACCACACGGCTTCTCGACTTCTCGCGCATGTGATGCGCTGCCAGTCCAATGGGGCAGGGCAGGGTGCTCCCCCCACAATTCCACCACTCTTTCCCGACCATCCTCACGTTTTCATCCTCCGGGTCAAGCCAATCAAACTCCCCACCAGATTGAGTTTTCCGGCTTTGTGGCGTGCAGTCATCGCGCGCAGCACCCCGCCGGGGTTCTGGATCGGGGTTTCCGGGTGAAACCGGTTGCGGTCAATCACCAGAATACAAAGCGCTGTGGCCATATCACCCATTTGC
Organism: Candidatus Poriferihabitaceae bacterium; assembly: GCA_965261915.1. Classification (GTDB taxonomy): domain Bacteria; phylum Pseudomonadota; class Gammaproteobacteria; order Arenicellales; family Poriferihabitantaceae; genus JAIBDK01. Next base: position 42,176 of record CBDHDW010000004.1, on the reverse strand, counting down.
CCCACCGCCGCATCATAAGCCGAGCGGTTAATCCCCAACTCCGGCAACCGGTCGATCGCCGCCAGAATAAAATCCATCGCCGCAGGCGATGGTCTTTGCCCCTGGTGCTGCCGGATATAAAGCCGCATCTCCTCAGAACTCAAGGCAAACAACCGGTGCGGGTTCAGTTTTTCGATAAATTCACTGTTGACCCCGACCTCAGCCCCGCCACACTTATTTTCTAAACAATCAGCGGAGCCGTCAGGCGCAGCTGCTAAGGAATTATCTTCTGACGGCGTGCCGTCAGCCAACTTATCCATGCTTGCATTACAGATTACAGAGTGATCTTGAGTTGTATCTTGTATATATCGGCGGACTCCGGTGTCCGCTGGAGCGGACATATCTGTCAACATTCGGGTGAGATCATCGATCGCTTCGGAGGTCATTAACACCGCCTTGTGGTGATCTTCAAGCGCGTCCAGTGTTTTAAACGCCGCGTACCGGCGCGGCCAGTCAAGATACTGCGCGGCAATGGCTTTGAGGGCTGTATTGTCCGGGAAACGCGGTTGCAGGGCCATAAGGCTGTTCTTCACGTTACGGCGCAAGGCACTGCACATGCGCTTCAGCCGCACCACCTGCTGCCGGTCCGTGTCTAATTGTGCCCGTAAAGCCAGCAAGTCCGGCACCGCTTCAATCAACGGCGTGAACGACAGGCCCTGCCTGAACTCGCTATCCCCGTGCATCCTGAAGCGGCAGCGGCTGCCGTTGCCGGCCACATCCTTGCGGATAAACCCGAAGTGCAGCTCCAGAGCCGCCTCGTCACGGCGCACCGAGCGGGCGTCCTTGCCAACCAGATAGGCGATATTGCTCTGCATGGTAAAGCAGACCGGCTCGCGTGTCGGGTCGGTCCAGTCGGACGGCCGGGTTGCGCGCAACATCGTGAGTAAGGATTTCAGCAGGCTGTCGGACAGGCCGATATGTTTGCTGACATCCAGCAGCAGGCCTTCCAGCGCACCGCGCTGCATACTGTCGGGCAAGACCGGATACGCGGGCTGTGGTGGCTGTGGATCCTGTGGTGGTGATACATCTGTATGGTTGTCCTGCGGGTTGCGCAGGGCCTGTAATCTGTGTGACATTGCTGTCCCTCTTTTCTGTTTTTGTGATGCTTTTCATTGGGCATCACGCCGCGATTGAGGCGCAAAAATCGCAGGCACACAGAATTTCATTGCCAAAAATACATTTTTGACTTGAAAAGCGGGTCAGGTCAGGCTAAAAAACAGATGTGATTTAGTTTTTTTGGCCTGACCATAACCTTAATGCCGTGCAATCTCTGCGCGGTTTTTCGGTTTTAAGTGGTTTATTGCGGGGTTTCTGCTGCTCTGCCTCCCTTTATCTGGATTCTTTAAGGAGAGTCATACCCACATCTTGTGCGTTTCTCAAGCATAGGTTCAACTTTGCAGGTATATTCTGACCGGAGGCGCGCGCGACGATGCTGTAAGCAGCTGCGCTTTGCGCCACCCGCCGTGGTGCAGGATTTTTTCTGTCAAGGTCAAAAACATTTGGAGTTGTCCGGTTTATGTACCATGGCAGTTGTCCGCTTCTGTTTTCCACGGGTGAGGGTTTTGGGAGCCGTAGGCGAGCAAGACCTTTACTCGTTGAATTTAGTATCAGATTTACCGATTTTTTGCCCTTCGCAACGTTTCTCAGCCCTTCAGTCGATTGCCCTGCCGTATTGGGCGAGTTAAGGTCACAATTTTCTTGCATAAAGAGTTCATGCGATCCCCCTGAATGCATCGGCTTCAAATGTAGTAAATTATGGCTTTTCGGTACCTGGGCAGTTACGTTCCAAGGATGAATAAGAAAAGTACAGATATCGATTCTTTTGTGAACTATGCAGACCTTGTTGGTTTAAGCAGCGGTTCTGTGCGCTCCGCAATTCGCATGAACAGCTATCAAGGGCACACCGCAGGATTGGCATCAGGTAAACTGCAAGCAAACCTTGCGATCATAACAGAAGAATACGCGCTTGATTTTATGCGGTTTTGCCAGCGAAACCCAAAGCCTTGCCCCATAGTTGGTGTATCTGATGTAGGCAATCCGATGATGCTTACGATGGGGCAAGATATCGACATTCGCACGGATGTCTCTGCATATAATATTTACCGCGACGGCCAATTGGCTAACAACCAGCTAGACATAATGGATATTTGGCAAGACGCTTTTGTAGCCTTCGCATTGGGATGCTCGTTTACATTCGAACACGCCGCAATGCGTGCAGGTATAAAGCTTTGGCATATAGAAAATAACACTACGGTTCCAATGTTTCGCAGCACAATAGATTGCGTTCCAACGGGGCGGTTTTCTGGCGTAATGGTCGTTAGCATGCGTGCTGTTCCAAAAGAGCAGGTGGATTTGGTGTCAGAGATATCTGCCAAATATCCACTCGCGCACGGTGCACCTATCCACATTGGCAACCCAAGCGAGATCGGCATTGCGAATATAAATAATCCGCAATGGGGAGACCCCGCGCCAGTACTTGATGGTCACATCCCTGTTTTTTGGGCCTGCGGTGTGACACCGCAAGTGGCCATCGAGAATGCGCGCGTACCGATAATTATCACACATAAACCCGGGCACATGTTGATTTCGGATATCGACGAATATGCAGAAAGCCCAATACTAAAAACCAATCTCAAGGGAGAGTAAAATGAAGAAAACAATTTTAACAATCGCAGTGGCAACAATGCTGGTCTCGTCTGCGGCAGTCGCTGACAATCCTGTTGTATTGAAGGCAGTTGGCACTTGGTCAAGCCTTACAAATTTCAAAAAACACGAAGGCCCGTTCTTTAATGAAGTTCTTGCCAAAGCATCTGACGGCCAAATTATAGGTGAGATTAAATCTCAATCTGGTTTAGGCCTCAAAGGTTTTGAAATCATGCGCCTTGTGAAAAATGGTGTATTTGATTTTGCCTTTGGTTTGCCAGGGTATGTTGCTGCTGAAAACGCAGTGTTTGAAGGTGCTGACCTTTCGTCTTTGGTGCAAGATATTGAAACAGAGCGTAAAGTTGCAGAAGCGTACTTCCCAACGATGGAAAAGAATTTTGCTGAAATTTATAACGCAAAACTGCTAATGCTTTATCCATTCCCAAGTCAAACTCTTTGGTGCAATGCTGAAGTGAATAGCATTGAAGACCTCAAAGGTAAAAAGGTACGTGTTTATGCTACCACACTTGGTGATTTTGTCGAAGGCGCAGGTGGCACATCTGTAACGGTCCCTTTCGCTGAAGTTATCCCAGCCCTTGAAAAGGGTGTTGTGGATTGTGGCATTACTGGCACGATGTCGGCCTACACTGCAAACTGGCAGCAAGTTGCGACACATGCTTATACATTGCGTGTTGGCTGGGGCTTGGCGTTCGGTGCCATGAATATGGACAAATGGAATTCTATGACATCTGTACAACAAGAAATTATGATAACTGAGGTTGCCGCGTTGAATGAACGTATGTGGGCTGAAACAGCGACAGAAGATGAAGTTGCGATTGCCTGTATTACGGGTGGTGATTGCGCGATTGGTGAAAAAGGATCGATGAAATTGGTTACACCAACTGACGCGGACTTGGCTGTACGTGATAAGATAGCAACTGATGTTGTTCTGGCACGCTGGGCAGAACGTTGTGGCGAAGAATGCGCTGCAAACTGGAATGCAACAGTCGGCAAAATCATTGGCCTAGAAGCCAAAGCTAAATAAATCCTTCCTGAGCAAAGGGCGGCCCGACTACGAGATAAGGCCGCCTTTTCTATATCTGAGGTACAGACATGTTAGAAAAAACACTTAACGGAACCCGAAAGCTTAGCCTTTGGTTGACTTGGATTGGGGGCAGCTTGATTATTCTGTCGGCTTTCATGGTCACTTTGGAAGTCTTCTTACGTAAGGTGTTCAACATCAGTTTGGGCGGCGCAAACGAACTTTCTGGTTACGCCTTTGGCATCGCCACCGCCTTTAGTCTGGCTTACGCCTTGTTTGAACGCGCCCACATCCGTGTGGATGCCTTGTTTAACGTGATGCCGAAATCACTTCGTCCAATTGTTAACTTTCTAGGCCTCATCTTATTACTGGGATTTGCTTTGGTTATTGTTTTGACAGTTTGGGATATGGTTGGCGACACACTCAAACATGGATCCAGATCTATCACGCCGATGCGCGTCCCGCTTGCATTACCACAAATCCCTTGGCTGCTGGGTTGGATGTTTTTCATCTTCAGTGGTGTCTTGTTAGGGCTTGTCGCGCTAAAACGCCTTTTTGCAGGTGACCATGCTGGCGTGAACAATTTAATCGGTATCAAAACTGTAGACGAACAAATCGAAGATGAGAGCGTATAATCCATGTTGACGAAAACCCTTCTTATACTTCTTGCACTTATTGCGTTGGCAGTTCCGATTTCTGCCTCTTTGGGCTGGCTTGGCCTGATCTTGCAATACACTGAAAGCTCCATGCCATTGCACCGCGCGATATCGGATATAGCATGGCAAACCAGCACTGACTTTCTATTGGTCGCAATTCCAATGTTTGTAATGTTGGGTGAAATTTTATTACGCGCAGGGATTACAGAACGTATGTATGACGGCATCGTAAAGTGGCTTGGCTGGTTGCCAGGTGGCTTGATGCATTCCAACATTGGATCATCAGCTTTATTTGCCGCAACATCGGGATCGTCTGTTGCAACGGCTGCAACAATCGGAACAGTAGCTATCCCGCAAATCGCAAAACGCGGTTACAACGAGCCCTTATTTCTGGGCACGATCGCTGCTGGCGGCACATTGGGCATCCTAATCCCGCCATCAATCAATTTGATCCTATACGGGCTGTTGACTGAAACCTCTGTTCCTGAGCTCTATTTGGCAGGGTTCATTCCAGGATTTTTATTGGCTGCGTTGTTTATGCTCACGGTTGTTACCGTGTGTATCATAAAGCCAAAGTGGGGCGGGGAAAACCTTACTTACACTTGGTCGGAACGTTTTTGCGCGCTTCCATCATTGATCCCGCCGCTTGGAATATTCGTCGTTGTTGTTGGATCGATTTACGCAGGATTGGCCACACCAACCGAAGCCGCTTCTTTAGGTGTGGTTGCTGCAATGGGGCTTGCTGCTATGAACGGTAAATTGACGATTTCGATGTTACGCCAAGCGATTGAAGGGACGATGCGGACCACGGCAATGATCATGTTGATTATCATTGCGGCCGTTTTCCTGAATTTCGTTCTATCGGTCATCGGGTTAACGCAAGCATTGGCAGATTTTGTGACCGGTCTTGGATGGTCGCCGATGCAGACCATGTTGATGATTGTGTTTATCTTGGTGGTGATCGGTTGTTTCATGGAAACTTTGTCGATGTTGCTGACAACGGCACCGCTGATAACACCTATCGTCATAGCTTTGGGATTTGACCCCGTTTGGTTCGGCATTCTTTTGATGGTGTTGTTGGAAACCGCATTGATCACACCACCGATTGGTATCAATCTTTATGTTGTGCAGGGGATACGTGGGCGCGGTGAAATGATGGATGTGATGAAAGGGGCAGCACCTTTCGTTGTAACGATGTTTGCTATGATAGCATTGCTTCTGATTTTTCCTAATATAGCACTCTGGCTTCCGTCGCTGTTTTACTGACTTCAAAGTAACCAAACTTAAAAATCAAAATTAACGCGATGCCGTTGGACGATCGCGAACGAAGGAGAACTGACTAATGTGGCAATTTTGGGTAGATCGCGGCGGCACCTTTACAGATATTGTAGCCCGCAAGCCAAACGGAGAATTACAAACGCATAAATTGTTATCGGAAAATCCTGAGCGATATAAAGATGCGGCGGTTCAGGGTATCCGGGAACAGGGCAATCGCATGAATAAATTAGCAGGCGACAAATGAGGTAAGGGTTGATTCAATGAGTGATCTTTTAGATTTTAAAGACCCCGATAGGGGATCAGTAAATCCCACGCCTTTAGGCGGCATGGGATAGCTCTGTTTTTAGGTTAGACTGGGGTATGGAATCATACAAACGTGGCAATATCTGAAGGGCCGAAGTTCGGATAAGTTGTTGAGCGAATTTGGGGGCCTAAAAAAGCGGTACTGGGGCCAGCATTTATGGGCGCGCGGCTATTGGGTTGTATCGAGCGGCAAGGTCACGGACGCGGCATGGGCGGAGTACATTAAGACGCAGAAACCACCCGAGCCAGACGATGATTTTAGCGTGACCTGAGTCCGCCGAACGGCGGACCGATCCGGCTTTTAGCCGTAACCCGAAGCCACCGGCTTTCAGCCAGTGGAGTATTCACATCTCATCCATGACCCAGTGCAGCCCGTTTTCAATACCCCAGTGATCGCGGATAGCTTTTGCGTGGGTTTCGGCGTCACAGGTCATGGATGAGATGTAAAAGCGTGTCTCTGAACGGGTCTTATCTTGAAGTGTTGCGCTGTATTGGACCATCACGATGCTTTCCAATCCTGGCCAATTGTGCCGCGCCTTCAACCACTCAATATCCGAGCAAACAGTGACTTTTCTTATCTCAATACGGCCATGAGATTTTTCTACGGTTTCATGGTAAGTTACTGTTGTGTTTGCAAAATATACAGCGTCCTGTTCTTTCATAAACAATTCTGTGTCTTTGCGAAGGGCCCCTTGATTACCCTTTAAAGCCAAAACATAATCCGCTTGTTTGGTGATGATTTTATCGGCAATATCACGCTGACATCCCATAGCATCTATAGTGACAATGGCCCCCTTGAGCGTCAGGAGGTCTAACAGTTCTGGTATGGCCGTGATCTCGTTGGATTTGCCGTCCACCTGCCGTTGGGCAAGCGTCAGGTTCAACTCTGAACTCCATGCCGAGATCATGTGAATTGCAGCCTTGCTGCCAGCCTTATCCAAGCTGCGACGTGAGGTTTTACCATCTATCGCCACGACCCCGCTAAGGGTGCTGCTTAAGGAAGCGACCCAATCCATAAAGCAGGCCTGAAAATGATTGGCATCCAGTGCGGCATAGATGTTTCCCAGTTGATCATGTGAGGGTGTTCCGCCCGAAAATGGCAAGAATTTCCGTAAAAAAGCCAGTTTCTTTGTCCCAAACGCAGAAATAGCGACCCAGTCATTCGCCCCGGACAACACGGCACATAACGTCAAAAGCAAAATCTCGGCCAAAGGGTAAAGCAGCTTTGTTTGTTGTCGTGGGTCAGATAAAGTTGAAAAATGCGTAAGAAAATCAAGGGAGTGGCTGTCGGGTGCGTCAGTATTTGACATGGAAGGTGACCTCATTAAAATCTGAAAGATCACTTATTGAATCAACCTTTACCTCATTTGTCGCCTGCTAATTTATGGGAATTATATAGTTTACTTTCTAATGCTCCCTTGTTATACTGATGTTATCAACAGGAGTAACCAATGTCAAAATCAACGATCAGCCTTTTACAACTCTTCCACCGCTTCCCCGACCAGAAAAGCGCACGTTTATTCATGGAACAACAGCGTTGGTCTAATGGTGTGATCTGCCCGCATTGCCAAGAGTGCGACCGCATAGGCACACGTAAAGGCGGCTATTATCGTTGTAATGTTTGCATGGAAGTCTTTACCGTCCGCACCAAGACAGTCATGGAACGCTCTCACATCCCACTGCACAAATGGATTTACGGAATGTATCTTCTTGTTACGGCCCGCAAGGGAATTTCATCTCTACAACTTTCCAAAGAGTTGGGTATAACTCAAAGTTCAGCTTGGTTCATGCTTCAAAGATTGCGCGAAGCTTGTAATGATACGGGCGGACCACTGTCGGGCATTGTAGAGGTTGATGAAACCTATATCGGCGGCAAAGAAAAGAACAAACATTCTCATAAAAAGCTAAGGGCTGGTCGCGGCCCAGTGGGTAAACAAGCGGTGATCGGCGCAAAGCAACGCGGCGGCACTGTTAAAGCCATGGTTATCAGCAACACGGACGGCTCAACGCTTCAAGGCTTTATCCACGACACTGTTAAAGTCGGATCAACTGTCTACACCGATGAGCATAAAGGCTACGATAAACTGGGCGGGCTTTTCTACAAGCACGGCACGGTCAAGCACAGTGCCAAGGAATACGTCAATGGCATGGCACATACGAACGGCATTGAAAGCGTCTGGGCGTTGCTCAAGCGTGGTTACAACGGCGTATATCACAACTGGAGCGTCAAGCATTGCCAACGCTATGTCGATGAGTTTTCATTCCGTCTAAATGAAGGTTCGTGCGATAACCACACTATGGAACGTATCGAAGCGTTGTTCGGTGGCGCGATTGGCAAGCGGTTAACCTATAGCGACCTAACCGCATAATGGTCGATATCAACTGGCTTAACCGCTCCCTGTGGACGGGTGACAACCTGCCAATCATGCGCGGCATGAACTCTAAATCCGTTGATCTGATTTACCTTGACCCGCCGTTCAACTCCAACCGCAACTACAGCGCACCCATTGGGTCAGAGGCGGCGGGTGCGGCCTTTAAGGATACTTGGCACTTGAGCGACGTAGACGAAGCTTGGCACGGCGAGATAGCCGATAGGCAACCTACCCTTTACGCCATTATTGACGCGGCTGGCTATTCCCACGGCAAGGGCATGAAGTCGTATCTGATTATGATGGCCGTGCGGCTTATCGAAATGCGGCGGTTACTGAAAGATACAGGGTCGATATATCTGCACTGCGATCCCACTGCCAGCCACTATCTCAAGATGCTTATGGACGCGGTGTTTGGTAGTTCAGTTTTTCAAAATGAAATTGTGTGGTGCTATGAAATTGGCGGTCGTAGCAAGAAACAGTTTTCACGAAAACACGATGTTATTTTATTCTATGCTCGGACAGACAACTTTTTATTCTGTGCTGACGCCGTTCGATTAAAACGGAAAAAAACACACATGAAGACGGAAACAGATTCAGAAGGGCGGATATGGCAAATTAAGAAGGATCGAAAAACTGGAAAAGTATACAAATACAGTGTTGATGCTGGAGCTTTATGCCCCGATTGGTGGGTAGACATTCACCAATTAAACAGAAGCGAAAAAGAACGCCTTGGCTATCCGACACAAAAGCCGCTCGCCCTACTAAACCGCATCATCAAAGCCAGTTCCAATGAAGGCGACACCATCCTTGACCCGTTCTGTGGCTGTGCCACGGCTTGCGTGGCGGCTGAACAGCTTCAACGGAACTGGGTGGGCATTGACCTGTCACCACTCGCCGCCAAGCTGGTTAATTCGCGCTTGCAGAAAGACATGGGGTTGTTCTTCGATATTCACCACAGGGAGGACGTACCCAAGCGAAGCGACTTGGGCGACCTGCCCAGCTACCGCACCCACAAGCATATGCTCTATGGCCGTCAGGAAGGCGTATGCGGCGGCTGTCAGGTGATGTTTCCGTTTCGCAATATGACAGTTGACCATATTGTCGCGCAATCCAAAGGGGGCAGTGACCACATGGATAATCTGCAACTGCTATGTGGTGCTTGCAATTCAACCAAGGGTGCGAAGTCACAAGAGGAGTTTATTGTACGATTGACAGAACAGGGATTGAGATCATGACAGAAGAAAATGATCTAATACCAATGAACATAGTATCTGACTCATTTTCAGGGTTCCCTTGGCGCGGAATATGTGAATCAATGTCCCGACAAACATGGGGGATATTATGGGTGCAGCGATACCACTTCGAGATGACTTTGACGGCGACAGACTTCGCAGACTGGCGCGGTCGAGCCGTGACAGCGATCAGACGCGCCGCCTTCTGGCACTGGCGTCAATTTATGACGGCGGTCGGCGGACCGCAGCGGCGCGGATCGGCGACGTGACACTACAGATTATTCGTGACTGGGTGATGCGGTTCAACGTGGACGGAGCAGACGGGTTGATCACGCGCCGGTCTGTCGGGCCAAAACCAAAGCTGACAGCAGAACACCGCCGGGCGCTTGCGGAGATGGTGGAGCGCGGCCCAACCCCCGCGATCCACGGCGTGGTGCGGTGGCGGCGCTGCGATCTGGCGCGCTGGCTCTGCGAAGAGTTTGGCGTTTCAATCGCCGAGGGCACGGTGGGGCGGGTTCTGCGCGAGATGGGTTACCGGAAGCTCTCCGCCCGTCCGCGCCACTACGCGCAGGACGGGGACGCGATTGTTGCGTTTAAAAAAACTTTCCCGCCGAGGTGGAAAAGATCAGGGCCGGTCTGGCCCCAGGCGTAGAAATCGAGCTCTGGTGGCAGGACGAAGCCAGGATAGGTCAAAAAAACAAGATCACGCGACGGTGGGCCAAACGTGGAACCCGACCCAGTGCGCCGCACGATCAGCGAACCCAATGGGCCTATATTTTTGGCGCGATCTGTCCAGCAAAAGGCAAGGGTGCCGGACTCGTCATGCCGTACTGCGACACACATGCAATGGACGCCCATCTCGCCATCATCAGTGGTGAAGTCGGCCCCGGTGCCCACGCTGTAATTCTCGTCGATCAGGCCGGGTGGCATACAACGCCCAATCTCGACGTTCCCGAGAACATCACCCTCCTGCCGCTGCCGCCCCGATCCCCGGAACTGAACCCCCATGAAAATATTTGGCAATTCATGCGCGATAACTGGCTCTCCAACCGTGTATTCAAAGACTACGACGACATTGTCACCCATTGCTGTGAGGCTTGGAACAAGCTCATGAACCAACCTTCGCGCATTCGATCAATCGGTATGCGAGATTGGGCGCATAGGTTGTAGGCCACGCTCGTTGGTATAATTACGTTTAAATGCTCATCATGTGACACGCCTGTCACTATTAGCAGGAGCAATCCGCCCAATGAGGACGACATCATTTCTTGTACAGGGTGCGGTTACGAATTTGGAACATTCGCTGTCGTCAAGAAGGCGATGGTAGACAAGGGTAAGTCCATGATTGACGAGCTTATGAGGAAACACTTCGGAAAAAGCTTCCCTTGGAAGCCCCGATAACCCATCCACTTCTATAGCCAAGGTAACCAAATCACGCATTTTTCTCTCCCTTTTCTGCTGGTGGATTGACCACCTGCCCAACAAAATCTTTCAACGCCTTCATGGGATCGCGCTCTGCGATCTGTCGCAGTTTATCAAGTCCTTCGAGTTGTGTGTCTTTAGTTGGTCTCGGCATGGTGCACTCCTAGAAAGTTAAACGGATAGTTCCCTAATTTATTCATGCGATTGCCCTGGTGTCGTACCCCACTCATCCGAAAGGCTGTTTTCGCGCTGTTGATTTTTGATCTGGCGGCGGCCCCGTTCAGATCATCCGTCGTTATATTTTGCCAAAAATAATAAAGGCGCGTTTATACAAAAGAACGTGTTCCACTTTCTTTTGTGGCCTGTAAATTGCGCAAAACCCCTAGTTTACATAGCTTAAAAGGGCGTGGGCACGGCGCAACTTTTCAAAGTTTTTCACGCGCCAAAAACGCCGCTTTTCGGGGCCGTTTTTGGCGGTCAATTCTGAATTGGAATTACAGGCTCACGCCTTGGCAAAATGTTTCAAACTGGCGGGTATGGTTTAGGCTTTGGCTGGCGGCTTTCCGCGCTTGATTTCAGCATAGGCAGCCGTTGCAATTTCACGTTCGGAAAGGGCAATTTTAAGCCCGTCTTTCTGTGTAAAAGCGTAGGGCTGGCTGCTGTGCCACCTGCGTTTTTTGTTGGTCAGGCTGCACCACCATTTTTGCACCGGGGTGCGTTTTACAATATCGCTAGTCATGGAGTTCAAGCCTGCGCTCGATGCGGTCAAGGCGGATGTAGACGCTGCCCTGTTGGTTAAGATTTTTTTGTCCAAAGCTTTCTGGCCACGCCAGCTAGCGTCGATTTAATACTCGAGCCAGTACCCGAAGCAAGATCACCTATACTCTTAGCTGTTCCAGATACCATCTTGCCCGTAGAAGTGAGCATCGAGCCGTGTTCAGCAAGTGACCTGTGTATGCGCTCAATCGCCATTTCTTCTCTTTCATCAACGGAACCATCTGCCTCTGCGATTTTAATGAGCAGATTCTTGATTTCAGTTTGCATGGCGTCAAAATTACAGTCAGGGTTGTTTATTACAAAGAGTGAGAGTTCGGACGCCATGTCCGCTAGGCGCGTTCGTTCAATGTTGTCTTCGAGCAGTGACATCGCGTGATCTAGGTAGCTATGGTCATAACCCCATTCTTTGGCAAAATAATCTTTGATTGCAGACCTCTCTGTTGGATCAATGCTTCCATCAATAGCGGCGACTTTCAGGGCAAGGCTCCCCATAAGATCAAATAATGAAACAGCAAGAACATCGATGCCTGTATTGAGGAATTTGGGGATTTCGTCGACGCGACTTCCTGCATATGACTTACAAAGATGGGTAACCCCGCAATATGCCCCACCAGATAGGAGGGCAGCGGCTATGACCCAGCCAATCGGGGTTACAGCGGCTGTAGTTCCAAATATCCATAGGGTTGTTGTTGTTTCAAAAAACTTTGAAGCCACAAATCCGGACGAGGCAACCTTTGCGCCAGTGCCTGCCACGCCAGCTAAGTCCCACAACTGTACTACAGTTTTGCTTGCTTTTAGCGACGTGTATGCGTCTCGCCCAATGCCAAGTTTGATCTTAAATTTTTCGGAATTGGATACTACGCTTTCAACGTCTTTGAACCCGTTAATGGCCCTTTGTTCTTGTTCGGTGGTCATGATTTTACAAAACCCATCCCAAGGACATCAAATTGTGCCGCGACGCGATCCATCTCGGCCTTCGCTGCATTGTTACGCAAATCGTCGATAAAGCCTTTGCCCACTCCAAGCAGAACAACAAGCTTTGAGAGCAATGCTGCCAGACCAGCAAACGGTGCCACGCCAGCTATTGTGATTGCGCCCAGAGTCCCACCGATGACCGTTGCCACGGCGAGACTAACAAGAGTGCCGAAGGTCAAGTTGGGGAACTTGCTTATCAAAGATGTGGCAATTTGAAAAATTCTACGACCCACTGCAACCACCGTTTCGCCGATCTTAACAGTGACCTTTGCTATATCATAAAGCATTGCCTTCATGTCAGCGGATAAGTCAGTGTTATCGATGTGTGTCTTGATTTTGCGCAAAGTTGGTGAATTTTGAACCAGTTCAAGAGCTTCTTTGAAAGATTTAGGTTCTGCGAAATCGGCTTCTGTCATGGGAACTCCTTTGGATGCGTTGAGGCTAACTTGTGTCAATAAGCTAACTTGTGTCAATAATCTGTTGCCAAGATTTAGCCTAGCCCTAACGCGGATAAGATTTTTGATAGGTTCGACAGTGCCGCAAAAACTGCGACGGAGCCAATAATCCAATTACGCAAACGGCCTTCGCTTTGGGTGATGCGGTCTATCAAGTCGATTTTCATTTCAGTCATATCGGCTTTTGTCGCGTAGTGTTCGAGAGCTGCTTTCAGATACGCTTTTGTTGCCAGATCAGTCCGCGTCAATTCGCTATGAATCACCTCAATAACCTCTTTTATCTCTGGTGACGATTTCCCAGAAAACATATCCACGATTAACTTAGCCGCGCTTTCTTTTATCTCACCTTCGCTTACGAGACGATCAACCATGTCAAATGGACTCATGTCTGATATTTTTTGTTGTGGCTGCATTTTTAAATCTCTCATCCGCTTATTTGCCCAGGGTAATCGATTGAATGGTTTTTGGCTTGAAAATTGGAAGAAAACGTAACTGCCGAAGGCTTACTCGTTGAATTCAGTATCAGATTTACCGACTTTTTGCCCTTCGTAACGTTTTTCAGCCCTTCAGTCAATTGCCCTGCTTATTTGCCGCCAACCTAGCGCAATCCACCAGATACGACCAGCATAGAACAATTTTCCTACAATCCCTACCCCCAAAATATCGCCCCCCAGGGCAATCGCATGAATAAATTAGCAGGCGACAAATGAGGTAAAGGTTGATTCAATAAGTGATCTTTCAGATTTTAATGAGGTCACCTTCCATGTCAAATACTGACGCACCCGACAGCCACTCCCTTGATTTTCTTACGCATTTTTCAACTTTATCTGACCCACGACAACAAACAAAGCTGCTTTACCCTTTGGCCGAGATTTTGCTTTTGACGTTATGTGCCGTGTTGTCCGGGGCGAATGACTGGGTCGCTATTTCTGCGTTTGGGACAAAGAAACTGGCTTTTTTACGGAAATTCTTGCCATTTTCGGGCGGAACACCCTCACATGATCAACTGGGAAACATCTATGCCGCACTGGATGCCAATCATTTTCAGGCCTGCTTTATGGATTGGGTCGCTTCCTTAAGCAGCACCCTTAGCGGGGTCGTGGCGATAGATGGTAAAACCTCACGTCGCAGCTTGGATAAGGCTGGCAGCAAGGCTGCAATTCACATGATCTCGGCATGGAGTTCAGAGTTGAACCTGACGCTTGCCCAACGGCAGGTGGACGGCAAATCCAACGAGATCACGGCCATACCAGAACTGTTAGACCTCCTGACGCTCAAGGGGGCCATTGTCACTATAGATGCTATGGGATGTCAGCGTGATATTGCCGATAAAATCATCACCAAACAAGCGGATTATGTTTTGGCTTTAAAGGGTAATCAAGGGGCCCTTCGCAAAGACACAGAATTGTTTATGAAAGAACAGGACGCTGTATATTTTGCAAACACAACAGTAACTTACCATGAAACCGTAGAAAAATCTCATGGCCGTATTGAGATAAGAAAAGTCACTGTTTGCTCGGATATTGAGTGGTTGAAGGCGCGGCACAATTGGCCAGGATTGGAAAGCATCGTGATGGTCCAATACAGCGCAACACTTCAAGATAAGACCCGTTCAGAGACACGCTTTTACATCTCATCCATGACCTGTGACGCCGAAACCCACGCAAAAGCTATCCGCGATCACTGGGGTATTGAAAACGGGCTGCACTGGGTCATGGATATGGTGTTTCGTGATGATGAGTGTCGTATCCGTAAAGGAAACGCACCTGCTAATTTTACAACGATCAAGCACGCCGCCAGCAACATGCTGCGCTCCGTAAAAGGAAATCAAAGCCTCAGGCTAAAACGACACTTGGCCGCTTGGGACGAGGTTTTTCTTTTCCAGATAATAGATGGATAAAACTCATGCGATTGCCCTATATCGCCCCCAAAATATCGCGCTTTTTTCACTCAACAAAGCGGAGAAGAGCCAATCTTATCACCAGCTCAGTGGGATCATTGCCAAAGTCAGTGGCGGCCGCATGCTCAACGGAAAGAATGAAATTGAACTGGATATCAATGCCCATGCGATAAGGTTAATCGCCATCGCTGTTATCTTTTACAACGCAACATTGTTATCCTCAATTTTTGAACACAATCGATCTGCATCTTTTGAAAAATTGGCCGTGATTATTCGGTTATCACCTGTTGCCTGGCGGCACATCAGCTTTATTGGGAAGTACGAATTCTACAACAAGGAAACTGTTATCAATATTCAGGATGCTATAAATATTTTGCTAAATGACGTTGAATTTGATTATTCTGGGACAAGTCATTGACCTGAAAACCGGCTTGAAAGTGCAACCATGTAAAATATGAAAACAGTAAAAATTATTATTTATATATTTCAATGAGATAAAAATATACATTTCGCGTGCTCAAAAAAATGGATGCCATTTTATATAGAAATATCAATGACTAACAGGCCATTTGAAAAATCCCGTACCTTTAGTCATATACCCCCTACCTCCTCCTTGATCTCGAAAAGAACATACCATGAACATATACGGTTCGTAAACTGAGTCTAAATATTAGTGTTATCCACTCCAGCACAAATTCTAACAATTATTCACGTTTGCCCTGTACAACGCGATCCAGGATCATTGCACAGAAGAGGATTGCAAAACCAGCCAATATACCTTGCCCAACAGAAGCATATTGCAGTGCTTCCAAGACATCTTCACCCAGACCTTTTGCACCGATTAAAGACGCCACAACAACCATTGCCAAGCTTAACATGATGGTTTGATTTACACCTGCCAGGATCGACGGCGCAGCAAGTGGGAGGTCAACTTTGGTCAATAGGTACCATTTTGTAGCCCCGTATGCGATGGCGGCTTCTCTGATAGATTCAGGAACGCCTCGAAGCCCGAGCACTGTCAAACGGACAACTGGTGTGCCGCCAAAAATCATCGTCGTAACAACTGCGGCAGGTTTACCAGTTCCAAAGAATGCAATAACCGGGATCATAAATACGAATGCAGGCATCGTTTGCATGAAATCCATAATGGGTCTGATGACAGAATATATCTTTGGGCGACGTGCGCAAAACAATCCAATCGGGATGCCAATCGCGATGGAGATACAAGCTGCCGTTCCAAGAAGAGCAAGTGTCGTCATCGCTTTTTCCCAAAATCCAAGGAACCCCATATAGGCAAGAAACCCGCCCGCAGCGATTGCGGCGCGCGATCCTGCAGAGAGCCATGTTAGAAGGATAATAAAACCTGCGATGACAGGCCATGGTGTATCAACAAATAGCACCTCCAAACCGTCTAACACGGAACGGATACCAAAAGTAATTATATCGAAGAACCATTGACCCGAGATGATTATAAAATCGAAAAACTGTTCAACTATATTTATTGCATCTAGGCGAATTTGTGGGTCTGTCGGGAATTTTGTCAACCATCCGACGGCACCTGGAAAACTGAAATGAATGACGCTTACCGCAAATATCAAGGTTACGAACATTACACTTATTCCGGTTCGGAACGGATTCAGGCCAGATGCGATATTAGTGTCTGAAAGCCAATCAGAAAAACGCCGTTCTAATGCTGGATTGGCAATGACACCTTCAGTAGCTTTGACGAGAAGTAATACTACAAACCCAAACACGGCCACCCAAATTGCATCTGCTTCAGCCAACAGAGCCTCTGCTTGAATATCCCCTATGGCTTTTTCCAAGGATTCAATTGTGCGTATGAATACATCTACGTTATCAGCATCTTTGCTGATCGCAACTTCTAGTTGTTCTCGACGAAACGCAAGCGTCCCCTCTATTTGAGAGATACGGTCACGGGCTTCTGCGCCAAGATCACCAAACAAACCACGACCTAATTGGATTATGGCAAAAGTTTCCATAATGACAAATGGAAGCGCCCAATTCCATAACCCACGCATTCCAAACCAAATTGGCCCCAATAGAGCTGCTATCAAGTTAAACGTCCATGAAATCCCAGATTTTGAGCCGATTTTTTCAAAATTCTTATTATAATACTCCGAATTTGTTACGACGAACTCTGTTAACAGTTCTTGGTCACTCAAATCAGATTTGCTCATGATGTTTCCGTTCCTTCGATCACTGTGCGTAGTAGGTCTGCGCGGGTGATTACACCAATGCGCTTGCTATTATTATCGATGATAGCCGCAGGGCTTTCGGTTTCGATTGCTGCTTCTATTAGAACACCCAAATGCGCATCTTCAGGGAATTCTTGAACCCCTTTTTTAAGATTTCCATGACTGGTCTCATATTCTGCTAATGGCTGCATCACTGCATGGGCTCGAACGACTTTAAGTCGCGAAATTCCAGCAACAAAATCTGAAACATATTCATCTATAGGATTCATCACAATATCTTCAGGTGTTCCTATTTGTATTACCATCCCGTCGCGCATAATCGCGATGCGATCCCCGATGCGAACAGCTTCATCCAAGTCATGCGTGATAAAGACAGTTGTTTTCTTCATCTGAGCCGCCAACTTCATAAACTCGTCTTGCAACTGGCGACGGATAAGCGGATCGAGTGCCGAAAATGGCTCGTCCATCAACAATATTTCAGGATTAGCTGCCAATGCACGGGCCAAGCCTACACGTTGCTGCATACCACCAGATAACTCATGGGCAAATTTGTTGCCCCATGCAGTCAAGTCCACCATATCAATGGCGTGTTTTGCCTTTTTCATACGTTGGTTTTTATTAATCCCACGGATTTCCAGTGGTAAAGCGACATTATCCAAAACAGATCGATGCGGCATCAATGCAAAGTTTTGAAACACCATTGCGATATGTTCATTACGATATTTGCGTAGAACATCAGGTTCCATTGACATAATATCATTGCCATTGACGTTAATGGACCCCGCAGAGGGTTCAAGTAATCGGTTTATGTGACGCACAAGTGTGGATTTGCCCGAGCCAGATAACCCCATGATGCAGAATATCTCGCCCGGGTGGATATCCATGGTTGCATCAGCTACACCGACGACGCAGTTGTATTTGTCTAATACCTGTTTTTTACTAATGCCATTGGCTTGAACATCGGCCAGCGCTTCTTTTTCGCGTGCGCCAAAAATTTTCCAGACACCAGAAATTTCGATTGCATTAGCTTGTGTCACATCTAACCCCATTCATTTGATGGAAGGTGGCGCACCTAAGGATGCGGCACCTATTTTTGTATGGTTTAAATTATAAACCTAACCAGCTATCTACGCGGTCAGAATTTGCTGCAACCCATTCTTTTGCTACCGTAGCTGCATCTTTGCCGCCTTCAATTTGGTACGCAAAATCAGACACAGTTTCGCCATCTAATTTGATATTTTGCAACAAATCTGCAATTGCAGGAGAGCGCTCAATCAAAGATTTAGAATATGCGATTTGAACCTGTTTCAGAGCATCTTCTGTCATCACTTTGGAATTTGCAAACCAATCAGGATCATCTGATGGCTGAATGGCATTGTATTTTTCTGGGTCAAATACAGGTTCTGACAAACGAACGATATCGTGCTGGAACCAAATCGCATGTGGTGAATAGCAATAAAATGCATATCCAACACCTTTGCGAATACTGTCGCCAACTGTAGCCGTCATAACAGCTTGATCAGCACGGATAGGTTCCATGAATGGCATTAATCCGTAATCACGTACTTTGATTTCATTTACATTTGCAGATGCCCAACCAGGTGCTCCTATCCAAATTTCGCCTTTACCATTGCCATCACTGTCCATCAACGATGCGACCTCTGGGCGTGCCAAATCAAAGATTGAGGTTACATTATTGGCTTCTGAAAACGCTTTTGATACGCAAAAGCTTTGTTTGCCTTCGTATGAGTTTTCAGACAGTGCAACGGTCCCAGCACCATCAACGTATTTCTGAGTGAAACTTTGTTGGTTTGGTAGCCAAACATCAGGGTGTACATCAATGTCACCTTTACCTTGGTCCATTGCTTGAAAGATACTTGCATTGTTGCCTGGTATTAAATCGGCTTCGCCGCCGATACGCGTTGTAACAACTTCAGCAATTAGATGCGCAATCGCTTGTGCACCTGTCCATGCTGGCGCTCCGATATTAACTTTTTCACCCGCAGTCGCTATCGACGACGTTGCGAGCAATGCTGCAGTAAAAGCAGTTCCCATTATCTTAAATTTCATATTTATCTCCACTATTGTTGTTGATCAACGGCACCGGAATTCGCCGATCATTTTATGTTTAACCTCACGCCATTGTTGGCTGCAAAGCTTGGTCTTCATGCTGTTGCCGGTAAAAATTTCTCCACTAATGCATTAAATAAATCAGGGTTTTCCATATGCGCATTGTGCCCACAGCCTGGCATGACCGCCAACTGGCTGTTGGTTATTCCAGTCCACAATGCTTCTGGTTGGCGCCAATCATAGGATTGGTCGCCATCGCCCCATAAGACTAACGTAGGTTGGTTAATTGCAGATAATGCATCACGACCATCCCATGTTTCCATAGCCCTTAGGCCAGCCAATGCTGTATCGATTGTAACGTTTTCACCCAATTTAGCACTGGCTGAATATTGACTGGCATCTTTCCCTTCGGAAAACCATGTTGCCGTGATCCGTTGTGCTGTGCTTTTCACACCATCTTCGTGCAATCGTTCACGCGATCTATCAAGAGTTTCAAAGCGATTGGGCATCATCCCTTGTGGGCCTGTCCCATAGCATACCAAATGATCAATGCGTTTTGGTTCTTGCATGGTCATCTCTTGAGCTATCATGCCCCCCATAGAATGCCCGATTAGGTGAAATTTTTCGACGTTTATTTGAGTTAGAAAATTCAAAATCTGTGCGGCATAATCACTAATGCTTGTACATGCGGCACTTCCGAAACTACCACCATAGCCAGCCAGCTCAGGGGCAATCACATCATAATTTTTACTAAAGGTTTTGATCTGATCTTCCCAAACTGCAGAGCCTCCAAGGTATCCATGTACAAAAACCAACGGATACCCATCTCCATCACGCAAATGATTAAGAGGCTTGGCCTGAATATCTGTGGTCATATTACGCACGTTTATTTTTCGCTCCTATGAGGATTTTTGCCCAGAAAATAGATGTTGATAGGCGAACAGAGATGCAGACCCACCTGTGTGTATAAAGACAACGTTTTCGCCCTTTTTCAAAACGCCCTGACGGATCAAACCAATCATACCAGCCATACCTTTACCCGAGTAGACTGGGTCCAATAGGATAGCTTCGTGTTGTGTAACCAATGAAACCGCTTCAATCATGCTGTCAGTAGGTTGACCGTAACCAGGGCCAACATATTCATCGTATGCGTCAACCATATCGACGCTTAACTCTGATTTCACACCAATAAGCTCAGCAGTTGCGCACGCCAATTTATGAACATTTGCAATTTGAGCTTCGCGTTTGGCACGAACTGAAATTCCGATCACATCAATTGGCGCGCTCATGGCATGAAGACCTGCCAATATACCTGCCTGAGTACCCGCACTACCTGTTGCGTGTACTATTTTATCTATCTTTAAGCCTGTTGAATCAGCCTGATAAATCATTTCTTCCATTGCATTAGCATATCCCAATGCACCGATCGTATTTGATCCGCCGCCTGGAATAAAATATGGTTTCTTACCTTTTTCTTGCAATCTTTCAACAAGAGCCAAAGCTTCTGCATTCATATCCGCGCCATCAGGGCGAAATGCGTAGTTACACTGAAAAAGATCATCAAGCAGCACATTGCCTGCCGCCTCGTAACCATCGCCCATATTTCCAACGCGGCGCTCCAGTAAGGCGTGACATTCCATTCCGACAACTCTTGCCGCTGCTGCGGTTTGGCGCACATGATTTGATTGTGTTGCACCCTGTGTTACCAAGGTATCAGCGCCCTTATTAATAGCATCAGCGACTAAGTATTCTAATTTGCGCGTTTTATTACCGCCAGTTGCAAGCCCAGTGCAATCATCACGTTTGATATAAATATTGGGGCCATCCAATGCGCGGGTAAGGTTTTCAAGTTTTTCCAAAGGTGTCGGAAAGTGACCAAGTTTGATCCGTGGGAAGCGAGCGAGATGCATAGATGTACCATTCTTTGTTTGTGAGTCGTATTTGTTAAGTTTCCAAAAGCATAAGGTGATGCTTCGCCTGCTGGCCAATTCAAAGATTTCATATAGTTATTCCGATCTTGCATAATGTAGCATTTTCAATCACATTCACCTTACGGAAGGGATGAAATGGATATTAATTGGCTACGAGATTTCATCTGCTTAGGGCGTACACTAAATTTTACACGTGCTGCAAATGAACGAAACATCACCCAATCGGCCTTTAGCCGGCGGATAAAATCACTTGAAAGTTGGGTAGGGGTTCCACTGATTGATCGCGCTAATTTTCCTGTCAGATTATCCCAAGCTGGCGAGCAGTTCTTACCTGTAACAAAAGAAGCAATCGCTAGGTTAAGCGAATCCCGTCAAGCAATTCGCGACCAAGATCAAGATAATAAAAAGTTTGTACGCTTTGCCGTTCTCCACACAATTTCGGTGAATTATTTGGCTCCAAAGGTTGAAGAACTAGAGTTAAAAATTACAAATTTACGCACACGTGTCATCTCAGATAGTTTAAGCACATGTTGTCAGCTTCTGGACGAGGGAGCCGTTGAGTTTTTGCTGTGCTACCGTCATGCCGAAGTAAACCCAGTGCTTGATGAAGTAAACTTTGCCCGCAAGGACATCTTGGTGGATCGCCTTATACCAGTTGCACAAAAAGAAGCGGCGACTTTAAATAAATGGATGTTGCCTGGGCATAGGAACAATACCATTCCCTATTTGGCATATGAAAGCAGTTCATTTCTAGGCGAAGTCGTGGAACATACAATCGGTCAAAAACATGTTCATTTGAATATACGTTATATGGATGGATTAGTTGAAGCCTTAAAACGTCGATTACTAGCGGGTGGTGGCATAGCTTGGATGCCGCATACAGCCATCAGAAAAGAACTTGAAAGCGATGAACTGGTTGCAATTGGCGATGCAGAATGGGAGACACTATTGATCTTATCATTGTATTGCGCATCTGATAAATTAAACAGCACTGCCAATGAAGTCTGGCAGCAATTTTAAACATACCGCATTGAAGCCGATGTCGTTTCAGGGGAATTACATGAACGCGCCTATGCCTTGAATCGACGGTCTGGATGGCCGAAAAAATTATTGCTGGAGAGAAGTTCACCATCGTCTAGTTTCCAACTTGAGCGATGACGCTTACAAGTGAACCTCGTGGTTTCAGTCGCACGCTTGGTCACGGCGGGGTCTATCCCCGCGTGCGAGAGGGAACCCTGGACTGTTGCGCGGGGGAACCATGAAGAACGGCTAAGTAATGCCAACGGCTCTATTGATTGACCGTTTTGGCCCAATTATACCAATGAACATAGTATCTGACTCATTTTCAGGGTTCCCTTGGCGCGGAATATGTGAATCAATGTCCCGACAAACATGGGGGATATTATGGGTGCAGCGATACCACTTCCAGATGACTTTGACGGCGACAGACTTCGCAGGCTGGCGCGGTCGAGCCGTGACAGCGATCAGACGCGCCGCCTTCTGGCACTGGCATCAATTTATGACGGCGGTCGGCGGCGCGCAGCGGCGAAGATCGGCGGCGTAACACTAGACCCGATTCACAATAGGGTCGAATATTTTTAGACACAAGTATCCCCACCCGTTTTGTCAAACTGTTTTCAAATTCATATTTGCGAGTGCTCCGACATTCTTGGCAATCATGTTTTGTTGTTGGTTGTTGCGGTGAATATCCGAAAATATATTGAACTTTTTCATGCGGCCAATACCGTGCTCTACGCCAATGCGTAGTTTTGAATGCCATGTATTGTATTCTTGTTCTTCTTTCGTAAGTGGTTTTTTCTTTGATGTTTTCAGGGGGATTTCCAGTGATGTCCCCAGATATCCTAAATCCCCAAGGGTAAGTATATCAGGGGGCCTATCCACGCGGGTCTCATCATAAATACGCTTGTCATGTTTGCGCCCGTCATGGGCGCATCCAACAGCCAGTATACACTTCTTGTCATCTGTGATGATCTGGTGGGACGCCGTGTGCTTCTTTTTCTTGCCAGAATATTTTGCTTTTCGAGCCGAGGGCTTCCCGGGCCGTTGAACTGGACGCTCAGTACCATCAATCATCAGGTAAAGCAGATCAGCCTTTTCCACTTCCGACAACTTTACTTTACGTTCAGGCATCCGAAAATGGCCTGCCATCAACTCTGTCATGGCTTGAATGCGGCGGCAAACTGTCGGAGAGGATACATTGAATACAAGCCCCATAAAAGCATGGCTGGTATAGGTTCGGTAATACATCAGGCAGAGCAGAAGCTGTTCTGCGAACTCCAGGCGATAGTTCATCCCACCCCCAATCGCACGTTGCCTGTCTTTGCGGGACAGGCGTTTCTCCTCACTTTTCAACCAGATCGGATGAAGTGTCGCAACCAGGGCGTTGAAATCTGTAAGGCGGATGCCCGATAGTCGAAAAAACAATGCAGGTTGTGCACTTAAAATCTTCAAAGCTTTCATAAAATGATACCTTCAGGCACTTCCTCGCATAAAAATAACCTATTGTGAAGCAGGTCTAATATTGAAGATATTGCCCGCGCACTTAATCCGGTAGTTGCTGGGTGGGCCAATTATTATGGTCATTTTGGCAGAAAGGAACTTTATCGTATTCAAAATCTGCTTGAATTCGCGCTGATCAGATGGGCTCGAAAGAAATTTAAGAAGCTCACCCGCAGCTATAGGAAAAGCAAATAATTCATCAGGAAACTGCGACAGCAGCAACCCGGATTATTTGTTCACTGGAACCTGCGATTGGGTGGTTGAACAAGAAGAGCCGTATGAATCGAGAGATTCACGTACGGTTCTGTGAGGGCCTGAAGGTGAAACTCCTTCGGGCTACTCGACCAATTACGGTATCTTTCCTATACCCCTAGTTGGAATAAATCACCACTCCCATACGTCTATTCTATACCAGTCCAAATCGTAATAGATGCGATGGATCAAACAGGGAGGAAATCATGTCACCAAAAGATGACACAACACGGGACGTATACAGCTTTTTTGCTAATGGCCCCGAACAAGCGGATAAAGAATTCTTTGGCCGTGTAGCCAATCCGGATCGTCGCGGATTTTTGAAGCGCACTGGATTGGCAACGATGGCGGCCATGGTTGGCACATCAATTCCATTTCACAGAAATATGCCAATTGGCTTTGTACCAGCCGCGATGGCACAGGACAATTTATTGGTTGGCAAAGACGGGCTGACCTTGTTGAATGACCGCCCTCTCAATGCTGAAACGCCGCCAGAATTGTTGGATGATGCAATTACACCAACGTCACGCCATTTTGTGCGCAACAATGGTATTCCGCCAGAAGAGGTCGATCCTTCCACTTGGGAATTGACAATTGATGGCTTTGTTGACAACCCAATGGTGTTGACGATCGCAGATCTGCGCACCCAATTTGAAGTTGTTACCATGGCTTTGACTTTGGAATGTGGCGGCAATGGGCGTGGGTTCTTTAATCCGCCAGCAAAAGGCAACCAATGGACTTACGGTGCCGTTGCCTGTTCGGAATGGACAGGTGTTCGCCTGAAAGACGTGCTTGAAAAGGCCGGTGTCCAATCGAATGTTATCTATACGGCGCATTATGGGTCAGATACGCATCTTTCGGGTAAAGAAGGTAAACTGTCCTTGTCGCGTGGGGTGCCGATAGGAAAAGCCATGACAGACAACATCTTGATCGCATTTGAAATGAATGGTGAAGCATTGCATCCAATGAACGGTGCGCCGTTGCGCCTGGTTGTTCCAGGTTGGCCTGCATCCACAGCACAGAAATGGCTGAACCGAATACAGTTGCGCGACATCGTGCACGATGGTCCCAAGATGACAGGCAAGGCATACCGTGTTCCAAATTACAAAGTTGCTGCTGGTGAAGAAGTCGCAATAGAGGCTTTTGAAATCATCGAACGTATGCCCGTTAAGTCATTGGTCACGTTCCCTGCGAATAACGTTGATATTGGATTGGAAACCGAAGTGCGCGGCCATGCTTGGTCTGGTGACCGGACGGTGTCAAAGCTGGAAGTTTCGCTTGATTTCGGGGCCACTTGGCAAACAGCAGAACTGGACGCACCTGTGAACTCTGGTGCTTGGCAGAATTGGCGCACGACCGCCAAATTTGCACAGGCCGGGTACTATGAAATCTGGGCGCGCGCCACGGACAGCGAAGGTATGATGCAACCCTTTGCGATTGATTGGAACCCTAAGGGGTATCTAAACAATACGATGCACCGTGTTGGTGTTCGCGCAAGCTGATCACTCAATCAAACAATATATAGGGCAATCAGAATTGGTTGCCCTTTTATCATGGAGAGACAAATGAAGCCCCTCGTTTTTGGGACAGCGATTGTATGTGCCTTAAGCTTTCTTGCATCAGCTGGATATACACAAGAGACACTATTGGACCAACTTAGCGCGGCAGACCTAGCCGAAGGTGAGAAGGTGTTCAAAAAGTGCAAAGCCTGCCATACCGTAAATAGTGGTGGCAAAAAGAAGGTCGGTCCGAATTTATACGGGATTGTTGGGCGCTCAGTCGCCACGTCAGATGGATTCAAATATTCAAAAGCCCTAACAGATTTTGGGGGCGAGTGGACGATAGAACGACTGGACGCATTTCTGGATAAGCCCAAGTCAACTGTCAAAGGTACCAAGATGAGTTTTGCTGGTTTGAAGAAACCGGCAGATCGTGTGAACCTTATCGCTTTTCTGAACACGCAATCTGATACCCCAGATGTTTCCGCCACGGCGGAGGCCAAAACCACCGCAGCGGCATCACAAGACGAACCGCCCGAGTTTGGCGTGCTCTTCCAAGCCGCAGGCGTAGAGGAAACATTCTATACCTGCACCGCCTGCCATTCAGAACGCATCGTCGCGCAACAGGGCCTAACGCGTGCTCATTGGGATGAGTTGTTGGTTTGGATGGTCGACGAGCAAGAAATGGATGAGATCGAAGAGCCTGACCGCTCGGTCATTCTGGACTATCTGGCTGCACATTATGGTGAAGATCGACCAAACTTCCCCAAACCGGGTGGGTAAGCGGCCCTAACTCGACTGCCGCTATTTATCCTACAGAGCAAGGAACTGCAGCCTTGGTTGCAGTGCTCATTGCCAAGACTGTCGCTGGACGCTCTTGCTGCTCAAAATAGATGCGGACGAAATCCGTTATTGCCGCAAACCTGTTGGCATCCATTCCGGTAGATAGCAGGGTGTAATGAACGGGTCCCGAACTCCACGAAGCCAAAAGCAATTCAGGTGACGCCAGAACTTCGGGTAATTCCCCTTTGGTTATTGTGAGCGTCAAACGACAGCCATTGCGGCCTGCATAATGCAGGGCACGGATCAGGTTAGTTTCAATCACATCAGATACGAGAGTAAGGTTGGCGGTTGTTAGGTCTGGCACATCCCCGGTGGTATACACATTTTGAACATCCAGTTGGGACACATCGAAGGACTGTTCCAATAAGTCTTGATGCAGATCGGATGGTGAATACCCAGACTTTGGGCCCAATATCGATTGACCAGCAAAGATCACCACAAACGCAATCGATGCTGCAATCGCAAGATAGCCATACGATCTAACTGATTTTCTTGATGCAATTGGCTCTGACCCTGTTTCTGGCTTTAACGATCTAAGTGCATTTCCAACGCCTTGGATCTGGGCCAGTGCATCCTGCAAAGGTGTCTCGGTTTGAAGCCGTTTTTCCAATAATTGCACATCAACATCTGGTAACTCGCCATCGCGGTAGGCGTTCAAAGCATCCCAATCGTCTTGCGAGATCATATCCATCAATTTTTTTTTCTTCGTGTATCGGCTTCCACCGGCCCGTCAACCAATACCAACAAAGCCCGACGTGCCCTGCTGATACGGCTCATTACTGTTCCGTTTGGAACGCCCATAACATCTGCGGCCTCGCTATACTTCATGCCCATAATATCCACAAAGAACAGGATTTCCCGTGTTTGAGGCGGAAGCTTTTCAAAGGCCATTCTCAACAAAGTATCCCGCGCCACATCAGCACCAGAAGATATGTCACCTGATAAACGTCCTTGAGCCTGAAAATATTCCCGACGAACACGTTTTTTTCTGAGTTCATCAATACTAAGGTTCCGAATAACGCGAAACATCCATGGCCGGAACTCATCCAGCTTGTTTGGGGGGCTATCCATCCGCAATGCCCGTACAATCGCATCCTGAACCAAGTCTTCCGCATCGTCCCGAGAACGACAGATCGATCTGGAATACGCCCTTAGTTCGGGTAGGAGCAGTTCAATTTGTGTCAGCGATGCCATGGTTAACTATTGTATGAATTGCTGACAAAGTCAAAACTCTGGGCTTCCCAACAACCTGTATCAATATGGCAACTGCCCCACGCTTTGAGGTGCTCCCCTTCCATTGCGCTCAAGGAAAAGATATCGCCTTTTGCAGGCTCAAAGCGATGGCGGGAGCGTCAACAAAGAAATTACCCCACACTTTTTGGTGCTCTCCGTGTATCTGCTCTCCGTGTATCAAGTATACGGGTCGTTTTCATGTTACACATGCTGCACAGGCTGTCAAAATGCAGTACGTTCAGGACAACTTATTCTGCGAGTGCGTTTTAAGGGTCTCGTTCAAAATTTCTGATACATCCTCAATCTCCTGCATAATGTCTTCGGATAATTCTCCCCGTAGAGCAATATTTCTGACGATCAGTAACAACGATTTCATTCGTCCAAGGTGTCTGACAACTTCCCAGCTCATGGCTTCGTCAATGTGAAACAACATGCGATCCCAGCCTTCAAAGCCTGCATTGTCGGCAACAGAATGGCGCAAAACTGACCAAGCACCCTGCAAGTCTGAAAGTATGGTTTTTTCATATCCCGCCTGTTCTGTGAAAATCACCATGAGCTCCTCAAGTTCTGAATTAGAGTTGTCAAAACCCTACCAAAACCATAGAGGTTTTGCACTGGGTTTGTGGCACCCCTGAGCCCTTGAAATTTGGTGGCGGGCCTAGGGCGTGCACATTCTGGCGTATTTTACCACCCAGTGACCCGCTGCTGCTGAGCGTTGGTTTTATGTGTCAGTTGGCGTGCGTTTCGTCAAGCGTTTTTGTTTCGACGCATCCTTTCATTCTTCGCATGGATGGATGGACCATCGAGGTTGAGCCTGTAGGAGTTGTGCGCGAGGCGATCAAGGATGGCATCCGCAAAGGTCGGTTCATCAATGACTTCATGCCATGTTTTGAACGGCAACTGGCTGGTGATGAGGGTCGACCCAGCTCCGTAGCGATCTTCGACAATTTCCATCATATCCCGGCGCTGACTCGCGTTCAGACGATCCGGGCCCCAGTCATCCAGAATCAACAGATTGACTTTTGTGAGGCTGCGAAACAGGCGTGGGAAGCGGCCATCACCATGGGCCAGTTCTTTAATACTCCCAGCAGCAATCTGTGCTACCACAGGCTGGGGCAGGGGGCCAAACCGCTTCACCAGCAGGCGCACTAGGGATTTTGCTTCTTTTGCATGCCGATCTACACCGCTTATGTAAACTGTAGCGACAGCTCTTTGTTCACACTCTCCAAAAACCTTGCAGCCGCGACGGGCAGCGTGCGCCCGCGTAGATATCCGGCAATCAGCACGCTTGTTGGAATCCCCTGTAGATCAACGGAAACCGAGACCAGTTGGTCATGCTCAAGCTGAGGCCTGAGATTGATAGCCAGACTAAAACTCAGGGCCAGGCTGTTCTGGGACATCAGGCGTAACAGATCAAGGCTGTTGGATTCGACAGCCGGTTCCAGAGATATCCCGACTTTGGCGGCAGCAGTGTCAAGCACTCGGCGGATGCCTTCTGGGCGTTTTGGTAGCAACAGGGGAAAATCTATACAATCATAGATTTTCAGCGTTCCCCGATCGGCCAAAGGGTGTTCTGCCGACATGATGCAATAAAGCGGTTGAGCAACCGAACAGGCAATCTGGAGTTCGTTCAACCGGATTGGTTCAAAGATGATCGCGATATCGTTGGAAATGTCGAGAAGCGAAGCTTCGGCTTCGCCTCTTTCATGCAAGTTGACAGCAAAGGTTACCGCAGGAAATTCAGCCAGATGACGCTTGATCAGCGCTGGAAGAAAAAACGGTACGATTTCGCGCGTGGTAGCGATGTTGATATGTCCGGCCCGCATGCCAGACAAATCTGCGATGCGCGATTTTACCCGATCCATATCGGCAAGCTGATCGCGGATATGTTTGAGCAAGATTTCACCAGCAATGTTTGGGCGTAACCCGGACGGGTGGCGTTCGAAAATCTCTACCCCCAGCTCTTCTTCAACCCCCAGAATCCGCCGGTTGAGCGCAGACGGCGTGATGTTTAATTCCTCGGCGGCACTGCGCAGAGATCCGGATTTGGCAATCTTTTCAATGTACTTGAGAACCAGTAGGTGGCGCATCGTGAAAACCTCTTATTGGGGGTACGGCTGCGTGTTGCATATTTTACAACAGATGTCTGACTTCTTAGCAATATACAGCAACACAATCAAGCCGTAGTGGTTAGGTCAAATATGCCTAGAGAATCAGACATCTGCGAGGCAAGTACAGGAGTAGCGGCCAAAAATGATGGCTTGGATCCCACTAGGAGATTGCACCATGACCCAAAAACTTGTCATTATCGGAGCTGGCATGGCCTCTGGTCGGATGCTGGAAGAGTTATTTGAACTGGCCCCGGATGCACATGATGTCACGTTGTTTGGTGCCGAGCCGCGGGGCAACTATAATCGCATCATGCTGTCGCCGGTACTGGCGGGCGAGAAGGCATTTGATGAAATTGTCACTCATAACGCCAGTTGGTATCGCGAAAACCGGGTTAATTGCCGATTTGGCGAACCTGTCGTGATGATTGATCGCACCCAAAAACGGGTGATTAGTGCCAGTGGAGTAACCCAATATGACAAGCTGGTGATTGCCACGGGGTCGGCTTCGTTTTTCATTCCGGTGCCGGGCAATGATCTGCCCTGCGTGATCGGGTTTCGCGATCTGGATGACGTGGATAAAATGCTGGAGGCCGCAGGCAAACCAGCAAGCAAGGCAGTGATTATCGGTGGCGGGTTGTTGGGGTTGGAGGCTGCGGCGGCGCTGAATGAACAAGGGATGGGCGTGACGGTTCTGCATCTGATGGGCCACTTGATGGACCGTCAGCTTGATCCCACCGCAGGCTATCTGCTGCAAAAAGAGCTGGAAAGTCGTGGTATTAAGGTGGTGTGCACGGCCCACACTAAAGCCATCCTCGGGCATGACAAGGCCGAAGCAGTGCTGATGGAAGATGGCACCATTCATGACGCGGATCTGGTTGTCATGGCAGCAGGCATTCGGCCCGAAACGCGGCTTGCAACAGATGCCGGACTGCATGTGGAACGCGGCATCGTGGTGAATGATGCGATGTTGACATCTGATCCCGATATTCTGGCTGTTGGTGAATGCGTCGAACATGATGCCGTGGTTTATGGGCTTGTTGCGCCACTTTTCGATATGGCCAAGGTTTTGGCGCGTACATTGGTGAACGAGCCGGCGCGTTTTGTTGCGCCTGCGGTATCAACCAAGCTGAAGGTCACGGGCGTTGATCTGTTTTCAGTTGGAGACTTCGCAGAGGGTGACGCCCGGGAGGAAATCGTGTTCCGTGATCCTGGTCGCGGCATCTACAAACGTATAATCCTGCAGGACAACCGGATCATCGGCACGGTCATGTATGGCGAAACCGCCGACAGCCGTTGGTTTTTCAACAAGTTGAAATCCAGCGAGGACATTAGCGACATCCGCGAAACCCTGATATTTGGCCCTGCCTTTCAGGGGGACGAAACTGCGAACCCGCTCACAGCCGTTGCAGCCCTGCCGGATACGGCTGAAATTTGTGGCTGCAACGGCGTATGTAAAAGTACCATTGTCTCTGCTATCAAAGATGGCGCGACCGAACTTAACCAAATCAGGGCTACAACAAAGGCCTCGGCGTCTTGCGGCAGTTGCACCGGGTTGGTTGAACAGGTCTTGTTAAGCACGCTGGGTGGTGAGTTCGTTGTCCCTACCGCGAAGCCAATCTGCGACTGCACAGAGTTAACACATGAAGATGTGCGCCGGATTATCAAAAGCCAGGCAATCAAAACCATGCCAGGCGTAATGCAGGAATGCGGATGGAAAACTTCTTGTGGCTGTCATGTCTGCCGACCGGCATTGAATTATTACATGCTCGCCGAATGGCCACTGGAATATGTGGACGATGCCCAAAGCCGGTTCGTGAACGAGCGTAATCACGCCAATATCCAAAAGGACGGCACTTATTCTGTGCTGCCGCGGATGTGGGGCGGAATGACCACTCCAGATGAGCTGCGCGCAATTGCCGATGCGGCGGATAAATACGATGTTCCCGCCGTCAAAGTGACAGGGGGTCAGCGGATTGATCTGCTTGGGGTGAAGAAAGAAGATCTGCCACATATGTGGGCGGATCTGAACGCGGCGGGGATGGTTTCGGGGCACGCTTATTCCAAAGGCCTGCGCACGGTCAAAACTTGCGTCGGCACTGATTTCTGCCGCTTTGGCACGCAGGACAGCACCGGGCTTGGGATCAAGCTGGAAAAGCTGCTTTGGGGCAGTTGGACGCCGCACAAAGTCAAACTGGGCGTCTCGGGCTGCCCGCGCAACTGCGCCGAGGCTACTTGCAAGGATGTTGGCATCGTTTGCGTTGACCGCGGCTATGAGGTCAGCATTGCCGGTGCGGCTGGCATGGAGTTGAAGCAAACCCAAGCACTTGCCAAAGTAGCCACTGAACAAGAGGTGATTGATCTGACAGTCGCGGTCATCCAGCTTTATCGCGAACACGCCCGTTATCTGGATCGGATCTATAAATGGGTCGCCAAGGTTGGGCTGGATTGGGTCAAAGAGCGTGTGGTCGACGATCTGGTGGAACGCGCTGCCCTTTGCGAACGCTTCGAGATTTCGCAGTCGGTATATCGCAAAGACCCTTGGGCAGAGCAGTCCACACTCAAATACCAGCAGGACAAATGGTCGCCGATTGCCGATCTGACGCTGAAGGCCGCAGAATGAGTGATTGGATTGATATAGCCGCATTGAACGATATTCCCAAGCGGGGAGCACGGGTAGTTAAAACCCGGCTCGGCTGTGTTGCAGTGTTTCGCACCGCCGACGATCAGGTTTTTGCCATCAATGACATTTGTCCACACAAGAAAGGGCCGTTGTCCGAGGGAATCGTCCACGGGACATCCGTGACATGCCCGTTGCACAATTGGGTTTTTGATCTGCAGACCGGGCTGGCGCAGGGCGCCGACGAAGGCAGGGTCTCAACTTTTAACACCAAAGTTCAAAACGGGCGCATTCACCTGGAGGCCAGTCGGCTGGCAGCACGGTCGGCTGCATGATTACCGTCTGCACAACCTGCCCTTATTGCGGCGTTGGGTGCGGATTGCTGGCCTCGCCAGACGGAACGATCAAGGGCGACCCGGAACATCCGTCAAACTTTGGGCGGCTTTGTTCAAAAGGGGCTGCGTTGGGCGAGACACTCGATCTGGAGGGTCGGCTGTTGGAGCCCCGGATCGGCGGCGCAGACGTCAGTTGGGATGAGGCGTTGGATCTGGTGGCCACAAAATTCACAGCGGCCATTCGCGATCATGGCCCGGATAGCGTCGCTTTTTATGTATCGGGCCAACTGCTGAGCGAGGATTACTACGTCGCAAACAAGCTGATGAAAGGCTTTATCGGCGCGGCCAATATTGACACCAATTCGCGGCTGTGCATGGCTTCAACCGTGGCTGGTCACAAGCGCGCGTTTGGCAGCGATACTGTGCCGGGAACCTATGCAGACCTAGACCAAGCCGATGTCATTGTATTGGTCGGTTCAAACATGGCCTGGTGCCATCCTGTGTTATTTCAACGCATCTTAGCGGCAAAATCGGAACGCCCGTATCTAAAGATTATTACCATTGATCCGCGTTCCACCGCCAGCTCTGATGCCTCCTATCTGCATTTGGCTATTCGTCCTGACGGGGATACCGTGCTGTTCAACAGCCTTTTGGTTGCGATCAATCAGCGGGGAGCGGTTGATCAGGACTATGTCAGGGCACATGTCACTGGATTTCAACAGACCCTTGACGCAGCCACGGCGGTAAACCCCACAGAAACCGGGCTTGGCACAGATGAAATACGCCACTTTCATGACCTATGGATCGGTTCTGAAAAGGTGGTGACGGTCTTTTCGCAAGGTGTAAACCAGTCGATCGGCGGCACCGACAAAGTGAATGCAATTATCAACTGTCATCTGGCCACCGGACGGGTCGGCAGACCCGGTATGGGGCCGTTTTCGGTGACAGGGCAACCCAACGCCATGGGCGGGCGCGAAGTGGGCGGGTTGGCAAATATGCTGGCCTGTCATCTGGATATCGAGAACCCCGACCACCGCCAGACAGTGCAGAACGTCTGGCAATCGCCTACAATCTGCACACAAGCCGGATTGAAAGCCGTTGATCTGTTTTACGCCTGTGAAGCCGGAAAAATCAAGGCGTTGTGGATCATGGGAACAAACCCTGCGGTTTCAATGCCGGACGCGGATGCCGTCGCGCGTGCGATCAGGAACGTCGCCTTCAGTGTCGTGTCTGAAGTCGCCGAAGAAACCGACACCAGTATTTTGACCCATGTCCAACTGCCCGCCACCGCTTGGGGCGAAAAGACCGGAACCGTCACCAATTCCGAACGCCGTATCAGTCTGCAACGCGGCTTTCTGCCTGCCCCGGGGATGGCCCTGCCTGACTGGCAGATTATCTGCGGTGTGGCGCAGCGTATGGGATGGGCGAAGGCGTTCAGCTATTCCTCACCAGCCGATATTTTTCGGGAATACGCGGCGTTGTCCGGGCGGGCTGCGGCCTTTGGGTGCGATTTTGATATCAGCGGGCTGGCCACCATCAGTGACGATGAATACATGGACCTGAAGCCTGTGAAGTGGCCGGTTGCAGACGGCAACCCCACGACCGAGCGTTTCTTTGCAAACGGCAGATTTTATCATGCGGACCGCAGAGCGCGCATGGTGCCCGTCTCACCTGTGCCCGAGATGGTGCAACCCTCAGGCACCTTTCATCTGAACACTGGACGCATCCGCGATCAATGGCACACCATGACGCGCAGCGGGAAATCTCCGCGTCTGAACCAACACCTGACAGAACCTTTCGCCGAAATAAACCCTGATGATGCGTGTGCGCTTGGCCTGTTGTCTGGTGAATTACTTGAGATCGCCTCGCCGCAAGGTCGGGCGGTGGTCCGGGCAACCATAACCAACGGTACCCCGCGTGGAGGCATTTTCGTGCCGATGCACTGGAGCGGATCGAACACATCTTCCGGGCGGGTAAATGCCCTGACCATGGGCATAACGGATCCCATCTCGGGGCAACCCGCACTCAAGGGAAGCCGCGTTCACTTGCGGCGTTTCAATGCGCTTTGGTACGGGTTCGCCGCTTCCGTTGCGCAGATTCAGCCTGATGTAGCCTATAGCGCCGTAGCGCGTACACAAAACGGCTGGAGTTGTGAGCTGGCCGGAACGACCATTTATGATGACTGGGAACATCAGGCGCGCCGGGTGCTGAACCTTGATGCAGGGCGCGCCAGCCTGATGAGCGATACCGCAAAAGGCATTGTACGCGTGGCTATCCACGAGGGCTCTGTGTTGAAAGGCCTGTTTTTCGCCGCGCCCAATCCAATTGAGGTGATGCGCCAACTGGCCATTTCGCGGATGAACAGCAATGAGCTTGCCCTCACGGCGCTAGCTGGATTGTCTGTCTCTGGTCAACCCGATCCTGGACGCACGATTTGTGCATGTTTCAACGTGGGCATCAATACAATACGGCGCTCCATCAGAAATGGCACCACGACATTGGTCGAACTGGGCAACGGCACCGCCGCAGGCACAAATTGTGGCTCATGCAAACCGGAATTGCAGACCCTGATCGACACCACACCAATATTGGCAGCAGCAGAATGAATGGGAAAATCAATGGGTAGTTACGCACGCGCAGATCAATACCGGGCACTAGGCCTCAGCACTTTTGCCTTTACAGTTTGCTTTGCCGTTTGGACTATTTTTTCAATCATAGGCATCCAGATCAAGCAGGATTTGAGTCTGACAGATACCCAATTTGGCCTTCTGGTGGCAACGCCGATTTTAACCGGGTCAATCAGCCGGATGTTTCTGGGCATCTGGACAGAACAATTCGGCGCCCGGATTGTGTTTCCCCTGCAAATGTTGGTCACTGCGGTAGCTGTCTGGATGCTGACTACGGTGCAGAGCTATGAGATGCTTCTATTGGTTGCACTTGGATTGGGGTTAGCAGGCGGATCGTTCATCATCGGTATTGCATATGTGTCGCGTTGGTTCGAGAATAACAGCCAAGGAACGGCGCTCGGTTTTTTTGGAGTTGGCAACGTGGGTGCAGCGGTCACAAACTTTGCTGCTCCGTTTCTGGTTGTTGCTTTGGGTTGGCAAGGCACGGCGCAGGTCTATGCGGTAGTGTTGGCGATCACGGCTATGTTGTTTTATGCCTTTGCCAAACCTGACCCAGAACACACGCGCCGTCAGACATCCTATGCAAAACATACCTCTCTTGCCCAGCAACTTGCGCCACTTAAAAACGCGCAGGTCTGGCGGTTTTCGATCTACTATTTCTTTGTGTTCGGGGCTTTCGTGGCGCTCGCATCCTTTCTTCCGCGCTACTATGTCGGTGCCTATGGGCTGGAACTGACCACCGCTGGGGGCCTGGCAGGTCTTTACGCATTGCCTGGATCGATCTTTCGCGCTCTGGGGGGCTGGATATCGGACAAGTGGGGCGCACGTATTGTGATTTACGCAACGTTTTATGCGTCTCTCTGTGTTTTTTTTGTCATGTCATATCCGAGTAGCCACTACACCATTTACGGTATCAACGGAACAATTGAATTTGAAATCAGCATTTCGCTAAGCGTGTTTGTCGCCCTCAGTGTGATCCTTGGTTTTGTGATGAGCCTGGGCATGGCGGCTGTCTACAAACACATCCCGAATTACTACCCGGATCACGTCGGTTCGGTTGGCGGGTTGGTCGGCATGATCGGCGGGCTTGGCGGTTTTTTCTTGCCAATCGCCTTCGGAATTCTGCTGGATGCAACAGGGATCTGGACTGCACCCTTCATATTGCTGTTCGTGCTGGTTGCGGTTTCAACTCTCTGGATGCATTTAGCAATCCGCAAGATAGAGCGTAAACAACACCCAGAGTTGGCAATCGAAACATATACATGAGGAATAGTTTTCACACGGTCTGTTATCCTTTGAGGGTTTTACCCTCTGACAAACAAGGGGCGGTTCACTTGCCTTGCTCAATAGAGTTGATCCGCATCTAAAAACTGGATAATTCATGAGTAGGCTGACCTTTATAGAAGCCGTCCTGAAACCTGCGAGATGCAAAAGGCATTTGAGACGATTTGGAAACACATATCCAAAGAATAGCAAAACTCCAATCCCGTTTGGCCGCGCTTGACGTAGAGCGGGCAGGTTTGAAAGTCCAATTGGAGGAACTGGAAAAATTGAACTTAGCCGTACAGCCCGAAATATTCGACCCACCCGGTATGAGTGTTGAGGCTAAAATCCGGCTTTTTCGTAGCCTCTTCAAAGGTCGCGCTGACATCTTTCCCATCCGTTGGGAAAGCTCCAAAACTTCAAAGTCTGGATATGCAATTTCCTGTGGAAATGAATGGGTAAGAGGTCTGTGTAATAAACCCCGTGTAAAATGCAGCTCTTGCGAACATAAAGCCTTTCTGCCCGTCACGGATGAGATAATCCGCTTTCATCTAACTGGACGCGACGCCAGACATCGTCCATTCTGCGTAGGTGTTTATCCCATGTTGCAAGATGAAACATGCTGGTTTCTGGCGGCAGATTTTGACAAGGAACATTGGGAGGCAGATGTTACTGCCTTTATAAAAACCTGTGATAACCTTCAAGTTCCTGCCTACGTTGAAAGATCCCGCTCGGGAAATGGAGCACACGTTTGGTTCTTCTTTGCTAATGCAGTGCCCGCTGCTGATGCTCGTCAGCTTGGGACCTATTTGTTGACAAAAACGATGGACAGTCACCCCGAATTAGGCTTTGCGTCTTATGATCGCCTATTTCCAAGCCAGGATACTTTACCGAAAGGCGGGTTGGGAAATCTCATCGCCTTGCCATTGCAGAATACGCCACGTGGGTACGGCAATAGTGTGTTTTTGGATGCATCTCTCAAACCGTATCCAGATCAGTGGGCATTGCTGAGCTCTGTCGAGCGCATTTCACCTAAGCGGCTAAACACTTTGATCTCTGAAGCGAAAAGCGCAAACCACCTTATTAGTTTGCCTTTTCCAGAAGATGATGAGTTTGCAAAAACTCCATGGGTACTATCGCCATCCCGACCCCACCGGAAACGAGAGACTTCAGAAAAACTCCCAAAACAGTTGGCTGTTGTAGTCAGTGATCAGATATATATCGCCAAGGCTGGGCTGCCACCCTCGCTTAGAAATGATATCTTGAGATTGGCAGCATTTCAAAACCCAGAGTTCTATCGTGCCCAGGCCATGCGGTTTCCGACCTTCGGAAAACCGCGCATTATTGCATGCACAGAGGACTTCCCATTACATCTTGCCCTTCCACGGGGTGTGTTTCCAGATCTTCGGGAGCTAACCCAGTCTCTGGGTGTTGAGCTATTGATCAAAGATGAAAGATTTCTTGGCGAAAGAATACAAACGGCGTTCACCGGGCAATTGACCGACAAACAGAGAGCGGCGCAGAAGGCTCTGCTCGCAGAATACACTGGTGTTTTATCGGCAACCACAGGGTTTGGGAAAACCGTACTGGCGGCGTCCTTGATTGCGGAACGTGGGATCAATACATTGATTTTGGTGCATCGTAGACAGCTTCTTGATCAGTGGTTGGCGCGGCTGGACACGTTTCTAGACACCGAACATATCAAAATTGGGCATTTGGGCGCAGGTAAGCGAAAACTTTCCGGTCAAATTGATGTCGCCATTATTCAGAGTCTGGTGAAGCAGGGAAAGGTTGACGACTGCGTTGCAGATTACGGGCAGGTGATTGTTGATGAGTGCCATCACATATCCGCTGTAAGCTTTGAGCTTGTCGCGCGTCGAAGCAAAGCGAAGTATTTTCTAGGCCTCACGGCCACACCGTTTCGTAAAGATGGTCATCATCCGATCATATTTATGCAATGTGGGCCGATCAGATTTCGTGTCGATGCAAAAGAAGAAGCGGCAAAGCGAAACTTCAACCACCATTATTTTCTACGCCACACTGAATTTAGCTTGGTGGACACTGGCGGGCCTCACTCTATCCAATCAATTTACGAGAAATTAGCTCAGGACGAAGCCCGAAACGATCTAATCTTTGATGATGTACTCAAGTCTCTGGATGCTGGCCGATCTCCAGTTTTATTAACCGAACGACGAGAGCATGTAGAGCATTTCGCGAAGCGATTCATTGGATTTGCCAAAAATATTATCGTTTTGCAGGGCGGAATGGGGGTGAAGCAACGCCGAGACGCATACGACAAACTAAAGAATCTGCCCATTTCTGAAGAACGTCTTATCATTGCGACTGGGCGGTATCTGGGAGAGGGGTTTGATGACGCTCGTCTTGATACCTTGTTTTTGGCCATGCCGATTTCCTGGAGAGGGACATTGGCACAATATGCAGGCAGGCTTCACCGGACCCACGACGGCAAAGACGATGTAGTCATTATCGACTATGTTGATGGGCGCGTTCCGATGTTATCAAGGATGCAAAAAAAGCGGACTGCAGGTTGTAAAAACCTTGGATACGACTTTGTGTCTTCGCTTGTTTGGGATAACGGGCAAAAGTCAAAGCAATGAAATTTACCGGATCAGATATTCGCCTGCTGAGGGTCTTCGAAGCTGTTGTAAAGAATGGCGGATTTACTGCTGCTCAAGGCGAATTGAATATTAGCCAGTCAACGATCAGCAATCACATAACTGCTCTTGAGCAAAGGTTGGGCGTTACGCTGCACCAACGGGGGCGCGGTGGTTTCTGGTTGACGGACAAAGGACTTTTTTGCCCTTCGTAACGTTTCTCATACCAGAGGTGTTTAAATGTGACTCACCTTTGCGTTTAGGGATTCCCAAATTTGCGCACTGATTCAGTATTGCTGAACAGATAAGGAGCTTCCTCATGCCTGCCAAAATAGCATTACGCAGTGATTACGATGCCACTGCACTTCGTAAAATAGCCAAAACCTGTGGAGATGCGCGGCAAGTTCGCCGCCTTCTGTCTATTGCGGCCATTTATGAAGGTATGAACAGAACACATGCCGCAAAACTCGGGGGAATGGATCGACAAATCTTGTGTGACTGGGTTCATCGTTTCAATGCCGATGGCGTTGAGGGCTTGAAAAACCGCGGTGGTTCGGGTCCAAAACCACGGCTGGATGCAACGCAGATGAAAGAGTTGGCGGAGATTGTAGAACGCGGCCCTGATCTTGAGAAAGACGCTGTGGTGCGATGGCGGCGCATTGACATTAAGGCGGAGATTAAAGCCCGCTTTGGAGTGGATTACCATGAGCGCCATGTTGGTGCCCTGCTGCATAAAATGGGGTTTTCTCACATCAGCGCGCGCCCTCAACACCCCAAGCAAGATCCTCAAGCAATTTCGGATTTTTAAAAAAACTTCTCCGATGAGCTGGACCAGATAACCCAGAGCCTTCCAAAAGGTATCCCTCTTGAAATCTGGTTTCAAGATGAGATGCGTATTGGTGTTCGATTCTGTTCAGTCGATTCCCCTAGTAGCGGCAGCGTTGTGCTGTTGCGGGCGGCGTAAAAGTCGTCCACTTTTGCCCTTTCTATTTTCGGGAGGGCTTGGGGATATTCCCCGTGGATTTGTATTTGAAGGTCCGTCACGCTCACTTTGAGGAAAGGTTGAGCGGGCGTCAGATTGCCCGGGATCAGCCGGGACAGTGTCGCGAAGATGTTGGCGTACCCGGAACCGCCTGGGTATCGGCGGACGGCACCGATCAAGCGGCCCGGGCTTGATGCTTACACAGTGGCTGCCACGCAGGGCGTGGAGATCAAAGAAACGTGATCTTTCAGAGCCCCGGCTTATCCCTCGGTATTTGGTTTGCTTCTGCGCTCATATTGCCCTTTGCCTTGAGCTCTGCAATCACGTCAGGGTCCAGCATCAGGTTGACCCGCCTCTTGCGTTCACCGGTGGGAATTGGTGGGCGGCCAACGCGGTGGGTTCGCAACCCATTGAAATCATTTGGCTGAAAAGAAATGTGTGAATCCAGTAGGGCTTTAGTCCGGGGGCGGGGATGTTCGCTCGTTACCATAGGATTTAACCCCCTATCCGGAGCGAGCCCCCAAACTGCAACTCCCCCGCTTTGGGGGTACTCTCTTTCCATCTGTCAGGTTTTCAGGTGGGGCACACCACGGACATATAGGCGCATTTTGATAGGTGGCTGATACGCTGGGATGTACTGCCCAACAACAAACACGCAACCCTGCCCAAA
Organism: Candidatus Poriferihabitaceae bacterium; assembly: GCA_965261915.1. Classification (GTDB taxonomy): domain Bacteria; phylum Pseudomonadota; class Gammaproteobacteria; order Arenicellales; family Poriferihabitantaceae; genus JAIBDK01. Next base: position 1,298 of record CBDHDW010000004.1, on the reverse strand, counting down.
CCCCGCCGACCGGTGATAATCAGATCGGCCCCGTATTTCTCGGCACACTCCAATACCCCATCCGCGGCATTTCCATGGGTCAAATGGGTTTCAACGGCTGATAATCCGCAGTCTTTGGCCATGGCCTCACCTGCCTCCAGCACACGCTCGCCCGCTGCATCCAGCTCGTTTTGCACAGGGGTGACAGTGACCATACAGGGTGCCATGGCGGCATAGGCGACAGCTTCCATCTGCGGTGTGTGCACCAGATGCAGCTTGGCCTCGTATTTCTGCGCCATATCGCAGGCCAAACGCAGGCCGGCTTCGGATGCTTTGGAGCCATCCAGACCCACAACGATTTTCTTAAACATAATGCTATCCTCTAGTCGTTTAGACTGTATTGCGTTTTATTGAACTCATTCAATGAAATGCACAGCTTCATTGCATTTTAAGTACTGCGTCTTCCATTTGCTCGGAAACCCGTTGGGTTGGCAGTTTCTCGGGTCAGTTGACCCTGCCAACCAGCGGGGCATTTCATGCCCGAGAAACCGATCAAAAGCAACACGCTCTAATCGGCTCTCCCGGGAGATTGTTCAAGTTTAGGGTTTTGTGCCGCATGCTTTGCGTTCAATCCCTTTGCCGCCGCATCTATCGCTCTATCGGACGCAGCATAACGAATGTGTTCGGACAGCAGCTCATTGGACACGCGTTCTTCCTCGGCCATATGGTTGCTGTCATCAATATAATTTGCCAGTTGCGCGGCAATGCTGGCAATGCGTTCACTATACCTGGTATCAGACATGAGGGGCTCCATTTTGATCAGTTCTCTTCTGCGATTGTATTTGTAAATGTATAGGTTCAGGCGCTTCGGCTTGAGTGGTTCAAAGCGACTGCATCGGTGTCCGCCTCAGTGATCGCGGCGTTTTCCAAAGACAGCTTCCAGCGTCGGCGCATCAAGTACGCGATCCAGTTCCTCAATGCTGCCAGCCGCGATCTGTGCAACCACAGGCGCAGGCAGGGGGCCAAACCGCTTCACCAGCAGCCGCATCAGCGACTTGGCTTCGCCTTCAGCAATTCCTTCAGCTTTGCCTTTTTCGCGACCCAGAGCTTCCCCGGCAGCAAGCCCCCTGACTTCACCTCGTTTTTCCAATGTTTCTGCAATTGTACCCATCAGCGCTTTACCTCCATCCTGTTTTGCATCGTCCAGGGCCGCTGCGAGTTTGTTGCGCATTTGTCCAGCGGCACCTCGTATTTCTCGACTATATACCGAAACACAACCCGTTCCAAATGTTTTTGACAGTGTTTTTGACAGTGTGTTG
>CBDHDW010000003.1:0-17158 GCA_965261915.1 Candidatus Poriferihabitaceae bacterium | reverse complement strand
TGAAAAGAGTCACATAAGAGGCAGAAAGAGCCCTCTGGCTCTTGATCTCAAAACCATGCAAATCAGGAGCATCTATATTATTTTCCTTTACATTCATGCAGTCTTCGAGCGTTTTTCCAATTCCAGTGTTTCCCGTTCGATTCGTTTGCATAAAACCTATACTTTTGACTTCCTTAAAAGCCTTTATAAATAATTTTCTCTCGTTCATTACCCTTCTCCAATTTTGTTGAAAAAATCGCGGGGGTGACAGTTGAATACCTCTGCTATTTTTTCGAGCCGTTTTATTGAGTAGCAGCCATTACCAGCTTCTATGTTGGATATATGTGATCGGCTAACCTCAATAGCAGCTGCTAGATCGACTTGTTCCCAGCCTTTATCACGACGGAAACGACGCACATTATTGACAATCATTTTTTGTAAGGGTGTTGTTGTGCTTTTTTTACTCATTATGGTTAATTCCTTTTACAGTTGATAATGTTAGGATAACCAATTAGATACTGGTTGGTGTCATGTATGGGTGACTAAAAACAGGTAAAATAAGGAGTTGATTTTGTCAGAAATATTAAAAATATCAGAATGGGTTGCCGACGAAAACCAGTACAGTATTGAAAATGATGTGAGGTCATGGATTGAAAACTGGGATTTTGCCAAGTGTGAAACAAAGACATACACGCATCGCCTTCATAATTACCCAGCTATCTTTATTCCTCAATTAGTACGTAAGGTAGTTTCTCAATATTCTAGTGAGGGCGATTTGGTTCTCGATATTTTTAATGGTTCAGGAACAACTAGCGTTGAGTGCACGCTCCTAAATAGACGATCAATAGGTATTGAATTAAACCCTCTAGCCAACCTGATTGCAAAAGTAAAAACAACCATTTACGATCAAACTCAACTAACTGATCAATTTAAAATTATAGAAGATAATTACAAAAATACTGACCTAAAATTCAAAAATATGTCATTTCCAAACATTGAATTCTGGTATTCAAGTACCGCAATAGTTCATCTTTCGAAGTTATCATATTTAATTTCCGAACAGGCCGATGAACATATCCGTAATTTTTTTTTGGTGGCCTTTAGTAAAATCTTACGAGAGATTTCTAACTGCAAGCACTCTGGCTTTAAAATGCACCGCGATCTAAAAAAGTTAGAACGAAATATTACCCATGAATTTGTTTGGGATTATTTTCACAAGGCAGTTCAATACAACATCAATAGTTCTGCTACCTATGCTACTTTTTTCAAAGACCGCAAAAAACCCAGCTGTGTGGTTTTGAATGGTTCATCTACTGAATTTCAAAAAACAATTAAAAAAGGGTCCGTTGATCTTATTGTTACATCCCCTCCCTACGGTGATTCAAAAACCACTGTGGCTTATGGTCAATTTTCTCGACTATCGTCTCAATGGTTAGGGCTTATTTCTCCAATAGACCCAACTCGATCTATAGCGCATTTGGACACTGAGTTACTGGGTGGAAAAACTATTCAAGTATCCGTTGACGATGAAATTGTAAAAAAATCGATCACTCTTTGTGGGGTAATTACCCAATTTAATGCAATGATTGTGGAAGCTGAGGGAAAAGAAAAAACCAAGTTGGTAAAACGTCTTAAGGACATCCTCTCTTTTTATATTGACTTAGATAAAGTGCTGATAAAATCCGAGTTTTACTTGAAATCTGGTGGCTATTTTGTACTTGTTACGGCCTCCAGAATTGTGAAAGGGGTTAAGCTTCATACTGACCAAATCATAGCTGAATTAGTAGAAGAAAACGGCATTGAATTAAAGTCCATTATGTATCGTAATATCCCCAACAAGCGAATGCCAAGAATGGTTAGTGCCACAAATGTCGTTGGAGATAAAACTAAAACGATGACGCGCGAAAGTGTGATTATTCTAAAAAAGCGAGCGGCTGACCCAGTTAAGGGACGTAGGGCTGAGCGTATGATTTAGCACTGAGCCGTATCAGACCCCAATTGGGCAAACTAGGTGGACTTACCCCGCTGTAGTGGGCAGTTTCAGAAGAACTGAAGATGATTAGTCGGCACGAATTTTTAACTCATCCCTTTCTAGCTTCCGAGCAGCTTTACTACACTCCTTCACTACCTTGTCACGCAGAAAAATCAGACTCTGCATTTGAGCTACGGTTTCTAACTGGTTGGGGTCTGGAAAGATCAGAGCAGTGATCTGCAGTAACGAGGATGCGGTACTGATGGCTGGGGTGTCTAGTCCCGCATTGGTCGCACCAGCATGAATGATCCTATCATCCCCTATCGTGCCCAGCGTTTCTCAATGCGCCTGCGCTACCCGCATGAACCATGAGACTGGATTGTTTGTACTCGGGAGGAAGTGGCACCCCAATCTATTGCTTGTTCGAGGTCTTGGAAGCGTGGGCTCTTCTTACTCAGACTACCCGCAGCCCAACCGTAAGGTCCGGCAAAAGGCGTTCCGAATTTTTGCACAACAGCCTGAAAATCTTTCTCCAATCTCTCTTGCCTCGCCCTCAAGTTTCGCAGGATCATATTTCTGTCCCGCAAAATTGTATTTATTCTTCAACGTCTCGCGTGTGCTGACAACATCATGATCTAAATAGCGTTTTGCAGCCTCATCACCGTGGCGAAAGAGAAAGAAGGCAACCACTGTGATTTCATAGAGAGTGCGCCATCGCGCATAAGCTCCGTCTGGAAATCCGTTTTCAATCAAAGTTAGTATTTCAAGAGTGGTCCGACAGGCGCGCAGATGAAGGATTATGAGAGCTTGTCGCTTCAATAACCCTTTCTTCGCCTTCGATCTTTGCAGTTTACCGGCAAACATTTCGCCCACCTCGCGGGAAGCGATTAGCATCATCCGAAGCGGATCCAACCCCTTAGACCAACGAAGATCAATTCGGTCGCTGAAATGACGAGACGCATATTTCTCGTCTAACTTCACTTTTGGCCACTCTTTCTCAAGTGCTTTTGTTATGGCCTTGGCACCATCTTTGATTGAACCACCTACGACTTTCGGCAATCCTTCCTCGAGAAACCTATTCATCGCCTTGTTGAAATGATGTAGGGGTCTTGTGTGGATGCCCCCATCTTGGACCGCCAAATCGTTTAACGTTGCTTGTCCTGCTTCTTACAGTAGGAGACAAAAGCCGCGCCTGCGCTTTTTGGCGGGTTGCCCTTGGCTGTTTCAGCGTTGGCAAACGCCATCCAGTTAGAGCGCATCGCGTAATAGTCCCAACCTTTCTCGCGGGCGATCCCGCGGGCTTTATCTTCGGCCCAGTCGGGCAGGGAAATGTTAGGCGCAAGGGATTTTGTGGACGTGCGGGGCCGGTAGATCACCAGATCATCTTTGGTCAGTTCCAGCCTGTAAAACGGGGTATGATTGTCCCTAATAATTTGGCGTATGTTCAGGCGGAATTTTTTCAAGGGGGCGTTGCTGCCGGTTTTTTCCTGTAGCCTGGCGAGACCGATCTTCCATTTCTTCTGCGCCCCGCAATGCTTGCGGCCAATCTCGTAAATCCGGCGTTCCAACGGGCGGCGCAGGCGGAAATAGTCCTGCGAAATACTGACAACTTCGTTGGCTTCTATCGCCCGCATGAACCAGTCTGACAGAACAAGTTCACAGTAATCAAGGCGGAACTTTTCATCGTCGGTGCGAACAAAGCCGCCTCGATCAATGAGGGAAAACACCTGTGTTTCGATTTTGTTATTCGTTCGGATGTTGGTGGTAAAAGTTGTACCTATGAGTCTCTGAAAAGCTTTCTCAAGGCGTTTATAATGATCTCCACCTATCTGTCGATTAGTTGTTATTGAGAGTTCTCGTGCGCTGAACCTGACGCGCTCGCCGATCTTCTCACCTCTGTTTTTTCTGTGCATGAGCTGGCTGATACAGAATATCAGAATGTCTTTGTCGAAGATCGTTGGCAGACCGATGCCTGAAGGAATGATTTTCAGTGTATGTTTGCCGTTTCCGTATTCCAAATGCCGCATATCTGGTTTGGTTGCGAGTGAGAACAAGGGATGTTCCATGGATGCCAAATCATCCTTGGGCACCACGTCTGAAAGGTCGAGAATGAAGAAATCTTTTTGCGGATGTCTGTCGGGTAGTAAAGCCATGATCTATTGTTACCAAAAGTTTGGCCTATTAGGAACCTGTTTTTAGCGTATTCTCGTTTGGCCCTTTCGGAACCCAAGTTTGGCCCTTTCGGAACCCAAGTTTGGCCCTTTCGGAACCCTGACACCCACTTCGGCCATAAAAACAAGGGCGATTTCGAATCCGTAACACTACTCCGTAGGTAACTAAGGTTAACACTAGGGATTTTCGGGGTTTGCCTGTGGATAACTTTTTTTCTGAGATTATTTGAAAATCAGGATTCCGCAGAAGGGTCCACCCTCTGGAACATATATCTGACCCCCTGCCTGCTCGCAGTACCACTCTGCTTCCGGCCCCTGGATACTTTTACCAAACGCCTTGGCCATTTTGTAATCTCCGATCCAAACTGCCAGAAAGGCCCCCAGAGCCACCCCGGAGAAGGTTGAGAAGAGCAAAAGCAGGTAAATCATGCGTTTTCTGGAGAGGTAACTGCTATGGACGGTGCTCAATGCCTCTGAGAGGCCCCGTATGGCGCGCTGTGTGGCCTCTTCGATCTTTTGGGTGGTATGGGCTACCTCAGAGGCTAGACGCGCTGTACCGCGCTCTGCACCAGCTTCTGCGCTTTCAGTGACTTTTTCAACCTGCCCCGTCGTCTTTTCGAGGGCAGTGTGCAGGTGTTTGAGTTGTTTTTCGGTAATCTGGCGGGATTTCACATCGGCAATTTCCACCCGCAGCAGGGTCAGGGTATCGGTGAGTTGTTGTACCGGGTCTTTTGGGTTTTTCATCAGGGGGCCTTTCCATCAGTTTGGCCAAGGACATTGCGCAGGTCAGCGATCAGGGGGGCGGCATCGCGGATGTCCACGTCCCGGGTCAGGGCAGTTTCCAGCAGCGCGACAAGCCGTTCCGCCAGTGCCCGATCTTTGAACGCCGCTTTGATAACAACCGCGCCGACGATGATTTTGCGGCGGGTGTCCTTGGTGCGTTTTCTGGTTTTGAGGCGCTGGAGTTTGTTCACGGCCTCGGCGATTTGCTGGTCAATGGTGCGGGTCATGGGGTGTTGAAACTGTCCTTGTTGATATGCTAGGGTGATAACACTTACTTTAAGTGCTCACTTATACATTACTGCGTAATGTGTGAGGTCTCAATGGGGAAAACCCCATGGCGACGCCTTCCCCGTTGCCGTTGGGCGGTCATTGGGACGGCAGAGCGCGACTTAACCCGGCAGAGAGTGGCGGGCTGGCGCCCTCTGGCACTGATTACGGAGGTCTATCTTGTCATGGCAATTTATCATTTATCGGCCCAGATGATCTCGCGGAGTTCCGGCCGCAGTGCCACAGCCGCCGCCGCCTATCGTGCGGCAGAACGTATTCCTGACCACCGGCAAGGGCTGGTGCATGACTATTCCAAGCGTTCCGGGGTGCTGCATAGCGAGATACTGGCCCCGGAGGGCACGCCTGAGGCTCTGCGGGGCCGTGCGGGCCTGTGGAACGCCGTGGAGGCCACTGAGCGGCGCAAGGACGCCCAAGTCGCCCGTGAGGTGACTGTGGCCCTGCCGCACGAGCTGACAGGCCCCCAGCGGGCGGCTCTGGTGCGGTCGTTCGTCCAAGAGGCCTTTGTCGATCGGGGGATGATTGCCGATATTGCGCTTCATGCCCCCGGGGGTGAAGGCGATCAGCGCAATCACCATGCCCATATTATGCTCACAACCCGCGCCATTGGGGAAGGCGGGTTCGGCGGCAAGGAACGGGCATGGAACAACAAGGCGGTGCTTGCGGGCTGGCGGCAGGGCTGGGCGGATCATGCGAATAGGTATCTGCGCGAGATTGAAGCCAGCCAAGAGATTGACCATCGCAGCCTTGAAGCACAACGCGACGCAAAGCTGGAGCTGAAAGATCAGGCCGTGGCGCGGGGTGACACTGAGGCCGCGCACAAGCTGGAGATCGATGCGGTGGCACTGGATCGGGATCCGCTGCCCGATATTGGCTGGCAAGCCTGGGGTATGGAGCGGCGCGGCATTGAAACCGCCGCCGGTGATCTGTGGCGCAAAGCCCAGGACCGGCTGGTTGAAGTGCGGGGTCTGGTCAGCGGATTGCGAGAGCGGTTTGTCGAGGCTTACGGCCATGTGCGGGACGGGGCGGCGCAATCGCTCTCGGGGCTATCTGCGGCGTTGCGCGGGGCCGATTTTTCGACCGTCGATGCCGCCAATCAGCAGGTCAAAGAGCAGGCGCGTGAGGTTGAGAAAACACAGGAGTTGGAGAGGGAGCAGGAGCGCGGGTATGGCTATGGGATGGAGCGGTGAGGGACGTTGTTTTTCACGAGCCTAAAATAGCCGCTCACAGACGCTAGAACTCTTCCACGAAGTCAAATAATTCTGCTATATTTTGTTTTTTCACACGAAAGCCACTGCCATGATCATGCGACTTTCCCGCACTATTTCCCTTCCGAAAAACCCCGATTCTGATGTCAAATTGGATTTTATTTTCCGACAACATAATCAGAAACTTATCAAAACTTGCTCCATTGAATAATGTGCAGCGTTTGAAGTTAAAAAACTCCGCACCATCCCTTTTTTCAATATCTGCTTGAACAAAAGCCAAATTGGTCAACTTGTGGTTTATAATGTTTTCCAGCACATCATAAGACCAATAAATATTTTCATTCTCATGCTCGCTGGTTGCATAATTTATAACTGCTAATCTCAATTTTCGATTAGTATCATCTCGGTCTATCCTAAATCCATATCCACTTTTGTGATTGTTAAAATGCTGAGAAAACATAGAAGTGTGAAGTACCTTCATTTCTGGTGCTTTTCTATCTGGCGTTCCATATTTTACCCTAAGGTATGTATTTGCCTTAAGTGGAAAGGTTGGTGCCTTTGTGAAAAGAGTCACATAAGAGGCAGAAAGAGCCCTCTGGCTCTTGATCTCAAAACCATGCAAATCAGGAGCATCTATATTATTTTCCTTTACATTCATGCAGTCTTCGAGCGTTTTTCCAATTCCAGTGTTTCCCGTTCGATTCGTTTGCATAAAACCTATACTTTTGACTTCCTTAAAAGCCTTTATAAATAATTTTCTCTCGTTCATTACCCTTCTCCAATTTTGTTGAAAAAATCGCGGGGGTGACAGTTGAATACCTCTGCTATTTTTTCGAGCCGTTTTATTGAGTAGCAGCCATTACCAGCTTCTATGTTGGATATATGTGATCGGCTAACCTCAATAGCAGCTGCTAGATCGACTTGTTCCCAGCCTTTATCACGACGGAAACGACGCACATTATTGACAATCATTTTTTGTAAGGGTGTTGTTGTGCTTTTTTTACTCATTATGGTTAATTCCTTTTACAGTTGATAATGTTAGGATAACCAATTAGATACTGGTTGGTGTCATGTATGGGTGACTAAAAACAGGTAAAATAAGGAGTTGATTTTGTCAGAAATATTAAAAATATCAGAATGGGTTGCCGACGAAAACCAGTACAGTATTGAAAATGATGTGAGGTCATGGATTGAAAACTGGGATTTTGCCAAGTGTGAAACAAAGACATACACGCATCGCCTTCATAATTACCCAGCTATCTTTATTCCTCAATTAGTACGTAAGGTAGTTTCTCAATATTCTAGTGAGGGCGATTTGGTTCTCGATATTTTTAATGGTTCAGGAACAACTAGCGTTGAGTGCACGCTCCTAAATAGACGATCAATAGGTATTGAATTAAACCCTCTAGCCAACCTGATTGCAAAAGTAAAAACAACCATTTACGATCAAACTCAACTAACTGATCAATTTAAAATTATAGAAGATAATTACAAAAATACTGACCTAAAATTCAAAAATATGTCATTTCCAAACATTGAATTCTGGTATTCAAGTACCGCAATAGTTCATCTTTCGAAGTTATCATATTTAATTTCCGAACAGGCCGATGAACATATCCGTAATTTTTTTTTGGTGGCCTTTAGTAAAATCTTACGAGAGATTTCTAACTGCAAGCACTCTGGCTTTAAAATGCACCGCGATCTAAAAAAGTTAGAACGAAATATTACCCATGAATTTGTTTGGGATTATTTTCACAAGGCAGTTCAATACAACATCAATAGTTCTGCTACCTATGCTACTTTTTTCAAAGACCGCAAAAAACCCAGCTGTGTGGTTTTGAATGGTTCATCTACTGAATTTCAAAAAACAATTAAAAAAGGGTCCGTTGATCTTATTGTTACATCCCCTCCCTACGGTGATTCAAAAACCACTGTGGCTTATGGTCAATTTTCTCGACTATCGTCTCAATGGTTAGGGCTTATTTCTCCAATAGACCCAACTCGATCTATAGCGCATTTGGACACTGAGTTACTGGGTGGAAAAACTATTCAAGTATCCGTTGACGATGAAATTGTAAAAAAATCGATCACTCTTTGTGGGGTAATTACCCAATTTAATGCAATGATTGTGGAAGCTGAGGGAAAAGAAAAAACCAAGTTGGTAAAACGTCTTAAGGACATCCTCTCTTTTTATATTGACTTAGATAAAGTGCTGATAAAATCCGAGTTTTACTTGAAATCTGGTGGCTATTTTGTACTTGTTACGGCCTCCAGAATTGTGAAAGGGGTTAAGCTTCATACTGACCAAATCATAGCTGAATTAGTAGAAGAAAACGGCATTGAATTAAAGTCCATTATGTATCGTAATATCCCCAACAAGCGAATGCCAAGAATGGTTAGTGCCACAAATGTCGTTGGAGATAAAACTAAAACGATGACGCGCGAAAGTGTGATTATTCTAAAAAAGCGAGCGGCTGACCCAGTTAAGGGACGTAGGGCTGAGCGTATGATTTAGCACTGAGCCGTATCAGACCCCAACTGGGCAAACTAGGTGGACTTACCCCGCTGTAGTGGGCAGTTTCAGAAGAACTGAAGATGATTAGTCGGCACGAATTTTTAACTCATCCCTTTCTAGCTTCCGAGCAGCTTTACTACACTCCTTCACTACCTTGTCACGCAGAAAAATCAGACTCTGCATTTGAGCTACGGTTTCTAACTGGTTGGGGTCTGGAAAGATCAGAGCAGTGATCTGCAGTAACGAGGATGCGGTACTGATGGCTGGGGTGTCTAGTCCCGCATTGGTCGCACCAGCATGAATGATCCTATCATCCCCTATCGTGCCCAGCGTTCTCAATGCGCCTGCGCTACCCGCATGAACCATGAGACTGGATTGTTTGTACTCGGGAGGAAGTGCACCCCAATCTATTGCTTGTTCGAGGTCTTGGAAGCGTGGGCTCTTCTTACTCAGACTACCCGCAGCCCAACCGTAAGGTCCGGCAAAAGGCGTTCCGAATTTTTGCACAACAGCCTGAAAATCTTTCTCAATCTCTCTTGCCTCGCCCTCAAGTTTCGCAGGATCATATTTCTGTCCCGCAAAATTGTATTTATTCTTCAACGTCTCGCGTGTGCTGACAACATCATGATCTAAATAGCGTTTTGCAGCCTCATCACCGTGGCGAAAGAGAAAGAAGGCAACCACTGTGATTTCATAGAGAGTGCGCCATCGCGCATAAGCTCCGTCTGGAAATCCGTTTTCAATCAAAGTTAGTATTTCAAGAGTGGTCCGACAGGCGCGCAGATGAAGGATTATGAGAGCTTGTCGCTTCAATAACCCTTTCTTCGCCTTCGATCTTTGCAGTTTACCGGCAAACATTTCGCCCACCTCGCGGGAAGCGATTAGCATCATCCGAAGCGGATCCAACCCCTTAGACCAACGAAGATCAATTCGGTCGCTGAAATGACGAGACGCATATTTCTCGTCTAACTTCACTTTTGGCCACTCTTTCTCAAGTGCTTTTGTTATGGCCTTGGCACCATCTTTGATTGAACCACCTACGACTTTCGGCAATCCTTCCTCGAGAAACCTATTCATCGCTTCGAGGATTTTTTCCCCATCCTGTTTTGTGAATTTGATGTTGATTCTCTTTAGAGAGCCGTTATCACTATCGTCCCAAGTAAATGTGTATTCATCGCCGGAAAGAACGTGGTCGGTAAATGCCTCAATCGCATCCTCATCTTTGACACCCTGTTCTTTGAGTTTCTTTTTGAGAGCTTTGTGCAAGTACTGCCGGGGTAGTTTATCAAGCTCAGATTCCAAAATCTCTTTCATGCTGCTCATAGTTTTACCTCGATGGTGACTTGTTGAAATGATGTAGGGGTCTTGTGTGGATGCCCCCATCTTGGACCGCCAAATCGTTTAACGTTGCTTGTCCTGCTTCTTACAGTAGGAGACAAAAGCCGCGCCTGCGCTTTTTGGCGGGTTGCCCTTGGCTGTTTCAGCGTTGGCAAACGCCATCCAGTTAGAGCGCATCGCGTAATAGTCCCAACCTTTCTCGCGGGCGATCCCGCGGGCTTTATCTTCGGCCCAGTCGGGCAGGGAAATGTTAGGCGCAAGGGATTTTGTGGACGTGCGGGGCCGGTAGATCACCAGATCATCTTTGGTCAGTTCCAGCCTGTAAAACGGGGTATGATTGTCCCTAATAATTTGGCGTATGTTCAGGCGGAATTTTTTCAAGGGGGCGTTGCTGCCGGTTTTTTCCTGTAGCCTGGCGAGACCGATCTTCCATTTCTTCTGCGCCCCGCAATGCTTGCGGCCAATCTCGTAAATCCGGCGTTCCAACGGGCGGCGCAGGCGGAAATAGTCCTGCGAAATACTGACAACTTCGTTGGCTTCTATCGCCCGCATGAACCAGTCTGACAGAACAAGTTCACAGTAATCAAGGCGGAACTTTTCATCGTCGGTGCGAACAAAGCCGCCTCGATCAATGAGGGAAAACACCTGTGTTTCGATTTTGTTATTCGTTCGGATGTTGGTGGTAAAAGTTGTACCTATGAGTCTCTGAAAAGCTTTCTCAAGGCGTTTATAATGATCTCCACCTATCTGTCGATTAGTTGTTATTGAGAGTTCTCGTGCGCTGAACCTGACGCGCTCGCCGATCTTCTCACCTCTGTTTTTTCTGTGCATGAGCTGGCTGATACAGAATATCAGAATGTCTTTGTCGAAGATCGTTGGCAGACCGATGCCTGAAGGAATGATTTTCAGTGTATGTTTGCCGTTTCCGTATTCCAAATGCCGCATATCTGGTTTGGTTGCGAGTGAGAACAAGGGATGTTCCATGGATGCCAAATCATCCTTGGGCACCACGTCTGAAAGGTCGAGAATGAAGAAATCTTTTTGCGGATGTCTGTCGGGTAGTAAAGCCATGATCTATTGTTACCAAAAGTTTGGCCTATTAGGAACCTGTTTTTAGCGTATTCTCGTTTGGCCCTTTCGGAACCCAAGTTTGGCCCTTTCGGAACCCAAGTTTGGCCCTTTCGGAACCCTGACACCCACTTCGGCCATAAAAACAAGGGCGATTTCGAATCCGTAACACTACTCCGTAGGTAACTAAGGTTAACACTAGGGATTTTCGGGGTTTGCCTGTGGATAACTTTTTTTCTGAGATTATTTGAAAATCAGGATTCCGCAGAAGGGTCCACCCTCTGGAACATATATCTGACCCCCTGCCTGCTCGCAGTACCACTCTGCTTCCGGCCCCTGGATACTTTTACCAAACGCCTTGGCCATTTTGTAATCTCCGATCCAAACTGCCAGAAAGGCCCCCAGAGCCACCCCGGAGAAGGTTGAGAAGAGCAAAAGCAGGTAAATCATGCGTTTTCTGGAGAGGTAACTGCTATGGACGGTGCTCAATGCCTCTGAGAGGCCCCGTATGGCGCGCTGTGTGGCCTCTTCGATCTTTTGGGTGGTATGGGCTACCTCAGAGGCTAGACGCGCTGTACCGCGCTCTGCACCAGCTTCTGCGCTTTCAGTGACTTTTTCAACCTGCCCCGTCGTCTTTTCGAGGGCAGTGTGCAGGTGTTTGAGTTGTTTTTCGGTAATCTGGCGGGATTTCACATCGGCAATTTCCACCCGCAGCAGGGTCAGGGTATCGGTGAGTTGTTGTACCGGGTCTTTTGGGTTTTTCATCAGGGGGCCTTTCCATCAGTTTGGCCAAGGACATTGCGCAGGTCAGCGATCAGGGGGGCGGCATCGCGGATGTCCACGTCCCGGGTCAGGGCAGTTTCCAGCAGCGCGACAAGCCGTTCCGCCAGTGCCCGATCTTTGAACGCCGCTTTGATAACAACCGCGCCGACGATGATTTTGCGGCGGGTGTCCTTGGTGCGTTTTCTGGTTTTGAGGCGCTGGAGTTTGTTCACGGCCTCGGCGATTTGCTGGTCAATGGTGCGGGTCATGGGGTGTTGAAACTGTCCTTGTTGATATGCTAGGGTGATAACACTTACTTTAAGTGCTCACTTATACATTACTGCGTAATGTGTGAGGTCTCAATGGGGAAAACCCCATGGCGACGCCTTCCCCGTTGCCGTTGGGCGGTCATTGGGACGGCAGAGCGCGACTTAACCCGGCAGAGAGTGGCGGGCTGGCGCCCTCTGGCACTGATTACGGAGGTCTATCTTGTCATGGCAATTTATCATTTATCGGCCCAGATGATCTCGCGGAGTTCCGGCCGCAGTGCCACAGCCGCCGCCGCCTATCGTGCGGCAGAACGTATTCCTGACCACCGGCAAGGGCTGGTGCATGACTATTCCAAGCGTTCCGGGGTGCTGCATAGCGAGATACTGGCCCCGGAGGGCACGCCTGAGGCTCTGCGGGGCCGTGCGGGCCTGTGGAACGCCGTGGAGGCCACTGAGCGGCGCAAGGACGCCCAAGTCGCCCGTGAGGTGACTGTGGCCCTGCCGCACGAGCTGACAGGCCCCCAGCGGGCGGCTCTGGTGCGGTCGTTCGTCCAAGAGGCCTTTGTCGATCGGGGGATGATTGCCGATATTGCGCTTCATGCCCCCGGGGGTGAAGGCGATCAGCGCAATCACCATGCCCATATTATGCTCACAACCCGCGCCATTGGGGAAGGCGGGTTCGGCGGCAAGGAACGGGCATGGAACAACAAGGCGGTGCTTGCGGGCTGGCGGCAGGGCTGGGCGGATCATGCGAATAGGTATCTGCGCGAGATTGAAGCCAGCCAAGAGATTGACCATCGCAGCCTTGAAGCACAACGCGACGCAAAGCTGGAGCTGAAAGATCAGGCCGTGGCGCGGGGTGACACTGAGGCCGCGCACAAGCTGGAGATCGATGCGGTGGCACTGGATCGGGATCCGCTGCCCGATATTGGCTGGCAAGCCTGGGGTATGGAGCGGCGCGGCATTGAAACCGCCGCCGGTGATCTGTGGCGCAAAGCCCAGGACCGGCTGGTTGAAGTGCGGGGTCTGGTCAGCGGATTGCGAGAGCGGTTTGTCGAGGCTTACGGCCATGTGCGGGACGGGGCGGCGCAATCGCTCTCGGGGCTATCTGCGGCGTTGCGCGGGGCCGATTTTTCGACCGTCGATGCCGCCAATCAGCAGGTCAAAGAGCAGGCGCGTGAGGTTGAGAAAACACAGGAGTTGGAGAGGGAGCAGGAGCGCGGGTATGGCTATGGGATGGAGCGGTGAGGGACGTTGTTTTTCACGAGCCTAAAATAGCCGCTCACAGACGCTAGAACTCTTCCACGAAGTCAAATAATTCTGCTATATTTTGTTTTTTCACACGAAAGCCACTGCCATGATCATGCGACTTTCCCGCACTATTTCCCTTCCGAAAAACCCCGATTCTGATGTCAAATTGGATTTTATTTTCCGACAACATAATCAGAAACTTATCAAAACTTGCTCCATTGAATAATGTGCAGCGTTTGAAGTTAAAAAACTCCGCACCATCCCTTTTTTCAATATCTGCTTGAACAAAAGCCAAATTGGTCAACTTGTGGTTTATAATGTTTTCCAGCACATCATAAGACCAATAAATATTTTCATTCTCATGCTCGCTGGTTGCATAATTTATAACTGCTAATCTCAATTTTCGATTAGTATCATCTCGGTCTATCCTAAATCCATATCCACTTTTGTGATTGTTAAAATGCTGAGAAAACATAGAAGTGTGAAGTACCTTCATTTCTGGTGCTTTTCTATCTGGCGTTCCATATTTTACCCTAAGGTATGTATTTGCCTTAAGTGGAAAGGTTGGTGCCTTTGTGAAAAGAGTCACATAAGAGGCAGAAAGAGCCCTCTGGCTCTTGATCTCAAAACCATGCAAATCAGGAGCATCTATATTATTTTCCTTTACATTCATGCAGTCTTCGAGCGTTTTTCCAATTCCAGTGTTTCCCGTTCGATTCGTTTGCATAAAACCTATACTTTTGACTTCCTTAAAAGCCTTTATAAATAATTTTCTCTCGTTCATTACCCTTCTCCAATTTTGTTGAAAAAATCGCGGGGGTGACAGTTGAATACCTCTGCTATTTTTTCGAGCCGTTTTATTGAGTAGCAGCCATTACCAGCTTCTATGTTGGATATATGTGATCGGCTAACCTCAATAGCAGCTGCTAGATCGACTTGTTCCCAGCCTTTATCACGACGGAAACGACGCACATTATTGACAATCATTTTTTGTAAGGGTGTTGTTGTGCTTTTTTTACTCATTATGGTTAATTCCTTTTACAGTTGATAATGTTAGGATAACCAATTAGATACTGGTTGGTGTCATGTATGGGTGACTAAAAACAGGTAAAATAAGGAGTTGATTTTGTCAGAAATATTAAAAATATCAGAATGGGTTGCCGACGAAAACCAGTACAGTATTGAAAATGATGTGAGGTCATGGATTGAAAACTGGGATTTTGCCAAGTGTGAAACAAAGACATACACGCATCGCCTTCATAATTACCCAGCTATCTTTATTCCTCAATTAGTACGTAAGGTAGTTTCTCAATATTCTAGTGAGGGCGATTTGGTTCTCGATATTTTTAATGGTTCAGGAACAACTAGCGTTGAGTGCACGCTCCTAAATAGACGATCAATAGGTATTGAATTAAACCCTCTAGCCAACCTGATTGCAAAAGTAAAAACAACCATTTACGATCAAACTCAACTAACTGATCAATTTAAAATTATAGAAGATAATTACAAAAATACTGACCTAAAATTCAAAAATATGTCATTTCCAAACATTGAATTCTGGTATTCAAGTACCGCAATAGTTCATCTTTCGAAGTTATCATATTTAATTTCCGAACAGGCCGATGAACATATCCGTAATTTTTTTTTGGTGGCCTTTAGTAAAATCTTACGAGAGATTTCTAACTGCAAGCACTCTGGCTTTAAAATGCACCGCGATCTAAAAAAGTTAGAACGAAATATTACCCATGAATTTGTTTGGGATTATTTTCACAAGGCAGTTCAATACAACATCAATAGTTCTGCTACCTATGCTACTTTTTTCAAAGACCGCAAAAAACCCAGCTGTGTGGTTTTGAATGGTTCATCTACTGAATTTCAAAAAACAATTAAAAAAGGGTCCGTTGATCTTATTGTTACATCCCCTCCCTACGGTGATTCAAAAACCACTGTGGCTTATGGTCAATTTTCTCGACTATCGTCTCAATGGTTAGGGCTTATTTCTCCAATAGACCCAACTCGATCTATAGCGCATTTGGACACTGAGTTACTGGGTGGAAAAACTATTCAAGTATCCGTTGACGATGAAATTGTAAAAAAATCGATCACTCTTTGTGGGGTAATTACCCAATTTAATGCAATGATTGTGGAAGCTGAGGGAAAAGAAAAAACCAAGTTGGTAAAACGTCTTAAGGACATCCTCTCTTTTTATATTGACTTAGATAAAGTGCTGATAAAATCCGAGTTTTACTTGAAATCTGGTGGCTATTTTGTACTTGTTACGGCCTCCAGAATTGTGAAAGGGGTTAAGCTTCATACTGACCAAATCATAGCTGAATTAGTAGAAGAAAACGGCATTGAATTAAAGTCCATTATGTATCGTAATATCCCCAACAAGCGAATGCCAAGAATGGTTAGTGCCACAAATGTCGTTGGAGATAAAACTAAAACGATGACGCGCGAAAGTGTGATTATTCTAAAAAAGCGAGCGGCTGACCCAGTTAAGGGACGTAGGGCTGAGCGTATGATTTAGCACTGAGCCGTATCAGACCCCAACTGGGCAAACTAGGTGGACTTACCCCGCTGTAGTGGGCAGTTTCAGAAGAACTGAAGATGATTAGTCGGCACGAATTTTTAACTCATCCCTTTCTAGCTTCCGAGCAGCTTTACTACACTCCTTCACTACCTTGTCACGCAGAAAAATCAGACTCTGCATTTGAGCTACGGTTTCTAACTGGTTGGGGTCTGGAAAGATCAGAGCAGTGATCTGCAGTAACGAGGATGCGGTACTGATGGCTGGGGTGTCTAGTCCCGCATTGGTCGCACCAGCATGAATGATCCTATCATCCCCTATCGTGCCCAGCGTTCTCAATGCGCCTGCGCTACCCGCATGAACCATGAGACTGGATTGTTTGTACTCGGGAGGAAGTGCACCCCAATCTATTGCTTGTTCGAGGTCTTGGAAGCGTGGGCTCTTCTTACTCAGACTACCCGCAGCCCAACCGTAAGGTCCGGCAAAAGGCGTTCCGAATTTTTGCACAACAGCCTGAAAATCTTTCTCAATCTCTCTTGCCTCGCCCTCAAGTTTCGCAGGATCATATTTCTGTCCCGCAAAATTGTATTTATTCTTCAACGTCTCGCGTGTGCTGACAACATCATGATCTAAATAGCGTTTTGCAGCCTCATCACCGTGGCGAAAGAGAAAGAAGGCAACCACTGTGATTTCATAGAGAGTGCGCCATCGCGCATAAGCTCCGTCTGGAAATCCGTTTTCAATCAAAGTTAGTATTTCAAGAGTGGTCCGACAGGCGCGCAGATGAAGGATTATGAGAGCTTGTCGCTTCAATAACCCTTTCTTCGCCTTCGATCTTTGCAGTTTACCGGCAAACATTTCGCCCACCTCGCGGGAAGCGATTAGCATCATCCGAAGCGGATCCAACCCCTTAGACCAACGAAGATCAATTCGGTCGCTGAAATGACGAGACGCATATTTCTCGTCTAACTTCACTTTTGGCCACTCTTTCTCAAGTGCTTTTGTTATGGCCTTGGCACCATCTTTG
>CBDHDW010000002.1:0-11688 GCA_965261915.1 Candidatus Poriferihabitaceae bacterium | reverse complement strand
GTCCGCTTCATCGTAAAGTGACAGATAGGCCGCGCGCAGGGCCTCGAACGGGCAGCTGAGGATGTCCGTGCCGCCAGCCCGTGCGGGCGATATGGTTGCGGGTTCGCCCTGGACGAGATCAGCCGGAGATGCCCAGAGGGCTGCGGGCGTATCTGTGGGCTGCTCGGCAGTTTGCGACAGGGCCGTAAAAGCCGGCAGCGTCAGGCAAAACCCGAGAAAAATAAGGCGGCATGGCTTAAGCATCATTGATCTCCCTGTTCAAAGGGTTGTTCCGGGGTCAGCGCGGTGGCGAGATCGGCCACAGAAAACCAGTGCCAGAGAGGTTTTGCGGCGGTTGATTTTGCGGGTTCAACGGGCATCAGGCGCAGGGCAATTTGCGGCCCATAGCTGTTCCAGTCGGCAATCTGTGCGCCAGCGGCATCAAACACATGCCCGCCCGCGTTGAAATAAGCCCCCACTGGCAGCGGATCAAAAGCCTGCGCCAAGGGTTTGGCCAGCAAGGCATCATAGGCCGTGGCCAGCGGATGCGGCGTGGTGCTTTCAACCGTGAAGACCGGCAATTGCGCGGCGGCGGGCAGAATTGAGGCAATATCCCTGTCCAGCCAGTGCGTCCAGTGCAGCACCAGATGATCAAACGGGGTTTGCTTCACCGCGATATAGGCATGTTCAACGACGGTATCCATATCATCCAGCAGCCAGAGCCGGTTCAGCGGCGCGTAAAGCACGAAGTGGCCCCAACGCTCCGCCACCGGATTGCTGTCGGGCGCGGCGGCAAACGTCAGCACCTTGCCGCTCTGGCGCACCATGTCAGGGTATTGCGCCCGCAGGGATGTGTGGGCCTGCGCCTGCGACATCTGCCCCATGCCCGTCAGAGCAAGGGCAAGGGCAAGGCCTGAAAACAGCGCGGTGAAACTGGAGACGTGCCGCATGATCACTCCTTCGTCAGCCATTCATGGGCTTCTTCGTTGACGAATTCGGGATGCAACCTGCGTTTTCCTGGGTCCTGGCGCAGCAGTTCGAAATAAAACCGCGAGGTTTGTTTTTTATTCACCGTGGTGCCGAGGCTTTTGGCCGACGGAAAACCCGGGCAGATGTCCCAGGTGACTGCCGGAATGCGCGCCTGCAAATGGCCGACATCGGCCTCCCACCAGCGGCCTTTGCTGGCGAGGAAGGTGGTGAGGTCTCCGGTTTGGCCGTCATAGCGCAGCAGTTGATACCAGTCGCCATTACTGTACACAGCTTTTTTAAGCGGGTAGCGCAACGCGCGGAATTTGAGATGTTTGGTGAACCCGGAATATGTGCCGGATCCCCAGCCACCGGTTCTGCCTTTTTCACGGTCCTGAAGACACGCGTGTTCCGCGCCATCCGCGCCATACCAGACGATGCGCACATAGCCGCCATCGGGCCGCATGCCCTCGCCGTTTTCCCAATGGGTGACCCGTGCCTGGTTGCGCAGCAGCGGCACCACATGCTCCGCTGCCACATTCTGAAAGATTTTTCCCCGGCCATAGATCTCGCGCTTGTGACGCTCTTCGGCCAGGGTGCTGCCTGCGCCAAGGGTGAGGGCTAAAACAAGCCCGGTTACTATTGAGCCGCCTCTGGCACGGGCCACGGTATCAAACCCCTGCAACCCTGTGCGTTTCTGTTTTTTATTACGGCCCCATAAAAAGCAGAAACGCTTGAGAATAAATGTGAATACAATACGGATCATTGGACTTCTCCTATGTTGTTTTTGAAGTGTTTTGGCGTCGGCTTTGCGGATTTGCGCGGCGTGGCGATCTGCGCCACATCTGCAATCCCTGCCACTTGCCTGCCGCCCGCGAGCCAGCCAACGGCATAGCACAGCGGTTCCAGTACAGCGCGGTAGCTGCGGCCCAGTAGCCAGCGTTTGCGCTGCTGCATCTCGGCGCGGATATCCGCGGTGCGGTGGCGGGCGATATGTTCAAGTGCGTGGCGGACTGCAAGGCGGGTTTTGCCCTCGGCGCGATAACCGTAGCGGACCAGTGGCAGGAAAATCAGATGATAGCCGGTTTGATGATAGGGCGACATGCGCCGGGCATGGGCGAGCCAGATCGCCTGGCGATAGGACCCAAAACCGTAGCGGGCGTTCATCGCGGTGCAGACGATCTTGTCTCCGCCACCATCGCCGCTTCCGGCGCCACCCCCGCCGAGACTATCACGGTCATGGCTGATGTCAGCCCACCCACCAACACCACCACTGGTGTCGACCCAGATACAGTCGCCACGAGAGCAGGATTCATATCCCGTTTTTGGCGGCGGTGGTGGTGGCACGTAGCGGCAGGTGTTGCTGACAGTGTAGGGTTCATCGTAGGTTGTGCTTAACTGCTCCCTGCCACTGTGCCACTCCCTGCCCGTCACCCTTTTCACTCGTTCCTTGCTGATATTCCCGCCTTCCCCAATGGCGCAGTTTGCGGGTACGACTTCTGTTATCTGCTTATTGACAATGCGCCAACAGCTGTCATCTGCTTCCCATTCCCCATAATTCTCGGCCACGGCATCGCGCAATGCCGGGAAATCCTGAAGATGAATGCTGTCTTCAAATCTGTAGTGCCGTTCTACGGTACGGGTCTTATTTCCAACTGGGTGTGTCGTGGGGCAGGCAGGCCCAGTTTCCGTATCCTCTTGGCTGAGGTCGTCGCGGGGTCCCAACTTCCGAAACGCTGATGTCATATAGGCGACGGTCCCGTTTGCCAGCGCGCCGCCATACGCCGTGCCCATACAGGCTGGTATCTGCGTGGGGCGGCTGCCGCCATTGGTTTGTAACATCATCACTGTGGGGTCATCCGCTGTTTTAACAATCCCCAGCGGTTCACCGGTGAACGTTGTGTCCGCGCGGCGGGCGCGTAACACGGGGGCATCGACAATCTGTTGGGCGGTCAGCCCGTGCTTGAAACCGGTGCTGGTAAAATAACTCAAAAGCATGCCGTCACAATAGCGAAACCTGATACCAAAGCCATCAATAACAGCGCTATCAAGGCTGGGCACAAGAGCCGCAGGGATCTGTTGGCGGGTGGTGATTTCGGCCAAGAGGTCTGCGGTACGCTTGCGTTGATCCGCTTCCGGCAACGTCGTGCCCCACTGCCAGGTGATATATTTGCGGACTTGCGCGTGGGCTGTGGTCAACACGCCGGTGTAATTGGCCGCAGCATTCAAAACCTCGCGGCCCAGCGTCCAGCTGTCGTAATCCTGCGCCAGCAGGGCTTGCGGAGTGAGCGCAAGACTGCCGGAAAGTGCCGATGTCAAAAGCATATTTCTCATAGCATTTTGTCCTTTTGTGTGGGGACGGCACTTGGTGCAAGCGCCCCTGCGCTTTGTTCTTCAGCCCTGTTTACGGGCACAGGGTTATGATGCACCAGCACCGCTCGGCGGGTGGTGATTTCCAAAGTGACGGTCTTGCCGCTGCGACTGAGCCGGGCCACTTCGGCCCCCTCGATGCGCCCCACCCGCGCGAATATCTCGTCAAACCCGCTTTTCAGCATCACCCGCACTTTGGCGTTCATGCCACCCGCGTTCGAACCGCCGCCCTCAAGCACAATGCTGTCGGCCAGGCCCAGAAACACCGCTTCCGTGGTGGCCAACAATTCCGCCGGTGCCATGGACACTTGTGCCATTTGCGCCTGAGACACGCGTGCCAAAGACGTTGGGTCGCTCTGATCCGGGATCGCCTTCAGCAGCGGCACGGCAATCTCAAAACTGGAAAACAGCCGGTTGCCGCGGATTTCCATCGCAACGGCACTCCCCGCATAGACCGCCTTTGCCGCTTTCCGCGCGATGGCGTCATCAAAGCCGCCACGCAGTTGATATATCCGGTAAGCCAGGGCGAGGTCATGCGCTGCAAGGTCATTCACTGCCTCGGCAGGGCTTGCTTGCAAGCCCCGTCGGACTGGCAGGGCCAAACTGGCCCGAGAAGTCGAGAGAGGAGCCACGGCGAGGTCATGCGCCAAGGCAAGGTCATTTGCCAAAGCGGGGGCAAAGCCTGTGATGGCCGGATCGCGCATGGCGGGTGTGGCACAGCCTTCGGCGGTCAGTTGCCAGCCCGGTGCGGTTGGCCAGATACCGGCAAAGGCGGCCAGACAATTGCGCCCGAAACCGGCCTCGTCGCGGAAGGTGGTTAGAAGCGGCGCGATCTGTGGTGCTGCAACCACGGGTTTGGCGTGCTGCCCGGGAGATAAAAACAGGAAACCGGCGGCAAGCGCCAGCGTGGCGGTGCCTGCGACAGCGGCAATCTGCCAGACCGGTCGTTTGGGCGCGATCCTGCCCTCGACACAGACGGGGTCATCCACCGTGGGGTCATCCACTGTGGGGTCATCCACATCGGGGGGACACAAAGAGCACATCGGAACGCGGCGGGTGACCTCTTCGGCGATATCTTCGGCCAGATCGGGCGCGATTGCCAGCCGGTCAATCTGGCCGGAACTGCACTCCGCTTCAATATGGCTGATCAGCTCTGCGCGGGTGTCAAACAGCCGCTCCGCCCCGATCGCCGGTTTGCCATTCACCAGAACGGCGGCAAAGTACAGATGCTGTTCTGTCAGCTCGAAAGCACAGAGAACACGGTTACCAATGACATGGTCAATCCGGTCTTTTTCGGACAAATCGCCCGCCAGCACGGAAAGCAACGCCGCGACGCCAAGATATTCAGGCTCTTCCGGTACCAAAGCCGTGCGGTCATCCCAATGCAGTGCCAGGTTATTGGCTGCCAATGACCCAATCGATGACCCGACTGCTGCCATGGACCCGCGTCGCAGGAGGCTGGACGGCCTGCCGGGCCCCCAGGTCAGCCCGGCCAGAACCGGGCGATCGGCGTATGTGAATATCCTCGGCATCAGTTTACCCTCCGTCTGGCAGTCCGCACGGTTGTGCCGCGCCCTGCATTCCGCACTGCCGGCAGGATGGCCGGGCGCACCAGCACCACCATGCGGATTTTACGGGTCTTGCCCTTGGCGCTTCCCCCGAGCCCGATGAACCGCGCGAGACCGGTGCCCTTGTTGGCGCGGGTGGCGCTTTCCTGTTCATAGCCCGACAGCACCAGGGTTTCGCCGGGCGCCAGCACACTGTCGTTCTGGATCACGCGTTGATCGACTGTGGGGAGCTGTACGGTCTCGTTGCCGGTGGTGAAGGTTTCCAGCTTGACCAGATTGTTTTGCAACAATGTCAGGGAAAGCTGTATCTTGTCCTTGCCCACCAGCCTTGGCAGGGCATGGATGGATATGCCGGTATCAACGACGGCGGCCTTGATCTCTGTTTCTTTGTCGCCGTTATCAGTGGTTTTGGTTGTGGTACCCCCGATATAGCTTTGCGATCTGGTCAGCACAATCGGCGCGACGACACCGCTCTGGGCAATGGTGGAACCAAGCCGGTAATCGACCACGCTGCCTTCCTGTGCCAGTGCCTGAAAGCTGATGGATCCGCCGCCCGACTGCAAGGTGGCGACGCCACTGCCGGTGAGTGCGCCGAGCGCTCTGGTAAAACTGCCATCTGACCCTGTAACATCCAGCCCGACGGCAAACTCATCGGATTTGTCAGCGTCGATAAAATAAATCGCGACCTCCAGCGCAATGCGGGTGGAGAAGATCGCTTCGAAATCTTCAATCACCCCGGCGGCCTTGCGCTGCACGGAAGGTGGGCCAAAGATCGAGACGCGACCGGCAGATTGCGAGAGGGTCACTTTGGCGGGTGGTGGCGCGACTGCCATCAGTTGGGTTTCCAGATCTTTCCACGGATCATAGCCGCCAATGCTGCGGCTCAAGGAGGCACTGCTCCCGCCGCCTTTGACACCTGCAATCGAGGTCTGAAGGCTTGTGGTGCCGATGGGCAGTGACAGGCTGTAGCGTTTTGTGACCATCCGGTCAAAGGTGATGGCGGTGCCGTCGAAACGCCAGGCCAGATCCATGCGGGCGGCGATCTTGTCGAGGACTTTGGATAACGCACCTTCGTGTTTGAGCACCATTTTGCTGCCGATGGGGATCTGGATGACATCGCCATTTGCCAGGCTGTAAACCCGGCGGATATTGACCGGCAGGTCCGTTTGCTTCTTGATCAGCGTGGCCAGGGCCTTGATGCCGACGGCTGACCCGCGTGTGTCGATATTGATACTGCGCGCGCCTTCGAGTGCGGCCGGCAAGGGCGTGCCGCTTTGCACCCCCTGTGCGACCACAACCGCCTCGCCGTAATACGGGCGATCCACCACATGCACCTTGCCGCGTCCTGCGGCCCGCAAGCGGTCGCGCTGGTCACCGGTCAGCTTTGAAAGCCGTGCGGTGGTGTCATTGGCGGATTTGATGCCGTCGCAGGCGGCAAGTGCTGTGAGGGCAGAGAGTGCCAGGGAAAAAACCGCCAGACGACAGGTCGCGCGGCGCAGACGCGCCCTTACGTTTGTTTTTTCTCCTGGTACTTTTACAGACAGCAAGTTCATAGCGGCCTGCCGATGCGAATAACCTTGTTGGCATAGACAGAGATCGCCAGCGGGCGGCCCGCGCCTTCAAAGCCGACAACCAGCTGATCCAGCGCGTCCTTGAAACTGCCGCTGATTTTAACCGGCACGGAGAGTTTCCATTCCTCAATGCCGTCGCGTACCACAGTATGTCCGGCCTTCCTGGCCCAGCGGGTGATGACATCGGAGACAAACTCCCCGGGGCGTGCGGTCCAGACGGGCAACGGCCGGTTCATCGGCTTGACGGCCACTGGCGTGGAAGCGGGAGCTGTTTTTGCCGCACCGCTTCGGGTTTTGCGCTGAAGCGATGCGGTTTGACGGGTTGGCACCGCGCAGGGGAGGGTCAGCACGGTGCCGACCCGCAGGGTCGTGGCGGATTTTACGGTGTCTTTGTTGGCCGCGATGAGTTCGGGGTAGCGTTTGGCACTGCCAAGCCTGGCCTTGGCGATTTTCGAGAGCGTGTCGCCCTTGCGCACGGTATGGGTCGGACAGGGGATTGCCTGTTTTTTGGTTTTACGACCCTTGCGGCTGAAAATGCCGGCGGCATCCAGCGGACCTGTGGTCTGGCGCGCGCCTGATTCGTTTCTGGCGGTGCGTGGAGATGCCAGAGTACCCGTTGGCACCTTCTGCCCCTTTGCGGATGCCAGACGTGATTCTCTGGCACGATTTGCTTTGAGCGCGGCCTCGAACGATTGCTTTGGCCTCTCGACTTCTCGGGCCAGTTTGGCCCTGCCAGTCCAGCGGCGCATGGAATGCCCTGCCGGCCCAACGGCTGCGGTGCTGCGCAGGGCGGCTGTGGGCGTGACGTAGCGCTGCCAATCGGGGCAGCGAATGAGCGCTGCGGCTTGGGCGGGTTGCCAAAAGATTACAACTGCGCTTAAGGTGGCGGCACCAAACAGAATTGAGACCCAGCGTGAGCGGAAACCCGCCAAAAACACAGAACACCCCGATATTAAACGCGAAAAACCGTTTAAAGCCCTTGACTTACGCCCGGATTTCGGGGGGGGGGGGGGTACTTCTCTGCATTTTCAGGTCTCTCCACGCCACACGGTGTAAGGCAGGTTAGAACACCGCTTGCCGTCTGGCAAGAAAAAATCTTGCGCGCAGCGCGTTGTTTGCGGCGCCTGGCCCGTCACGCGCGGGATCCGCCGGTCCTGATTCTATCTGCAAAGTTGAACCTATGCTTGAGAAACGCACAAGATGTGGGTATGACTCTCCCTAAAGAATCCAGATAAAGGGAGGCAGAGCAGTAGAAACCCCGCAATAAACCACTTAAAACCGAAAAACCGCGCAGAGATTGCACGGCATTAAGGTTGTGGTCAGGCTTTAAAACGAATTAGACCCTTGTTTTTTAGCCTGACCTGACCCGCTTTTCAAGTCAAAAGTGACCTTTTGGCGATGAAATTCTGTGTGCCTGCGATTTTTGCGCCTCAATCGCGGCGTGATGCCCAATGAAAAGCATCGCAAAAACAGAAATGAGGGACAACAATGTCACAGAAAATACAGGCCCTGCGCACCCCGCAGGACAACCATACACAGGGATCACCACCACAGGATCCACAGCCCAGGTATCCAGTCTTGCCCGACAGTATGCAGCGCGGTGCGCTGGAAGGCCTGCTGCTGGATGTCAGCAAACACATCGGCCTGTCCGACAGCCTGCTGAAATCCTTACTCACGATGTTGCGCGAAACCCGGCCCTCGGACTGGACCGACCCGACACGCGAACCGGTCTGCTATGCCCTGCAAGGGAATATCGCGGGATCGCTGGGCAAGAGCCCGCGGGCGGTGCGCAATGACGAGACCGCCCTGATCGCCCTGGGCTTTGTTGACAAGCAGGTGGCCGGCAACGGCAGCCGCTGTCGTCTGGTGTTTGCCGATGGCAGCGAGTTCCGGCAAGGGCTGTGCTTCAGCCCGTTGATTGAAGCGGTGCCCGATCTCATTGCACACCGCGCCCAAATGCGCTTTGAACGCCAGCACAGAACCCGCCTGAAGCGCCAGTGCTCGGCGCTCAGGCGCAATGTCAAGATAACCCTGATGCGTCTCCAGCCGATCTATCCGGAGCACGCCGGGCTGAAAGCCATCGCAGAAACGTTTCTCAACTGGCCCCCGCGCTATGCCAGCCTACAGTCCATCGCAGCCCTCGAAGCGCATTACGACGCGGTGTTAATCACCTCCGAAGCGATAGATGAACTTGCCCGAATGTTACCAGATACTTCCGCTCCAGCGGAAGCTGACTTCCGCCGATATATACAAGATACAACTCAAGATCACTCTGTAATTTGTAACGATACCGTGGATAAGTTGGCTGACGGCACGCCGTCAGAAGATAATTCGTTAGCAGCTGCGCCTGACGGCTCCGCTGATTGTTTAGAAAATAAGTGTGGCGGGGCTGAGGTCGGGGTCAACAGTGAATTTATCGAAAAACTGAACCCGCACCGGTTGTTTGCCTTGAGTTCTGAGGAGATGCGGCTTTATATCCGGCAGCACCAGGGGCAAAGACCATCGCCTGCGGCGATGGATTTTATTCTGGCGGCGATCGACCGGTTGCCGGAGTTGGGGATTAACCGCTCGGCTTATGATGCGGCGGTGGGGCAAATGGGTGATATGGCCACAGCGCTTTGTATTCTGGTGATTGACCGCAACCGGTTTCACCCGGAAACCCCGATCCAGAACCCCGGCGGGGTGCTGCGCGCGATGACTGCACGGCATAAAGCCGGAAAACTCAATCTGGTGGGCAGTTTGATTGGCTTGACCCGGAGGATGAAAACGTGAGGATGGGGGCATTGGCGTTAAAAACGGGGTGTGCCTTTCCCTGTAAGCCCGGTTTCGGCCGCCGCACGGCCAGTCGCAATGGGGGGTGGCAGATATGACAGGTTCAGACCGGAAATCAAAAAAGACAGGTGATGTCTTGACACCGCTGCAACAGTGGCAGCGCATGGCTATGGCGGAAAGTAAACGGGCGGCGCGCGGCTGGCTGGGGCTGGAGAACAATAAGCCGGTGCCCCTGATTCACAAAATCACAACAATGTCAGCAATTTATTCAATCGATTGCCCTGGAGGTTATAATTATCATATACACATTGTATATGTAGTGTGATATCATGATTATTGAAAGGATTTGTTATGCCCATAACGACAGACCACAGCGCACCATCGCGTCCAGTGAATATCCGGCTTAGCGAAGATGAACGCAACCTGATAGATCAGGCGGCGAAGGTTCTCGGCAAGACTCGCACCAATTTTATGGTTGAGGCGGCGCGGCGCGCGGCGGAAGATGCATTGCTGGATCAGACCTATATCCGTGTGGATGAAAAAAACTTTGTGCAATATTCGAAAATGTTGGATCACCCACCATCTGGCGCGGGGTTTGAGCGGCTTATAAATGCACCCAAGCCGTGGAGGTAATGTGACGCTTTCTGCCCCTGAATTGCTGAATGATCAGCATTACCTGCATAATTTTGACAGCGGTGTTGACAACCTTGATGACTGGCTGCGCCGCCGTGCGCGTTCCAATCAGAAAAACGGATCATCCCGCACTTATGTCGTAACGTCTGGGGCTGATGTTGTTGGGTATTATTGCCTTGCCTCTGGGGCGCTGGCCACATCGGATGCGCCAGGAAATATCAGGCGCAATATGCCAAACCCTATTCCAATGACAATTCTTGGCCGCCTTGCAGTTGATCAGAATTGGCAAGGCAAGGGCATTGGTGTCGCGCTTTTACAGGATGCCGTTCTCAGAGCGCAGCAAGCGGCGCATATTGTTGGCATCAGGGGAATTCTTGTACATGCTATTTCTGACGTCGCACGGGAATTTTATGAACATTATGGATTTACGGGCACGCCAAACCATCCCATGACTTTGGTGATGCCGATTAAAATTAAAGCGAGGATATCGCTGTGAAGTTATTGGTTAGCCGCCAGTTTCAGTGTCAAACCTACCCAAGCAGTTCTTGCACGACCAAGGGTTTTTTTGACATAACCCCAAAAGTACAATTGACAAGGCATCTGAGTGTGATTTATAAGTTACAATATGTTTGAACTTCGCCAGACTCCAGCGTTTTTCAAGTGGTTTTCTGGTCTCAAAAACCGAGCTGCCATCAAGATAATTGCCAAGCGGCTGGTTTTGATTGAGGCAGGGCATATGGGTGATGCCAAAGCGCTTGGTGGAGATGTCAGTGAGATCAGAGTGCATTTTGGGCCTGGTTACAGAATCTACTACACACGACGTGCAGAGACGATCATTTTGCTCTTGTGTGGTGGCGAGAAGGGATCGCAAGCCCGTGATATTCAGCGGGCTCAGAAATTTGTGAAGGAGATAGACGATGAAAACGACTAAATTTGATCCAGCCGAATATCTAGACGACACCGAAACTCAAGCGGAACTGATTTCGGAAGCACTGGCGACGGCTGATCCAAAGGTCATTGCCCATGCCATCGGCACTGTAGCGCGTGCCAATGGCATGACGCAGCTTTCAAAGGATTCTGGGGTAACACGCGAATCACTTTATCGGGCTTTAAGCATTAATGGAGATCCGCGACTGAGTACATTGACAAGCGTTTTGAAGGCGATGGGAATTTCCTTAAACGCACACTCATCTCACCCGTCTAAAATTTGAATCACCACAGATACCAGAAGAGTGATATGCTCAGTATTTTCAACCAGATTTATCTCCTACGTTCAATTTGGCGTCGAAATAGTTAAGTGCTCTCTCCAAAACTTCGGCCATGCTGACGGGTCGATCCTCAGCTTCGCTCAACTCATCGGCAAGGCTGCCCAGTAACATATAAGCTTCGGGTTTGATCTTGGTGTTAAATGGATAGGTTCGCCCTGTAGTCCGTCGTTTGCGAGGTTTTGGCTTGGGAGCGCTTGGTGTTTGGCTAGTGGTTTGCGGTGTCTTGGGCCACTCGCGTTTATTGAAACCAGATGCCTCGGACAACGCTTCAATCTTCGCTGGCTCTGGGCCATTTATTGGCATACTATCCAAGCTATCGAGATCAAGGCTTAGCTTCGCTCGCTCGTCAGTTTTTTGTTTTGATTCTGACACTGTTTTTCTCCTTAGGCAATTGCTGACTGTTGGGTTTTAAGCCGAGTGACGACTGATTGCGCGAAGCACAGTGAATTAGCCCGTGCTCCCTGAAGTCCGCTAACTTGACTATCTTTGAGGGTGTGAATAGTGCCGCCGATTGAAAATATAGTACGGAATGCTTCACGTTCGATAATCTGTACGTTGAGA
>CBDHDW010000001.1:0-16717 GCA_965261915.1 Candidatus Poriferihabitaceae bacterium | reverse complement strand
TGCCCCTTTCGCTTTTCAGGCAGTATTGGATTGAGCCTGATAGGGGTCTATCCCATCAAAGGTAATGGAATGGACGGCTCCTCCCCAGCATCAAGCGGGATTTTCTTACTAGCCCACGAGTTGTTCCTATGTGGTGATCTGCTGGAATAATGGAATCTTGAATAATATCAATAATGATACTATGATTTAGTATGGCTAAAGTAGATAAAATACTAAAAGACATGGAAAAGTCACCGAAGAACGTGCGGTTTTCAGAGCTTGCAAAAATATGTCTGCATTATTTTGGAGAGCCGCGAAACAAGGGCACGAGCCACCATGTTTATAAAATGCCGTGGCAGGGTGATCCGCGCGTAAATATACAAAAAGGCAAGGACGGAAAAGCCAAGATTTATCAAGTCAAACAAGTATTAACTGCAATTAAAAAACGAGAGGAGGAAGGCTAATGGTTGACCACAAACATTACACATATCGCGTCACATGGTCGGAAGAGGATGGAGAACACGTTGCGCAGTGTGCCGAGTTTTCCAGCCTGTCTTACCTTGCGGAAAAACCCCTATGCGCGTTAGAAGGTTTGGTTCTGCTGGTTGGTGACGTTGTAGAGGATATGGCAGAGAACGGCGAGCCAATCCCTGAACCATTTGCAGGGAAAACCTATAGTGGTAAATTTATGGTACGCTTGCCGCCTGAGCAGCATAGAAATCTTGCGATTCAGGCCGCAGAACAAGGTATAAGCTTAAACCGCTTTGTTTCTGCAAAGCTTGCATAAGATGCTGATATTGAAAACTAGTTTTGGATCAGACGCAGAGGATTGGAAATTGTTATGCACCCAATTTGTTTGGTGATGTTAAAAGATAAGAATCAAAATATTTTAACATATGTGGACTTCTACAATCTAAAAAAAGCTCAAAAATCATATAAGAGAGCATGCAAAGATGATAAAGACGGCTATCACATACTAGTCGGCGAGAATGGCTAATGGTGGGCCTACACCAATGTCGTAGCTGGTATTGTTCATCTTGTTTCCCCACGCCGTTCTTTTTTGAACTTGTCAGAAAATGAGGTTTCTGAACTCGCTGACTATTTCAATCTTCCAAAAAAAATTATTTACGGACTCTCACACAATGAAAGACTGGTGGCAGAAGGAACGAGAGGTCTGGGGCAAAGTTATAGTTACAGAACTCTTGCGTTATCACGAAAATATTTACCAAACGCGCTACATAATATTTTTCGAAAACTTTAACATCTTTCCCCCTGCTCTGCGGCTAGACGCTGCCCTGTGGCGCAAGCTGCCCCTTTCGTGCGTGGGTATATTGGATTGAGCCTGATAGGTAGGTGGCAGTGCTAATCCCAGCAGCCCTCGTCCGTGAATGTAAGCGTTTGGTTTCCACAAACGGGGCAGCGATATCCCGCGCCAACGGGCATTTCTTGGATAAATTCCAGTCCTTGTAGTTTTGCCTCAGTTTTTTCGAGCGAAATCACTTCTCGGCGATCTTTAGCATATGCGACTACAAGACACACTCCAGTGTGGCGTATGCCGTGCGACAAAGAAGAAGAGTGGTACCCACATGGACAATCTGCAATACTCATATATCCTGGCATATCAAACCACTCCCGCGTATTTCCGCATTGACGCGAGTTCAGTGTGCACTGCCTTCATATGGTCTAGCAGAAGCTCGTTTATCACGTTGTTGGTCATATCAATTTTTCCTTGTGTTTTATTTGTGTTACAGGCTCACCTTGGCAAAATGTTTCAAACTGGCGGGTATGGTTTAGGCTTTGGCTGGCGGCTTTCCGCGCTTGATTTCAGCATAGGCAGCCGTTGCAATTTCACGCTCGGAAAGGGCAATTTTAAGCCCGTCTTTCTGTGTAAAAGCGTAGGGCTGGCTGCTGTGCCACCTGCGTTTTTTGTTGGTCAGGCTGCACCACCATTTTTGCACCGGGGCGCGTTTTACAATATCGCTAGTCATGGAGTTCAAGCCTGCGCTCGATGCGGTCAAGGCGTACTTGCATGTTGGTAATGGCACTTTCGTGGGCTGAGGTGTTGGTCATAAAACCGACCATATGCTGTTGCATACTAACAAGCGTGGTTTTGATGTCGGCCTGTCCATTTTCGAGATTGGACAGGCGGTTCTGAATAGCCTTCATATGCTCAAGAAGTAGCTCGTTTGTCACGTTGTCAGACATATCATTTTTCCTTGTGTTGTCATTACGTTACAGGCTGACGCCCTTGCAAAATATTTCAAATTGTCCGACAATTTTGCGCCGTCGATCAGGGGCTTGGCCAACAACAAACAACCTCAACCCCCGCAGTTTTTATAGCCGCTTTCCAAACACTTACGGGCCATTGCCTGTGCTTTGGAAATGTCGGCTGGGGTCATGTCAGCTGCTAAAATATCCCTTAATTTTTCAGCGCGATCTTTCCCGTTTGCACTCGCAATATTGGCCCACATATGCGCGCGTGCATAATCCTGCGCCACGCCCTCGCCGAGGCCGTACATCACGCCAAGGTTGCCCTGCGCTACTGCGTTGCCTTGTTCTGCGGCCAGCCTGTACCACCTGACGGCCTCGGCGTAATCCTGCGTCACGCCCCTGCCGTTGCCGTACATCACGCCAAGGTTGAACTGCGCGGATGCGTCGCCTTGTTCGGCTGCCATCCTGTACCACCTGACGGCCTCGGCGTAATCCTGCGTCACGCCCCTGCCGTTGCCGTACATCACGCCAAGGTTGCCCTGCGCGGATGCGTCGCCTTGTTCGGCTGCCATCCTGTACCACCTGACGGCCTCGGCGTAATCCTGCGTCACGCCCCTGCCGTTGCCGTACATCACGCCAAGGTTGCCCTGCGCGCGGGTGTCGCCTTGGTCGGCCAGCGGCCTAAACTCTTTCAGGGCTGTTTCATAATCACCGCGATGGTATGCCTCAACCCCAGCCTCAAAATCCTGTGCCATGGTTGCGGATGGGAGCAATGCAAGGATGATTGCCGCCGCTTGGATGATTTTACGCATATCTGAATCTCGTCCTAAAATATCCCGAAGAATCTTTTTCTCGGGGTCTGGTTAGTTAATAAAGCGGTTACTCTGGTATCCGCAGCATCCAGCCGTGCGCGATAGTCGTCTGATATTTCCCGTTCGCGGTCAAGGGCTTCTTGCAACAGCTTGTTCTGGTTTTCCAAGACGGTTGCCAAGGGTATACTCTCGGGAACAGAGCCCCGCTTTACAGGGTAAACCCTTGTTAACTCGGAAATATCAATCTCGTAAGCATTACCGACCTTTATCGCTGTCAAACGACCCGTCTTTATGGCCTTGGACAGGGCTGCCTTTGATTTTCCGACATGCGCGGCAGACTGTGTTAGGCTGAGTTTTGTCATGGGTTAACTTTCGGTAGCAAAGCGGGTTTTATTCGGCAATATGTTTCGAATTGCCATTACATATTCGGCAGTTTTTTGCAAAATGTTTCAAACAGATTTTCAATGTTTTTGGCATCCAGCTTGATCTTGCGGGTGTTGAGAAAGGCGCGGAAGCTGTCGGCGACAACGGTCTGGTCCCAATTGCAATTTCCCATACGGATTGCGTTCCAAGGGTCTGTGTATTTCACCCCACCAGAGGCAGGGAAGGCCACAACGGGCGTTTCTGCGGTGCCGTTGCGTCGGGATTTTCGGCCTGCCTTGGGCCTGTCCAGTTCGCGTTTGACCTCGGTCGGGTCAGGCTTTGGTTCCCATGAAATTTCGACACTGGCAACCGTGCGCCCAATCTTGCGCGGCGTGGCGGTCAAAGTGAACCTAGCCAGTTGATTTATTTCTGAAATAGCGGGCTTAAAGGCATAACGATTCATTTCATTCCATGTTTTTAGTTTACCTTCTGGCACACCCAACATTGCGCGGAGTTGCCCCACCGTAAACACTTCGCCCGTTTTGTGGTCGAGGTGTTGCAGGCTGGCAAAATATTGGAACAGCAAAACGGAATATTTCGAGGTCATAGCAAAGGCCGTCTGGCGGTCGAGAATGGCCCAGTGGTTCGACTTCGCGGCCATGTCGATGAACATGCGCCCAAAATACCACGACACCAGAATATCGCCGCTTTCTTTATGGCGGTAATCCACTACGGCTTGATCCAGTAGCCCGCCGATGGTGTAGCGCATGGCCTCGGTGTCGTCATAGGTCAGCACGGCGGCGCGCAATTCTTCAAACAGCGGCTTGAGGCTTTCCTTGTCGTGGTTCTTCATCCCCTTGATCTGGCGGATGTCGGCAAGCCTGAACTCGTGGCGCACGGGTTCGGCCATGCGGCCCCCTGCTTTTGCGATCATCAGATGCATCAATTTGAGGGCGCGGAGGCTCGGTACATTCTGCATGTAGACACCCCGCGCCACTTCCGCAGGCAACACGGTTTTCGTCTGGTCATAGGCGCGGTCAGTCGCAATTTGAGTTGTCTTTTTCATGGGGAGTTATATACGGAGTTAAATCACATTGATCAACCACTTCTATCCGCCCGATAACTCCCTTTTGCGGCCCGATAACTCCCTTTTGCGGCCCGATAACTCCCTTTTAACTTTTTTAAGCCATAAAAATAAGGGGTTTGCGCTCCCTGAACTTATAGAACTTATAGAACAAGAAGAAAACTTCGTTTTTTTTTGAAAAATTTAAGAAGGTTTTTGGCACTCATTTGCCCCGTTTCGCCAAAATGCAACTTTTGACCAAGCGGTAAAACCTGAAAAATTGTTGAGAAAAAAACAGGGGCAGATTTCAGCCGTTCGGATCTTCAATTTCGAGAGGCTCGCCAAGTGCCAAAATTCAGGGTGAAAATCTGCGGGTTCTCAGGGTTGGAATTTGACCGCCGTCACAGATCGAAAACCAGCGCAAAAATCACCCCGAAAACCGCCAAAAATATTGAATGCAAATTCAATGTACAAACGCGCCTGTCTCAAAACTTCGGTTTTCGGGTGGATGGGGCGACCTGCTGAAGCCTTGATCTGCCTCCCGAACCGAAAGCAGATCAAGGCAACTGGAAAAGCCCTTGGGCTAAGATACGGCCTCCCCAGCCGCCAAGCTTTACCAAAATCCCGAAACAGACACCAGAGGCCACGGCAAGCCCCGTGAGCGGCTTCGGGTGGTTTCAGGCAGGGGGAAGCCCTGAAAACCGCTCAACGGGCTTAAAAACGCGACCGTAACACCTCACAGGGCAATCCTGAAGCAATCGAGGGCCGCAAATCCCCAAACAGACACCAGAGGCCCGAGAAAGCCCCGTGAGCGGCTCCAAGTGTGTTTTGGCTCCTGTACACCTGAAAAACCCCAAAGGGGGTCAGGCGGGCAATGGCAGCAGCTCACAGGCCAATCCTGAAGCACCTCAAGGGCGGATTTGCGGATTGCCTTGGCTATCGGGGTCTGTTTCGGAATTGTTCATCCAGGGAAAAACGAAGTTTTGACTCAGGCACGCTTCCGTAAAAACTGCAATTTTTTACTAACGGTGATATATTTTCAAAGTTTTTCACGCTGCATCCGCGCCGTGATCTGGCGGCGGCTCCGTTCAGATCACGGCGCGGGTTCGGAAGGTAGCAAAGAGAGGTAGCAAAGAGAGGTAGCAAAGAGAGGTAGCAAAGAGAGGTAGCAGGAAATGCAACCCGTCGGACAAAATGGTCGAATTATCTAAATTGCGGAAATCAAAAGGCGGATGATTTTTGGGTTCGGGGTTTGATTTTTCCAGAACCAGAATCCACCCGAAAAACGAAGTTTTGAGTTAGGCGCGTTTATAGACGAGGACGTGTTCCACGTCTCGTCTGAACGGTGAGAGGGTGCGAAACCCTTTGTTTTTAGGGCTGAAACTCTCGTGGGTGGGGTGCTGGATTTTCAAACTTTTTCACGTTGCAAACGCGGTACTCTCCATCAAGCGGGATTTTCTTGCCAGCACACCAGTTGCGGAAATCCTTGCCGTTGCCGTATCGCCGCGCTTTTTGGGTAAGTGGGGTGCCAGAATACGAGCCCTTAAATCAATATGTCCCTATAAAAATGTAAATAGTGTACTTTTTTTTAAAATGTCCCCTTGTAAGCGTTATAATTGGGTGTTATTTAGTCGAAAAAGTAAATAAGGAATTGAAAGATGAAATTTAACGGAACTCGACTGCGTGCCCTAATCGAATTAATGGCGTACAAAAATATAGATATTGCTAGGAAAGTTGGTGTCACTGGAAAAACCGTTGGACGTTGGACGAGAGGCGAGGCAACCCCCCCCGCTTCCACTATCGAGAAGATCGCGAAAGAACTGGGTGTCTCGGCCAAAGTTCTAACCGGCCAAGCCCCTATGGAAAAACCAAAGCATGTGAATTTACAACCGCGTTCTAAGCTTGTTGAAAATATAACCGTGCGTACCCAGAACGCACTGTTGGTGGCAGCAAAGAGGTATCAAGTGTCCCAGACCCAAATCATCGAACTTGCCCCCCTTATGTTTACGCTCATTGCAGAGGGTAGCTTGGATTTCAGGCGTCGCGAGGTCGAAAAGGCTGGTTCGAATATGGACGCACTCGACGAGAGCCCGATGGGCTTCCCCACGTTGTGTATTTTGGATGCGTTGTGTGCCGAACAAGACTCGATAGAAAGCCGGGATATCTTTGGAGCAGAAATTGAGGAGTGGGCAATCGGGAATCCATTTGACAAATATCTCTGTTGCTTGGTGAAGGGTTTGAGAGACGTGAAGGCTATTCATTTGAGTGAATCTGATGGAATTATAAACCGTAGCAATGTCGGATACGTTTCCGAGTTCTCCGTGTTCCACGAAGAGTATATGAAAATTGCCGACAACGATGAAAAAATTGCCAAACGACTTACCAACGGATCCATTGATCTTGGAAGCCTTCCAGAGGAACTGTCCGCAGTTGATTCACGTAAAGAACGTATCCAGTGGTTCAATCAGGAAGCACAACGGGCGAAGGAGCAAGAGGTCGAACTGGGTCGGAAGTTCTTGGAGCAGTTGTGCAGTTGTAATGTCTGATTCTGAAGCAAATTTGATACCACCTAGAGTTACGCTTCGAGTCCGATCCGCCCCAAAAATTCGGCAGGTTTACTGGTGTGATTTCCCTACAGATGCGCAACTTCCCGAGTTTTGGAAAACACGCCCCGTGTTAATCTTTTCCAAAATTTCAAGGCTCTATGGCAGCGTTACGGTACTGCCGTTTTCCACCAAGGCGCAGCCAGACAACCCGATGGCATACCCGCTCAAATCACCGATTGATAATCAACAGGCATGGGTAATATGCGACTATCTCCAAACATTTTCCGTTAGCCGTTTAAGCCCTTCAGGAAAGGTGATCCCGCGTATTTCTCAAGACGACTTCAACAGTATTGTTGAACGCGCCCTCAAGGGATTACCCCGACCCGACCATTGACTCTTTTTTAGAAAACCCCGATGTAGAGTTTAGATACGGTGCTAGTAATAGCAACCGTTTCCTGGCAACGGGAAATAGATACGGAGGGGTGGTGCAAGCTGCCCCTTTCGCTTTTCAGGCAGTATTGGATTGAGCCTGATAGGGGTCTATCCCATCAAAGGTAATGGAATGGACGGCTCCTCCCCAGCATCAAGCGGGATTTTCTTACTAGCCCACGAGTTGTTCCTATGTGGTGATCTGCTGGAATAATGGAATCTTGAATAATATCAATAATGATACTATGATTTAGTATGGCTAAAGTAGATAAAATACTAAAAGACATGGAAAAGTCACCGAAGAACGTGCGGTTTTCAGAGCTTGCAAAAATATGTCTGCATTATTTTGGAGAGCCGCGAAACAAGGGCACGAGCCACCATGTTTATAAAATGCCGTGGCAGGGTGATCCGCGCGTAAATATACAAAAAGGCAAGGACGGAAAAGCCAAGATTTATCAAGTCAAACAAGTATTAACTGCAATTAAAAAACGAGAGGAGGAAGGCTAATGGTTGACCACAAACATTACACATATCGCGTCACATGGTCGGAAGAGGATGGAGAACACGTTGCGCAGTGTGCCGAGTTTTCCAGCCTGTCTTACCTTGCGGAAAAACCCCTATGCGCGTTAGAAGGTTTGGTTCTGCTGGTTGGTGACGTTGTAGAGGATATGGCAGAGAACGGCGAGCCAATCCCTGAACCATTTGCAGGGAAAACCTATAGTGGTAAATTTATGGTACGCTTGCCGCCTGAGCAGCATAGAAATCTTGCGATTCAGGCCGCAGAACAAGGTATAAGCTTAAACCGCTTTGTTTCTGCAAAGCTTGCATAAGATGCTGATATTGAAAACTAGTTTTGGATCAGACGCAGAGGATTGGAAATTGTTATGCACCCAATTTGTTTGGTGATGTTAAAAGATAAGAATCAAAATATTTTAACATATGTGGACTTCTACAATCTAAAAAAAGCTCAAAAATCATATAAGAGAGCATGCAAAGATGATAAAGACGGCTATCACATACTAGTCGGCGAGAATGGCTAATGGTGGGCCTACACCAATGTCGTAGCTGGTATTGTTCATCTTGTTTCCCCACGCCGTTCTTTTTTGAACTTGTCAGAAAATGAGGTTTCTGAACTCGCTGACTATTTCAATCTTCCAAAAAAAATTATTTACGGACTCTCACACAATGAAAGACTGGTGGCAGAAGGAACGAGAGGTCTGGGGCAAAGTTATAGTTACAGAACTCTTGCGTTATCACGAAAATATTTACCAAACGCGCTACATAATATTTTTCGAAAACTTTAACATCTTTCCCCCTGCTCTGCGGCTAGACGCTGCCCTGTGGCGCAAGCTGCCCCTTTCGTGCGTGGGTATATTGGATTGAGCCTGATAGGTAGGTGGCAGTGCTAATCCCAGCAGCCCTCGTCCGTGAATGTAAGCGTTTGGTTTCCACAAACGGGGCAGCGATATCCCGCGCCAACGGGCATTTCTTGGATAAATTCCAGTCCTTGTAGTTTTGCCTCAGTTTTTTCGAGCGAAATCACTTCTCGGCGATCTTTAGCATATGCGACTACAAGACACACTCCAGTGTGGCGTATGCCGTGCGACAAAGAAGAAGAGTGGTACCCACATGGACAATCTGCAATACTCATATATCCTGGCATATCAAACCACTCCCGCGTATTTCCGCATTGACGCGAGTTCAGTGTGCACTGCCTTCATATGGTCTAGCAGAAGCTCGTTTATCACGTTGTTGGTCATATCAATTTTTCCTTGTGTTTTATTTGTGTTACAGGCTCACCTTGGCAAAATGTTTCAAACTGGCGGGTATGGTTTAGGCTTTGGCTGGCGGCTTTCCGCGCTTGATTTCAGCATAGGCAGCCGTTGCAATTTCACGCTCGGAAAGGGCAATTTTAAGCCCGTCTTTCTGTGTAAAAGCGTAGGGCTGGCTGCTGTGCCACCTGCGTTTTTTGTTGGTCAGGCTGCACCACCATTTTTGCACCGGGGCGCGTTTTACAATATCGCTAGTCATGGAGTTCAAGCCTGCGCTCGATGCGGTCAAGGCGTACTTGCATGTTGGTAATGGCACTTTCGTGGGCTGAGGTGTTGGTCATAAAACCGACCATATGCTGTTGCATACTAACAAGCGTGGTTTTGATGTCGGCCTGTCCATTTTCGAGATTGGACAGGCGGTTCTGAATAGCCTTCATATGCTCAAGAAGTAGCTCGTTTGTCACGTTGTCAGACATATCATTTTTCCTTGTGTTGTCATTACGTTACAGGCTGACGCCCTTGCAAAATATTTCAAATTGTCCGACAATTTTGCGCCGTCGATCAGGGGCTTGGCCAACAACAAACAACCTCAACCCCCGCAGTTTTTATAGCCGCTTTCCAAACACTTACGGGCCATTGCCTGTGCTTTGGAAATGTCGGCTGGGGTCATGTCAGCTGCTAAAATATCCCTTAATTTTTCAGCGCGATCTTTCCCGTTTGCACTCGCAATATTGGCCCACATATGCGCGCGTGCATAATCCTGCGCCACGCCCTCGCCGAGGCCGTACATCACGCCAAGGTTGCCCTGCGCTACTGCGTTGCCTTGTTCTGCGGCCAGCCTGTACCACCTGACGGCCTCGGCGTAATCCTGCGTCACGCCCCTGCCGTTGCCGTACATCACGCCAAGGTTGAACTGCGCGGATGCGTCGCCTTGTTCGGCTGCCATCCTGTACCACCTGACGGCCTCGGCGTAATCCTGCGTCACGCCCCTGCCGTTGCCGTACATCACGCCAAGGTTGCCCTGCGCGGATGCGTCGCCTTGTTCGGCTGCCATCCTGTACCACCTGACGGCCTCGGCGTAATCCTGCGTCACGCCCCTGCCGTTGCCGTACATCACGCCAAGGTTGCCCTGCGCGCGGGTGTCGCCTTGGTCGGCCAGCGGCCTAAACTCTTTCAGGGCTGTTTCATAATCACCGCGATGGTATGCCTCAACCCCAGCCTCAAAATCCTGTGCCATGGTTGCGGATGGGAGCAATGCAAGGATGATTGCCGCCGCTTGGATGATTTTACGCATATCTGAATCTCGTCCTAAAATATCCCGAAGAATCTTTTTCTCGGGGTCTGGTTAGTTAATAAAGCGGTTACTCTGGTATCCGCAGCATCCAGCCGTGCGCGATAGTCGTCTGATATTTCCCGTTCGCGGTCAAGGGCTTCTTGCAACAGCTTGTTCTGGTTTTCCAAGACGGTTGCCAAGGGTATACTCTCGGGAACAGAGCCCCGCTTTACAGGGTAAACCCTTGTTAACTCGGAAATATCAATCTCGTAAGCATTACCGACCTTTATCGCTGTCAAACGACCCGTCTTTATGGCCTTGGACAGGGCTGCCTTTGATTTTCCGACATGCGCGGCAGACTGTGTTAGGCTGAGTTTTGTCATGGGTTAACTTTCGGTAGCAAAGCGGGTTTTATTCGGCAATATGTTTCGAATTGCCATTACATATTCGGCAGTTTTTTGCAAAATGTTTCAAACAGATTTTCAATGTTTTTGGCATCCAGCTTGATCTTGCGGGTGTTGAGAAAGGCGCGGAAGCTGTCGGCGACAACGGTCTGGTCCCAATTGCAATTTCCCATACGGATTGCGTTCCAAGGGTCTGTGTATTTCACCCCACCAGAGGCAGGGAAGGCCACAACGGGCGTTTCTGCGGTGCCGTTGCGTCGGGATTTTCGGCCTGCCTTGGGCCTGTCCAGTTCGCGTTTGACCTCGGTCGGGTCAGGCTTTGGTTCCCATGAAATTTCGACACTGGCAACCGTGCGCCCAATCTTGCGCGGCGTGGCGGTCAAAGTGAACCTAGCCAGTTGATTTATTTCTGAAATAGCGGGCTTAAAGGCATAACGATTCATTTCATTCCATGTTTTTAGTTTACCTTCTGGCACACCCAACATTGCGCGGAGTTGCCCCACCGTAAACACTTCGCCCGTTTTGTGGTCGAGGTGTTGCAGGCTGGCAAAATATTGGAACAGCAAAACGGAATATTTCGAGGTCATAGCAAAGGCCGTCTGGCGGTCGAGAATGGCCCAGTGGTTCGACTTCGCGGCCATGTCGATGAACATGCGCCCAAAATACCACGACACCAGAATATCGCCGCTTTCTTTATGGCGGTAATCCACTACGGCTTGATCCAGTAGCCCGCCGATGGTGTAGCGCATGGCCTCGGTGTCGTCATAGGTCAGCACGGCGGCGCGCAATTCTTCAAACAGCGGCTTGAGGCTTTCCTTGTCGTGGTTCTTCATCCCCTTGATCTGGCGGATGTCGGCAAGCCTGAACTCGTGGCGCACGGGTTCGGCCATGCGGCCCCCTGCTTTTGCGATCATCAGATGCATCAATTTGAGGGCGCGGAGGCTCGGTACATTCTGCATGTAGACACCCCGCGCCACTTCCGCAGGCAACACGGTTTTCGTCTGGTCATAGGCGCGGTCAGTCGCAATTTGAGTTGTCTTTTTCATGGGGAGTTATATACGGAGTTAAATCACATTGATCAACCACTTCTATCCGCCCGATAACTCCCTTTTGCGGCCCGATAACTCCCTTTTGCGGCCCGATAACTCCCTTTTAACTTTTTTAAGCCATAAAAATAAGGGGTTTGCGCTCCCTGAACTTATAGAACTTATAGAACAAGAAGAAAACTTCGTTTTTTTTTGAAAAATTTAAGAAGGTTTTTGGCACTCATTTGCCCCGTTTCGCCAAAATGCAACTTTTGACCAAGCGGTAAAACCTGAAAAATTGTTGAGAAAAAAACAGGGGCAGATTTCAGCCGTTCGGATCTTCAATTTCGAGAGGCTCGCCAAGTGCCAAAATTCAGGGTGAAAATCTGCGGGTTCTCAGGGTTGGAATTTGACCGCCGTCACAGATCGAAAACCAGCGCAAAAATCACCCCGAAAACCGCCAAAAATATTGAATGCAAATTCAATGTACAAACGCGCCTGTCTCAAAACTTCGGTTTTCGGGTGGATGGGGCGACCTGCTGAAGCCTTGATCTGCCTCCCGAACCGAAAGCAGATCAAGGCAACTGGAAAAGCCCTTGGGCTAAGATACGGCCTCCCCAGCCGCCAAGCTTTACCAAAATCCCGAAACAGACACCAGAGGCCACGGCAAGCCCCGTGAGCGGCTTCGGGTGGTTTCAGGCAGGGGGAAGCCCTGAAAACCGCTCAACGGGCTTAAAAACGCGACCGTAACACCTCACAGGGCAATCCTGAAGCAATCGAGGGCCGCAAATCCCCAAACAGACACCAGAGGCCCGAGAAAGCCCCGTGAGCGGCTCCAAGTGTGTTTTGGCTCCTGTACACCTGAAAAACCCCAAAGGGGGTCAGGCGGGCAATGGCAGCAGCTCACAGGCCAATCCTGAAGCACCTCAAGGGCGGATTTGCGGATTGCCTTGGCTATCGGGGTCTGTTTCGGAATTGTTCATCCAGGGAAAAACGAAGTTTTGACTCAGGCACGCTTCCGTAAAAACTGCAATTTTTTACTAACGGTGATATATTTTCAAAGTTTTTCACGCTGCATCCGCGCCGTGATCTGGCGGCGGCTCCGTTCAGATCACGGCGCGGGTTCGGAAGGTAGCAAAGAGAGGTAGCAAAGAGAGGTAGCAAAGAGAGGTAGCAAAGAGAGGTAGCAAAGAGAGGTAGCAGGAAATGCAACCCGTCGGACAAAATGGTCGAATTATCTAAATTGCGGAAATCAAAAGGCGGATGATTTTTGGGTTCGGGGTTTGATTTTTCCAGAACCAGAATCCACCCGAAAAACGAAGTTTTGAGTTAGGCGCGTTTATAGACGAGGACGTGTTCCACGTCTCGTCTGAACGGTGAGAGGGTGCGAAACCCTTTGTTTTTAGGGCTGAAACTCTCGTGGGTGGGGTGCTGGATTTTCAAACTTTTTCACGTTGCAAACGCGGTACTCTCCATCAAGCGGGATTTTCTTGCCAGCACACCAGTTGCGGAAATCCTTGCCGTTGCCGTATCGCCGCGCTTTTTGGGTAAGTGGGGTGCCAGAATACGAGCCCTTAAATCAATATGTCCCTATAAAAATGTAAATAGTGTACTTTTTTTTAAAATGTCCCCTTGTAAGCGTTATAATTGGGTGTTATTTAGTCGAAAAAGTAAATAAGGAATTGAAAGATGAAATTTAACGGAACTCGACTGCGTGCCCTAATCGAATTAATGGCGTACAAAAATATAGATATTGCTAGGAAAGTTGGTGTCACTGGAAAAACCGTTGGACGTTGGACGAGAGGCGAGGCAACCCCCCCCGCTTCCACTATCGAGAAGATCGCGAAAGAACTGGGTGTCTCGGCCAAAGTTCTAACCGGCCAAGCCCCT
Source organism: Candidatus Poriferihabitaceae bacterium (assembly GCA_965261915.1). Lineage (GTDB taxonomy): Bacteria > Pseudomonadota > Gammaproteobacteria > Arenicellales > Poriferihabitantaceae > JAIBDK01. Next base: position 2,950 of record CBDHDW010000001.1, on the reverse strand, counting down.
ATGGAAAAACCAAAGCATGTGAATTTACAACCGCGTTCTAAGCTTGTTGAAAATATAACCGTGCGTACCCAGAACGCACTGTTGGTGGCAGCAAAGAGGTATCAAGTGTCCCAGACCCAAATCATCGAACTTGCCCCCCTTATGTTTACGCTCATTGCAGAGGGTAGCTTGGATTTCAGGCGTCGCGAGGTCGAAAAGGCTGGTTCGAATATGGACGCACTCGACGAGAGCCCGATGGGCTTCCCCACGTTGTGTATTTTGGATGCGTTGTGTGCCGAACAAGACTCGATAGAAAGCCGGGATATCTTTGGAGCAGAAATTGAGGAGTGGGCAATCGGGAATCCATTTGACAAATATCTCTGTTGCTTGGTGAAGGGTTTGAGAGACGTGAAGGCTATTCATTTGAGTGAATCTGATGGAATTATAAACCGTAGCAATGTCGGATACGTTTCCGAGTTCTCCGTGTTCCACGAAGAGTATATGAAAATTGCCGACAACGATGAAAAAATTGCCAAACGACTTACCAACGGATCCATTGATCTTGGAAGCCTTCCAGAGGAACTGTCCGCAGTTGATTCACGTAAAGAACGTATCCAGTGGTTCAATCAGGAAGCACAACGGGCGAAGGAGCAAGAGGTCGAACTGGGTCGGAAGTTCTTGGAGCAGTTGTGCAGTTGTAATGTCTGATTCTGAAGCAAATTTGATACCACCTAGAGTTACGCTTCGAGTCCGATCCGCCCCAAAAATTCGGCAGGTTTACTGGTGTGATTTCCCTACAGATGCGCAACTTCCCGAGTTTTGGAAAACACGCCCCGTGTTAATCTTTTCCAAAATTTCAAGGCTCTATGGCAGCGTTACGGTACTGCCGTTTTCCACCAAGGCGCAGCCAGACAACCCGATGGCATACCCGCTCAAATCACCGATTGATAATCAACAGGCATGGGTAATATGCGACTATCTCCAAACATTTTCCGTTAGCCGTTTAAGCCCTTCAGGAAAGGTGATCCCGCGTATTTCTCAAGACGACTTCAACAGTATTGTTGAACGCGCCCTCAAGGGATTACCCCGACCCGACCATTGACTCTTTTTTAGAAAACCCCGATGTAGAGTTTAGATACGGTGCTAGTAATAGCAACCGTTTCCTGGCAACGGGAAATAGATACGGAGGGGTGGTGCAAGCTGCCCCTTTCGCTTTTCAGGCAGTATTGGATTGAGCCTGATAGGGGTCTATCCCATCAAAGGTAATGGAATGGACGGCTCCTCCCCAGCATCAAGCGGGATTTTCTTACTAGCCCACGAGTTGTTCCTATGTGGTGATCTGCTGGAATAATGGAATCTTGAATAATATCAATAATGATACTATGATTTAGTATGGCTAAAGTAGATAAAATACTAAAAGACATGGAAAAGTCACCGAAGAACGTGCGGTTTTCAGAGCTTGCAAAAATATGTCTGCATTATTTTGGAGAGCCGCGAAACAAGGGCACGAGCCACCATGTTTATAAAATGCCGTGGCAGGGTGATCCGCGCGTAAATATACAAAAAGGCAAGGACGGAAAAGCCAAGATTTATCAAGTCAAACAAGTATTAACTGCAATTAAAAAACGAGAGGAGGAAGGCTAATGGTTGACCACAAACATTACACATATCGCGTCACATGGTCGGAAGAGGATGGAGAACACGTTGCGCAGTGTGCCGAGTTTTCCAGCCTGTCTTACCTTGCGGAAAAACCCCTATGCGCGTTAGAAGGTTTGGTTCTGCTGGTTGGTGACGTTGTAGAGGATATGGCAGAGAACGGCGAGCCAATCCCTGAACCATTTGCAGGGAAAACCTATAGTGGTAAATTTATGGTACGCTTGCCGCCTGAGCAGCATAGAAATCTTGCGATTCAGGCCGCAGAACAAGGTATAAGCTTAAACCGCTTTGTTTCTGCAAAGCTTGCATAAGATGCTGATATTGAAAACTAGTTTTGGATCAGACGCAGAGGATTGGAAATTGTTATGCACCCAATTTGTTTGGTGATGTTAAAAGATAAGAATCAAAATATTTTAACATATGTGGACTTCTACAATCTAAAAAAAGCTCAAAAATCATATAAGAGAGCATGCAAAGATGATAAAGACGGCTATCACATACTAGTCGGCGAGAATGGCTAATGGTGGGCCTACACCAATGTCGTAGCTGGTATTGTTCATCTTGTTTCCCCACGCCGTTCTTTTTTGAACTTGTCAGAAAATGAGGTTTCTGAACTCGCTGACTATTTCAATCTTCCAAAAAAAATTATTTACGGACTCTCACACAATGAAAGACTGGTGGCAGAAGGAACGAGAGGTCTGGGGCAAAGTTATAGTTACAGAACTCTTGCGTTATCACGAAAATATTTACCAAACGCGCTACATAATATTTTTCGAAAACTTTAACATCTTTCCCCCTGCTCTGCGGCTAGACGCTGCCCTGTGGCGCAAGCTGCCCCTTTCGTGCGTGGGTATATTGGATTGAGCCTGATAGGTAGGTGGCAGTGCTAATCCCAGCAGCCCTCGTCCGTGAATGTAAGCGTTTGGTTTCCACAAGCATTTCTTGGATAAATTCCAGTCCTTGTAGTTTTGCCTCAGTTTTTTCGAGCGAAATCACTTCTCGGCGATCTTTAGCATATGCGACTACAAGACACACTCCAGTGTGGCGTATGCCGTGCGACAAAGAAGAAGAGTGGTACCCACATGGACAATCTGCAATACTCATATATCCTGGCATATCAAACCACTCCCGCGTATTTCCGCATTGACGCGAGTTCAGTGTGCACTGCCTTCATATGGTCTAGCAGAAGCTCGTTTATCACGTTGTTGGTCATATCAATTTTTCCTTGTGTTTTATTTGTGTTACAGGCTCACCTTGGCAAAATGTTTCAAACTGGCGGGTATGGTTTAGGCTTTGGCTGGCGGCTTTCCGCGCT